>NZ_JACMYF010000003.1:0-731960 GCF_015351605.1 Pseudomonas sp. p50(2008)
CAGGCTGAAGCCTTGGGCATGACTGATTTGAATGGTGGCGCGCTCTTCAACGCTGAGTTCGGTATAAGACATAGGGGCAGCACCGTACCGGAAAGGTCAGGTGTTGCACTCAGTTTTTGCCGCCGCCATGCCTTTTAATGAATGAGGCGTCGAATGAGTGGATTGCGAATAGGTGGAGCAATGCCCGAGCGCTGCTAGGCCGGGCCCTTCAGTTGGCTACATCTGAGCCGGAGTTGGATGTGCTTTATAAGAACTGGCTATCCGTGGAAAAACTTCATTCTGAACCGGACGCATAGCGCCTTAAATTACATTTCTTAAATTCACTGGTCGAATAGATGAAAGCAAGGATCAGCGCTCGCCGATTCTTGTGGCAACCAATCTCATCGTGGTACACCACGACAAGATCAATGGTGTGTAACGTTCATCTACGTAGCCCATTGAGAGTGGCCGCAGTGGTTCAGCATGAAGGCCGATTCACTCATGCATTCGTAGACTCTCCGAATGACAGCTTTTGGCCGATTGTGTTGAAAAAGTCGGCTTTCCCGAAACACTCGAGTATTGATGGATGAAAACACCTCAGTTGCACGCGGCTACGTGAACTCCGAGTCCTGAACGCTCTGCCAAAAATTCAGATTTCAATCTCAGGCGCGTACTTTTCTCGCGCGGAATTCGAAGCCGACTTTTTCAACAGAATCGGCCGGTTTCAGTCCTTCGCGACAGGCAGAAAGCGGCGAAAATCGGTCATCAACTATCAGATAGCTGGAGTCTTCGGCTAAAGCTACTCTGAAATCCATCTGCCCCGGAGCACTGCGTCCAGCATTATTGTTGCGACACTAATGACCATTTTCTCAACTGCCACGGACCCGCATTTGGTTCTAAAGAGCCAACCCCTCGAGCCTTGGCTGTAAAGTAATGCTGAGTCAGCAACTCTAGACGTACTACCTGACCAACTGATACATAGGATGGCTTTTTGAGATTATCGTAAACAGAAAGGCAGTCGGGATGCGTGAAAACGAGACTCACGACTAGCGACTAAGGGTAGCTATTGAATCAATGCCAGATTGACCTAGCAAAGACGCCGAATGGGGCCAACGGGCGAGAGATTGCGCACAAGAGCCTGGCGGTGGAACTCAGCGAGCGGGATCGCGCAGAACTTCATGTACACATGAACGGAGCCATTCCAGTTTCGACTATTCAAGACATCTTTGCGGACGAATTAACAGAGCTGCCGTCTGGCTTCCTGATTGAGCGGGACATGTTGCGACACACACCGTGTCAGTCGTTGGCGTCATACCTAACCCCTTGGCAGGTGTTGCGGCTCTTCCCCAAAAAACACGAGAACCTGGATCGCCTTTCCTTGGCAGTCGTTGCGAGCCTCGCGCAGAACAACGTGCGCTTTGTAGAACTCCGAAGCAGCGTTTTGTACCTTGCCGCTCTGCAAAATTGCTCGCCCGCTCAAGCCTTGGAGCGCCTTTTAGAATCGTCTAGAACTGCATCTGACCGCTTCGGTATGCGTCTCGGCTTGGTTCTCACGGTGACACGTGGCGATTACAGTTCGGTTGGCCTGTCCACACTTCTACAGGCCTACCAAGATCTCGGTGAACCGGATGATGTGGTGGGGCTTGATCTGGCGGGCGATGAGGAAATTGCGTATCCAGCCGAATTACCGTCGCTATTTCGGAAGGCGAAGGATCGATTCGGACTCGGGATCACCATCCATGCGGGCGAAACTGGTCGCGTGGAAAACGTTCGGTCAGCCGTGGAGTTGTTTGGCGCAGATCGTATTGGCCATGGAACAGCTGCTAGCAAGGACCCTCACCTGCTAGATCTCTTGGCAAGACAGGATATCTGCATCGAAGTATGCCCAATCAGTAACAGGCTCACCGGAGCTGTTCCTGTCGACGAGGCGCATCCTCTGTTGGAGTTTCGGCGTCACCAGGTCCCTTTTGTAATTTGCTCGGACAACCCAGCGATTCATCAGCGAGGCCTAGCAGATGATCATGCGACGGCGATGACCGAGGGACTCTCCGCCAGTGATATTTCCGAACAGTTCGACGTCGCCAAGCGGTACTCATTCATAGAGGGTTTAAATTGAAAATCCGATTCATGTCCGGAAATCAGCACAAGGTCAACGAGGTGCAGCGAATTCTTGCCCCTGTCGGAGTGGAAGTCGTGTCGGTGTCACGGAAAATTGAAGAGCTGCAAACCGAGGATGTCCACCGCTTGGTGCGGGACAAGTTGACCAAGGCATTTGAGGCTATAGGTCGCCCGCTTTTCGTCGAGCACACAGGGCTCTACCTGAGCGGTCTCAGTGGGCTTCCTGCGGGTCTGACCCAGATATTCTGGGACAAGCTGGAGGCAGATCGATTCGTTAAGCTTGTAGCGGGTCTCGAAGATGCCGCAGTGACCGCAAAAACAGTGCTCGGGTATTGTGATGGGCGCCAGATTCGCCTGTTCGAAGGCTCCATCGAGGGAACTGTGCCTCTTGTACCGGCCGGTCCAACTGACTTTCAATGGGACTGCGTTTTCGTCCCGAACGGGCACACCCAAACTTTCGCTGAGATGGGACCGGCCAAGGACGCTATTTCCATGCGCCGCAAAGCTCTCGACCAGTTCGCCGAATATCTCAAAACTTGTGAGGGCGTAAGATGAACGCTGAGTTGCTACGCGCGCACCGCACCGGCAAGCTGATGCTTTTTGTAGGTGCAGGGGTGTCTGCCAATCTAAGCCTGCCTACTTGGGGCGAGCTTATCGCACGCATCGCTCAGGACCTGGGATACGATCCGAAAATCTTCTCCACTTACGGAACACCGCTTGCACTTGCGGAGTACTACAAGAGGAAGAAAGGTACTCTTGGGCCGCTTCGGAGCTGGATGGATCGCGAATGGCACAAACCCAGTACAGATATCTCCACGTCTGAAATCCATCGACTGATTACCCTCGGACGATTTTCACGGATCTACACCACCAACTACGATCGATGGCTGGAAATGGCCCACGACAAGTTCGAGGTGCCATACGATAAGATCGCAAGCGTTGCCGACCTCGTATCTGCCACTGAGGGCCGGCGTCAGATCATAAAATTCCATGGGGACTTCGATGACGAGACATCAATCGTTCTCGACGAAACCAGTTACTTTCAGCGATTGAATTATGACTCTCCGCTGGACATCAAGCTCAGCAACGATGTCTTGGGGAACTCTGTTCTCTTCATCGGATACAGCATTTCGGACATCAACATTCGACTTCTGTTTTATCGACTGACGGAGATGTGGGGGCGCTCGCTGCTGCCATCTGCCAGACCAAAGTCCTACGTCTTCACGAATCGACCGAACCCTGTTGCACAGGAAGTGCTGGGTCAGTGGGGAATCGAGATGATTGTTTCGGAAGAGGACGATCCAAAGAAAGCGCTCACGGATTTTCTTCAGGAATTGGTGAGCTAAGAAACCTGCTCGGTCGCGATCTCAGGGGTTAACACTTATCCCACATGGCGGTGCCGGGCTCGCGAGTGGCAGGTTTGGGTCGGTTGTTGCCCTTCGTGACGGACAGCAATCGGCCGATTCTGTTGAAAAAGTCGGCTTCGAATTCCACTCCAGAAATGTACGCGTCTGAGATTGAAATCTGAGTTTTTGGCAGAAGGTTCAGGACTCGGAGTTCACGTAGCAGCGTGCAACAGAGGTGTTCTCATCCATCAATATTCGAGTGTTTTGGGAAACCGACTTTTTCAACACAATCGGCCAAAAGCGGACGGAGGATTACCGTAGGCGGCTCTAGATCATTCAGCTTCTACAATCCGGGTCAGTCACGGCGCTGACTAGAGACGTCATGCGAAAGACGACGCACACGCAAACCGCAGTGGCGCACTGGTTTCTAACTATCAAGTCTTTTCGCAGGGGCAACACGCAAGCAGCTTCAAGCCTGCGCAGCGATACTGGCTTTGCTTTCGAACATGGCGGTGTCGGCCTTGAAAATCAGATCGTCCAGGCCTTCGCCATCTTCCGGATACCACGCCACCCCTAGGCTGGCGCTGACCTTGATCTGGCTGTTTTTCCATGGAATGGGCAGGTCGACGGCCTTGCAGATTTCATGGGTGATGCGCTGGATATCGCCTCTGTGATGCGCGCCGTCGAGCAGCACTACGAATTCGTCACCGCCCATGCGCGCGGCTATTTCGAACTCGCGAATATTGGATTTGATGGCCGTGCCTACGTGGATCAGGATGGCATCGCCTGCCTGGTGGCCAAAACGATCATTGATCTGCTTGAAGTGATTCAAGTCGATATAGCACAGGGCCAGATGTTCTCCGCGGCTCTTTGCAGCCAGCAGCTTCTGACTAGCAAAGGGAATAAAACTATTGCGATTGGGTAAGCCAGTCAGGCTGTCATAGAAGGCCAGCTTATGTACTTCCTCTTCGGCGAGTTTGCGCAACTTGATCTCGTTGCGCAGATGGCGCTGGGCATTCAACAGAACCAGAGCGAACATCAGGACAAGCACACAGCCGATACTGATCAGCAAAATGGTCTTGCGCAGCCGCTCGATGAGCTGTGGTGGGTTGGGATCGTAAATGAAGTTTTCCAGACCTGCGATATTATCGACCATACCCAGTTCGAGGAAGGTTTCAGCCATACGTTGCCAGCGCCCTGGGTTCATATGACCGATCTCGATCAGGTCAGATATCACCAGCGGACGCATGGCCTGAGCTTCGAATTGCAAGTGCGCGCGAGTTTTCTCCACCGAGTACTGATTGAGCAGCAGGTCTATGATTTGCTCGGGGTTATCCATCGCGTAGCGCCAGCCGCGCAGTGTAGCGCGGCGGAAGGCCTCAACCCGCTGTGGATGTTCGTCAATCTCGGCCTGGCTGGTAAACAGGACGTCGCTGTAGAAGTCGATCCCGTAGGTGACGGGCGAGATGATGTTGTATTCCACGCCCCGCTCTTGCAGGTAGAAGGGCTCGTTGGTCAGGTACGAGTTGAACGCCGTCACTTTACCGCTGGCTAGATCCCCAATTTGATAACTGCTGGGTAGCAGTTGTAGTTTTTCGAAGGGTATACCCTCGCTACGGAACATCGCCAGAAAATCGGCATCGGTCTGTGCATCCATCAGCATCAACGGCTTGCCGATCAGGTCGTGCACAGTTCGAACACCTTGGTCTGTACGAGCCACGAGCACGGAAGGTGAATGCTGAAAAATTACCGCCAGCGCTACCAAGGGTTTTCCATGCAGACGTGCGTAGAGCAATTCACTATTGGCTTCGCCGTATTGGGCACGCCCAGAGAGCACTTCTTCGACCGGTGTGACATGGGGGCCACCTTCGTGCAAGCGCACATCCAGTCCTTCTTCGCGGTAATAGCCCTTTGCGATGGCGGCATAGTAGCCCGCGAACTGGAACTGATGTTTCCAACGTAGCTGGACATCAATCACCTGTTCGGCGCCATTCTGTTGAGGGCCAGGACCCGCCCACGCAGCCTGACCCCAGACCAGCACAAAACACAGCAGTCGACGCAGCCGAACCAGGAGAAGTCTCTTCGGCGGGCCTGGCGTGTTAGAACAGCAACAGAGGCTAGGCATGGTGATAGTCCGTGAATCGCGCTTATCGTTGAGCGTGCAAAGCGTGGCGCATCATTGTGACATCACTCATGCGGGGCCAGCAATCGCGCGCCACGATAACCAAAGCGGCCGTTATCCTCGCTTGCGGCGTGGTTGGCGTTTGCTTCCCTACAACAGCTAACGGCCAGAAGCTGTCCGTTGCGCGTGCATCCGCGTAGGATATCGGTTCACTGTATAAGGCAAAAGTGGGCCAAACGTACGATGAACGAGTCATTTCGGACGATTGTAAAATGCCAAGATCCTGGCGATGGCAGCGGGGACATCATCATAGATCTTCCTCCTAATGTCCTTACAGCACTGAACCTCGGTCTTGGTGACTTGCTGAATATCGAATTGGTTGGTGGTGTGATAGTGCTAAAGCCGATCCGCGATGCCGACACGGAATCTTAAGGCCGCTCTCGGCCGAGGCTGTGTAAAAACGTTTTCGAACGCGACAGGTACTCAAAACCGGACTAAAAATCGCGCATCTGAGCGAAATCCACATCAGCTGACGTACCGATAAATTTCAGATTTAACGTAGGCGCGCGCACTTCATTTTTGACGAAGCGTTTTTTCACACTCTGGGTCGATTGCCGCCCTTCGTGAGAGAAAGCTACAGGGCGACGGCTGTCGTTGGACGCTGGCCGTTTTCCACCCAAGCGGTCATGCGATGTCGACCAACCCTCGCAGCATCTCCACCAGGTACGGTCGGCTGTATCGTTCAGACGGGGCTATGTGGTCCGAGTCCCCCAAGTGCTGATACTCTCCCTCATCAATAGCCAGATAGATATTGAATGCTGGCTGTGGCATCACCTCCTCCATACCTACATCGAAAATGGCAGTGAACAGACCGTTCATTATGTCATCGCCAACCGCATATGGCATTTCACCCAGAACGAATCGTCGGGCAACTTCGATCGAGAGGGCATTCAGGAGTTCGACCGGGCGCAGCCCCAGATTTAAGCAGTAAACCGATAAGCCGGTTAGTTCTAGCCCGCTCTCTTGTGCCTTGCTCAGCAGGACCTCGACTTCAGTGTGGGGTATTGCTTTGATCATCGGCGCCCTGGCCCTGGCTGATTTTAGTGAGCAGCTGTATGACATACTGCTGAACGTGATGGTGCTGTTCGGCCAACTCCAGTACCTTGTCCCCAATGAGCCGCCCAGATCGCTGGAAGCCGTGAGCACGAGCGATCCGCTAGACCAAAAGAGCTTCAGGAGTTGGCGCTTTTATTGGCGAAGCACATCGTCGATGATCTAACGGAGTATTGGAGGTGCACCCAGGCACGTGAAAACGGTCGGCTTGGATCATAACCGTACGGCCCCATTCCGCAGCACTCAATGCGTCGCGAACGTCCCAGGCACGATCCAAGTGCTTGAGCACTTCAACTTTTGATGCCTTGCAGTGGAATAGCGGTATATCACTTATCCCTCTTCCATCATCTCCGAACGAAGTGCAAAATACGCATCTAGCGCCTCCTGAACGAAGACTCTCACAGTCTCCCACTCTATGACCCCCATGAATTCTTCAGGGATGTCCAGTCCTTGGGTTTCGATAACATCATCAACGGTTGCATCGATAGGTATCGAATCTGGCAGTTCCACAACTAGGTAGTCCGCAACGTCACGAGCATTCCATCCTCTATCAGCAAGAACCTCCAGACAATCATCCAAACTTTTACCAGCAAACAAATAACTCATATTACTACCGCCCAAAATAATAAACCAAACAACAAACTATCAAACACAGGGGACTATTTACAACAAAAAATATTTAAATTTTATCATGACTGCCGTCGATGCGAGTTACCCCACATACCTAATAGACTAAGCTCAACAATAATGCTCGGCTTTCACGAATGAGCCGCTACGACTCCATAATAAGCAAATTGAGCCAAACGCTACGCAAATGCACCCAAAGGAGAATTGCGTTACCAATTCTGTATAGGGCATGTGATCGCCTATGCACGAAGCGCCCGCGCATTAATGAAGACACAGTAATCACTTCCCCCTCTTTTGGAAACTGATGAACAAGCTTCATACGCCCTTGCCAATTCTCCCGTCTATCCCCCACCCTGTTGCACAAGCGCTCGAATATTCATGGGAGAAAAATACCTCTTTTTTCACGCTGATACGTGAAATCCGAGCCCTGAACCTTCTTCCTAACACTAAGATTTCAATCTCATGCGCGTACTTTTCTGCCGTGGAATTCGAAGCCGACTGTTTTCAACAGAGTCGGCCAGAAGCAACTGCTTGTTATCCCTCAACGTAAACATAACCTTTCCTATCTTCAGGGGGATCATTTCTTTACTGGGACAATTGCTCCTCTCCCTCGTGGACGCGATGCCCGATGGGCCCCTTAAGGACATCATTGATGCCGCCCCATTAGAGCGGTGACAGTTTAGTTTGTCATCGCCGTAAGCATCGCACAGCGCTTGAGAAAGCGGCTTCCCCGACATGCTATTGGCAGAGAGTTTCGTCATGCACTGAGAGAGCGCGCAAATCAGTGAATCTGTTTCTCCTGAAAGTTTTTCCAGACTTATTCGACAAGATCCAAGCGTACATGTAGTCACTCATTTGCTTGAATTTCTCCGGATCCAATACGTATACGTTTTTTGTACTACGTCTCTTGGAGAGGCCTAACGATGCGAGAAAGTTAGAGATCAGTGCATGCTCTGCTCTTGGTGTATGAGCAGGGATATACCTTTTAGTCAGTCCCAAGCCCAAAAAGGCTGATCGATTAGCGCGAATCAATTCACAAGCACGAGAGACCTCGGACATTTGAATCACCCCATCATTAGCTACATTACAGATTAGATCCATAACCGAGCGAATATTAATTCGTCGTTGATAGATGTATTTCTTAGAGCCCCATTCAGTTTCAACTACCTGTTGAACAAAATAGTGGAATTCCTCGTCATTCAGAAGCCAAGCTGCCGCATTGCAAATCTTGTCTCTCCAACCACTAGAGAAAATGAAGTCGACATCTGAAGACCTCATGCACCCTAGAGGCATCTTAGTACAATGCATAAATTCAGCGACCCTTGGTTCCATGCCCCCCTCGTCACTCAGATACGGGGGAGTGTCGAGCCTCCGGTCTAACCCAAGCATTTCAATTACTTTTTGTTTCTCAGCAAAAGACAGCAAGTATTTGGTAATTTTGACATCTTCGGTAATAGACTGGTTAGGTACGCCGCCCATATTAGAAATTTCAAAACCAGCCACTTCTAAACTAATCGCCAGCCACTGATGAAAATTGTTGAATTCGAGCGCCAACTTATGTTCAGTTTTAGAGCAAAAATCCGCAAAGGAGATATCAGAACTTGAAATTCGACTCCTCCAGTATTCGAGCGAAGTCTCTCGATAGCTGAAAGGTTTATCAGCTCCTATAACGAGCTTTTGAGCAGTTCGATCCCGACGAGTCATTTGTCTAGCCTCATCTACCCCAACGACCCTAAAAAACATGAAAAAATGATATTTAAAGTAACGTCTTGTAATACTGATCGCAGACTGCATTGCCGGAGTGTAAATTATCACATCATAATTTTGAATTTCATTATCTGGATTGGCAAAGAATTTTTTCACCTCGGGGTTGCCAAGAGTATGCTTTGTAACAAGCAAAACCTTCCGTCTCTTGTTTGTGGCGATCTTAGCTTGTAACTCTGCTTCTCTTCGGCTGTCTACGCCTATCAATATGGGATCAAACGTCTCATGGGCAACCATGATTGCCTCCCTGACCTGGCCGATCAAACCGTACTCAACGGTTCCACGGGGAAGGCTGTAATCTTCTGAAAGATAGTTCACCTCTCGGCCAATACGCTTCAATACATCCATCAGTTCATCATTTATGCAGGCATCTGTAAGAATGACTAGACGCGCTGAAGAAATAAGCTGGATTAGAGACGTCCATACTTCATCATGTTCTCCCTGAAAATCCTTGTTAGCTACATGACGAAAAACCTGAGCGACCTCATCAATAACTAGCACATCGGTACGAGCTAAATGAGCCTGAAACCTAAGCTGAGCACACCTGTTTACTATGAGAGACAGCCCATTTAGTTTGTCTTCATCCCTAGATATTTCTGGATCGGTACAAAGTTTCAGGGCACCACTAAATGTCAAACTCTCTAATATAGAATGTCGATGTGTTATGAAAGACGATTTCTCCTCATGCTTGTTAGCCAAATCCACGATTCTAGACACAAATGCCGATGTTTTACCTCGCCCCATCTCCAGGTTAAGAACAAATACCCCACCTGAGATATATGCAGACTCAGCATCATCAGCCAGCACCTTGGTCACAGATGCTAGGCTAAGGTCAGTCCCTAGTTTTTTGGATACAACTCCTTGCAGCTTAATACGCCTAGTAGCGAAAAACTCATCATAAATTTTCGCACTCGCCCGTTCAAAAGTAGCAATAGCTCTGGGCTCATCGTTAGGAAATACTTTACGCACCCTCTCCAACGCGGATCGCTTTGAGAGAGTTCCTGGTACCGATCGGGCCATAAGATTTATGTATCTTTCAGCATTCACGGCATAACCTTCTCGGAGAGCAAGTTCGCCCAAGTCAAAATCAATCGCGCTAGACAATGCTTTAAATATTAAATCATCCCCTCCCAACTTGATGAGAATCCCCACCCGCGCGGCACGGGCCACCTCCATCAATTCCTCATAGTTTTTTCTGCCGACATGAACCAATGTTGATACACCCGGCAGATCGCTTTCCGAATAATACCGCACCACCTCAGAAACCCTGTCGCCATCCGTCACTGCAACATTGTATTTACCAAGATAATCAGCGGCAGCATCTTGACCCACCACTACCAAATACTCGCTGCACGCACGATAAAATCTGTGCTCGGCTTTATAGCCCTCAAGAACAACCTTCATTAAATCACCTAATTTTTATTATTATTTTGCAGATGAGTTCCGCTAGAACAAAATAATCATATCACACGAATTTAGTAATTTCATGACAACGAAATAAAAACATGAAAAATTTTGTAGATATTAAAAAATATTAACTAATACTAATAAAACTTTTTGATTAGCTCTTTGTAGTCCCAAAAATCCATACTCCCAAAGCGGACGCGTCCGACATAGCAACGATCGCATGGCTCGATGCTTAAGGAATTGCTAGGCTATGATTCGGCTGCAATGGGTCACTGTACGGTCTGAATATCGTGCAGGTATAGCTCACAGATCCGATTGGCCCTATCGGGCAACTGCCTTTAAAACGTTACGTTCATCGAGCACAAATACCCAGCCCTACCTTAAGGATCTCAGGCCAGTCAGTCGGATAGAGGCACCGCGACTTCGTCGCGAATGAACCCACCAGCTCGCAGTCATGGCGCCTTGCTCGCAAGTGACGCCGTCGCACTAGGCCTGAGAAATATCACTTCCCGGCCATCTCTAAAGAATGCCTCCCACGAAGTGAGTGCACGACCTTACAGACCTCAACAACATGACTCGGATCGAGGGACCGCGGCGTCGTCGCGAATGAAACCACCAGTTCACAGCCGTGCGCCTTGGTCGCATCTGACGCCGCTGGAGCACCTTTGAAAAATATCACTTCTCCGTCATCGCTATAGAATGCCTGCCACGAAGTGAGAGCACCACGTTACAGACCTGAACAAGATCACTCGGACCGAGGGACCGCGGCTTCGTCGCGAATGAAACCACCGGTTCACAGCCGTGGCGCCCTGGTCGCATCTGACGCCGTACGAGCACCCCAGAGAAATATCAGATTCCCGTCGCCTCTATAGAACGTATACGGCAGTGTGAGAGCAATCGTTAGGCATTTGGAGGCGCACTCTCACCAACCAGCCCCTCCGGCCCAGAGAGAGGCTGATGCGAGATTCGGAAATGGCGTTATGAATTACCCTTTAGGCCCAGACCCGCAGCTGCAATCACCCAAGATTCCCATTCACCAACCACCTGACTTTGATCACACTAGCAGAAGGCGCTGAGAGAGTGCCTACCACTTCAACTGGACGACCCCAGCGAGATGTGACGCCCCAAGCCGCAACCACTCCTACAAGACGTCAAAGCGCGCAGATAAGTCCTTCCCCCCCCTACAACCCGACATATCACCAACAGATATATTAAGAAGCGGTAGCTGCGCTTCGCGCCCTAACTCAGATGTCGGCACGGCATGGATACTCAGATATGAGCTTAGGAACGCTTTAGTGCTCTCCTGAGCCCACCGCTGGCCTGCACTCACGCAGAAGCTTCAAGAGCATCTAACGCGCTACCGGATGGACATCCCCCCCTAGATAGCCTGCACTTCATACGTCGAGGATCTTAGAGGTTCGGATTACAGCTAGAGGGCCAAAGCACCGTGTGCGGATCGACTGCGCACTCAGCCACCGCCCTACCAAAGCGTCTTGCTGTGGAATCGGAATAAAATTTTATCAAAAAAATGCGTCACCTTTGAGTGATTAAAGCGCACAGCGGTTGCTGTATCCCTAGCAATGACAGCCAGGAGGGTTAACCATGCTGACAACTAAAAGCATGATGTTATAAATCTTACAGAGTACTAACTCCTATTGAAGATGCGATAGCACCACCCTAGCGCCAACTGACCACCAGACAGAAATCAATGTTATAATAATACAAAACAACAAAAGACTATAAATCATGACTGAACTAAAATTAATTAATTCACTTCCCCAAAATTATAAGCTTGTCAGTGAAGCGTGTGCCGCTGAAATGTTAAGCAGAAGTGTTGGTACTTTAAAAAACTGGAGATCAAAGGGTTGCTACCAGTTGTTATTACCCGCATTCGCCTCCCGCGATGGAGTTAAGTATCTTGTTTCCGACGTCCATCGCTTCAGGGACGCACGTCCACGCAAAACCCATTTGTATCCGAGGATTCTGATCCTGCTAGAGGCTTCTTGCCCTACAGATATTCAACCTGACGCCAAATTGAGCGCTAAGGAGTTTTCAGTGCTGTGTAAAGTCAGCCCATCCTCGATAGCAGTTTGGCAATGGACACGTAAGTATGCGGACGTGCTTCCATTTTCTGGAAGTGGCTTATCAGCAACTTATTCCGGGCACGAAATATTAGCCTTCATCGATGCTGGTAGAAAATACTGGAATACTCAGTCAGAACTCAGAAACAAGCCTTACAAATTGCGCCACTCGGGCAGTAGCTCTTTCAAGCAAAACCGAGCCTAGGCGTTCCAAACTAAACTATTCGTAGACTTCCTGCTCGCCATAGGACAACCAATTGATAATTTAAAACTTGGGCCCGCCTCACCAGAGGAAGCTACAAAGGTTTGCTTTGGTATAAGTGGCCGAAGCGGCTGGATTTCCCAGCAGCGCGATTGCCTGATTTGAGCACACGGGATGCAAATGTGACAGTGAGCCAGTCAACAGGTACGAGGCCGGGACGTGCGTAAAGAAACAGCGGCCGCCGACAAATACATTTTGAACCACATCCAAAGCATCTCCCCCCCCCACTAGAGAGACTCCGCGGAGCTTGGCAGATCACCACGCCGATTTTCTTTTCGGATGCAGCCTAGCGTCATCGGCCCCCAGAGAAACACATAGAAAGCAGAAGAAGTGAGGGCTTAAACATCATGCGCCTCCGCTGGCTTCATTCTGTGTAAGCAAGTCGCGATAGCAGCCGAGTGTAATAGGAGAGCCCATGGTACGGTTTTGAAGCATTACCGACACTGGTGGCTCGGTTGCATGACCTCTTTCAGCGCACCGCCACTCATCAGCGTGCAGTCACCGAACCAGCCTTGACGAATGGTAGCTATGAAAATCAGGCACATTCTTACAGACGAAAAAAAGCCCGATCACGGGATCGGGCTTTTTAATTAGTGGGATCATTGTGGGATCACCACAAAATTCGTTCCCTTCTCAAAAGTCTGAAAAATATCAAACCCTCAATAAATAATGGCGGAGAGATAGGGATTCGAACCCTAGGTACCGGTGAAGGTACAACGGATTTCGAATCCGTCCCATTCGGCCACTCTGGCATCTCTCCAACGGCGCGCATCATAACAACACTTTTGCCGGAAGCGAACCCCCTAAGCGAAATATTTCTGTGCTATCAGATGCTTGCGTCGATTACAGCGGTACGCCCAGACGGTTGGCGACTTCTTCGTAGGCTTCGATGACGTCACCGAGGCCCTGACGGAAGCGGTCCTTGTCCATTTTCTTGCCGGTGGCCTTGTCCCACAGGCGGCAGCCGTCCGGGCTGAATTCGTCGCCCAGGACGATGGAGCCGTCGCTGAATACGCCGAATTCGAGTTTGAAATCGACCAGCAGCAGGCCGGCGTCGTCGAACAGTTTGTTCAGGACTTCGTTGACCTTGAGCGACAGTTCTTTCATGCGAGCCAGTTGCTCGGCGGTGCCCCAACCGAATGCCACGACGTGGGATTCGTTGATGAACGGGTCGCCCTTGGCGTCGTCCTTCAGGAACAGTTCGAAGGTGTAAGGGTTGAGCTTCATGCCTTCTTCGACGCCCAGGCGCTTGACCAGGCTGCCAGCGGCGTAGTTACGCACGACGCACTCGACCGGGATCATGTCGAGTTTTTTCACCAGGCATTCGTTGTCGCCCAGCAGTTTGTCGAATTGAGTCGGCACGCCGGCGGCTTCGAGTTTCTGCATGATGAAGGCGTTGAACTTGTTGTTCACCATGCCTTTGCGGTCGAGCTGTTCGATGCGCTTGCCGTCGAACGCCGAGGTGTCGTTGCGAAACAGCAGGATCAAGCGGTCAGCGTCGTCGGTTTTGAAAACCGATTTGGCTTTGCCGCGGTAGAGTTCTTCACGTTTTTCCATGATGGGCTCCGCTTGCTAAGTAGGTGGGCTAGGCGATATGTCGCCAGTCGAGCCCTGAATCTTGATCGGCCAGTTGCAGCCAGTCCGGATCGCACCCGAGGGTGTCGACAAAACATTGCCGGGCCAGCTGCGGCAGGTTGTTCTTGCTGCTCAGATGGGCCAGGACCAGGTGTTGCAGGCCTTGCCAGCCCAACTCGGACACCAGGAATGCCGCCTGGTGGTTGTTCAAATGTCCCAATTCCCCGCCTACCCGCTGCTTGAGAAAGTACGGGTAGTGACCGCGAGCCAGCATGTCACGGCAATGGTTGGACTCGATCATCAACGCATCGAGGTCCCGATAGCCGTCCAGCACTTTGTTGCAGTATGAGCCCAGGTCGGTCAACAGGCCGAAGCGCCGCTCACCATCGCTGAAGACGTACTGCGTCGGCTCCTGTGCATCGTGGGCCACGGCAATGACGCCGATGTTCAGAGCGCCGATCTGCAGTTGCTCGCCGCCAGCCAGAAGGCCCGCAGGTTCAATCGGTTTGCGCATCCCGCGCAGGGTGCCGCGACTGAGGTAGACAGGCAGATTGTAACGCCGAGACAGTAAACCCACGCCATGCACGTGGTCGGCATGTTCGTGGGTTACGAGTATCGCGCTCAGTTGCGCCGGGTTTACACCCAGGCGCAACAGGCGTTTTTCGGTTTCCCGAAGAGAGAAACCACAATCCACCAGCACATACGTGTCAGCGCTGGCGATCAGCGTGCCGTTCCCTTGGCTACCGCTGCCGAGAACGGCAAAACGCATGTGATCAGCCCAAGTTGTCCTGAATAACGCTCAACACTTTGCGCGCAACCTCTGCAGGCGCGACGGTGTTGATGTTCTTCTCGACGGTGACCTGGACGTTCTCGCCAACCTTGCTCAGGCGAACCTGATAACGCTCGGCACGGGCTTCAACTTCTTCCTTGCTCGGCGCACTGCCAAACAGGCTGCTGAAGAAGCCAGGCTTGTCGTCCTTCTTCTCGGCCTTTTCAGACAAGTTGATGTAGTACAGGCCCAGGCTGCGGTTGATGTCTTCAACGCGCCATTCGCCCTGTTCCAGCGCACGGCCGACGCTCGACCAGGCGCGATCCAGGTCAGGACCCACGTTCAGTACCGGGTTGCCGCTACCGTCTTCGCTCAGGCTGACGCGGTTAGGGGTATCGAAATCACGGGAGGCCAGCATGGAGACGGAGCCGCCCTTCTCGGAAATGCGGCTCATGCTCGCGAGCATGTCATCTACCAGAGCAGCGTCCAGCCCGGTGTTGACCGAACGGTTAGGGAAGTCTACGTCTGCGGTGCTGCCAGCAGGACGTTCGGCACTCACCACGTAGATTTCACTGGTGTTGCGCTGCACGCCTGGCTCGATGCGCACCCGCACGCGGGTTTCGCTGTCAGTGCTGACACCGGCGGCGCTCAGGCGCTTGGCCATGGCGGCGGACAGTTCGTCGGAGTGCTGCCAGGTGGTGGTGAATTCACCGGTTTGCGGGCGCTGTTCGTCCAGACGGAAACCGTTGTCCTGGAAGAATTGCACCGCCACTGGCCAAGCTTCGGCCGGTGGGTTCTGGGCAACGATCCAGCGCGTATCACCGCTCTTCTGCAGCGAGTAGGCGCTGGCATCAGCCGAGGCCGTCAGCGGTTGCGGGCGAGGAACGATGTATTCACCTTTGACGGTGTCATCTGCCACGTTGCGCGGGATCGGCAAGAGCGGATCCAGACGTTTGGCGGTGGTGACATCCGGCGGCAATTGCATCGGTGCAGTCTGTTGCGCTTCGAGGTAATCGCTACCACGGTCACGGAAATAACCTTCCGGGCCCCAGACCCATCCGCAGCCACTGGTGCTGGAGATGATCAAGGCAAGTGCGGAAAGTCCGGCCAATCGCTTCATGCGTAGTGCTTCCTCAATTAAACCAGGACGCCGGACTGGCGCATGGCCTGCCGCAGCGGTTCGTGACAGGCAGTGCTGAGCCAGGTGAGCGGCAGACGGATACCGTCCGGCATCAAGCCCATTTCATGCAGTGCCCATTTCACGGGAATAGGGTTGGATTCGATAAACAGCGCTTTATTGAGCGGCATCAGCTTTTCATGGATCGCACGGGCCGTGACGGCATCGCCTTTCAAGGCGGCGTTGCACAGGTCGGCCATGTCACGCGGGGCAACGTTGGCAGTAACGGAAATATTGCCCTTGCCGCCCAGCAGGATCAGCTCGACAGCCGTAGGATCGTCACCCGAAATCACCAGGAAGTCGTCGCTCACGCCGTCGATGATGGCTTTGGCACGCTTCAGGTCGCCGGTGGCTTCCTTGATACCGATGATGTTTTTCACGGTCGACAGGCGGATCACCGTCTCGGTCAGCATGTCGCATGCCGTGCGGCCTGGCACGTTGTACAGGATCTGCGGAATGTCGACGGCTTCGGCGATGGCTTTGAAGTGCTGGTACAGGCCTTCCTGGGTCGGCTTGTTGTAATACGGCGTCACCAGCAGGCAGGCATCGGCACCGGCAGACTTCGCATTGCTGGTCAGCTCGATGGCTTCGCGCGTGGAGTTGGCACCTGTGCCGGCGATCACCGGGATGCGCCCCGCAACCTGCTTCACCACGAAGCGAATCACTTCGATGTGCTCGTTCACGTCGAGGGTGGCCGATTCACCTGTAGTACCGACCGCCACGATGGCGTGGGTGCCGTTTTGCAGGTGAAAGTCCACCAGTTTGCTCAGGCTGTCCCAGTCGAGACGACCCTGTGCATCCATGGGTGTGACCAGTGCCACCATACTGCCCGCAATCATGCAACCGCTCCTGCCGGAAAAAGAGAGCGGTAATGGTACTGGCGCCAAGATGCTTGTACAAGCGAAGTACTGCGCTGCTGCCATTCCCCTTGGCGCTGCTTTTCGCTACCCTTCAGACTTTGATCGGTACTGATAAGCTCGTACGCCGTGTTTCAGCCTCCTTTTTCGGCATCACAAGCCCCGATCCAGCGTTGCCACCCTTCGCTCTTGCCACACTGGAGCACGTTGCAACCTGCCACTCGGGTTTTCTGAATTCGCATCCGCAGGCCCGTTTCCGGTAACAAGAGCCCATCGAAGTATCGACCGCTCATCGCTTTAGGAATGCTGCATGTCCACCCCCACAGTTCGCGAACAATTCCTTGTCATCAGTGCCCTCGGCGCCAACCCTATGGAGCTGACTAACGTCCTGTGCCGCGCCAGCCATGAAAATCGCTGCGCCGTGGTCACCTCTCGCCTGACGCGTCATGGCGAATGCAGCGCGTTGGTCCTCGAGATTTCCGGCAGCTGGGACGCCCTGGCGCGCCTGGAAGGCAGCCTGCCGAGCCTGGCCAAGAAGCACGCTTTCACCGTCAACGTGGTGCGCAGTGCGGCCCTGGAGAATCGTCCCCAGGCCCTGCCGTACGTCGCCTATGTCAGCTCGGCCTATCGCTCGGACATCATCAACGAGCTGTGCCAGTTCTTCATGGACCACAACGTCGAGCTGGAAAACCTGACCTGCGACACCTATCAAGCCCCTCAAACCGGCGGCACCATGCTCAATGCCACGTTTACCGTGACGTTGCCTGCCGGCGTGCAGATCAGCTGGTTGCGCGATCAGTTCCTGGATTTTGCCGACGCGCTGAACCTGGATGCCCTGATCGAACCGTGGCGCCCACAAAACCCAATGTAAGGAAGCTTTTCATGGCCGTTGCCATCGACCAACCGGTTGCCGACTTCGAAGCGCCTGCCACTAGCGGGCAGACCGTCAGCCTCGCCAGTCTCAAAGGCAAGCAGGTGGTGATCTACTTCTATCCGAAGGACAGCACGCCGGGTTGCACGACTCAGGGTCAAGGTTTTCGTGATCAGCTTGACGCGTTCAAGGCTGCCAACACTGAAGTGTTCGGCGTGTCCCGTGACAGCCTCAAATCCCATGAAAACTTCAAGGCCAAGCAAGCGTTCAACTTCGAGCTGATCAGCGACAAGGAAGAAGCCCTTTGCCAGCTGTTCGATGTGATCAAGCTGAAGAAGCTGTATGGCAAGGAATACATGGGTGTTGATCGCAGCACGTTCCTGATCGACAAGGATGGCGTGCTGCGTCAGGAATGGCGTGGCGTGAAAGTGCCGGGGCATGTGGACGCTGTTTTGGCGGCAGCTCAGGCGCTGAACAAGGGCTGAGTTTTGTGGCGTCCATCAGGGCGCCATCGCGGGCAAGCCTTGCTCCCACTGTTGACCGCGTTGGTCATTCAGACGCGAATCAATGTGGGAGCCACGGTGCGACGATTCGACCTGCTCGCGATGAGGCCCTCAGTTTCATTTACCGTTAAAGCAGCGGCGCCACCACCGGCTCCTTCCGAGGCCAGGCATCCAGCACAGCCTTGAACAGCGTCGCGAGCGGTATCGCAAAGAACACGCCCCAAAATCCCCACAGCCCGCCGAACAACAGCACCGCGCAAATGATTGCCACCGGGTGCAGGTTCACGGCTTCCGAGAACAGCAGCGGCACCAGTACGTTGCCGTCCAGGACCTGGATAATTCCGTAGACCGCCATCAAATAGATGAACTGATCGCTCCAGCCCCACTGGAACAGCGCAATCAGCAGTACCGGCACGGTCACCACCACAGCGCCGACGTACGGCACGACCACCGACACACCCACCAACAGCGCCAGCAACGCCGCATAGTTGAGTCCCAGAACAACGAAGCCGATGTAGGTCACGCCGCCGCAGATGAAGATCTCGATCACCTTGCCGCGAATGTAGTTGGCGATCTGCCGGTTCATTTCATGGGCGACACGAGTGATGAGCGCTCGCTCGCGAGGCAGATAGCCGCGCACCCACTGACCGATCATTTCCCGGTCCTTGAGAAAGAAAAACACCAGGATCGGCACCAGCACCAGGTAAATCATGATGTTCACCAGCAGCGGCAAGCTCGACAGGGAGAACGTCAGCGCCCACTGGCCGAAATTGCCGATCTCGCCTCGCGCCACTTCGATGGCCCGCAGCACTTGCTCATCGGATACCAGATGCGGGTAGCGCTCCGGCAGCAGCAATAGCAACGACTGCCATTTCGCTAGCATGCCCGGAAGCTCGTTGAACAGTGTGATCAGCTGATGCCAGAGCAACGGCAACACCACCACGATGAACACCAGCAACACACCCATGAACAGCGCGAACACCAATCCCACAGCCGCTCCACCTGGCACGCGCAAGCGTTCGAGGGTTACCACCAACCCTTGCATCAGGTACGCCAGCACCATGCCGGCCAGCACTGGCGCGAGCATGCCGCCCAGGGTCAATACAGCGGTGAACGCCAGAAACAGCAGGACCGCCAACACCACCGCTTCTTCGTCGGAAAAATAGCGCTGGATCCAGTCGCGTAACACTTTGAACATCAAAAATCCTTAGAAACGAACGCTGCGGTTTTCAGGCTTTTTTCAACCAGTAGCGGTATACACCTGCTTCATCTTCCTCGCGAAGCAGCGTATGACCGGCCAAACGAGCAAAGGTGCGGAAGTCGCGCTGTGAACCCGCGTCCGTGGCGATCACCTTGAGTACCGCGCCGCTGGCCATGCGATTGAGTTCCAGCTTGGCCTTGAGCAGTGGTAACGGGCAATTCAAGCCACTGGCGTCCAGTTCGGCATCATGGGCTACAGCGTCGGTCATTGCGTCACTCCGGGTCAGGCGATTGAGCGGGTTAGAATATCTGGTCCGAAGCGAAGTGTCCGGCTACAGTAAGGTCTTTGTCGACTAAGGCTTTGTGCATGACTTTTTTGCGCCCTACCCTGCTGACGCTCGCTTGCCTGCTCGCCTCCCCGGGCTTCGCCGACGACCTGCCGTCACTTGGCGACGCCAGTTCTGCCATCGTCTCGCCGCAACAGGAATACCAACTGGGCCGCGCCTGGCTTGCCCTGTTGCGCAGCCAGGTCTCGCAGCTCAACGATCCACAGCTCAAAGACTACGTCGAATCCAGCGTTTACCGGTTGGTCGAAACCAGTCAGGTCAATGACCGGCGCCTGGAGTTCATCCTGATCAACAGCCCGCAGCTCAACGCCTTTGCGGCGCCGGGCGGGATCGTTGGGGTCAACGGCGGTTTGTTCCTTAATGCCCAGACCGAAGGCGAATATGCCTCGGTACTCGCTCACGAATTGGCTCACTTGTCCCAACGCCACTTTGCTCGCGGTGTTGAAGCGCAACAACGCATGCAGGTGCCGATGATGGCCGCGTTGCTGGCCGGGATCGTGATTGCTGCGGCAGGCGCCGGCGATGCCGGTATCGCGGCGATTGCCGGCACGCAGGCAGCGGCGATCCAGGAGCAGCGGCGCTTCTCCCGCCAGAATGAACAGGAAGCCGACCGCATTGGCATCCTCAACCTAGAAAAAGCCGGTTATGACCCGCGCTCGATGCCGAGCATGTTCGAACGCCTGGGGCGCCAGTATCGTTTCGACGCCAAACCACCGGAATTCCTGCTGACTCACCCGGTCACCGAATCGCGTATTGCCGACACCCGAAACCGTGCGGAACAGGCCAAGCACGGCGGTATAGAAGACACCCTGCGTTATCAGTTGATTCGTGCACGGGTTCAACTGATCTACGAAGAAACACCGGGGCTTGGCGCGAAACGCTTCAGGGCCCAGCTTGATGAGAACCCGAAAAACGATGTCGCGCGCTATGGTTTGGCAATCGCCCAGATCAAGGGTGGCCAGCTGAATGAAGCGCGGGAGAGTCTCAAGCTGCTGCTGGATAAGGCGCCGAACGAGATCATCTACAACCTGGCGCAGGTGGACCTGGACATCACTAACAATCGCCTGGCGGACGCTCAGTCGCGCGTTGACCGCATGCTGACTCAGTACCCCGGCAACTATCCGCTGAACCAGGTGCGTGTCGACCTGTTGCTGAAACAGAATCGCGCCGCCGATGCTGAAAAAGCCCTTGAAGGCCTGCTTAAATCGCGCCCGGATGATCCGGACGTGTGGTATCAGGTAGCCGAGACGCGTGGCTTGTCTGGCAACATCATCGGTCTTCATCAGGCACGCGCTGAATATTTTGCCCTCGTGGGCGACTACCGTCAGGCCATCCAGCAGCTGGACTTTGCCAAACGCAAGGCCGGCAGCAACTTCCCGCTGTCGTCACGCATCGACGCTCGACAACGCGAGCTGATGGAGCAAGAGCGTATGGTCAAAGACATGATGGGCTGAGCAGATTCAGCAGCGGTTTCAGAGATTACCGGACACAAAAAAACCGCCTCTTTCGAGGCGGTTTTTTATTTAACCAACAACCGGTTTATTCAGCCAGTTTGAAGGTAATGAAGCTCGCGCGACCTTGACGCAAGACTCGCATCGACACCGAGCGATTCTTCGGCAATGCCTTGGCGATCTCAGTGAACTCCTTGGTGGAACCAATCGCCTGATTGTTCAGGTGAGTGATCACATCATTAGGCTGCAGGCCGATCAGGGAGGCAGGACCGTCCTGGACTTCCTTGATGACGACGCCGCCTTTGAGATCAAACGTCTTCTTCTGTTCATCGGTCAGCTCGGCCACCGAAACACCCAGGCGATTGCTGCTGCGTTCGACACCCGATTTCGGCAAGGCATCCAGCTCTTTGCCTTCTTCCGGAATGGCGCCAACGGTCAGCTCGACATTCTGACGCTTACCGTCACGAATCACTTCAAGCTTGGCCTTGGAGCCCGCTTTCAACGCGCCGACCAGGTGTGGCAAATCGGCAGACATGACGATCGGCTGACCGTTCATGCTGAGGATCACGTCACCGACTCGCAAGTCACCCTTGGCAGCCGGGCCATCGTCCTGAATCTGCGCGACCAGTGCACCGGCCGGCTTATCAAGACCGAACGACTCGGCCAGGTCCTTGTTGACTTCCTGAATCACTACACCCAACCAGCCGCGGCTGACTTTGCCACCGCTTTTCAACTGATTGGACACATCCATGGCCACGTCGATCGGGATTGCAAACGACACGCCCATGAAACCACCGGAGCGGGTGTAGATCTGCGAGTTGATACCCACGACTTCGCCATTCAGGTTGAAGAGCGGACCACCCGAGTTACCCGGGTTGATCGGCACGTCAGTCTGGATGAACGGCACGTAGTTTTCGTTCGGCAGGCTACGACCGATGGCGCTGACAATACCTTGCGTCACCGTGTGGTCAAAACCGAAAGGCGAGCCGATGGCCACCACCCATTGGCCAGCTTTCAGGTCCTGGGATTTGCCGAGCTTGAGTACTGGCAGATCCTTGCCTTCGATTTTCAGCAGCGCCACGTCAGAACGTGGATCGGTGCCGATCAGCTTGGCCTTCAATTCACTGCGGTCGGCGAGACGGACGAGAATTTCGTCGGCATCGGCAATTACGTGGTTGTTGGTGAGGATGTAGCCATCAGACGAGATGATGAAACCAGACCCCAGAGATTGGGCTTGCTGGCGATCACCCCGTGGTGAACGCGGCGTGCGGGGTTGAGGCATACCGCGCTCAAAGAACTCGCGCAACATCGGCGGCAAGCCTTCAAGGTCGGGCATATCCTCGCTGGACACTTTACGGTCCGGCAGTTTCTGCGTGGTACTGATGTTCACAACGGCGGGCGAGGCTTGCTCGACCAGTTGCGTGAAGTCAGGCAATTCGACCGCCTGGACAGCAACTGCCTGACCGAGCACCAGCACGGTAGCGAAGATGGAAAGGTAAGACTTCAAGCGTGGTATCGACATACGGCTCCCGTTACGACGAGCATGGTTAAGCGATATGGAGCAAGGAACACCGGGAACGATACGCCGGTATTTTTGTTCCGGGAACAACAAACAAGGCCAGAGCCGAGAGGCCCTGACCTATAAAAAACTTTGGGGGTATTTGCAAATTGAAATGCTCACCAAACATTTCGATATCGGCTCACTACTTGGTTGCAGTGGCGTCGGTGCGCATGGACAGCGCGATCCGTTCTGCGGTGCCGATTGGAATTTCACCGACTACGGTCACCATCATTTCGCCTTGAGGGGTGGTCAAGCGCCGAGAAACGGCAACGGTCGGCCCCAGCTGGGTGCGCGTATCGGTGACAGTTGCACCGTTCAACGGCTCGAGAAACACCGAGAAACGAGCAAGCCCATCGTCGTACAGCAAGCTGTTGACCTGGGTTTTGGTTTCAGGATCTTTGCGGGCACTACTGCTTGTCAATTCGAAGCCCGGAGGCAACCAGTCCGAATGCCAGGATTGGGTCACTTTGGCAGCCGAAGCCTTGTCACTGTCCAAGTTAACGGTCTTGCAATCAGCCCCTGCACGCAAGTCGCTGTCAGAGGGAACATCTGCAGTGTTCAGTTGGGTGAACTGGAAACGCTCCAGCAACTGGCCCTTGTCGTTCAATAACAACGATTTAAGCGGCAGGCCGGTTTCTTTATCCAGATGCAGTTCAAAACCATATCGATGCTGATCACGCGGCGTCAGTGAAACGATCACTGCCGGACGCCCAGCCACACGCGATTTGCCGATGACGGCAAGGTCATACCAATTCTTGAGCTTTTGAGGATCGAGTGCACGCGCGGTGGAATTGGGAGAATCTCCAAGCCCCGCAATCAGGGTGCCGCTGACGCATTGAGTATGTCCATCAACGCGCACGACTTCCTGAGCCGAACCGTCGAGCTGCAGTAAACGCTCGCGGACCTTGCCATCCTGGACGCGGTGCCAGATGTTGTGGGTAGAAAAACTACCGTTACGCTCGTAAACGAAAGTACCGTAAAAGCTTTGCTGTTGCTCAGCTTGGCCCAGGCGGGTCAACCAGTCCTGGGCTTCATCGGCATGGGCTGGAACAACGAACCAGCCACTGAGCAGAAGCGTAAGTAGAGGTATGGCGCGCATGATCCTCCTTAACGGTTTTCCAGGCTTGCTGCACGAGCATACGGCAGTGCACTTTCAGTGCCTTTCAATGCAGCCTGTTGAGCGTGTTGGCGCAGATAGCTTGGCAGACGCTGATCGTGCCAGCCTGGCTGACCTTGCAGAACGCCATTGGCCATTGGGCCAGTTGCTTCCGAACTCTCACTATAGCCTGCCAAGACAGCTGGACCCTTGACCTGAGGAACGGCCAACGTCGGCTGGTTGGATTGCTGAGCCAGTTCAACACCAGCAATTTCGTCCTGGTTATACAGGCGAACACCGGCCAATACGGCAACAGTCACGGATGCAGCAACTGCCAGGCGACCCAGGCTACGCCAAGGACCGCGGGTTGCTTTTACCGGTACGTTTTCGTCAGCCAGAGCTGCCGAGACGGCCGCCGCGATATCCAGGCGTGGAAGCAGCAGGTCCTTGTGCATGACTGCCCGAGCGATTTGATAACGAGCCCAGGTTTCACGGGTCTCAACATCGTCGAAGGCATTTAATACCCGACGCAATTCCAGTTCGTCCGCTTCGTTATCCATCACTGCGGACAGCGATTCCTGCAGGGCTTCACGACTCATGGCGTTCCTCTCTTGGCTATCGCCGCTGTCTTTAGTTTTCCTGCAACAACGGCTGCAGGGCTTTATCGATGGCTTCCCGAGCGCGGAAAATCCGGGAGCGCACGGTACCCACCGGACATTGCATGACTGCCGCAATGTCCTCGTAACTCAGACCATCGAATTCACGTAAAGTTAAGGCCGTACGCAAATCTTCTGGAAGTTGCTGAATGGTTCGATGGACGGTGCCTTCGATCTCATCCCGCAGCAACGCACGTTCTGGTGACTCGAGATCCTTGAGGCCATGATCGCCATCGTAGAACTCTGCATCCTCGGAACTTACATCGCTATCCGGCGGCCGGCGGCCGCGTGAAACCAGATAGTTCTTCGCCGTGTTGATGGCGATGCGGTAAAGCCACGTGTAAAACGCGCTGTCTCCGCGAAAATTTCCAAGTGCGCGGTAAGCCTTGATAAAGGCTTCCTGTGCCACATCCTGGGCTTCATGGGTGTCGTGCACGAAACGCACGATCAACCCGAGAATTTTGTGCTGGTACTTCAGCACTAACAGATCGAAAGCGCGCTTGTCGCCGCGTTGAACGCGCTCGACCAGCTGCTGATCCTCTTCCTGGGTTAGCATGAACACTCCTCGATAAGCTCGGAGGAGGCTTGCATAACTAAACGACCAGACTTGCAAACATAGACTCGGGCTTTTCGCAAAAGTTCTCCCCTCCAGGCAAGTTTCCTGCGGGCTCTGATTTGGCACGCACGAAAAGCGCAGCGCGGGCTAGCCCGGCTGCGCGAATAGTCTTTTCATCGGATTCGTCGGCAAGGATCCAGCCACAGATCCCGCGTTGAAGCCGACACTGTCCCTTGATTCGGGCAACGGTCTATTGATCTTGGCCCTTTGGCAAAAGTTCCAAATATTTATAGCCGTGCGAACCGACATTGTGCGGATATGAACAGAAAAAGACTGTTAAATCCACGATACAGTCCTGTTGTCGCCGAACCGGCCAAAAAAACATCCGACGAAGCGTCCGATAAATTCCGTCACAGTAGTTTCACAATGCCATATAGGCTCGGCTATTGTGCCGCTCCCCCTCTCTATATACTAGTGGGCTGTGTGGCTGCCTTGACTCGCCGTTGCGGGAGTTTTGCGCCAACCCCGACCCGGGTCGCATTGAGCGGAATCCTGAAATGAGCCAACAGTTTCAACACGATGTTCTGGTAATTGGCAGCGGCGCTGCCGGTTTGAGCCTTGCGCTGACCTTGCCCGGTCATCTGCGCATCGCCGTTCTGAGCAAAGGCGACCTCGCCAATGGCTCGACGTTCTGGGCCCAGGGAGGTGTTGCTGCCGTCCTGGATGACACCGACACCGTTGAGTCTCACGTCGACGACACGCTCAATGCCGGTGGTGGCCTGTGCCACGAAGACGCCGTACGCTTTACCGTCGAGCACAGTAAAGAAGCCATTCAGTGGCTGATCGACCAGGGCGTACCCTTTACCCGTGACGAACAATCCGGTACCGAAGACGGTGGATTCGAATTCCACCTGACTCGCGAAGGCGGGCACAGTCATCGACGCATCATCCATGCAGCCGATGCCACCGGCGCCGCAATTTTCAGAACCTTGCTCGATAAAGCCAGGCAACGACCCAACATCGAACTGCTGGAGCAGCGGGTTGCAGTCGACCTGATCACCGAGAAACGTCTGGGCCTGGAAGGCGATCGCTGCCTCGGCGCCTATGTCCTCAATCGCAGCACTGGCGAAGTCGATACCTACGGCGCCCGCTTTGTGATTCTCGCGTCGGGCGGCGCTGCCAAGGTCTACCTCTATACCAGCAACCCCGACGGCGCCTGCGGCGACGGTATTGCCATGGCCTGGCGTTCCGGCTGCCGGGTGGCGAACCTGGAATTCAACCAGTTCCACCCCACCTGCCTGTATCACCCTCAAGCCAAGAGTTTCCTGATCACCGAAGCCCTTCGCGGTGAAGGTGCGCACCTGAAACTCCCTAATGGCGAACGCTTCATGCACCGCTTCGACCCCCGAGGCGAGCTGGCACCGCGGGACATCGTCGCCCGGGCCATCGACCATGAAATGAAGCGTTTGGGTGTTGACTGCGTCTACCTGGACATCAGTCACAAGCCCGAGTCGTTCATCAAGACGCACTTCCCGACGGTCTATGAACGCTGCCTCGAATTTTCCATCGACATTACCAAACAGCCGATTCCAGTGGTGCCGGCCGCGCACTACACCTGCGGCGGCGTGATGGTCGATCAAAACGGCCGCACCGACGTGCCCGGCCTGTACGCCATCGGCGAAACCAGCTTTACCGGCCTGCACGGCGCCAATCGCATGGCCAGCAATTCGTTGCTGGAGTGTTTTGTGTACGCGCGGTCGGCTGCGGCAGACATTCTTGAACAGCTGCCCGCCGTATCGATCCCGATCGCCCTGCCCGTCTGGGATGCGAGCCAGGTCACCGACTCCGATGAAGACGTGATCATTGCGCACAACTGGGATGAATTACGGCGGTTCATGTGGGACTACGTCGGCATCGTGCGCACGAATAAACGCTTGCAGCGAGCGCAACACCGCGTGCGCCTGCTGCTCGATGAAATCGACGAGTTCTACAGCAACTACAAGGTCAGCCGGGATTTGATCGAACTGCGCAACCTGGCCCAAGTGGCCGAGCTGATGATCTGCTCGGCGATGGAACGCAAGGAAAGCCGCGGCCTGCATTACACGCTCGACTACCCGAACATGCTGCCGGTCGCCCTGGACACTATTCTGGTGCCGCCCACCTACGCCGACTGAACCTGAGCCGAACCCGCAGGCGTCGGTGCACATCCGCCGCCTGCGAATCCCGGGGCACACAGACCGACCGCACGCGCCGCTCCCCCCTCAGGCGAAAACGCAGCACCACTATCAATGGCAATGCCAGGCTGTCCGGCCGTAGCTGTACCGACTGCCAACCCGCCGCTTGATTCCATAACTGCCAGCCGTCGGCGTCACGCCGCAAACCGCGAAAAGCCTGGGGATGACCGAGCAGAATTTGCCGAGGCAGCACCCATGCGCCATGTATCAGACAGGCAAAAGCGCCGAGCAGACTTGCCCAGAGGGGAATTAAAAGCAGGAATAGCGAAACCAGCGCGAGCAGCTGGGCGATCAGATAAGCCGCCAGCAACTGCCGTGAGGCATGCCAGCGGCATTCAAACGAATTACTTGGGCTGGACACGATCCAGAATCATGCGAACCATGCGCTGAAGCTCCGGATCTTCCGATTCGGCCCGCTCCATGAACCAGCCGAACATGTCCTGATCTTCACACTCCAGCAGCCTGACGTAGCAGTCGCGATCAACCTGGTTCAAGTGCGGATAAACTTCCTTTACGAAAGGCACCAGCAACACGTCAAGTTCAAGCATGCCGCGGCGGCTGTGCCAGTAGAGGCGATTCAGTTCAACATTTTCGACCATGGAGCGCTCCTCAAATAGGCCGCAAGTATACAGCCCCCTGTCCAGGCGAACAGTCGGCTTTGGTCGGTCAATACGCTGCTTTTGTGAACTACCCATTTCAAGAGCGCGCCCTTATGATGTCCCCCAGACTCTTTACCCTGCGATGACCCATGGCCGATTCCGCTTTTTTCTGCACCCTGTCCCACGAAGGCGTTCTCGCGGTTCGAGGCGCGGACGCCAGCAAATTCCTGCAAGGCCAATTGACCTGCAACCTCAATTACCTGAGTGACACCCAAGCCAGCCTTGGCGCCCGTTGTACCCAGAAAGGCCGCATGCAGTCGAGCTTCCGCATCCTGCTCGAAGGTGACGGCGTTCTACTGGCGATGGCGACAGAGCTGTTGGAGCCGCAACTGGCGGATCTGAAAAAATATGCGGTGTTTTCCAAATCAAAGCTGACCGATGAAAGCCACGCCTGGGTTCGTTTCGGTGTTGATCATGGCGATGACGCACTGACCGGTCTGGGCCTCGCCTTGCCGGCGGAAACCGACAGCGTCGTCCGTAACGACGGCCTGATCGCCATCCGTGTTTCGCCAAACCGCGCCGAGCTCTGGGTCGCCGTCGATAAAGCTGATGACATCAAAGGCAAGCTGCCCGCCGTTTTGCCCGAACGCGATCTCAATCAATGGCTGCTCGGACAGATCCGCGCCGGGATCGGCCAGGTCATGCCTGCTACCCGCGAGCTGTTCATCCCGCAGATGCTCAACCTGCAAGCCGTCGGTGCCGTCAGCTTCAAGAAAGGCTGCTACACCGGCCAGGAAATCGTTGCGCGCATGCAATACCTCGGCAAACTCAAGCGCCGTCTGTACCGCTTGCAGCTGGATGCCAGTGAACTACCCGAACCCGGCGCACAACTTTTCTCGCCGACCCACGCCAGCTCCATCGGCGAAGTGGTCATTGCTGCGCGCACCGAGCAAAACATTGAACTCCTGGCGGTGTTGCAAGCCGAAGCAGCAGAAGGTGGCGATATCCACCTGGGCGCGCTCGAAGGGCCTGCCTTGCAACTGCTCGACCTGCCTTATGAACTGGATCGCGACCGCGAAATCCAGCGTTGAAGGCAGCACCTGTCGCAATCCCCCTGGAAAGACGAAATGAGCGAGCTGGCGGATAAGGTCCAACAGGATTTGGTTGCGGCCATCAACAACGATGATCTGGTTCTGCCAACATTACCGGAAGTGGCCCTGCAGATTCGCAAGGCCGCTGAAGACCCGGAAATCAGCGTCAGCGCCCTGAGCAAAGTGATCGGCCGCGATACCGCGTTGTCGGCGCGACTGATCAAGGTCGTCAATAGCCCCCTGCTGCGCGCGACTCAGGAAGTGACTGACCTGCACACGGCCATCACTCGCCTGGGCGTCAATTACAGCAGCAACCTGGCCATCGGCCTGGTCATGGAACAGATTTTCAATGCCCGCTCTGAAGTGGTTGAGCAGAAAATGCGCGAAGTCTGGCGCAAGAGTCTGGAAATTGCCGGCATCAGCTATGCACTGTGTCGCCGCTACACCCAGCTCAAACCGGATCAGGCAGCACTTGGCGGGTTGGTGCACCAGATCGGCGTACTACCGATTCTCACGTACGCTGAAGATCACAACGAATTGCTGGCCGACTCCATCAGCCTCAACCACGTGATCGACCAGATACATCCGTTGATCGGCGACAAACTGCTCAGGGTCTGGGACTTCCCGGAAAAGCTGGTGAAGTTGCCAGGACAGTACCTGGACTTCCAGCGCGATTCCGAGCGAGTGGATTATGTGGATGTAGTGCAAGTTGCAAGTTTGTACTGCCACAAGGGCACCGACCATCCGATTGCGCGAGTGAATGCGTTCGACGTACCGGCGTTCAAGAAACTGGGAATTGACCCTGACAATCTGGCTGTCTGCCAGGATCTGGAAGCATCGCGCTCGATGTTTTACTGATCACTGTGGCGAGGGCCAGCGCCCTTGCCACAAAAGCCTCACCCCGCAATAAAACTCACCCGCACCTTCAACCCGGCCTGCTCGCCATCGTGCAGGCTGATCTGCGCCAGGTGCGCACGACAGATCTCCCCAACAATCGCCAACCCCAATCCCGAGCCGGCCACTTGCTGATTGCGCCGATAAAAGCGCTCGAACACGCGCTCGCGCTCTTCGAGTGGAATGCCAGGGCCATCGTCCTCAACCTCCAGCACCGCAGGCGGCGTCACCCGCAAAATCACGTTGCCGCCCGGTGGCGTGTGGGCCAGCGCGTTGTCCACCAGGTTGCTCAACAACTCATTCAACAGCGTCGGCTCACCGCGCAGCCACACCGGCTCGTCCGCTTCCAACGCCAACGCCACCCCGCGCGCATGAGCCAGTGGCGCCATGGCCATGCCCAACTCGCGAGCCAACTGACTGAGGTCGAGTAATTGCGCGCCACCTTCGGCAATCGCACGCGCCCCGTTTTCAACCCGCGCCAGCGACAGCAGCTGATTGGCCAGGTGCGTCAGGCGATCTGTGCCTTGGGCCGCCGTTTCCAGGGTGCTGCGCCACGTCTGCGGTTCGGTTGAACGCAGGCCCAATTCAAGTCGCGCCTTGAGCGCTGCCAAGGGTGTACGCAACTCATGGGCGGCATCGGCAATGAACTGCGCCTGACGCTCGAACTGTCCGCGCAGCCGTTCGGTAAAGTGATTGAGCGCGCGCACCAATGGCCCCAGCTCATGCTGCACTTCCACCAACGGCAACGGCCGCAAATCGTCCGGCTGACGCTCTTCCACTGCGGTGCGCAAACGTTCCAGCGGACGCAATGCCGCACTGACCGCAAACCACACCATCAGCAGCGCACCGATCGCCAGCATCCCTAACCGCAGCAACGTATCCGCCGCCAGGCTGCGCGCCATGCTGACCCGTGCCTCATCGGTTTCTGCGACACGAATCTCCGCCATGCCGTTCATGTTCGGCTCGCTCACCGGTTTGAGCAGGCTGACCACTCGGACGTTCTGGCCCTGATACTTGGCGTTGTAGAAGCGCGCCAGTGCGGGATAGTCATCCGTGCGAGGTGTTCCCGGCGGCGGCGGTGGAAGGTTTTCGTACCCGGAAATCAAATTCTGGTGGATGTCGTTGACCAGGTAAAAAATGCGCCCCGCACTGTCGTAAGCGAAGGTGTCGAGGGCCACATAAGGCACATCGGCGCTGAGCGTACCGTCACGCTGCGAAACACCAGCGGCGATGGTTCGCGCGGAGGCCAGCAACGTGCGGTCATAAGCGGTGTCGGCGGCTTCGCGCCCGTTCCAGTAAGCACTCAATCCACTGGCCAGCATCAACACCACCAGCAACAGCGCGAGGTTCCACAGCAACCGCCAACGCAGGCTGCTGGGCTTATGCATCACGACTTTCCAGCAAATAGCCGAGACCGCGGAAGGTCACGATGGCGACCGGGTGGCCGTCGAGTTTTTTGCGCAAACGGTGGACGTAGATCTCTATGGCATCCGGGCTGGCTTCTTCATCCAGCCCGAACACCTGGGAGGCCAGTTGCTCTTTGCTCATCACCCGACCGGGACGCGCGATCAACGCCTCAAGTACGGCTTGCTCGCGAGAAGTCAGCGTCAGCAATTCTTCGCCGAGGGTGAAGCGCCGGGTGTCCAGATCATAGGCCAGCACCCCGCAGGTCTGCTGCCGTTCACCGCCCAGCACACTGCGCCGCAACAAGGCTTTGACTCGCGCTTCGAGCTCCGTCAGTTCGAAAGGTTTGGCCAGGTAGTCATCGGCGCCCAGGTTCAAGCCATGCACCCGATCCTTCACGTCGCTGCGCGCGGTCAGCATCAACACCGGCAAGTTTTTACCCCGAGAACGCAGGCGCGCGAGCACTTCGAATCCGTCCATGCGCGGCAGCCCGACGTCGAGAATTGCCATGGCGTATTCCTCGCTGCTCAAGGCCAGGTCAGCGGCCACGCCATCGTGCAAAACGTCCACGGTCAGCCCTGTGCCCTTGAGCGCCTGAGCGACACTTTCAGCGAGCTGCAGATGGTCTTCGACGAGCAGGACACGCATGGATCATTACCTCATTCAGGGATGGTCGACGCCATTCTTTGGCGCGAAGTTTACAGCCGCATCCGTCGCTGTGAAGCCCGAAAACCGTGAAAGGCTGCTGAAAGGTTAGCGAAAGGTTGAGCCGTTAGAGTCGGCCCACGGATGGTTTCGACTGCAAGCCATCAACTCGTGCTTTGAAATGTAGCTCCCGAAAAACGCCTTGATGCGTTTTCGCCAATAAGAACAATAACCGAGGTACTGCACCATGCCGTTATTACAGCGCCAGGCTGTCCCGCCCTACCCTTTCCCTGAATCTCCACCGCTTGCCAGCGCCGCTACCGGTTGCACGGTGCGAACCCGCCTCGCCTGACTCATCTCGAAAAACAATAACTCCTGTGGAGACATCATGAATCGATCACTGCGCCGTTTCGCCCTCGCCGCCAGCTGCATGCTGTTTGCCGGCCAACTGATGGCCGAACCAAAACGCCCGGAATGCATTGCCCCAGCCTCGCCAGGTGGTGGTTTCGACCTCACCTGCAAACTGGTGCAGAGCGCGCTGGTCAACGAAAAGCTGCTGAGCAAACCAATGCGTGTGACCTACATGCCCGGCGGTGTAGGCGCCGTGGCCTACAACGCAGTGGTCGCTCAACGTCCGGCCGACGCCGGCACTCTGGTGGCGTGGTCCAGCGGTTCATTGTTGAACCTGGCGCAAGGCAAATTCGGTCGTTTCGATGAGAACGCCGTGCGCTGGCTGGCCGCCGTCGGCACCAGCTACGGCGCTATCGCGGTGAAAAGCGATTCGCCCTACAAGACCCTGGACGACCTGGTCCAGGCGCTGAAAAAAGACCCGAGCAAAGTCGTCATCGGTTCCGGCGGCACCGTCGGCAGTCAGGACTGGATGCAAACCGCGCTGATCGCCAAAGCAGCCGGCATCAATCCCCGCGACCTGCGTTACGTTGCCCTCGAAGGCGGCGGTGAAATCGCCACGGCACTGCTTGGCGGCCATATCCAGGTCGGCAGCACGGACATCTCCGACTCCATGCCGCACATCCAGAGTGGCGACATGCGCTTGTTGGCCGTGTTCTCCGAAAAACGCCTGGACGAGCCGGAAATGAAAGACATTCCGACGGCTAAGGAGCAGGGCTACGACATCGTCTGGCCAGTGGTTCGCGGCTTCTACCTCGGGCCAAAAGTCAGCGATGAAGACTACGCCTGGTGGAAAGACGCCTTCGACAAACTCCTCGCTTCCGAAGAGTTCGCCAAGCTGCGCGATCAGCGCGAACTGTTCCCGTTCGCCATGACCGGTCCGGAGCTGGACACGTACGTGAAGAAGCAAGTGTCGGATTACAAAGTGTTGGCCAAAGAATTCGGCCTGATTCAGTAATCGCCTCTGTCCAGCGGCTGCGTCCCCGATGATCGAGGGGACGCGGCACAGGAGTTCCCCATGCTCTTACAACGCATTTTTGCTTCGGTGCTGTTGCTGGCCTGCGTCGGCCTGGCACTGATGGCATGGCCGTATCAGGCCGCTTTTTCCTACGAACCGGTGGGGCCTCGGGCCTTTCCACTGCTGATGCTCGGCCTGATGGGCCTGGCGCTGCTGTACATGGTATTTCGCCCGGCGCCGATCAAGCACGACGCTGATGAACCCCCGATGGACCGTGAAACCCTGACCAAAATCGCGATTTGCGTCGTGCTGCTGCTGGTATTCGCCGGCACCTTCGAACCCCTTGGGTTCATTGTGGCCAGCATCCTGGTCGGCATTCCGATGGCACGCCTGTATGGCGGTCGCTGGGTGCCCAGCACAGTGATCATCAGCCTGATGGCGATCGGTCTCTACCTGCTGTTCGACAAGTTGATGGACGTGCCGCTGCCTCTGGGCCTGCTCGACGTTCTGGAGAACTGATATGGATACTCTTGGTTATTTGGGTCAGGGTTTCGGCGTTGCGCTGAGCCCGTACAACCTGGTGACAGCGCTCTGCGGCACCCTGATCGGTACGGTCGTCGGCCTGTTGCCGGGCCTGGGACCGATCAACGGCGTAGCGTTGTTGATCCCGATCGCATTCGCCCTTGGCTTGCCGCCAGAGTCAGCGCTGATTCTGTTGGCAGCGGTGTACCTGGGCTGCGAATACGGCGGCCGGATCAGCTCGATCCTCCTGAACATCCCGGGCGAAGCCTCCACCGTGATGACCACCCTCGACGGTTACCCGATGGCCCGTAAAGGCCTGGCCGGCGTGGCACTGTCGCTGTCGGCGTGGAGCTCGTTCATCGGTGCGTTCATTGCCACCTGCGGCATGGTGCTGTTCGCGCCGCTGCTGGCGAAATGGGCGATTGCCTTTGGGCCGGCGGAATACTTCGTGCTGATGGTCTTCGCGATTGTCTGCCTGGGCGGCATGGCCGGCGATCGTCCGTTGAAGACGTTTATTGCCGCCTTGATCGGCCTGTTCCTGTCCACGGTCGGGATCGATGCCAACAGCGGCGTGTATCGATTCACCGGGGACAACATCCACCTCACCGACGGCATTCAATTCGTCGTACTGGTGCTGGGCCTGTTCTCTATCAGTGAAATTCTCCTGCTGCTGGAAAAAACCCATCACGGCCAGGAAGCGGTGAAAGCCACCGGACGGATGATGTTCAACTTCAAGGAAGCCTCGGCGGTGTTCGTGGTGAACCTGCGTTGTGGCGTGCTCGGCTTCATCATGGGCGTACTGCCAGGCGCCGGTGCAACACTGGCCAGCGCTGTGGCCTACATGACCGAGAAACGCATCGCCGGTGCCAAAGGCACGTTCGGCCAGGGCGACATGCGCGGACTCGCGGCACCTGAAACCGCCATCGGCGGCGCAGCGTGTGGCGCACTGGTGCCAATGCTGACCCTCGGCGTTCCGGGTTCGGGTACCACCGCGGTGATGATCGGCGCGCTGTCGCTGTACAACATCACCCCGGGTCCCCTGCTGTTCCAGCAACAGCCGGACATCGTCTGGGGCCTGATCGCGTCGTTGTTCGTCGCCAACATCATGCTGGTGATCCTCAACATCCCGATGATCCGCATCTTCACCCGCATCCTCGCTGTGCCGAACTGGGCACTGGTGCCCGTTATCGCGATCATCACCGGCATCGGCGTCTACGCGGTGCATGCGACCACGTTCGACTTGTTCCTGATGATCGGGATCGGCATCTTCGGTTACATCCTGCGCAAGCTGGACTTCCCGCTGTCCCCGGTGCTGCTGGGCTTCATCCTCGGCGGCCTGATGGAACAGAACCTGCGTCGCGCCTTGTCGATTTCCAACGGTGCACTGGAAATCCTCTGGTCGAGCCCGATCACGTTCGGTGTCTGGGTACTGACCGCAGTGATGTTGCTGATGCCGCTTCTGCGGATCTGGCGCAAACGTTCTGTCGCCCGGCGCGTTGTGGCCGATGTCTGATCGCACACCGTTCAACGCCTGGTGGGGTACGCCGCTGGTCGGCGCGCTGGGCGGTTACCTGGCCAGTCTGATCGGCTGGCCATTGCCGTGGATGGTCGGGTCGTTGCTGGCGATCATCCTGGTGCGCTGCCTGACACCCTGGCAGCTGGCGGAAATCCCTGGTGGCCGCAAATGCGGCCAGTGGGTGGTCGGTATCGGTATCGGCCTGCACTTCACCCCGGTGGTGATGGAGCAGGTGCTGAGCCACTTCGGTTTGATCTTCTTCGGTGCGTTGGTCACCAGCCTGTCCGCCGTGGTCGGGGTCTGGTTGATGCGCCGTACCGGTGAAGATCGCGCCACCGCGTTCTTTTCCAGCATGCCTGGCGGTTCAGGCGAGATGGTCAACCTCGGCGCCCGCAACGGTGCAGTACTCAGTCGCGTCGCGGCCGGGCAAAGTTTGCGGGTGTTGGTGGTGGTTCTGTGTGTACCGGCAGCGTTCAAGTATTTGCTAGGCGACGGAGCACCGGTGTTTCACCCTTCCGCCGTCAACTGGTGGTGGCTGGCGGTTCTTTTCCCGGCAGGTGCCTTGGCTGCCTGGCTGTGGGAACGTCTGCGTCAACCCAACCCGTGGCTGTTCGGCCCTTTGCTGGTGAGTGCGGCGGTGAGCATTGGTTGGGATCTGCACATCGGATTGCCCGACGGCGGCAGCCAGATCGGCCAATGGCTCATCGGCAGTGGCCTGGGTTGCCACTTCAATCGACAGTTTTTCCGTCGCGCACCATCGTTCATGGGGCGCACCTTGATCGGCACGGTGCTGACCATGTTGATCGCAACCGTAGCGGCGCTGGGGTTGAGTGCGCTGACCCACCTGGATTTGCGTTCGCTGACACTGGGCATGATGCCCGGCGGCATTGCCGAGATGAGCCTCACGGCGGAGACCCTGCAACTGTCGGTGCCGTTGGTGACGGCGATGCAGGTGATGCGGCTGTTGTTTGTGTTGTTTCTGGCGGAGCCGTTGTTCAAGTACTGGAACCGTAGTCCAGAGTAAAGAACGAGTTGAAATCATCGCCGGCAGGCTGGCTTCCACAGGTTTTGTGAAAACCATAGACCAATGTGGGAGCCGGCCTGCTGGCGATGCTTTTCAAACCGGCGGCAACCGCCACTCAATCGGCGTCTCGCCATTCTGCTCAAGAAATTTATTGGTCCGGCTGAAATGCCCGCAACCCAAAAACCCACGATAAGCGGACAGCGGCGACGGATGCACCGACGTCAGCACCAGGTGCTTGGTCGCATCGATCAGTTTCTGTTTACTCTGGGCATGCGCACCCCACAGCATGAACACCAGATGCGGCTGATGCTGGCTGACCACCTCAATGATCCGGTCCGTAAAAAACTGCCAGCCCTTGTCCTTGTGCGCATTGGCACTTGCCCGCTCCACCGTCATGGTGGTGTTGATCATCAGCACGCCTTGATCGGCCCAGCTTTGCAGGTAGCCATGGCTCGGGATGTCGATGTTCAAGTCGCGCTTCAACTCTTTATAGATGTTCACCAGCGAAGGCGGCGCCGGCACGCCCGGCTGCACCGAGAAACACAAGCCATGGGCCTGGCCCGGGCCGTGATAGGGATCCTGCCCCAGGATGACGACTTTCACCTTGTCCAGCGGTGTCGAGTTGAGCGCATTGAAAATCATCGGTCCCGGCGGATAGATCTCCTTGCCCGCCGCACGTTCCTGTTGCAGGAAGTTGCGCAACTCTGTCATGTAGGGCTGGTCGAACTCAGCACGCAGTGCCTCCTTCCAGCTCGGTTCGAGTTTGATACGGTCGTCAGCAGTCATGGTTACATCCGGCAAAAACAATGGGGCGAACCCTAAGAAGGCCCATCACGCTTGTCAATTGATCTGACGCAGAACCGGCACTTTCTTGCACAGCGATCATACTGAACGCTCAAATTCCCGATCGAGGTCACGATGAATCTGCACTTCGAAGAACTCACCGGCACCGACGGCGCACGCATTGGCGTAGCAAGCCTGGATGCCGAAAAGTCCCTGAACGCCCTGTCGTTGCCGATGATCAACGCCCTGAGCGATCAACTGGACGCCTGGGCCAAGGAACCGCAAATCGTCTGCGTCCTCCTGCGCGGCAACGGGGCCAAGGCATTCTGCGCCGGCGGCGAAGTCCGTAGCCTGGTAGAAGCCTGCCGCGCACATCCGGGTGAAGTACCGCCCCTGGCTGCGCAGTTTTTTGCGGCGGAGTACCGATTGGACTTCAACCTGCACACCTATCCCAAACCGCTGATCTGCTGGGGCCATGGCTACGTGCTCGGCGGCGGCATGGGTCTGCTGCAAGGCGCGAGCATCCGGATTGTCACGCCCAGCAGTCGCTTGGCGATGCCGGAAATCAGTATTGGCCTCTACCCCGATGTTGGCGCCAGCTGGTTCCTGTCCCGCCTGCCCGGCAAGCTCGGCTTGTTTCTCGGTTTGACCGGTGCACACATGAATGGTCGCGATGCCATTGATCTGGACCTGGCCGACCGCTTCCTGCTCGATGAACAACAGGAACAGCTGCTTGAAGGCCTGTTGCAGTTGAATTGGCAGGAGCAGACATCGATGCAGCTCAACAGCCTGCTCAAGGCCCTGCAACAGGAAGCCCTTGGGCAAATGCCCGAGGCTCAATGGCTGCCCAGACGCCAGCAAATCGACGAGCTTCTGGATGTCAGCGACGTACGTTGCGCCTGGAAGGCCATCAGCCAACAGCGCGATCACACGGACCTGTTGCTCAGTCGCGCCGCCCGAACCATGAGCGAAGGTTCACCGCTGACCGCGCACCTGGTGTGGGAGCAGATCATCCGCGCCCGACACCTGTCGCTCGCGCAGGTTTTCCAGATGGAATACACCCTGAGCCTCAACTGCTGCCGTCACCCCGAGTTCAGCGAAGGCGTGCGGGCGCGATTGATCGACAAGGATCAGAAGCCGCACTGGCATTGGCCAGACATCAACACTGTGCCGGATGCTGTGGTCGAAGCGCACTTCCATAAGGCATGGGAAGGCCGGCATCCATTGGCGGATCTGGGGGAATACTGAACGAAATGTGGGAGCGAACCTGCTCGCGATGACGGCGTATCAGCCAACTTTAACGTCGACTGATACATCGCAATCGCGAGCAGGCTCGCTCCCACATGGATTTTTCTACAACCTAGCGATGACCACCCCGTCCACCATTGTCACCACGGCCGTTGTGATCGCCTCGTCCACCGTGATTATTGTTACGCCCGCCCCCTCGATAGTCATTGTTCCCACCGCGATTGCGGCCGTCCCACCCATGATTCTGATGAGCCCGATAATGCGCCCGTGGCGCCGACTGGTAATAGCGCGGTGCCGGTTGATAAACCCGCGGCTGGTGGTAATACCGGGGGGTTGGCTGGTAGTACCGCGCCGGAGGGGCGTAGTACCGGCGAGGCTGGGTGTAATAACCTCCACCACCCGAATAGTAGGTGGCGCCACTTGAGTAATAGGCAGGTGCTGGCGAGGTGTAGACCTCGGAACTGTAGTAGCTGGATCCTCCATCGGAATAAGGCACGCACGCCCCTAAGGACAATCCCACTACTGCAATAAGAAGAATTCGGCGGAGCTGTTTTCGACAGAGCATGGCGGCCTCCTGGACCGCGAGTGAGCCATACCAGCGACGCTGGCAGGCGACAGTCAATTATTCGGTGACTGTCGAAAGATAAGACATCGATTTCAGAATCTGGTGCGCCCCAGCAACAAGTTGAAACATCTAGCCGATGAAAGGTTTTTCATCCATTCACTCGCTGATTGATGGTGCAGGCGGCTGTATCCACCGCTGAAATGATGCGGGCCCGTGTTCGGCGTGTATTGGCTACACGCCACCGTCCTGACATCAGCAGTGTGGACGTTCCATTGCAGTGCACCTCTGCACCATCCCAAGGCAATCAACCCTGCACCCCTTATCGACTATGCAGTTGAACGCCCACGCTAGAGCCTTCAGACGGACTTGGCACGCCTCTCGCTTTAACAATCCCGTGCAGGAGTCACTACAGGTTCGCGGCACCACAATTTGCAATGGCTGACTAGGGTTCCGGCTCGCTAAGGCGAGTGACTGGTCCGAGAGTTGGCGACCTCCAGTTGAGGTTACACGGCGGGACAAAAGCCCGGGAGACAAGCCACCGCTAGCGGTGCCGCGTTGCCTCCTGTCCGCCCTTGATCAACTGGAGAACCACCATGTCCCAGCTTCGTTTACCCACCCTGCTCGCCGCTGCATTCGCAGCCGTTGTGAGCTTCTCATCCCAAGCCGCACAAAAAGACCACTTCAGCGTCTGCTGGACGATCTATGCCGGCTGGATGCCCTGGGAGTACGCGGGCAGCCAAGGCATCGTCGACAAATGGGCGAAGAAATACGGCATCAAGATCGATGTGGTACAGCTCAATGACTATGTCGAATCCATCAATCAATACACTGCCGGCCAGTTCGACGGTTGCACCATGACCAACATGGACGCGCTGACCATCCCGGCGGCCGGCGGCGTCGACAGCACCGCGCTGATCGTCAGCGACTTCTCCAATGGCAATGACGGCATCGTACTTAAAGGCGAGGGCAAAAAAGTCACCGACCTAAAAGGCATGGACGTCAATCTGGTCGAACTGTCGGTGTCCCACTACCTGCTCGCTCGGGCGCTGGATTCAGTCGATCTCGCCGAGAAAGATCTGAAAGTGGTGAACACCTCCGACGCCGACATCTCGGCAGCTTTCAACACGGATCAAGTCAACGCCGTCACCACCTGGAACCCGATGCTCTCGGACATCAAGGCCAAGCCCGGTGTGACCGAAGTCTTCAACTCCAGCCAGATCCCCGGCGAAATCATGGACATGATGGTGGTCAACAGCGCCACGCTCAAAGACAACCCGGCCCTGGGCAAAGCATTGACCGGTGCGTGGTTCGAAGTGGTCGAGTTGATGAACGCGAAAAATGCCGCCAGCAAAGCTGCGCTCGAACACATGGCCAAAGCCTCAGGCACCGATTTGGCCGGCTTCCAGTCCCAACTCGACACCACCAAATTGTTCGCTACACCGCAGGAAGCCCTCGCCTTCACCACCAGCAAACAGTTGCCGGACACCATGCGCAAGGTCGCCGAATTCTCGTTCCAGCACGGCTTGCTGGGTGAAGGCGCGAAAGACACCAGCGCCGTCGGCATGACCTTCGCCAACGGTGTGACCAGCGGCGACAAAGCCAACCTCAAGCTGCGCTTCGACCCGAGCTACGTGCAAATGGCGGCCGACGCCAAGCTGTAATCAGGAGGACATGGCCATGCGCCTGATCAATCGCCACCCGGATCGCCCGAGTCGCCTGTTACTGGTGATCCTGCCCTTCGCCCTGGTGCTGTTCGCCTACTTCATGGGCTCGGCAGAGCGGCTGATGGACAACCCCAACGACAAGCTGCTGCCCAGCGCCGTGCAAATGACCGACGCGGTCAAACGCCTGGCGTTCACTGCGGATACCCGCACCGGGGACTACCTGTTGTGGCAGGACACCGCGTCCAGCCTGCGACGCTTGGCTATTGGCCTGGGCATCAGCGCGATTGCCGGGCTTTGCCTGGGCATCGCCGCCGGCACGTTACCGCTGTTTGGGGCGCCGCTGTCCCCCTTGCTGACGGTGCTGTCGATGGTGCCACCGCTGGCGATCCTGCCGATTCTGTTCATCGTGTTCGGGCTGGGCGAGTTGTCGAAAGTGATGCTGATCGTGATTGGTATCACGCCCTGCCTGGCCCGTGACCTGGAACAGCGCGCCCGGGAAATTCCGGTCGAACTGCTGATCAAGGCCCAGACCCTCGGCGCATCCACCTGGACCTTGATGTTGCGCGTGGTGCTGCCTCAACTATTGCCGCGCCTGTTGATCTCGTTGCGCCTGATGCTGGGCTCGGCGTGGTTGTTCCTCATCGCCGCCGAAGCCATTGCCTCCACCGACGGTCTCGGTTACCGGATTTTCCTAGTGCGCCGTTACCTGGCAATGGACGTGATCCTGCCGTACGTGGTGTGGATCACCCTGCTCGCCTGGCTGATGGATTGGGGCCTCAAGCGCCTGACCCGGCGTGCGTTCCCCTGGCACGAAGGTGCCTCCAAATGAGTTCCGAAGGAGCCCGCGCATGAGCTTCATCACGGTGAAAAACGTCTGGCAGCAATACGCCGATCAGGTGGTGCTCGAAGGCTTGAACCTGAACGTCAACGAAGGGGAGTTCTGCACCCTGGTCGGCGCATCCGGGTGCGGCAAATCGACCTTCCTGCGCCTGTTGCTCGGCCAGGAACGCGCCAGCCGCGGAGAGATACTGCTCGACGGCCAGGCTTTGGCCAGCGAACCGGATTCGAGCCGGGGCGTGGTGTTCCAGCGCTACTCGGTGTTCCCGCACCTGACAGTGCTGGACAACGTCGCCCTCGGCCTGGAGCTGCCCCGCTCGCCGTTACTCGGTAGGTTGTTTGGCAGCGCCAAAAAAGACGCCCGCGAACAGGCCTCGGTACTGCTGCACAAAGTCGGCCTCGGGCATGCGCTGGACAGGTATCCGGCGCAGCTGTCCGGCGGCATGCAGCAACGACTGGCCATCGCTCAGGCGCTGATCATGAAACCGCGGGTATTACTGCTCGACGAACCCTTCGGCGCCCTCGATCCGGGCATCCGCAAAGACATGCACGGCCTCCTGCTGGAGCTGTGGCGCGAGACGCAATTGACGGTGTTCATGGTCACCCATGACCTGTCCGAAGGCTTCAGCCTGGGCACGCGTTTGCTGGTATTCGACAAGGTCCGCGTCGACCCGCACGCCCCCGGAGCCTATGGCGCGCGCATCACCTACGACATCCCTTTGAACAGCGACCGCCGCGTCAATCGCGCCGCCGTCGACGCCTTGCCGACGCCGTTGGCAGGCCTGCTTCGTACCGCTTAGAGGAGTTTGCACATGACTGATTCGACCCAACTGTTCCCGGTCTTCGCCGAAGAAACGCTCCCTGGCGGCGGCCATTGTTCTTTCATCATGAAACGCGGCCAGCTGCTACGCCTGACCGACCTGCGCGGCGGTGCCAATGTCAGCCTGACGTTGCTCAACGCAAACGAAAAAACCGAGCGCCTGAACCTGCCCGACAGCCTCAAATGCCAACACACCGCCAAGCTCACCACCGGCCATTGCCTGTACTCGGACATGGGCCGCGTGCTGGCCGCCATTACCGCCGACACCTGTGGCTGGAGCGACAGCCTCGGTGGCGTGCTCTGCGCTGAAGAAGTCGCGCAAAAATACGGCGCCGGTCGCTATCAGGAACTGCGCAACGGTTTCTTCCGCAACGGCACTGACAACCTGCTGGTGGAGCTGGGCAAATGGGGGTTGGGCCTATCCGACTTGCTGATGACGCTCAATCTTTTCAGCCGGGTCAACGTCGATGAGGCCGGGCATTTTCACTTCGTCGAGGGTAACTCCAAGGCCGGTGACTACATCGAGTTGTACGCCCCCATGGACACGCTGGTGGTGCTCACCGCCTTGCAACACCCGATGGACCCCTCCCCTGACTACGCACCAAAACCCTTGAAGCTTAGCTGGATGAAGGCGGACGCCAGCGTCGCCGAACACTGCCGCACCTCGCGCCCGGAAAACGAGCGTGGCTTCATCAACACCGACCGTCTGTTCGCCTGAGGATCGCTGCCATGTCACTCGCTATTGCAACCGCACAACCACAGCCTGAAAACGCGGTGTATCGCGCTAAGGTCCCGGCTGGCGAACCCTTCCTGACGGAGGTCAAGGCTGGCCAGACCCTGCGCATCCTCGATCTGGAAGGCAATCAAGCCGTCGACACCCTGTTCTACAGCGTGGCCAATCCGAAAGAACGCTACGACGTACAGCGCACGTTGCGCCGGCAGAACAGCGTCTACCTGAGCACCGGCAGCGTGCTCTATTCCAACCTCGGCAAACCAATGCTGACCATCGTCGCCGACACCTGCGGACGCCACGACACCCTAGGCGGCGCGTGCGCCCAAGAGAGCAACACCGTGCGCTATGCCCTGGAAAAACGCTACATGCACAGCTGCCGCGACAACTACCTGCGCGCCTGCGTCCACGATGGTCGACTGGGCAAGGGCGACATCGGGCCGAACATCAATTTCTTCATGAACGTACCGGTCACGGCGGACGGCGGACTGACCTTCGAAGACGGGATTTCAGCGCCAGGCAAATACGTCGACCTGCGCGCCGAGATGGACGTGATTGTGCTGATTTCCAACTGCCCACAACTGAACAACCCCTGCAACGCCTACAACCCGACCCCGGCGGAGATCCTGGTATGGAACTGAAAATGACGCGGTTGCGTAAATGGCTGTTCACCCTGTGCCAGGCCCGCTCCGGGCAGTGCCTGAAAAAACCCTGAAACCACCCAACCTGTGGGAGCTGGCTTGCCAGCGATGGCGATGTGTCAGTCAACATCAATGTTAAATGTGCTGGCCTCATCGTCTGAACGCCGCCTGGAGCAAGCCCGCTCCCACAGGGGTTAGCAGTATGTTCGAGTGAACTGTTTTCGCCCGAGGACGACCCCGGCGCTTATCGAAAAACTGCGGGACGGCCCGCATCCCAGGTCGAGGCTGATGCGCAATCGCCTCCGGGGGTTATGCCATGTTCGAAAAAGTCCTGATTGCCAACCGTGGCGCCATTGCCTGCCGCATTCTGCGCACCCTGCGTGAACTGCAGGTCAAAGGCGTCGCCGTGTATTCCGAAGCTGACGCTGCCAGCCTGCACATCCTGCAGGCCGATGAAGCTCACAGCCTCGGCGAAGGCGCTGCCGCTGGCACGTACCTGGCCGTCGACAAGATTCTCGCCATCGCCCGGGCAACCGGCGCCACGGCGATCCATCCCGGCTACGGCTTCCTCTCGGAAAACGCCGCGTTCGCCGAAGCCTGCGAAGCGGCCAACATCGCGTTCATCGGCCCGACGCCAGAGCAACTGCGGGTGTTCGGCCTCAAGCACACCGCACGCGCCCTGGCCAAACAGCATGGCGTGCCGATGCTCGAAGGCACCGAGCTGCTCGACAGCCTCGACGCGGCATTGATTGCCGGCGAACACGTCGGCTATCCGGTGATGCTCAAAAGCACCGCCGGCGGTGGCGGCATCGGCATGCGCGTCTGCCGCAGCGCGGCGGAATTAAGCGAATCCTTTGAAACGGTCAAACGTCTTGGCCAGAACAACTTCAGCGACGCTGGCGTGTTTATCGAGAAGTACATCCAGCGCGCCCGCCACCTTGAAGTCCAGGTGTTCGGCGACGGTCGAGGTGACGTCATTGCCCTCGGCGTGCGCGATTGCTCCGTCCAGCGTCGCAATCAGAAAGTCCTTGAAGAAACCCCTGCGCCCAACCTGCCCAACGGCATGGCCGATGAGCTGTGTGCCGCAGCGATCAAGTTGGCCAAAGCAGTGAACTACCGCAGCGCCGGCACCGTGGAGTTTGTGTTCGACAGCGAAGCCCAGCGTTTCTACTTCCTTGAAGTAAACACCCGTTTGCAGGTCGAACACGGTGTCACCGAACAAGTGTGGGGCGTGGATCTGGTGCGCTGGATGGTGGCGCTGGCGGCCGGTGATCTGCCGCCCCTGAGCGAACTGAGCGAAGGTTTGAAACCCGACGGCCATGCCATCCAGGCACGCCTCTACGCCGAAGATCCAGGTCGGGATTTCCAGCCAAGCCCAGGCTTGCTGACGGCCGTTCATTTCCCTGCCGCCGATGGTAAACAGTTGCGCATCGACACCTGGGTCGAGGCAGGTTGCGAGATCCCGCCGTACTTCGATCCGATGATCGCCAAGGTCATCTGCTGGGCGCCGACCCGGGCAGAAGCAGCCGCCGATCTGCATCAGGCATTGGGCGACAGCGTGCTGTATGGCCTGGAAACCAACCGCGATTATCTGCGGCAGATCCTGCTCGACGCGCCCTTTGCCAGCGGCCAGCCGTGGACTCGCTGCCTGGAAAATCTGGTCTATCAGGCCAACACGTTCGAGGTGCTCAGCGCGGGGACCCAAACCAGCGTGCAGGACTATCCCGGTCGTCTTGGTTATTGGGCCGTGGGCGTTCCGCCGTCTGGGCCGATGGACAGTCGCGCGCTGCGTTTGGGTAATCGTCTGCTGGGTAACGACGAAGGTGCCGCGGCACTCGAAATCACCATGAGCGGGCCGTTGCTGCGCTTCAATTGCGAGGCGGTGGTGGCGGTCACCGGGGCCGTGATCCCGCTGGCGTTGAACGGCGAAACAGTGTCGATGAACACCCCGCTGCTGATTCCGGCGGGCGCTACGTTAAGCCTCGGCACGATCGCCGGCGCGGGCGCTCGCAGCTATGTGTGCGTGCGTGGAGGCCTTCAGGTTCCGGATTACCTGGGCAGCAAAAGCACCTTCACCCTCGGCCAGTTTGGTGGGCACGGCGGGCGGGCTTTGCGGGCGGGAGATGTGTTGCATATCCCTGTTTTGAGCGACCGTAAGCATGGTGATCATCTGCCCGAAGAACAGGTCACCGAACTGCCAGGCGTGCGGCAAATCCGGGTGATCTACGGCCCCCACGGCGCGCCGGAATACTTCACCGAAAACTACATCGGCACGTTCTTCGCCACTCAGTGGGAAGTGCATTTCAACTCCAGCCGAACCGGTGTGCGCCTGATCGGACCGAAGCCGCAATGGGTGCGGGCTGATGGCGGCGAAGCCGGGCTGCATCCGTCGAACATTCATGACAATCCATATGCGATCGGTGCAGTGGATTTCACCGGCGACATGCCGGTGATCCTCGGCCCGGACGGTCCCAGCCTGGGCGGTTTTGTCTGCCCTGTCACAGTCATCGAAGCGGACCTCTGGCAACTGGGGCAACTCAAGGCGGGCGACAAAGTGCAGTTCCTCCCCGTCGACCTGAAGACTGCCCGTAACCTCGCCCTGAAATGGAATGCCCCTTGTAGGAGTGAGCCTGCTCGCGATGGCGGCAATACTGCCGCCATTGATGTGACTGACAGGCCACCATCGCGAGCAGGCTCGCTCCTACAGGGGGTCGTGTCGCCTGTTGTGCTGGATTTGGGCCAGGATGATACCCGGCTGGTTGCACGCCTCTCCGGCGACACGCATCTACTGCTGGAAATAGGCGCCCCCGAACTCGATCTCGTGCTGCGCTTTCGCGCCCACGCCCTCATGCAGGCACTGGAAAGCAAACACCTGCACGGCGTGATCGACCTGACGCCAGGCATCCGCTCACTGCAGGTGCACTACCAACCCGAACAACTGCCGCTGGCGGATTTGCTCGGCATCGTCGCCGGTGAATGGGACGCCGTGTGTGCCGCCAGGGACCTGCAAGTCCCGTCGCGCATCGTCCATCTGCCCCTGTCATGGGACGATCCTGCCTGTCAGCTGGCCATCGAAAAATACATGACCACCGTGCGCAAGGACGCACCGTGGTGCCCGAGCAACCTGGAGTTCATCCGCCGCATCAACGACCTGCCCAATCTCGACGAAGTGCAGCGCACGGTGTTCGACGCCAGCTACCTGGTCATGGGCCTGGGCGACGTCTACCTCGGCGCCCCGGTCGCCACGCCCCTCGACCCGCGGCACCGCCTGGTGACCACCAAATACAACCCCGCGCGCACCTGGACCGCCGAGAATTCGGTGGGCATCGGCGGGGCCTACATGTGCGTATATGGCATGGAAGGTCCCGGCGGGTATCAGTTCGTCGGTCGCACTTTGCAGATGTGGAACCGTTATCGCGAAGTCGCCGCATTCGATGGCAAACCGTGGTTGCTGCGCTTCTTTGACCAGATCCGTTTTTACCCGGTCAGCGCCGATGAACTGCTGCGCATCCGCCGGGATTTTCCGCTCGGGCGTTTCGATTTGAACATCGAACACAGCCAGCTGAACCTGGCGGATTACCAGGCGTTCCTGGCGAAGGAAGCCGAGACCATCGCCGCGTTTCGCGATCAGCAAAAAGGCGCCTTCAACGCCGAGCGCGAGCGCTGGATCGCCAGTGGCCAGGCGCATTTCGACAGTGAAGAACTCACCCCCGAGGTGACCGAGGATGCACCACTGGCCAGCGGTCAACAGAGCGTCGACAGCCACATCGCCGGCAACCTCTGGCAGGTTCAGGTTGAAACCGGCAGCCGGGTTCAGGCCGGCGACGTGCTGGTGATTCTGGAGTCGATGAAGATGGAAATTCCGCTATTGGCACCCATGGCTGGCGTGGTGCGCGAGATTCGCGTGCAACCGGGTTCGGCGGTGCGCGCCGGGCAGCGTGTCGTGGTGCTGGAACTCGACTGAAACCATTTCTAAAAGGATCAATGCCATGAACATCAATCTGCAACTCGACGCCCTGCGCAATGCCTACCGCGACGGCAGCGTCACGCCTCGGCAACTGCTGCTGAGCCTGCGCGACAAAGCCGCAGCGTTGAACCCGGACTATCACCTGTTCATCCACTTGCTGAGCGTCGAAGAACTGGAGCCCTATCTGGCCGCCCTCGATGATCAAACCATCGACAGCTTGCCGTTGTTCGGCGTGCCGTTCGCGGTCAAGGACAACATCGATTTGGCGGGCATCCCCACCACTGTCGCGTGCCCTGCATTTGCCTATGTGCCAGAGCGCTCGGCGACCATCGTCGAGCATTTGCTGGCGCTGGGGGCGATCCCGTTGGGCAAGACCAATCTCGACCAGTTCGCGACCGGCCTCAATGGCAGTCGATCTCCCTACGGCGCCTGCCCCAACAGCGTGTTGCCGGAGTATCCATCGGGGGGTTCCAGCGCCGGGTCTTCGCTGGCCGTGGCACTCGGTGTGGCGAGCTTTTCCCTGGGCACCGACACGGCGGGCTCCGGACGGGTACCGGCGGCGCTGAACAATCTGGTCGGACTGAAAGCCAGCAAAGGCCTGATCTCGACCGCGGGTGTCGTACCGGCCTGCCGCACGCTCGATTGCGTGACCACGTTCACGACGACTGCTCGGGAAGCCAGCCAGCTATTGGCGCTGACCGCGCAGCTTGATCCTCGGGACGAGTACAGCCGCAGCAACCCGCTGTGGAATGACGGCTCGGCGTTCGGTGCGCCCCGTCCATTTCGTTTCGGTGTACCCCGTGCGCAGGACCTGCAATTCTTCGGCTGCCCCGAAGGTCCGCTGTTGTTCGGTGATGCCATCGACCAGCTCAAAGCCTTGGGTGGTGAAGCGGTGGAGCTGGATTTGTCGCCGTTCCTCGAAGCCGCCCGCCTGCTCTATGAAGGGCCTTGGGTCGCCGAACGCTACAGCGTCGCCGGGGAGCTGATGGAGACCCATCCCGAAGCCGTGCTGCCGGTGATTCGTGCGGTGCTGGCCAAGGCGCCGGCGGTGACCGGCGTACAAACGTTCCGCGCGCAGTACCGCCTGCAAGCCCTCAAGGTGCTGTGCGACAAGGCACTGGAGGATCTCGATTGCGTCATCACGCCCACCATCGGCCGCCCGGTGACGCTGGCCGAACTGGAAGCCGAACCCGTGCTGCGCAACTCGCAATTGGGTTACTACACCAACTTCATGAACCTGCTCGACTACGCGGCCGTCGCCGTGCCGAGCGGCTTCATGGGCAATGGCTTGCCGTGGGGTGTAACGCTGTTCGGGCGGGTATTCACCGACCAGTATTTGTTGAGCGTGGCGGATGCGTTGCAGCGTCACCAAGGTTCAACGCTATCAGCACCAACGACGCTCGCCCGCAATGACCGCGCACGGCTGGTGGTATGCGGGGCGCATCTGGATGGCCTGGCGTTGAATTGGCAACTGAAACGGCGTGGGGCCACGTTGGTCGAGACGACATTCAGTTCGCCGGACTATCAGTTGTACGCACTGGCCGGTGGGCCGCCCTTCCGCCCGGGAATGGTTCGGGTGAAGGACGGCGGAGTGGCGATTGCGGTGGAGGTATGGGAATTGCCGAGCAGTGAGCTGGGCTCGTTCCTGACCGGAATCCCGGCGCCATTGGGATTGGGCAAGGTGCAACTGGCGGATGGGCGCTGGGAGAGCGGGTTCATCTGCGAAGGGTATGGGCTGGAGGGGGCTGTGGATATCAGTCACTTCGGAGGGTGGCGCGCGTACCTGAAAAATCTGCAGTAATCTCAAGGCTCACCCCTGACCCAGTGGGAGCTGGCCTGCCAGCGATGGCGGTGCGTCAGTCGACTAGTGCTTTGACCGGCACACCGCCTTCGCGACATTCACACATAACCCTGTGGGAGCTGGCTTGCCAGCGATGGCGGTGCGTCAGTCGACTAGTGCTTTGACTGGCACACCGCCTTCGCAAGAAAGCCCGCTCCCACAGTTGTTTTTGTGCGCATGGAAATAGTGTGATTTTTCAGTGCCAACCGGTTCATCCTCGCCTTTCAGCGAATCTTCCTACCAACCACATCTACCCCGCCTGACTTCTTTCCCCGCTGATCCCCCGCACAGTCTCCCGCGCCATTTTTCCTGCGCGAGGGACTGTCCATGTTCGACCCGATTGTGTGTTCGCCTGCGTTCGAAGCGCCGCGCTGATGGAGCACAGCGCACGCATCGAGCAGGCACTCGACGACTTTCCTAACACCTTGACGCTGTATCGCCAGCAGCTCGATCACTGGTTCAGCCGCGCCACCGACACCGTCAGTCATGCGACGGATTTGCCGTCGTTGATGGACATGGATCGGCGGATCAAGCTCGGCGATAGCACCACGGTGGTCGGTCGTCGTGATGACGATTTTTTCTCCACGGTGGCGCAGTGCCCGAGCGGCGGGATTCTGCTGATCGAGAGCACGTTCGAGTCGGTGTATGACATTCCGCTGGGGAACATTCAGGTTGATGTGATTGCGGTCGAGGGTGGCGAGCGCAAGTCGGTCACGCTTGATGAGCATGGCAAGGGACAGTTCCGCGGTATTCCCGGAAAGTTTTACCGGGTGCATGTGCAAAGCGCCGTGACGTCGGAGCAGGTTAACGCGCTTTTCAAGTCTTACGACGGACTGACCGGGCAACTGGAAGACTGGCTGCGCAAGGAGTGGCAAGGGTTCAAACCGCAGTGGTCGCAGTCGGTGTTTGCGGCGGCGGGGAACGGCATGCTGGCCGGGAGTTGGGCAGCGATTGTTGGGGTGTGGGACACCATCAGCCTGGTCTTCGACATTCTTAAGAATCCTGAAAAATACCGTGAGCGGCTGGGCAGCAGTGCGCAATCGCTGATGGATCTGGCTCGAGAGTCCCCCGCAGCAATGGAAAAAGCCATGCTGCTGGCGAGTGATGAAGCGGTGCTCATTTTACTGCTGCGAACTGCCAGTCTGTGGTGGGAGATGCTGCCGCCCAGTGAGGTGGCGGGTGCCGCAGGAGAATTAATCGGACAGGTCCTCATCGATACGCTCATCGCGCTGGCGCTTGCGAGCACCGGGGTAGGAATACCAATCGCTGCGGCCTATCTGGCATTTCGCGGACTGAAGTACGGTTCGGTGTTGGCCGGCCTTGCGCTGCGATTCGTCAAGGCGACTTTTCACACCCTTAACTCGATCACCCAATACGTCCACGACTACAAAGCCGTCGCCGCGCGCGGCATGGCAGCCGGCGCCAATCAGGGTCGCCTGCTGCTGAACTGGAACGCCCGCAAGAACACTACCCTCAAGCAGAACGAACACCGCGACGACGCCTCGAAACAAGCGAAAAACCCCAACGACGACGCCGCCACCTGCGTGGCGTCCACTTGCAAGAATGGCTGCCCGGTGTCGATGGTCACCGGCGAAGAACTGCTCACCCTCACCGACGGCACACTCGACGGCCTCCTCCCTTTCGACTTCACCCGCCTCTACCGCACCAGCGCCGCCGAGCTCGATGTCGGCCTCGGGTTCGGCTGGAGCCACAGCCTGTCCCATCGGCTGGAAATCATCGGCGACGAAGTCATCTGGATTGACCACGAAAACCGGCGCACGCCCTTTCCCCTGCCGAACAGCGAACGCCCGGCGATTCACAACAGCCTGTCGCGGGCGGCGATTTTTCTCGGTGACGCGGCCGAAGAACTGATCCTCGCCCAAGCCGGCGACGCACCGCGCTTTTATCACTTCATCAACGGCCGCTTGAGCACGATCAGCGATGCCTACGACAACCGCCTGCACCTGACCCACGACTACCACGGTCGCCTCGAACGCGTGGACAACGGCGCCGGCCGCGCCTTGTTATTGCGCTACGACCGCCGCCACCTGATCGCCATCGACTACCAGCGGTTTACCCCGGCGCCCACCGTGGCACAGGGCTGGGTGACCGAGCAGACGCTGGTCCGCTATCGCTACGACGAGCACCAGCACCTGATCGAAGCGACCAATGCCGCCGAGGAGAGCGAGCTTTACCGCTACGACGAGCAGCATGTGATCCTGCAGCGGCAACTGGCCGGTGGGGCGAGTTTCTTCTGGGCGTGGGAAAAGTCTGGCAAGGCCGCCCGTTGCATCCGTCACTGGGCCTCGTTCGGGCAGATGGACGCGCAGTACATCTGGGATGACCAGGGCAGCGTCACGGTTAAAAACCTCGATGGCAGCGAAGAGGTGTACGTCCACGACGATCGGGCGCGGCTGGTGCGCAAGGTCGAACTGGATGGCGGCGAACACCTCAAGTCTTACGACGATCAGGGTCGATTGATCGCCGAGCAGGACCCGCTGGGCGCGGTCACCGAGTACCACTACGACGAGGCCGGACGGCTGGTGGCGTTGATTCCTCCAGAAGACGCGCCGACAGCCTACGAATACCGCAACGGTTTTCTGCACGCGCGCTTTCGTGGCAAGGCCGAGTGGAAATACCTGCGCAATGCCCAGGGCGATGTCACCGAGGCCATCGACCCGGACGGTCACGCCACGCACTACCGTTACGATGCTCAAGGTCGCCTGTTATCGATCCGTTACCCGGATCACAGCCGGCACCTGTTCGTCTGGAACGCGTTGGGCCAGCTCGTTGAAGAAACGTTGCCGATAGGTGACACGAGAAAGTTTTCCTACGATGCGCTGGGGCGGCGGATTACCCAGGAAGACGAACACGGCGCCGTCACGCATTCGCAATGGGATGCCGTCGGCCGACTGATCCACAGCACCTCACCCTCCGGTGCCACCCGCGCTTACAGCTACAACGCCTACGGCACCCTCACCTCAGCCACCGATGAACTGGGCCAGGTCACGCGTTACGAGTATGTCGAGGACCTGCACCTGGTCAGCCGCCGGATCAATCCGGACGGTTCGCAGCTGCGTTATCGCTACGACAATGCGCAGCTGTTGCTGACGGAGATCGAGAACGAGTCCGGCGAAAAATACCTTCTGGACTACACCGCCAACGGACTCATCCGGCAGGAAACCGGCTTCGACGGTCTGCGCACCGCCTACGAATACGACCTCAACGGGCACCTGCTGGAGAAGACCGAGTTTGGCGAGGACGGCTCGCAACTGGTCACCGGGTATACACGCGATGCGGCCGGACGCTTGCAGGTCAAGACCCTGCCCGATGGCGCCTCCGTTACCTATCATTACGACACGCTCGGCCGCCTGACCAGCGTCGACGATGGCCACGACCACCCGCTGGAATTCGAATACGACCGCCAGGACCGGCTGATCACCGAACACCAGAGCTGGGGCACCTTGCGCTATGGCTACGACGCCTGCGGCCAGCTCAACCGCCTGCGCCTGCCGGACAACAGCGTCCTCGATTACCACCACGCGGCGGGTGGCGCGCTCACCGGCATCGACCTCAATGGCGCCCGGCTGACAGCGCATCACGTTGTCGGTGGCCGCGAACAGCAACGTCAACAAGGCCTCCTGCTCAGCGACTATGCCTACGACGATCAAGGTCGCCTGACCGCCCATGCCATCGGCAAACCGCAACAACCGCTGTATCGCCGCGACTATTCCTACAGCGCCAACGGCAACCTCGAACTAATTTCCGACACCCGCCACGGCCGCCGCCATTACCTATACGACCGGCAAAACCGCCTGACCCGCGTCAACCACGCCCGCGACGACGACCCGGAAACCTTCGCCCACGACCCGGCGGGCAACCTGTTCATGCAGGACCGCGTCGGCAAGCCCACCGTCAAGGGCAACCGCCTGCTGATGCAGGGCGACCGCCACTACGACTACGACGCCTTCGGCAACCTGATCCGCGAACGCCGCGGCACCGCACAAAAACTCGTCACCGAGTACCGCTACGACTGCCAGCACCGCTTGATCGGCCTCACCCGTCCCGACGGCCGCACCGCCAGCTACCGCTACGACGCCTTCGGCCGGCGCATCGCCAAAACCGTCGATGGCCACACCACCGAATTCTTCTGGCAAGGCGACAACCTCGTCGCCGAAAGCAGCAAAAACCACTACCGCAGCTACCTCTACGAACCCGGCAGCTTCCGCCCGCTGGCCATGCTCGACGGCAAAGGCCCACGCAAGGCTTGCCCGTTCTACTACCAACTCGACCACCTCGGCACGCCGCAGGAACTGACGGATTTCAGCGGCGAAATCGTCTGGTCAGCGAAGTGCAACGCCTACGGCAAAGTCAGTCGTCTTCAACACGGCGGCGGTGAACAGCTCGAGCAGCCGCTGCGGTTTCAGGGGCAATACTTCGACGCCGAAAGCGGCCTGCACTACAACCGGCATCGCTACTACAATCCGGATGTTGGACGGTACCTGACGCCAGACCCGATCAAGCTGGCGGGTGGGTTGAACCAGTACCAGTACACGCCGAATCCGACGGGGTGGGTGGATCCGCTGGGGTTGAGTTGTCCGCCGCCGGGGAAGCTTGGGTGTTCGATTCCAGATGATGTAGGTGGCGTTAAGGTTGATCAGGGCGAACAAAAGCTACCTGAGCCCAAGTTAAGCGCTAAGGAACAAAAAGCCAAAGAAGAGCTACACAGACTGAATAAAAGTCAAGGGATGCATATGATGGAGAAGCATGGTCCGGAGGTTCCAGATACTGCCTTTAAACAGAGAGCTATTGACGGCACGAATCCGATTACTGGTATTACTCCTTATCATAGAAGAGGCAATCCAAGCTCCAGATTTTACAGTCATGACTTAATGTTGACAGCATACAACCTTGCAATAACTAGATCGGAGAGAGGGCTAACGCAGTTTACGGGCAAAGATGGTAATTTAAACGATATTGTGCGCATGAGGTTACCTGGTGCCGGCGAAGGTTACGTCCCCAATTCAAACTCACCACAGAACCCAAGATTAATTGAAATGCACGGATTCGAAATGAAGTTCGACAAAGAAACCGGCATACCATTTACCTTGTTTCCAACCAGGTAGGCGAAAAATGTTTATTGATAAAGATGATGGACTACCCTTCCACCCAACTCCTGCATTTTTTCTGGGTGGGTTAGATATCTATGACCGCGAAGAAACTTTAGGAGCCACCCTGGAACAGCTTGATCCAAACGATCCAGTCGATAGAGAAAAAATCATACTGAACTATTGCTTACCCTCACGAAAATCATACCGCCACAAATATTTGCTTCATAAGTGCTTGATGGAGGCACTCGAAAACAAAAACTATGATTTTCGATCGTTACTTCAATACGACCCGGAAGCATATTCGTCATTTCCTTACGGTTGGGACGAAATGAAGGACACAAGGGCCTTTTTTTCAGACATTTTCCGATTGGCGACTATTGAGTGGAGAGAAGATCTGTATAAGGCCAGCAACGAAGACCAATCCACTTGGTGAAGCAGTCGGTTGTAGGACCGTACGAAATTTCTGGACAAGGTCGTCGGACGTTTCCTTCAATTTCTGTCTATGTTCATGAACTGGTGCGACATGAACTCCATCGATAGTCTTTGGCGGTCTCTGCAATTGCAGTGGCAGGGTGTAGGAACCCTTCAAGACCGCTAGAGCTACATCGGCGTCGAAGCATAAATTGCGGCCACTATGATGCGTCCGTAAAATCTGTCGCGGCGGTTATGCGCGGGCACGCTTCGGCGTGGTCGAGTTTTGCTCTAAAGGTCTCGATATTCCTACCCCGCGCATAGCTGCCACCCAAGCTTGTAGGAAGGCTTATGGCAGCTCCAATTCTTCCTTTAGAGCAACCAAATGAAAGCACTTCATCCCGATCCACCCTACACAAAACCAACCCCCCACCCCGAAAACCGCTTCAAACCCCTCACCAGCAACTGCGACGACATGCCCACCCTCTTCATCGATACCCAAGCCCCGCTCGACGTCCTGGTCGACGCCGCCAATTACCGAATCCACGCCGTCACCCAAGTGCTGGAAAACCTCTCCATGCGCGGATCAATCGAATGCCAGTCTTTCATTCTCAGTGACTTCGCCCTGCTCTGCGCCCTTCCGCTGCGGGATGGGTGTGATGTGCTGAATGTGGTTGGCCAGAGGTTACGGCCGCGAGGTTCAAGTGGGGCATAGCGGCGAATAGAATCGATTTAGATAAGTGGGGTGTTTAGGGGCGGTACAGCCCCTGATACAAACCAATTCACCCCACAAATCCAGCAGTTATTTCCCCGCAGTCCCATTAGAATGCCTCCCACCCGGATCACTGCCGATGGAACTGTCATGCCGCTTCGCTCGCCGCTGTATTCGCAACGTTCGTTGGTTCTTACGCTGATTGCGCTGTTGGGTGCGGGCTTTCTGGCGACGTCCTTTCTCAGCTATTACGCCTCGCGAGCGTCGATCCGCGACAGCATCGTCAACACCGAACTGCCGTTGACGTCAGACACGGTCTATTCGGAAATCCAGAAAGACCTCGTCCGTCCCATCCTCATCTCCTCAATGATGTCGCGGGATACGTTCATGCGCGACTGGGTGGTCAACGGTGAGCAGAACCCCGAGCAGATGACTCGTTACCTCAACGAGGTTATGACGCACTACGGCGCCTACACCGCGTTTTTTGTCTCCAACACCAGCCTGACCTACTACCACGCCAAAGGCGTTCTCAAGCAGATCAAAGTCACCGAGCCTCGAGACGCCTGGTACTTTCGCGTGCGTGACATGGCCGATCCGTACGAAATCAACGTTGATCCGGACCTGGCCAACAAGGACAACCTGACGTTCTTCATCAACTACAAAGTCTACGACTACAACAACCGCTTCATTGGCGCAGCGGGCGTCGGTTTGACGGTTGATGCGGTGATCAAGCTGATCGACAAGTATCAGCAGCGCTATCAACGCAGCGTGTACTTCGTCGACACCTTCGGACGCCTGGTGCTGACCGGTGCCGAGGGTGGCCCCGAGGGCGCGCACATCGGCAAGACCCTTGGCGAACTCGACAGCATGAAAAGCCTGGTCAGCCAGCTGCCCAAACCCCACAGCGGCACCTATGAATATTCCGTTCATGGCCAGGGTCATTTCCTCAACGTGCGGTTTATTCCGGAGCTCAACTGGTACCTGTTCGTCGACAAACGCGAAGACGGCGCGCTCAATGAAATTCGCAAGTCGCTGTACCTCAATTTGCTGATCTGCCTGTTTATCACGCTGATCGTATTGGCCCTGTTGAACCGGGTGATCAAGCGCTATCAGGCGCGAATCCACGCCCAGGCCACCCTCGACAGCCTGACCGAGTTACCCAATCGCCGAGGCTTCGACCTGCTGGCCGCACAAGCCATGCACGAAGCCCAGCGTGAACCCAAACCGCTGACCGCGTTACTGCTCGACCTGGACCATTTCAAAGCCTTGAACGATACCTACGGTCACCTCGCCGGCGATCAGGTGCTGATCGGCTTCGCACGGGACCTGGAAAGTTGCCTGCGCCACTCCGACATTGTCTGTCGTTGGGGCGGTGAAGAATTCATCGTGTTGCTCAAGGACACCGACGGTGAAACAGGCCTGATGATTGCCGAGAAAATTCGTCAGCACGTTGAGCAACAGCAGTATGCGTACAACGATCAGGCATTGAAGCTGACCGTGAGCATCGGCCTCACCACGTTGCAGCCCGAAGACACCTTGCACACGCTGCTGTCCCGGGCGGATCATGCGATGTACCGGGCCAAGCAAACCGGCCGTAACCGCACCTGCGTGGAAAAATCTCACTCCGTTTATGAATAAACCAGATACCTGCCCGGCCTGCGGTGCCTCCAACGATTGCACCCTGGCCGACCCGCGAACCGCCGATCGGGCCTGCTGGTGCTACGGCGTCAGCATCGATCCGGCCGTGCTCCAGGCCTTGCCCGCCGAGTTGCGCGACAAATCCTGTCTTTGCCCACGCTGCGCGCAGGTCGAGGCGCAACTGCAAGCAGCCGCCCGGCCGATCCCGTAAGATACGCGGCCCCTTTCCTGCCGATCCCCCGTCATGCGTGTAGACCGTTTCCTCAGCAACCTGCCGTGCTTCAACCGCAAGCAGGTGCGCCTGTTGCTGGCGGAAAAACGCGTGCGGCTTGACGGAAAAATCGTCAGCGATCCGCATGCCGAAGTCCGGGAGTTCAGCCGTGTCGAGGTGGATAACGAGGTCTTGCAAGTCGGCAAGCCTGTGCGTCATTTCATGCTGCACAAACCGCCCGGATGCGTCAGCGCCACCCGTGACCCACAGCACCCGACGGTCCTCGACCTGATCCACGAACCGGACAAGGATGAACTGCACATCGCCGGCCGCCTGGACTTCAACACTACCGGCTTGATGCTGATAACCAACGACGGCAGCTGGTCGCGTCGCTTGACCCAGCCGCAGACCAAACTGCCCAAGGTGTACTGGGTCGAGACCGAGCAAGCGATTGCTCCGGAGTACGCGCTGAAATTTGCCGAGGGCATGTACTTCGCTTTCGAAGACCTCACCACCCTGCCCGCCGATCTGCTCGTACTCGGCCCAACGTCTGCTCGCCTGAGCATCGTCGAAGGCCGCTACCACCAGGTGAAGCGCATGTTCGGCCACTTCAACAACAAAGTGCTGCGCCTGCACCGCGAAAAAATGGGTCCACTGGTGCTCGACCCGTTACTCAAACCGGGCGAATACCGCCCGCTGAGCGACGAAGAGATCCAATTGATCTAAGCAGCCTACCGCTCAGCAGAAGTTGTCGAACAATTTACCAAAGGCACTTGCGCGAACCTTTCCGCCCTGCTTGAATCAGGACGTCAGCCGAAATGTGACTGACGAGTCACAACATACTTCTAAGAAACTTTTTGCCGGTTAGAGAACCCTCAGGTTCCGCCTCAGACCGGCAGACTGCCCGCCAATAATAATACCCGTCGACCTGCTTTAACGGATCGACATGGGCCTCTCAAAATTCCAGGCGTATGCCTACCTGTCACAAAGCTCGTGCAATCTCATTTGCGCGCATACCCGCTTGCCAGGAGTCATATGACATGAGGCCAGAAATCGCTGTGCTGGATATACAGGGTCAGTATCGGGTTTACACGGAGTTCTATCGCGCAGACGCCGCAGAGAAGACCATCATCCTGGTCAACGGCTCGATGGCCACGACTGCGTCGTTTGCACAAACCGTGAAAAATCTTCATCCGCAATTCAACGTGGTCTGCTACGACCAGCCCTACGCGGGCAAGTCTAAAGCACACAACCTGCACGAGAAACTGCTGACCAAGGACGTCGAAGGACAGATCCTCCTGGAGCTGATCGACCACTTCGCCGCCGAACACGTGCTGTCGTTTTCCTGGGGTGGCGCCGCGACCCTGGTCGCCCTCGCCCAACGGCCACGACGCATCGAAAAAGCCGTAATCAGCTCGTTCTCCCCGGAGATCAATGCGCACATGCTCGACTACCTTGAGCGCGGCGTTGACTACCTCGGCAGCCGCGATGGCGACCGGGTCGGCAATCTGGTGAACAGCACCATCGGCAAGCACTTGCCATCACTGTTCAAGCGCTTCAACTATCGCCACGTCAGCAGCCTGGCCGATCATGAATACGGGCAGATGCACTTCCACATCAACGACCTGCTGCACAGCGACCGCCAGTGCTTTCTCAAAGCATCGGAGAAAATCAACGTTCCCGTGTTGTTCCTGAACGGTGAATGGGACGAATACACCGCCGCCGATGGCGCGCGATTGTTCGCCAATCACGTTCAACACAGCACCTTCACCACGCTTGAGGCGACCGGTCACTTCCTCGACATGGAACACAAAGCCGCCTGCCGTGACAGCCGTAACGCACTGCTAAGTTTCCTGCAGCCTTCGCCACATGAAGGCCGACCGCGTTACCACTACGTCCAGGACCAACATGCACTGGCCATCTGAAACAGAGTCATCGCGAGCAAGCCTGCTTGCCTGGACGCTACCGCTTCTGTGGGAGCAAGGCTTGCCCGCGATAGACCGCCACGTGGTTTGTGCGTTGCCCTCACCCGTACTCGAGTGATCGCGCCTAAAGAAAAACTTCATTTCCCGGCGCACATCTGGTACAAAGTCAGCCGCTCTGAGCGGGTGTCGTATAATGGCATTACTCCAGCTTCCCAAGCTGATAACGAGGGTTCGATTCCCTTCACCCGCTCCAATCGAATTTTGATCCCAGGTTGTTTTTCAACGTGGGATGCAGGCAAAGAAAAAAACCGGCCTCGATGGCCGGTTTTTTTGTGCCCGGGATTAGGTGATCGCCTGGAGATCAACGACATCAAATTCGGCAATCAGACAATGACCAACGACGGAACGCTCTAGCCGAAACACGCTTTTTTGTAGCAGCTGGCGAAGCCTGTGCCAGCTGCTACATAAAGCGGACTTCGCTTCCGAATCTCTTCACAGGCCTTAGCCGTTCTCCTGTCCGGCAAAATCCTGAATTACAGAAACCCGGGCCCGTCCCCAGAGGAGAAAAGCCGCTCAGGGTTTCTGGCCTCGGCGGCACTCAAGGTGTTGCAGCAGGGATGAGCTGGCTATGAGGAGGCGGGTCAATCCGCCCTTTCTCGTAATTTTTGCGTATGGATTGCAGAGGGCCAGTAAAGAAAGCGTAGCGCGACATTTAGCGCGACCGGAGATGCCTTAACCTGCCAGCTCATCTTTCCACTAGAGATCAGCATGGACAATTCAGAGTTGGGGATCATGATCATTTCAATGATTGGGTTGTTCGGTTTCGCTTCGTTTCTCTTTGATTACCTGAGCGTCAAACGAAGGGACAAATAACCTCCAGCGTTATTCGTCCCTCAGGGTTAGCGAGTCGCCACCAGAAACAAACGCGGGAACGGCAACAGCACCGAGCCGTCGCTCAGCGTCGGGTAAGCCTGCTCGATCGCGGCCAGGTACTGCTTGAGGTACTGCGCCTTTTCCGCTTCATCCAGCGGTTCGAGAAATGGCCGCAACCCGCTGCCCTTGAACCACTCGACCACACCCGACGCACCGCCCGCCAGGGGATGATGGTAGGTGGTACGCCACACATCGACGCGTGCGCAATGCGGTCGCAGCATTGAGTAGTAATCGCTGGCACTGGCCATTTCCGTGCGCTGCCCGGCGGCGTCCGCCAACTTGCTGGCCCATGGACCATCGGCGGCAACTTCGCGCATCAAACGGTGCGACGGCTCATTGAGATTATCGGGCATCTGAATCGCCAGGCTGCCGCCCGGTGCAAGCTTGTTCACCAACGCAGGCAGCAACGTTGCGTGATCGGGCAGCCACTGCAGCACCGCGTTGGCAAAAATCACGTCGAATGGGCCGCTTTCGTCCCAGGTGCCGATATCGACGGTATCGAATTGCACCTGCGGCAAGCGCTTGCGCGCGGCTTCGATCATGTCGGTCGAACTGTCGACGCCACGCACTGTGGCGTTGGCAAAGCGCTCCACCAGCAATTCGGTCGAATTGCCGGGGCCGCAGCCGATGTCGATGGCCGAGCGCGCGTCCATGGGCGGAACGGCTGCGAGCAAGTCTCGCGCGGGGCGTGTGCGTTCATCTTCAAAAGCGACGTATTGTTTGGCGGACCAACTCATTGCGTTCTCCTGTCGGTGCGTAATAGCGGCCAGGTGCGGACACCGGTTGGCTACGATACCTCGCCCGTGCACTGACCCCAATCCCGACCTCAGGCGAACGCTATTTATCCGCCGCGTCCTTGTCCTGCATCTGCACCGAAGATTTGGTCCCATCCGTGTTGTCTTTGGTTTCGTTATCCGAGTTATCAAAGCAGCCTTGCAAGACGAACAGGCAGCAGGAAAGGCAAAACAGGCGAGCGACGTTCATGTGATTCTCCAAATTCGAGTGACTGGAGTAGTGACTGTCTCGAGGGCTGTTTTGTTGCGTCTTTTTCACGACCCACAAATGTAAGCAGAATTTTCCATATGCCGGCGCTGTCTCAAATTTCAGGCGCATCCCTATAAGGAAGACGGCAATGAAATTCGCAAAAATCTCACAGAAACTCGCCTTGTGGGCCGGTAGTCCCAAGACGTTCATGGGTGCATTGATTCTGATTTTTCTCTGGGGATTGAGTGGACCGATTTTCAGTTACAACGACACCTGGCAACTGATCATCAATACCTCGACCACGATCATTACGTTCCTGATGGTCTTCCTGATCCAGAACACTCAGAACCGCGACACCGACATCCTGCACTTGAAGATCGATGAGTTGCTGCGGGTGAACAAGGAAGCGCAAAACGCCATGCTCGGGCTTGAATTACTCGATCTCAAGCAACTGGAAGCGCTGCGCAAACACTATCGCGCCATGGGCGAGAAAGACGTTCATGCGCTGGAAGGTCTGGCCGCTTCAAGCAAGCGAAAAACGGATCTGAACGACTGCTGATCCAAAACAAAAACGGCGCAGGGAATCCCGCGCCGTTTGTATAAGAGCCATTAGCGACTGGCTTGAAGAGCCTTGGCCATCTGCAGATGATTTTGCAGTTTCGGCAGTGTTTCTTCGGCAAAGGCTTTGATTTCCGGCACATCGGTCGTTTGCGCTTGCTGCTGCAGTTGCTCGATGGCCTCTTCGGTAGTTTTCACCTGGCTGCTTGCGTATGCCTTGTCAAAGGATGCGCCGTCCTGCAACTCCGGCATCAGGCTTTGGGCTTCACTCACCACTTCTTCGCGCGGGGCCACTGGCAAATCCAGTTGCTTGGCGATCTTCGCCAAATGCTGATTGGCAGTGGTGCGGTCATTGATGACCACAATGGTGTAGTCCTTAACTTCTTTGGATTCGGATTTCTGATGCGCCAGGCGGCTGGCTTCGATGTCGGCCATGCCTTTGGCGGAAGCATCGTTGATGAATTCAGCGGGCGATTGTGCAAAAGCACTGCTGGCAAAGAGCCCCAATATCGTGACTAAACTGGCATTGCGTAAACGGGTGGCCATCCGGCTCATGGTCGCGCCCTCCTCTGACAAAAAATTCAAGCGGGAGCTTTCGCCCCCGCCTCTCAATCAAAACAACCTTCACCGACTACTTGGATTTCTGACCACCTTTGCGGCCCATATCGGGTTTCGCAGGGTCTTTATCGACAGTCGTGGTAGTTGTTTTCCCACCTTTGCGACCGGCTTCAGACGCCTTCGTTCGATCGTTGGCGAAGTTTCCCGAGTTCGAGTTTCTTGAGTTAGGCATGATTCTCTACCTCTTGGTAATGATCGCGGCGAGCAGGAGCCCGCATAGGATCAGAATTTCACAGCCCCAAAAGGTTTAGAAAAGCTACAAACGCTGCGACGAACGGTGGCCGTTTTTCAGGCGTCGAGGCGTAAGTGATACTGGCGCTTGGCGGTGTACATCGCTTCATCGGCGTGTCTGAACAACTGCTTCTCCTCAGTGCCGTGTTCAGGGTACAGCGCGACGCCAATGCTGGTCCGAATGGTCAAGCTGTGGCCGTCCAGGCGCAGTGGCTGCGCCAATACCTGACGGATTTTCTTCGCGACTTTTTCGGCGTCTTCCGCAGCATGAATGCTGTGCAGCAAAACCACGAACTCGTCGCCGCCGATGCGGGCCACCGTGTCGGTTTCGCGCACGCAGCCCTTGAGCCGACTAGCCACCGCTTGCAGCAACATATCGCCCACCGAATGGCCATGGTTGTCGTTGACCTCCTTGAAGCGGTCGAGATCGACGTACAGCAACGCCATGCGACCGCCGTCCATCTGAGCCAATGTCAGCGAACTTTTCAGACGGTCACGGAGTAACGCGCGATTGGGCAGTTGCGTCAGCGCGTCGTACTGCGCCATGCGTTCGAGGCGGGCATGCAGTTGCTTGCGCTCGATCGCGGTGGCCACCTGGGCACACACAAACTGCAGCAATTCCTTGTCCTGCTCGGTGTAGCGCTCGCCGCCCGCAACACTTTTGACGATCAGAGCACCAATGGTGCCGTTTTGCGAGTTCAGTGGTACGCCCAACCAGCAGGGAGATTCCTGGCCCGCCACCAACGCCTCGAACCCCGCAGGAGCGTTGCCTTGATCCGGGGTCAGCAGAATTGGTTGTCCGCTGCGAATGACCTCTGCGCACAAGCGCCCGGTGACCGTTCCCGGCTGTTCGGGTTGCGGTTCAAGTTCATCGACGTGATAGGGGAAATTCAGCTGTGAACAGTGCTCGTCATACAAGGCCACGGAGAAATTCATCGCCGGCAACCATTCACCGATCAGCAAATGGATACGCTTGAACAATGCCAGCAAATCTTCTGCGGCATGGGCCGCTTCGGAGATCGCGTACAACGCCGCCTGCCGGGATTCGGCCTGCTTGCGCCCGGTGATATCGCGGGCCACGGCAATGCGCAGCTGATCGACTTCCGACCAGCGGGCCGACCAGAGGATATGCACCACCCGACCGTCCTTGCGCAGGTAGCGGTTCTCGAAATTCAGTTTGGGCTCGCCGCCCATGATCTCCCGCGCAGCGTCGAGGGTCCGCTGTCGATCGGCCGGATGCACCAGATCAATCATCGCCTTGCCGATCAACTCATCGGGGGTGTAACCAAAAACCTGTTCGCAGGCGGCGCTGATAAACACGAAACGACCTTGTTTATCGACCGCACACACGGCGTCCAGCAGTAGATCGATGTAACTCGCCAGCGGCGCGGAATTTCTGCTTTCCATGGTGCCCTGCGATCCGATTCAAGTCTTGCTCGCCACCAATCCCGGCACTGCATGCACCAGAGCATTGATGGCGAAACCGATAAACATTACCCCGCACAACCGGGTGATCAACAGTTCATGACGCTGGTACACAGTGCGTACCTGCCGGGCGCCGACGATGCCAATGAGGATAGCGTAGGCGATTAGGCCTCCGATGAAACTTAGCGCGATCAGCCAGGGCAACATCGACCAGTGCAGCAACTCTGCACGACTGGACAGCAGTGCGGTGAACGTCGCCACCGCCACCGGATAGGCTTTAGGATTGGTCAGCCCGAACAGGATGCCATGCCAGAACGGCTGCCGTGCTGGCCCTTGAGGCACTTCGGCGCTGCTGCGCTTGGCACGTACTGCGCGCAATCCGAGCCAAAACAGGTAAAGGCCGCTGATCACACCCAACACGTCGAACGCCGTGCTGCCAATTTCCCGCGCGCCGACAATCGCTATCAGCGCCGTACTGCACCAGATCACATCGCCCAGTAAATGCCCGCAGAGAAACCCCGCCCCGGCCCGCCGTCCACGTGCAGCACCAATGCCCAATACTGCCAGCACGCCAGGCCCCGGTGTAATGGCATAGATAAAGCCCGAAGCGAGAACGGCCAGTAGCAGAGTGGGGGTCATGGGAACTCCTGTTCGAGGTGCGCTGAATGCTCGCGAGTCTACTGCGTTTGTTGAGCTAGAAGGGTACCGGCGGGACGTCACAGACCATTAATCGCTCGATTTCGTTCTTTAACCAATTCAACGCCTGATCCCCGCTCCGCCGTTTATGCCACGCCAGCACAAAGGTAAACGCGGGAATCTTGAACGGCGGCGGCACCACGATCAATGACCGCTCATCAACGCTGCTGACCGCGCGCGAGGCCACCGTGAGAATCAGATCTGTACCGCTGATGAACGCAGGGGCCACGCTCCAGTGTGGCAGACTGATCGACACACGCCGGCGAGCACGCAGTGCCGTCAGGGTCCGTTCGATTTCCGGTGTGCCACTGCCGCGCATTTCCAGCAGAACGTGGGGCCGTGACAGGTATGTCGGCAGGTCCAGCTCACCACCGGTTGGCAGGCTGTTACGGTCGACCAGGCACACGTAATGCTCATCGAATAACGCCGTGCTGCGCAGTTCGTTGGGTATCTCCGGAAACACTCCGGCCGCCATGTCGATGTCGCCATTCAGTACGGCATCAAGCATCCCTTCGCGACTGGCGTGGCTGATCTGCAGATCGATACCCGGTGCATCACGCCGCAAGGTTCGAACCAGCCCCGGCAAGACGATCGCAGCCCCGTAATCGGACATGGCCAGGCGAAAGGTGCGTTTGGCGGTGGTCGGATCGAACGTATTCGGCGCCAGCAGCGATTGCACCTGAGCAAGCACTTCGGCCAGGGGCGTGACCAACTCCAGCGCCCGCGGCGTTGGCACCAGCGTGGCGCCCGCGCGCACCAGTAACGGATCGCCGAGCAGATCGCGCAGCCGCGCCAGCGCATGGCTGACCGCCGGTTGACTGAGGTGCAGGCGCTCGGCTGCGCGGGTGACGTGTTGCTCCATAAGCAAAGCGTCAAGGATCACCAGCAAGTTAAGGTCAATACGCCTTAGATCATTCATCTGGTGCATGTTCTGCATAGCAATTTGGAATTTAAATCTGCGCGACGAATACTCTAGAGTCCAGCAAAACCTGTTGGAGTTTCATCATGACGACGTTGCATTGGGCCGGCCTGCTGCTGTTGGCCGTGATAGCCGGGGCGGTGGTGCCCTTTCAGAGTGCGATCAATGCCAATCTCGGCAGAGGTCTCGGACATCCGTTATGGGCAACGCTCGCGTCGTTACTGGTCAGCATTGCGGTGTTATTGCCGGTGATTGTGGCGATGCGCTTGCCCTTGCCAACGTTGGCATTCATCACCAAAGCGCCGTTATGGATGTGGGCCGGCGGTGCGTTTGGGGTGTGCTTTATTTCGCTGGCGCTGATGCTATTGCCCAAGTTGGGGGCGTCGGGGTTTATTGCATTGGCGCTGGCAGGACAAGTGGTTGCATCGCTAGTGCTCGACCACTTTGGGTTGTTCGGATTGGTCGAGCGGCAGATGACCTTGCCGCGCGTGCTGGGGGCGGTGTTGTTGATTGCCGGGGTAGTGCTGATCCAGTTCAGTGCCAGTCCGGGTAAGACGCTGGTGACGGCAGGTTGAGGGGAAACTCATGGACTTATCGGCGTCGGACCGCCCGCTGGGTGTAGTCTTGCCGCAATCAAAATCCCTGCCGATCAGTGCCAAGGTTTTACATGAAAAGCAGCACCACCCTCCTCGTCACCTGCAGCACTGTTTTCCTCGCCCAGTTGGGCATGAGCATTTACCTGCCGGCATTGCCGGAGATGGCCCGGTATCTGTCTGCCGATGCCTCGCAGGTTTCGTGGGGGCTGGCGGTTTATCTCATCGGTATGGCGCTGCCGATGTTGTTCTGGGGCAGTCTCAGCCAACGCATCGGGCGTAAACCGGTGTTGCTCGCGGCACTGGGTATTTACGGGGTGGCAAACCTCGCCTTGCCTCTGGGCCAGACGCTTGAATCATTCCTGGCGTTAAGACTGGTTCAAGGCATTGGCGCGAGCGGCATTTCGGTGATGGCCCGGGTGCTGATCCGCGACAGTTTTCGCGGTGACCTGCTGGCCAAAGCGCTGTCCTGGATTTCGATCTCTTTTGTCGTCGCGCTAGGGATAGGCCAGTACCTGGGCTCGATCATCCAGGTGACGTTGGGTTGGTCCGCCATTTTTTATCTGCTGGGCAGTGTGAGTCTTTTGATGGCAATGGGGGTGGCGCGTGTCCCGTTTCCCATTCGAGACGACGAGAGCGCCCAGTCATCCGCCTGGCGGAGTTACAGGCGAATCGTGTGTGACCGGGCCTTCGTGTTGCCGGCCCTCGCCGGTGGCCTCGGTTATGGGGTGATCATCGCGTTCAACACGGCAGCGCCGCTGATTCTGCAAGGCCCCTTCAACTGGTCCGCGGTGGATTACGGACTGTTGGGTTGGCCTATCAGCGCGGCGTATTTTTTGGGGGCATTGGCAGTCAATGGCTTCGTGCTTCGCACCGGCCAGCGACGCATGATGGTGGCCGGTGTAGGGCTGGTACTGTCCGGGAGTGCGGTGATGTTGCTGGGCAGCTTCTTGGGCACTTCAATCGCACTGCTGTTCTGGTTGCCCTACTGCGTTGCGGTGTTCGGTCAATCGTTGAACTACCCGATCAGCCTGTCACTGGCCAACGACGGCTCGCCGGTCGGCGGTGCGTATGCGATGGCGCTCAGCGGCTTCATCCACCAGTTGATGGCCGCTGTGATCGGCGCGATCGCCAGCCTGATCGCGAGCGAACAAGCCTGGCCACTTTCCTTGCTGTGTACCTTGCTCGCGCTGGGCGCGATGCTCTGCGTAAAGTTCGCGCCCGGCCATAAAACAACTTAAAACGCGCTGCGAAAAATCTCTTCGATCTGACGCTGATCCGCCGTCCGGGGATTGGTCAGGCCGCAGGCATCCTTGAGGGCGTTAGTAGCGAGGATCGGGATGTCGTTGAGCTTGGCGCCAAGCTCGCGCAAACCGGCGGGAATTTCCACGTCGTGGGCAAGGGTGCGAATGGCCGTAATGGCCGCTTGCGCGCCCTCTTCCGGACTGCAGCCGCGCGTGTCTGCACCCATTGCGTGGGCCACGTCGGTCAGGCGATCTGCGCAGACCAGCGCGTTGAAGCTCTGCACGTGCGGCAACAGCACGGCGTTGCACACACCGTGGGGCAAGTCGTAATAACCACCCAACTGGTGCGCCATGGCATGCACGAAACCCAGTGACGCGTTGTTGAACGCCATGCCCGCTAGGAACTGCGCGTAGGCCATGTTTTCCCGTGCCGCCAGGTCGCGGCCGTCGCGCACGGCCAGGCGCAGGTTGTTGCTGATCAAGGTGATGGCTTTCAACGCGCAGGCATCGGTGATCGGATTGGCGGCGGTGGACACATAGGCTTCGATAGCGTGGGTCAGCGCGTCCATGCCGGTGGCGGCCGTCAGGCTTTTAGGCATGGCAACCATCAGCGCCGGGTCGTTGACCGACAGCAGCGGCGTGACGTTGCGGTCGACGATGGCCATTTTCACGTGACGCGATTCGTCGGTGATGATGCAGAAGCGGGTCATCTCGCTGGCGGTGCCGGCGGTGGTGTTGATGGCGATCAGCGGCAGTTGCGGTCGGGTAGATTGATCGACGCCTTCATAGTCGCGAATCTGCCCGCCGTTGGTCGCGCACAGAGCGATGCCTTTAGCGCAGTCATGGGGCGAACCACCGCCCAGGGACACCACGAAATCACACTGGCTTTCCTTGAGCAGACCGAGGCCAAGCTCGACGTTGGCGATGCTCGGATTAGGCTTGGCGCCGTCGAAAATCACCGAGTCGATGTCCAGTTCCGCCAGCTTCCCGGCGATCATCGCCGCCACGCCGGCCTTGGCCAGCCCGGTATCAGTGACGATCAGCGCCTTGCGAAAGCCGTATTTGCCAATAGCGACCATGGCTTCTTCGAGGCAGCCGATGCCCATGATGTTGACGGCGGGAATGAAAAAGGTGCTGCTCATGAGCGAATCTCCTGACGGGAGCCGGATCGGCGAAGACGAACCAGCGGATACCGACAGGATCAACTCATCCAGGGTGCGGTAACTTGATCTGGCTCAACGTCGGGTCGTGATAAAGTCGCCGCCCATCAGACCTTTTGCTTTCGAGACGACCAACGCAATGACCGATTTCCAGGATGTTGATGCCCAACTTGAAGACTGGAACGCCTTGCGCACCACCGCTACGTTCAGCGGCTTGCTGCTGGGCAACGGCGCCAGCCGCGCGGTGTGGGACGATTTCGGCTACGACTCGCTGTTCGAAAACGCCCGCACCGTCGAAGAAAAACCCCTGAGCCAGTCCGAGCTCAGCGTGTTCGAGGCGATGCAGACGCGCAGCTTCGAGCAAGTCCTCAGCGCACTGAAAACCACCAGTCGCGTGAACAAGGCCCTGGCCGTCAGCTCCGCCGCGCCGCGCAATCGCTACTACGCGATCAAGGAAGCGCTGATCAACACCGTGCACGCGGTGCATATCCCCTGGCGACTGGTGGTGCCGGCGACCCTGGCGACCATCAGTGAGGAACTGGCCCGCTACCGGACGGTGTTCACCACCAATTACGACTTGCTCAACTATTGGGCCATTCAGCACCAGCCGGACTCCATCACCGACCTGTTCCAGGGCGCCGAACCGGGTTTTGATTTGAGCCGCACAGCCACCGAGAAAACCCGATTGCTGTACCTGCATGGCGGGTTGCACCTGGTACGCAATCAGGACGGCACCGCGCGCAAGCTGATGTCGACCGAGGGCACCTTGCTGGGCAGTTTCGCGATCAACAATACGATCAAGACGCTGGACGATGTACCACTGTTCGTCAACGAAGGCCCGTCGCAGGACAAGCTCAAGACTATTCGCAGCTCGGACTATCTGTCGTTCTGCTACGACCAGTTACTCGGTCATGACGAGGGGCTGTGCCTCTTCGGTCATGCCCTGGGTGAACAGGACAGTCACATCATTCATGCACTGCGTCAGGCGAAACCGAAGGTGGTCGCCATCTCGATCAAGCCGCGCAGCAAGGCGTTCGTTCTGCACCAGAAACGGCATTACGCGAAGGTGTTCGAGGGCACGGGCAGCGAGTTGCGGTTTTTTGATTCCAAGACGCACCCGCTGGGGAGTTCCAGGCTGACGGTCCCGGTTGAGGTCTGAAGCGATCCTTGTAGCACCGATTCGTACCCGTAGCAGCAGTCGAGCTTGCGAGGCTGCGTTCGACCGCGCAGCAGTCGCCCATCCGTACGACGCTGTCCATCTGGCACACTGCCGATAAATCACGACTGCTTCGCAGTTGAACGCAGGCTGCGCCAGCGGCTACAGGGATCACCTTCACTCTTCGCTGCTATGCACCACCACCAGCAACTGCGCCAGAACCTCACCCACTGACCGGATCCGATGAGGCTTCTGCGCATTGAAGTGCAGCGCATCCCCACGGTTGAGCAGCACCCGCTCATTCATGAAATCCACTTCCACCTGCCCTTCGTGGACGAACAAAAACTCCTCCCCGGTGTGCTCCTTGAACGCCTTGTCGACGAATTCGGTGGGCGGATAAATGATGAACGGCAGCAGACTGCGCTCACTCACCTGATGAGCCAGCACGGCGTAACCGGGACTCTGGTCATTGGCGGCCAGGGACTGGCGCTCATCGCTGCGCACCAGGCTGTAGCTGTCGAGGCTGACGCTGTCTTCGGAGAACAGCTCCTCGACCTTCACGTTCAGCGCCTTGGCCAGTTTCAACGCAGCCGCAATCGATGGCGTGTTCAAGCCCCGCTCGACCTTCGACAGATAACTCTTGGTCATGCCGGACTTCTCGGCCAAAGCCTCCAGCGTCACACCAAGTTTTTTTCTCAATAATTTCAAACGGATAGACATGTAGAGCGATTAATCCATCAAGGGAGCGACGTATTGTCCTTGCTAATGACACTTTGTGTCATATAGCCTATTTAGTGTCATTTGCATGAACCGAACGAAGGACACCGATATGGCCCGGACATTAGCACTACCCAAAGACCAACTGGTCAAGCAAGCGCTGACACAGATGCAAAATACCCTGGCGGATAATACGTGGACCGACCGGCAAAAGCTGGCACTGACCTGCCGTATTCTGTTCGAAAATGGCCACGATTCCGGCCTCGCTGGCCAGATCACTGCCCGCGGCCCACAGCCAGGCACCTACTACACCCAGCAACTGGGCCTGGGTTTCGACGAGATCACCGCGAGCAACCTGCTGCTGGTCAACGAAGACCTGGAAGTACTGGAAGGCCACGGCATGCCCAATCCGGCCAACCGGTTTCACAGCTGGGTATACCGCGCACGGCCGGACGTTAACTGCATCATTCACACCCATCCGAGCCACGTTGCGGCGCTGTCGATGCTCGAAGTGCCGCTGCAGATTTCCCACATGGACCTCTGCCCGCTCTACGACGACTGTGCCTTTCTCGAAGGCTGGCCGGGTGTGCCAGTGGGGAATGAAGAAGGCGAGCTGATTGCCGGTGCTCTTGGCGACAAGCGGGCGATCCTGCTATCGCACCATGGCCAGTTGTCCACGGGCACGACCATTGAAGAGGCCTGCGTCATTGCGCAATTGATCGAACGCGCCGCCAGGCTGCAACTGCTGGCGATGAGCGCGGGAACAATCAAACCGATCATTCCGGAACTGGGACGCGAAGCCCACGACTGGATTTCCAAACCCAAGCGCCACGGCGCCGCGTTCAACTACTACGCTCGGCAGAACCTGCGTCAACACGCCGATTGCCTGAACTGAACCTACCGATTTTCTGCAGGAGAGACACCATGTCGACCCCCACCATTCACGGCATCATCGGCTACACCATCACTCCATTCACCGCCAACGGCGAAGGCATTGATCTCGACGCGCTCGGGCAATCCATCGATCGCCTCATCGACGCTGGCGTTCACGCCATCGCACCACTGGGCAGCACCGGCGAAGGCGCTTATCTGAGCGATGCGGAATGGGATGAAGTCAGCGAGTTCAGCATCAAGCACGTGGCCAAGCGCGTGCCGACCATCGTTAGCGTCTCCGACCTGACGACTGCGAAAGCCGTCCGCCGTGCCCGCTATGCACAAACCCACGGCGCCGATGTGGTGATGGTGCTGCCGGCGTCTTACTGGAAACTTAGCGAAGCGGAAATCCTTGCGCACTATCGCGCCATCGGCGACAGCATCGACTTGCCGATCATGCTCTACAACAACCCGGCCACCAGCGGGACCGACATGTCGGTGGACTTGATCCTGCGGATTTTCAATGCCGTGGATAACGTGACCATGGTCAAGGAAAGCACCGGCGATATTCAGCGCATGCACAAACTGCAGCTGCTGGGCGAAGGCCAGGTGCCCTTCTACAACGGCTGCAATCCACTGGCGCTGGAGGCTTTTGCGGCGGGTGCGAAAGGCTGGTGTACTGCTGCGCCGAACGTGATCCCGCAGCTCAATCTTGATCTGTATGAAGCGGTACTGGCCAACGATCTGACCAAGGCGCGGGACCTGTTCTATCGCCAGTTGCCGCTGCTGGATTTCATACTCAAGGGTGGGCTGCCCGCGACGATCAAGGCCGGATTGCGCGCGACAGGGCTGGAAGTGGGCGACCCGCGATTGCCGGTGTTCCCGCTAAGCGATGCGGGCTGTGGTCAGTTGCAGGAGTTGTTGAAGGCGTTGCGCTGATCCAAAGGCAAATACACAACCGATGCAGGAGCGAGCCCGCTGGCGATGAGGCCATAACATTCAACATCTCTGTTGAATGCCCCGCCGTCATCGCGAACAGGCTCGCGCCTATTGGTGCGTTGTGTCTGACTCAAAGTACCGGCAGAGTCTTGTCCTTGATCACTGTCGTCGGTCCGTAGGACTTGACGCTGGCGATGCCTTTCTCCAGCGCAGCGGCGGAGGAGTAAGCCTCGCTGCTGCCAATGATCTCGTGGTTGCCGGCCTTCAGATTGAAATAGGGATGGCCGTCCTTGGTGCTCTTTCTCTCGTAGCGCTCATCCAGCGGGCTGTTTTTCTGGACCGAAGCAATGCCTCCATCGGCGGCGCTGCGGCTGGTGTAGTGCTCGCTGGTAAGGATGGTTTCAGCGTTGGCCGCCTTCAGCACAAACCGGAACTGACCGTTGCTGGTTTTGCTCAATTCGTACCATCCAGACATGCTCTTTCTCCTTGGCAAATAAGAGGGTTCGCGCTTCAGAGTAAAGACCAGGCCGGGATTTTTGTCGCCTGTACCGGCCTCATCGCGAGCAGGCTCACTCCTACAGTCGGTGTACGCAAACTGAAGGTGGGAGCGAGCCTGCTCGCGACGAGGCCGACACAATCACCGACAAACCAGCCTACTTCACCCCCGCCCGCACCACCGACAACTCCGGCGCCTGCACCCGTCGCTGGCTCAAATACCGCGTGCAACTCACCCGCAGGAACGAAGCGAAATTCACCACTTCGCCGCGGTAATCCATCACCTCTTCATAGAGCTTGGCGATCAGGTGATTGGTGGTCATGCCATCCGCCTCGGCGATCTCGCTGAGGATGTCCCAGAACTGGTTTTCCAGGCGCAAGGTGGTGACCACCCCGCAGATGCGCAGCGAGCGGGAGCGCGATTCGTAAAGAATCGGATCGGCTTTGACGTAGAGCTCGCACATGAAATGTCCCCCGTTACAGCGTGATTTGGGTGCCCAGCAATCCGAGGAAGCCGGCCAGCCAGCTCGGATGGGCCGGCCAGGCTGGCGCCGTGGCCAGATTGCCCTGGACGTGACCTTGCGTCACCGGGATATCGATGAACGTACCGCCCGCCAGACGCACTTCCGGCGCGCAGGCCGGGTAAGCGCTGCACTCGCGACCTTCGAGAATTCCCGCCGCCGCCAACAGTTGCGCGCCGTGGCATACGGCGGCGATCGGTTTGCCGGCCTTATCGAAGGCTTGTACCAGTTCAAGGACTTTGTCGTTCAAGCGCAGGTACTCAGGCGCACGACCGCCGGGGATGAGGAGCGCGTCGTAGTCGGCTTCCGCGACCTTGGCGAAGTCGAAGTTAAGCGCAAACAAATGACCCGGTTTTTCGCTGTAGGTCTGGTCGCCTTCGAAGTCATGGATCGCGGTACGTACCGTCTGGCCTGCAGTCTTGTCCGGGCAAACGGCGTGCACCGTATGGCCGACCATCAGCAGCGCCTGGAACGGCACCATTACTTCGTAATCCTCGACGTAATCGCCGACCAGCATCAGAATTTTTTTAGCGGCCATGGGGAGGGCTCCTTTGGGGAATGCGTGGAACATTCAAAGTAGTCTTTATCTGTGGGGGTGGGTAATAACCGGTTATTACGGTTGGGCTGTTGTTATGGATAGGTGGCAGCTTTTTTGGGGGGGATTTTTGGAAGCAAGATCAAAAGATCGCAGCCTGCGGCAGCTCCTACGTTGAGGGGATTACCCTCAACTGTACGGATATTTCTGCGCCTGACTGTAAGCGCCAAAACCACGGGTTTATGGCTAGATAAAGCGACTCCCGTCACCTTCGATTCTGGTTGCCATCATGTCCTCACGCGAAAACACCGGCATGGCCCTCGGTCTGCTCGGCGTTGTGATCTTCAGCCTCACCCTGCCCTTCACGCGCATCGTCGTGCAGGAAATGCATCCGCTGCTTAACGGTCTGGGCCGAGCGCTGGTCGCCGCGGTTCCGGCGGCGCTGCTGTTGTTGTGGCACCGCGAGAAATGGCCGACGTGGAAACAGTTCAAGGGGCTGACGCTGGTGATCGCCGGCGTGATCCTCGGCTTTCCGGTCCTGTCAGCCTGGGCGATGCAAACCTTGCCCGCGTCCCATGGCGCGCTGGTCAATGGGTTGCAGCCCCTTTGCGTCGCGCTGTATGCCGCCTGGTTGTCCCACGAACGCCCCTCGAAAGCTTTCTGGGCCTGCGCCGCCCTGGGCAGTGCGCTGGTGCTCGGTTACGCGCTGATCAGCGGTGCCGGCAGTATCCAGGCGGGGGACTTGTTGATGCTCGGCGCGATTGCCGTAGGCGGGTTGGGTTACGCCGAAGGCGGCCGGTTGGCCAAGGAAATGGGAGGCTGGCAGGTGATCTGCTGGGCACTGGTGCTGTCGACTCCGCTGCTGATCGGGCCAGTAACGTACCTGGCATTGCAGCATCAGGGTGCAATATCAGCCAGGACCTGGTGGGCGTTTGGCTACGTCTCGCTGTTTTCGCAGTTCATCGGTTTTTTTGCCTGGTACGCCGGATTGGCGATGGGCGGCATTGCTCGCGTCAGCCAGATCCAGTTGCTGCAGATCTTCTTCACCATCGCCTTTTCAGCGCTGTTCTTTGGTGAACACATCGAGCCGATCACCTGGCTGTTTGCCGCCGGGGTGATCGTGACGGTGATGCTGGGGCGCAGGACCGCCGTCCAGTCAACGGCGGGAGCACGCCTGATCCCGAAGGGGACATCGCATACAACATAACTGTTGAAGTCAGGTCGCCATTACGAGCGGGCTCGCCCCGCAGGATCAGAGGTACCCGTCAGCCCGCAACAGGGTTTCCAGACAATGTTCGCTGATGTGGTAGAAATCCTTCAGCTCCTGAATCTTCACCAGCAACTGAGCCGGGTCCACCGGCTCGGCACGTTTGACCGCCAGGATCATCTTGTTCTTGTTGGTGTGGTCCAGGGAGATGAACTCGAACACCTTGGTCTCGTATCCACAGGCCTCAAGAAACAATGCGCGCAAACTGTCGGTGACCATCTCGGCCTGCTGGCCCAGGTGCAGACCGTATTGAAGCATCGGCTTGAGCAGCGCCGGGCTCTGGATTTGCAGGCGGATCTGTTTGTGGCAGCACGGCGAACACATGATGATCGAGGCGCCGGAGCGGATACCGGTATGGATCGCGTAATCGGTGGCAATGTCGCACGCATGCAGCGCAATCATCACATCCAGCTCGCTCGGCGCGACGCTGCGCACATCCCCGCACTTGAACACCAACCCAGGATGTTCGAGTTTTTCGGCAGCGGTGTTGCACAGCGTGACCATGTCTTCACGCAGTTCGACGCCAGTCACCACGCCTTCGGCTTTCAAAGTGTTGCGCAGGTAATCATGGATGGCGAACGTCAGATAGCCCTTGCCCGAGCCGAAATCAGCCACTTGGACCGGCTTGTCCAATGCCAGCGGCGAGGTGGTCAGCGCATGGCTGAACACTTCGATGAACTTGTTGATCTGCTTCCATTTCCGCGACATCGCCGGGATCAGTTCATGTTGCTTGTTGGTCACGCCCAGATCGGCGAGGAATGGCCGACTCAGGTCAAGGAAGCGGTTTTTCTCGCGGTTGTGCTCAGCGGACGGCACCTCACGCAATTGCTGAGGTTTACTCTTGAACAGCGAACTTTTGCCCTTTTTGCTGTATTCGAGCTGAACTTCATCGGTCAACGACAGCAAGTGTGCATTCTTGAACGAGGCAGGTAACAGCGAGGCGAGTACCTCGACGCCCTCGGCAAGGGGCAGGTTTTTGGTGATGTCGCGGGTTTTGTAGCGATAAACGAAGGACAGGCAAGGCTGATCCTTGACTGTCAGCTGCTTGACGATGAGTCGCTGCAAGTCCGCTTCGGGGCCCACGTACTTGGCCAGCACCAATTTGATGAAGGCGTTCTGATCGAGGCTCGATTGCAGCAGATCAACGAATTGAGCGTGGTGATCCGGCGCGAGACTGGCAGGAGTAGCGGTGATAGACATGAAAGTAACGGCCTCGGGCGATGCGGATCGGGAATGGCCGTTATTTTAGGGGGGATGGAGTCTTAGGGCACGGTGTTATTTTTCCAGGCCCTGGTCGCTCCGTCCCAAGACCTGAATGTTTGATCACTGACTTCAGGGCTCAACCAAGCGAAGTTTGCGATTATTCGGCGAATTAATAATGTATTTGACGATCAATCCCACCGGTACCGCCCAGGTCAGGCCATTGGCCGGATCAGTGATTACCGCGATGGTTTCCGTGCTTGCGTCCATATCCAGACGGCGGCGGTCGTTGCTGGATTTGAGGAGGCCATAGGCATGACTGACCAGCCTTTCAGCCAAATGCATCGGCACATCGAGATCCTGCAAGTGCTTGACGGCGCGACAGAACAATACCTGGTCATCGATCAATGTATCGGTCTGATGTCGAGCCAGGAACGAGCGGGCAATATCCAGCAAATCCTCATGCAGTTCAAAATACTCGTCAACTTCCGTCATGCTCAGGACTCCGGGTGCAATTCTGACGACGCGGGGCTGACCACAACGGGCCGGGCGGCGCTGCGCAAATCCGGCCCGGCGAACGGCAAACGCACAGCGGGATTGGGCATACCACTCGGAGACAATTCATGGGTCATTTCGAACTCGGCCCGCACCGACCAGCCGCAGGCTTCGGACGTGCATTGCAGATAAGCCACTCGCAGGAATATATGACGCCCTTCGCTGGTTCGAATGCGCATCCGGCTCAGGCAGTGCGGACAAACCATTTTGTAGGTGCTCATGCTTGAATCCCGGAGGTCATCTGGTGGTAATCAACCTGATCAAACGCAATACTGCTTGACGCACTGATCGGCACGGTCCGGCCATGCGAATAACGTCTGCCAGACGCAAGAAAGTGCATCGGGCAGTCGCTGAGTGGGTACAAGCCAAGCTCGTAGGAAATTACCCTGATACCATTAGGAAGTTTCGACATCGTGTTCTTCTGACTCATAGTGGAAGATTGATTACTCACAAGATAAAAACAACTCATTGTGCATACGTTAGGTATTCAAAAAGCATATGTCAAAAGGAAAACGCTCAAATTGCGTAGCAAAAAATCACAAGGCGTCCTGGCTCGCCTGAAGCATATTACCGGTACAACTACCGATGCTTCTTTGTCATCAGCGCTAAAAATTAGCCCGCAGACCCTTAGCAGCTGGAAAGGTCGCGACAGCACGCCATACTCATTATGCGTAGAATTGGCGCAAGCACGGGGCATCTCTCTCGACTGGTTATTGCTGGGTGTAGGGCCGATGCTGCGGCAAACACACGTAAACACCCTCGAAACCAGCCGGGAAAACACCCTGCGTGAAAATACAGTGCTCGCGCTGTGGCGCTTGCTCGACGACGATGATCGCTGTGTCATACAACGCGCACTTGAAGAAAAGACGCGCTTGCGCGATCTGGAACTCAAGCTGGCGGAAATGTCCTCTATCCTGTCGGCGCTTCAACACGTTAACGACACATAACGTAATAGAAGCCCCCGCACGCGTTACTTCAATGCATACCACAACACCATGATGTTTCCGCCGCTACGGAAAATCAGCGCGCACGCCAGGACACTGATTCCTGCATGCCATGGGCTGACGGGCGTAAACGTTAGCAGTACGTCCATGCCCGCCAGGCAAAACAGGCTTCCACACAAACTGATCATCAGACCATCTCGCCAACAACGACGTGCTTCGTCTCGCCGATAACAGGCCAGCCTGAATGCGCTCAGCAAATGAGCAATACCCGTTATGTACACAAGGAGCGTCATTGCACCACTCATCACCCTCGCCCTCTCAGGTGCCGGATGATTTCGCCAATACCGACGCCATCAATCCATTGCATGACCTTGATGCTGAGGGGGATGACGATCAGTGCGCAGAGAAATGCCGTCACGCCCCCGGTCAGAAAAGGTGCCAGCGGCAACGCGACAGGTGTGAACAGGTAGCCGACGCCCGCCGACAACAATAACGAGCCGATACGCTGCCAGGCCTTGAAGTTACTGCGAGTCGTGGTAACGAGCCATGCGCCGAGCGCGGCACCGAAGAGTGCCTCACCGTCGATAGAGGGCAGTGTGCCGATACCCAGTCCCAGCAGCAGTCCGCCGACACTGTTATAGGCCGAATCAGTGACGCTCATCAGAGCCTCCCGATTCACTCTTTTCGACGTTGATGAAGCCCAACTCAATCGCTTTGAGCAAGGCCGCACTGCGTGAATTGACGGCGAACTTGCGGCGGATATTGGTGAAATGAAAGTTGACCGTCGACTCCGAGCAGTTCTGGATTCTGGCTATTTCCCAGGACGTTTTACCTTGAAAGCACCACAGCAAGGCTTCGGTTTCTTTCGCCGTCAGTTGTGCGGGCGGACGCTCTTCGCCACTGAGCGAGGCACATAAAAAAGGGTCGAGCGGTTGATTCGCAGACATGACAAAACCTCCCTCCAGGTCAGAACGCCCGATGCAGGGCGTTCGTTAATGGAAGGAGATGTTGAAGACAAGCAGGAACTCAAACAACGGGATGGGTTTGTAATAAGCAGAGGCACAAGTGACCGGTGATGCTCAGCCCAACACCACCAGCCGATTCGGCAACTCGTTCCTCACGTGCGTCACCGGCACATGCACTTTCAGCAACTCGCCGCAAGCTTCGACGCACGTTACGAAACCCTGCAGCGTCTGCCCCTGCTTAACCTGCAAAGTGAACGCCGACACAATGTCATCCCAGCTCTTGTTGTCGAGACGGCTGGAGATGCCTTGATCCACCAGAATCTCGACATAACGCTCGGCTTCGCAAACAAAGATCAGCATGCCGGTGCCACCCGCAGTGTGATGCAGATTCTGCTCGAGGAACTGCCTGCGCGCCAGGTTCGAGGCGCGCCAATGACGCACTGAACGGGGGATCAAGCGGGTGGTGATTTTTGGAATTCGGAACACCAGGCACAGCACGATAAAACTGGCCCATTGCACCAGCAGCAGACTGTGCAAGGTCAGCCAGCCGGTCAGGTAATGCACGACACCCGGCACCACCAGCGCCAGCAGGCTGGCCCATAACAAAGGGATATACGCGTAGTCGTCGGCGCGAGCAGCGAGCACGGTCACCAGCTCGGCGTCCGTATCGCGCTCGACACGGGCAATCGCTTCGGCGACTTTGCGTTGTTCGTGTTCATTCAGTAATGCCATTTCAAAGACGCTCGCTCATTATTTTTCTCACCAGCCACCCGACGAACCGCCGCCCCCGAAACTGCCCCCGCCACCGCTGAAGCCCCCGCCGCCACCGCCACCGCCACCAAATCCGCCGCCGCCGAAACCGCCTCCCGAACCGCCTCGACCACCACCGCTGGGCATGATGCCGAGCATTTGGCAGACGAAAACCGTCAGAATGAACAACATCACCAGAAACACGAATACCCCAGGGTGCCGCGACAGGAAGTCAGCACCCGGATCGCCTCTGGACTCATACACCGTGGACGGTTCATCGAGCGGATTACCACCCAGCACCACCAGCATCGCGGCGACACCGTCGCTGATGCCTTTGCTGAAGTTGCCGCTCTTGAACGATGGCGTGATCACCTGATTGATGATCACCGAGCTCTGCGCGTCAGTCAGGCGATCTTCCAGCCCATAACCGACTTCGATGCGCAGCTTGCGATCATCACGCGCAACGATCAACAGCGCGCCGTTGTTCCTGTCCTTCTGACCAATGCCCCAGTAACGACCCAGCTGATAACCGAAATCCGCGATATCAGTGCCCTGCAGATCCGGCACCGTGACCACCACCAATTGCTCGCCAGTGGTTTTCTCATGGGCCTGGAGCTGCTGGGTCAGCTGGTCGCGCACGGAGGGATCAATCATCCCGGCGTTATCGACCACCCGCCCGGTCAGCTGGGGAAATTTCAACTCGGCCTGTGCCGCCAGGGTGAACACCCAAAGCAGCAGCACCAGGCCAACTTTCAACACGCGCATTGGCAACCTCATCCGTGCACCAGCAGACCGGCTTCTACAGGGTTATTCACCTGCCATCACTGCTGGTGGTGATATTTCAGAATTTCACTTGAGGTGCTTTGTCCGCATCGGGGCTGGTCGCCTCGAAGGTTTCGCGGATCGGCAAATCACTGTACATCACGCTATGCCAGAGGCGACCCGGGAAGGTTCGGATCTCGGTGTTGTACTTCTGCACCGCCAGAATGAAATCACGACGAGCGACCGCGATACGGTTCTCGGTGCCTTCGAGCTGCGACTGCAACGCCAGGAAATTCTGATTGGCCTTGAGGTCCGGATAACGCTCCGACACCACCATCAGCCGGCTCAGCGCACCGGTCAGCTGATCCTGCGCTTGCTGGAATTGCTTGAGCTTTTCCGGATTGTCGAGGGTGCTGGCATCCACCTGGATCGAAGTGGCCTTGGCCCGGGCTTCGATCACCGCGGTCAGGGTTTCTTCCTCATGCTTGGCATAGCCCTTCACCGTCTCCACCAGATTGGGGATCAGGTCGGCGCGACGCTGGTACTGGTTCTGCACCTGACCCCAGGCAGCTTTGGCCTGTTCATCGAGGGTCGGAATGTTGTTGATGCCGCAACCCGCCAGCAGTGTGGTCAGCAACAACATGGCTGCCACTTGCAGGCTCGATCGATAATGGTGTCGTACGTTCATCTGGTTGACGCTCCCTTGCACATTCCGTTGAAAAAACAACCTGCGAACTTTGAACACGGCTCTTGGGGCATAATCGGCGCCGCCACTGGATTGCATCCAGCCGATGGGCTAAAAGATGCTCCAGGATTAAAACAGTTCAGAAGTTTGCTGCATTTACCTGAACAACAATAGTCGCTCCCTAAATTTTGGCTGACCGGCGCGTCGTCACTGCCGTTTAGGCTTTCGAGAAAACTATTCATGAAGAAGCTGTGTTTGCTGGGCCTGTTCGTCAGTCTGGCCAGTCATACCGTACTGGCCGCCACGACGCCCGCACCTCTGGAAAACAAGGACGCCTTCATCAATAACCTGATGAAGCAAATGACCCTCGATGAAAAAATCGGCCAGCTACGCCTGATCAGCATAGGCCCGGAAATGCCACGCGAGATGATCCGCAAGGAAATCGCCGCCGGCAACATCGGCGGCACGTTCAACTCGATCACCCGCCCGGAAAACCGTCCGATGCAGGACGCGGCGATGCGCAGCCGTTTGAAGATCCCGATGTTTTTCGCCTATGACGTGATCCACGGCCATCGCACCATTTTCCCGATTCCCATCGCTCTGGCTTCGAGCTGGGACATGGACGCCATCGGCCTGTCCGGGCGCATTGCCGCCAAGGAAGCCGCCGCCGACAGCCTCGACATCACGTTCGCACCGATGGTCGACGTCTCCCGCGATCCGCGCTGGGGCCGTACATCCGAAGGTTTCGGCGAAGACACCTACCTGGTGTCGCGCATTGCCGGGGTTATGGTCAGGGCCTTCCAGGGCACCGGTGCAAACGCGGCCGACAGCATCATGGCCAGCGTCAAGCACTTTGCCTTGTACGGCGCTGTCGAAGGGGGTCGCGACTATAACGTCGTCGACATGAGCCCGGTCAAAATGTACCAGGACTACCTGCCGCCCTACCGCGCCGCCATCGACGCCGGTGCTGGCGGGGTAATGGTCGCGTTGAACTCGATCAATGGCGTGCCAGCCACTGCCAACACCTGGCTGATGAACGACCTGCTGCGCAAGGAGTGGGGCTTCAAGGGCCTGACAGTCAGCGACCACGGGGCGATTTTCGAGCTGATCAAGCACGGCGTTGCCGCTGATGGCCGCGAAGCCGCGAAGCTGGCGATCAAGGCCGGCATCGACATGAGCATGAACGACACCCTCTACGGCAAAGAGCTGCCGGGACTGTTGAAAGCCGGAGAGATCGAGCAGAGCGACATCGACAATGCCGTGCGTGAAGTCCTTGCGGCCAAGTACGACATGGGCCTGTTCAAGGACCCGTACCTGCGCATCGGCAAGGCCGAGGATGACCCGGCCGACACCTACGCCGAAAGCCGCCTGCACCGCGCCGAAGCGCGTGATGTTGCGCGCCGTAGCCTGGTGTTGTTGAAGAACCAGGGCGAAACCCTGCCGCTGAAGAAAACCGCGAAGATCGCCCTGGTCGGTCCGTTGGCCAAGGCGCCGATCGACATGATGGGCAGCTGGGCAGCCGCCGGCAGGCCTGCGCAGTCCGTCACCCTGTTCGACGGCATGACCACCGCGCTGGGCGGGCAATCGACGCTGATTTATGCCCGTGGCGCCAACATCACCAGCGACAAGAAGGTCCTCGATTACCTGAACTTCCTCAATTTCGATGCACCGGAAGTGGTAGACGATCCACGCTCGGCTCAAGTGCTGATCGATGAAGCGGTGAAAGCCGCCAAGGACGCGGACGTGGTGGTCGCCGCCGTGGGTGAATCCCGCGGTATGTCCCACGAATCCTCCAGCCGCACCGACCTGGACATCCCGGTCAACCAGCGCGAGCTGATCAAGGCCCTGAAAGCCACGGGCAAACCACTGGTGCTGGTGTTGATGAACGGCCGTCCACTGTCGATTCTCGAAGAGAGGGATCAGGCCGACGCGATTCTGGAAACCTGGTTCAGCGGTACCGAAGGCGGCAATGCCATCGCCGACGTGCTGTTCGGCGACTACAACCCGTCGGGCAAACTGCCAATCACCTTCCCGCGCTCAGTGGGTCAGATTCCGACTTACTACAACCACCTGAGCATTGGCCGGCCGTTTACGCCGGGCAAACCGGGCAACTACACCTCGCAGTATTTCGATGACACCACCGGCCCCCTGTTCCCGTTCGGTTTCGGCTTGAGCTACACCAGTTTCAGCCTGACCGACATGGCGTTGTCGTCGACCACGCTGAACAAGACCGGGAAGCTCGACGCCAGCGTCATGGTGAAAAACACGGGCAAGCGTGACGGCGAAACCGTGGTGCAGTTGTACCTGCAGGACGTGACCGGTTCGATGATTCGCCCCGTAAAGGAGCTGAAGAACTTCCAGAAAATCATGCTCAAGGCCGGCGAACAGAAAGTCGTGCACTTCACCATCACCGAGGATGACCTGAAGTTCTTCAACGCTCAGCTCAAGTACGTGGCGGAACCGGGCAAGTTCAACGTGCAGATCGGCCTGGATTCTCAGGACGTGACGCAGCAGAGTTTTGAGTTGCTGTAACCCTTCGGACACTGCGAATCACTGTGGGAGCGGGCTTGCCCGCGATGAGGCCATAACATCCAACAGCTACGTTGTCTGTCAGGCCGCCATCGCGGGCAAGCCCGCTCCAACAATAATTTGAGTGTGTGACGACTATCCCCGTCGATCCAGCAGATTTACCACCAGCCGATCCACCCAGCCCCAGATCCTTTGCTTCACACGCCGCCACAGCGGCCGGCGTTGCCATGCCTCCAGGCTCACCTCCTGGCTCAACGCAAAATCCTTCTCGAAACTCGCCGCCACTGCCCGGGTCAGTCTAGGATCAAGGGCCTCAAGGTTGGCTTCCAGATTGAAACGCAGGTTCCAGTGATCGAAATTGCACGAGCCGATGCTGACCCAATCATCGATCAAGACCATTTTCAGGTGCAGGAAACACGGCTGGTATTCGAAGATTTTTACCCCCGCCTTGAGCAGGCGCGGGTAATAACGATGGCCGGCGTAACGGACCGATGGATGATCGGTACGCGGCCCGGTGAGCAACAGGCGCACATCAACCCCTCGTGATGCGGCGCGGCGCAGTGAGCGACGGACTTTCCAGGTCGGCAGGAAATACGGCGTGGCCAGCCAGATCCGTTTCTGCCCGCTGTTCAGCGCGCGAACCAGCGACTGCAGGATGTCGCGGTGCTGGCGGGCGTCGGCGTACGCCACCCGGCCCATGCCCTCGCCCGTGGACGGTATGCGCGGCAGTCGCGGCAAACCGAAATGCGAGGCGGGCTTCCAGGCTCGGCGATGGCGGTTGGCGATCCACTGGCGGTCGAACAGCAGTTGCCAGTCGATTACCAGAGGGCCGGTGATTTCCACCATTACTTCGTGCCACTCGCTGACATCTTCGCCCGGCGTCCAGAACTCATCGGTGACCCCCGTGCCCCCGACCACCGCCAGGCTCTGATCGACCAGCAACAGTTTGCGGTGATCGCGATAGAAGTTGCCCACCCAGCGCCGCCAGCTCAAACGATTGTAGAAACGCAGCTCCACACCCGCCGCCATCAATCGCTGCCGCAGGGTGAGGGTGAAGGCAAGGCTGCCGTAGTCATCGAACAGACAACGTACGCGCACACCACGCTCGGCTGCCTGGATCAACGCTTGCACCATGGCCTCGGCGCACGCGCCCGCCTCGACCAGGTACAGCTCGAGTTCGACCTGTTCCTCGGCGCGGGCAATCGCCACCAGCATTCGCGGAAAGAACTGCGGACCGTCGATCAGCAGTTCGAAGCTGTTGCCTTCACGCCAGGGAAAGATCGCACCGGCCATGTCAGCGCGCCGTGAAAATCAGCACCGCACCCACCGGCACTGACAGACTGATCGCCGACAATCCGGCGACGTTGCGCAACCGTTCCAGACCGGGTGCCAGGTCGAAGTCTTCGGCATTGATCACCAAAGGCTCGAGCGTCACCACCTGGAAACGTCGATCATCGAGGCGGGTCGCCAGCAGCTCGGCGTTGTATTGGTGGGTTTTACCGTGAAGATTGACCGTGACTGGCAAGCGCAATTCAAGTTGAGCACCGGGCGCGAGATCGTTGATCGGGCGTAGATCAATTTGCGCAGTGATCAACGCATTGGGAAACGTCTGGATCTCGAACAGGTCCTTGCGCATGCGCTCATCACGCAACGGGATGCCGCTGTTCACCGACTCCAGCTCGACTTCCACCTCGGCCAGGCCTTTGGGATCGACCTTGCCGTGCAGCACCAGAAAGCGCTGCACTTCAGAAATGTGGGTATTTTTGGTGCTGATGAACGACAACCGCGAGGACTCGCCATCGAGGTACCAGTTGGCCTGGGCCGACAGCGTGGTGCCGGCCAGCAGGACAAAAGCGAGGTTTTTACAGAGGGACCGCGTGAACATAGAGACTCGTGGGCAGATAAACCTGAGCGAACCTTAACCGCCCGCGAAACAATTGCAAACTTGTTGCCGCTGGCGAAGGCTGCGTTCGGCGGCGAAGCCGTCGCAAACCAGGCACTGGGGAGTTTCAGGTAGACCTGTATGGCCGGATTGGCGACGGCTTCGCCGCCGAACGCAGCCTTCGCCAGCTGCTACAGAGAGGGTGGTGATCAGGGGTTGAGTCCGCAGCCTTGGCGGTCGCTGATCCACACCGCACTGTTGCTGCGCCCCATACCGCTGACGGTCACGCGCTTGCTCACGGCGTCATCGGTAAACCCGCTGGTAGGCAGCCACTGTTTGACGTAGCTGTAACAGTCGTCAGCGGGGTTGTTCATCACATACCGGCACGAACAATACTCTTTGGCGGTGTAGCCACTGATGATGTCGGGAAACGCCCACAGTGCTGTTCGTTCCTGCCAGATCCAGCCGAGCAAGGCGATAAAAAGCAGCAGTGATAATGTGCCAAACGGTCGGCGGCGAACGAAGCTCATGGCTGCACCTTCAAGGCAAAGGCCTGACGTGCCAGTTTGAGCAATTCGTTATGCCGATAGCTGCCGTCGCGATCATCACCGTAGCGCACGATCACCAGGCGCTCGCCGGGGATCACATACATCGCCTGCCCCCAATGACCCAGCGCGGCGAACGTGTCAGCGGGCGCGTCTGGCCAGGGTGTCGGCGCGCCATCCACGGCTCGATTGAGCCACCATTGCCCGCCGGGCACCGCTTCGTCCTGATTGGCTTGAACGTGGGAGAAGGGTTCACGGTTGAAGGCGACCCAGTCCTTGGGCAGCAATTGCCGGTCGCCCCATCGTCCGTCCCGCGCCATCAATAAACCCACGCGCGCCAGATCCCGAGCCGTGAGGTAGGCGTAGGACGAGGCGACGAAGGTGCCGGCTGCATCGGTTTCCCACACGGCGTGACGAATGCCCAGCGGGTCGAACAACGCTGTCCACGGATAGTCCGGGTAACGTGCCGGGCCGACGATGTTTTTCAGTGCGGCGGACAACAGGTTGCTGTCGCCACTGGAGTAACGAAACGCCTGACCGGGTTTGGCATACGCGTCATGGTTGGCGGTGAACGCAGCCATGTCAGCGTGACCACGGGTATAGAGCATCGCCACCACCGAAGACTTCAGCGGGGCATATTCATAGTCTTCCTGCCAGTCCAGGCCTGAAGCCCAGTGCAGCAGGTCGGCCAGGGTCAGGTCCGGGTGCTTGTTCAGCGCGGGATAAAATTTGAGCGCCGGGTCCTGAAGCCGGAACAGGCCCTCGCCATAGGCCACACCAAAGACCGTGGCCATCAGGCTTTTGCTGATGGACCAGGTCAGGTGCGGGGTCTGGGCGGTGGTCGGCGCAGCGTAGCGCTCGTAGATCAATTGACCGTCGCGGATCACCAGCAAGGCGTCGGTGCGGATACCTTTTCGAGTGACGTCATCGCGCGGTGGAAAGGCGTAGGCCTCCAACGCTTGAAGTGCCGGACCGGAGGTGGTCGGGCCGGTTTGCCATTGTTCAGCCGGCCAGTTTTCGGCATGAGCTGCGAGGCTGAACATAAACATCAAGCACAGGGACAAACCTTTGGACATGGGTGATGGCTCGGCTGAGAGGCCTGGTGAGCCTAGTTGAGATAAATGACATTAATTCAATTCGCTCCACCTACAGATGCATGGTCAGAGCCTTGGCCAACCGCTTCTCCCGAGCCCCCGCCGCCAAGTCCATTACCGCCTGATCCCTCTGCCACATTGCCGCCCAGTGCTGCGGCCCATCGGTCAGGGCCTGATGCACCTCGGCCTTGAGCCCGTCGAACTGCGCAAACAGCCCACCCAGCAACACATGCCCAGCGGTGTTGTTCGGTGCCTGGCGGCTGACTTCCGCGCACCCGGCCAGCAGCGCCAGCAAACGCAGTTGCAGTGTTTGCGGCCAGTCACTGTCCTGACCAATACCCAACAGCCACGCCGTCATGGCACTCAGCACATAGACATCTTCCAAAGTGCGGAAGGGTTTCACGTAGGCGTCCCAGCCATCCCCCGCCAGCAATTCACACTGGGCGTTATCGAGAAACAACCGGCCGTGACTGATGTCCGGCATCAACGGGATCGCCGGGAGTTTTTCCAGCCGCACCCCTGGTTCACCGGGATAGACCACCGCCAGGCTCAAGCGCGGCTCCTCGCCAGGCTGCTCGCTACGCGCAGCGATCAACAGCCAGTCAGCGGCATCGCCCGCTGTGACGAAGTCCTTGCGCCCGCTCACGCGCAAGTCGGTCAATCGAGTTTGCATATCTGCCGCGCGAAGGCTGCGCTGCTCGGTCGCACACAACGCCCCCAGGCTCAGCGGCGCGCTCGGCCAGAGCATGCGCAACGCAGCTTGATAGCCCACCAGAAACGCCAGTCCCGGTGACGTCATCAACCGCCCGCCTGCCACCGCCAATTCAAAGGGTGTGACCGCGCCCAGCTGATGCAGCAAGGTCGCGAAACCTTCCGCCAGGTCCGGATTGGTGGGCACGCGGTCACGGCGGTTCAACAGGTTTTGCCAGGGCATGGAGGGCTCCTCATGGGCTGTCATATAAGCATCACCAAAGCTTAATGGCGATGACACCGGGGCTACATAGCCTGACTTTGCACAACACGGCTGCATAAAGAAAGTCGATCGACTGCCACCCAAGACGGGTGCCCAGCCCGCACGGAGATTCGCAATGACTCAGATCGCCCGTATCCGCGACACCGGCAACGAACGCCGCCTGCAAGCCGAACGCCTGGTGGGCGCCGAGGCGTTGCTGGAAGCCCAGGCTTTGCGCTTCAACGTCTTCAGCGGCGAATTCAACGCCAAATTGAAGGGCGCCGAGCGGGGTCTGGACATGGATGACTACGACGTTCACTGCGCTCACATCGGCGTGCGCGACCTGAACACCGGTCGTCTGGTGGCCACCACGCGGTTGCTCGATCACCAGGCCGCCAGCAGCCTGGGCAAGTTTTACAGCGAAGAAGAATTCAGCCTGCACGGCCTGGTTCACTTGCAGGGACCGATTCTGGAAATCGGTCGCACTTGCGTCGACCCGGCCTACCGCAACGGCGGCACCATCGCCGTACTCTGGGGTGAATTGGCCGAAGTGCTGAACCAGGGCAGTTACAGCTATCTGATGGGCTGCGCCAGCATCCCGATGCAGGACGGTGGCATTCAGGCCCACGCCATCATGCAGCGCCTGCGCGAACGCTACCTGTGCACCGAACACTTGCGGGCCGAGCCGAAGAAACCGCTGCCGGTTCTGGACCTCCCGTCCAACGTCATCGCCGAAATGCCACCGCTGCTCAAGGCCTACATGCGCCTGGGCGCGAAGATCTGCGGCGAACCGTGCTGGGATGAAGATTTCCAGGTCGCCGACGTGTTTATCCTGCTCAAGCGCGATGAGCTGTGCCCGCGTTATGCCAAGCACTTCAAGGCGGCCATGTGATGAGTCGGTTGCGGGTGTACGCGCGGATCGCGCGAGTGCTGATCGTGGTGACACTGGGCTTGACCATGGCCGGCGTGTTCGGTCTGTTCGAGCGGCTGGGGATCGCTCATTCGATGGTCCGCCGGCAACGCTGGTCGCGTTTTTTCATGGCTCGGTTGAGCAATGCCCTGCCCTTTCGCGTGACCGTCCACGGCGAGCTGCCTGAAGCACCGATGCTGTGGGTCAGCAACCACGTTTCCTGGACCGATATTCCGCTGCTGGGAATGCTCACGCCGATGTCGTTCCTGTCCAAAGCCGAAGTGCGCACCTGGCCGGTGGCAGGCTGGTTGGCAGCGAAGGCCGGGAGCCTGTTTATCCGTCGTGGATCGGGCGACAGTCAATTGATCCGCAAACAGATGACCCGACACTTGCAGCACGCCCACCCCCTGCTGATGTTCCCGGAAGGCACCACCACCGATGGCCGTTCGTTGCGCACCTTCCACGGTCGCTTGCTGTCAGCGGCGATTGATTCCGAAGTGATGCTGCAACCGGTAGCGATCCGGTATTTGCGAGATGGCGAACTCGACACCTTGGCGCCGTTCATTGGTGATGATGATTTGCTCTCGCACCTGATGCGCTTGTTTGCCAATGATCGGGGGGATGTGGAAATTCATCTGCTCAAGCCGATCGCCTGCGAAGGACGGGAACGCGCAGCGCTGGCGCTTGAAGCCCAGCAAGCGGTGCAGAAGGCGTTGTTTGGTGAAGTGATGAAACCGGCAGAACCGCGTCGTACCGGCGAACTCGTCGCCGCGTAACCCGGCTTTCCTGCAGGAGCAAAGCTTGCTTCTACAGGGGTGGGTGTTCGCGGTTTTTGGCGAAGTCCTGCAGCTGCGGATAGAACAAGCGGAAATCCTCGCTCAACGGCTCATACAACACCCGCAACTCCTGCATCGCGCCCGCCAGCTCCTCGGGCCGGGTCAACCGGCGCGAGATCCCTCGCAACACCTGCTCCAGCACCTCAAATTCCCGGTAAGAACCCAACCAGTCGTGCGCCATCATGTGCGGGGCAATTTTTGCCAGTCGCTCCGGTAATTGCGACTCGGCGGATAGCACGCGATACACATTGGAGGTGAATTGCGTCAGCGGTCGGTCGGCATACAGCGTCCAGTCCCGCGCCAGGCAATGGTCGAAAAACACGTCGAGGACGATCCCGGCGTAGCGCCTGCGTGTCACGGAAAACCGCGACAACGAGACATCCACCAGCGGATGGCGATCGGTATAAACGTCGATGCTGCGATGCAGCTGGATAGCCGCTTCAACCTCGGGCTCAAACTGCCCTTGCAGCCGACCTTTGACGAAATCGCCATACAGGCTGCCGAGCAATTGACCGGGGCGCTGGCCACCGAGATGCAGATGTGCGAGATAATTCATGAAGAGCAGCTTAGCACTGCGCACTTGTGTCGTTACACCCCACGTATCGTTATAACCCGATATAGCGAATTATGCGGTCTTCAGACCAAAATCATATTTGTGTATCGCGAAATAGCGATTTAAAGTTCGCCTCATCGCGATATAGCGTTTTACTCATCACGAGCCCACACCATGACCCTCAATCTCGACGAAATAATAAAAGCCCTGGCACACCCAGTACGGCGAGAAATCCTGCACTGGCTCAAAGACCCTGCCGTCGAATTTCCCGACCAGTCCCACAGCAACGAGCACGGCGTCTGCGCCGGTCAGATCGATCAACGGTGCGGCTTGTCGCAATCAACCGTGTCTGCCCACCTCGCAGTTTTGCAACGCGCCGGCCTGATCAGCAGCCGAAAAGTGGGCCAATGGCACTTCTTCAAACGTAACGAGGAAACCATTCAGGCGTTCCTCAGCACCTTCAGCAAAGAGCTCTGACCCTTTACGTCAGCAAGCCGACAAGGAATCAACGATGCCCCTCTCGCTCCTCATTCTGGCCTTGAGCGCCTTCGCCATCGGCACGACCGAGTTCGTCATCATGGGCCTGCTGCCCGATGTGGCGGCTGACCTCGGCGTGTCGATCCCCGGCGCAGGCTGGCTGGTGACCGGTTACGCCCTCGGCGTGGCCATCGGTGCACCGTTCATGGCACTGGCCACCGCGAAATTACCGCGCAAGGCCGCCCTGGTGGCGTTGATGGGCATTTTCATCATCGGCAATCTGCTGTGTGCATTGGCCAGTGACTACAACGTGCTGATGTTTGCCCGTGTGGTGACGGCCCTCTGCCACGGTGCATTCTTCGGCATCGGTTCGGTCGTGGCGGCCAACCTGGTACCTGCCAACAAGCGCGCGTCAGCCGTGGCCTTGATGTTTACCGGCCTGACGCTGGCCAACGTGCTGGGCGTTCCACTGGGCACCGCGCTCGGTCAGGAAGCCGGCTGGCGCTCGACCTTCTGGGCCGTCACGGTCATCGGGGTCATTGCCTTGATCGGTCTGATCCGCTTCCTGCCAGCCAAGCGCGATGAAGAGAAACTCGACATGCGCGCCGAGCTGCGCGCCCTCAAAGGCGCCGGCATCTGGCTGTCCTTGAGCATGACCGCGTTGTTCGCCGCCTCGATGTTCACCCTCTTCACTTACATTGCCCCACTCCTCGGCGATGTCACCGGCATCTCGCCAAAAGGCGTGACCTGGACCCTGCTGCTGATCGGCCTGGGCCTGACCGTGGGCAACATCATCGGCGGCAAACTGGCCGACAAACGCCTGGCTGCCACTTTGATCGGTGTCTTCATTTCGATGGCTGTCATTTCGACCGTATTGACCTGGACCAGCGTTGCGGTAATCCCGACCGAAATCACCTTGTTCCTCTGGGCCACCGCTTCGTTTGCCGCCGTACCGGCGCTGCAAATCAACGTAGTGACCTTCGGCAAGGCCGCGCCAAACCTGGTCTCGACCCTGAACATCGGCGCATTCAACGTCGGCAACGCCCTCGGCGCCTGGGTCGGTGGCAGCGTCATCGCCAACGGTTTCGGCCTGACCAGCGTGCCACTGGCGGCCGCCGCATTGGCAGTACTCGCCCTGCTGGTGACCCTGATTACTTTCCGTCAGAGCGGCAATGCCGAGCTGGCCCCTGCTACCCACTAATTTTTCTACGAGGTTGTATTGCATGACGACTATTTTCGATCCGATCAAACTGGGCGACATCGAGTTGGCCAACCGCATCATCATGGCTCCGCTGACTCGCTGCCGCGCCGACGAAGGCCGAGTACCCAACGCGCTGATGGCTGAGTACTACGTCCAACGCGCCTCGGCTGGCCTGATCCTCAGCGAGGCCACTTCGGTCACGCCGATAGGCGTCGGTTACCCGGATACACCAGGCATCTGGTCCAACGATCAGGTACGTGGCTGGAGCAATGTCACCAAAGCGATCCACGGTGCCGGTGGCAAAATCTTCCTGCAGCTGTGGCACGTTGGCCGGATCTCCCATGAGATGTATTTGAACGGCGAAACCCCGGTCGCACCGAGCGCGATCCAGCCCAAAGGTCACGTCAGCCTGGTTCGCCCAATGGCTGATTACCCGACACCGCGTGCTCTGGAAACTGCTGAAATCGCCGACATCGTCGATGCCTACCGCACCGGTGCTGAAAACGCCAAGGCCGCTGGTTTCGACGGCGTGGAAATTCACGGCGCCAACGGCTACCTGCTCGACCAGTTCCTGCAAAGCAGCACCAACCAGCGCACCGACCATTACGGTGGCTCCCTGGAAAACCGTGCTCGCCTGCTGCTGGAAGTCACCGACGCGGCCATCGACGTCTGGGGCGCTGGCCGCGTGGGCGTGCATCTGTCACCTCGCGCCGACCTGCATGACATGGGTGACGACAACCTCGCCGAGACGTTCACCTACGTCGCCCGTGAACTGGGCAAGCGTGGCATCGCCTTTATCTGCTCCCGCGAGAAAGAAGGCGCCGACAGCCTGGGCCCACAATTGAAAGAAGCCTTCGGCGGTCCTTACATCGTCAACGAAAGCTTCACCAAGGAAAGCGCAAACGCCTGGCTGGCCAGCGGCAAGGCTGACGCCGTTGCATTCGGTGTTCCGTTCATTGCCAACCCGGACTTGCCGGCGCGCCTGAAAGCGGATGCGCCGCTGAATGATGCCCGTCCGGAACTGTTCTATGCCAAAGGGGCAGTGGGTTACATTGACTACCCAGTGATGTAAATACATCGCGAATAAAAAAAGCCCCATCTCGAAAGAGGCGGGGCTTTTTTTATAATTAACGCTCTAGACAAAGTTGCTCTTCCATTGCATAAGCTTCCGAAACATCCGGCACACCACACCTCTCAACCAAACCTCACCATCAAGACAACTTACTTATCCGCCACATGAACTTGAAGACAACGACAATCAATTGAACTGCAACAAAGACCGGTGAGACACTCGACAAATTATCTCATCAATCCCATTTGACATGAGTAACAGCGACACCGACCATTATGCCTGCCGACGCCATTTAAGCCCGGCACAAAAGACCATTTCACATGGATGAAAACAGCTAAACACTCACAACTACTTCAAAAGGAATTGATATGAGCAACGACAACACTAAAGGCTTTGCGAGCGGCAGTATTACAGCGAAATTCGAAATCACTGAAGTTCCGACGGACATTACAGCGAAATTCGAAATCACTGACGTTCCGACGGACGTTTCCTCCGAAAAACAGCCATTAGAGGACCAGAAAAATGTGCGCAGGCAAGAGACGGGCACTATAAGGAAGGCTCTGGACGGTGAGGAAGACGGGCGTCCGTGGGGTCCGATGGGGCCGCCCGAGTTACATTAATCGGTAAAATTCAAACTGACTTAAAGTCTCATTTCGCCCACCACAAGCCCGACTCGAAAGAGCGGGCTTTTCAACGTGATAAAAGACGCAACACCGGGGGCATACAGTTTGCCACTACACGAAGGTCATGCATGGACACTACGGATAAAAATACGCTAACCGCTACTCTGATCATTATCATTGAGTCACCCTCTATTTTCTGGCGCGACGATCTGACAGCCGAGCTGCCACACAAAGGATTCCCCGCCAAATCACCCCGAAACAGTCAGACAGTACTGAAGTTGAAGGGAAGCCCGCGAGTGCCGCAGGACATCAACATCGACTACAACATAAAGAAAATCGTCTTCAGCGACCTACACCAATTACAGGCAGACGTTTCGTTTACGAACTGCCTTTTTGTACTGCTGGCGCAGAAGACTCGGCTCTCGAGCACCGGAAACCGATTTTTTCTGGGAACACGAGGCGTGTTCCGTCGGGCACACAGAGGTGTGTACTCACTCGGAATTGACGGGAAAAAGTACCGTCAATCCCTACCCCTATTGCATGACAGTCCACATTGGGTAACGAACGGGTTGCGCCTTAGCGTTTTTTACGCAGTCTCTACTGACGTCAACGGCACCAGACGCCACATTTAGAAGCAAAATACAAAAACCCTACAAAATACGCAGCACTCGATCTGTCAACCTGACCTGCGCACGTATATAAAAGCCCCCAATTCTACAAGGCAGGTAAATTGATCTTTACCCACCCCTGTCTTGACACGACCCGCTCCGATTACGCATTTTGTTTCATTTGCGCAGACTGGGACTCAAGCGCAGCATTTCCAACCCTGTATCGGCCCACCGCTCGGCTTCGACGTGCAGTTCAAAACTGTCCGGTGTAAGCAACCACTGATACAGGATGCCATCGATGTATGCATGCAGGCAGATGGCGGCACGGGCCGTGTCGAGGTTTTCCGGCAATTGCCCGCGATTCACTGCATTACGCAAGGCGAGTCCGATCCGCACGTTGCAGTCCAGGCTGGCGGCCTGGCGCTGCTGGCGCAGGTCGCACATTTCATCGGTGAATTCGCATTTATGAAACAGGATTTCATTGATGCGTCGGGTTTTCGGGTCCAGAGCAACTTGATGAAACAAATGAATCAGCAGCTTCCGCATGCAGCCCAGCGGGTCGAGTTCGTCCTCGCTTTCACTGGCTTTGGCCATTTCATCCAGCGGCTCATGCAAGGTATCAAGCATGGCCTGCACCAAATCGGCCTTATTGCTGAAATGCCAGTAAATGGCCCCGCGCGTGACGCCGGCCAGGGTTGCGATGTCGGCCAGGGTCGTGCGCGCCACGCCTCGCTCGAAAAAGGCTTTCTCTGCCGCTTCGAGTATCTGGCTACGGGTTTCCTGAGCTTCCTCTTTGGTACGACGGACCATGGCAGTACAACCTCAATCAGGATGCTTCAGCGGTGTCTGAATATCCGCTGAATAAAAGTGCAGCGAGCGCTCTTGGGACTCGTCTGCGGCCTACAATTCGAACCTTCTGGCGGCATTTGTAACTGGATGAGTACACAGCCAAGGTATTTACAAACAACCATGAACGTAAGTATATTACTTAGCAAGCTACTTATCCACTCAGCGCACATTTTTTACTTTCCACACTTTCTTGTGCGCAATTTGCGCGCCTGACCCGAGGATTTTCATGCAATTCAAGCCAGCTGTTACCGCTCTGGTCACTGCCGTCGCCCTCGCATCGCTACTCAGCGGATGTAAAAAGGAAGAGGCTCCACCGGCCGCACCACCTCCTCAGGTCGGCGTCGTGACTCTGCAACCGCAAGCTTTCACCCTGACCTCCGAGCTTCCAGGCCGCACCAGTGCGTACCGAATTGCCGAAGTTCGCCCTCAGGTCAACGGCATCATTCTCAAGCGACTGTTCAAGGAAGGCGGCGACGTCAAGGCCGGTCAGCAGCTGTATCAGATCGATCCGGCAGTCTATGACGCAACGCTGAAAAGCGCAGAAGCCAACCTGCAACAAACCAAGTCGATCTCTGACCGTTACAAGCAACTGGTCAACGAGCAGGCCGTGAGCCGTCAGGAATACGACACCGCCGTCGCCAACCGGATGCAATCGGAAGCGTCGCTGCAAACCGCGCAGATCAATGTGCGCTACACCAAAGTGTATGCACCTCTGACAGGCCGCATCGGTCGCTCCAACGTTACCGAAGGTGCCTTGGTCACCAGTGGCCAGGTCGACGCCATGGCGGTGATCCAGCAACTTGATCCGATCTATGTCGACGTGACGCAGTCTTCCGTCGAGTTGCTCGAGCTGCGCCGCGAGCTGGAAAGCGGTCGCCTGCAAAAGGCTGGTGATACCGCCGCCGCGGTCAAACTGACCCTGGAAGACGGCAGCCAGTACAAACAGGAAGGTAAACTCGAGTTCTCCGAAGTCTCGGTTGACCAGACCACCGGTTCCGTCACCCTGCGCGCGGTATTCCCGAACCCTGATCACACGCTGCTGCCCGGTATGTTCGTGCACGCACAGCTGCAGGCTGGTGTGAACAGTGCCGCCATTCTGGCCCCGCAACAAGGCGTGACCCGTGACCTAAAAGGCACGCCAACCGCCCTGGTTGTCGGACCGGACAACAAGGTTGAGCTGCGCCAACTCAAGGCCAGTCGCACCGTGGGTAGCCAATGGCTGATCGAAGACGGCCTCAAGGCCGGCGATCGCCTGATCACCGAAGGGCTGCAATTCGTCAAGCCAGGCGTTGAAGTCAAGCCGACTGAAGCGACTAACGTAGGCAACAAGAACCCGGTCCCCGCACAGGCAGCTGATAAGGCTTCCAGCGGCAAAGGGGAGTAACCCATGTCGAAATTTTTTATCGACCGTCCGATTTTCGCTTGGGTAATTGCCCTGGTGATCATGCTGGTCGGGGCGCTATCGATCCTCAAACTGCCCATCAACCAATACCCGAGCATTGCGCCACCGGCCATTGCAATCCAGGTAACGTACCCAGGCGCGTCTGCACAAACCGTGCAGGACACCGTGGTGCAAGTGATCGAGCAACAGCTCAACGGTATCGATAATCTGCGTTATGTCTCCTCGGAAAGTAACTCCGACGGCAGCATGACCATTACCGCGACCTTCGAGCAGGGCACCAACTCCGATACCGCGCAGGTTCAGGTCCAGAACAAACTGAACCTGGCCACCCCGCTGCTGCCGCAAGAAGTGCAGCAACAGGGGATCCGCGTGACCAAGGCAGTGAAAAACTTCCTGTTGGTCATCGGCGTAGTGTCGCGCGACGGCAGCATGACCAAGGACGACCTGTCCAACTACATCGTGTCGAACATGCAGGACCCGATCTCCCGGACCGCCGGTGTCGGTGACTTCCAGGTCTTCGGTTCGCAGTACGCGATGCGGGTCTGGCTCGACCCGGCCAAGTTGAACAACTTCAACCTGACCCCGGTGGACGTCAAAGCGGCCATTGCTGCACAGAACATCCAGGTGTCCTCCGGGCAACTGGGCGGCCTGCCTGCGGCGCCTGGCCAGCAATTGAACGCCACCATCATCGGCAAGACCCGCCTGCAGACCGCCGAGCAGTTCAACAAGATTCTGCTGAAGGTCAACAAAGACGGTTCGCAAGTGCGCCTGTCGGACGTCGCCGACGTCGGCCTGGGCGGTGAGAACTACAGCATCAATGCCCAGTTCAACGGCGCACCGGCTTCCGGTCTCGCAGTGAAACTGGCCAACGGTGCCAACGCCCTCGACACCGCAAAAGCACTGCGCAACACCATCGACACCCTCAAGCCATTCTTCCCGGAAGGCATGGAAGTGGTGTTCCCGTATGACACGACGCCGGTCGTGACCGAGTCGATCAAGGGTGTCGTTGAAACCCTGGTCGAAGCGATCGTACTGGTGTTCCTGGTGATGTTCCTGTTCCTGCAAAACTTCCGCGCCACCGTCATCACCACGATGACTGTACCGGTCGTATTGCTCGGTACGTTCGGCATCCTTGCGGCCTTTGGTTTCAGCATCAACACCCTGACCATGTTCGGTATGGTTCTCGCCATCGGCTTGCTGGTGGATGACGCCATCGTCGTGGTGGAGAACGTCGAACGGGTCATGAGCGAAGAAGGTCTTTCACCCAAGGAGGCCACCAAGAAATCCATGGGGCAGATCCAGGGTGCACTGGTCGGTATTGCCCTGGTTCTGTCGGCGGTACTGCTGCCGATGGCGTTCTTCAGCGGCTCCACGGGCGTGATCTACAAACAGTTCTCGATCACCATCGTATCGGCCATGGCCTTGTCGGTGCTGGTTGCCCTGATCTTCACCCCGGCGCTGTGCGCCACCATGCTCAAGGCAATTCCGAAAGGCGAGCACGGCACCCCGAAACGCGGCTTCTTCGGCTGGTTCAACCGCAGCTTCGATCGCGGCGTGAAAAGCTACGAACGCGGCGTGGGCAATATGCTCACGCACAAGGCGCCGTACCTGCTGGCGTACGTAATTATTCTGGTCGGCATGATCTGGCTGTTCACCCGTATTCCAACGGCGTTCCTGCCGGAAGAAGACCAGGGTGTACTGTTTGCCCAGGTGCAGACTCCGGCCGGCTCCAGTGCCGAACGGACTCAGGTGGTGATCGACGAGATGCGTTCCTACCTGCTGGATAAAGAGTCCAGCGCAGTCGCCTCGGTGTTTACCGTTAACGGCTTCAACTTTGCCGGTCGCGGCCAGAGCTCGGGCCTTGCGTTCATCATGCTCAAGCCGTGGGATCAGCGGGATGCGGACAACAGCGTGTTCAAGCTCGCCGAACGCGCACAGACGCACTTCTTCAGTTTCCGCGATGCCATGGTGTTTGCCTTCGCACCGCCAGCGGTACTGGAGCTGGGTAACGCCACCGGTTTCGACGTGTTCCTGCAAGACCGTGCCGGTATCGGTCACGAGAAGCTGATGGAGGCGCGCAACCAGTTCCTTGGCATGGCGGCCCAGAGCAAAGTGCTCTATCAGGTGCGCCCGAACGGACTGAACGACGAACCGCAATACCAGTTGGAAATCGATGACGAGAAGGCCAGTGCCCTGGGCATTACCCTCACCGACATCAACAGCACCCTGTCGATTGCCTTGGGCAGTAGCTACGTCAACGACTTCATCGACCGTGGTCGCGTGAAGAAAGTGTACATACAAGGTCAACCTAACTCGCGGATGAGCCCGGAAGACATCAAGAAATGGTACGTACGCAACGCTGAAGGAACCATGGTGCCCTTCTCGGCTTTCGCCAAGGGACAGTGGATCTACGGTGCTCCGAAACTGTCGCGTTACAACGGTGTAGAAGCGATGGAAATCCTCGGCGCCCCGGCTCCAGGCTACTCCACCGGTGAAGCCATGGCCGAAGTCGAAGCGCTGGCGAAGAAACTGCCGGCGGGTGTGGGTATTTCCTGGACCGGCCTGTCGTACGAAGAACGGCTGTCCGGTTCCCAGGCTCCCGCGTTGTACGCGTTGTCGCTGCTGATGGTGTTCCTGTGTCTGGCGGCGCTGTACGAAAGCTGGTCGATTCCGATCGCGGTGATGCTGGTGGTGCCACTGGGGGTCATCGGCGCGCTGCTGGCGACCAGTTTGCGCGGCCTGTCCAACGACGTTTACTTCCAGGTGGGCCTGTTGACGACCATCGGTCTGGCAGCGAAAAACGCCATTCTGATCGTCGAATTCGCCAAAGAACTGAATGAACAGGGAATGAGTCTGCGCGATGCCGCGATTGAAGCCTGCCGCATGCGTTTGCGCCCGATCATCATGACCTCCCTCGCCTTCGTTCTGGGCGTGGTGCCACTGGCGATTTCCACGGGTGCAGGTTCAGGTAGCCAACACGCCATCGGTACCGGGGTTATTGGCGGTATGATCACGGCCACGGTCCTGGCAATCTTCTGGGTACCCCTGTTCTTCGTCACCGTGTCGTCCATCGGTCAGCGCAAAAAAACCGATGAAGATGACGCAATCGAAACTCCTAAAGAGGCTGGCCAATGAGCAAGTCGCTACTCTCCCTAGCCGTTGCCGCGTTTGTGCTCAGTGGCTGCTCGCTGATACCTGATTATCAGCAGCCCGCGGCACCGGTTCCGAGCGAATTCCCGCAGGGCCCGGCGTACTCGCCGGCCCAGGCACCGAATCAAGCCGCTGCCGAACAAGGCTGGAAGCAGTTTTTCCATGATCCGGCGCTGCAACAGCTGATCCAGGTTGCTCTGGAAAACAACCGGGACCTGCGTGTCGCAGCCCTGAACATCGACGCGTTCGCGGCCCAGTACCGCATTCAGCGCGCGGACCTGTTCCCGGCTGTTTCGGCCAATGGCACCGGCAGCCGTCAGCGTGTCCCGGCGAACGCTTCGCAAACCGGCGAAGCGGGCATTGTCAGCTCGTATTCGGCCACAGTCGGCATCAGCGCCTATGAACTCGACCTGTTCGGTCGGGTTCGCAGCCTGAGCGAACAAGCCCTGCAACAATACTTCGCGACCGAAGAAGGCCGCCGCAGCACTCAGATCAGCCTTGTGGGCAGCGTGGCCAATGCCTACCTGACCTGGCAGGCGGACAAAGAACTGCTCAAGCTGACCCAGGACACCCTCGGGGCGTTCCAGGAGAGCTACAAGCTCACCGCACGCAGCAACGAAGTAGGTGTGGCCTCGGCACTGGACCTCGCTCAGTCGCGCACCTCGGTGGAAAACGCCCGTGCCCAACTGGCGAAGTACACCCGTCAGGTCGCTCAGGACGAAAACAGCCTGGTGCTGCTGCTCGGCACCGGTATCCCGGCCAACCTGCAAGCCGCCAAGCCGCTGTCTGATGACTTGTTGAGCGACGTACCGCCCGGCTTGCCGTCGGACTTGCTGCAACGTCGTCCGGACATCCTGCAGGCCGAATACAACCTCAAGGCTGCCAACGCCAACATCGGCGCGGCACGGGCTGCGTTCTTCCCGAGCATCAGCCTGACAGCCAACGCCGGTTCCCTGAGCCCGGACCTTTCGGGTCTGTTCAAGGGTGGCTCGGGCACCTGGTTGTTCCAGCCGCAAATCAATCTGCCGATCTTCAATGCCGGCAGCCTGCGCGCCAGCCTGGACTACTCGAAAATCCAGAAAGACATTGGCGTGGCGAACTACGAGAAGTCCATTCAAACGGCCTTCCAGGAAGTCGCCGACGGCCTGGCCGCCCGCCAGACCTACACCGAGCAACTGCAGGCCCAGCGTGATTTCGTCACCGCCAACCAGGACTACTACCGTCTGGCCGAGCGTCGATATCGCATTGGTGTCGACAGCAACCTGACCTTCCTCGATGCCCAGCGCCAGCTGTTCAGTGCCCAACAGGTATTGATCACCGACCGTCTGGCGCAACTGGTCAGTGCGGTCAATCTGTACAAGGCACTGGGCGGTGGCTGGAATGAGCAAACGGCCAGGAACGAGCCTTTGAAAGAAGAAGCGCCGAAGATGAAGTTGTTCTGATAGCGCTTTGAGTCAACTTGAAGCCCACCTCTTGGTGGGCTTTTTGTTGGCAGCGGAAAAAATTGTGTTGCCAATCCTGGCCCCATCGCGGGCAAGCCCGCTCCCGCAGTGTCCGCGTTGCACACAAATTTTGCGGACCCCACCTAACCTGTGGGAGCCGGCTTGCCCGCGTTGGGGCCAGTTCAGACAACACACAACCGGGGGCCAATCTTGCGTTCGATAATCGCCCAAAACCTGTTTTTAACAATTGAACCATCCAGTACATTCCCCGCACCATTCTCCGCACAAGACCAATAACATCAGGTTCGACCTCATGCCCCCGCGCCCTGCCCTGTCCGGCTGATCCCGTTCGTTTTTGTCCCGATTTCCGATGGTCGTCTGCAACCCCAAAGGTCGCGGCATTACCCGCTTCATCCCCAAGAATTAGAGAGACCCGAGCCCATGACGCCTTCCTCCGCGCAGTACTTCGTTCCCAGCCTGATCGCCGTCGCCCTGGCCAGCACAGCCCTTCCCGCCCAGGCTGAGGAGGCAGGTTTTGTCGAAGACGCCAAGGTCAACCTGAACCTGCGCAACTTCTACATCAATCGCAACTTCACCAACCCGACCAAGGCGCAGGGCAAGGCTGAGGAATGGACACAGAGTTTCATCCTCGACGCTAAATCCGGTTTCACTCAAGGCACAGTCGGGTTTGGTCTGGATGTGTTGGGGCTGTACGCGGTGAAGCTCGACGGAGGCCAGGGCACCGGTGGAACGCAGTTGTTGCCGTTGGACCAAGACGGTCGTCCGGCGAACAACTTCGGCCGCACCAATGTCGCGTTCAAGGCGAAGCTGTCCCAGACCGAAGTGAAGGTCGGCGAGTGGATGCCAGTGCTGCCGATCCTGCGCTCGGACGACGGACGTTCCCTGCCACAAACCTTTCGTGGGGGCCAGATCACCTCCAAGGAAATCAACGGACTGACGCTGTACGGTGGTCAGTTCCGCGCCAACAGCCCGCGAGATGACAGCAGCATGAGCGACATGTCGATGACCGGAAAAGCGGCCTTCACCTCCGACCGCTTCAACTTTCAGGGCGGCGAGTACGTTTTCAACGAGAAGCGCACGCAGATCGCGCTGTGGAACGCCGAACTCAAGGACATCTACAGCCAACAATTCGTCAACCTGATCCATAGCCAGCCCTTCGGCGACTGGACCTTGGGCGCCAATCTGGGGTTCTTCTACGGCAAGGAAGACGGCAGCGCCCGGGCTGGCGATCTGGACAACAAGACCTGGTCGGGCCTGTTTTCAGCCAGATACGGTGGCCACACCTTCTACGTCGGTTTGCAGAAGCTGATCGGCGACAGCGCCTGGATGCGCGTCAACGGCACCAGCGGCGGTACGTTGGCCAACGACAGCTACAACGCCAGCTACGACAACGCCCGGGAAAAATCCTGGCAGCTGCGCCATGACTACAACTTTGTCGCCCTTGGAATTCCCGGCCTGACCCTGATGAATCGCTACATCAGCGGCGACAATGTGCACAGCGGCACGGTGACCGATGGCAAGGAATGGGGACGCGAAAGCGAATTGGGCTACACCGTACAGAGCGGCGCATTGAAGGATTTAAACGTGAAATGGCGCAACTCGACCATGCGCCGGGATTACAGCAACAACGAGTTTGATGAGAACCGCGTGATCGTCAGCTACCCGATCAGTCTGTTGTAAACCTCAAGGACGCCATCGCGGTGCGACGATTCGACTTGCCCGCGATGGCGTCAGTTCATTCAACAAAAACCCTGATGATCACTCCCGCGATTCAACCCCCAACTCGTCCCACACTGACTCCGCCAAATGGAACGTCGCATTCGCCGCCGGAATACCGCAGTAGATCGCGCTCTGCATGATCACTTCCTTGATCTCGCCACGGGTCACGCCGTTGTTGGCGGCGGCACGCAGGTGCAGCTTCAGCTCTTCGTTGCGGTTCATGCCGATCAGCATGGCGATGGTGATCAGGCTGCGGGTGTGACGCGGCAGGCCCGGACGGGTCCAGATGTCCCCCCAGGCGTGGCGGGTGATCATTTCCTGAAACTCCGAGTTGAACTCGGTCAGGGCGTTCAGGCTGCGATCGACATGAGCGTCGCCCAGTACCGCGCGGCGGACCTTCAGGCCTTCGTCGTAACGTTGTTTCTCGTCCACACCCATCCCCTTAATCCGCTGACAAAAACGCCACGACCTGCTCGCTGAACGCAGCGCCGGCCTGAACGTTGGACAGGTGCGCGGCGTAGAACTCCGCATACTCGGCGCCGAGCACATGCTGTTGAATGAAGTGCCCACCGGACGGCGGCGTGACCGCGTCTTCAGTGCCGGCAATCACCAGCAGCGGGACTTTGACCGACGACAACTGCTCCCGGAAATCGGCATCGCGTACAGCCGCGCAATTGGCCGCGTAACCTTCAGGTGAGGTGGCCGCCAGCATGTCAGTGATTCTGCTGGCCACCTCCGGATTGGCCTCGGCAAAGTCCGGCGTAAACCAGCGCGCAATCGATGCGTCGCGTAGCGCGACCATGGCCGCCTGGCCATCACGCAACACCATTTCGATGCGCGGATTCCAGATCGACGGATCGCCGATTTTCGCCGCGGTATTGCACACCACCAGCTTGAGCAGACGATGACCGGCGTTGATTCCCAGCCACTGGCCAATCAACCCGCCCATGGACAAACCGCAGAAATGCGCCCGCTCGATGTGCAACGCATCCAGCAGTGCCAGCACGTCGTGACCCAGCTGTTCGATGGTGTAAGGCCCTGGAGTCACCAATGACTGGCCGTGACCACGGGTATCGAAACGCAACACACGGAAATGCTCGGTGAACGCCGGAATTTGCGCATCCCACATGTGCAGGTCAGTGCCCAGCGAGTTGGACAGCACCAGCACCGGTGCATCGACCGGTCCATCGAGTTGGTAATGCAGTTCGCCATCGGCGAGTTGTACGAAAGCCACAGCAATCTCCTTCAGGCAGAAAACGCAACATGTTCAGCCACCGCTCGTTCGACCCAGGTATGGGCCTGACCGAGGTAATGGGCCGGGTTCAACAGATGATCGAGTTCAGTTGCAGAAAGCTCGGCGGTCACTTGCGGCTCATCGCCCAGGACCGCGCGCAAATGACGCTGCTCGGCGACGGCGCGCTTGCAGCACTGCTCGAGCAAGTGATGCGCCGTGTCGCGGCCGACCCGTTGGGCGAGGACGATGCTGACCGCTTCGGCGAGTACCAGCCCCTGCGTCAGATTAAGGTTGCGGGCCATGCGGTCGGCATCGACTTCCAGTCCGTCCACTACCAGCAGTGCCTGCTTCAGGCTGCCCGAGACCAGGCAGCAAATCTCCGGCAACGTTTCCCACTCGGCATGCCACAGGCCCAGGCTGCGTTCGTGTTCCTGGGGCATGGCGCTGAACAGGGTCGAGAGCAGACCGGGAACCCGGGTTGCTGCACCAATCAGCACTGCCGCGCCGACCGGGTTGCGCTTGTGCGGCATGGTCGACGAACCACCCTTGCCCGGCGCCGAAGGCTCGAACACTTCGCCGGCCTCGGTTTGCATCAACAGGCTGATGTCGCGCCCCAGTTTGCCGAGGCTGCCCGCGATCAATCCCAGCACCGAACCAAATTCCACAAGGCGATCACGCTGGGTGTGCCAGGGTTGTTCGGGCATCGTCAGATGCAGTTCATCGGCCAGTGCCTGGGCAACCGGCATTGCCTGTTCGCCGAGGGCGGCAAGGGTTCCGGATGCGCCACCAAATTGCAGCACCAGCAACCGCGGTTTGAGTTCCTGCAGGCGCTGACGGCTACGGGTTACCGCGCCCAGCCAACCGGCGATTTTCATGCCGAGGGTGACCGGGGTCGCGTGTTGCAGCCAGGTGCGACCGGCCAATGGCGTGGCGACATACCGCCGGGCCTGAGTCGCCAGCGTTTGCGCCAGTTGCGCCAGATCCTGTTCGATCAGCGCCAGCGCATGGCGAAGTTGCAGCACCAGGCCACTGTCCATCACGTCCTGACTCGTCGCGCCCAGATGCACATAACGCTCGGCCTCGGCATCCTGTGCCGCAACCTGTTTGCCAAGCGCTTTCACCAAAGGAATCGCCGAATTGCCCGCCGTGGCGATCGCCTCGCCGAGTACTGAAAAGTCGTAAAGACCTGCCTGACATGCCGCTTCAATCGGGGCAACCGCTGACTGGGGGATTAACCCGACACGAGCCTCAGCCCGTGCCAGTGCCGATTCGAAATCGAGCATGGCCTGGACCCGACCCTGATCGCAGAACACCTCACGCATATCGCGGGCAGTGAAATAGGTATCGAACAATTGATTGCCCGGTCGCTCGTTCATAAACAGTTCCTGAGGGCGTGGGCCGACGTGGCCCACGCGTAAAGATCAGAGGTCGTGGTGCAGGTATTTCGCCTGTTTCGGCAGGCGCAAGCTGAACAGGAACGCCACCGCCATCATCACCGTCACGTACCAATAAAACGAGTTTTCCATGCCCACGGCTTTAAGGCTCAGGGCGACGTACTCTGCCGACCCGCCGAAGATCGCATTCGCCACCGCATACGCCAGGCCGACACCCAGGGCACGGACTTCAGGCGGGAACATTTCCGCTTTCACCAGCCCGCTGATGGAGGTGTAGAAGCTGACGATTGCCAGGGCCACGGTGATCAGAACGAAGGCCAGAAACGGACTGCTGACACTTTTCAGGCTCAGGAGAATAGGCACGGTGAACAGGGTCCCCAGAGCACCGAACCAGAGCATCGAACTGCGTCGGCCAATCTTGTCCGCGAGCATGCCGAACAGCGGTTGCATGCACATATAAAGGAACAGCGCGCCGGTCATGATGTAGCTGGCGGTCTTGGCGTGCATCCCGGCCGTGTTCACCAGGTACTTCTGCATGTAGGTCGTGAAGGTGTAGAAAATCAACGAACCACCGGCGGTGTAACCCAGCACGGTGATGAACGCAGCTTTGTGATCACGAAACAATGCGCGGATGCTGCCGGCGTCTTTGTTTTCGCGCATTTCCTTGCTCGAGGTTTCCTTGAGCGAACGACGCAGGAACAGCGAGATCAGCGCGGCCACGGCGCCGACCACGAACGGGATCCGCCAGCCGTAGGCACGCAGGTCATCTTCGGTGAGAAATTGTTGCAGGATCACCACCAGCGACACCGCCAGCAACTGACCGCCAATCAGTGTCACGTACTGGAACGAGGCGAAGAAACCGCGCTGGCCCTTGAGCGCGACTTCGCTCATGTAGGTCGCGGTGGTGCCGTACTCCCCGCCCACGGACAAACCCTGGAGCAAGCGCGCGAACAACAACAGGATTGGCGCCCAGACGCCGATGTCCTTATAGGTCGGCAGACACGCGATCAGCAGCGAGCCGAAGCACATCATCAGAATCGAGATCAGCATCGAATTCTTGCGTCCGTGCTTATCTGCAACACGACCGAAAATCCAGCCGCCAATCGGCCTCATCAGGAACCCGGCCGCGAACACGCCAGCGGTGTTCACCAACTGCACGGTCGGGTTATCGGAAGGAAAAAAGGCCGGGGCGAAATAGATTGCGCAAAAGGCGTAGACGTAGAAGTCGAACCATTCGACGAGGTTGCCGGACGAGGCACCAACGATCGCAAAGATCCTTTTGCTGCGCTCTTCACCGGTGTAGTGCGCTGGAGTAGCGGTGGGGGTTGTCATTGTTTTTCACTCTTTGGGGACAGTGACAGTCTAGACACACTTCGTAACAGTCCCGTTCCACAGATGCAAGTTACGACGCAAATCCCTTGTAGGAGCGAGCCTGCTCGCGATAGCGGTGTGTCATTCAGCATTAGTGACGCTGATACACCGCCATCGCGAGCAGGCTCACTCCTACAAGGGAAATCCGGTGTTTTCAATAATCGAAGAACACCGTCTCGGCGTCAGTCCCCTGCAAAATCACATTCCACTGATAAATACCTGAAGCATCCTGCTTGGCCAGCAATGTCTGGCGGCGATCCGCAGGAACGCATTCCAGTAACGGATCACCGACGTTGGCCGGCTCGCCATCAAAGTAGATCCGTGTCAGCAAGTGCTTCACCAGCCCTCGAGCAAATACCAGCACCACCAGATGCGGCGCCTGGGTCGTGCCCTTCAAGCCTTCCACCGTGCCTGGCTTGATGGTGGTGAAACGAAAGCGCCCTTCTGCATCCACCGGCACACGGCCAAAGCCTTCGAAGTTCGGGTCCAGCGGTTTCTCTTGATCGTCTTCAGGGTGGGCATATTTGCCGGCCGCATTGGCCTGCCACACTTCCAGCATGGCGTCGTTAACGACATCGCCATTGCCATCCACCACTTGCCCGGTGATCGCCACGCGCTCGCCAAGGGTTTGCTCGACGGTCAGGTCTTCGCGGTTCAGCCAGGTCAGGCCGATGTGGTAGTAAGGTCCGACGGTGTGGGACGTGGTCGCGTTCAGCGTCATCTTATTTCTCCATCGGCGTGGCTTCGCGGCCGCGCAAGACGATGTCCCAGCGATAACCGAGGGCGTAGGAAGGAACGGTTTTTTCCAGATCGAAACTGGCGATCAGGCGCTCTTTGGCACTCGTATCGGGCACGCAGTTATAGATCGGGTCGTATGCCAGCAGCGGATCGCCGGGGAAATACATCTGGGTGACCAGGCGCGTCAGGATGCTGGGCCCAAACAGCGAGAAGTGGATATGCGCCGGGCGCCACGCATTGTGGTGGTTGCCCCATGGGTAGGCGCCAGGCTTGATGGTCTGGAACTGGTACCAGCCATCAGCGTCGGTCACGGTGCGTCCGGTGCCCGTGAAGTTCGGGTCCAGTGGTGCGTCGTGCACGTCGCGAGCGTGGTTGTAGCGACCCGCCGCGTTGGCCTGCCAGATCTCCACCAGGATTCCGGGCACCGGCAATCCGTTTTCGTCCAGCACACGGCCATGAATGATGATGCGCTCGCCCTGCGGTTCACCTGAATGCTGTGCGGTCAGGTCATTGTCCTGCTCTTTGATACGCTCGGCACCGATGGTCGGGCCGGTGATCTCCGACAGCGAATGCGGCAAAAACACCAACGGCTTGGACGGCGAGCGAAGGTTGGTGGATTGATAGGCCGGGTGCAGGTAGTCCGGCTGAGTGCCCTCTTGTGGGCGACGGTAACCAGGCTTGTCAGACATTACGCTTTCCTCTGTTCTTGTTAGTCACGGCTGCACGTCAGACGCGTTCGATTGCCAAGGCCAGACCCTGGCCCACACCGACGCACATGGTTGCCAGTGCTTTTTTGCCACCGGTCTTCTCCAGCTGGTGCAACGCCGTCAATACCAGTCGCGCGCCGCTCATGCCCAGGGGGTGGCCCAAGGCAATCGCGCCACCATTCGGGTTGACCTGAGCGGCGTCGTCCGCCAGACCCAGTTCACGCAATACCGCCAAGCCTTGGCTGGCGAACGCTTCGTTGAGTTCGATGACATCGAAATCGCTGACGGCCAGGCCGAGGCGCTCAGTCAGTTTGCGCACCGCCGGTACAGGGCCGATGCCCATGACCCGAGGCGCGACACCGGCGCTCGACATCCCCAGCACCCTGGCGCGAGCGGTCAGCCCGTGTTTCTTCACGGCCTCGGCAGACGCCAGAATCAGCGCCGCCGCACCGTCGTTGACCCCGGACGCATTGCCAGCAGTCACGGTTTTGTCAGGACCATTCACCGGTTTGAGTTTCGCCAGTGTTTCCAGAGTGGTGTCGGCGCGCGGATGCTCATCCTGGCTGACAACGGTTTCGCCCTTCTTGTGGGCAATGCGCACTTCGATGATTTCTTCAGCGAAGAATCCTGCAGCTTGCGCGGCGGCTGTCCGCTGCTGACTGCGCAGTGCGAAAGCGTCCTGATCCTCGCGGGATACTTCGTAATCGTCTGCCACGTTGTCAGCGGTCTGTGGCATCGCATCAACGCCGTATTGCGCTTTCATCAACGGATTGATGAAGCGCCAGCCGATGGTGGTGTCTTCCAGCTTCATGTTGCGCGAGAACGCGGCGTCAGCCTTGCCCATCACGAACGGCGCACGGGACATCGATTCGACGCCACCGGCAATCGCCAGCTCCATCTCGCCGCTGGCGATGGCCCGAAAAGCAGTGCCAATAGCGTCCATGCCGGAGGCGCAGAGACGATTGAGGGTCACACCCGGAATGCTCTCCGGAAGACCTGCCAGCAGCAGCGCCATGCGCGCCACGTTGCGGTTGTCTTCGCCGGCCTGGTTGGCACAGCCGAGGAACACCTCGTCCACCGCGCTCCAGTCCACCGATGGATTACGCGCCATCAGTGCCTTGATCGGCACGGCGACCAGGTCGTCGGCACGCACCGAGGACAGGCCACCGCCGAACCGGCCGATGGGGGTGCGAATCGCGTCGCAGATATAAACGTCACGCATCACGCTTCTCCGGGGGCTTGGCCGTGGGCGGCGGCGGTGCGGGCTTCCAGATCCCTGAGTGCTTTGAGTTCAACCTCGGTCGGCTCGGCGGTGTTTTCTACCGTATCAGCGAAGCGGACCGCCCAACCAGTGGCCGCGACGACTTGCTCGCGGGTCACGCCAGGGTGCAGCGCGGTGACCACAAATTCATGGGTATCCGCTTCCGGTTCCATGATGCACAGGTCGGTGATGATGCCGACCGGACCGGCGCCCGGCAGGCCCAGACGCTTGCGCGAGTCGCCCCCCTCGCCATGGCCGACGGAGGTAATGAAGTCAAGTTTATCGACGAAGGAGCGTGCCGATTGCTTGAGGATGATCAACACGCTTTTGGCGGAACCGGCGATTTCTGGAGCACCGCCGGCACCCGGCAGGCGGACTTTCGGCGCGTGGTAATCGCCAACGACCGTGGTGTTGATGTTGCCAAAGCGATCGACTTGCGCAGCGCCGAGGAAGCCGACGTCGATACGACCGCCCTGCAGCCAGTAGCGAAAAATCTCACCGGTCGGGACGACGGTGTCGGCCGTTTCCGCCAGTTCGCCATCACCAATCGACAAAGGCAATACGCTCGGCTTGGCGCCAATCGGACCCGATTCATAGATAAGGACGACGTCAGGCGAAGACGTCAGGCGGGCCAGGTTGGCCGCTTTCGATGGCAGGCCGATGCCGACGAAGCACACCGAACCGTTTTTCAGGCGGCGAGCGGCGGCAACGGTCATCATTTCATTGGTGGTGTAAGTCATTACTTCGCCTCCGAAGCAGCGGCCAGCTTGGCCTGGAACTCGCTGAAGTCAGCGCAGCCATGGATGTATTCGTTGATCCACGCGGTGAAGGTTTCACGGTCGCGGGCAATCGGGTCCCAGGCCTGGTAGAAACGGTTGTCACGCTCGTTGTAGCCGTGTGCGTAGGACGGGTGCGCCCCGCCAGGTACATGGCAGACCGCGCTCAACGCCCAGGTTGGCAACACGCAGGCGTTCATCGGTGCATTAAGGTCATCGACGATTTCTTCGACGGTGACGATGCAACGCTTGGCGGCCAACGCGGCTTCTTTCTGCACGCCGAGAATGCCCCAGAGCAACACGTTGCCCTTGCGGTCGGCTTTCTGCGCATGAATCACGGTGATGTCAGGGCGTACCGAAGGCACCGCGGCCAGCACTTCACCGGTGAACGGGCAAGTGACGGTTTTGATCAGCGGGTTGACCTTCGGCAGGTCGGAGCCGGCATACGCGCGAAGCACGGCGAAAGGCAGGCCCGAAGCGCCGGCGACGTAGGCGTTGGCCAAATCGGCGTGGCTGTGTTCTTCAATTTCCAGTGCGTGAGGCCATTGCTTTTCGACCGCGTCGCGCAGACGGTGCAACGAACCGACACCCGGATTGCCGCCCCAGGAGAAAATCAACTTGCGCGCACACCCGGCACCGATCAACTGGTCATAGATCAAGTCAGGCGTCATCCGCACCAGCGTCAGATCTTTCTTGCCCTGGCGAATGATCTCGTGACCCGCCGCCGTAGGAATCAGATGAGTAAAGCCTTCGAGCGCGACGGTATCGCCGTCATTTACGAATTGCTTCACCGCGTCGTGCAGCGAAAGGATTTCAGCCATGGGGCAAGCTCCCGTTTTGTTATGAACCGACAATGGAAGAAAAAGGCGCGATGCGCAGCGCCGGAATGACTGAAGAGTAAGCCTGTGCAAAACACCAAACAATCCGATAATCGACTGAGTGTTCGTTTATCGAACAGATTGTTGTCTACCTATCGATGATCGTTCCCTTGCTCTGCGTGGGAATGCAGCCCGGGACGCTCCGCACCCCAAAGCGGACGCAGAGCGTCCATTGAGGCATTCCCACGCAGAGCGTTGGAACGATCTTGGATCTGACTGTCAGGTCGCATCCGCGTGGCTGACCATGCCCTTGATCACCACCGCCGCCGTCGCCACCGCCGCCGGAATCACCAGCGCCGTCAACACCTGCTCGAAATTCCAGCCCAGGCCGAGCAGCGTCGCGCCCATCCAGGCGCCCAGAATCGCGCCGAAACGGCCGATACCGAGCATCCACGACACACCGGTCGCCCGGCCTTGAGTCGGGTAGAACCGCGCGGCCAGGGATGGCATCGCCGATTGCGCGCCGTTGACGCACATGCCGGCAATCAGCACCAGCGTGGCCAGGATCGTAATGTTGCCCAGGCTCTGCCCCACGGCGTAGGCAAACACCCCGGCCAACAGGTAGAAAGTGCCGATGACTTTGTGCGGATTGAACCGATCCATGGCCCATCCCACGCCCACCGCACTCAGCACACCGCCAAACTGAAACAGCGCGCCAATGAATGCGGCCTGTTCCATGCTCGCGCCACTGTCTCGCATCAGCGTCGGCAACCAGCTGGTCAGCAGGTAAACGATCACCAGGCCCATGAAGTAGGTCAGCCATAACAACAACGTGCCGGTGCTGTAGGTGCCGGAGAAGATCACCGCGAACACATTGCGTGCTTTCACGGTTTTTTGCTCCGGCACACTGAAGCTGGACGCCAGGGCCACAACGGCAGGATCAATGGGCGACAGGGTTTTGCGTACTTTGTCCGTACCGCGATTGCGCACGACGAGGTAGCGCGCCGACTCCGGCAGCCAGAACAACAGGACCACGGCAAGGATCAGCGGCAGAATCCCGCCTATCAATAGCAAGCTGTGCCAGCCAAACATCGGAATCAGTTTGGCCGAGATAAACCCGCCGCCGGCCATGCCGAGGTTAAAGCCGCAGAACATGCTGGTCACCAGCAATGATTTCTTGCGCTCCGGGGTGTATTCGGAAAGCAGCGTGGTAGCGTTCGGCATCCCGGCGCCCAGTCCCAACCCGGTCAGGAAACGCAACACCAGCAGTTGATCAACGTTGGTACTGTAAGCCGACGCCAGGCTGAAGGCGCCAAACAACAGCACCGCGCCCACCAGTACGACTTTTCGCCCAAAGCGGTCAGCCAAAGGGCCGGAACCCAGTGCGCCAAACACCATGCCGATCAACGCGGCACTCATCACCGGGCCGAGGCTGGCGCGGTCGATACCCCAATCCTGCGACAAGGCAGGCGCGATAAATCCCATGGCCGCGGTATCGAGGCCATCGAGGAAGACAATCAGGAAACACAGGATCACCACTCGCCACTGGTAGCGCGAAATGGGTTGAGCATTGATGAAGGACTGCACGTCGAGGCAGTTTCCTACAGCAGACTGAGGCTGGTTCATTATTTTTATTCCACGCAAGAACGCAGTCGAACAGGTGCCAGCTGAGGCTGGCGCTGCCGCGACATTAATGATCCCGGGGAAAGAGCGTCAATTCGATAAACGCGAGTCTGTGCGTTTATCGAACATCTTAGGCAGGTCTATGCGAAAAGTTGTGCGCTGAGGTCACGGCTGGCGCTGAGGAGGCCGGGCAGGAACCGTTGCTCCAGCTCGTTACGACTCACCCGCCCGGCGTGGGTGCTGACGTTCAAGGCCGCGACGACTTGCCCGGAGGCGTCGTACACCGGTACGGCGATCGAGCGCAGACCCTGCTCCAGCTCCTGATCGACGATGCACCAACCTTGTTGTCGTACTTCCTGCAGGCATTCGAGTAACGCCTCCGGTGTGTGCAAGGTGCGGCTGGTCTTGGCCTGCAGTTCAGCGTGATCGAGGTACTCGCGCAGCGAAGTGTCGTCCAGCGCGGCGAGAAGAATCCTGCCCATGGAAGTGCAATAGGCCGGTAGACGCCCGCCCACCGACAGGTCCACCGAAATCAACCGTTGGGTCGTCGCCGAACGCGCGATGTATAAAATGTCATCGCCCTCCAGGGTCGCCATGTTGCAGGCCTCGTGAAGTTGCTCGCTCATGCGGTCCAGATACGGTTGGGCCGAGACTGCCAGCGGCGTCGAGGACAAGTAGGCATGACCGAGGGTCAGCACTTTAGGTAGCAGCGAATAGGTCCGGCCGTCAGTGGTGGCGTAGCCCAGTTTGATCAGCGTGTGCAGACAACGTCGCACAGCGGCGCGGGGGATTTCCGTGCGGTGGCTGATTTGGGCGATGGTCAGGTGGCGTTTGCGTTCCTGGAACGCCTGCACCACGGCCAGACCGCGTGCCAGGGACGTCATGAAGTCCGGATCGCCGGTCAGGGCCTGTATTCGCTTCGCGGGCGAGGCAACAATGGGCGGCGCCACCGAGGCGAAGGAATTGCGCATTTGATCGTTCATATCAGGTCCTTTCCACACGAATCAACAGGCATTACAAGCGGCTGCGGGTCGACGCACAAGCCTGACGCAGCGAGATTGGGCGATTATCGAACCATCAACCGATAATCGCAATTGCTTCACTCCGGGCAACACACGCCATGTGGAACGATGCCTGCAGGATTTTACGAATCGGGATGCAGAACTTAATGCCCGATGGAGGTGCCGAACTTACCCGACTTAATGGCGTCAGAAAGTCAGCGCAACAAAGTGACACTCCCAGACACATTAGTTGCCCCAAACTTGCCCGTCACAAAACAATCACACCGGAAAATCTACATTTAACTCGTTGGCGATAGTGTTCTTCGAATCGACCGCTATAATACAATTCACTGGCGAATGGCTTTTCACCTGCCGATTCCGCCACCCGGTGGTGCGATGTTCCATCGCCGCTGCCAGCAGCAAGCGCCTGACGCTCATTTCATATGCTTCGCCAACGCGCTCGCTGAAACAGGAGACTGATGCTACGTCAGATGTTTATCTCTGGTGCCGTGGCCGCCTGCAAAATGGAAGTCTTGATCGCGACGTAAACAAAGCCTTGGCAGGCTTGTGTTGAAGACGTGGCCACTGTACTTGCGCAGTGCGTTTCACCAGAATTTATCTCAACTCAAACAGGTAGCACTGTGACGAAAGACGAACTGCGCGCGGAACTTGAGCGCCAGGAACAACGCTACAAGGAAGTTTACGGCGGGGAAGTTACCACCTACGCCGCCCAGCCCGAACCAGAACGCAAGCCTTGGCGTAAACGCGCCACCGTTCAGGATCAGGCATTTACCCAGGAACTGCAGAAGATGGAAAAGGAACTCAAAGCCGAAGAGCCATGACTCCAAGGTTTTTGATCCTTTCAAGGGTCTGCGTTTACACCCGTTAAAAGCGGGCTGTATCGATGATGCCTTTCGCGCCCGTTACAAGCGGGCAGCGGCAACCTCACTGACCGGATGAGGCAGCGGGCTCATTTCTGACCCTCTTCTCAGATATTTCATACACGCAATCGAGCCTCTCGCATTCTTGAGCGAAACCCCCGTGCCTGCGGTCTTTCCCAGTCAATTCAATGGCTTGAAAAATCCGGCAAACGTTTCGAGCATGGGCTATCGTCACAAACTAATTCGTTGAAGAATGTTACCGATGAGCAGCTAGTGCATCGATTAGCAGTCTTTTCTGGCATAATCGCGCCCCCTTATGACCGGGTCAGAAAACCTTCATGATCGATTTATTCAGCGGACTAGATGCTTGGGTGCTTGTGAGCCTCTTGCTCGCCCTGGCCTTTGTCCTCGCCTTCGAGTTCATCAACGGCTTTCATGACACCGCTAACGCGGTGGCCACCGTTATCTACACCAAAGCCATGCCGCCCCATCTGGCGGTGTTCTTTTCCGGTGTGTTCAACTTTCTCGGCGTGTTGCTGGGCGGTGTTGGCGTGGCGTATGCCATCGTCCACCTGTTGCCGGTAGAACTGCTGATCAATGTGAACACCGGTCACGGACTCGCCATGGTGTTCTCGCTGCTCGCCGCCGCCATCACGTGGAACCTGGGCACCTGGTACTTCGGTATTCCGGCCTCCAGCTCTCATACGCTGATCGGTTCGATCCTCGGTGTCGGCCTCGCCAACGCCCTGATCAACGATATCCCGCTGGCTGACGGTGTGAACTGGCAGAAAGCGATCGATATCGGCGCCTCTCTGGTGTTCTCGCCGATGGCGGGTTTCCTGGTCGCGGCCTTGATTCTGATCGGCCTTAAATGGTGGCGTCCGCTGTCGAAGATGCACAAGACGCCGGAACAGCGCCGCAAGATCGACGACAAGAAGCACCCACCGTTCTGGAACCGCCTGGTATTGGTGATTTCGGCCATGGCCGTGAGCTTCGTGCACGGGTCCAACGACGGCCAGAAAGGTATCGGCCTGATCATGTTGGTGTTGATCGGTATCGTGCCGGCGCAGTTCGTACTCGACCTGGGCAGCACCACCTACCAGATCGAGCGCACCCGTGACGCGACGTTGCACTTGAGCCAGTTCTACAAGCGCAATGCCGATACGCTGGGCGAGTACCTGGCCCTGGGCAAAAGCGTGGATGGCGATCTGCCGGAGAAATTCCGTTGCAACCCGCAACAGACCGAACCGACCATCACCGCCCTGCTTGGCACCCTCAAAGGCGTTTCGGACTACCACTCACTGACATCGGACAGTCGTATTGAAGTTCGTCGTTACTTGCTCTGCCTGGACGACACGGCGAAGAAAGTCGGCAAACTCCCAGGCCTGGAGGCCCGTGAAAAGGCTGACCTGGACAAACTGCGCAAGGACCTGACAACCACCACTGAATACGCCCCGTTCTGGGTGATTCTGGCGGTAGCCCTGGCACTGGGCCTGGGCACCATGGTTGGCTGGAAACGTGTGGTATTGACTATCGGCGAGAAGATCGGCAAGCAAGGCATGACCTACTCTCAAGGCATGTCCGCGCAGATCACCACCGCAAGCCTGATCGGCATGGCCAACATCTTCAGCCTGCCGGTGTCCACCACCCACGTCCTGTCTTCGGGCGTAGCGGGCACCATGGTCGCCAACAAAAGCGGCCTGCAAGGCGGAACGGTTAAAACCATCCTGTTGGCCTGGGTACTGACCCTGCCCGCCACGGTGGCCCTGTCGGCCGGCCTGTTCTGGCTGGCGTCGAAGGCACTGGGTAGCTGATAAAAGCTGCACCAAAAGAAAGGCGCGTTCCGTGAGGTTCGCGCCTTTTTTATGCCTGCCATAAACCCCGGAAACACCGCTCTGTAGAAGCAATCTTGCTCCTACAGGAGGGATGTTGATAAACCGACAATTTTCGAAGGCAAAAAAAAAGGGCAACCGAAGTTGCCCAAAATGCCTTGCGTGCTCATTGCTTCCAGAAAGACCTACGGTTTTTTCCGCTTCTGTGAATCCTTCCAGATAAAAAATCCAAACCCTGCAAAAAACAGAACCATGAGGCCGACTGTCAGCACTCCGGCGATCACCACGTTGTCGAAAAACATGACTGGCCCCCTGCACTTGCCCTGTTGCGATAGGGCTAAGTTAACCAATCAGGCAGGAGTGAAAATTGACCGGGGTCAATAGCGCCGCGACTGGGCGCAAAAGGAGGGATTAAAACTGACCTGCATCAACCAATGCAGGGGGATTCAACGCTTTTTCGGTTTGTTTTTCGGCTTTTTCTTCGGTTTGCCCAGCGGCATGGCCTGCTCGAAAGCCTGACGGACTTCATTCAGGCGCTTTTCATTGAGGTCATGCACACGCTTGGCACGTTCGGTGTTGAGGTCGATCAGCTTGTCGTCTTGGCTCATGGCGTTCAGTACATCGCGTCGGTGAAATACAAGTGCCGCGTTTGCAGGCAAGGATGTACCAATAATGAGGCCTGACGAGAGAGCTGACCAGCCGGCGGCCTCAGATCTCGATATCCACCCACAAACCTTGGCGAGGCTCGTCCTCAATCAAGGGTGCAACCGGAACGGTATTGTCGGCGTTGAGTTCGTAACCCGGAATCGGCAGATGCTGATCGGGATCTCCCTCAGTCTCACGCCGGCGTTTTTCCCGCTGTTGCTGGCGACGCTGCTCTTCACGCAACTGGAAAGCCGCTTCTTCAGGATCGCGCTGTTGCAGATCGATGGTGCTTTCACTGGAGGTTTGCTGCACCGGCGCGACGGGCGCAATATCCGGGCGCTGGCGAACCGGGTCCTGCTGTGAAGTGATCGGCACGGCACTTAAGGGAAGCATCGGTGGCAGCATAATTATTGGTCTCCTGTCAGCAGGCTGTCGGCTGCGCGGATGGCGACTTGAGCCATCGGTCGCAAACTGTGACCCGGTTAACACCTATTGGTGCCCCAGACCTGCACCTTTGCCTTGATGCACTATCGTAATACCTTGAGTTTTTATGAGAGTCTTTTGGCCCTGAAGCCCTCATTCCGTTAAGATAGCCCGCTTTTTCAAGGTGGGAGTCAGGCAGCATGGCGCAGCAGTATCAACCGGGGCAACGCTGGATCAGTGACAGCGAAGCCGAGCTGGGTTTAGGCACCGTTCTGGCACAGGACGGCCGCTTGTTGACCGTGCTCTACCCGGCCACTGGCGACACTCGCCAGTACGCGCTACGGAATGCGCCCCTCACTCGCGTGAGGTTTTCGCCGGGTGATTCGATCACTCACTTCGAAGGCTGGAAACTGACCGTACGCGAAGTCGACGATGTCGATGGCCTGCTGGTTTACCACGGGCTCAACGCGCAAAACGAAGTCGTCACCCTGCCTGAAACCCAACTGTCGAACTTTATCCAGTTCCGTCTGGCCAGCGACCGTCTGTTCGCGGGCCAGATCGACCCATTGTCCTGGTTCTCGCTGCGCTACCACACGCTGGAACACACCAGCCGCCAGTTGCAATCTTCGCTGTGGGGCCTGGGCGGCGTACGTGCGCAACCGATCGCGCACCAGCTGCACATTGCCCGCGAAGTCGCTGACCGTATCGCGCCACGGGTTCTGCTGGCGGACGAAGTAGGCCTGGGCAAGACCATCGAAGCCGGCCTGGTGATCCATCGCCAACTGCTGTCGGGTCGCGCCAATCGTGTGCTGATCCTGGTTCCAGAGAACCTGCAGCACCAGTGGCTGGTCGAGATGCGCCGCCGCTTCAATCTTCAGGTCGCGCTGTTCGACGAAGAACGCTTTATCGAAAGCGATGCCGCCAACCCGTTCGAAGACACCCAACTTGCACTGGTCGCCCTCGAATGGCTGGTAGAAGACGAAAAAGCCCAGGATGCGCTGTTCGCTGCAGGATGGGACCTGCTGGTCGTCGACGAAGCTCACCACCTGGTCTGGCATGAAGAAAAAGCCAGCCGTGAGTATTCGCTGGTCGAGCAACTGGCAGAAGTCATTCCGGGTGTACTGCTGTTGACCGCCACCCCAGAGCAACTGGGTCAGGACAGTCACTTCGCCCGTCTGCGTCTGCTCGATCCAAACCGTTTCCACGACCTGCACGCCTTCCGCGCCGAGAGCGAAAACTATCGCCCGGTGGCCGAAGCCGTTCAAGAGCTGCTGGACAAAGGACGCTTATCGCCTGAAGCGCACAAGACCATCCATGGTTTCCTCGGTAACGAAGGTGAAGCGCTGCTGACTGCGGTCAACGACGGCGACACTGAAGCCAGCGCTCGCCTGGTTCGCGAACTGCTGGACCGCCATGGCACCGGTCGAGTGCTGTTCCGTAACACCCGCGCCGCCGTGCAGGGTTTCCCGGAACGTAAACTGCATCCGTACCCGCTGCCGTGCCCGGACGAGTACCTCGAACTGCCGCTGGGCGATCACGCCGAGCTGTACCCGGAAGTCAGTTTCCAGGCTCAACCGGATGCTAATGAAGAAGAGCGCTGGTGGAAGTTTGACCCGCGCGTCGAGTGGCTGATTGACCAGCTGAAAATGCTCAAGCGCACCAAGGTGCTGGTGATCTGCGCCCACGCCGAAACTGCGATGGACCTGGAAGACGCCCTGCGCGTGCGTTCCGGCATCCCGGCGACCGTCTTCCACGAAGGCATGAACATTCTCGAACGTGACCGTGCAGCCGCTTACTTCGCCGACGAAGAATTTGGCGCACAAGTGCTGATCTGCTCGGAAATCGGCAGTGAAGGTCGCAACTTCCAGTTTTCGCACCACCTGGTGCTGTTCGACCTGCCTGCGCATCCGGACTTGCTGGAGCAACGTATCGGTCGTCTGGACCGGATCGGCCAGAAGCACATCATCGAACTGCACGTGCCGTACCTGGAAACCAGCCCGCAAGAGCGACTGTTCCAGTGGTACCACGAGGCATTGAACGCATTCCTCAACACCTGCCCGACCGGCAACGCCCTGCAGCACCAGTTCGGCCCGCGCCTGCTGCCGCTGCTGGAAAATGCCGACGATGGCGAGTGGCAAGCGCTGATCGACGAGGCCCGTACCGAGCGTGAGCGTCTGGAAGCCGAGCTGCACACCGGTCGTGACCGCCTGCTGGAACTCAACTCGGGTGGCTCAGGCGAAGGCGATGCACTGGTCGAGGCCATTCTCGAGCAAGACGACCAATTTACCCTGCCGATCTATATGGAAACCCTGTTCGATGCATTCGGTATCGACAGTGAAGACCATTCGGAAAACGCGCTGATCCTCAAGCCGAGCGAAAAAATGCTCGACGCCAGCTTCCCGCTGGGCGACGACGAAGGCGTGACCATCACCTATGACCGCAACCAGGCGCTGTCTCGCGAAGACATGCAGTTCATCACCTGGGAGCACCCGATGGTTCAAGGCGGCATGGACCTGGTGTTGTCCGGCTCCATGGGCAACACCGCTGTGGCATTGATCAAGAACAAGGCGCTGAAACCTGGCACCGTGTTGCTGGAACTGCTCTACGTCAGCGAAGTGGTTGCTCCGCGTTCGCTGCAGCTGGGCCGTTACCTGCCACCCGCCGCCCTGCGCTGCCTGCTCGATGCCAATGGCAACGACCTGTCGGCCCGCGTGTCGTTCGAGACCCTCAACGATCAGCTCGAAACCGTACCTCGCGCCAGCGCCAACAAGTTCATCCAGGCCCAACGTGACCAGCTGACACCACGGATCAATGCCGGTGAAGAGAAAATCTTCCCGCGTCATGCTGAACGTGTGGCCGAGGCCCAGCGTCGTCTGGCCGCCGACACCGATGAAGAACTGGCGCGCCTCACCGCCTTGCAAGCGGTCAACCCGACCGTGCGCGACAGCGAACTGGTCGCCCTGCGCAAACAACGTGAACAAGGCTTGGCCATGCTGGACAAGGCTGCGTTGCGACTGGAAGCGATTCGGGTGTTGGTGGCGGGCTAACTTCCCTGCTCTACCAGCGTAAAAGAGAAGGCCCGCAGCGATGCGGGCCTTTTTTTGGGATTCAACCGGGGCAATTAGCACCTGTGGGAGCACAGCTTGCTCGCGATGGCGATGAACTGCCGACATCAATGTTGAATGCCAACGAGGTCATCGTCGGATCGCCGCATGGACCAAGCTGAGTCCTACGGCTCGATTCGCTGTTGATCAGACCGCCGCCACAACCCCTCCAGGCTCCACCACCGCGACCAACCCATCCTTCATCCGCTTGGCATCGCGCACGAAACACCGCGAGGCCATGAACAGAAACACCATCGTGAAGAACAGCGCCACCGGGATCAGGTACATCGCGTCATGCAGGCCAACGGCCTTGAACGCTTCGGTCATTTGCTCGGCGCCCGATGCCAGCATGGCGGTATGGGCAAAGTGATCGGACAAACCGCCCACCACCACCGGCCCAAGGCCACCCCCCAGCAAGTACAGCCCGGCAAAGAAGAGTGCCATTGCGGTCGCCCGTAAACGCGGCTCGACCACGTCCTGAATGGCCGTGTAGACGCAGGTATAGAAGTTATAGGCGAACAACCAGCCCACACTGAATACCGCGACAAACACACCTATCTCGATTCTGCCAGCGTGCAACGCCCAGGCTGTGCACACCGACGAGATAATCAGACTGAACGCCGCAAACAGCAGCCGTCCATTGGCAACACGCTGGTGGATCTTGTCAGCCACCCAACCACCCAATGTCAGTCCGAACAGCCCCGTCACACCAACGATAATCCCGGTTGCTACCGCGGCTTCATGCAAGGGCATCAGGAAATAACGTTGCAGCATCGGCACCAGAAACGAGTTGCAGGCATAGGTCGCGAAGTTGAAGCAGAGCCCCGCCATCACCAGCCAGAGAAAAGTGGGTACCGCCAGGACGCGGCGGATTGGCCGATCCACACGCTCTTGCGAGACCTGCACGCTTTCCGCGGCGCCCCGTTTAGGTTCCTTGATGAAAAACATGAAGACCGCCAGGACCAGACCCGGTACTGCGGCGATGAAAAACGGCGCCCGCCAACTGTCGAACGCCTTGACCATCCAGCCGATGGTGAAAAAGGCCAACAACAATCCAAGGGGCAGACCCAGCATGAAGATGCCCATCGCCCGGGCACGGCGGTGAGCCGGAAACAAATCGCCGATCAACGAATTGGCGGCCGGTGCATAACTGGCTTCGCCGATACCGATACCCATGCGCACGATCAGGAAGCTCCAGAAGCTGCCCACCATCCCGTTGACAGCCGTCAGCCCGCTCCAGACCGCCAACCCCCAGCCCATCAATTTCGCTCGCGACCCCGTATCGGCCATCCGCCCGAGCGGCAGTCCGGCAATCGCATAGACGATGGTAAACGCGGTTCCGATTATCCCCAGTTGGAAGTCGCTGAGGTGCCATTCCATCCGGATCGGCTCGATGATGATCGCCGGAATCGTACGGTCGAAGAAGTTGAACAGATTGGCCAGAAACAACAGGAACAGAATGCGCCAGGCATTCGCCGCTTGGGTCGAGTTCTGCATGGGTCCGTCTCTTTTATTGTTATGGGGCGTCACTGCCCCCGGAACCTGCAATCTAGTCAGCCCCACGAAGACTGTCTGTAATTATTCGTTAAGCTGATATGCCGCCATGTAAGCAGGAGCAGCGTAAGTCTCGAATTATTTCTAAACGCTCTAAGTCTCATTCCAAAACGATTGAGGCCAAACTGCCACTACTTCTTGCGGTTCATGCACGGCTTCTATACTCCAAGACAACTCGCCAGCACCCCTGGCGCCCGCCGGGATGACGACAACGGGAAACGCTATGGGATGGCTTGGGTTGCATTTCATTACCGAGCTACCAGAAAGTGGGCAGGTAATCCTCAGTTGCACGCACAATCCGTTTCTAGTGTTACTGGCGTATCTGGTCGCCTGCGCAGGCTGTTTTGCCACACTGGATATGGCCGAACGGGCGAGTCATGCCGAGAAAGCCGAGTCTCAACGGATCTGGCGCCTGGTGGGGACCGCGTGCCTGGCAGGCGGTATCTGGGCCATGCATTTCATCGGTATGCTGGCGTTTGAGGCGCCGATCGAAATTCATTACGCCTTGCCCATCACCCTCGTCTCTCTATTGATCGCCCTGTTCGCCGCGTGGCTGGTGATGCACACACTCAGTCAACCGCACCAGAACCTGTGGCAGTACCTGAAGGCGTCGATCTGTATCGGATTGGGCATCGCTGCCATGCATTACGTGGGTATGGGTGCCATGCGTTCAGAGGCGCTGGCGTCCTTTGAACCGAAACTGTTCAGCCTGTCGATCGTGATTGCCATGGGGGCCAGCCTGGCAACGCTCTGGATCGCCAGCCGTTTGCGCGGCGGCACCGGTCTGCCCCATAAATTGCTCAAATACGGTGCCAGTCTGGTGCTTGGAGCCGGCCTCTTAAGCATGCATTTCACCGGCATGGCCGCGTTCAATCTGGTGCTGCCTGCTGGCAGCACCCTGACCCCGCCCGGGGATAACGATCACGCGCAATTAGGCCTGACAGTGGCCGTGATGACGCTGCTGATTATCGCCAGCAGCATCAGTGCTGCGTTGGCAGATAAAAAACTGCAGCACAAAGAACTCGACTTGCAACGGGTCAATGCACTGCTCACGCAACTGGACCAGGCTCGCATGTCGCTGCAGCAAGTGGCGCACTACGATGCGTTGACCAATCTGGTCAATCGTCGCGGTTTCAATCAGATTTTCGCGGAAAAACTCATCGAAAAAACCCTCGAAGGCGGCATGCTCGCCGTGATGTTTCTGGACATCGACCATTTCAAGCGGATCAACGACAGCCTCGGCCATGACGCCGGCGACGAGTTGCTTAAAGTACTGGCCAGCCACATCAAAAGCTCGGTACGGGGCTATGACGACGTTGTGGCGCGTTTTGGTGGCGACGAGTTCTGCATCCTCATTAGCCTGCACGACCATGAAGAAGCGCGGCACATGGCGCAACGCATCATGCTGAAGATGAAAGAGCCCATTGAGCTGTCGGGGCGGCGGATGGTCATGACCACCAGCATCGGTATCAGCGTATTTCCCGAGGACGGCAGGACCTGCGAAGAGCTGTTGAAGAATGCCGACCTGGCGCTCTACCAATCCAAGGGCAATGGCCGCAACAGCCTGAACTTCTTCAGCGCCAATCTGAAAACCCGAGCCACGCTTGAGTTGCAACTGGAAGAAGAGATGCGCAATGCCCTGCGCGAAAACAGCGGCCTGATGCTCTTCTACCAACCGATCTATGACCTGAAAACCGGCCAGGTGAGCAAGCTTGAGGCGCTGGTTCGCTGGCAGCATCCGGTTCACGGATTACTTGCGCCGGATCGATTCATTGCCATCGCCGAAGCCAACGGCTTGATCGCCGAACTGGATAACTGGGTGCTGCACAAAGCCTGTGAGGATTTGAGCGAGTTGTCGCGTCAGGGCTGCGAAGAGCTCAAGATCGCCGTGAACTGTTCTCCCCTCAATCTGGCCCGCGAAGAGTTGGCCGATGAAATCGAACGAGCGCTGCGGACCGCCGGGGTGGCGCCGCAGCGGCTGGAACTGGAGGTCACCGAAAACGCGCTGATGGGCAACATCGCCAATACGCTGGTGTTGCTGCGCCAGATTCGAGCATTGGGTGTGTCGCTGTCGATCGACGACTTTGGCACCGGTTACTCATCCCTCGCCTACCTGAAGCGCTTGCCGCTCAATACGCTAAAGATCGATCGATCGTTCATCCAGGACATTCCCCAGTCAACCCAGGACATGGAGATCGTCCAGGCAATCATCGTCATGGCCCACACCCTGCACTTGCAGGTCGTCACCGAAGGCGTCGAGACGCTCGAACAGTACGAATTCCTGGAACGTTACGATTGTGATTTCGTTCAGGGGTATCTGCTCAGTCACCCCGTGCCGCTGACTGAACTGCTTCCCGTGTTGAATGAAATCAACCAGCGCAAGCACACGCAAACGATCAGTCCTTCGAGTCTGGCTCGCGGTACATCTGCACTAACGTCGACGGATCTTTTTCCAGAAAACCCTTACTCCCGTGCAGTCGCATCAATTGCGCGGCCAGTCCGCTGATCGGCGTTGCCGAACCCTGCTGGTGGGAGAACTTTACGGCGGTGTCGAGATCCTTGAGTAACGTGCGAACGTGCCACTTCACAGGTTCGAAACGGCTGTCGGCCATCTGCGGTGCGAGGATCTGCAAAGGTTTCGAATCGGCAAAACCACCGGCCAGCGCCTCGGCGATGAGGCTGGTATCGACACCGGAGCGTTCGGCCAACGCCACGACTTCGGCAATCACCAGAGCATTGCAGGCGACAATCATCTGGTTGCAGGCCTTGGTCACCTGCCCTGCCCCGACGGCGCCCATGTGCGTCACGCGTTGACCGAGGTGCAACATCACTGGCTTGACTCGCTCCAGCTCTGCCGCGTCGCCGCCGACCATGATTGCCAGGCTCCCCGCTTCGGCGCCGACCACTCCACCTGACACTGGTGCATCAAGCCAACCCATAGCGCATTTTTCGGCAAGGGCTGTCGCCATTTCCCTTGTTGCCGTAGGTTCGAGGCTGGAAAAATCGACCAGCAGCTGGCCGTTTTTCGCGCCTTCGGCAACGCCCGCAACGCCGAAAACCACCTCCCGCACCACGGCAGTATTCGCCAGACACAGCATCACAACGTCCGCGTGCTGGCATAACTCGGCTGGCGTGGCGACTTGTCTTGCCCCGGCTTCAACCAACGGCGCACATTTGGCGCGATTGCGGTTCCAGACCGTAAGCGGATAACCCGCGGCCAGCAATCGCCGGCACATCGGTAAACCCATCAAGCCGATCCCGGCGAACCCGAGGGACGGTAGCGTTGCCATTATCTGGTCTCCTTTTTATTTTGGATTGCCAATCAGCGGCGGGGAGCAAACCTTGCTCGCGATGTCGGCTCTACAAGCTCGCTCGCCACCACATTCAGAAACAATTAATCGGTCTTCTGACAGCTCAATAAACTGTTCCCGTTACGTATACGTCACCCTCGTCCAAACCCTTCTGTGGTCTTTCTCCACGGCAACATGCCATCACGCTACTCGGCTACACACTTTTGACCGCGCCATTAGCGCACCAATTTAGCGCGCACCGTCAGTTCGTCGCCCTTTCCTGGATCATAATCCAGGGGGAAACTACCACTGCCCACAGCTGCGGATCTCGTTCAAATAGATCCAGCGCCCGCGATTCAGACAGCTTGGCGAGTGTGTCAGCAGCCAACCAGGCGGCCACTTTCTCGCCTTCATCCGATGCTACGGCTTCGGCGGCAGCGATCAAATCCAGCGTCGGATCGACCCATAACAGGGCACCCTTGGCGAAGAACGGCTCCAGCTCTTTCCAGGTAATAGATGCGGTTTCACCAAGCAGCTTGGCATAGAGGGTGCTAGGTTCTTGATTCATGGGTTCTGTCCGGAAAAGAAATCGACGCGAATAATAACGTTGGTGGTCCGGCAGAAAAACCCGGATGCAATTTGCGACATCGATTGAAAACAGCAGGAACGCCAAGGAATGCAGGTGAATCAAGCTATTAGCCAGCTAACATCCCGCCGCGATTCTGTACTTTTCTTTCAATAAAGCGACACCCTCTGGTTTTGCCCCCCGGCGCTGCCTTCCCAGGCTGACAATCGGCGCTCTACACTGTACCGGTACAGTTGTCGGGGGCATTTTCCGGGGGATATCGAAGATATCTGACCCGGTTCTGCTGCTACGGCGCCAGGACTATAAAAACTACAACAGTAAGAGTGGAGCACTATGACTAAGGCTACTAAGCAGATTTCCAAACTGTTTGCCGCTATGGTTCTGGCCGGGGTTGCCAGCCATTCGTTCGCAGCTGACACCATCAAGATCGGCATCGCCGGCCCTAAAACCGGCCCTGTAGCCCAATACGGCGACATGCAATTCAGTGGCGCCAAAATGGCCATCGAACAGATCAACGCCAAAGGCGGCGTAGACGGCAAGAAACTCGAAGCCGTTGAATACGATGACGCCTGTGATCCGAAACAAGCGGTAGCGGTCGCGAACAAAGTCGTCAACGACGGCGTCAAGTTCGTGGTTGGCCACCTGTGCTCCAGCTCCACTCAACCGGCTTCGGACATCTACGAAGACGAAGGCGTGATCATGATCACCCCGGCTGCCACCAGCCCGGACATCACCTCCCGTGGTTACAAAATGGTGTTCCGCACCATCGGTCTGGACAGCGCCCAAGGCCCTGCCGCCGGTAACTACATCGCTGATCACGTGAAACCGAAAATCGTTGCTGTTCTGCACGACAAACAGCAATACGGCGAAGGCATTGCCACCGCCGTGAAGAAAACCCTGGAAAGCAAAGGCGTCAAGGTTGCCGTGTTCGAAGGCATCAACGCCGGCGACAAGGATTTCTCTTCGATGATTTCCAAACTCAAGCAAGCCAACGTCGATTTCGTCTACTACGGCGGCTACCACCCGGAGCTGGGTCTGATCCTGCGTCAATCCCAGGAAAAAGGCCTGAAAGCCAAGTTCATGGGTCCGGAAGGCGTGGGTAACGACTCGATCTCCCAGATTGCCAAGGATGCTTCCGAAGGCCTGTTGGTAACCCTGCCGAAATCGTTCGACCAGGATCCAGCCAACATCGCTCTGGCTGACGCCTTCAAAGCGAAGAAAGAAGATCCAAGCGGTCCGTTCGTGTTCCCTTCCTACTCCGCTGTTGAAGTCATCGCCGGTGGCATCACTGCTGCCAAGAGCGAAGACCCTGCAAAAGTGGCTGCTGCCATCCACGCAGGTACTTTCAAGACCCCGACTGGCGACCTGAGCTTCGACGCCAAGGGCGACCTGAAAGACTTCAAATTCGTGGTTTACGAGTGGCATTTCGGCAAACCTAAAACTGAAGTTTCGCCTCAGTAAGGCTGCCTGACTGACTGCCAACAAAGCCCACGGCGTGCCGTGGGCTTTGTTTTACGAACGTATGGGCCGCGCTTGCGTGATCCGCAAGTCTCCCCACCTGAAAATCTCAAAACCGTCATCAGCGGTTCGCTGGCAAACCTCGAATCCGAAGTGGATGCAGATCCACGGGGCTCGAGCGGGAAAATGACTCCACCAGTGAAATGCGTATCAGGTTTTTAGGAGCGCTGTAATGCCTGACATCTATCACTTTTTCCAACAGCTGGTTAACGGTCTGACCGTTGGCAGCACGTATGCCCTGATCGCCATCGGCTATACGATGGTTTACGGCATCATTGGAATGATCAACTTCGCCCACGGCGAGGTGTACATGATCGGCTCTTACGTGGCGTTCATCGCCATTGCGGGCCTTGCCATGATGGGATTCGACAGTGTCCCGCTCTTGATGACCGCAGGCTTTATCGCGAGCATCGTCGTCTGCAGTGCCTACGGCTACAGCATCGAACGGATCGCCTACCGCCCCTTGCGCGGCAGTAACCGTCTGATTCCGCTGATCTCGGCCATCGGCATGTCGATTTTCCTGCAGAACACCGTTCTGCTGGCGCAAGACTCCAAGGACAAATCCATCCCCAACCTGATCCCCGGCAATCTTTCCTTCGGGCCAGGTGGCGCACAAGAAGTGCTGATTTCCTACATGCAAATCGTGGTGTTCGTGGTGACGCTGATCGCCATGCTCGGCTTGACGATGTTCATCTCCCGATCTCGTCTGGGTCGCGCCTGCCGCGCCTGTGCCGAAGACATCAAGATGGCTAACCTGCTGGGTATCAACACCAACAACATCATCGCCCTGACCTTCGTCATCGGTGCTGCGCTGGCGGCCATCGCGGCCGTACTGCTGAGCATGCAATATGGCGTGATCAACCCGAACGCCGGTTTCCTCGTCGGCCTCAAAGCCTTCACCGCCGCAGTACTTGGCGGTATCGGCAGCATCCCCGGCGCCATGCTCGGCGGGCTGGTGCTGGGTGTGGCGGAAGCCTTTGGTGCCGATATCTTCGGCGACCAGTACAAGGACGTCGTGGCATTCGGCTTATTGGTTCTGGTCCTGTTATTCCGGCCGACCGGCATTTTGGGCCGTCCGGAGGTTGAAAAAGTATGACTAGGAATCTCAAACAGGCGCTCTTCAGCGCTCTGCTGGTGTGGGCTGTGGCCTACCCGGTACTGGGTCTGAAACTGACCATCGTCGGCATCAACCTGGAAGTTCACGGCACCAGCAACATGACCCTGGCGATCATTGCGATCTGCTCGGTACTGATGTTCCTGCGGGTGCTGTTCAACGACACCATCAGCAAGGCGTGGAAATCCTCGCCGAGCATGCCGTTGATCCCGGCCAAGGCCAGCAACTTCCTGACCCTGCCGACCACCCAGCGCTGGATCATCATTGCGTTGATCGTTGGAGCCCTGGTGTGGCCGTTCTTCGGCTCTCGCGGCGCGGTCGACATCGCAACCCTGATCCTGATCTACGTGATGCTCGGCCTGGGCCTGAACATCGTGGTCGGTCTGGCCGGACTGCTCGACCTGGGCTACGTGGGTTTCTACGCCGTGGGCGCCTACAGCTATGCGCTGTTGTCGCACTACCTCGGCTGGAGCTTCTGGGTTTGCCTGCCGGTCGCCGGTCTGATGGCGGCCACTTTCGGCTTCCTGCTCGGCTTCCCCGTGCTGCGTCTGCGCGGTGACTACCTGGCGATCGTGACCTTGGGCTTCGGTGAAATCATCCGACTGTTCCTGCGCAACCTGACCAGCATCACCGGTGGTCCGAACGGCATCAGCAACATCGAGAAACCGACGTTCTTCGGCCTGACTTTCGAACGTAAAGCAGCCGAAGGCATGCAGACGTTCCACGAGTACTTCGGGCTGGAATACAACTCGATCAACAAGGTGATCTTCCTCTACCTGGTTGCCTTGCTGCTTGCCCTGGGTGCGCTCTTCGTCATCAACCGCTTGCTGCGCATGCCGATCGGCCGCGCGTGGGAAGCATTGCGTGAAGACGAAATCGCCTGCCGTGCGCTGGGTCTCAATCCTACGGTCATCAAGCTGTCGGCCTTCACCCTGGGGGCGAGTTTCGCCGGTTTTGCCGGTAGCTTCTTCGCGGCTCGCCAAGGGTTGGTGACACCGGAGTCCTTCACCTTTATCGAGTCGGCGATCATTCTCGCCATCGTCGTATTGGGTGGCATGGGTTCCCAGCTCGGCGTGATTCTGGCTGCCGTCGTCATGATCCTGCTGCCGGAAATGATGCGTGAGTTCAGCGAATACCGCATGTTGATGTTCGGCGCCTTGATGGTGCTGATGATGATCTGGCGCCCTCAAGGTCTGCTGCCCATGCAACGTCCTCACATGGAGCTGCGCAAATGAGCCGCGAGATCCTGAAAGTCGAAAATCTGAGCATGCGCTTCGGCGGTTTGCTGGCGGTCAACGGCGTGGCCCTGACCGTGAAGGAAAAGCAGGTCGTTGCCCTGATCGGTCCTAACGGCGCCGGCAAGACCACGGTGTTCAACTGCCTGACCGGTTTCTACAAGCCGAGCGGTGGCAGCATCCTGCTGGACGGCCAAGCCATCGAAGGCCTGGCCGGTCACGAAATCGCCCGCAAGGGCGTGGTGCGGACCTTCCAGAACGTGCGTCTGTTCAAGGACATGACAGCGGTCGAGAACCTCTTGATCGCCCAGCACCGTCACCTGAACACCAACTTCCTGGCAGGCCTGTTCAAGACCCCGTCGTTCCGTAAAAGCGAACGCGAGGCCATGGAGTTTGCCGAGTACTGGCTGGATAAGGTCAACCTCAAAAAGTTCGCCAACCGTACCGCCGGCACCCTGGCCTACGGTCAGCAGCGTCGTCTGGAAATCGCCCGTTGCATGATGACCCGTCCACGGATCCTCATGCTCGACGAACCGGCCGCAGGCCTGAACCCGAAGGAAACCGAAGACCTCAAGGCGCTGATCAGCGTGCTTCGCGAAGAGCACAACGTCACCGTGCTGTTGATCGAACACGACATGAAACTGGTCATGAGCATTTCCGACCACATCGTCGTGATCAACCAGGGCACCCCTCTGGCCGACGGTACGCCAGAACAGATCCGCGGTAATCCTGAAGTGATCAAAGCCTATCTGGGGGAAGCGTAAATGCTGCAGTTCGAAAACGTTTCCACTTTCTACGGAAAGATCCAGGCCCTGCACAGCGTCAACGTGGAGATCCGCCAGGGCGAAATCGTTACCCTGATCGGCGCCAACGGTGCCGGCAAGTCCACTCTGCTGATGACGCTGTGCGGTTCGCCGCAAGCGCACAGCGGCAGCATCCGTTACATGGGTGAGGAGCTTGTGGGTCAGAGTTCGGCGCAGATCATGCGCAAGAGCATTGCCGTGGTTCCGGAAGGTCGTCGGGTATTTGCCCGTCTGACCGTGGAAGAGAACCTTGCCATGGGCGGGTTCTTCACCGACAAGGGCGATTATCAGGAACAGATGGACAAGGTTCTCGGACTTTTCCCACGCCTGAAAGAGCGTTTCAGCCAACGCGGCGGCACCATGTCCGGCGGCGAACAGCAGATGCTTGCCATTGGCCGTGCGCTGATGAGCAAACCCAAGCTGCTGCTGCTTGATGAGCCTTCGCTGGGTCTGGCACCGATCATCATCCAGCAGATCTTCGACATCATCGAACAGCTGCGCAAGGACGGTGTGACGGTGTTCCTGGTGGAACAGAACGCCAACCAGGCACTGAAAATCGCTGACCGCGCGTACGTTCTTGAGAACGGTCGAGTGGTGATGCAAGGCACCGGTGAAGCACTGCTGACCGACCCGAAAGTGCGCGAAGCGTATCTGGGGGGTTGAGGTGTTGCGGTAAACAATAAACGGCCTTCGGGCCGTTTTTTGTACCTGTTCACCTTTAGAGTCGATCCAGCGCCTCGCCACTGCGCTTGAACCATCCAATCAGATAATCCGCGAGCACCTGGGTGCGCTTAGGCAAACCACCCTGATACGGGTGCACCAGGTACATCGGCATCCGACGGGTCTGATAATCACGCAGGAGCCAGCGCAATTGACCGTCAGCCAATTCCGCTTGCAGCAAGTAGGACGGTAAGCGCGCAATGCCGGCGCCGGCCAGTGCGGCTTTTTTCAGCAGGCTGTAATGGTTGCTGGCGAACGGGCCGGACACCCGAACCCGCAATAACTCGTGTTGCTGGTGATAGAGCCACTCTTCGCGGCCACTGTAATGGCTGTTAAGCAGGCAACGGTGTTCAACCAAGGACTGGGGCGTCTGCGGCTCGCCGTATTGCTCAAGGTAGGCCGGGCTGGCGCAGGTCATTTCATTCCAGGCCAGCAGCGGCCGGGAAACCAGGCGTTCGTCGTTGCCCACCTCGGAACGAACCGCCAGGTCAAAACCGTCCCGGGACAGATCACGAAAGTTGTTACTCAAATCGAGTTCAATCTGCACCTCGGGGTATTTGCTGGAAAACTCCAGCAGCAAGCCATCAAAGAAGGTTTCCCCCAGCGAGACTGGCACCGTCATACGCACCGGCCCGGCCATATCGTCCTTCAATCGCGCCAATGCCTGACGTGCCCTCTCAACCTGGACGACAAGCGCCTGGGCTTGCGGCAACAACGCCGCGCCTGCAGCCGTCAGGCTCAAACGCCGCGTAGTGCGTTGCAGCAGGACCACGGAAAACCGCGTTTCCAACAGGCTGATCCGCTTGGAAAGCTGGCCCTTGCTGCAACCCAATTGCTGCGCTGCCAGGGTAAAACTGCCGGCTTCAATCAACACGGCGAACGCCGCCAAGTCATCCATTTCACTCATGGATTGTTTCCATTTGAAAACCAAAGGTTGCCCATTAGCACGCTTATCAACAGGAAAATCCACTCTAGACTGAAGCCTCGTTCAAACACTTCGAGGAACAGCACGATGAAAATTCTTTTGATTGGCGCAGGCGGCACCATCGGTTCGGCCGTCGACAAAGAGTTGTCCCAGCGTCACGAGGTCATTCGTATTGGCCGTAACAGCGGCGATTTCAATGTAGATATCAGCGATAGCGCCTCGATCCGCAAACTGTTCGAACAAACCGGAAAATTCGATGCACTGGTCTGCGCCGCCGGCAACGTCACCTTCGCGCCGCTGAACGAAATGACCTCGGACAGCTTTGCCTTGGGCCTGAAAGACAAACTGATGGGCCAGGTCAACCTTCTGCTGATCGGTCGGGAATTCGCCAACGATGGGGCTTCGTTCACCTTCACCACAGGCGTCCTCAGCCACGATCCGATTCGCAGTGGCGCCTCGGCTGCACTCGTCAACGGTGCCATCGACAGCTTCGTGCGTGCCGCCGCCATCGAACTGCCGCGTGGCTTACGCGTCAACTCGATCAGCCCCACCGTATTGCTCGAAGCCATGGGCAGCTACGCGCCGTATTTCCGCGGCTACAAACCGGTTCCCGCCGCCGACGTGGCATTGGCCTACGCCAAAAGTGTGGAGGGCCTGCAAACCGGTCAGACCTTTCACGTAGGATGAAATAGCACGTCCTGCAGGGTTGTGATGAGCGGTCAGGCTGAGTAACGTGGCGGCACTTGTCTGGAGAACCAAAGATGCGTGTTGCCCGTTCCTTAGTCCTTGTTGCCCTCCTTCCGCTGTTTGCCGCCTGCCAGTTGTTCGATGGCGAGCGGCAGAGCGCCTCCCATGTGGGTCAGACTCGCATGCAGGGTCAACTGACGGCGGCGGACGGCAAACTGGTGTTCCAGCCGTGCAATGAATCGCGCAGTTTCGTGGTCAATGACACTGGCGGCACCAGCGTGCTGCAAGAGGCCGCGACCCTGGCCGATGCCCAGGGCAAATTGTTTGCCGACGTACGCGGCCGTGTCGATGGCAACCGCCTCGACCTTGAGCAGCTGTACCGCGTCGAGCGATCGGGCACGGCCTGCGACGACCCCAATCTAAAACTGCTGATCCTTCGAGCCGCCGGTCATGCGCCGGAGTGGAACGTCAAAGTCAGCGGTAAAGGCATGGTCATCGACCGCGCCGGTCAACCTCCTCTGGCCCTGCCCTACGTTGAAGAACAATTGGGCGATGGCCGTTTCAACCTCAGCACTGAAGCCAATAACCAGCACATCGAGCTCTGGGTCGCGCCGCAACGTTGCGTCGACGCCACCTCCGGCGCCGTCCAGCACATGAGTGCCGAGTTGCGCATTGATGGTCAAGTGCAGCGTGGCTGTGGGTATTTCGGCGGGGCGCGTAACGACTGATCGTTTTTGCCTCACGGGACCGGCGTTTGGGGCTTATAATCGCGGCCTTCAAACGCCTTGGCGCAGTTGTGCGCCCCGCGAACCGGATCCCGTCATGTTACGAATTACCGAACTCAAGCTGCCAATCGACCATCCCGAAGAAGACCTGCGCCCTGCCATCGTGCAGCGCCTGGGCATCGCCAGTGATGACCTGCTCGATTTCACCTTGTTCAAGCGCAGCTACGATGCGCGCAAAAAGTCTTCCGAACTGTGCTTCATCTACACCATCGATCTCAACGTTCGCGATGAGGCTGCGGTGCTGCACACGTTCGCCGATGACCGCAACGTCAACGTGGCGCCGGATGTCAGCTATAAGGTGGTGGGTCAGGCACCGGCCAATCTCGAACAACGCCCGGTTGTCGTCGGATTCGGCCCGTGCGGAATCTTCGCCGGGCTGCTGCTCGCGCAGATGGGCTTCAAGCCGATCATCCTCGAGCGCGGCACTGAAGTTCGCCAGCGCACCAAGGATACGTGGGGCCTGTGGCGTAAAAGCGTGCTCAACCCCGAGTCCAACGTGCAATTCGGCGAAGGCGGCGCGGGGACGTTCTCTGACGGCAAGCTCTATAGCCAGATCAAGGACCCGAAATTCATCGGTCGCAAAGTCCTGCACGAGTTCGTCAAGGCGGGGGCTCCGGAAGAGATTCTCTACGTCAGCAAACCGCACATCGGTACGTTCCGTCTGACCGGCGTCGTGGAAAACATGCGTGAGCAGATTCGCGCGTTGGGCGGTGAAGTGCGCTTCCAGCAGCGGGTCACCGACGTGTTGATCGAAGACGGTCAACTGGTCGGCGTCGAGCTCAATGGCGGCGAACAGATTCATTCGAAACACGTGATCCTCGCCCTCGGGCACAGTGCCCGGGACACCTTCCGCATGCTGCACGGGCGTGGCGTGTTCATGGAAGCCAAGCCGTTTTCGGTGGGTTTCCGCATCGAGCATCCGCAATCGCTGATCGACCGTGCGCGCCTGGGCAAGTACGCCGGTCACCCGAAACTTGGCGCCGCCGACTACAAGCTGGTGCACCACGCCAAGAACGGCCGGTCGGTCTACAGCTTCTGCATGTGCCCGGGCGGCACCGTGGTGGCGGCGACGTCCGAACCGGGGCGTGTGGTCACCAACGGCATGAGCCAGTACTCGCGTAACGAGCGTAACGCCAACTCCGGCATCGTCGTCGGCATCACCCCGGAAGTCGATTACCCGGGTGGCCCGCTGGCTGGAATCGAGCTGCAGGAGCGTCTGGAGTCTCACGCCTTTGTGCTCGGCGGCAGTAACTATGAAGCGCCCGCACAACTGGTGGGCGACTTCATTGCCGGTAAGCCGTCCACCGAGCTGGGCAGTGTTGAACCGTCCTACAAACCAGGCGTTGCGCTGGGTGATCTGGCATTGGCTTTACCGGCGTTCGCCATCGAAGCCATTCGCGAAGCACTGCCGGCGTTCGAGAAGCAGATTCGCGGTTATTCGCTGCACGACGCGGTGTTGACCGGGATCGAGACCCGCACTTCGTCGCCACTGCGCATTACCCGGAATGAGTCGATGCAGAGCCTGAACGTGAAGGGTCTGTTTCCAGCGGGTGAAGGCGCAGGTTACGCGGGCGGGATTTTGTCAGCCGGCGTTGATGGTATCCGGATTGCCGAAGCGGTAGCGCGGGATATCCTCGGCCTCGAAGCCTGATCTGTATCCTTGTGGGAGCGAGCTTTTGTGGCGAGGGGACTTGTCCCCGTTGGACTGCGCAGCAGGCCCAAAACCTGAGTTCTCGGTGTGTCAGATACATTCCGAACTCACAGTTTGGGGCCGCTTCGCGACCCAACGGGGACAAGTCCCCTCGCCACAAAAGCTCGCTCCCACATTGGTTTCATTGCCTGAACAATCTCAGATATTGGCGCGCAACACGGTCGTGGGTAACGCCTCACCACGCTCGGCACTCGCGGCCACGGCATCGATCAAACTACTCAACGCGTATCCTTGCGCCTTGAGCCAATCCTGATCGTAATAGGTGTCTGCGTAGCGCTCGCCGCCATCACACAAAATCGCCACGATCGACCCCGTCTCCCCCGCCGCCGCCATCTGTTGAGCCGCCATCAAGGCGCCAATCAGGTTGGTCCCGCTTGAGCCACCCACATGTCGCCCCAAACGCTGCGCCAGGTAATGCATGGCCGCCAGTGAAAGGGCGTCAGGCACCTTGACCATCGCATCGATCACCTTGGGCAGAAACGACGCTTCGACACGGGGACGTCCAATACCCTCAATCCGCGATCCGTGGTCCAGACGCAGACTCGCGTCCCCAGTCTGGTAGTAGTCGAAGAACACCGAGCGCTCAGCGTCGGCGCAAAGCACCCGGGTGCAATGCTGGCGATAACGCACATAACGGCCAAGGGTCGCGGTGGTGCCACCGGTGCCAGGACTGGAGATCAGCCAGCTCGGTTCCGGGTGAGATTCGAAACGCATCTGATGGAAGATCGACTCGGCGATATTGTTGTTCGCGCGCCAGTCGGTGGCTCGCTCGGCATAGGTGAACTGGTCAATGAAATGCCCATCGTGTTCACGCGCCAAGCGCTCGGATTCGGCATAAATCTGCGTTGGGTCGTCGACCAGGTGGCTCTTGCCACCGTAGAACGCAATTTGCGCAATTTTCTCTTTAGACGTCGTCGCCGGCATCACGGCAATAAATGGCAGGCCCAGCATGCGGGCGAAGTACGCTTCGGAAATCGCCGTCGAGCCGCTGGACGCCTCGATCACCGGAGCACCCGGTTTCAGCCAGCCGTTACACAGCGCATAGAGGAACAACGAACGCGCCAACCGATGTTTCAGGCTGCCCGTGGGATGGCTGGACTCATCCTTGAAATACAACTCGATGCCCGAAAACCCCGGCAGCGGCAAAGGGATCAGGTGGGTGTCGGCGCTGCGCTGGAAGTCCGCTTCAATGATCCGAATGGCTTCACGAGCCCACTGTCGGTTGTCGCTCATGGTGATTGTCTCGTTGGATCGGCAAGAGTCGGTCCTTTTGCAAGGTTCAGCGACAAGCTTAGGAAAAAACCTACATCGCGCACAGGTACAGCTGAGGTTCAATACACCCGGCAACTGCTAGGCTCAGTTTTTTCGCCAAGCATCCTAGCTGTAACGGTATATAACAAAAAAGAATATAACTTTTGTTTTAACAACTAACGGCACGGGTTACGGTGTGCCACCTTTCGAACCTTACATTGGAGAGTGACTTTGCCTCTGCGTAGCACATTCACACGCTTCTTTCAGTTGGAAGCTGCCAGCGGCCTGTTGTTGATCGCCGCCGCAGCGCTGGCGCTGATCATCAATAATTCCTCGCTGTCGTGGCTTTACACCAGCTTTCTGGAGACCCCTGTCGTTGCACAGATTGGTGCGCTGCAAATCGCCAAACCGGCTCTGCTGTGGATCAACGACGGCCTCATGGCGCTGTTCTTCCTGCTGATTGGCCTGGAAGTGAAGCGCGAAGTCCTCGACGGCCAGTTGTCAAAACCGTCGCAGATCGTCCTGCCAGGCGCCGCAGCGATTGGCGGCATGGTTGTCCCGGCGTTGGTCTACTGGTTCTTCAACCGTGACAACGCCGCAGCCCTCGATGGTTGGGCCATCCCCATGGCCACCGACATCGCCTTCGCCCTCGGCGTACTCGCCTTGCTCGGCAAGCGCGTGCCTGTGTCGCTGAAACTGTTCCTGATGACCTTGGCGATCATCGACGACCTGGGGGCAATCATCGTCATCGCGATTTTCTACTCCGGGACGTTGTCGACCTTGTCGCTGGCCCTGGCGGGCGCGTGCATCGCGGCGCTCATCGCAATGAACCGGCTTGGCGTGGTCAAGCTTGGGCCATACATGATCATTGGTCTGATCCTCTGGGTGTGTGTACTCAAGAGTGGCGTTCACGCCACCCTGGCCGGTGTAACCCTCGCGTTCTGCATTCCGTTGCGCACAAAAAATGCCGAACCGTCACCACTGCTGACCCTGGAACACGCCCTGCACCCGTGGGTGGCCTACGGCATCCTGCCATTGTTCGCCTTCGCCAACGCGGGCTTGTCCCTGAGTGGCGTGACCGCCGAAAGCTTCACCCACCATGTACCCATGGGCATCGCAATCGGCCTGCTGCTGGGCAAGACCCTCGGCGTCTACGGCCTGACCTGGCTGGCGGTCAAAACCGGTATTGCCGCCCTGCCCCAAGGGGCAAACTGGGGCCAGGTGCTCGGCGTGGCGATTCTCTGCGGCATCGGCTTCACCATGAGTCTGTTCGTTGGCTCCCTGGCATTTGAACCGGGCGTGAGTGAATACGCGGGGATGGACCGGATGGGGATTCTGACCGGATCGATACTGGCAGCATTGATTGGCTATGCGGTGACTGCGGCGGCAAGCCGTAAAAGCGCTGTGTTGCAGCCTTGAAAGGAATGAACGGACAACACTGACGAACGCAAATCATATCGTCCAATTGGTATGCGTTACTGCAAGTTAGCCGTCGCTAATCCCTGAAAAAGAAAAACCCCGACCAGTCGCCTGATCGGGGTTTTCTTTTGCCGTCTTCCGCTTAGTGCGAAACGCGGCTCGTGCCATCAACCGTGGCGATGCGCACACGCTCGCCAACACGGAACACTTCGTTTTCCTGAACCTGTTGCACGTAGGCGCGCATGCTGCCGTCGTCTTCGCGAACGGTGATTTCCACGCCCTGGGTGCGGGTCAGGCCTTCTTCAGTGGCCGAGCCCAGCAGGCCGCCGGCCACTGCGCCGATGACCGCTGCGACGATGCTGCCGCGACCGCCACCGATTGCACTACCGCCTACACCACCGACCACGGCACCTGCGGCGCCACCGATTGGGGTTTTGGTCCCTTCGATTTTCACCGGGCGCAGTGCTTCGATGGTGCCCATGCGAATCGTCTGCACGCGACGCGCTTCGTCACGGGAGTAGGAGTCACCGGTCAGGCTCGATTGGCAGCCGGTGAGCAACATCGCCATCGTGGAAAAGGAAGCAACCAACAGAACAGACTTACGCATAGCATCAACTCCAAAGGACAGGTATTCATTAAACTCCGCAGCATGACGCCTGTCACGGCATCGCCCGGATAAAAGTGGTTTGATTCAGGGCATGTACAGGCACCCCTCGAATTCACCACACAGTAGCGACAAATTACGAGATCTGCGCCACTGACCCAAGGATTTTCATGGATTACTTCATCATTGTCGTCACCACTGTCGCCGGTTTGTACTTCCACTGGTGGTTGTACGTGCGGATCAAACGCTGGATGGACCGTGATCTGGCGTTGGCCCTGGCCGGTGGCGATGAAGACAAGAAAGCCTACATGCTCCAGCAACTGGCGAACGCTCAAGCCAAGAAGATCAAGCGCCGGGACTTGCCGCAATGGCTGGAGGCCGCTGCGGCAGGGTATCCCGCTCGGTAGACTGCTTAGGGTGCCAGACGTTCAAGAATCCAGTCGGCGCCCTGCTGACGGTAGTTGAGGCGATCGTGCAGACGGCTCGGACGGCCCTGCCAGAATTCGATGCGCTCCGGTAACAGACGATAACCACCCCAGTGTTCGGGGCAATGAGGCTGAGTATCGCTGAAGCGTTGTTCGGTGTTCTTGAGCAATGCTTCCAGCTCGGCCCGATCGGCGATCACCCGGCTTTGTGGCGAAGCCCAGGCACCCAGGCGACTGCCCAGGGGCCGGACCTGATAGTAGGCATCGGACTCTTCGGGCGTGACCTTCACCACTCGCCCTTCGATGCGCACCTGACGCTCCAGGGCTGGCCAGAAAAAGGTCATGGCAGCGAACGGGTTCGCTGCCAGGTGCTGACCCTTGGCACTCTCGTAGTTGGTGAAGAACGTGAAGCCCTGTTCGTCCAACCCCTTGAGCAGCAGGATTCGGCAATGCGGTCGACCATCAGCATCGACGGTCGCCAGGGTCATGGCGTTAGCCTCCACTGGCGCCTGCTCGGTTTTCACCGCGTCGGCAAACCACTGATGGAACAGCCCGAACGGCTCGGCCGGGGCTTGCGCCTCGGTCAGGCCGTCCCGGGTGTAATCGCGACGCATATCAGCCAGGCCCTGAGTCATGGTGCATTCCTTTTAAATTAACGAATTACTTCTTTGTAGCATCAGCGGCGGCGACTTTCTTGTCAGTGGCTGCGGCTTTGGCGGGAGCGGTCTTTTTCGCCGGGGTCTTGGTTTTGGCCGGGGCTTTCTTTGCAGGCGCTTTGGCAGCGGCTTTCTTGGCCGGGGCTTTTTTCGCGGCCGGCACATCGGCTTTCTTCGCCGCAGGTGCTGGAGTCACTGGCGCGACCGCTGGCTTGACGTCTTGAGCAGCAACCATGCGAACGGGGGCCGGAGCAGGCATGTTGTACTTGCTCAATAACGCCACCATGGTGTTCTGCGGCGTTACCAACAATTCGACGCGACGGTTCAAGGCACGACCTTCAGTGCTGTCGTTGGCAGCACGCGGCGCTTCGCTGCCCATCCCGCGAAGCATCAGGCGATCACGCTGCAGACCACTGAGGCGGAAGATCGCCGCGACGGCCTGAGCACGTTCCTGGCTCAGTTTCACGTTGGCTGGTGCGGCACCGGAGGTATCACTGTGCCCGAGCACGAGGACGGCGGTCTTAGGGTCGACTTCGAGGATTTTTGCCACGCGGGTGAACGGACCGAGCGTGACGGGCAGCAGCATGGCGGGACGATCCGGATTGAACGAACCCTCTACCGGCGCAGTGACTACCAAAACGTTTTCCCGACGCTCGAGTTGCAGGTTGCTGTCCTTGATGGCCGTGCGCAGGCGCGGTTCATAGTCGTCGAGCCAGGCTTGAGTGACCTTAGGATCAGGCATCGGTACGACCTTGGCAGTGTTCTGCTCCTTGCCTCCAAACGGCCACCACCATTTACCACCGGCGTCGGCTTCAGCCTTGGCCACTTCAACAGGTTTGGCTTCAGGCTTCTTGTCGAGGACTTCTTCGGAGCCGAATGGCCAGTACCAAGGGTTAGCGCTTTCAGTTTTGGCGACCGGATTAGCGCTTTCTGCCTTGGCGACCGGAGTTGTTGCGGCAGGCTTCAGAGGGGCTGGTGCCGCAGCGGGTTCTTTTGCCGCGACTTTATCGGACGAACCAAACGGCCACCAACTGCCGCCATCTGCATCATTTTGTGGAGTCTGTGCGCAACCGGTGATAGCGAAGCACAGGGCCAGGGCGAAGGTTTTATTGGATGACATTGGATATCCACAAAATGAAGTAATAAAAAAATCAGGCCAAGCTGGCCCGCATAAACAGACGCTTTGAAACCGAAAAGGCTGTCAGGTTCCGATATCGGACCCCTTGAGCGGGTTTTACAGACAAGTGGCCAGTACTCGCACAAGCTTTTGTGCGCGTGGATCCATCAAGACGTACGGCCCCAGTGTATTTGTCACAAAACCGAAGGCCACATCATGTTCCGGGTCAGCAAAACCGATGGAACCGCCGGCGCCTGGATGCCCGAACGCGCGCGGGCCGAGGCCGTAGGTCGCGTTGGGAACATCCGGTTGATCGAGCATGCAACCCAGACCGAAACGGGTACGGGTCAACAAAGTCTTGTCTTCGCCGAGGCTGTGCTCGCGGGTCAGCTCATCGAGCATCTCGCTTTCCAGCAGGCTGCCGTCGAGCAAACCGGCGTAGAACCCGGCCAGGCTGCGAGCATTACCGTGACCATTGGCGGCCGGCTGCTGCATTCTGCGCCACTCGGGTTTATTGGTGCTGGTCAGCACGGACGGTGGATTGGTGAAGGCTCGCGTGGTCATGGCCGTCGGTTCGCGCATCGTCACTTGCAGCAAGCGCTGGGCCGCCGCATCGCCAACGTTGCCCTTACCGCGAGCGATGTGCGCCACGCGGTGGAATTCCTCGTCGGCCAGACCGACGTGAAAATCCAGCCCTAATGGCTTTGCGATCCGCGCAACGATGGATTCACCAGGACCCCGACCGTCGGCGCGACGCAGTAACTCGCCCACCAGCCAGCCATAGGTGATGGCGGCGTAGCCGTGACCGGTGCCCGGCGTCCACCACGGACTTTCGGCGGCCAGGGCATCTACCATGGTTTGCCAGTCGTAGAGAGCCTCCGGTGCGAGCAGTTCACGCAACGCTGGCAAGCCGGCCTGATGGCAGAGCAACTGGCGCAGGGTGACTGATTCTTTGCCGGCCGCAGCGAACTCGGGCCAATAGCGAGCGACGGGAGCATCCAGTTGCAACTTGCCTTCGGCGACCAGCTGCAGGGCAGTCACCGCGGTGAACGTCTTGGTGCAGGAGAACAGATTGGCGATGGTGTCGCTGTGCCAGGCTTCGGTGCCATCCTTGTCGGCGCTACCGGCCCACAGGTCGATGACGGTTTCTCCGCCGATCTGGATGCATAGCGCCGCGCCGCGTTCCTGGGGATCGTCGAACAGTGCAGCGAATGCCTCGCGCACAGCTTCGAACTTAAGCTCGTAATGACCCTGAATCTGCACCCGCAACTCCCCCGCATCAACGCTCTACAAAGTGGCCCGCATTGTTCCAGCCATTGATGGTTTTGGGAACAGGTGCGGGCCAGGCGGTCGACTGTCGTCTACTGTTGTGAACGCCTCAATGGCCATTCCCGGAATGCCCACCTGCATGACCAGCGCCCTGTCCGGCACCTTTGCCGGCATCGCCTTTGCGGCCGCCGTCTGTATCGTTACTGGCTTTATCGGCTGCGACCTTGGCCTTCTGTGCTTCCTTACCCAGTTGATCGACGGTCGCCAGGTTGCTTTTGCGCACACTGTCGACAAAGCCCTGGAAAGGCACATCGGTAATGCCTACCAGCCCGAAGTGACCGTTTTCGCCGTCCAGCAGACGACCGGTAACCGGCTGATCCAGATACTGGAACCAGTGGACCCCGACAATTGACGGCTCGCTCATCGCCTGTTTAAGGAAGTTCGCATAAGCCGGGCCACGGTCCTCTTCTTTTGCCAATTGCGTCACACCGCCCCAGAACGGGCCACGATCGGCCGAGCCAAAATTGAATTCGGTGATCAATACCGGCTTGTCCAGACTGCGCAACTTCTCGAAGTCATAACCGTCCTGCGGTTGCAGGGTGTACATGTTGAAGCTCACCACGTCGCAATACTGGGCGCAGGACTCCACCGCTTCCGGGGTGCTGATGGCAAATCGGCCACCGAGTAGAAGCTGATTGGGCGCGTGCCATTTCAGCGAATCGGAGATCGTCTTGAAGTAGGTATCGGCGAAGACTTTCTGGAAATATTTGAAGTCGGCTTCGATTTCCGGATGTTCGGCGCTTGGTATCGGCGGAACAAAGCCCGGATCTTCCATCAATTCCCAAGCCGGCAGATCAATACCCCAGGCCTTGGACAAGCCTGCCTGGTTGCGATATTTGTCCCGCAGTTGCTTGAGGAACGCACGCTTGGCGGGCACGTCGGTGGTCATTTTCAAGGTGCCATACGCCAGCGCATAGCGGGCCTTCGGATCGTCACCGGGACCGGCCCAGGCCAGTTCATTGTCGGCGAAGTAACCGATCAGCCATGGATCATCGCGGTGATCCCGGGCAGCAATGGCAACCGCTCGTTCCGTGGCCATGGCAAAACGAGGATCAAAAGGATCGGGCATACCGCCCCACCAGTCGCTTCCCGTACTGATGCTGGTGTAATCACCAACGATCGACAGCGGCAAGGTGTAGGGCACACGTTCAGAATCAGCCAGGGCCGGAGCGCTCCAGTTGCCAACCGTGTTGAAGCCCCAGGCTTGCAGCCGGTCCAGGGTGTGGCTGATCCAGCGGTTTTCATCAAGGTCGGCTTTGCAAGGCGCCGCCGGGGATTGTTCAACCGCTTTGGCGGCAGTCGCCTCCACCGCATCGGATTTGGCGGCTTCGGCGATACCTGATTCACCCACTGAAGGTGCTGCCGGTTGCTCTGCGGCCTTCTCGACCGTCGCCTCGACAGCGTCGGCTTTGGCCGCTTCGGCGATACCGGCCTTGGTGGTGCTGCCGAGCGCGCAAGGGTCGCCGTATAAACGCTGCAGGTTAGCGCCATAGAAATCGTACCAGCGACCCGAGTTGTAGCCACGTCCCTGATCCGCGCCATTACCACCGCGGTTGTCGCCTTCGCCGTAATGGCTGGCCAGCGGCTCATCGGGTTTTGGCAGGGCCTCGAACATCCACTCACGACCGGCGATGTACGTCTGATTGACGTCCGGGGTGACGGTGTTGACCCCCAGCGAATAAAACGGATGCCCTTCAGGCGTTACCAGATACCAACGGCCGTCGCGCTTTTCGGTACGGAAGAAACCACTGGCCTTGAACGCCGGCCCTTTGGTCCAGCCGCCATAAGTGTCCAGTGACGTCTTTTCGCGTTCCGCCAGCCAGGTTTTGAGCTGTTGCTGTTCCTTGCCGGCAGCGCTTTTCAATTGCTCATCGCTGCTGACTTTTTCCGGCCATTTGGTTCGGGTCGATTGACCGTAAGCGTCCACGAGATTGCCATAAGCCGCTTGAATGACCGGCTCAACGTCCTGAACACCGAAGCGTTCCAGCAGGATGCTCTGGGCGACTTTCGGCTGATCCATCGACAACGTCACCGACACCACCTGGCTGCGATCCAGCTCACCGGCACTGCTGGCCAGCAATACCCGCTGACCGTCGACCGTTATCGGCATCGGGGGGCCGGCCTTCATGCCAAGACTCAGCGGTGAACCCGGTTGCAACGGCACCAGCAGCGTTTGGGCAGGACCGGCTGGCAAGTCGACGCGGCTGATCAGGGTCTTGCCGTCGTTACTCTGGATTTTGACGTAGAGGGTCAGGGCCCAATTCATCGCGCTCTGAATCCGCAAGCTCATGACGCCCGACTGCGACCAGTCCCAGGCGCCACTTTGCGGCGTCAGTCGCAACGTCGGTTGCGCGACGGGATTGAACGTTACCCGGCGCAACACTTCGCCTTCGGCCGTTTGCTCAGCATTGGATTGCGGCAGGCTGGCGTCCTGAGTCGCCACCTGCACCACGTCAGCGGGACGCACAAAGTTAAACAGCGTCTGCTGGCCGGCAGGAGCCGCCAGCAAAGGGGCTGCGAACATCAGGGTAAAAACCGCTGGTAAAGAATGGCGCAGCGAACGGCGAATCATAGGAACGTAGTTCTCCCTAGCGACCTTCAATAGGCCAGTGGAAAAGCGATGGCAGAGAGATAGACAACGCGGCGGGCATAAATGCCCACCGGTGTATCAGGAAATTTCACGACGGAAAGGAGGCAACGCATTGAGGATCGCCTTGCCGTAACGCTGAGTGACCAGACGTCGATCCAGCAAGGTAATGGTGCCGCGATCCTCTTCGGTACGCAGCAACCGACCACAGGCCTGGACCAGTTTGAGCGAGGCGTCCGGAACCGAGATTTCCATGAAGGGATTACCGCCACGGGCTTCGATCCATTCGGCCAGGGCTGCTTCGACCGGGTCATCAGGCACCGAAAAAGGAATCTTGGCGATGACCACGTGTTCGCAATAAGCCCCAGGCAAATCCACGCCCTCGGCGAAACTTGCCAGGCCGAACAGCACGCTCGAATCCCCGCCATCGACCCGCGCCTTGTGCTTGTTCAGGGTTTCCTGTTTTGACAGGTTGCCTTGAATGAACACTTGTTTGCGCCAGTCGCGGTCGAGACCATCGAAAACGTCCTGCATCTGTTTGCGCGACGAGAACAGCACCAAGGTGCCGCGCGAACCTTCGACCAGTTGTGGCAAATCACGGATGATCGCGGCGGTATGCGCGGGCGCATCCCGTGGATCGGCTTTCAGGTCCGGCACCCGCAGCACGCCAGCGTCGGCATGATGAAACGGGCTCGGGACGACGGCAGTGACGGCTTTTTTCGGCAGGCCGGCGCGCATGCGGAATCGGTCGAATGTGCCGAGCGCGGTCAGGGTCGCCGAAGTAACCAGCGCGCCATAAGCCACGTTCCACAGGTTACGACGCAGCATCTCCGCGGCGAGGATCGGACTGGCGTTGACCTCGATGTCGAACAGCGAACCGCTTTCAGCCAGGGTCAGCCAACGGGCCATGGGCGGGTTGTCTTCCGGGTCTTCGGCAGTGAAGGCCGTCCACAACTCCCAGTTGCCGGAACAACGGGACAACAAGCTGCCGAACAGCGGATACCACTCTTCAGCCTGGTTGCTGGCGATGCCGATGTTGACCTCGCCATCCATGCCTTCTTTCAACAGTTCAGTGAGCCGGGTGAACACGTCAGTCAGCCGGGCGAACCCCTTTTTCAGCTCGACACCCATTTCACGCATGTGCTCGGGAATCACGCCGCCGACGAAGCGATGACGCGGCCGCTCGCGGCCTTCAACGTCTTCACCAGGTTTGAAATCGGCAACCTGTTCGCAGGCGGTGAACATGAACTGCTGTTGAGTCTTGATCTCCCGCGCCAGCTCCGGCACCTGCTCGATCAGCTTGCCAAGGTCACCCGGCAGCGGGTGTTGGGCGAGCAGCTTGGTGAGGTTCTTGGCTGTGGTTTCCAGCCAGTCGGCGGTGGAACGCAGGCGTGTGTAATGGGCGAAGTGACCGATGGCCTTGTCTGGCAGGTGATGACCTTCGTCGAATACATAGATGGTGTCACGCGGGTCCGGTAGCACCGCACCGCCGCCCAAGGCGAGGTCTGCCAGGACCATATCGTGGTTGGTGACGATCACGTCGACCTTGCCCATGCCTTCGCGGGCCTTGTAGAAGGCGCACTGGCCGAAGTTAGGGCAATGGCGGTTGGTGCACTGGCTGTGATCGGTCGTCAGACGCGCCCAGTCGGCGTCTTCCAGGGCGGTGGACCAACTGTCACGGTCACCGTCCCATTTATTGCCGGCGAGCTTTTCGATCATGCTGGTGAACAGCTTCTGACTGGCCTCGTCGACCTCGATCTTGAAGCCTTCTTCCTCGAATAACTGCGCCGTGGCGGTTTGCGCATGACCTTCCTGCAGCAGCATGTCGAGCTTGGACAGGCACATGTAGCGTCCGCGCCCCTTGGCCAGAGCGAAGCTGAAATTCAGCCCGCTGTTACGCATGAGGTCGGGCAAGTCCTTGTAGACGATCTGTTCCTGCAGGGCCACCGTGGCCGTGGCAATGACCAGACGCTTGCCAGCCGCTTTCGCAGTCGGGATCGCCGCCAGGCTGTAGGCCACGGTTTTACCGGTACCGGTGCCGGCTTCCACCGCGACAATCGCGGGGTCGCCACTGCGCCGGCCTTCGTCGTCGGTGTCGATGTCACCGAGGACTTTGGCAATTTCGGCGATCATCAGGCGTTGGCCGTAGCGCGGCTTGAGGCTCTTGGCCTCGAGAAAACGCGAGTAGGCGCCCTGAATCGTGGTTTTGAGTTCGGTGCTGATCATGGATTGTCGGGCGCAATAAACGCTGGATAAATTTTCAGTGGTTTGGTTCGGCGGCTATCATACCCCGCTAATTAATCCCGCGCAGAACGGAGTACCTCAATGACACCTTTTGGCATCGTTTACACCCTGCATGTCCTGTCCGCCCTGGTGTGGGTCGGCGGCATGTTTTTCGCCTGGATGGTCTTGCGCCCGGCCGCCGTGAAAGCGCTGGAAGGCCCTGCCCGGTTGAAGCTGTGGGTAGAAGTGTTCCAGGGGTTTTTTCGATGGGTCTGGATCGCGGTGATTCTGTTGCCGATCAGCGGCGTGGGCATGATTCATCTGCAGTACGCCGGATTTGAAGCCGCGCCGCGTTATGTACAGGTGATGATGGGACTCTACGTGGTCATGACGGCGCTGTTTATCAGGATTCAGGCGCTGATGTTGCCTGAACTGCGCACCGCCGTGACGGCTCAGGATTGGCCGGCAGGGGCTGCAGTGCTGGGGAGAATTCGTCGATTGGTGGGGATCAACCTGATCGTCGGGTTGGTGCTGGTGGCGATCGCTTCGGCTCGCCCGATGTTCTAAAGCAGATCCGGTCACTGTGGCGAGGCAGCTCGCTCCCTCACCACAGGGATTTGTCTTTCTTACAGACGCTGAACAGTCACTGTACCTGCGGCGCCCTCAGGCCCGGGCTGGCCGTCGGCGCCTGGACGACCGCTCTTGCCGCCATCGGCGCGATAGACGATGCAACCTTTTGACTTGCCTCCCGCACCCGGTTTTCCGCCAGGCCCCGCCAAGCCACCTGCACCGCCGGCTACCTGGACCTTGATCTGCTCAACCGGGTAATCACGCGGCACTTCCAACCGGATCATTGCCCCCGGCGCGCCCGCTTGACCATCGCTGCCGTCGCTGCCATCCGCACCACGACCGGCCTGGCCCCAGGTGCAGCCCGGTGCCTGACCATTCGCACCGTCAAGGCCGACAAATCCTGGCGCGCCCGCACCACCGCGAGCATCCACCACCAACTGTGGCGCATTCAGTGACTTGATCTGCACGTTCAGATTGCGACCCGAACGCGCGGCCTTGAGGTAAGTGCCCGGTGCACCCCGCGCAGTAATCTGGCTGCCTTCCGACAATTGGGCGCGGATGACCTTGAAGTCCAGCGCCTGCTCGCCAGGCACGATAGCGATGCGCGCGTCGCGTCCCAGGTGCAACTCGCCGACGGTGACCTGAGTCACGTTCGAAGGAATCAGCAAAGTGCCGTAGTCGGCGACTTCCAGACGTTCCAGCTGCAAGGTGCTGGCCGTATTGGGTAAACGCATCAGGGAGTTGGTTTCGACGCTTACCACTTGGGCGCAAGCCAATGGGCTGATGAATGCCGCGAGCAGACAGAGATTACGCATGGGAAGCCTTCGATACGGTGGGAGCTGGAATGGTTTGCAGGTGGAACACGCCGAAAAACAGAATCTTCAGGCGATCAGCCCAGGGATGGGCGCGACCTTTGAGGCTGCGATTGCACAGCAGCACTTCCAGAAGATGAAGGATTGCCAGCAGGCCGCCGGCCAGATTGACCAACACCTGCAGCGGATAAACAAACGGCGTGAGCGAATTAACCACCACCACGGCCCAGAACAGCAGGGTCAACAACTTCCCTAGTCCCCATATCACCTTCATACGCTCCCCCGCTGAGAATTATTCTTTGCGCGCACAGTAACGGCTTCCACGCGGGATAAGCCAGAGGGCAACGGAAAATTCTTCATGAGGGCCGCCGAATGGCCGTCCGGACGATCTGTTTTATCGCCAGACGGCTCTACTACGGGCCTCAGCGGTTGATGTGCAACTCTACGCGACGGTTTTTCGCGCGGCCCTCTTCCGATTCATTATCGGCAATCGGCTCGCTTTCACCCTTGCCTTCGCTGGTGAGTTTGTTTGGCGCCAGGCCCTGGCTCAACAGGTAATCCGCCACGCTGCTGGCGCGACGTTCCGAGAGTGCCTGGTTATAGGCGTCCGAACCGACACTGTCGGTGTGGCCGACCACTTTGATGCTCACCACGTCGGCGTTTTGCAACTTGGCCATCAGCGAATCGAGTTCGCTGCGTGCAGCGGGCGTCAAGTCGGATTTATTAAAGGCGAACAACACATCGTTCGCATCACTCAACGTGACGACTTCGGACTGCACGGGTTCGGCAGGTTTCACGCTGGCCGGGTATTGCGGCAGCGGGCAACCGTGATGTTCGACCGGAGTATTGGCGGGTGTATCAGGGCAGCGATCACGACGGTCGAAAACACCATCGTCATCTTCATCCCCATCCTGGGCGTAGCAGATCAGGCCGCCCGTCAGGATGCCGAGCGCTGCGCCACCTCCTGCCCAGCCGGCGCTTTCGATCGCGCCCAGGCCTCCGCCGACCAGTCCGCCGATGAGGCTGCAGATTGGCCAGGTACGTTGATTTAACGGGGCAGTGCCATCGCTGTGAGTTGCGCAACCGGTCAGCAGGCCGCCTAGCAGCAGAACCGGCAAGACGGTCCTTGTGAGAACACTCATTATGAAAGCTCCTGTGTTACCGGCCCATACCGGTTACACAGGAGTAAAGACACACATCCGCGACTGCACAAGCCGCGGAGTGCGAGGGGGGTCAGCGGTTGATTTTGATTTCCGTGCGACGGTTCATCGCGCGGCCGTCAGCCGTTTTGTTGTCAGCCACCGGCTGGCTTTCACCGGCACCGGTTACAGACACGAAGCTGGCACGTGGAACGCCACTCTGGATCAGGTAATCAACTACCGAGTGCGCGCGTTTATCCGACAGTTTCTGGTTGTAGGCATCGCTGCCCACGCTGTCGGTGTGACCGGTGACGGTCAGTTGCGCGGTAGAGGATTCCTGTTTCAGGCGAGAAGCGATTTTGTTGAGGACATCTTTATCGGAAGGCGTGAGCGTCGCTTTGTCGAACTGGAAGTGAACATCGCGAATGACGATGACTTCTTCCTTGACCACAACAGCCTCTTCGACAACTGGCGCTGGCACAGGTGGTGGGCAACCGTCGGCATCGACCTGCACGCCTCTAGGCGTACCCGGGCACTTGTCGCGGCTGTCCGGCACGCCATCGCCATCTTCGTCGCCATCACCGTGAACCCAGCAATAGGCCGCTGCCGTGCCGCCGATCAGCAGCGCGCCATACCCTGCCCATGCCGAGCTCTCGGTCGCGCCGAGACCAGCACCTACGACACCACCGACCGCCGCACAGGTCGGCCAGTCGGTTTTCTGCAAACCTGCGCAACCAGTCAACACACTGGTTAGCAGAACCAAGGGTAATGCTGTCCGAACTATGCTCATCTAGTTTTCTCCTGAGGGATCGGCTTAGAACCGATTCAGGGAGTAAAGACCGGAGTTTTAATCTCCGCCAGCATTAGGCCATAGCTGTTTTACGCCGTGATCACGGTTGATCGACGCTTTTACCCTGATAGAGCGCTAGGCCCGGACCTTCGGGCAGGCTAGTCTTGGCAGCTCTGATTGAGGATCTTCGATGATTGCAGGTATTTCTGCGCGCACGCCGCAACAGGCGCTGGCCGCTTTGCTGGATCGTTACGCCCCTGCGCGCCTTCTTTTGATTGGCGCCAGCGAGTTCCCCGCGCTTGAAGCCTTCAAGCTCGCGCACCCTGACAGCTGTGTCGCGCATGCCGCACCCGGTCAATTGCCGGCAGATCTGGCGTGCCGTCGGTTCGACCTGGCGCTGGTCGTCGATTGCCTGGAACACCTGCCCAAGCGCGATGGTCTGAATTTGCTGGGAGGAATCCGCAACCTCAATGCGAGCCGAATAGCGGTGTTGGCGGACCTGCCGGCCAGTGGCTGGCAGGAAACGGATTTTTTCTCCCTGGCCCTGCAAGCCAGCGAACGCTTTCAGCGTGACGAACAGGTACTGACCCTCTTCACCTACGATCTGCTTGACTATAAGCAAGTACCCGACTGGCTCAACTCGCGGTTTTGGGCCAATCCGGAAAACTTCGGGAAATATTGGTGGTAACGCAATGAGTACTTCTATTTGCCCTTGCGGCAGCGGCACCCTGCTCGATGCCTGCTGCGGTCACTATCATGCCGGCCATCCGGCCCCCTGCGCCGAAGCCCTGATGCGTTCGCGCTACAGTGCGTATGTGCTGGGCCTGATCGACTATCTGGTCGCGACCACCCTGCCTGCGCAACGCGAAGGCCTGGATCGCCAGTCCATCAGCAACTGGAGCGCGCAAAGCACCTGGCTGGGTCTGGAGGTGGAGAGCTCCGAAGTGTTCGGCGGTCAGCCGGAGCACGCATTCGTGACCTTTACCGCCCGCTGGCATGACAGCACGGGCGAACACAGCCACCGCGAGCGCTCATCGTTTGTGCAGAACGCTGCCCACTGGTACTTCATCGACCCCACCGTACAACTCAAGGCCGGTCGCAACGATGCTTGCCCTTGCGCCAGCGGGCAGAAGTTCAAGAAATGCTGTGCGAGCTACTTCGGCAGTTAAGACGAGAAACCTGTAGCAGCTGCCGAGCCTGCGAGGCTGCTGCTACAGGACGTGTTCGCAGGTTTGGCGGTTGTTTCAAGCTCAAGGAGACACACAACCATGATCACCCGGCGACTCGTACTCTACTTGGTGACGCTGAGTCTTGCGCTCGGGCTCGGCGGCTGTGCGTCATGGTTCGGCAATGATGAGCCCGAGCCCCAGTTGCATCTGGTCAAAGTTGAAGTCATCCGGGCCAAGCTGCTGGAGCAAAAATTCCTGCTGCACTTTCGCGTTGATAACCCCAACGACAGTGACCTGACGGTCCGAAGCCTTGAGTACCGCATTCATTTGGGCGACATGTTGCTGACTGAAGGCGAGAACGAGCACTGGTTTACGGTCGGTCCAAAACGAAGCGCTTACTTCAAGGTGCCGATCCGCACCAATCTTTGGCCGAAGATCCGCGATGTGGTGAAAATGCTGGAAAAACCCGACCACCCTATCCCCTATCGTCTGGAAGGAGAGCTGGAAACCGGTTTATTCATCGCGCACTACGTGCACGTTGCGCGCAATGGCGTGATAATCCCCGCCGATTTAATTCCGGAGTAAACCCGATGACCCAGCAACCCCACGTTCATGGCCCAGACTGCAACCACGATCACGATCATGCCCATCACGACCACCATGATCACGACCATGGCCATGTACACGGCCCGAACTGCGGCCACGCTCACCAGGAGCCTGTGCGCAACGCCCTGAAAGACGTGGGCCGCAACGATCCTTGCCCATGCGGCAATGGCAAGAAATTCAAGAAGTGCCACGGCGCTTGATGTGAAGTTCCGGGCGATATTCCCTATCGCCTGTTGAACCGCCTTCGCCAGCAGGCTCGCGCCCACATTGGATCTATGCCCTTGTAGGAGCAAAGCTTGCTCGCGATGGAAGAGATCCGGTTTATCTGATTGATCGCGGTGCGGCTATCGCGAGCAAGCTTTGCTTCCACAGAGGTTCAAGGCTCAGGTGTTCATCAGGATTTGCCCGGTGCTCACCACCGTCGCATATTCCCCATGCAGATTCCCCAGCGACATCGCGTGCACTTCTTCGGCTGAATGCACCGTGCCAAAATAATCAGCCTTGTCGAACGTAAAGCACGCATCCTCCGCCACCCATGCGTCAAACCCCAGGTTACCGGCCGTACGCGCCGTAGACTCCACCGAGTTATTCGTCGCCACGCCCACAATCACCAACTGTTCGATCCCCTCCTGGCGCAAACTCGCTTCCAGCCCCGTCGCGCAAAACGCGTCCGGCACCTGCTTTTGAATCAGCCGTTCGCCGGCTGCAGGTTCGAACCGTGCCTGAATCTCCACGCCCGATTGCTGCGGCCAGAAAACCGAATCCGGCGAGCGCGACAGGTGTTGCACGTGAACGACCGGGCGACCCGTGCGACGCCAATGGCCCAACAACGCAAGCATCCGTTCCTCGGCGTGAGGGTTGTTGCGAGGACCGAGTCGGGGCTCCAGGATGCCTTTTTGCTGATCGATGATGATGAGTGCTGCGTTCGTCTTAAGCTCCATGCCGACTTTTCTCACACTGGGTCATTGAATTTCACGCACTTGAGCATCACTTCCTCTTACAGGCAAGCCATCGAACGCAGACAGGACGACCTAATGCCAGCGGTTGCCGTTCGCCCCTAACGACGTCCCTTGATTTGGAGCACTCCATGATCGACCTGTATTACTGGACCACACCCAACGGCCACAAGATTTCGATTTTCCTGGAAGAAGCCGGCCTGCCGTACGACGTTTACCCGATCAACATCAGCCAGAACGATCAATTCAAACCCGAATTCCTGAAAATCTCCCCAAACAACAAGATCCCCGCGATCGTCGATCATGAGCCGACCGATGGCGGTGAGCCGTTGGCGCTGTTCGAGTCCGGTGCAATCCTGCTGTACCTGGCAGAGAAAACCGGCAAGTTCCTGCCCAAAGACTTGCGCGGCCGCCAGCAAGCGTTGCAATGGTTGTTCTGGCAGATGGGCGGTCTGGGACCGATGGCGGGACAAAACCATCACTTCAGCCAGTTCGCCCCGGAAAAAATCCCCTACGCGATCAAGCGCTATATCGACGAAACCGCGCGGTTGTATGGCGTACTCGACAAGCAGTTGGCCAACAACGCCTTTGTCGCCGGCGAGGAGTACAGCATTGCCGACATGGCGATCTATCCGTGGATCGTGTCCCACAAATGGCAGAGCCTGAACCTGGAGGACTTCCCGAACGTACTGCGCTGGTTCAACCACATTCAGGGGCGGCCAGCGACGGTGAAAGCCTATGCGTTGGTGGCCAAGGTCAATCCACCAAAATCCTGATGTAGACACATCAAGATCAAAAGATCGCAGCCTGCGGCAGCTCCTACAGTATCTCGATGGACATCTGTAGAAGTTGCCGCAAGCTGCGATCATTCACGTTTAGCGGACAAATCCTGAAATAACCTTTCACCCCGCTTGCGCGCCCACCTCCTGCTCACTAACGTAGCGACTTTATTGCGTTACCACCCCGCAGGAGCTTTGCCATGGCCTCGCCAGCCCTTACTCATTTTCTTCCCCGGTTCGGCGTTGCCGCAGCAGTGGCCGGTGTTCTGAGCCTGACCGGTTGTCAGACCTTCAACACGCAGGACACCCTCCCGCCCACCACTGGCGTGCAGCCGCTCAAGGGCCTGGCGCAAAACGTGTCGGTACGCCGCAATGCCATGGGCATGCCGTTGATCGAAAGCAACAGCTTCCACGACGCACTGTTCGCCCTCGGTTATGTGCATGCCAGCGACCGCATCACGCAAATGGTCACTCTGAGGCTGCTGGCGCAGGGCCGTCTGGCGGAAATGTCCGGTGCGGACTTGTTGGACGCCGACCGCTACATGCGTGCCGTCAACCTGAAGAAAAGCGCGGGCGAGTTGTACAAAGCGTCTTCACCGCGCCTCAAGCGCTTCTTTGAAGTTTACGCACGGGGCGTCAACGCCTACCTGTTCCGCTACCGCGACAAGCTGCCGGCGGACCTCGCCGCCACGGGCTACAAGCCTGAGTACTGGCAACCGGAAGATTCCGCGCTGATTTTCTGCCTGCTGAACTTCAGCCAATCGGCCAACCTGCCGGAGGAGATTTCCTCGCTGATGCTGGCCCAGACCGTCACCACCGACAAGCTGGCATGGCTGACGCCCTCTGCGCCCGACGAAAAGCTGCCGGTCGCCGAAGCCGAAAAGCTCCAGGGCATCAAGCTCAACGGGCAAATTCCGGGACTCGCCGACATCAGTAAAGCCACGGCGCAACTCTCGGACCTGAATTTGCTCGGCGCCACCTCATCGAACAACTGGGCAATAGCCCCGCAACGTAGCCGCAGCGGCAAGAGCCTTTTGGCGAGCGATAGCCATGGACCACTGGGCGTGCCGTCGTTGTTCAGTTACGTGCAGATTCGCGCCCCGAAATACCAGGCCTCTGGCGTGACCATCGCCGGGTTGCCGATGGTGCTTGGCGGTTTCAACGGCAAAGTGGCGTGGAGCATGACCACGGTCATGGGCGACAACCAGGACCTGTTCCTGGAAAAAATCAAACGCCAGGGCAACGGTCTCACCTACGAGGCTGGCGGCAAATGGCAGCCCGTGATCGTTCGCAACGAAACCTACTTCGTCAAAGGCCAGCGGCCTGTTCGCGAAGCGGTGTACGAAACCCGTCACGGCCCGCTGCTCAACAGTGCCCAAGGCACCACACTGGCCAACGGTTTCGGCCTGGCCTTACAGACGCCGAACTTCACCGACGATAAGAGCCTGGACGCGTTTTTCGACTTGTCCCGGGCGCAGAATGTCGAGAAAGCCTCGGACGCCAGTCGTGAAATCCGCGCCATTGCCCTGAACCTGGTCTTCGCCGACGCCAGTAACATCGGTTGGCAAGTCACCGGCCGTTATCCGAACCGCCGCGAAGGCGAAGGACTGCTGCCATCGCCAGGCTGGGAAGGTCGTTACGATTGGGACGGTTATGCCGACCCGATGCTCCACCCCTACGATCAGGATCCGGCCCAGGGTTGGCTCGGTACTGCAAACCAGCGCGTCATTCCCCATGGCTACGGGATGCAGTTGTCCAACTCCTGGTCGGCCCCTGAACGTGGCGAACGCATGGCTGAATTGGCCAACGCAGGCAAACACGACACGCGTAGCCTGATCGCCATGCAATACGACCAGACCACCACCTTCGCCGCCAAACTGAAGAAAATGTTTGCCGCGCCAGGCATGTCCCAGCCGCTCAAGCAGGCCATCGAAGCGTTGCCCGCAGCAGACAAAGATAAAGCCCGCGAGGCCTATACCCGCCTGATGGCATTTGACGGCAAGCTCAGCCCGACGTCCGCCGACGCGGCGATTTACGAGTTGTTCCTGCAGGAAAGCACGAAGCAGATTTTCCTCGACGAATTGGGCCCGGAAAGCAGCCCGGCATGGAAGGCGTTTATCGCCAACGGCAAGCGATCCTACGCGGCGCAGGCCGATCATCTGTTGGGACGCGAGGACAGTCCGTTCTGGGATGACGCCCGGACACCGCAGAAGGAAGACAAACCAGCAATCCTCGCCCGCAGCCTCGCCGCGGCCATCACGGCCGGCGACAGTCTGCTGGGCGCAGATCACAAGGCCTGGCAATGGGGCAAGTTGCACGGTTATGAATGGAAAAACGCCAGCGGCCAGACTGTCCGCGGTCCACTCGCCGCCGGCGGTGATCACACCACGCTGAACACCTCGGCGTTTGCGTGGGGCCAGGATTTCAACACCACGCTGGCACCGTCCATGCGCTTCATCGTCGATTTCGGCCAGGCTGAACCGCTGATGGGCCAGAACGGCACCGGGCAGTCCGGCAATCCGGCGAGCCCGAACTACCTCAACAGCATTGATCCGTGGCTCAAAGGGCAATACATGAGTTTGCCCCTGCAACCGCAGAACTTTGACAAGGTGTACGGGAAGACGCGGTTGACGCTGACGCCCGGAAAATAACGCAACCCCTTTAGGAGCGAGCCTGCTCGCGATAGCGGTCTATCAGCCACCGAATGAATGGCTGATGTACCGCTACCGCGAGCAGGCTCACTCCTACACAGGATTATTTTTGGCTAATAGCATTTTGATAGAACTTCCAGCCCCGCCCCATCCTCATAGCTAACAAGTCCCTCCATTTTGGTCACAGACATGGACCTTGTTATCGCCCGCCCCGAAGGCCTGTACTGCCCCGCCGGGGATTTCTACATTGACCCCTGGCGCCCCGTAGAACGATCAGTCATCACCCATGCCCACGGTGATCATGCCCGCACCGGCAATGAACATTACCTGGCCGCTGCACCTGGCGAAGGGATTTTGCGAGCGCGCCTGGGACAAGACATCAGTTTACAAACCCTGGCGTATGGCGAGCGCCTGTTGCACCACGGCGTCACCCTGAGTTTTCACCCCGCAGGCCATGTGCTCGGCTCGGCCCAGGTGCGTCTCGAGTACGGCGGCGAGGTGTGGGTCGCGTCGGGGGACTACAAAATCGAGCCCGATGGCACCTGTGCGCCTTTCGAACCGGTGCGCTGCCACACCTTCATCACCGAATCCACCTTCGGCCTGCCCATCTATCGCTGGCAACCTCAGGCTCAGGTGTTTGCCGAGATCAATCAGTGGTGGCAAGCCAATGCCGCCGAGGACAAGGCCAGCGTGCTGTTCTGCTACTCGTTCGGCAAGGCGCAACGGATTCTCCATGGCATCGACGCCAGCCTGGGTCCGATTCTGACCCATGGTGCGGTGGAACCCCTGAACCGCGTGTACCGCGAAAGTGGCGTGTACATTCCGCCGACACTTTATGCCGGGGACATCAAGAAAAGTGACCCGATCATGCGCAAGGCGCTGGTCATCGCGCCGCCGTCGGCCGGGGGCAGTACGTGGATGCGCCGCTTCGGTGACTACAGTGACGGCTTCGCCAGTGGCTGGATGCGCTTGCGCGGAACCCGACGGCGGCGCGGAGTTGATCGTGGTTTTGTGCTTTCCGATCACGCGGACTGGCCGGGGCTGCTGTGGGCCATCGAACAGACTGGCGCGCAACGGGTCATGGTCACCCATGGCTCGGTCGCCGTGCTGGTCCGCCATTTACGCGAACAGGGTCTCGACGCCCAGGGCTTCAGCACGGAATACGGCGACGATGAGGAAGAACTCAACGCCACCGAAACTGAGACCGAGACCGCAAGTGCCGAGGTGCTGCCATGAAAGCCTTTGCGCTGTTGTATGCCGAACTCGATGCCACGACGTCGAGCAACGCCAAACTGGCTGCGATGCAGCACTACTTTGCCCAGGCTGCACCGGAAGACGCCGCGTGGGCGGTTTACTTCCTGTCCGGTGGGCGACCTCGTCAATTGGTCCCTGTGCGAATCCTGCGCGAGTTGGCGGTCGCTTTCTCCGGGCTGTCGCCCTGGTTGTTCGAAGAGAGTTATCAGGCCGTTGGCGATATGGCGGAAACCATCTCACTGGTCTTGCCCGAAGCCGTTCATAGCTCCGATGACGGACTCGCGGTGTGGATCGAAAAAAAACTCCTGCCATTGCGCGGTGAGTCACCTGAAGTGCTCGCCGAACAACTGCCCACACTGTGGTCGAAGCTGGACCGGTCAAGCCTGATGCTGTGCATCAAACTGATCACGGGCAGTTTTCGTGTCGGCGTGTCCAAGCTGCTGGTCACCCGCGCCCTGGCATCAATGGCGCACTTGGACAGCAAGCGCGTTGCCCAGCGTCTTGTGGGTTACACAGACCTGTCCAACCGCCCCACCGCGGCCAGTTACCTGAAGCTGATTGCCCCTGAATCAACCGATGAACATGCACAACGTGGCGGTCAGCCGTATCCGTTTTTCCTCGCACATGCACTGTCGCAACCGGTCGAGCAATTCGAAGCATTGCTCGGCCCAGCCAGCCAATGGCAAGTGGAATGGAAATGGGATGGCATCCGCGCTCAGGTGGTCAAGCGTGAGGGCCGGCTGTGGATCTGGTCTCGCGGTGAAGAATTGGTCACCGAACGCTTTCCCGAACTCGACAGCCTGGTTCACGGCTTGCCCGACGGCACGGTGATCGACGGCGAAATCGTCGCCTGGAAAGCCGCGCCAGTCGACACTGAAGATGCATTTGACCCACAAGCGCCCACCTCCCCGTCGGTGCAACCTTTCGCTTTGTTGCAACAGCGCATCGGTCGTAAAACCCTGGGCAAGAAAATACTCGATGAGGTGCCTGTGGTCGTGCTCGCTTACGACCTGCTGGAATGGGCCGGCGAGGACTGGCGCAACCAACCGCAGGCCGCGCGTCGAGCCCGGTTGGATCAAGTGATTGCCGACTGCGATAGCCCGGTATTGCTCGCCTCGCCGGTGCTGACGGGCGACGACTGGTTCGACCTCGCCAGGCAACGGGAAGCTTCGCGCAGCCTGGGCGTCGAAGGCATGATGCTCAAAGCCCGGGATGCCCTGTACGGGGTTGGCCGCACCAAGGACATGGGGGTCTGGTGGAAGTGGAAAGTCGACCCATACAGCGTCGATGCGGTGCTGATTTACGCGCAACGCGGCCATGGCCGCCGGGCCAGTTTGTACAGTGATTACACCTTCGCCGTCTGGGACGGTCCCGCCGATGCGAGCGAGCGCACGCTGGTGCCCTTCGCCAAGGCGTACTCAGGCTTGACCGATGAAGAAATGCGTCAGGTCGACAGCATTGTGCGCAAGACCACCGTGGAGAAGTTCGGTCCGGTGAGCAGCGTAAAACCGAGCCTGGTGTTTGAGCTGGGATTCGAGGGGATTGCCCTGTCGAAGCGGCACAAGAGCGGGATTGCCGTGCGGTTTCCGAGAATGCTGCGCTGGCGCCGGGACAAGTCGGTAGATGAGGCTGACAATCTGGGTACCCTGCAAGATCTCTTGGGCTGAACGTCACCTGTTCAGATCAGCGAGCTTAACCTCCCTTCCCACAGATTTGCCTTCGCTGATCTGATTTGGTGCGGGTAATAACTCATGCCCATTTCCGTGCGCAAACGCCCTCCTGGCATCTCACTGAACGCCTTTTAAAACACTTGTTCGGCAGTGTGGTTCAGAAATTGCTACTTTCTTTAGGTCTTACGCTTTGCAGTAACAATTCATTTGCGCCACGAGCGCTCAAATTGGTTTTTAGGGATTGAATAATGAAAAAAGCATTAATGACCCTTTCTGCACTGGCATTGTGCATGGCGGCCGGTTCCGCCATGGCCAAGGAATACAAGGAGCTGCGTTTTGGCGTTGACCCTTCCTACGCACCGTTTGAGTCGAAAGCGGCCGACGGCAACCTGGTGGGCTTTGATATCGATCTGGGGAACGCGATCTGCGCCGAACTGAAGGTCAAGTGCAAATGGGTCGAAAGTGACTTCGACGGCATGATTCCGGGCCTGAAAGCCAACAAATTCGACGGTGTGATTTCTTCGATGACCGTTACCCCGGCTCGCGAAAAGGTCATCGACTTCTCCAGCGAACTGTTCTCCGGTCCGACCGCCTATGTATTCAAAAAGGGTTCTGGCATCACTGCAGACGTCGCTTCGCTGAAGGGGAAAACCGTCGGCTACGAGCAAGGCACTATCCAGGAAGCCTATGCCAAAGCCGTTCTGGACAAGGCTGGCGTGAAAACCCAGGCCTATCAGAATCAGGATCAGGTGTATTCCGACCTGACCTCCGGTCGTCTCGACGCCGGGATCCAGGACATGCTGCAGGCCGAATTGGGCTTCCTGAAGTCGCCTAAGGGCACCGATTACGAAATCAGCAAGCCGGTTGACAGCGAACTGCTGCCAGCCAAAACAGCTATCGGTATCTCGAAAGGTAACAAAGACCTGAAGGCACTTTTGGATAAAGGTATCAAAGCGTTACACGACGATGGCACCTATGCCACCATTCAGAAGAAACACTTTGGCGATCTGAATCTGTACAGCGGCAAATAATGCCCGGCGCCCATCTCGCGATGGGCGCTTTTTCTACCTGATCAGGTTGCTGATTTATGTTCGAAAACCTCTTACAAAACCTGGGGCTCTCCGCCTTCAGCCTCAAGGGCTTCGGTCCGTTGCTGTTGGAAGGCACCTGGATGACCATCAAATTGTCGGTGTTGTCGTTGCTGGTGGCCGTATTGCTCGGCCTGCTCGGCGCCAGTGCCAAGCTGTCGAAAGTCAAACTGGTGCGCGTCCCGGCCCAGCTCTACACCACGCTGATTCGCGGCGTGCCGGACCTGGTGCTGATGCTGTTGATCTTCTACAGCCTGCAAACCTGGTTGACGTCGTTTACCGATTTCATGGAATGGGAATACATCGAGATCAACCCGTTCAGTGCCGGGGTCATTACCCTGGGCTTCATTTATGGCGCGTACTTCACCGAAACCTTCCGAGGTGCGATTCTCGCGGTCCCGCGGGGCCAGATCGAAGCGGCGACCGCCTATGGCCTCAAGCGTGGCCAGCGTTTCTGGATCGTGGTGTTTCCGCAAATGATGCGTTTTGCGTTGCCGGGCATCGGCAACAACTGGATGGTGATGCTCAAGGCCACCGCGCTGGTGTCGATCATTGGTCTGGCTGATCTGGTCAAGGCTGCCCAGGACGCCGGTAAAAGCACCTACCAACTGTTTTACTTCCTGGTGCTCGCCGCGGTGATCTACCTGCTGATCACCAGTGCTTCCAACATCGTCCTGCGCTGGCTTGAACGTCGCTACGCCGCCGGTTCCCGGGAGGCCGTACGATGATCGAGCTCCTGCAGGAATACTGGAGACCGTTCCTTTACAGCGACGGCTACCACATCACTGGCCTGGCCATGACCCTGTGGCTGCTCAGCGCATCGATCTTCATCGGCTTTCTGGTATCGATTCCGCTGTCCATCGCCAGGGTCTCGCCCAACGCTTTCGTGCGCTGGCCGGTGCAGTTCTATACCTACCTGTTCCGCGGTACGCCGCTCTATATCCAGCTGCTGATCTGCTACACCGGCATTTACAGCCTGGCCGCAATCCGCGCCCAACCGGTACTGGATGCGTTCTTTCGCGATGCGATGAACTGCACGATCCTGGCCTTCGCCTTGAATACCTGCGCGTACACCACGGAGATTTTTGCCGGGGCGATTCGCAGCATGAACCACGGTGAAGTCGAAGCGGCCAAAGCCTACGGCCTGACCGGCTGGAAGCTGTATGCCTACGTGATCATGCCTTCGGCCCTGCGCCGTTCGTTGCCTTATTACAGCAACGAAGTGATCCTGATGCTGCACTCGACAACGGTGGCCTTCACCGCAACCATTCCGGATGTACTGAAAGTGGCTCGGGACGCCAACTCGGCGACCTTCCTGACCTTCCAGTCGTTTGGCATCGCTGCGCTGATCTACCTGACCGTAACCTTTGCGCTGGTCGGCCTGTTCCGTCTCGCTGAACGCCGCTGGCTGGCCTTCCTCGGGCCGACCCACTAGCTCGCCTGTTTCAGGACATAAAAGCAAATGCGCCACCAGATACATGACTTGCTGGCCCCACTGCCCGGGACCGCGCGACAGATTCACAGCTTCCATTTCGGTCCTTCATCGGCCAACGGCAAGGTCTACATCCAGTCGTCCCTGCATGCGGACGAAATGCCCGGCATGCTGGTGGCCTGGCATCTCAAGCAGCGTCTGGCGGAGCTGGAAGCCGCTGGCCGCCTGCGCAGTGAGATCGTATTGGTGCCCGTCGCCAATCCGGTGGGCCTCGAGCAGGTGCTGATGGACGTGCCGCTGGGTCGCTACGAGCTGGAAAGCGGTCAGAACTTCAACCGCTGGTTCGTCGATTTAAGCGAAGAAGTCGGCAATGAAATCGAAGGCCTGCTCGGCGATGATCCGCAGCACAACCTGGTAGTGATCCGCCGCAGCCTGCGCCAAGCGCTGGCGCGACAAAGTGCCGGCACTCAACTGCAATCCCAGCGCCTGACCCTGCAACGGCTGGCCTGCGATGCCGACATGGTGCTGGACCTGCATTGCGATTTCGAAGCGGTCGCGCACCTTTACACCACGCCGGAAGCCTGGCCTCAGGTCGAGCCACTGGCCCGATACATTGGCGCCGAAGCCAGCCTGTTGGCCACTGATTCAGGAGGCCAGTCGTTTGATGAGTGCTTCACCCTGCTCTGGTGGCAACTGAAGGAGCGGTTCGGTGAGCAGTTCGACATCCCCCTGGGCAGTTTCTCGGTCACTGTCGAGTTGCGCGGCCAGGGCGACGTCAATCACCCGCTGGCCAGCCTCGATTGTCAGGCAGTGCTTGATTACCTGATCCATTTCGGTGCCATCGCCGGTGAACCGGCACCACTGCCCGAATTGCCCTACCCCGCCACGCCACTGGCGGGCGTCGAACCGGTGGCCACTCCTGTGGGCGGGTTGCTGGTGTTCACCGCGCTGCCAGGGGAATACCTGGAAGCCGGGCAACTGATTGCCGAAATCATTGACCCGATCCTGGATCGCGTCACCCCCGTCCATTGCGCGACCGCCGGGTTGATGTACGCCCGCTCGCTGCGTCGCATGGCCACTGCGGGCATGGTGATTGCCCATGTCGCGGGCACTGAAGCCTATCGCAGCGGCTATCTACTTTCGCCTTGAGGATGCATGCCCCATGTACAAACTGACCATTGAAGGCCTGCATAAAAGCTATGGCGATCATGAAGTGCTCAAAGGTGTTTCGCTCAAGGCCAACACTGGCGACGTCATCAGCCTGATCGGCGCCAGCGGTTCGGGCAAAAGTACCTTCCTGCGTTGCATCAATTTTCTCGAGCAACCCAACGACGGCGCCATGACCCTGGACGGCCAGGCCATCCGCATGATCAAGGATCGCCACGGCATGCACGTCGCCGATGCCGATGAACTGCAGAAGATCCGCACCCGCCTCGCCATGGTGTTCCAGCATTTCAACCTGTGGAGCCACATGACGGTGCTTGAGAACATCAGCATGGCCCCGCGCCGTGTGCTGGGTTGCGACAAGAAGGAAGCGGAAGACCGTGCCCGACGTTACCTCGACAAGGTGGGCCTGGCGGCACGGGTGGCGGATCAATACCCGGCGTTCCTGTCCGGCGGGCAGCAACAACGGGTGGCCATTGCCCGTGCGCTGGCGATGGAACCGGAAGTCATGCTGTTTGACGAACCGACGTCGGCACTGGACCCTGAACTGGTAGGGGAAGTGCTGAAAGTGATCCAGGGCCTGGCGGAAGAAGGCCGGACCATGATCATGGTGACCCACGAAATGAGTTTTGCCCGCAAGGTGTCGAGCCAGGTGCTGTTTCTTCATCAAGGGCTGGTGGAAGAGGAAGGTGCGCCGGACGAAGTGCTGGGCAATCCGAAGAGCGAACGGCTGAAGCAATTTCTCAGCGGCAACCTCAAGTAGTTCGCGATCCCATCGTAGGAGCTGCCGCAGGCTCGGGCCGCGTTCGGACGATCTTTTGCTCTGTGTTTTTTGACAACGCAGAACATCAAGATCAAAAGATCGCAGCCTGCGGCAGCTCCTACAGTTCGTGCCATGTGATTAAACCTTTCTGGCGTTGCCGCGGTCACTGAAAGAAGACTTTCAGAGCGCACGCCGTCGGCATGGGAACCTCTACCAACTTCGCGAAACAATGGTTCACCGCGCGCGGCTGGACGCCATTCGCCTTTCAGAAACAGGTGTGGAAAGCCGTAAAAGAGGGCCATTGCGGTTTGCTGCACGCCAGTACCGGTGCCGGGAAAACCTATGCACTCTGGTTTGCGGCGCTTAATCGCTACGCCTCTTCTGTCCCTTCCGTTGTCACCCCTCGCAAACGAAAGCCGATTGCCGAACCCCTAACGGTGCTGTGGATAACGCCTATGCGCGCATTGGCGGCCGATACCGCGCGCGCGCTGGAAGCACCGCTGCAGGACTTGCAGATCCCATGGAGCGTGGGCCTGCGCACTGGCGACACCAGCAGCAGTGAGCGCGCGCGCCAGAGCCGGCGTCTGCCTACTACGTTGATTACCACTCCGGAAAGTTTGACGCTGATGCTTGCCCGCGCCGATTCACACACTGCGTTATCGACGTTGCGCATGGTAGTGGTGGATGAGTGGCATGAACTGCTGGGCAACAAGCGCGGCGTGCAACTGCAACTGGCCCTCGCTCGATTGCGCCGCTGGAACCCGCAGTTAATCGTGTGGGGCGTTTCAGCAACGCTGGGTAACCAATCCCACGCCGAGCAGGTCCTGATCCCACAGGGGGGCGGCATCAGTGTTCAAGGTCAGAACGGCAAGGAACTGCGGATCGACACACTGTTACCGCCTGCCATCGAACGCTTTCCATGGGCCGGGCACATCGGTTTGAAGATGTTGCCCCAGGTGGTCGGGGAACTTGAATCGAGCCCCAGCACCCTGGTGTTCACCAACACCCGCGCTCAATCAGAGATCTGGTATCAGGCGTTGCTGGAAGCTCGACCGGATTGGGCAGGATTGATCGCGCTGCACCACAGCTCGCTCTCTCGAGACACCCGTGACTGGGTCGAGCGTGCGCTCAAGGACGGTCAGCTCAAAGCGGTGGTCTGCACGTCCAGCCTGGATTTGGGGGTGGACTTCCTGCCGGTGGAACGGGTGCTGCAAATCGGCTCGGCCAAAGGCGTAGCGCGGCTGATGCAGCGGGCGGGGCGCTCCGGTCATGCGCCGGGGCGAGTGTCCCGCGTAACACTGGTGCCGACCCACAGCCTTGAATTGATTGAGGCTGCCGCCGCCCAGGACGCGGTGGCACAACGTCGGATCGAGCCGCGTCGATCTCCGCAAAAATCTCTGGACGTGCTGGTGCAGCACTTGGTCAGCATGGCGCTGGGCGGCGGTTTTTTGCTTGACGAGTTGTACGAAGAAGTACGCGGTGCCTGGGCCTATCGCGACCTAAGCCCGGCCGACTGGGTGTGGGCGCTGGCTTTCGTACGCCATGGCGGGCTTTCTCTGACGGCCTACCCGGATTATCGCCGGGCCGAACCTGATGAACATGGGGTGTGGCGTGTCCCCGATGCACGATTGGCGCGCCGGCACCGCATGAGCATCGGCACGATCGTCAGCGATGCGAGCATCCAGTTGAAATTCTGGAGCAAGGGTGGCGGTGGCAAGCAGTTGGGCAGTGTTGAAGAAGGGTTCATCGCACGACTCAAACCTGGCGACGGATTTCTGTTTGCTGGTCGGTTGCTGGAATTGGTGCGGGTTGAAAACATGACCGCCTACGTCAAGCGCAGCACGGTTAAAAAAGCCGCGGTGCCCCGCTGGAATGGTGGACGGATGCCACTGTCCAGCGAGTTGGCCAATGCCGTGGTCATGCGCTTCAGTCAGGCGGCACAAGGTGAGTTTGCCGGCCCGGAAATGAAGGCATTGCGCCCCTTACTGGACGTGCAGCAACGCTGGTCTGCGCTGCCAACCGAGACCAGCCTGCTGGCAGAAGCGTTGAAATCCCGCGAAGGCTGGCACCTTTTCCTCTACCCCTTCGCGGGGCGTCAGGTTCACTTGGGGCTGGCGAGTTTGCTGGCGTGGCGGGTCAGTCAACGATTGCCGGTGACATTTTCAATTGCGGTCAATGATTACGGACTGGAACTGCTCAGCGCCACTTATGTGGATTGGTCTGAACACCTGAATCGCGATCTGTTGACGCCTGAGCGTCTGCTGGCTGATGTACTCGCCAGCCTGAATGCCGGCGAATTGGCCTTGCGCCGTTTCCGTGAAATCGCGCGCATTGCCGGGCTGGTGTTCGCAGGTTATCCGGGCGCCCCCAAAAGCACTCGCCAGGTCCAGGCGTCGAGCGGGCTGTTTTTCGAGGTGTTTAAACAGTACGACGCCGACAATCTCCTGCTGGCCCAAGCCGGGGAAGAAGTACTAAGGGAGGAGTTGGATGTTGATCGCCTGGAGCAAACCCTGGAACGAATCAGTGAGCTGAGGCTCGATCTGCATCACATCAAGCGTCCCACGCCACTCGGATTTCCATTGTTGGTTGAGCGCATGCGCGAAAGCATGAGTTCGGAAAAGCTCTCAGACCGTATCCGGCGCATGGTCGGCGATCTGGAGAAAGTCGCGGAAACAGGGAAAGCCTGATGAGCACGCCTTATCCCGTTCGACTCGCCGGTGAAGACCTTTGGCTGCTGCCGGAGAAGGCGATTTACTGGCCCGCGCAACAAGCGCTGTTGATTGCAGATGTGCACTTTGGCAAGGCGGCGGCTTATCGGAGCCTTGGGCAACCCGTCCCTCAAGGCACCACGTCGCAGAACATTGGTGTGCTGGACCAATTGCTGGCCACCCTGCCCTGTCGCCAGCTTATTTTTCTCGGGGACTTTCTCCATGGACCCGGCTCACATGCCAGCGCCACGCTAGACGCCCTGGCGCAATGGCGCAGGCGGCACATCGACCTGCCCATGACGCTGATCCGGGGCAATCACGACAAGCGCGCCGGCGATCCTCCGGAGTCGTTGAACATCAGGGTGGTGCCCGAGCCATTGTTGCTGGGGCCGTTTGCGCTGCAACATGAGCCGACGCCGCATTCAGACAGACACGTGTTGGCGGGCCACGTACATCCCGTCTATCGGCTGAACGGTCGAGGTCGGCAGCGTTTACGGTTGGCGTGTTTCAGGCTCGGTGAAACCATCAGCCTGCTTCCGGCCTTTGGCGCGTTTACCGGGGGGTATCAGGTGGAGCGAGATGACAGTTGCAGGATTTTCGTCATTGGCGATAACGAAATATGGCCGGTGAACCCGAACCTCTAGCGCGAAGTTTGCTCGCGATGGCAGTTTTCCAGGCAAATAACTTCGCTTGAATAAAAGACTGCTATCGCGAGCAAGCTTTGCTCTTACACACCCTTTTTCGCGCGGGGCATCAAGCGACAGGCGCGGGTGGAGGCTCATCCGGCAAGGTGGGCTCGCCAGGTTCGGTGGGTTGTTCATTCGGGGTATCAGGATCAGGCTGACCGGGGATGCCCCCTGCCATGCTGATTGGCGGGTGTGCCAACAAGGACCAGGCCAACACGCCAACCTGATTGGGCTCAAGCCTTGCCAGTTCGGCACTTATTCGCGGATCGATCTTCATTAGAGCACTCCTGAGCAATGGCCCGGTCCGCTGTGCGCGAACCGGGCAGTACACCCAATAGAGTGTCTACCCGCTCAAGAATTCCCACTGCCCGTCAGATCAATGACTCAAGTGCGAGGCAAGGTGACGCCCAATTGGCCCTGGTACTTGCCGCCACGGTCTTTGTAGGAAACTTCGCACTCTTCGTCGGATTCGAAGAACAGCATTTGTGCGACACCTTCGTTGGCGTAGATTTTCGCCGGCAACGTGGTGGTGTTGGAGAACTCCAGGGTCACGTGACCTTCCCACTCAGGCTCGAGCGGCGTTACGTTGACGATAATGCCGCAACGGGCATAGGTGCTTTTACCCAGGCAGATGGTCAGCACATTGCGCGGAATGCGAAAGAACTCCACGGTGCGAGCCAGAGCGAACGAGTTCGGCGGGATGATGCAGACGTCGCTCTTGATGTCGACAAAGCTCTTCTCATCGAAGTTTTTCGGATCGACGGTTGCCGAATTGATGTTGGTGAACACTTTGAATTCATCGGCACAACGGACGTCGTAGCCGTAGCTCGACACACCATAGGAGATCACTCGGTCGGCGCCCTCTCCGCGCACCTGGCGCTCGACGAAAGGATCGATCATGCCGTGCTCTTGCGCCATGCGGCGAATCCACTTGTCCGATTTGATGCTCATGGCGGTTGTCCTGAATAGCGAGGTGGAAAAAATCTGTCCGGCATCTTACCGGGCGCGCGCCGCCTGTTCAAAGTTCGCTGTACAATTCTCGGCCTTCCCCCCGTTTTCCGGGACCTTGACGATAATTCGCTGCACCGTCAGTCACGAAAACAGAGAAACCTTCGCAAGAAGCATTGGCACGTTCCGGAAAAAGGGTTAAGGTGGCGCCACTGTGCTGCTTGTGTCACTGAGAATCTCTACACGATATGTTGAATTTCGATCCAACCATCTACAAGAATTTTTCCTGCTCTTTGCACTCAGTCTCGGCCAGGGTTCTTCCTGCGTCGCAGTTATCTTTGTTCAAGGAGTTACACCATGTCTAATCGCCAAACCGGTACCGTTAAGTGGTTCAACGATGAAAAAGGCTTCGGCTTCATCACTCCACAATCCGGTGACGACCTGTTCGTTCACTTCAAAGCTATCCAATCCGACGGCTTCAAAAGCCTGAAAGAAGGCCAACAGGTTTCTTTCATCGCTACCCGCGGTCAGAAAGGCATGCAAGCTGAAGAAGTTCAAGTTATCTAACTTGTACTTGCTTTAGTAAAAGGCCCCGCCCTCAAAAGCGGGGCTTTTTTGTGCCTGTGTGTTTTTGCCGGGTACAAAAAAGATCGCAGCCTGCTACAGCCCCCCACAAATGGAATTCGATTCCCTGTGGGAGCTGCCCCAGACTGCGATCTTTTGATCTTCCAGCGGCTTACCAGGCGACGCCAAACCCTGCGGTGTAACGGGTCTTGCTCAGGTCAGCCTCATCGCTACCTGAAATAATGTCTCGCTCTGCCTTCAGGTTAAGCGACGCCCAGTCGGTCACTTTGTAGCGCAACCCGACTTCGGCATCCAGCGCGTAATCCGCTACGCCGCTCAGCGGCTTGCCCACCTCGCCGTTGGTGAAGAACTCCACTTTCTTGCCGATCAGGTAACGGTTGTAGTCCCACTTCATCGCCAGAGAATAGAAGTTCTCTTTGCCACCGTCCGAGTATTCATAATCCGTGCGGTTGACCAGCGACCCCAGGGAGAATGCGCCCAACTCGTCATCCCAGAACTGGTAACCAGGGCCTGTACCGACTGTACGCTGGCGGGCAAGGTCTTCAACCTTGTCACGCTTGTAGACCAGGCGACCCTGCCAGAACCATTTTTCAGTCAGGAAGCGGTCGAGGGAGTACTCACCACGCCAGTTGTCAGTCGTGACGACATCATCCTGAAATTCCCGGTTGTACTCGCTTTCTGCCGTGTGACGCCACCGTCCATGGCGAGCAGTGGTCTTGAAGTCTACGTCGTAGTCATCAGTGTCTTTCTCTGCTCGCTGATAGTCCAGCGCCAAGTCGACATTCCCCTTCCACACCAGGTCTTCGACCACCGGTTTGGGCTTGAGGATCTGCTGGATGCTGGCCAGCTCGACGGTTTTGGGAGCCTCGCCATTGGCCAGTATCACCTTGCCTTCGTCCGCCGCGTGCAGGGACTTGGCCCTTTCGCCGGTGTAAGCGTCCTGTTTGACCAGCAACTCCTGGTCGCTTTCCAACGTTTTGACCTGTTTCCAGTCAATCGGAATAGCACCAGCGTACTCCGTCTGAATCAACAGCTTGCCGCCATCGAACAGGGTGATTTTGCCGCTCAGCTTGTCACCGTTCTTTAACCATACGGTGTCGGCGAGCAAGGGTGTGGATGCACTGAAGACAGCGAGGCACAGCAGGGTTCTGGACACCATAAGCAAATACAGGCTCAAGTTTGCGAAAAAAAGTCGGCATTATCCTTACGAATAAGACCCTAGCAAGGACTGACCCGACTATTTCTATTGAGTTCATTTCTCAACTGGCAATTCAGGACTTACTCTAAAGGCAGGAATGCGACCCTCCTTCAGGAACTGCGCACGTGACAGACCCGACCACTGAAATTGAAAGCGCCGCACAAATCAGACGTACGGCCCTCTACTTGACGTTGGCTCAAGTGCCCGAAGGCAAAGTCGTCAGCTATGGTCAACTGGCGGAACTGGCTGGACTCGGTCGTGCTGCCCGCTATGTCGGACGCACACTGAGCCAACTGCCCGGTGACACCAAACTGCCATGGCACCGGGTCCTCGGTTCTGGTGGGCGGATCAGCCTGCCTGTGGGCAGCGCTTCCGGGGATGAACAGCGTGCTCGATTGCGCGAGGAAGGCATCAGTATCCTGAATAATCGTGTTGATATTCAGCGCCATGGCTGGCGTCCGGTAGAGCACAGCGGTTAGAGTGCGCGCTTTGTTTCCGTAATCTTGAGGCAGACTCCAGCCCATGCCCCGTAAAACCTGGCGCGCCGCGCTCGCCGCCTATGCCAGCCCTTCAACACTCGTGCTGTTGCTGCTGGGTTTCGCCGCCGGCCTGCCGTACATGCTGGTGTTTTCAACACTTTCCGTCTGGTTGCGTGAAGCCGGTGTGGCTCGCGAAACCATCGGCTATGCAAGCCTGATCGGTCTGGCCTACGCCTTTAAATGGGTCTGGTCACCGTTGCTGGATCAATGGCGCCTGCCATTTCTCGGCAAACTCGGTCGTCGACGCTCCTGGCTGGTGCTTTCACAAGCCCTGGTGATCCTCGGTTTGGTCGGGATGGGTTTCTGCGACCCGCAAAAACACTTGTCCTGGTTGATCGCAATCGCGGTCATCGTAGCCTTCGCCTCGGCCACGCAAGACATCGCGGTCGATGCCTATCGGCTGGAAATCGCCGAAGACAGTCGCCAGGCAGCACTGGCCGCTGCCTACATGTCCGGCTATCGAATCGCCGCACTGCTGGCCACCGCTGGCGCGCTGTTCTTTGCAGAAGGCTTCGGCTCCACCGGCTTCAATTATCAACATTCGGCCTGGGCGGGCACGTATGTGTTGTTCGGCGCCCTGATGATTCCAGCGCTGTTGACCACCCTGTTCATGCGCGAGCCTCCGGTGCCCTTGCGCACTCAACTTCAAGCCGGGCGTTACAGCTTTGCGCATCAATTGATGTCCGTGTTTGTGCTGATCGTGCTGCTGGTCTCCGTACCGGCCATGTTCACGCAGCTCTATAACACCGACTTCGCCAGCGTACTGTTCGAGGGCGTGAGCCTGCTGGACCTGCTGCTACAGGACCGCGCCTTCTTGCGTGCGATCCTTTACACCACACTTACCTTGATGTGCCTGTCCGCCGTAGGCCGTCGCGGCCTCGCGCCGGTACTCACGCCGGTGAACGACTTCATTCTGCGTTACCGCTGGCAGGCGTTCCTGCTGCTTGGTCTGATCGCCACCTATCGAATGTCCGATACGGTAATGGGCGTCATGGCCAACGTGTTCTACATCGACCAGGGCTTCACCAAGGATCAGATCGCCAGCGTCAGCAAGATTTTCGGCCTGATCATGACCCTCGTCGGTGCCGGCATGGGTGGCCTGCTGATCGTTCGTTTCGGTATTTTGCCGATACTGCTCATCGGCGGCATTACGTCGGCCGGCACGAACTTGTTGTTCCTGATGCTCGCCGACATGGGCGCCAACCTGAACATGCTGATCGCCACCATCTCCCTGGACAACTTCAGCTCGGGGCTGGCGACTTCAGCGTTTGTCGCCTACCTGTCGAGCCTCACCAACCTCAAGTTCTCGGCCACCCAGTACGCCTTGCTGAGCTCGATCATGCTGTTGTTACCGCGCCTGATTGGTGGCTACTCAGGGGTCATGGTGGAAAAGTTCGGTTATCACAATTTCTTCCTGATCACCGCCCTGCTAGGCGTTCCCACGCTTCTGCTGATCATCTTGCACTGGTACCAGGAAAGCCGTCGTGCGGGTCCGACGCCGACGCCGGATCCGATTCCTACGCAGGTAGCGGAAGAGTCCTAGGACGCTACCCGCAAAGTCTCGCAGGGGCGCAGTGATTCGCTCGCCCCTGCGACACCACCGACCGCACGCCTGTACGCCAGCGGATCTCGCCCGTACAATGCTCCGTCATTTCTCGTCATCAGCAACCGACAACGGCCAACCATGCGCACCAGTCAATTTTTGCTCGCCACACAGAAAGAAACGCCTTCCGACGCGGTCGTCATCAGCCACCAGCTGATGCTGCGCGCCGGCATGATCCGCAAACTCGCTTCGGGCCTGTACACCTGGCTGCCCATGGGCCTGCGAGTGATGCGCAAGGTTGAAGCCGTCGTTCGTGAAGAAATGAACGCCGCGGGCTCTCTCGAAGTGTTGATGCCGAGCACCCAACCGGCTGAGCTGTGGCAGGAATCCGGTCGCTGGGAAGAGTACGGCCCCGAGCTGCTGCGCTTCAAGGATCGTCACGGTCGCGATTTTTGCGCCGGCCCGACTCACGAAGAAGTGATCACCGACCTGATGCGCAACGAGTTGAGCAGCTACAAGCAGCTGCCAATCAACCTGTATCAGATCCAGACCAAATTCCGTGATGAAATCCGCCCACGCTTCGGTTTGATGCGCGGCCGCGAGTTCATCATGAAGGACGCCTATTCGTTCCACGCTGACCAGCCTTCGCTGCAGGTCACCTACGATCGCATGCACCAGGCTTACTGCAACGTGTTCACTCGCCTGGGCTTGAAATTCCGCCCGGTTGAAGCTGACAACGGCTCCATCGGTGGCGCCGGCTCCCACGAATTCCACGTACTGGCCGAATCCGGCGAAGACGACATCGTCTTCAGCAACGGGTCCGACTACGCCGCGAACATCGAGAAAGCCGAAGCAGTGCCCCGCGAAACATCCCGCGCAGCACCGGCCGAAGAGCTGCGCCTGGTCGACACGCCGAACGCCAAGACCATCGCGCAACTGGTCGAAGGCTTCAACCTGCCGATCGAAAAAACCATCAAGACCCTGGTGGTTCACGCTGAAGAAGAAGGCAAGCTGATTGCCCTGATCATCCGCGGCGACCACGAGCTGAATGAAATCAAGGCGGCGAACCAGCCAGGCGTTGCCAGCCCGCTGGTCATGGCTTCCGAATCCGAACTGCGCGACGCCATTGGCGCCGGCGCCGGTTCGCTCGGCCCGTTGAACCTGCCACTGCCAATCATCATCGACCGCTCCGTCGAGCTGATGAGCGACTTCGGCATCGGTGCCAACATCGACGACAAGCATTACTTCGGCGTGAACTGGGAACGCGATCTGCCAGTTCCGACCGTTGCCGACCTGCGCAACGTCGTGGCGGGTGACCCTAGCCCGGACGGAAAAGGCACACTGGAAATCAAGCGCGGCATCGAAGTCGGGCACATCTTCCAGCTGGGCAACAAGTACAGCAAAGCGATGAAATGCGAAGTGCTGGGCGAGAACGGCAAGCCGGTCACCCTGGAAATGGGCTGCTACGGCATCGGCGTTTCCCGCGTGGTGGCTGCCGCCATCGAGCAGAACAATGACGCCAACGGGATCATCTGGAGCGACACGCTGGCGCCGTTCCAGGTTGCACTGGTCCCTCTGCGCTACGAAACCGAACAGGTTCGCGAAGCCACTGACAAGCTGTACGCAGAACTGACGGCTGCCGGCTTCGAAGTGCTGTTGGACGACCGTGACAAGAAAACCAGCCCGGGCATCAAGTTCGCGGACATGGAACTGATCGGTATTCCTCACCGGATCGTGGTCAGTGACCGCGGCCTCGCCGAAGGCAACCTGGAATACAAGAGCCGTACCGAGCCTGAAGCGCAAGCGCTGCCGGTTGCTGACGTGCTGTCCTTCCTCCAGGCCCGTATCCGCCGCTGACACCAGATAGAGAAGTCATGTTCAAGCGAAACACCTTAGGCCTCGGTGGTGCTGCCCTGTGCGGCACCCTGCTGGTCAGCGGCTGTGCCAATCACATGTCGCAACGCAGCGAGCACGAGGAACGTGTCGAGCGCAAATTGCTCGATCACAGCCTGCAGATCGATGTCGGCGAGCCCAAGGTGCTTGAGCTGCCACAACGTCGGGTGAAGATCCACGAGCAGAAAACGTTCGAAGTCACCGAATTTGAAGTGACGCGTCACTACGATCGCTACACCCCATACCAACCCTGGCGGGAGGCTTACGAAATTCCGCTGGGTGCGGTTGCGGTCGTGGCAGGCGTGGGTGCGAATGTCGTCAATGTGTTTGCTCTTGGCAACCTGCCGGACAGCGTGACCAAAGATTGGCTGAGTTACGGTTTCGCAGGGCTTAATCCGTTCATGAACGTGCAATCCCATGGTCGTGCGCAGCAAAACCTGGCGGGCATCGACGAAGTCCAGCAGGACAAGCGTACCGAGTACTCAAGCCTGCCTTGGAGCGAGCGTCCGGTGCAGGTCAAGGCTGGCAAGGAAACGTTTGAGCTGACCACCGACAAGAACGGTGTTTTACGCCTGAACCTGCTGGACAGCCCGTTCGCTGAACATGACATCAATCATCTGAGTCGGCTTCTGATCAGCGTCGAAGATGGCCAGGGCGATGTGCACACTGATCTGCCCCTCATGGTCAGCAGCTCTTTGCGTGGAAAGTTGCTGGAAGCTCACGGGCTGATTTACGACGATCTCGAAGACGACGAAGTGAGCCAGTGGGTCCACCGGGTCAAGCGCCTGTCGGAGCTGGGCCTGGAAGAGGAAGCCAGTGAACTGGAACAGAGCCTGATCGAATTGACGCGCAACGACCCTGAACTGCAGACCGAATTCCTCAAGTCACTGACCAAGGATGCCGGGCGCCTGGTGGCGGATCCGGGACCGAATTAAACCGCTTAAAGATCGTCCGAACGCGGCCCGAGCCTTCGGCAGCTCCTACAGAAGAACGCATTCTCGTGTAGGAGCTGCCGCAGGCTCGGGCCGCGTTCGGACGATCTTTTGATCTTAAGACCTCAACGCTCAAACAACTCCATCTGCTCGAACCCGCCTCGCAAATCCTCCAGCCTGACCCCTATCCCCAGCAATCGCACCGGCTTCGCGCCGCGGTTGAATGCCTGGGTCAGCAACAACTGATAACTCCCAAGATCCCGCCCTGCCCCGGCCTGCTCCAGCGTGGTCTGGGTGAAATCATGAAACTTCACTTTGACGAAAGGCTTGCCCGGCCGGTAACTGCTGTCGATCCGTGACATGCGATTACTCAACGTTTCGAGCAACTCGGGCAACTTGTCCAGGCAACTCACCAGATCCGGCAGATCCACGTCATAGGTGTTCTCGACACTGATTGACTGGCGACGACTGTCGTTGTGCACCAGTCGATCATCAATCCCACGCGCCAGACTCCACAGTCGTTCCCCGAAGCTGCCGAACTCGCGCACCAGCGCCAACTTGTCCCAGTCGCGCAAATGCGAGCAGTCGACGATGCCCAGCCTGCCCAGCTTGTCCGCGGTCACCTTGCCGACCCCGTGCAGCTTGCTGACCGGCAAACCACTGACGAAGTCCTCCACCTGATCCGGCGTGATGACGAACAAACCGTTGGGTTTCTTCCAGTCGCTGGCGATCTTGGCCAGGAACTTGTTCGGCGCCACGCCAGCCGAGACCGTGATGTGCAGCTGATTGGAGACACGCCGACGGATTTCCTGGGCGATACGCGTCGCACTGCCGCCGAAATGCGCACTGTCCGACACATCAAGGTAAGCCTCATCAAGGGACAGCGGCTCGATCAGGTCCGTGTAATCGCGAAAGATCGTATGGATTTCCCTGGACGCTTCTCTATAGGCGTCCATACGCGGCTTGACGATCGTCAGGTCTGGGCACAGTTTCATCGCGTGCCCGGAAGACATGGCCGAACGCACGCCATACGCCCGCGCTTCGTAGTTGCAGGTGGCGATCACCCCGCGCCGATCCGCCGAACCACCCACGGCCAAGGGTTTTCCGGCCAGCTTCGGTTCGTCACGCATCTCGATGGCGGCATAGAAGCAATCACAATCGACGTGGATGATTTTTCGCTGGTTCATATAAAGGTGGTGAGGAGTATCGGCGAGTCGGACCGGCAGTATCTCACTCACACCTGTATATAGCACCAGTGGTCAGAATCTTCTTTTCTACGCGTAGGAAAAAAGATGAATTTGTTTTTTCAATCGAAAACCATGCACTAATAGAGCTGAAAGCCTTGCCATGCTTGGCCTGCAGGCCTTTTTACAGCACTCTTTTTGAGCTAAGCGATTGAACCACCACAGGTTTTCTCGGATTTCATGGTTGACACACCTGCGATCCTCTGTAGAATGCCGACACACAGACGCGGGATGGAGCAGTCTGGTAGCTCGTCGGGCTCATAACCCGAAGGTCGTCGGTTCAAATCCGGCTCCCGCAACCAAACATCAAAAAAGGCTACTCGAAAGAGTGGCCTTTTTTGTGGGCGCTTGTTTTGTACGCCTAAGCGCGACATTAAGCAGCTAGGCAAATAACAGGCACTGAAGAGAAATCGTTCCGCTTCCGAAACTTATGCCTCCAAGACAACCACTCCGCCGCTCATTTACGCTTATTTGGCTTCTTTCTGGATTAACGGTTGACACCCCGGCGTATCTCTATAGAATGCCGCCACACAGACGCGGGATGGAGCAGTCTGGTAGCTCGTCGGGCTCATAACCCGAAGGTCGTCGGTTCAAATCCGGCTCCCGCAACCAAACATCAAAAAAGGCTACTCGAAAGAGTGGCCTTTTTTGTGTCTGTTGAAAAAGTCCTTTCGCAACAATGATCTGTCATCGTGAAGGTGAGCCGTTAGTGGTCACTAACGTGCCGAGTTCAGACTATGCTGATCCCAGGCAGCCCCCCCTCTTCGCCTGATGATGCGCCTTCACCCAATGACGGTGAGAGGCGTTAATATTTGTAATTATTTTTTTCTACAGGGATTGGTAACTTGGCTGGATACCCCCATCCTGTCGCGCACAATCCAAGAGGTGATTGATGCGCGCCAACTCGTCTGATCCACAAGACACCGTTACAGCCACACAACCGATCAAAGCAGAGCGCCTGCGCCTGCTGGATCTGGTCAGCAAATATCGCCAGCCTATCGGCCTGGCGGTGACGGTGCTGCTGTTTGCTATCGCGCTGATTGCCTGTCGCCATCTGTTGAGCGAACTCGACCTCTACGCCCTGCATGACTCGATTCTCGAAGTTCCGAAGCCCGCGCTACTCGGTGCACTCGCAGCCACCGTGGTCGGCTTCATCATATTGCTGGGCTATGAGTGGTCGGCCAGTCGCTATGCCGGTGTGACACTGGCGCCTCGAATCCTGGCACTGGGCGGATTCACTGCGTTCGCGATCGGCAATGCGATCGGCTTGTCGATGCTCTCGGGTGGCTCGGTTCGTTACCGTCTATATGCACGGCATGGCCTGGGGGCCTCCGAAGTCGCGCATATGACGCTGTTCGCCAGCCTCTCGCTAGGCTGCGCGCTGCCGCCACTGGCAGCGCTGGCGACGCTCAGCGACCTGCCAGCAGCCTCTGCGGCCCTTGGGCTGTCCGAGACGTTACTCGGAGCGGTGGCAGCCGCTGTGCTGCTGCTCTTCAGCGTATTGGCCATAGGCATCTACCGCCGCCGCCTTCCGGATCAACCTTACAAGAACAACTTGCTGGTCAGGGTTGGACGCCGCACCTTGCGCCTGCCAGGCCGTCGCCTGACCTTCCTGCAACTGATCATCACGGCCCTGGACGTCGCAGCTGCCGCAACTGTTCTCTATTTGCTACTGCCCGAAGCTCCACCTTTCGGGGCGTTCCTGCTGGTCTACTTGTTGGCGCTGGCGGCCGGTGTGCTCAGCCATGTACCCGGCGGCGTCGGCGTATTCGAAGCGATACTGCTGGCAGCCTTCGCCGATAAGCTCGGCGCCGCGCCGCTGGCGGCCGCACTTCTGCTCTATCGGTTGATTTACGTCATCCTTCCCTTGCTGGTGGCCTGCCTATTCCTGTTGATCAATGAAGGACAGCGCCTGTTCCAATCGCGCCAATCCCTGCGCGTCGCCTCCGGTTTGGCCGCCCCGATTCTGGCGGTACTGGTGTTCCTGTCGGGCGTGGTGCTGTTGTTTTCCGGCGTGACGCCTGAGATCGACACCCGCCTGGAGCACATCGGTTTTCTGATTCCTCATCGCCTGGTCGACGCCTCGCACTTCGGCGCCAGCCTGATTGGCGTGCTCTGCCTGTTGCTGGCCCAAGGCTTGCGCCGCCGTCTCTCTGCGGCGTGGATGCTCACGACCATCTTGTTGCTGGTGGGCGCCCTACTCTCCCTGCTCAAAGGGTTCGACTGGGAAGAAGCCTGCCTGCTGACGCTGACCGCCAGCCTGCTGGGGGTTTTCCGTCGCTCGTTCTATCGCGCGAGTCGACTGACGGAATTACCGTTCTCGCCGCTGTACCTGGTCGCCAGCGTTTGCGTGCTCGCAGCATCGATCTGGCTGTTGCTGTTTGCCTATCAGGATGTTCCCTACAGCCATCAACTGTGGTGGCAGTTCACCCTCGACGCCGACGCACCTCGGGGCCTGCGCTCGCTGCTCGGCGCCGCTGTGTTGCTGGTGGTGGTCTCCCTGACCTGGCTGCTGCGCACCGCGCGCCCGGTGATCCACCTGCCAACACAGGACGAACTGGACAGGGCCATAAAGATCCTCATGGCCTCCTCCCAGCCCGACGGCGGCCTGGCGCTGACCGGTGACAAAGCGTTGCTGTTCCATCCCGACGACCAGGCCTTTTTGATGTACGCCCGTCGTGGACGCAGCCTGGTGGCGTTGTACGACCCGATCGGACCGACCCAGCAACGGGCCGAGATGATCTGGCAGTTCCGTGACCTGTGCGACATCCATCACGCCCGGCCCGTCTTCTATCAAGTGCGCGCCGAGAATCTGCCCTACTACATGGACATCGGGCTGACCGCGATCAAACTGGGCGAAGAAGCCCGGGTCGATCTGCATCGCTTTGACCTTGAAGCCAAGGGCAAAGAGATGAAGGACCTGCGCTACACCTGGAACCGCGGCACGCGCGACGGCCTGTCGTTGGAGATCTTCGAGCCGGAACAGGCGCCTATGGACGAGCTCAAGGTGATTTCCGATGCCTGGCTGACCGGCAAGAACGTGCGCGAGAAAGGCTTCTCCCTTGGCCGTTTCAGCGATGACTACCTCAAACATTTCCGCGTAGCTGTCATTCGTTTCGAAGGACGCCCGGTGGCGTTTGCCAACTTGCTCGAGACTTTCGGTCACGACCTGGCGAGCCTCGACCTGATGCGGGCGCACCCGGAAGCCCCGAAGCTGACCATGGAATTCATGATGGTCGGTCTGATTCAACATTATAAAAATCATGGATACGCGCGCTTCAGCCTGGGCATGGTGCCGTTGTCGGGGTTGCAACCCCGTCGTGGCGCACCACTGACTCAGCGTCTGGGCTCGATGGTTTTCCGCCGTGGTGAGCAGCTTTACAACTTCCAAGGTTTGCGCCGCTTCAAAGACAAATTCCAGCCTGACTGGGAACCCCGCTATATGGCCGTGCCCGCCGGACTCGATCCGCTGGTGGCGCTGGCCGACACTGCTGCCCTGATTGCGGGCGGCTTGACTGGATTGGTGAAACGCTGATGATTCAACGCTCCCTGCGGTATGTACTGGCCACACTGGTAGTGCTGGCCCTGATTCTCGGTGGCGGTTACTGGTACCTCAAACGCCCGGCACCGGCACCGACCCTCGAACGGCTGACACCGGCCGATGGCACCGTCATGACCCGTGTCATCCCTGGCACCACGCCGACGGCTCAGGTGCTGGTGGCGGTGAACGACGATCAGAAACTCAGCGACCAACAACTGATGACCCTGAGCCGTTCGGCCTCGGCGCAGATTGTTCAAGTGATTCTGCCCAAGGAGTGTCTGCTGCAAAGTCGCGCACTCCAAACGGGCCTGCGGGAATTGAAAGGCCCGGCGACCCTGGTCAGCGGCATTGGCCCCGGCGCCGCACTGGCGTGGCGCTGGTTGTCCGAGCAGAAGGATGACAAAGCCCAGGCAGTGTCAGTCGACCTGGCGCTGGAAAAGCCCGGCTGCACCCACCTGCTGCCTAAAAGCGCCGCCCACGGCCACTGGCTGGTGGCCTGGAACGATAACCCGGACGACGCCAGCGCAGGTTTCGTGCGCGATCAACCCAACGCCGAAACCAGCATCAGCGACTACGACATCAATCTTCCGCAAGTGCTGAACAACGAACTTCGCAAAATCCTGGTCGGTGGCGACAAGGCCGCCGGTGGCTTGCAGATCCCGGTGGTGGAAGTACCGGCGGGGCAAGCCAAGGACACCGTCACCCTGTTCCTTTCCGGCGATGGTGGCTGGCGCGACCTCGACCGCGATGTAGCAGGCGAGATGGCAAAGATCGGCTATCCGGTCGTCGGCATCGATACCCTGCGCTACTACTGGCAGCACAAGAGCCCTGAGCAAAGTGCGCTGGATCTGGCCGAGCTGATGCAACACTACCGGCAGAAATGGGGCACCAAGCGCTTCATCCTGACCGGTTACTCCTTCGGCGCCGACGTACTGCCGGCGATCTACAATCGCCTGGAGCCATCAGAACAACAGCGCGTCGACGCAATCATCCTCTTGGCGTTCGCCCGCACCGGCAGCTTTGAAATCGAAGTCGAAGGCTGGCTGGGCAACGCCGGCAAAGAAGCCGCCACCGGCCCGGAAATGGCCAAGTTGCCACCGGAAAAAGTGGTGTGCATCTACGGTGAAGAGGAAGCCGACGAAAGCGGCTGCACCGACAAAACCGCAGTGGGCGAAGCGATGAAGCTGCCGGGCGGCCACCACTTCGACGAGAACTACCCGAAACTGGCGCAGCGGTTGGTGGACGTGATCGAGAAGCGACAAGCCAAGGAAACGGAAGCTCAGGAATGATCTGAGCCTCACCAACAAAAAGCCCTCGCATCCATAAGGTTGCGAGGGCTTTTTACATTTACAAACATGAAGCGCTACCAGCCAGCCGGACGCTATGTCGATGTTCTGTACTTCCAAAGCTAGAGCTGAACATCTATCCACGTTACGTCATCTTCAACAGCAACAAAGTCGCTATCAGGTGCTGCTAGCAAGCTCCTTTGCTGTGCCTCCGTTAACTCTGCCCAAAATCCATCGGTTACGAACACCAGTCGCTCACCAATGGCCAACGGGTGAAAAACAAAGTCAGGGTCCGGGAGGCAATTAACCTTCAGGCATCGGGTTATCCGGTTCCGAGCCGGATCTTGCGCCAACTCACGATGCGAACGGTCGCGCCTCCAATTGGCCTTGCAGTGGGGCGGCGTGATCCACTCGATCGTGATTGCCGGCGCCACCACACCGCATGAACAATCACCCTCATACGCAAGCGTGAGCTTTCCATGAGCTGCGACACCAACCAAATAACACACCGTCCCTGTCTCGTCAGCAAACAAGATGGGGTGAAGCTCGGCCAGCATTGAACAAAGAAGCTGCTCGACCGCTCCGTGTTCGGTGATATCAGCCCCCTGATTTATGCGTGTCTCATAGGCCGCTAAAATCCCTTTTACGAAGCATTCAGCCAACTGACAACTCCCAGGCTTCGACGTACCATCCGTGATGACGAATAGCCCGCTGTTTCCGTAACAGAGAGCCCCCGCACAATCATGATTAGCTTTCCTAGCCTGCCCCTTTACAGATCTGGACTCGTATCTCATGCGTTACCAAGATCCCTCATGCGCATGTGGATGATTCGGCCCCTACCAGGATTTGCCAGCACCGAACCAGAGCTTTCAATCACGTAGTCGATTCCACTGAGCGCCATGAGTTCGCGAATTCCAGTTGTAATAAATTCCTTGAGCTCAGACTCAGCTTGTCTAACCTCCTCCATGAGTTCCGTACGCCCATCAATCAAAATGATTATGTCCTCAACGTCTTTGTGGTATGGGTCGCCACCACCACGACCAGTGAAGGCCTCTAGCTTCGTTGCAAGAAAGTAGGTCGGTTTGAATATCTGAATGACCGTACCGCTGGGCAATGCAAATTTATCAGCCCTGGCCAGCCCCTCCACGAACCAACGGTTGGCATATCCGAGAACAGCGGGGTCCGAAGGCATCACGTCAACGACAACGTCGTTGAAGCGGAAACGACAGTTGACCTCATCCTGACCAGTGATCTTGAAATTCTTGGCTGCCAGCCGTTTTGTAAGGTGCTGCCAAGCGCTAATACCGGCCAGTTCAATTACCAAGTCAACATCATCGGTGAAACGAATGTCGTCCAGTACCGTAATGTCAGTAACCAGCATGGCCGTGGTGCAACCGCCGACGAAGGCAACTTCAGCGAGAAATTCCTCCCCTAAACCGTCGGCGACAAATTCTATGAGTTCATAGTTGTGATCAGCATTTGAAGACATATTATTTGAGGCCCATCCCTGCCTTTAGAATCTTTATTGCTACGTCACATTCTCGCGGGCCACCAAGACGGATCGCATCAGCCAGCGCGAGATAATGATAAAGAGTCCTGTCCTTCTTAACCGCCTCAGGCACGGTTTTGTAGAGCGGTTCTATCGACTGACCACGCTCGGTTCCGAGCGGATCTGGCCAGACTGGAATCAGCGCGCCAGCACTCTTGATGCTTTTGGACAGCGCTGGTGCTGCGAAGCCTGTTGGAATACCGCGAACCATTGCGCCCGGCCTCACAGGGAAGAAGTATTTCAACGCATGCTCAGTGATTTTCAGCAGCTCTCGCCGATTAACTGTCGCAAGTCCGGTGTCGTAGTCACTGATTAGCAACCCAGACTCACGACATCTGGCCAAGGAGTTTGAAATTTCACTTTTGCTTATCCCCAGAGACACAGACAACGCACGCAACGAGTAAGCGTCACTCCAGCTCGTCAGCGGAAGAGAAAGTACAGGCTCCGACCACCCTTCCCACCCATCCTCTTCGCCCAAGGATGAGTCGAAAGCCCGGCGTTGGAATACCGCTTCTTCACCTTCAGCGAGATATGTGGCGAGCGACTGCCCCGCTCGCCCCCCCGGCGTCAGATGAATCTTCGAGGGCTTAAGCATCTCCTCAACTGTGTTGGAACTCGCTTCAGATTCCATCTTCCCGGAAAGATTTTCTTCTTGGGCATGCAGGCTGGCCATCTTAAACAAAAGCAATATGTCTTGACTCTTCATGAAGCTAAAAACTCCAAGTGTCCACATTCCATAAAACGTGGACACTTGTCTCATTGAAAATATTGAGCCGTCAAGATTTTTCAAGACTTAACAGATTTCAGCGGAACACTGCAGATCGCTTGTGGAAGCAGGCTTGCACGCGAGAGCGGCAGGTCTCTGACATTAGTGCTGGAGCTGCTGCCATCATCGCGGGCAAGCCCGCTCCCACAGGGTCCTTTGCTGGGTCCAGACTAGACGCCCAGGCACAAAAAAGCCCCCGCTACCTTCATGGCAACGGGGGCTTTTTGATGTGGCGGACTTACATCTCGACCTGCGTCCCCAATTCAATCACCCGGTTCAGCGGCAGATTGAAGAAGCGCAAGTTGCCGTTAGCGTTCTGCAACATGAAGGCGAACAGCGCCTCACGCCAGCGCGCCATGCCTTCAAGTTTGGAGGCGATGACGGTCTCGCGGCTGAGGAAATAGGTGGTGCGCATCGGGCTGAAGTCCAGATCATCGAGGTGACACAACTTCAGCGCCTGCGGCACGTCCGGCTCGTCGACGAAGCCAAAATGCAGGATCACCCGGAAGAACCCTTCGCCGTAGGAATCGACCTCGAAGCGCCGGGCCGGCGGCACCCGCGGGATGTCTTCGTACACCACGGTCAGCAACACCACTTGCTCGTGCAGCACCTGGTTATGCAACAGGTTATGCAACAGCGCGTGTGGCACGGCGTCCGGCCGTGCGGTCAGGAACACGGCGGTGCCCTGCACGCGATGCGGCGGTTGGACGCGAATACTGCTGATGAAGATCGGCAGCGGCAATCCGCCCTCATCCAGCCTTTCGACCAGCAGTTGCTTGCCGCGCTTCCAGGTGGTCATCAGCACAAACAGCGCGATACCGGCAATGACCGGGAATGCACCGCCCTGAACGATTTTCGGCACGTTGGCAGCGAAGTACAGACCGTCCACCAAGAGGAAACCGAGCAACACCGGCACGGCGAGGATCGGTGGCCATTTCCACAGCAGCAGCATCACGGCCGATACCAGAATGGTGGTCATCAGCATCGTGCCCGTCACCGCCACACCGTAGGCCGAGGCCAGTGCACCCGAGGATTCGAAACCGAGCACCAACAGAATCACGCCGACCATCAGCGCCCAGTTAACCGCGCCGATGTAGATCTGGCCCTGTTCGGCGCTGGACGTGTGGCGGATGTGCATGCGCGGAATGTAGCCGAGCTGGATCGCCTGACGAGTCAAGGAGAACGCACCGGAAATCACCGCCTGAGAGGCGATTACCGTGGCCATGGTCGACAACCCCACCAACGGAATCAACGCCCAGCTCGGAGCCAACAGGTAGAACGGGTTGCGTGCAGCTTCTGGATCACCGAGCAGCAACGCACCCTGGCCGAAGTAGTTCAGCACCAGCGCCGGCAGCACCAGGATGAACCAGGCACGGGCAATCGGCTTGCGACCAAAGTGGCCCATGTCGGCGTACAGCGCTTCAGCACCGGTCAACGCCAGCACCACCGCACCGAGGATCGCCACACCCATGCCCGGGTGAACGATGAAGAAGCGCACGCCCCATACAGGGTTCATCGCCTTCAAGACTTCCGGGTGTTGAATGATGCCGTAGACGCCGAGCGCCCCGAGCACCACGAACCAGGTCACCATGATCGGCCCGAAAAGAATGCCGATCCGCGCAGTGCCATGACTCTGAATCAGGAACAGTGCCACCAGCACGACCAGCGACAGTGGCACCACCCAATGGTCGATGCCATCGAATGCCAACCCCAGGCCTTCAATCGCCGAAAGGACCGAAATGGCCGGTGTGATCATGCTGTCACCGTAGAACAGCGCTGCACCGATCAGCCCGCACACCACCAGCAAGCTGCGCAACTTCGGGTGCCCCGCCGCTGCCCGCCGGGCCAGCGCCGTCAAGGCCATGATCCCGCCTTCGCCCTGGTTGTCGGCACGCAAGACAAACATCATGTACTTGATCGAGACGACCCAGATCAGGGACCAGAAGATCAACGCCAGGATGCCCAACACACCGTCATGGTTGACCGGTACGCCATAGCCACCGGAAAACACTTCCTTGAGGGTATACAGCGGGCTCGTACCGATATCGCCATAAACCACCCCGACTGCCGCGACCAGCATGCCTATCGGCTTTGCTACCGAATGCTCGGCACCTGCCGCCTGACTACTTGCCTGCCCCATCTACCACTCCTACTACCCAGACCGGGCTTCTTTGGAAGAAGCACTATGCTTTGCCACGCAGCATGCGCTGTTTTACTTACGGTTACAGACGTTTTATTGACTATAAAAATTCGGTAAAGCGTAACGGCGCGAAGCATAGCGCAGCACTCGTCGTATTTCCCTCCATAAAGCTGGTCAAGTGAGCTTGCCATCGCTAGAATTGCGCACTTTTTGATCAGAGGCGCGATAAAGCGCCCGTCAGTCGCCTTGCCGTTCCCGGCTGGAGGCGTCACAAATACCGAGGTTAGACATGTCCACCACTCCTGCGCCGGCCAATCCAAAGGTTGGCTTCGTATCCCTGGGTTGCCCCAAAGCACTGGTCGATTCCGAGCGCATCCTTACCCAGCTGCGCATGGAAGGTTATGACGTTGTGTCCACTTATCAGGACGCCGACGTCGTGGTGGTCAACACCTGCGGTTTCATCGACTCGGCCAAGGCTGAATCCCTGGAAGTGATCGGTGAAGCGATCAAGGAAAACGGCAAGGTCATCGTGACCGGCTGCATGGGTGTCGAAGAAGGCGCCATCCGCAACGTGCACCCAAGCGTGCTGGCCGTTACCGGTCCGCAGCAGTACGAGCAGGTGGTCAATGCCGTGCACGACGCCGTGCCACCGCGCCAGGATCACAACCCGCTGATCGACCTGGTGCCACCTCAAGGCATCAAGCTGACCCCGCGCCACTACGCCTACCTGAAGATTTCCGAAGGCTGCAACCACAGCTGCAGCTTCTGCATTATCCCGTCAATGCGCGGCAAACTGGTCAGCCGTCCGGTGGGTGATGTGCTCGACGAGGCCCAGCGTCTGGTCAAGGCCGGCGTCAAAGAGCTGCTGGTGATCTCCCAGGACACCAGTGCCTACGGCGTCGACGTGAAGTACCGAACCGGTTTCTGGAACGGCGCGCCGGTCAAGACCCGCATGACCGAACTGTGCGAGGCCCTCAGCACCCTCGGTGTCTGGGTGCGTCTGCACTACGTTTATCCGTACCCGCATGTGGACGAGCTGATCCCGTTGATGGCCGCCGGCAAAATCCTGCCGTACCTGGACATCCCGTTCCAGCACGCCAGCCCGAAAGTCCTGAAAGCCATGAAACGCCCGGCGTTTGAAGACAAGACCCTGGCGCGTATCAAGAACTGGCGCGAGATCTGCCCGGACCTGATCATCCGTTCGACCTTCATCGTCGGCTTCCCGGGCGAAACCGAGGAAGACTTCCAATACCTGCTGAACTGGCTGACCGAAGCCCAGCTCGATCGCGTTGGCTGCTTCCAGTACTCGCCGGTCGAAGGTGCACCGGCCAACTTGCTGGACGCGGCGATCGTGCCGGACGACGTCAAGCAAGACCGTTGGGACCGCTTCATGGCCCACCAGCAGGCCATCAGCTCGGCTCGCCTGCAAATGCGCGTTGGCCGTGAAATCGAAGTGCTGGTCGATGAAGTCGATGAGCAAGGCGCCGTGGGTCGCTGCTTCTTCGACGCCCCGGAAATCGACGGTAACGTGTTCATCGACAACGGCAGTAACCTCAAGCCGGGCGACAAGGTCTGGTGCAAAGTGACCGACGCCGACGAGTACGACTTGTGGGCTGAACAGATCTAAACGCAAAAAATATAAAAAGCCCTGCTTTCTTGACGAGATGCGGGGCTTTTTTACGTCTATCGTTTTGTAACGAAAGGATTCTTTTCATTCACTTCGCAAGGGGCATTGGGCCATGCGCCACCATTCGGTTATCCACACACCGAAACACAGTGATTACGATGAACTCGTGCAAGTCTGGGAAGCCTCGGTGCGAGCGACCCATGACTTTCTCCCGGACAGCTACATCGAACTGCTGAAGAACCTGGTGCTGACCCGCTATCTGGATGCGGTCATGCTGATTTGCACCACAGACTCACGCCAACGCATCACCGGGTTCGCGGGGGTTGCGGCGGGCAAGATCGAGATGCTCTTCATCGACCCGGCGCATCGTGGCCAGGGTCTGGGGAAACAGCTGCTGCGCTATGCCATGGAACATCTGAATGCCGATGAACTGGACGTCAATGAACAGAATCCGCAGGCGTTGGGGTTCTACTTCAAACAGGGCTTTGAGGTGATTGGTCGCTCAGAGCATGACGGTATGGGCCAGCCTTATCCGTTGTTGCACATGCGGCTGCGCCAGACGCAACAAATAACGCGAAATGGCTAATTAACCGTGAACACTGTGGGAGCTGGCTCGCCGGCGATAGCATCAACTCGGTCCAACAGACAACCGTGTCGCTTGCATCGCCGGCAAGCCAGCTCCCACATTAAAAGCACCTGCAGCAAATGGAGCCGGGATTAACCGGCGCCCAGCAGGTACAATGCCCACCCCTTTTTTGTTACGGCCCTGTCATGACTGACCCGATTCGTCTCTCCAAACGCCTCATCGAACTCGTCGGCTGTTCCCGTCGGGAGGCTGAGCTGTTCATCGAGGGCGGCTGGGTCACCGTGGATGGCGAGGTCATTGACGAGCCACAGTTCAAGGTCGACACCCAGAAAGTCGAACTCGATCCAGAAGCCAAGGCCACCGCGCCAGAGCCGGTGACGATCTTGTTCAACGTTGCGGCAGGCATGGATGCGGAAACGGCCATGGCGACCATCAGCGCTGAAACCCTGAGCGAAGAACACCGCTTCAGCAAGCGGCCGCTCAAGGGTCACTTCCTGCGCCTGACCGCCAGTACCGATCTGCAGGCCAATGCCAGCGGTCTTCTGGTGTTCACCCAGGACTGGAAGATCCTGCGCAAGCTCACAGCGGACGCCGCCAAGATCGAGCAGGAGTATGTGGTCGAGGTGGAAGGCGAGATGGTCGCTCACGGCCTCAATCGCCTGAACCACGGCCTGACCTACAAGGGCAAGGAACTGCCGGCGGTGAAAGCCAGCTGGCAGAACGAGAACCGCCTGCGTTTCGCCATGAAGAATCCACAACCGGGCGTGATCGCCCTGTTCTGCCAGGCCGTCGGCCTGAAGGTCGTCGCCATTCGTCGAATCCGTATTGGCGGCGTGTCCATCGGCAAAGTGCCCGTGGGGCAATGGCGCTACCTGTCCGGCAAAGAGAAGTTCTAAGACTTTTCTCGCCGCCACACATTTTCGGCGCCGCTGCTTATGCGGCGCCCACTGCTGAATATCAGGATTGCACACCATGATTCACAACGACGTACTGCGCAGCGTGCGCTACATGCTCGACATCAGCGACAAGAAAGTCATCGAGATCATCAAGCTCGGCGGCATGGACGTGTCCCTGGAAGACCTGTTGACCTATCTCGATAAGAAAGAGGAAGACGAAGAAGGCTTCGTACGCTGCCCGGACGAAGTCATGGCGCACTTCCTCGACGGCCTGGTGATCTTCAAGCGCGGCAAGGACGACAGCCGTCCACCGCAGCCGATCGAAGTGCCGGTCACCAACAACGTCATCCTGAAGAAACTGCGCGTAGCCTTCGAACTGAAGGAAGACGACATGCACGCCATCCTCAAGGCCGCCGAGTTCCCGGTGTCCAAGCCTGAGTTGAGCGCGCTGTTCCGCAAGTTCGGCCACACCAACTACCGTACCTGCGGTGACCAGTTGCTGCGCAATTTCCTCAAGGGCCTGACCCTGCGCGTTCGCCCGCAGTAATAGTCTGCCAACTGTAGGAGCGCACGCCGGCTCCTACAGAGGCGGTGGCGTTCCAGGGCTTAACCGAAATGCTTCCCCATTCCTCGCAAAAATAGTGGCTCCGCTTTCAGCGGCTGACGACTAGGGTGTATTGACCCTCAGCTCTCAGGACTCGCCATGCATCCCTACTTTTCCCTGCAAGGCCGCACCGCTCTGGTGACCGGTGGCACCCGCGGTATCGGCAAAATGATCGCCAAGGCTTATGTCGAAGCGGGTGCGACGGTGTACGTCTGCGCACGGGATGCCGAGGCGTGCCTGCAGACCGCCGAGGAATTAAGTGCCTTCGGCCAATGCCACGGGATGGCAGCCAATCTCGCCACCGAAGAAGGTGTTCTGCAGCTGGCGACGCGCCTGGGTGAGCACATCACTCATCTCGATATTCTGGTGAACAACGCAGGCACTACTTGGGGCGCACCGCTTGAGAGTTACCCCGTGAAGGGCTGGGAAAAGGTCATGCAGCTCAACGTGACCTCCGTGTTCAATTGCATTCAGCAGTTCCTGCCGCTCTTGAAAAGGGCCGGCTCAGCCGCGAACCCGGCGCGAATCATCAATATCGGTTCAGTCGCGGGGATCTCATCCTTTGGCGAGCAGGCCTATGCCTACGGCCCCAGTAAAGCGGCTTTGCATCAACTGTCGCGAATTTTGGCGCGGGAACTGGTGAGTCAGCACATCAACGTCAACGTCATCGCACCAGGACGCTTCCCGAGCAAGATGACGCAGCACATTGGCGATGACGAGCAGGCTCTGGCGCAAGACACGGCGTTGATTCCGATGAAGCGCTGGGGACGCGAGGAAGAGATGGCGGCGTTGGCTATCAGCCTGGCGAGTACAGCTGGGGCGTACATGACCGGGAATATTATTCCGTTGGATGGTGGGTTCAGTCTCTGAGATAAGCGATGGCGGGCTGACAGTCAGCACCGATCCTGAGGTCGATCGGGTTATCATGCCCCCCCCTGATCCCGCTTCGACCCTCATCATGACCTACAGCGTTTCCCCCATCGGCTTCGTGCGCTCCTGCTTCAAGGAAAAGTTCGCCATCCCGCGCCAGCCACAACTGGCCCCGGCCGCTCGCGGCGTGCTGGAACTGGTGGCACCGTTCGATCAGGGGGACGCCGTGCAGGGACTGGAGCAGGTCAGCCACGTCTGGCTGCTGTTCCTGTTCCATCAGGCGCTGGAAGAAAAACCCAGGCTGAAAGTCCGCCCGCCCCGTCTTGGCGGCAACAAGTCCATGGGCGTGTTCGCCACCCGCGCGACGCATCGGCCCAATGGCATCGGTCAATCCGTGGTGAAACTCGACAAGGTCGAAGCCAATCGACTGTTCATCTCCGGCATCGACCTGCTGGACGGCACACCGATTCTCGACATCAAACCGTACGTCCCCTACGCCGACATCATCGACACAGCCTCTAACAGCATTGCCAGTGCCGCCCCCCAATTGATTCCCGTGCAGTGGACGGACTCGGCACTGAAACAGGCTCACGGGCATGCTCAGCGGCTGGAAGAGCCATTGGTCCAGCTGGTTGAGCAATGTTTGGCGCAGGATCCACGGCCGGCGTATCAGACGCCTGTTCCTGAGCGGGAGTATGGCGCGCAGTTCTGGGATGTGGATGTGCGCTGGCATTACCCCGAATCAGGCGTTATTCGCGTGCTTGAAGTGATCCCGGTTCCCAACCCGTAGGAGCGGCCGAAGGCTCGGGCCGCGTTCGGACGATCTTTTGATCTTGCTCTTGTCGACGGAAGATCAAGGTCAAAAGATCGCAGCCTGGGGCAGCTCGTACAGAGGTTGCGTCGGGCATAAAAAAGCCCCCACTGCACAGGCAATGGGGGCTTTTCAGTGAAGCGGTGTTACTTACTTCTCGACGAACGCACGCTCGATCAGGTAATCACCCGGCTCGCGCATCCGCGGCGAGACTTTCAGGCCGAAGCTGTTCAACACTTCGCTGGTCTCATCGAGCATGCTCGGGCTGCCGCACAGCATGGCACGGTCGTCCTGCGGGTTGATCGGTGGCAGACCGATGTCGCTGAACAGCTTGCCGCTGCGCATCAGGTCAGTCAGACGACCTTCGTTCTCGAACGGCTCACGGGTCACGGTTGGGTAGTAGATCAACTTGTCACGCAGTGCATCGCCGAAGAACTCGTTCTGCGGCAAGTGCTCGGTGATGAATTCGCGGTAAGCGACTTCGTTGACGTAACGCACGCCGTGGCACAGGATCACTTTTTCGAAACGCTCGTAGGTTTCCGGGTCCTGGATGACGCTCATGAAAGGCGCCAGACCGGTACCGGTGCTGAGCAGGTACAAGTGCTTGCCAGGCTTCAAGTCATCCAGCACCAGCGTGCCCGTAGGCTTTTTGCTGATGATGATCTCGTCGCCTTCCTTCAGATGCTGCAACTGGGAAGTCAGCGGACCATCAGGCACCTTGATGCTAAAAAACTCGAGATGCTCTTCCCAGTTCGGGCTGGCAATCGAGTAAGCGCGCATAAGCGGGCGGCCATTGGGCTGTTGCAGGCCGATCATCACGAACTGACCGTTCTCGAAGCGCAGGCCCGGATCGCGGGTGCACTTGAAGCTGAACAGAGTGTCGTTCCAGTGATGAACACTGAGGACACGCTCGTGGTTCATGTTGCTCATGTACGGGGGACTCCTGGAGATTTTGCCTGCGCCGACGAGGTGCGCAATTGCATCGCATTCTAATCGCAGCGACAATATCTGTTAAATGGATTATTAAGATAAGGGTTATCGGTTATATCGATATGCGATTTACTCTCCGTCAACTTCAAGTATTCGTCGCTGTCGCCCAGCAGGAGAGCGTGTCCCGTGCTGCGGGCCTGCTTAACCTTTCGCAATCGGCAGCGAGCACCTCAATCACCGAGCTAGAGCGTCAGTGTAGCTGCCAGCTGTTCGACCGAGCCGGCAAACGGCTGAGCCTCAATGCCCTGGGTAAACAGCTATTGCCCCAAGCGGTGGCGCTGCTCGATCAGGCCAAAGAGATCGAAGACCTGCTTAATGGCAAGTCCGGTTTTGGCTCACTGGCAGTTGGCGCGACACTCACCATCGGTAATTACCTGGCAACTTTGCTGATCGGCAGCTTCATGCAGCGCCATCCGGAAAGCCAGGTGAAGCTGCACGTGCAGAACACTGCCAATATCGTGCAACAAGTCGCTCACTATGAAATTGATCTGGGTCTAATCGAAGGCGACTGCAGCCATCCGGACATCGAAGTGCAAAGCTGGGTCGAGGATGAGTTGGTAGTGTTTTGCGCACCGCAGCATCCCTTGGCCGTAAAAGGCACGGCGACCATGGAAGAACTGTCCCACGAGGCGTGGATTTTGCGCGAGCAAGGCTCTGGCACGCGCCTGACCTTTGACCAAGCCATGCGCCATCATCGCAGCGCGCTGAACATTCGCCTGGAGCTTGAGCACACGGAGGCGATCAAACGCGCTGTGGAATCCGGTTTGGGGATTGGCTGTATTTCGCGGCTGGCGCTGCGCGATGCTTTCAGGCGTGGCAGCCTGGTACCGGTCGAAACGCCGGACCTGGACCTGGCGCGGCAGTTCTATTTCATCTGGCACAAGCAGAAATACCAGACGTCAGCGATGCGCGAGTTTCTTGATCTGTGCCGCGCCTTCACCGCCGGGGTTCAGCGCAGCGACGAGATCGTACTGCCCAACATCGCTTAAAGCAGAATGACTGCCCACACCAAAGCGATCATGGTCAACGCAACAAACTGAGCGGCGCTGCCCATGTCCTTGGCGTTCTTGGACAGCGGGTGCAATTCGAGGGAGATACGGTCAATGGCCGCTTCCACCGCGGAATTGAGCAGCTCGACAATCAATGCCAGCAGGCACACGGCAATCAGCAGCGCCTGTTCGACGCGGCTCACGTTCAAGAAGAACGACAAGGGGATGAGCACGACGTTGAGCAACACGAGCTGACGAAAAGCCGCCTCGCCAGTGAAGGCAGCGCGCAAGCCGTCCAGTGAATAGCCTGAAGCATTAAGGATGCGTTTTAGGCCGGTCTGGCCTTTGAAAGGAGACATAAAGTAGTCAACTGAACCAAAAAGAGTGGGAAAGCTAGATCAAGCGAAGTCAAAAAAGCGTGAACATGCGCGCTTTAGTGACTCGAAATTGACTCAAGTTGTTGCAAGAGCAGCGCGGCCTGGGTCCTGGTCCGCACATTGAGCTTACGGAAGATGGCGGTGACGTGAGCCTTGATGGTCGCTTCCGACACACTTAACTCGTACGCAATCTGCTTATTGAGCAACCCTTCACAGACCATCGTCAACACCCGGAACTGCTGGGGTGTCAGACTTGCCAGCCCTTCACTCGCGGCCTTGGCTTCATCAGAAACACTGACGGCTTCGAAGGCTTGAGGGGGCCAGAATACGTCGCCATCCAACACAGCCTTCACGGCTTTTTGAATGACGCTCAAGTCACTGGACTTGGGAATAAAACCGCTGGCGCCGAATTCACGGGACTTGACCATGATCGAGGCTTCTTCCTGGGCCGACACCATGACCACGGGAATCTGCGGGTACTGACCTCGCAACAGCACTAACCCGGAAAAACCATAGGCACCGGGCATGTTCAGGTCCAGCAACACCAGATCCCAGTCGGATTTTTCGTCCAGGCGGGTTTCCAGCTCGGCGATACTCGCCACTTCCACCAGGCGGACATCCGGGCCAAGGCCCAGGGTCAACGCTTGATGCAGCGCGCTGCGGAAAAGAGGGTGGTCATCGGCAATCAGGATTTCGTATGTGGCCATTTTTCAAATGATCCTGTTTTCAAACAACTCGAGGTGCCGCCACGGAGCGGCACCAACAGGGCACGTTCAACACCAATAACGTGGTTCTTCACGTAAAAAACGGTGTATCAAACTTTGGCCGCGCCCTAATCGGCGCCAAGCATGCCCAGCGAAGACGGGGTGGTCAAGTTACATGGCCGTCCCGTTCGTTGCAGTATGGGCGAAGCTCAGCACATCACCGGCGCAGTGCTCTGCACATAAGGCATGAGCTCGGCGTGAGCCGGTGTTGATACGTTCATGTCCAGCTGATGTTTTGCATCGAGGTAATGCTGGCTGAACACGTCAAAATAAGCGTCCAGCGCTGACGCAGCGTCGGTATCGCCCGCAAGATCCAGACACAGGGCCGCCACTTCGGCGGTGCATAAATGTTCGCTGCGAGTGGAGCGCCGTAGCCGGTAGCGAGAAAGCTTTTCCGGCAGCAGACTCAGGATTGGCAGCCGATCGAAATACGGGCTCTTGCGGAAAATCTTCCTGGCTTCGGTCCAGGTGGCATCCAGCAAGATGAACAGCGGCCGTTTGGTGCTATCGACGTCAACACTGTTAGTCACGCGCTCAGGTTCGACATACTCGCCGGGAAACACCAGATACGGCTGCCATTGGGGGTCAGACAACAATGACAGGAGCTGCTGATCGACTTCGGTCCGAGACCAGATGAAGGCGTGGTTATCGCGTATCACATCGGCGATCAGCCAACCGGTGTTGCTTGGCTTGAACACCTCCTTGTTGGTCATGATCAGGCACACGCCGGAGCGGGCGTCGACTTGCGGACGCCACGCGCACAGGCAGTGACTCTCTATGACACGACAGGCACGGCAGCGCGGCGCCCTCCAGCCGCGCGCCTGAATCGGCTTGATACCCTCCTCCTCACGTTGGTCGCGCAAGCGGGCTACGGCGTTGGGGGCATGATTCATCTTGGGTAACACCGGCAGACAGGAAAACTCGACACGAAGGGCACTCGGGGCAATAAATGCCGGCAGTTTATCAGAGCTGCCAGCACAAGCCTGTACCGTCCAGACCACCTCCCCTATAATTCGCGACCACTGAACGCACAGTCATGTGACGGGTCGAAGCACCAGTCACTGAACCAGGAGAGTTTCATGCTGCGCCTTATCGTTCCCACCGCTGCCATTCTGCTAGCGTCGTCCTTCAGTGCTCAGGCTGCGTCTTTGAGTGAGCAGAATCTCAACCGAGAGCTGCGCAACGTTGCCGCTCAAAGCAGCGTCGGCACGCCACGGGCGATCAACGAAGATATTCTCGACCAGGGTTATACCGCTGAAGGCAATGTATTGATCAACCACTTGAGCGTGCAAAGCAGCCACGCCGAGAAGATGCGATCTGACCCGAAAGCGGTGTACTTCCAGCTGGGCGCCTCTGTCTGCCGGAATCCGGGATTCCGCAAGCTGATGGCCAAAGGAGCGGTCATGCGCTACGACTTTACCGAGGTGAAAACCAATCGCGCTGTCGGCTCCGCCAGCTTCCAGGAATCGGATTGCCCGAAAGCGACTCAAAAGAAAAAGTAATCAACGCGAGTTCTCGCGCCGCTGCTCATCCTCGGCGCGCAGCTCTGCCACCAGTGCCTGCAGATACCGTGACTGTCGCTCGGCTCCCGCGAGGCGCCGGCAACACTCCTCCTCAAGACTCAGATGATTGGTCTCGGCTGATAATTTCAGCAATCGATACAGTTGCGTATCGATCTCCAGAATGACTCTGGCCATCGTGTGACGCCTCCCTGCCCTTCGCCGTTGATTGCGCGATAAATCCTTTGAACTGCCTGTACCGAGCGTCTTGCCCTGGACGCAAAAGTCTGGTGACACCTCTGTCATTTAGTAAATCAGAGTAACGGACGCTCAGCTCGCGTTCAGACGAGCGGTGAAATCACTTTGCAAATCCTCAATAAGCGGTTGCCAGGAAAGACATTGCGGCGCAATGATCAATTCAGCGCAACTGATCGCGAGGGACTAGATTTAACGTATCCACCTTTATATTTGAGGGCCGAAAAGGAGCAGCCCGTTGTGCGTTTTGTTGCGAAGGTTTTTTTCATTCATCGAAAAAAACACAGCCTGTATGCAAGGAGAAGCTGAATGCCTTACCAACCGAATGACCTCCTTAGCCGTCATTTTGCAGAAGGCGGCCACGACCTCACCAGCAAGGTCGAAGAACAACTCAACCTGGTTTCACCCAACAGCCCGAACATACCGATTTACCGTGACATGATCCTCACCGTGCTGCGTATGGCTCAGGAAGATCACAATCGCTGGAATGCCAAAATAACCCTGCAAGCCCTGCGCGAACTGGAGCATGCCTTCCGAGTGCTTGAACCGTTCAAGGGTCGACGCAAAGTGACTGTGTACGGCTCTGCCCGAACGCCAATCGAACACCCTCTTTATGGCCTGGCTCGAGAGCTCGGTGCAGCATTGGCGCGCTCGGACATGATGGTGATCACAGGTGCTGGCGGCGGCATCATGGCGGCAGCCCACGAAGGTGCCGGCCTGGAACATAGCCTGGGATTCAATATCACGCTGCCTTTCGAGCAGCACGCCAACCCGACGGTACAAGGCACGGCCAACCTGCTGTCCTTCCATTTCTTCTTTACCCGCAAGTTGTTCTTCGTCAAGGAAGCCAATGCACTGGTTCTTTGTCCTGGAGGATTTGGCACGCTGGACGAGGCGCTGGAAGTGCTGACGCTGATTCAGACCGGTAAAAGCCCGCTGGTGCCAGTAATACTGCTGGACACGCCAGGAGGTAAATTCTGGCAAGGTGCGCTGGATTTCATTCACCACCAGCTGGAGGAAAATCGCTACATTCTGCCCACGGACATGAAGCTGGTGAGCCTGGTTTACAGCGCTGAAGAGGCGGTGGAGCAGATCAACCAGTTCTACAGCAACTTCCACTCCAGCCGCTGGCTCAAGCACCAGTTCGTTATTCGCATGAATCATAAACTCAGCGATCAGGCCCTTGAGCACATGCAGGAGGCATTTGCCGACCTGTGCCTGAGCGACCATTTCCATCAGCATGTTTACAGTGGCGAAGAACACGACGAAGAACAGTTCAGCCATTTGGCGAGACTGGCCTTTACCTTTAACGCACGTGATCACGGACGTCTGCGGGAACTGGTGGACTACATCAACCTGCCGGAAAACTGGGCCCAGACAAAACCGCAGGCGCAACAGCGCGCGCGTGAGCCTTCCAAGGTGATTTGAGACAAAAAAATGGCCCGTTATCGAAATAACGGGCCATTTAGTTTAATCATCCATTTGCTCGACCACTGAACAACCGGCCGATCATTTCCATGGAATATCCGCGATAACTCAGGAACCTGCCCTGTTTGGCACGTTCTCGCGCATCAATCGGCAAATGCCCGGAGAACTTGCGTCGCCAGGTGTCTTCCAGCTGTGCCTGCCAACTGATACCGCTCTCGCGTATAGCAAGTTCAATATCAGTACGTTGCAAGCCGCGCTGACTCAACTCTTCTCGAATACGCAAAGGTCCGTATCCGGATCGGGCTCGGTAGGAAACGAAACTTTCGAGGTAACGGGCTTCGGATAACAAGCCCTCCTCCGTCAAACGGTCGAGTGCAATGTCGATCATTTCAGGGAGAGCGCCGCGCTGACGCAGTTTACGCGTCAGCTCGACTCGACCGTGCTCGCGTCGCGCGAGCAGGTCCATTGCAGTTCGCCGCACCGCGACGAGTGTATCGAGTACGGCGGTCATCAGATCATTCAGATATCAGCGTCTGCCAGGTCATCAGCAGTCTCTTTGACTGGCGATGCTTTAACGTCCGGCGCTGGAGTCAGCAGTTTGTCACGCAGTTGCTTCTCAAGCGTCGCGGCGATGTCCGGATTATCTGCCAGGTATTTCGCCGAGTTGGCTTTACCCTGACCGATTTTGGTGCCGTTGTAGGCATACCAGGCACCGGATTTTTCAACAAAACCGTGCAGAACGCCCAGGTCGATCATCTCGCCATTGAGATAGATGCCTTTGCCGTAAAGAATCTGGAACTCAGCCTGACGGAACGGCGAAGCCACTTTGTTCTTCACAACTTTGACGCGGGTTTCGCTACCAACGACTTCGTCACCTTCCTTCACCGCGCCAGTACGACGGATGTCCAGTCGAACCGAAGCGTAGAACTTCAGCGCGTTACCACCGGTGGTGGTTTCCGGGCTGCCGAACATCACACCGATTTTCATACGGATCTGGTTGATGAAGATAACCAGGCAGTTGGCGTTTTTGATGTTACCGGTGATTTTACGCAGCGCCTGGGACATCAAGCGGGCTTGCAGGCCCACGTGCATATCACCCATTTCGCCTTCGATTTCAGCCTTTGGAACCAGAGCAGCCACGGAGTCGACGATAATCACGTCAACCGCGTTGGAACGCACCAGCATGTCGGTGATTTCCAGAGCTTGCTCACCGGTGTCCGGCTGGGAAACCAGCAGGTCATCGACGTTGACGCCCAGTTTGCCGGCGTACTCAGGGTCGAGGGCGTGTTCGGCGTCAACGAATGCGCAGGTCGCGCCGGCTTTTTGAGCCTGGGCGATCACCGACAGTGTCAGCGTAGTTTTACCGGAGGATTCAGGACCGTAGATTTCAACGATACGACCTTTTGGCAGACCGCCAATGCCGAGCGCGATGTCCAGACCCAGAGAGCCAGTGGAGATAGCCGGGATCGCCTGACGGTCTTGATCGCCCATACGCATTACGGCACCCTTGCCGAATTGACGTTCGATCTGACCCAGGGCCGCAGCCAAGGCTTTCTTCTTGTTGTCGTCCATTAAAGTCCTCACGTAATCAATAAGGCCTGACGGCCAACACCTGTATAAGTAGACAGTATTATTCCACAGCGATTCAGGATCGCCTACCCCTGATTTGAGATTTCTAAAGCAGCGTGGCGCAGCAGCCCCTCTAGCGCGGCCTTCACCGTTTGTCGGCGGACCTCGTCACGGTTTCCAGGAAAGTACTGAACCTCGCTGAATGACTGCTCTCCGACACCCCAGGCCAGCCAAACCGTGCCGACCGGCTTGTTCGGGGAACCTCCATCGGGACCCGCCACACCACTGACCGCCACCGCAAAACGCGCCCGGCTTTTAGCCTGTGCGCCTTTTACCATGGCCTCGACCACCTCGCGACTGACCGCCCCGACAGTCGAAAACAGCTCGTCAGGAACACCCAGTTGCTCGGTTTTCTGACGGTTGGAATAAGTGACATAGCCGGCCTCAAACCACGCCGAGCTCCCCGGGATCCGGGTGATTGCCTCCGCAATCCCGCCGCCGGTGCAGGATTCGGCGGTAGTGACGTGGGCATTGAGAACCTGCAAGCGTCTGCCGAGTTCAGCGGCGAGTTGGGTGATTTCTTTCACGGTCATCTCCTGATCGGGCGGAATGAGAACCACCGTACACGAGCAGATTGCGCTTGCAAGGCACAGCATCAATCAAAATGTGAAGAAGAAGAGAGAGCCTGAATGCCTCGCCCGGCTTTCATGCCTGCGTCGAGCGGACCGCACATGGTAACCTTGCGCCCATCGCGGAAAAGCCGGGCCCCCGCCCCTCCTTTGCCCTACACCTTTCAACGAATTTGCCTGATTATCCGATGAATAAAGCGCTCTCCGATCTGTCCTCCCACACGCCGATGATGCAGCAATACTGGCGCCTGAAGAACCAGCACCCCGACCAGCTGATGTTCTACCGCATGGGCGACTTCTACGAGATCTTTTATGAAGATGCGAAGAAGGCCGCCAAGCTGCTGGACATCACTCTGACAGCCCGTGGGCAGTCTGCGGGGCAGGCCATTCCGATGTGTGGAATTCCTTACCACGCGGCAGAAGGCTATCTGGCGAAACTGGTGAAACTCGGCGAGTCGGTGGTGATTTGCGAACAAGTCGGCGACCCGGCTACCAGCAAAGGCCCCGTCGATCGACAAGTGGTGCGCATCATCACACCGGGTACGGTCAGCGACGAGGCACTGCTGGATGAGCGCCGCGACAACCTGATTGCCGCGGTACTGGGTGACGAACGTTTGTTCGGCCTGGCGGTACTGGACATCACCAGTGGCAATTTCACTGTGCTGGAAATCAAAGGCTGGGAGAACCTGCTGGCTGAACTGGAACGAGTGAATCCGGTAGAGCTGATGATCCCGGATGACTGGCCAAAGGATTTGCCGGCGGAGAAGCGTCGCGGGGTTCGTCGCCGTGCACCGTGGGATTTCGAACGTGACTCGGCGCTGAAAAGCTTGTGCCAGCAGTTCTCCACCCAGGACCTGAAAGGCTTCGGCTGCGAGAACCTGACCCTGGCAATCGGTGCTGCCGGCTGCCTGTTGAGCTACGCCAAGGAAACCCAGCGCACGGCCTTGCCTCATTTGCGCAGCCTGCGTCACGAACGACTGGACGACACCGTCGTGCTGGATGGCGCGAGCCGTCGCAACCTGGAACTGGACACTAACCTGGCGGGCGGGCGCGACAACACTTTGCAGTCGGTGGTGGACCGCTGCCAGACCGCCATGGGCAGCCGCCTGCTGACTCGCTGGCTGAACCGCCCGCTTCGCGATCTGACCGTATTGCTGGCGCGCCAGACTTCGATCACCTGCCTGCTCGACGGCTACCGTTTTGAAAAGCTGCAACCGCAGCTCAAGGAAATCGGCGACATCGAGCGGATTCTGGCGCGTATCGGACTGCGCAATGCCCGCCCTCGAGACCTTGCCCGCCTGCGGGACGCACTCGGTGCCTTGCCTGAACTGCAAGTAGCGATGACCGAGCTCGAGGCGCCACACATCATTCAATTGGCCAACACCACCAGCACCTATCCGGAACTGGCGGCACTGCTGGAAAAAGCCATCATCGACAACCCACCTGCGGTCATCCGTGATGGCGGTGTGTTGAAAACTGGCTATGACAGTGAACTCGATGACCTGCAATCGCTCAGCGAGAATGCCGGACAATTCCTGATTGATCTCGAAGCACGCGAGAAAGCACGCACGGGATTGTCGCACCTGAAGGTGGGCTACAACCGCATTCATGGTTACTTCATCGAACTGCCGAGCAAGCAAGCCGAATCAGCGCCGGCAGATTACATTCGGCGCCAGACACTCAAGGGCGCTGAACGCTTCATCACCCCGGAACTGAAGGCGTTCGAAGACAAGGCGCTGTCAGCCAAGAGTCGCGCACTGGCTCGCGAGAAAATGCTTTACGAAGCACTACTTGAAGACCTGATCGCACAACTCCCGCCCCTGCAAGACACTGCCGCCGCACTTGCCGAGCTGGATGTGCTCAGCAACCTCGCCGAGCGAGCGCTGAATCTGGACCTGAACTGCCCGCGCTTTGTCGAAGAGCCGTGCATGCGCATCAGCCAGGGACGTCACCCGGTTGTCGAGCAGGTACTGACCACGCCGTTCGTGGCCAATGACCTGAGCCTCGATGACAACACTCGCATGCTCGTAATCACGGGTCCGAACATGGGTGGTAAATCCACTTACATGCGCCAGACCGCGTTAATCGTGTTGCTGGCCCACATTGGCAGTTTTGTCCCGGCAGCCAGTTGTGAGTTGTCGCTGGTGGACCGCATTTTCACGCGTATCGGCTCCAGCGATGATCTCGCCGGTGGGCGCTCGACCTTCATGGTCGAAATGAGCGAAACCGCGAACATTCTGCACAATGCGACCGAGCGTAGCCTGGTACTGATGGACGAAGTCGGTCGCGGCACCAGCACGTTTGACGGTTTGTCCCTGGCGTGGGCAGCAGCTGAGCGCCTGGCGTATCTGCGGGCTTATACATTGTTTGCCACCCACTACTTTGAGCTGACGGTGCTACCCGAGGCCCAGCCATTGGTGGCCAACGTGCACCTCAATGCCACTGAGCACAACGAACGTATCGTGTTCCTGCACCACGTTCTGCCTGGCCCTGCGAGTCAGAGCTATGGCCTGGCGGTTGCGCAACTGGCTGGCGTGCCGAGCGAAGTGATCGTGCGTGCCCGCGAACACCTTGGCCGCCTGGAAGCGACCGCGCTGCCTCATGAAGTTCCAAAGCCAGCCAAAGGCAAACCGGCCGCGCCGCTACAGAGCGATATGTTCGCCAGTCTTCCGCACCCGGTGCTGGATGAGCTGGCCAAAATTGATCTGGATGACCTGACACCCCGTAAAGCTCTCGAAATGCTCTATGCACTAAAGACACGGATCTAACGCAGTTGCTTGCAAGCTGTTAGAATCTCGCGCGGTTTGGGATGCTGCAGGCTACAGCCTGGCCTGCAGACTATCGCTCCCAAACCCGGCGACCCCAACGTGAAGGGGCTCCGCTGCCGCCGCCTGAGGAGAAAATTAGAAATGACCTTCGTCGTCACCGACAACTGCATCAAGTGCAAGTACACCGACTGCGTAGAAGTCTGTCCGGTGGACTGCTTTTACGAAGGCCCGAACTTCCTGGTGATTCACCCGGATGAGTGCATCGACTGCGCATTGTGCGAACCAGAATGCCCTGCTGTGGCCATCTTCTCCGAAGATGAAGTCCCGGAAGACATGCAGCAATTTATTCAGCTGAACGTTGAGCTGGCGGAAATCTGGCCCAACATCACCGAGAAGAAAGAATCGATGCCCGATGCCGAAGAGTGGGATGGCGTCAAAGGCAAGATCAAAGATCTCGAACGCTGATTCCCCCGCGTTCTCGAAAAGGCCCCTTGTGGGCCTTTTTGCTTTTCTGCAGGCAAAAAAAGGGGCGGTTTGACCCGCCCACATTTTTTCCCTAGTCCCTGTATTCCTTTTTCATCATCCTGATGAATCGCTCCTGCGATTTCCTTTCCCTTCATCCTGGAAGGGTGTGTCTATCCGTTGACACACGTTGGATATTAGCGAGTTCCCGGTCGACGGCAATCGCTCCCCAATGTAGCTCGGGGACATTAAAATGGAGACGATAAAAATAATTATCCTTTAAATTCAACTAGATAGTTTCAGCAATGGAAGTGCACGGCCGATTGGCAGGGTGTAAAAATAACGAACACTTACGAAAAGAGTAAGCGAAGACTTACAACAGCAGACTCAAATCCGGGGTTATTCCTCACCGGACTGCAGCCAACAAAAAGCCCCGAACCAGTCGGGGCTTTTTGCTGCTTACCTGGCGATACGCTTACTGAAACAGCGACTCGCTCGATAAGCCATTTTTCTCCAGGATCTCCCGAAGACGCTTCAGACCTTCAACCTGTATCTGTCTGACCCGCTCACGAGTCAGGCCGATTTCCAGGCCCACATCTTCAAGGGTGCTGCTCTCATGTCCGCGTAGACCGAAGCGCCGAATAACCACTTCGCGCTGCTTGTCGGTCAGCTCTGAGAGCCATTGATCGATGCTTTGTGAAAGGTCGTCGTCCTGCAGGAGTTCGCAGGGATCAGTAGGACGGTCATCAGTAAGCGTGTCCAGCAGGGTCTTGTCCGAATCCGGCCCAAGCGAGACATCGACCGAAGAAACCCGCTCGTTCAAGCCCAGCATGCGCTTGACCTCGCCCACCGGTTTTTCCAGCAGGTTGGCAATTTCTTCGGGGGAAGGTTCATGGTCGAGCTTTTGCGTAAGCTCGCGTGCAGCCCGAAGGTACACGTTCAGCTCTTTGACCACATGAATCGGCAACCGGATGGTCCGGGTCTGATTCATGATTGCGCGCTCGATGGTCTGACGGATCCACCAGGTAGCGTAGGTCGAAAAGCGAAAGCCTCGCTCAGGGTCGAACTTTTCCACCGCCCGGATAAGCCCGAGGTTGCCCTCTTCGATCAGGTCCAACAGCGACAGCCCACGATTAACGTAACGCCGGGCGATTTTCACCACCAGCCGCAGGTTACTTTCAATCATGCGTTTGCGCCCGGCCGGATCCCCACTTTGCGACAAACGCGCAAAATGAACTTCTTCTTCGGGGGATAACAGAGGGGAAAAGCCGATTTCGTTGAGATACAACTGCGTGGCATCAAGTGCACGCGTGTAGTCAATATACTTGTGTTGCTTTAGCGAGGCGGAGTGTTTGGATTTGGCACGAACGGAAGGTGGAGCAGCCCCTTCATCATTCGACATCGAATCCGTGCCGACGCCGGTCTCCATCAGGAGAACCTCATCGTCGATGTCAAACTCCGGCACTTCTTTACTGAGAGCCATTGTTATAGTCCTTTGGTGAGTTCGACCTCAAGCTCAAGCGGCGCCCTTATCCTTGGCAACGCTGGAGCCTGTTCCCTCTACGTGACGGAACAGGCTGGTAACAAATCAACGACGTGGCAGGAATTGCAGCGGATCTACTGGTTTACCTTGCCGGCGAATCTCAAAATGCAGTTTCACCCGGTCTGTACCCGTTGACCCCATTTCGGCAATTGTCTGTCCGACCTTGACCTGCTGCCCCTCCCGAACCAACAGCCTGCGGTTATGTCCGTAGGCACTGACGTAGGTATCGCTGTGTTTGATGATGACTAATTCGCCGTAGCCCCTTAAGCCACTCCCGGCGTATACCACCGTCCCATCAGACGCAGCTAAAACAGGCTGTCCCAAATCCCCGGCGATATCAATTCCTTTATTCAAACTGCCGTTTGAAGAGAATTTTCCAATCAGAATGCCATTAGATGGCCATCCCCAGCCGGTCGGGGCTGGGCCCGCAGGCGGTAGCGGAGCAGGTGCAGGCTTATTGGCGACGGACGGTACGACCACCGCTGTTCCCGCTGCCGCACCGTTTACAGGCCGACGAAAGACTGTGGTTTTACTCGATGATGACGGTGTTGAACTGGACGAACTGGCAACCGCTGTCGGTGTTGAACCGGTGCGCCCGTCAAAGCGAATTGTCTGACCCGGATGGATCGTATAGGGCGCAGGAATATTGTTTCGTGCGGCCAGGGCTTTGTAGTCCCAGCCATAGCGAAAGGCGATCGAGAACATCGTATCTTTGGGGCGTACGACGTACTGACCTGTGGTCACTGCCGGACGCTGAGCGGCTGCTTTGTTCCGATCGACGACGCGTACGTCACTGGATTTATTGCTGGAACAACCGACCAGCAAGGTGCTCAAGACAAGGCCAGTCACCAGGCGCTGAAAGCTCGTTATACCCATTCGCTGCGCAATGACTGTGAGACTCACCCGCCGCTCCCTTTGTGGTGGCTGAAAATTTGAATTGCCGTATCCGGCTCAAGTGTCGCAAGTATAACGGGCCGCGCCGGGTTTACCTTTAATGACGCGAGGCACACGTTTGCTAACCGACGTTGAATCCCGTTTAAAACTGGTGTTGCCGCTGTAAGACAGGGGCAAACGAATAGAATTCATCGCGTTGAAACAAATGCTCAGGCCAGTGGCCCATTCAGCAAAGGAACGAAACGAACGGCCCCCAGGACATGCCTGGAAAAACCCTGCTCTTCACGGATGATCAGCATCAGTTGTTGAACCTCGCCAGAACCCACCGGTATCACCAGCCGGCCACCCGGCGCGAGTTGATCGAGCAGCGCCTGTGGCACATCAGTCGCCACCGCCGTCACGATGATGCCGTTGTACGGCGCCAGTGCTGGCCAGCCCTCCCAGCCATCACCCCAGCGAAACACGACGTTGCGCAGGTTCAGTTCGACCAGCCGCTCCTTGGCCCGGTCTTGCAAGACCTTGATGCGTTCTACCGAGAATACCCGCTCGACCAGTTGCGAAAGTACCGCGGTCTGATAGCCCGAACCGGTGCCGATCTCCATTACCTTGTCCAAAGGCCCCGCTTCCAGTAGCAACTCGCTCATGCGAGCCACCATGTAGGGCTGGGAAATGGTCTGGTTATGTCCGATCGGCAGCGCCGTATCTTCGTAAGCGCGATGGGCCAGAGCCTCGTCGACGAACAGGTGTCTCGGTGTACGGCGAATAACCTCCAGCACTTTGGCGTTGGAAAGGCCCTCGTCATAGAGGCGCTGAATCAGGCGCTCGCGGGTACGCTGGGAGGTCATCCCGATGCCGCGACGCAGAATGTCGTCGTGTTCACGGGCCATCAGCGCAAACCCTCCAGCCAGCCATCGAGACTTCTGAAGGCATCATTGAAGGTTCGATCCAGTTGCAGCGGCGTTATCGAAACATAGCCCTGCATCACCGCATGGAAATCGGTTCCCGGGCCGCCGTCTTCCGCGTCGCCGGCTGCAGCGATCCAGTAACCGGATTTGCCACGGGGGTCTACCACCTTCATCGGAGCAGCGGCACGAGCGCGATGCCCGAGGCGGGTCAGCTGAATTCCGCGGATATGATCCAGCGGCAAGTTGGGAATGTTCACGTTCAGCACCGTTCGCGGGGGTAACTCAAGATCAGCATGGGCTTCTACCAGCTTGCGAACAAAGTAAGCCGCTGTGGGAAGATTCTCCACCTGCCGTGAGACCAGCGAAAATGCGAACGAAGGACGTTCCAAAAAGCGTCCTTCCAGAGCAGCCGCCACCGTGCCGGAATACAGCACATCATCGCCCAGGTTAGCGCCCAGGTTGATGCCGGAAACCACCATGTCCGGTTGACGCTCCAGCAAGCCATTCAAGCCCAGATGCACGCAATCAGTGGGGGTGCCATTGATGCTGATAAAGCCATTGGCGAGCGTTTGAGGATGCAGCGGACGGTCGAGCGTCAGCGAGCTGCTGGCGCCGCTTTTGTCCTGGTCCGGGGCGATAACTACGCATTCGGTGTAATCCGCCAGCGCAGCATAAAGCGCGGCAAGACCGGGTGCGGTTACCCCATCGTCGTTAGAAATCAGAATACGCATGGGCTGTCCGTCTGCCCCACCGGCACCAGATCGACAAGCTCGCGCACCAATACGGTGGCGAAGCATCCGGCCGGCAGGACGAATTCCAGTTGCAGAATGTCAGGCTCGGGATAATGCCACGTCAACCCACCAATGGGCAGCCGAAGGATACGACGTTCGTGGCTCATTCCGGCGTTAACCAACCAATCGCGCAAGTCTGCTTCGCGAGTGGCGATTGCCTGCTCCAGTTCATGGACAACACCAGTGGCCGGTGAGTCACCTTCGCCCCACTGTGGACCCGTCGGGTGCAAATCCAGAATCGGCAGACGCGGATCACTGCACTCTGCTTCACCTGCCGGAAAAAAACTGCGACTGTCGGTGAATGCCAACAGATCGCCGACCTGCGCACGGTCCCAGCTACCCTCAGCGACGCGTGCCGCCAGCACTTGGTTAAACAGGAAACTGCGCGCGGTAGAGAGCAAACGAGAGCGAACGTTGCGTTGTTCCGGCAACGCCTTGCGCGCGGCCCAGGACCGGGCGTCCACCACGTTACCGCCGTCGAACCCGAATCGCTGGGCGCCGAAATAATTGGGGACACCTTGTTTAACGATCAGCTGCAAACGCTCTTCAATCGCTTCTTTGTCGCCAGCGAACTGGGTCAGGCGCAACGTAAAACCGTTGGCTGAATGAGCCCCGCGTTGCAACTTGCGCTTATGCCTACCGGTCTTGAGGATTTTGAGTGTGTCGTTTTCGGCTGCCGACAAATCAGGATCAGCCTTGCCTGGCAGTTGCACGCTGAACCATTGGCGAGTCAACGCCTGACGATCCTTGAGTCCCGCGTAACTGACAGTGCGCAATGGAACACCTGCAGCCTTGGCGATCCGCCGGGCCGCTTCCTCGGTGTTCAAACCGCGCTTCTCTACCCAGATCCACAAATGTTCACCATCGCCACTGAGGGGGATGTTAAGCACTTCATCAACCTGGAAATCTTCCGCGGTGGCTTTCAATACAGCGGTGCCGAGCGCTTCACCATAGGCCCGCGGGCCGAGCAATTGCAGTTCGTTCATGCGCGCAGCAACAAGGCAACGGCGTGCACGGCAATGCCTTCTTCGCGACCGACAAAGCCAAGCTTTTCGGTGGTGGTAGCTTTCACGTTCACTTGATCCAACTCAACTTGAAGATCCGCAGCAATCAGCGCGCGCATCGATTCGATATGCGGGGCCATTTTTGGCGCCTGGGCGACGATGGTGTTATCGACGTTGCCGATTTTCCAGCCCTTGGCATGGATCAATGCAACGACGTGACGCAACAGCACTCGACTGTCGGCGCCCTTGAAAGTAGGGTCGGTGTCCGGGAAATGCTTGCCGATATCACCGAGCGCGGCAGCGCCGAGCAACGCATCGCTCAAGGCGTGCAGCAGGACGTCACCGTCGGAGTGAGCGAGCAGCCCGAAGCCGTGTGCAATGCGCACGCCGCCCAGAGTAATGAAATCGCCTTCAGCGAAACGATGCACATCATAGCCGTGGCCAATACGCATAAAAAAACGCCCCGATTTTTGTCAGGGCGTGATTCTACCTGCATTAGACGAGGGGGTGCTCTCAATTAGTGCCCCCTGCACAACTGCAGGCCCGCAGCGGTGGGAAAACTAACCGGGAGCCCTTCCCAGGGCGCGGCCGTGATGCTGCAAGTGGTCATCGATGAAACTGGCGATGAAGAAATAGCTGTGGTCGTAGCCGGGTTGCAGGCGCAACGTCAGCGGATGTCCGGCCAGTTTAGTCGCCTGTTGCAAGGCTTCAGGCTTGAGCTGGGTAGCCAGGAAGTCGTCGCGATCGCCTTGATCAACCAGCAGCGGCAGCTTCTCGTCGGCCTCGGCAATCAATGCACAGGCATCCCATTCGCGCCATTTCGAGCGGTCTTCTCCCAGGTAGCGGGAAAAGGCCTTCTGCCCCCACGGGCAATCCATCGGGTTGTTGATTGGCGAAAACGCCGACACCGACAAATAACGTCCAGGATTACGCAATGCGCAAACCAGCGCACCGTGGCCGCCCATCGAGTGGCCGCTGATACCGCGCTTGTCCGACGCAGGGAAATGGGCTTCGACCAATGCCGGCAATTCCTGCACGACGTAGTCATGCATCCGATAGTGCCGGGACCAGGGTTCCTGTGTGGCATTCAGATAAAAACCCGCACCAAGACCGAAGTCCCACGCCCCATCCGGATCTCCCGGCACATCCGCACCCCGAGGACTGGTGTCCGGGGCGACGATGATCAGGCCCAGCTCGGCCGCCATGCGCATGGCGCCGGCCTTTTGCATGAAGTTCTCATCGGTGCAGGTCAGGCCGGACAGCCAATACAGGACCGGTAGTTTTCCGCCCAGCTCCGCTTGTGGCGGCAGGTATACAGCAAACACCATGTCGCAGCCGAGCACGTCGGAACGATGCTTGTAACGTTTGTGCCAGCCACCGAAGCTCTTCTGGCAGGAGATATTTTCCAGGCTCATGAGCGACCTCAGAAATGGATGACCGAGCGGATGCTCTTGCCTTCGTGCATCAGGTCGAATGCCTTGTTGATATCTTCCAGGCCCATGGTGTGGGTAATGAAGGTATCCAGCGGGATCTCACCGGTCTCAGCCATTTCCACATAACTTGGCAATTCGGTACGACCGCGCACGCCACCGAACGCCGAACCGCGCCAGACGCGACCGGTGACCAGCTGGAATGGACGGGTAGAAATTTCCTGGCCTGCACCGGCCACGCCGATAATGACGGACTCGCCCCAGCCTTTATGGCAGCACTCGAGTGCAGCGCGCATCAGCTGGACATTGCCGATGCATTCGAAGGAAAAGTCGACGCCGCCATCGGTCATGTCAACGATGACTTCCTGAATCGGACGGTCGAAATCTTTCGGATTGACGCATTCGGTTGCACCGAGCTGTTTGGCGATTTCGAACTTGGCCGGGTTGATGTCGATGGCAATGATCCGTGCCGCTTTGGCTTTGGCCGCACCGATGACCGCAGAGAGACCGATGCCACCAAGGCCGAAGATCGCGACGGTATCACCTGGTTTTACTTTGGCGGTATTGAGCACCGCGCCGATGCCGGTGGTGACACCGCAACCGAGCAGGCAGACTTTTTCCAGTGGTGCTTCTTTAGGAATCTTGGCGACGGAGATTTCCGGCAACACGGTGTATTCGGAGAAAGTCGAGGTGCCCATGTAATGGAAAATCGGTTGGCCCTTGTAGGAAAAACGCGACGTGCCATCTGGCATCAAGCCTTTGCCCTGGGTCGCACGAATGGCCTGGCACAGGTTGGTTTTACCTGACAGGCAGAATTTGCACTGGCGGCATTCCGGGGTGTACAGCGGAATCACATGATCGCCCACAGCGACCGACGTCACGCCCTCACCAATGGCTTCCACCACTGCGCCGCCTTCGTGACCCAGAATCGACGGGAAGATGCCTTCAGGATCAGCACCGGACAAGGTGTAAGCATCGGTATGGCAGACACCGGACGCAACTACACGCAAGAGAACTTCACCGGCCTTCGGCATGGCGACATCAACTTCGACGATCTCGAGGGGCTTCTTGGCTTCGAAAGCTACGGCGGCGCGCGACTTGATCATGTGCTTCTCCAGTGAATAAAAACGAGAGGGGGAGTGTAATACACCGCTTAACGATGAATAATCCGGACAAAAGCAAAACATTATTGCCACACAGGGATAATCGCGAATGTCGGAAAATCGCTGGGAAGGTATCGACGAATTCGTCGCAGTCGCCGAGAACAGCCAGTTCACCGCAGCTGCGGAACGTCTGGGGGTCTCGTCTTCCCATATCAGTCGACAAATAGCACGCCTTGAAGAACGCCTTCAAACTCGCCTGCTTTACCGCAGTACCCGTCGGGTAACGCTGACCGAGGCTGGGCAAACCTTCCTGCAACACTGCCAACGCCTGCAGGATGGACGCGAAGAAGCATTGAGAGCGGTCGGCGACCTGACCAGCGAGCCCAAGGGCATGCTGCGCATGACCTGCGCGGTAGCGTATGGCGAACGATTCATCGTACCGCTGGTAACCCGGTTCATGGGGCTTTATCCGCAGTTGCGTATCGACATCGAATTGAGTAATCGACAGCTCGACCTGGTGCATGAAGGCCTGGACCTGGCGATCCGGCTGGGTCGACTGCAGGATTCCCGATTGGTCGCTACTCGCCTGGCGCCAAGGCGCATGTACTTGTGCGCGTCGCCGTCCTACCTGGAACGCTACGGTCGCCCACACAGCCTGTCGGAGTTAAGCCGGCATAACTGCCTTGTCGGCAGTACTGACCTGTGGCAACTGGAGCAGAATGGGCGGGAATTTTCCCAACGGGTACAGGGAAACTGGCGTTGCAACAGTGGGCAGGCGGTATTGGATGCTGCGCTACAGGGAGTGGGCTTGTGTCAGTTGCCGGATTATTACGTGCTGGAGCACCTGAAAAATGGTGAGCTGGTTTCACTGCTGGAAACCCATCAGCCGCCAAATACGGCCGTGTGGGCGCTTTATCCACAGCAACGGCATTTGTCGCCGAAAGTGCGCAAGTTGGTGGATTACTTAAAGGAAGGGTTGGCCGACCGGCCGGAGTATCGAAGCTGATGCACGTCATTGCCGGATTTGTTGTCTGATCCACCGCTATCGCGAGCAGTACACAGCCAACGAGTCATTCAGCGGCGATTGGCCCAACGCTGACGCAACCATTCGAGGTCTTCCGGACGCGTGACCTTGAGGTTGTCGGATCGACCTTCGATAAGGCGCGGTGCCAGCCCCGCCCACTCCATCGCCGAAGCTTCATCGGTTATAACCGCGTCGGCCACCAGGCTATCAGCCAGCGCCCGATGCAATGCGCCCAGGCGAAACATCTGCGGCGTGTAGGCTTGCCAGATCACGCTGCGATCTACGGTTTCGACAACTCGACCATGCTTGTCGACCCGTTTCAAGGTATCGCGTGCCGGAATCGCCAGCAGCCCACCAACCGGATCGTCAGCCAGTTCACTCAGCAACTTGTCCAGATCATCACGGCTCAGGTTCGGTCGGGCAGCATCGTGAACCAGCACCCAATCCTCATCTTCAGCACCTAGCGCATGCAGATGCAAAAGCGCATTGAGTACAGACCCGGATCGTTCGGCACCGCCCTCCACTCGTTGAATACGAGCGTCGCCAGCACACGCCAGGTTTAGCCAGTAAGGATCATCAACAGCAAGACTGACCACCAACCCTTTCAGGGAAGGATGATCAAGGAAACAGCCGAGGCTGTGTTCGAGAATAGTGCGCCCGCCCAATTGCAAATACTGCTTGGGACGGTCTGCAGCCATACGGGCACCAATGCCCGCAGCAGGAACGACGGCCCAGAAGGCCGGCAACAACGTGTTCATTGAGCCAATTGGTAAAGGGTTTCACCGTCCTTGACCATGCCCAACTCATGGCGAGCCCGCTCTTCGACGGTCTCCATGCCTTTTTTCAACTCACTGACCTCGGCGTCCATGACCCGATTGCGCTCCAGCAATCCTTCGTTCTCAGCATGCTGATCCGCAATCTGCTGAGTCAGCTCGGCCACTTGCGCCAGACTGCCATTACCCACCCAAAGGCGGTATTGCAGGCCAGCCAGCAGCAGGAGCAAGACGAGGAACAACCAATTGGGACTGCGCATCGAATATCGGGTTTCCAGTGAAAAAGACAGCCATGCCAAAACGTGAAGCTTCTGATAGCACGAAGCCTGGAAGACCCAGGCTTGTGCTAGTAAGGCATCAGATTAGTGGCAAATCCATCGCTGTAGCGATTTTTCCGACACAATCCGGTGTCTTTTTTTCTATTTGCCAATCAGCCGCGGAACTCGCTGCGACCGTTGTACTTGGCTTTGCCGTTCAACTGCTCTTCGATACGCAGCAGTTGGTTGTACTTGGAGACGCGATCGGAACGGCACAGAGAGCCAGTCTTGATCTGGCCAGCCGAGGTGCCCACAGCCAGGTCGGCAATGGTCGAATCTTCGGTTTCGCCGGAGCGGTGCGAGATTACGGCGGTGTAACCAGCGGCCTTGGCCATCTGGATGGCTTCCAGGGTTTCGGTCAGGGTGCCGATCTGGTTGAACTTGATCAGGATCGAGTTGGCGATCTTCTTATCGATGCCTTCTTTCAGGATCTTGGTGTTGGTTACGAACAGGTCGTCACCTACCAGTTGGACTTTCTCGCCGATCTTGTCGGTGAGGATTTTCCAGCCAGCCCAGTCGGACTCGTCCAGACCGTCTTCGATCGAGATGATCGGGTAACGCTCGGTCAGACCTTTCAGGTAGTCGGCGAAACCTTCGGCGGTGAACACCTGGCCTTCGCCGGACAGGTTGTATTTACCGTCTTCGTAGAACTCGCTTGCCGCGCAGTCCAGTGCCAGGGTCACGTCGGTGCCCAGGGTGTAACCGGCGTTGGCCACGGCTTCGGAGATCACTTTCAAAGCGTCTTCGTTGGAAGCCAGGTTAGGTGCGAAACCACCTTCGTCACCTACGGCAGTGCTCAGGCCACGGGCCTTCAGAACGGCTTTGAGGTGATGGAAAATCTCGGTGCCCATGCGCAGACCTTCCGAGAAAGACTTGGCGCCAACTGGCTGAACCATGAATTCCTGGATGTCGACGTTGTTATCGGCGTGCTCGCCACCGTTGATGATGTTCATCATCGGAACCGGCATCGAGTAAACACCCGGGGTGCCGTTCAGGTTGGCAATGTGAGCGTACAGCGGCAGGTCCTGGTCCTGAGCTGCTGCCTTGGCCGCGGCCAGGGAAACGGCGAGGATTGCGTTAGCACCCAGGGAGCCTTTGTTTTCAGTACCGTCGAGCTTGATCATCGCGTGATCCAGCGCCTTCTGGTCGCTTGGGTCCATACCTTTCAACAGGTCGCGAATCGGACCGTTGATGTTGGCGACGGCTTTGAGCACGCCTTTACCCAGGTAACGGCTCTTGTCGCCATCACGCAGCTCGAGCGCTTCACGCGAGCCAGTGGAAGCACCGGACGGCGCGCAAGCACTGCCGATGATGCCGTTATCGAGAAGCACGTCCGCTTCCACGGTGGGGTTGCCACGGGAGTCGAGAACTTCACGACCTTTGATGTCGACGATTTTTGCCATTGTTGTAAACACTCCAAAGTTGACGAAAACGACGCAGCTAGAGGAAAACTTTTACCGTCGGCAAGTGGTGTACAGCGGGCAGACTTGCGGACGATAACGCTCAGACCCGAGGGCCTGAGCATTAAATCGTGCGGTACTTTACCGGAGAATTGAGGCTTACGCGGTTTCTACCGTCGGAAAACTCTTCACCAGTTCGTCCAACGCTTTGAGCTGGGCCAGGAATGGCTCCAGTTTGTCCAGACGCAAGGCGCAAGGGCCGTCGCATTTGGCGTTGTCCGGGTCCGGGTGAGCTTCGAGGAACAAACCGGCCAGCGACTGGCTGATGCCGGCCTTGGCCAGGTCGGTCACCTGGGCGCGACGGCCGCCAGCGGAGTCGGAACGACCGCCAGGCATTTGCAGCGCATGGGTCACGTCGAAGAATACCGGGTATTCGAACTGCTTCATGATGCCGAAGCCGAGCATGTCGACGACCAGGTTGTTGTAGCCGAAGCTCGAACCACGTTCGCAGAGAATCAACTGATCATTACCGGCTTCAACACACTTGTTCAGGATGTGTTTCATCTCCTGAGGGGCGAGGAACTGGGCTTTCTTGATGTTGATCACGGCACCGGTCTTGGCCATCGCGACCACAAGGTCGGTCTGGCGCGACAGGAAGGCCGGCAACTGAATGATGTCGCAGACCTCGGCAACGACCGCAGCCTGGTCAGGCTCGTGGACGTCGGTGATGATCGGCACGCCGAACGCTTGCTTGATGTCCTGGAAGATCCGCATGCCTTCTTCCAGGCCGGGACCACGGTAAGAAGTCACAGAAGAACGGTTGGCTTTGTCGAAGCTGGCCTTGAACACGTAAGGGATACCGAGTTTCTCGGTAACCTTCACGTACTCTTCGCAGACCTGCATCGCCATGTCGCGGCTTTCCAGCACGTTCATGCCACCGAACAGCACCATTGGCTTGTCGTTGGCAATTTCGATGTCGCCTACGCGGATGATCTTCTGTGCCATCAGGTTTACGCCTTCTTCTGGTGTTGAGCCAAAGCAGCTTTGACGAAACCGCTGAACAACGGGTGACCATCGCGCGGCGTCGAAGTGAACTCAGGGTGGAACTGGCAAGCGACGAACCAAGGATGATCCGGTGCTTCAACCACTTCGACCAGCGCACCGTCACCGGAGCGACCGGAGATTTTCAGGCCGGCCTCGATCAGTTGCGGCAACAGGTTGTTGTTCACTTCATAGCGATGACGATGACGTTCGACGATCACGTCCTTGGCATAGCAATCGTGCACCAGGGAGCCGGCTTCCAGCAGGCAGTCCTGAGCGCCGAGGCGCATGGTGCCGCCCAGGTCGGATGCTTCGGTACGGATTTCAACTGCGCCGGTGGCATCTTCCCACTCGGTGATCAGGCCCACGACCGGATGGCCGCTGGCACGATCGAACTCGGTGGAGTTGGCGTCTTTCCAGCCCAGCACGTTACGAGCGAACTCGATAACAGCCACTTGCATACCCAGGCAGATACCCAGGTACGGCACCTTGTTTTCACGAGCATATTGAACGGCGGTGATCTTGCCTTCCACGCCACGCAGGCCGAAACCGCCCGGTACGAGGATTGCGTCTACGCCTTCCAGCAGCGCGGTGCCCTGGTTTTCGATGTCTTCGGAGTCGATGTAGCGCAGGTTGACCTTGGTACGGTTGCTGATGCCGGCGTGACTCATCGCTTCGATCAGCGACTTGTAGGCGTCCAGCAGCTCCATGTATTTGCCGACCATGGCGATGGTGACTTCATGCTCAGGGTTGAGCTTGGCGTCGACCACGGCTTCCCACTCGGAAAGATCAGCACCGCCACATTGCAGGCCGAAACGCTCGACGACAAAATCATCCAGGCCCTGGGAATGCAGGATGCCCGGGATCTTGTAGATGGTGTCGGCGTCTTCCAGCGCGATTACCGCACGTTCTTCAACGTTGGTGAATTGCGCGATCTTGCGACGCGAGGAGATATCGATCGGGTGATCAGAGCGGCAGACCAGCACGTCTGGTTGCAGGCCGATGGAACGCAGTTCCTTGACCGAGTGCTGGGTAGGCTTGGTTTTGGTTTCGCCAGCGGTGGCGATGTACGGTACCAACGTCAGGTGCATCAGCATCGCGCGCTTGGCGCCGACTTCGAAACGCAATTGACGGATGGCTTCAAGGAACGGTTGCGACTCGATATCGCCCACGGTGCCGCCGATCTCGACCATGGCCACGTCGGCATCGCCGGCGCCCTTGATGATCCGGCGCTTGATTTCGTCGGTGATGTGCGGAATCACCTGGATGGTTGCACCCAGGTAATCACCACGGCGCTCTTTGCGCAGGACGTGTTCGTAGACACGGCCAGTGGTGAAGTTGTTGTTCTGGGTCATGGTCGTGCGGATGAACCGCTCGTAGTGGCCCAGGTCCAGGTCGGTCTCGGCGCCGTCGTGGGTGACGAACACTTCACCGTGCTGGAACGGGCTCATGGTGCCCGGGTCGACGTTGATGTACGGGTCCAGCTTCAGCATGGTGACCTTAAGTCCCCGCGCCTCCAGGATCGCCGCCAATGAAGCCGATGCAATGCCTTTCCCCAATGAAGAAACAACACCGCCCGTGACGAATATGTAGCGCGTCATGAAAAACCCTAGAAGTCTGCGTTAAAGCGGTCCGAGCCGCCGGGGAAAGCGAAGGAAGGCCGAAGCCCCCGATCACCTGCATTAATCACAGTGCACCTTTCAAAAAAACCGCCGCGTTGGGACAGACCGGAAGATGAAACACCGGTACGTTGCTCGCTACACATTTTTTGGAATCGCCCAGCAAAGACTGCTTGGTAATCGGCAACTCCTGCAATTCAGGCGAATCCACAGAAGTTGTATCAAGAAGGGAGCGTAGTCTACCGGAAAGCCCCTTTCAGCTCAAACCTTGATCTTCGCTCAATGGGGCCCAATGCAAATGCCAGCCTTCGCGCTCGCAGCCACTTAAACCCCGCAGGTTCGCCACCGCCAGCAATTGCCCGCCTCGGTAGAGCAGCGGCAATCTGCCACGGACGAAGCCAGGAACACCCCTCTCGTTGAGCAAGCGCTTCAGATCACGATGCCCCCGATCCTGCAGAGCCATGAATTCTCCTCCCTCACGATAGCGGATTTGCAGCGGGCCACCGGGCTTTTGACCGCTGAAACTGAGCACACCGTTTTCCGGCAGCACCAGCGGTTGCGAGGGATCGCGCCACTCACCTGCGTCAGGCGCAGGGCGTAGCCAGCCGCCGGACAACCACCAGATCCGTGCGCCAGTCCGGTGCAGCTCACCCTCTGCCAGGCGCCAGATCGGGCGGGCATCGGCCGCGGCATCTCGCAGATCGTCCCAACCCGACCAATGGTCGCTGTCCGGTAGCCGGGTCAGCGTGACGAGCCAATGACTGAGTGCGTTGCGCTGGCGAGCAGCAGAAAGTACTGCCAGCGGCGCCAACGCCAATGACGGCACGCCCAGCCAGTCGAAATCACTCTCGGCGCGGGCGCGGGCCAGGTCGATTTGCGCCAGGTCATCGAGCAGGCCTTGCGCCTCGCTCAGATGCGCGGCGCTGCGAGCCATGGTCGCCACGGCTTGCGGCCAGCGCTCGGTCAAGACCGGGAACACTTGATGTCGCAGGTAATTGCGCGAGAACTGTCGATCCTGGTTCGAAGGGTCTTCGATCCAGCTCAACTGATGCTCAGTTGCGTAAGCCTCAAGCTCGGCACGCGGGATATCCAGCAACGGACGCAAAAGGTGCCCGCGCCCCAGAACCCGCTTGCCAGGCATGCCGGACAAGCCCCTCACCCCTGCCCCGCGCAGTAGCCGAAACAACAGGGTTTCCGCCTGATCATCGCGGTGTTGCGCGGTCAGTAGCAGTTCATTCGCTTGAGTGGCTTGAAGGAAGGCGCCATAGCGCGCCTCACGGGCTGCACGCTCGAGACTGGCACCGGACTGAACCTGAACCCGGACCACCTGTAGCGGTACGCCCAGCGCATCGCAGATCGATCGACAATGCTCCGGCCACCCGTCAGCAGCAGCCTGAAGGCCGTGGTGGACGTGGATCGCTCTTAAAGCCGGAAGGGATTCGGTTTTCGCGAGGTTCGCGAGAAGGTGCAGCAGGACGGTGGAGTCGAGGCCACCGGAGAAGGCGATGCGCCAGGTTGTGGCGTTGCGCCAAGGGGTTAGATTCAGCAGAAGCCGGGAAGGCAAATCAATCGTGGGCTGATCCATATCTTTCCCTTTGCACAAATCAAATGTGGGAGCAGGCCTGCTCGCGATTGCTGTTTAACGACCAACTGATTCGTTGAATGTTAAACCCTCATCGCGAGCAGGCTCGCTCCCACATGGGTACTGCGCGCCCGGCTTAGAGACCGTAGCTCATCAACCGCTCGTAACGACGAGTCAACAGTGCTTCGTTGTCGAACTTCTTCAACATCGCCAGTTGCGAGCTCAACTCGGCACGGATCGAGGCAGCGGCAGCCGCCGGGTCGCGATGTGCGCCGCCCAATGGTTCGCCGATCACCTTGTCCACGATACCCAGGCCTTTCAGGCGCTCGGCAGTGATGCCCATTGCTTCGGCAGCATCCGGTGCCTTTTCGGCGGTTTTCCACAGAATCGACGCGCAACCTTCCGGCGAAATCACCGCATAGGTCGAATACTGCAGCATGTTCAACTGATCGCAGACGCCGATTGCCAGCGCACCACCAGAACCACCCTCACCGATTACGGTAGCGATGATTGGGGTTTTCAGACGGGCCATCACACGCAGGTTCCAGGCGATCGCTTCACTCTGGTTGCGCTCTTCAGCGTCGATACCAGGGTAAGCGCCCGGGGTGTCGATGAAGGTCAGGATCGGCATCTTGAAACGTTCGGCCATTTCCATCAGGCGGCACGCTTTGCGATAGCCCTCAGGACGTGGCATGCCGAAGTTGCGGCGCACTTTCTCGCGCACTTCCCGGCCCTTCTGGTGACCGATGATCATCACCGGCTCATCATCCAGGCGGGCAATGCCACCGACGATGGCAGCGTCGTCGGAGAAATGACGGTCGCCATGCAGTTCATCGAACTCGGTGAAGATGTGCTCGATGTAGTCCAGGGTATAAGGACGTTTCGGGTGACGTGCCAGACGCGCGATCTGCCAGCTCGTCAGCTTGCCGAAGATGTCTTCGGTCAACGTGCTGCTTTTGTCCTGAAGGCGGGAAATCTCATCGCCGATATTCAGCGAATTGTCATTACCGACCAAGCGCAACTCTTCGATCTTGGCTTGCAGGTCGGCGATCGGCTGTTCGAAATCTAGAAAATTCGGGTTCATAGGCGTCCGTCTTGGGTCGACGTCCAAGTGAGCTTGGGTCGGCCGGTTGTCTATTCGCGCCCTACCTTAAGGGACAGGCGCGTTCAGGTCGAGATTAAAAATTGGGGTCTGGATCAGGGCGCGTTCCAATGGTGAAGAATGGCACCTGACCGTTAACGGTATTGGAGGAAGACGTTGTCTCTTCCGAACTGGTCACGCAAGGCTTGAATCAACGCATCCGCCGGGTCGATTCGCCAGGTCTCGCCGAACTGCAGCAAGGCCTTCGCATCGGGGCTTGTGTACTCCATGGTGATCGGGCAGGCGCCGCGATGACGCTTGAACAACTCGCCCAACCAGCGTAGCTGATCGCCTTTCAAGTCTTTGGTCTGCAGCTTCAACCGCAAGCTTTCCGCCAGGTTGGTGCGTGCATCCTCCATGCTCATTACCCGCTTGACCCGCAACCGCAAGCCACCGGAAAAGTCATCGTTGCTGACTTCACCTTCCACCACCACCATCGCGTCGGTCTGCAACAGCGACTGCGCCGAGTGGAATGCTTCGGCGAACAGCGAGGCTTCGATCCGGCCAGAACGATCGTCGAGGGTGATGAAACCCATCTTGTCGCCTTTTTTGTTCTTCATCACACGCAAGGCGATAATCATCCCGGCGACGGTCTGAGTATCCCGGGCCGGCTTCAGGTCAATGATGCGCTGGCGGGCGAAACGACGGATCTCGCCTTCATATTCGTCAATCGGGTGACCCGTCAGGTACAGGCCCAAGGTATCTTTTTCGCCCTTCAAGCGTTCCTTGAGGGTCAACTCCTTCGCCTTGCGATGATTGGCGTAGACGTCGGCATCTTCCTCGACAAACAGCCCGCCAAACAGGTCGGCATGCCCGCTGTCGTGGGTGCGAGCGGTTTGTTCAGCAGCCTTGATCGCCCCTTCCATCGCGTTCAGCAAGACCGCACGATTCTGGTCGATGCTCGCTTGATAGGCTTTCGGTTCGTCGTGGAAATAAGGGCCCAGACGATCCAGCGCACCACTGCGGATCAAACCGTCCAGGGTGCGCTTGTTGATACGCTTGAGATCGACCCGGGCGCAGAAATCGAACAGATCCGTGAAGGGGCCGTCCTGACGCGCTTCGGTAATTGCTTCAACCGGGCCTTCACCCACCCCTTTGATCGCGCCGAGGCCATAGATAATCCGGCCTTCTTCATTCACCGTGAACTTGAACTCGGAGGTATTCACATCCGGCGCGTCGAGACGCAGCTTCATGGTGCGAATTTCTTCGATCAAGGTCACGACCTTGTCAGTGTTGTGCATATCCGCCGACAGCACCGCCGCCATGAATGGCGCCGGGTAATGCGTTTTCAGCCACGCCGTCTGATACGACACCAGGCCATAAGCAGCGGAGTGAGACTTGTTGAAGCCGTAACCGGCGAATTTCTCTACCAGGTCGAAAATGTTACCGGCCAGGTCCGCGTCAATGTTGTTGGTCGCGCAACCCTCAATAAAACCACCGCGCTGCTTGGCCATTTCCTCAGGCTTTTTCTTACCCATGGCCCGACGCAACATATCCGCACCACCGAGGGTGTAACCGGCCATGACCTGCGCAATCTGCATCACCTGTTCCTGATACAGGATGATGCCGTATGTCGGGGCCAGGACCGGTTTCAGTCCTTCGTACTGGTAGTCCGAGTGCGGGTACGCAAGTTCGGCGCGACCGTGCTTTCGGTTGATGAAGTCGTCCACCATGCCCGATTGCAGTGGCCCCGGACGGAACAGGGCCACCAGTGCGATCAAATCTTCCAGGCAGTCGGGCTTGAGCTTTTTGATCAGCTCTTTCATGCCTCGCGACTCAAGCTGGAACACCGCGGTTGTTTCGGCTTTTTGCAGCAGTTGGTAGGTCGGCTTGTCGTCCAGCGGGATGAATGCGATGTCCAGCGGCGCTTCATCGACCTTGGCGCGGTCACGATTGATGGTTTTCAACGCCCAATCGATGACCGTCAACGTGCGCAGACCGAGGAAGTCGAACTTCACAAGGCCAGCAGCCTCAACGTCATCCTTGTCGAACTGGGTTACCAGGCCATCACCGGCCTCGTCGCAATAGATCGGCGAGAAGTCAGTCAGCTTGGTCGGTGCGATAACCACACCTCCCGCGTGCTTGCCGACGTTACGCACAACGCCTTCCAGCTTGCGGGCCATCTCCCAGATTTCGGCGGCCTCTTCATCGACCTTGATGAAGTCACGCAGGATTTCTTCCTGCTCGTAGGCTTTTTCAAGGGTCATGCCGACTTCGAAGGGGATCATCTTCGACAAACGATCCGCCAATCCGTAGGACTTGCCCTGCACCCGCGCCACGTCACGAACCACCGCTTTCGCCGCCATGGAACCGAACGTGATGATCTGGCTTACCGCGTTACGGCCGTATTTTTCGGCAACGTACTCGATAACACGGTCACGACCGTCCATGCAGAAGTCGACGTCGAAGTCGGGCATCGATACCCGTTCCGGGTTAAGGAAACGTTCGAACAGCAGGTCGTATTCCAGCGGATCGAGGTCAGTGATCTTCTGCACATAGGCCACCAGCGATCCGGCACCCGATCCACGACCTGGGCCTACCGGCACGCCGTTGCTCTTGGCCCACTGGATAAAGTCCATAACGATCAGGAAGTAACCGGGGAAGCCCATCTGGATAATGATATCCAGCTCGAAATTCAGCCGATCGACATACACCTGACGCTTGGCGTCGTAGTCTTCGGTGGTGTCCTTGGGCAAAAGAACGCTAAGGCGATCTTCGAGGCCATCGAATGAGACCTTGCGGAAGTACTCGTCGATGGTCATGCCATCGGGAATCGGGAAGTTTGGCAGGAAGTGCTTGCCCAGCTTCACTTCGATGTTGCAGCGCTTGGCGATCTCTACAGTGTTTTCCAGTGCTTCGGGAATGTCACTGAACAGCTCATGCATTTCCTCGGCGCTTTTGAGGTACTGCTGATCGCTGTAATTTTTCGAGCGTCGCGGATCGTCGAGGGCACGGCCTTCACCGATGCAAACGCGGGTCTCGTGAGCGGCGAAATCTTCCTGCTTGATGAAGCGCACATCGTTGGTCGCCACCAGTGGCGCACCGATTTTCTCCGCCAGGGCCACGGCGCCATGCAGTTGCTCTTCATCGTTCGGACGATTGGTACGCTGGATTTCGAGATAGAAGCGATCCGGAAACACCGTCATCCATTCACGCGCCAGGGCTTCCGCCTCTGCCGGATTGCCGCTCAACATCGCCAGGCCGATCTCGCCTTCTTTGGCGGCCGACAGCATGATCAAGCCTTCGCTGGCCTCGGCAACCCACTCACGTTCGATGATGATCGAGCCATTGCGCTGACCGTCAATGAAGCCTCGGGAAATGAGTTCGGTGAGGTTACGGTAACCAACGGCGTTCATTGCCAGCAGGCTGATCCGGCTCAAGGCGTTGTCCGGATCCTTGTTCGACAGCCACAGGTCGGCACCGCAGATCGGCTTGATCCCTGCGCCCATGGAGGCTTTGTAAAATTTGACGAGCGAACACATGTTGTTCTGGTCGGTAACCGCTACAGCAGGCATGTTCATGCCGACCAGCGTCTTGACCAGCGGTTTGATCCGCACCAGACCGTCGACCAGGGAATACTCAGTGTGCAGGCGTAGGTGAACGAATGAAGCCGGCATAGTGATCCTGTCTAGAAACGTGAAAACAACAAGGCCCGGATTGTACCGGGCCTTGGCAAAAACATCAGCCTTGCAACTAACTCACGATGAGACTTTCCCGCGCCTCGTACGCCAGACGTACCGGGGCAAAGGAGCGCCGGTGAATCGGCGTAGGACCCAGGCGGGCCAACGCTTCCAGATGAACGGGGGTTGGGTAGCCTTTGTGGCCGCCGATGCCATATCCCGGGTAAATCAATTCGAATGCCGCCATCTCACGGTCGCGACTGACCTTGGCCAGAATCGACGCAGCCGCAATGGCCGGCACTTTACCGTCGCCTTGTACGACGGCTTCGGCGCGCATGGACAACTTGGGGCAACGGTTGCCATCGATCATCGCGAGTTTCGGCTGAATGTGCAGACCTTCGATTGCGCGCTGCATGGCGAGCATGGTGGCGTGAAGGATGTTCAGCTCGTCGATTTCCTCGACTTCAGCCCGAGCGATACACCAGCTCAAGGCTTTTTCGCAGATTTCGTCATAAAGCTTTTCACGACGAGCCTCGGTGAGCTTTTTCGAGTCGTTCAACCCCAAAATAGGTCGATTCGGATCGAGGATTACCGCGGCCGTGACCACTGCACCGCAGAGCGGACCGCGACCAACCTCGTCAACGCCAGCCACCAGGTCTTCCACCTCAGCGACCAGCGTGAAGTCCAGGCCCATCTGCATGCTTGCTTTACTCATTATGATTTGCCGATCAGTTTCAGAACCGCGTCCGCCGCCTGATTGGAGGCGTCCAGGCGCAAGGTACGGTGGATTTCGTCAAAGCCGCGAGTCTGCTCTTCGCCGCCTTCAATCAATGGGGACAAAGTCTGGGCCAACGCTTCGACCGTCGCATCATCCTGCAGCAACTCGGGCACCAACAAGCGTTGGGCCAACAGGTTCGGCAAGGATACGTAAGGACTCTTCACCATTCGCTTGAGAATCCAGAACGTCAGCGGCGCCAATCGATAAGCCACAACCATCGGCCGCTTGTACAGCAACGCTTCAAGCGTAGCGGTTCCGGAGGCAATTAACACCGCGTCGCACGCTGCCAACGCCAGGTGAGACTGGCCATTGAGCAAGGTCAGCGGTAGATCGCGACCGGCCAGCAACGCCTCAAGCTGTGCGCGGCGCTCGGGGTTGGCGCACGGCATGACGAACCGAACGCCCGGACGCATGGCTCTCAGGCGCTGAGCCGTATCGAGGAACAACGCCCCCAAACGACCGACTTCCCCCCCGCGGCTGCCAGGCATCAACGCGACCAGAGGCCCATCCGGCAATCCGAGTTCGGCCCGCGCCGCAGCACGATCAGCTTCGAGCGGGATCGCATCGGCCAGCGAGTGGCCAACAAATCGCACCGGGACGCCCTTCTCTTCATAGAATTTCGCTTCGAAGGGGAACAGCGTCAGCATCAAGTCGCAACCTTCGCGAATCTTCAGCACGCGCTTCTGTCGCCACGCCCAAACCGACGGGCTGACGTAATGCACGGTTTTGATCCCGGCCTGACGCAGCTTGAGCTCGATGTTGAGATTGAAGTCAGGGGCGTCAATGCCGATGAACACGTCTGGCTTTTCGGCGATGAGGTCGTTGATCAGCTTTTTGCGGCGTTTGAGCAACTCGCGCAGCCGGCCCAGCACTTCCACCAGGCCCATGACAGACAGACGTTCCATTGGAAAATACGAGGTCAGGCCTTCGGCCTGCATCAACGGGCCGCCGACACCGATGAACTCGACCGCAGGATGCTGAGTTTTGAGTGCACGCATGAGACCGGCACCCAGAATGTCACCGGAAGCCTCTCCCGCCACCAGCGCAATACGCAGATTAGCCATGATTAACGAGTTATGCCGCGAGTCGAAGACTGGATGGAGTCACGGAACACCGCAACTTCCGGGAACTGTGCCGAAGGCTCGGCCAGCTCGGCGAGTGCCTGATCAACCGTCAGGCCCTGGCGGTAAACCACCTTGTAGGCACGGCGCAGGGCATGGATCGCATCTTCGCTGAAACCACGACGACGCATACCTTCGAAGTTCATGCTGCGTGCTTCGGCAGGGTTGCCGAACACTGTGACGTACGCTGGAACGTCCTTGCCGATGGCTGTACCCATGCCGGAAAAGCTGTGGGCGCCGATATGGCAATACTGGTGAACCAGGGTAAAGCCGGAAAGAATCGCCCAGTCTTCAACGTGCACATGGCCCGCCAATGCGGTGTTGTTGACCAGAATGCAGTTGTTTCCGATAACGCTGTCGTGGCCGATGTGGGCGTAGGCCATGATCAGGTTATGGTCGCCCAGGGTCGTCTCCGAACGGTCCTGGATGGTGCCACGGTGAATCGTCACGCCTTCGCGTATGACGTTATGGTCACCAATGACCAGACGTGTTTCTTCACCCTTGTATTTCAAATCAGGGGTGTCTTCGCCTACCGAAGAAAACTGATAGATGCGGTTGTGCTTACCAATTCGGGTCGGGCCCTTGAGAATCACGTGTGGCCCGATCACTGTCCCCTCGCCTATTTCCACACCTGCGCCGATGATCGACCAAGGGCCGACCTCGACGTCGGCGGCCAGAATGGCCGTCGGATCGATGATTGCGCGAGGGTCAATCAAACTCATAGCTTGCGTTCCGCGCAGATGATTTCAGCGGAGCAAACTGGTTTGCCGTCGACCGAAGCCTGGCACTCGAACTTCCAGATCTGGCGCTTGCAGCTCAGGAATTTGGCTTCAAGGATCAACTGATCGCCAGGCAGTACTGGCTGGCGGAAGCGCAGCTTGTCGGAGCCGACGAAATAGTAAAGGGTGCCATCGGCAGGCTTTACGTCGAGCATTTTGAAACCAAGGATCCCGGCAGCCTGAGCCATCGCTTCGATGATCAGCACGCCCGGCATGATTGGATGCGCAGGAAAGTGACCATTGAAGAACGGTTCGTTGATGCTGACATTCTTGTAGGCGCGAATGCGCTTGCCTTCCACATCCAGATCCACGACCCGGTCCACCAGCAGGAACGGGTAACGGTGAGGCAGGTATTCGCGAATCTCGTTGATGTCCATCATTTCGGGGGGAAGCCTATGTAAAGATTGGGGGCGCGCGACTGACGCACACCCCTCTAGCAAATCAAGGAGGCAGTCTAACGGCTGTGCACACTTGATATGGAAATGGTATCAGCCATCTGATGAAGCATTACCGTCAGGGGTCACTTCCCCTACACGCTTTTCCAGCTGTCGCAGACGCCGCGCGATGTCATCGAGCTGACGGATGCGTGCCGCGCTTTTGCGCCACTCGGCAGCGGGTTGCATAGCCGTACCGGAAGAATAGGAGCCCTTTTCGGTAATCGAGTGGGTCACCATGGTCATTCCGGTAATGAAAACGTTGTCGCAAATCTCGATATGCCCGACCAGACCTACGCCACCGGCAAGCATGCAGTGCTTGCCGATCTTGGTGCTGCCGGAAATCCCAACGCACGCTGCCATGGCGGTGTGATCACCTATCTGGACGTTATGGGCAATCTGAATCTGATTGTCGAGTTTCACGCCATTACCAAGGACAGTATCGGCCAATGCACCACGGTCAATGGCGGTGTTTACGCCAATCTCCACGTCGTCACCTACCAGAACACCTCCAATCTGGGCGATTTTCTGCCACACGCCTTTCTCGTTGGCGAAACCGAAACCCTCGCCTCCCAGTACAGCGCCTGACTGAATCACTACCCGCTTGCCGATGCGAACGTCGTGGTAAAGCGTCACTCGCGGAGCCAGCCAGCCGCCCTCGCCAATTTCGCAGCGCGCGCCAATAAAGCAATGAGCGCCAACGGTTACACCGGCCGCAATACGCGCAGCACTTTCGATCACCGCAAATGCACCGATGCTGGCTGCCGGATCAACCACTGCATCCGCTGCCACAACGGCTGTCGGATGAATACCCGCAGCCGCCTTTGGTTTAGGATCGAACAGGTGGGAAACCCGTGCGTAGGCCAGATAAGGATCAGGCACCACCAGTACATTACCCGCGAAACCCTCAGCATCAGCGGCCTTCAGCAACAGTGCTGCGGCCTGACTGTCCGCCAGGAATTTACGGTACTGGGGGTTTGCGAGAAAGCTCAACTGAGCTGGGCCAGCCTCTTGCAAAGTGGCTAGCCCAGTAATTTCTTTCTCAGGGTCGCCACGCAGTGTGGCGCCGAGGAACTCGGCCAACTGGCCGAGCTTGATAGTCGCTGTCATGGATTACTTCAGCTGATTCATGCGCTCGATGACCTGGCGAGTGATGTCGTACTGAGGTTTGACATCAATCACTGCACCACGCTCGAAGACCAGGTCAAAAGCACCTTTCTTGATGACTTCTTCCACAGCGCTGTCCAGTTTCGGCTTGAGCTGCTTCAGCATTTCACGGTCCGCAACGGCTTTGGCTTCGTTCAATTCCTTGGACTGGAACTGGAAGTCACGGGCCTTTTGCTTGAATTCAAGTTCCAGGCGCTCACGCTCGCCTTGCTGCATTTTGTCACCACCGGCCATCAGACGATCCTGAATGCCCTTGGCGCTGCTTTCCAGAGTCTTGAGTTTGGTCAGTTGAGGACCGAACTTCTTCTCGGCATCCACGGCGTATTTCTTGGCCGCGTCGGATTCCAGCAGTGCCATTTGATAGTTCAGAACGGCGATTTTCATGTCGGCAAAAGCCGGACCTGCTACCAGTACGGTCGCCAGGAGAACCAATTGAGTCAACTTACGCACGATGCACTCCTACAAAATCCATTGTCGTTATCTTGGGTCAGACGCTTAGAACGTCTGGCCGAGGGAGAATTGGAACACTTGAGTTTCAGCGTCATCCGGTTTCTTCACTGGCATTGCCAGGGCGAAGCTCAACGGACCCAGTGCTGTGACCCAGGTCACACCGACACCAACGGAACTGGCCATGTTGCTCAGGCTGATGTCGTTGCACTTGGTACTGGACGGCGAGCCATCAGCATTGGTGGTGTCCTTGCACTGCGAATCGAACACGTTACCCACGTCCCAGAAGACCGAAGTCCGCAGCGAGCGTTGATCCTTGACGAACGGCAGTGGAAACAGCAGTTCCACGCCACCCTGGATCAGGACGTTACCACCGAACGGCAGCGGATCCTGATCCGGATCTTCGGCAGTACCCGGGTTCCGGCCACGACTCGGTGTACTGCGAGGACCCAGAGTGCTGTCCTTGAAACCACGAACCGAGTTGAAACCACCAGCATAGTAGTTTTCATAGAATGGCAAGCCATCGGTCGAACCGTAACCGTCGCCATAACCCAATTCGGTGTGCAGGCGCATGGTGTAGTTTTCGCTCAGCGGCTGGAACAACTGGCCGCGGTAATCGAGCTTGAAGAACGACAGGTCACTGCCAGGCGTAGTGGTTTCCAGGGTCAGGCTCTGGGAACGACCACGGGTAGCCAGCACACCCTTGTTCAGGGTCGACTCGGACCAGCCGGCCGACGCCTTGAAGTTCAGGTACTTGTCGCCTTCCTTGTTCACGAAGTCGAAGATTTCATCAACGGTGTAGACACCGGTCTTGATGGTGTCTTGCTGCGCGGTGAGGCCGAAGGTCAGGCGCGAAGTCTCGCTGATCGGGTAACCCACGCTCACGCCGGCACCGAGGCTGTCTACCGCATAGCTGGCGATGTCAGTTTCGAGCTCGTCATAGTCAGTGGTGCGATAGAAAGCGTTGTAACCCAGACTCACGCCATCAGTGGTCCAGTACGGGTCGACATAACCGAAGTTATAACGGCTCTGGTATTCACTGCGGGTCAAGCCGATGCTGACCTTGTTACCGGTACCCAGGAAGTTGTTCTGGGTGATCGAACCGCCGAGGATCAAACCGGCGCTCTGTGCGAAACCGACACTGGCGGTAATCGAACCGGAAGCCTGTTCTTCAACGCTGTAGTTCACATCAACCTGATCGTCGACACCTGGCACAGCTGGCGTTTCGACGTTGACTTCCTTGAAGAAGCCCAGACGCTCAAGGCGGGTCTTGGATTGGTCGATCAGGTAGGTCGAAGCCCAGCCCCCTTCCATCTGACGCATTTCACGACGCAGCACTTCGTCTTCCGACTTGGTGTTACCGCGGAAGTTGATGCGGTTCACGTAAGCACGCTTGCCCGGATCGACCGCGAAGGTGATGTCGACGGTGTGATCATCGTCGTGAGGCACCGGTACGCCGTTGACGTTGGCGAAGGTATAACCCTCGTTACCCAGGCGACGCGTGATCAACTCGGACGTGGTGGTCATCAGCTTGCGCGAGAACACCTGGCCTTTCTGTACCAGCAGGAGCGACTTGACCTGGTCTTCAGGGACTTTCAGGTCACCGCTCAACTTGACGTCACGAACGGTGTATTTCTCGCCTTCGTTGACGTTAACGGTGATGTAGACGTGCTTCTTGTCCGGGGTAATGGACACCTGGGTCGAAGCGATATCCATGTTGATATAGCCGCGGTCCAGGTAGTAGGAACGCAGACGCTCCAGGTCGCCGGACAGCTTTTCGCGAGCATACTTGTCATCGTTCTTGAAGAACGAGAGCCAGTTGGTCGTCTTGAGTTCGAAGAGGTCGATCAGGTCTTCATCCGGGAAGACGGTGTTACCCACCACGTTGATGTGCTGGATAGCTGCGACAGTACCTTCGTTGATGTTGACCTTCAGCCCGACACGGTTGCGCGGCTGCGGCACCACTTCGGTATCAACGGTCGCCGAGTAACGGCCCTGAGCGACGTATTGACGCTGCAGCTCGTTACGCACGCCTTCGAGGGTGGCACGCTGGAAGATCTCGCCTTCAGCCAGACCGGACTGCTTGAGGCCCTTCATCAGGTCTTCAGTGGAGATCGCCTTGTTGCCTTCGATCTCGATACTGGCGACCGACGGACGCTCGACTACCGTGATGACCAGGACGTTGCCATCGCGGCCCAGCTGGATATCTTGAAAGAAACCGGTTTTGAACAACGCACGAGTGGATTCCACCAGGCGACGATCGTCCGCCTGCTCGCCGACGTTCAACGGCAAGGCACCAAAGACGCTACCCGCGGAGACCCGCTGGAGGCCATTGACGCGAATATCAGAGATAGTGAAGGACTCGGCGTGAACTTCGGCGATCATCAATACGGTGAGAACCGCAGTTAGCAGCAGACGTTTCATGAAGTCCTTTCTTATTCCAACTGGCAATAAACAAACTGCCGCAAAATGCGGCAGATTCGCAATTCAGCGAAGTGTTACAGACGACCCAAATCATTGACCAGAGCGAGCAACATCACCCCGACCACCAAACTGATGCCGATCTGTATCCCCCAACCCTGCACCCGATCCGAAAGGGGGCGACCACGCGCCCACTCGATCAGATAAAACAACAAATGCCCCCCATCCAGTACCGGAATGGGCAACAAATTCAGAACACCCAGGCTAATACTCAGATAAGCAAGGAAATTCAGGAAATCAGCGACGCCCGACTGGGCAGAAGCGCCCGCCACTTTAGCAATGGTTATCGGTCCACTCAAGTTTTTTACCGAGAGCTCACCGAACAACATTTTCTTTAGCGAATCGAGGGTCAGTACGCTCATGGTCCAGGTGCGTCGAGCTCCCTCCCCAATCGCGGCCAGAGGACCGAAACTGACTTCACGGATCATCTCTGGTGGCCAATCGACAGCCTTCACCCCCGCCCCGAGGTAGCCGCTCGGCGCCTTGCTCTCGCCGCGAGCCGCGAGAGTAACAGGGACGTCGATTTGAGCACCGTCGCGCTCGACGCGCAGCAGGATTTTGGCATCAGGACGCAAGCGAACGGTATCAACCACTTGCTGCCAGTCATCGAACGATTTGCCGTCAAGGGCCAGCAATCGATCGCCAGTCTTCAGGCCAGCGGCCTGTGCCGGGCCTTTCGGGTCGATTTCTGCCAATACCGGCGGCAACGCTGGACGCCACGGACGAATACCCAACGAGCGAATCGGATCAGGCTCATCGGCACCCTTCAGCCACTTATCCAGCACGAGCTCACGAGGCGAATCAGCCGTGGAGCCCTGGTCGCGGACCAGTAACTGCAGCGAACCACTTTCCCCCAGTCGGCGCACCAATTGCAGATTGACCGCGGCCCAACCGGAAGTCGGCTCGCCATCAATGGCAACAATTTCCTGACCTGCGGCCAGACCCGCCTTGGCGGCGATGCTCCCCGACTCGACGCCACCGATGACCGGGCGCACCTGGTCGCTGCCCAGCATGGCAAGCACCCAGAAAAAAAACATCGCCAACAAGAAGTTGGCTATCGGGCCCGCAGAGACAATAGCGATGCGCTGGCGTACGGTTTTGCGATTGAAGGATTGATCGAGCTGATCGGCTGGCACTTCGCCTTCGCGCTCATCCAGCATCTTGACGTAGCCACCCAGGGGAATGGCGGCAACCACAAATTCCGTACCCTGCTTATCGTGCCAGCGCAGCAGCGGCATACCGAAGCCTACGGAGAAACGCAGCACTTTTACGCCACAACGACGCGCGACCCAGAAATGGCCGAACTCGTGGAAGGTGACCAGCACACCCAACGCTACCAGGGTGCCGACAATCATATAGAGCGCGCTCATTTACTTTCTCCGCATTCCTGTTCAGTGCTGCATGGACCCGCGTAAAGCAACACTTGCTACCGCCCGTGACGACTCAACCATTGTTCTGACAGCACACGCGCCTTGGCGTCTGCCGTGAACACTGCCTCGAGATCATTCACCGCAACGACAGGTTCCAGATTCAAGACTTCTTCGATGATACTCGCGATTTCCAGGTAACGAACCCGCCCATCGAGAAACGCCGCGACAGCCACTTCATTCGCCGCGTTCAGCATGGCTGGCGCACTATCGCCCGCCTCTGCCGCCTGACGCGCAAGGCGCAGGCACGGGAAACGCTCTTCATCGGGCGCCTGAAAATCCAGGCGTCCAATGGCAAACAGATCCAGCGGCGCCACGCCCGAGTCGATGCGCTCCGGCCAGGCCAGCGCGTTGGCGATCGGCGTGCGCATATCAGGATTGCCCAACTGCGCCAGTACCGACCCATCGATGTAATCGACCAACGAATGAATCACGCTCTGCGAGTGAATCACCACTTCTACCTGGGACGGCTTGGCGTCGAACAACCAGCAGGCTTCGATCAGCTCGAGCCCCTTGTTCATCATGCTGGCCGAATCCACGGAAATCTTGCGACCCATGGACCAGTTAGGATGGGCGCAGGCTTGTTCCGGCGTGACGTGGACCAATTCGGCGAGCGGCGTCTGGCGGAACGGTCCGCCCGACGCTGTCAGCAAAATCCGACGAACACCTACCTGCCCCAGGCCACGAGCGAAATCTCGCGGCATGCACTGGAAGATCGCATTGTGCTCGCTGTCGATCGGCAACAGCACCGACCCGCTCTTGCGCACAGCCTGCATGAACAGAGCACCGGACATCACCAGTGCTTCTTTATTGGCCAGCAGGATTTTCTTGCCGGCTTCGACCGCCGCCAGGGTCGGACGCAACCCCGCGGCACCGACGATTGCAGCCATGACCGCGTCCACTTCTGGATCGGAGGCCACCTGACACAAGCCTTCCTCGCCGACCAGCACGCGTGTCGACAGGCCAGCAGCACGAAGATCATCCTGCAGAGTGCGAGCTGCAGCGACCTCAGGCACCACGGCAAACCGAGGTGAATGCTTGATACACAGCGCCAGCAACTCACTCAAACGAGTGAACCCGCTCAAGGCAAACACCTGGAATCGATCAGGATGACGGGCAATGACGTCGAGCGTGCTCAGACCAATCGAACCCGTCGCGCCCAGGACAGTAATCAGTTGTGGGCGGCTCACGGTGCCGCCATCCACAACAACACCGCAAACAATGGAATAGCCGCGGTCAGACTGTCGATGCGATCCAGTACACCCCCGTGACCGGGCAGCAGGTTACTGCTGTCCTTGATCCCGGACTGGCGCTTGAACATGCTCTCGGTCAGGTCACCCACGACAGAGATAAACACGATCACAGCGGCACCCACCAAGCCTTTGAGCAGCTCCGCCACCGTCCAGTCGCGAACAAGACCGACGATGGCGGTAATCACCAGGCTGAGCGCCAGGCCGCCGTAGACACCTTCCCAACTCTTGCCAGGGCTGACCTGTGGTGCCAGCTTGCGCTTACCAAAGGCACGCCCGGAGAAATAGGCACCGATATCAGCACCCCAGACCAACACCATGACCGCCATGATCAGCCAGTTCCCCAAAGGCTCCTGTTTGATCAGGATCAAGCCTTGCCAAGCCGGCAACAGCACCAGCAAGCCGATCACCAGCTTGCTGGCTGCACTGGCCCAATGGCCGCTGGAACGTGGATACGTCAGCACCAGGTAGGTCGCAACCCCCCACCACAGCACCGAAGCGCCCAACACCCATGGCGCCAGCCCGGGCAATATGTGCATAAAGAACAGCATCACCGCGACGACCGCCGCATAGGCAACGCGAATCGGCTGCTCCTCGAAGCCCGCCAGCCGAGCCCATTCCCACGCGCCCAAAGTCACGACCAGGCCGATAAACAGCGCAAAACCGGAACCTTCAAGGAGGAAGAAGCCGCACAGGGCAATAGGAAGCAGGATCAGTGCTGTGATGATTCGTTGTTTAAGCATTAAGCCCGGGCTCCAGCTTCAACCTGCTCGCTCGTTTTACCGAAGCGGCGCTGGCGCGAAGCGAAATCGGCCAGCGCTTTGCGCATGGCGTCGTGTTTGAAGTCCGGCCAGAACAGGTCGGAGAAGTACAGCTCAGCGTACGCCAGCTGCCACAGCAGGAAGTTACTGATGCGATGTTCGCCACCCGTACGAATGCACAAGTCAGGCATCGGCTGATCGCCTGTAGCCAAACAGGTCTGCAGCAGATCCGGCGTAATGTCTTCCGGACGCAGATGACCTGCCTGAACTTCACGCGCCAGACGCTGCGCCGCTTGGGCGATATCCCACTGGCCACCGTAGTTGGCAGCGATTTGCAGAACGAGCCGGTTGCCGCCCACCGTCATCGCTTCAGCCTCGCGCATGGCGGCCTGAAGCTCTGGATGGAAGCGCGAGCGGTCACCAATGATGCGCAAACTGATGTTGTTGTCGTTGAGGCGCTTGGCCTCGCGACGCAACGCCTTGAAGAATAACTCCATCAAGGCGCTGACCTCATCTGCAGGGCGCTGCCAGTTCTCGCTGGAGAAGGCGAACAGGGTCAGAACCTCGACCTTCGCCTCGGCACACACCTCAATCACCGCACGAACCGCGTCAACACCCGCTTTATGCCCGGCGACACCGGGCAAAAAGCGTTTTTTCGCCCAGCGGTTATTACCATCCATGATAATCGCGACATGGCGCGGCACCGCGAAGGGTGCAGTCTGCTTAGTCTTTTCCATGAAAACGTGACCCTTATACGGCCATCAGGTCCGCTTCTTTCTGCTTGGTCGCCGCGTCGATATCAGCCTCAGCCTTATCGGTGAGCTTCTGGATATCGGCAGCAGCACGACGTTCTTCGTCTTCGCTGATTTCCTTGTCCTTGACCAGTTTCTTGAGATCGCCAAGCGCATCGCGACGAATGTTGCGCACAGCAACACGAGCATCTTCTGCGGCGCTGCGGGCCTGCTTGGTGAAGCCCTTACGGGTTTCTTCAGTCAGGGCAGGCATGGAGATCAACAGCAACTCACCCAGGTTGGTCGGATTGAGGTTCAAACCGGCGCTCTGGATTGCCTTGTCGACCGCCGCGAGCATGTTGCGCTCAAACGCCACGACCTGAAGGGTCCGGGAGTCTTTTACCGTAATGTTGGCTACTTGGGTGATGGAAGTGTCTGCACCGTAGTACGGGACCATCACGCTACCCAGAATGCTTGGGTGAGCCTTGCCGGTACGAATCTGACCAAATGCATGGTTCAGAGAGTCCAGGGATTTCTGCATGCGCTCTTGAGCGTCTTTCTTGATTTCGTTGATCATTGTTGGCCTTCCTCGATCAGGGTCCCTTCAGCTCCGCCATGCACGATGTTCAGCAGGGCGCCGGGCTTGTTCATATTAAATACGCGCAGCGGCATCTTGTGGTCGCGGCACAGGCAAATCGCTGTCAAATCCATCACGCCCAGCTTGCGATCCAGCACTTCATCGTAGGTCAGATGATCGAACTTCTCGGCATGCGGATCTTTGAATGGGTCAGCGGTGTAGACGCCATCGACCTTGGTCGCCTTGAGCACGACATCAGCATCGATTTCGATAGCACGCAAGCACGCTGCCGAATCCGTGGTGAAGAACGGATTACCGGTACCTGCCGCAAAAATGACGACTTCTTTGGCGTTCAGATGGCGCATGGCTTTGCGACGATCGTAGTGATCGGTCACGCCTACCATGGAGATGGCCGACATTACGATGGCCGAGATATTGGCACGTTCCAGCGCGTCGCGCATGGCCAGGGCGTTCATCACAGTGGCCAGCATGCCCATGTGGTCGCCGGTGACCCGATCCATGCCGGCCGCGCTCAGCGCTGCACCGCGGAACAGGTTGCCGCCGCCAATTACCAGACCGACCTGGACGCCGATGCCGACCAGTTGGCCAACTTCCAGCGCCATGCGGTCCAGCACCTTGGGATCAATCCCGAACTCTTCCGAGCCCATCAAGGCCTCGCCGCTAAGCTTGAGTAGAATGCGTTTATAGCGAGCCTGATAACCACTGCCCTGCTGAGCCATTGCGAATCTCTCCTGCGGCGTATTTTAAAAAAATTCTTTGCGAGCTGTTTTCAGCTGGCGTTCACTCTAGCGTGGCGCTGCTTCAGCGCCATCGGAACATGGCTTTGTAAGCCAGTTCCAAAGGGAAACCAATAAAAAATTGGTGCCCCATCTGAAAAGAGGCTGCGCGCGTGAGCGGGCAGCCTCTTCAGGGCGACAGTTAAAAACTGTCTTATTGCTTGGCGGCAGCCAGCTGGGCAGCAACTTCTTCAGCGAAGTTGTCGACCGGCTTCTCGATGCCTTCGCCTACTTTGAAGTAGGTGAAGGAAACGATTTCAGCACCGGCTTTCTTGGCCAGTTCGCCAACCTTGATTTCAGGGTTCTTGACGAACGCCTGCTCAACCAGGCTCGCTTCAGCCAGGAACTTGCTGATACGACCTTTAACCATGTTTTCAACGATGTTTTCCGGCTTGCCGGCGATCTTGTCAGCGTTGAGGGTCAGGAACACGCCCTTCTCACGCTCGACCGCTTCAGCGGAAACTTCCGATGGCAGCAGGAATTCAGGGTTGGTCGCCGCTACGTGCATGGCGATGTCTTTGGCCAGCTCGACGCTGCCGCCTTTAAGGGCAACCACAACACCGATCTTGTTGCCGTGCAGGTAACCACCAACAACGTCACCTTCGACGCGTGCCAGACGACGGATGTTGACGTTTTCGCCAACCTTGCCGACCAGAACCAGACGATCGGCTTCTTGAGCGGCGATCAGCGGAGCGACGTCAGTCAGCTTGTCAGCGAACGCTTTTTCAACGCTGGAAGCAACAAATGCCTTGAAATCGTCCTGCAAAGCCAGGAAGTCGGTCTGCGAGTTCACTTCCAGCAGAACGGCCGATTTGCCGTCTTCTTTAAGTGCGATTGCGCCTTCAGCGGCAACGTTGCCAGCTTTCTTGGCAGCTTTGATGGCGCCCGAAGCACGCATGTCATCAATGGCTTTCTCGATGTCGCCGCCAGCCTTGGTCAAGGCCTTTTTGCAATCCATCATGCCTTCGCCGGTACGCTCGCGCAGTTCTTTGACCAACGCTGCAGTAATCTCTGCCATTTCAAAATTCCTCTTGGATAGGTTTTCAACCATTCCACCCGATCGAACGGGCGTTCAATTCTTCCCGAACCACCGTGTTAGCTGCTGCACGTTACAAATGCTGTAGCTGCGCCGCTGACAGATGGTTTTCGAGGTGGCAAAAAGGGGGCCAAGCCCCCTTTTTGCTTACTGAGTCAACGCCAAGGCGTCAATTACTCAGCTGCAGCTACCGGAGCTTCTTCAACGAACTGCTCGGTGCCGCCAGCAACGTGGTTGCGACCACGGATTACAGCGTCAGCCATCGAACCCATGTACAGCTGGATAGCGCGGATTGCGTCATCGTTGCCTGGGATGATGTAGTCAACGCCTTCCGGGCTGCTGTTGGTATCGACTACGCCGATAACCGGGATGCCCAGCTTGTTGGCTTCGGTGATCGCGATGCGCTCGTGATCAACGTCGATAACGAACAGTGCGTCTGGCAGACCGCCCATGTCCTTGATACCACCCAGGGAACGATCGAGCTTCTCAAGATCGCGAGTGCGCATCAGCGCTTCTTTCTTGGTCAGCTTGGCGAAAGTACCGTCTTCGGCTTGCACTTCAAGGTCACGCAGACGCTTGATGGAAGCACGGATGGTTTTGAAGTTGGTCAGCATGCCGCCCAACCAGCGGTGATCGACGTACGGCGAACCGCAACGTGCTGCTTCTTCAGCAACGATCTTGCCAGCGGAACGCTTGGTGCCGACGAACAGAATCTTGTTTTTGCCCTGGGCCAGACGCTCTACGAAAGTCAGAGCTTCGTTGAACATTGGCAGGGTTTTTTCAAGGTTGATGATGTGGATCTTGTTACGCGCGCCGAAAATGTATTTACCCATTTTCGGGTTCCAGTAACGGGTTTGGTGACCGAAGTGCACACCGGCCTTCAGCATATCGCGCATGTTGACTTGGGACATGATAGTTCCTTAATAAGTCGGGTTTGGCCTCCACGTATCCCAATGACCAACCAGCAGCATCAGCTGAAGGCACCCAGGTCATCGTGTCGACACGTGTGTGGATTTAAGCTCTTCGGGGTATCCCCGGAAAGCGGCGCATTTTATATCATAAGGTTGCAAAAAACGGAACCCGGATTCTCAAATCCTGACGCACGCCTTTATTCGCCCCTTGGAATCGCTCAAGAATGCGCCCATCTATAGACAGATGCGATGCACAGAGGCTCAGATATGCGCTGGTCGTCTGTTAGAATCGCGTTTTTAAGGGCTGCGAAGATTGATCGCGCACCGCCCATTCCGAATTAGTTAAGCGCCGTCGAGCGCAGAGAGAGCCTGTATGACCGTCACCCTCAAGACCCCAGAGGACATCGCAAAGATGCGTGTCGCCGGCAAACTGGCCGCCGACGTGCTCGAAATGATTGCCGAACATGTCAAGCCGGGTGTCACGACCGAAGAGCTGGACCGCATCTGCCACGACTACATCGTCAATGTGCAGCAAGCCATCCCTGCCCCGCTCAACTATAAAGGCTATCCGAAGTCTATCTGCACCTCGATCAATCACGTGGTCTGCCACGGGATCCCGAACGAGAAACCGCTCAAGGATGGCGACACGCTTAACATCGACGTCACCGTGATCAAGGACGGCTACCACGGCGACACCAGCCGCATGTTCCACGTCGGCACGGTCCCCCTCTGGGCCGAGCGCCTGTCGCAGATCACCCAGGAATGCATGTACAAGGCCATTGAAATCGTCAAGCCTGGCTGCCGTCTCGGGGATATCGGCGAAGTGATACAGAAGCATGCCGAGAAGAATGGCTTTTCGGTGGTCCGCGAGTTCTGCGGCCACGGCATCGGCAAGGTGTTCCACGAAGAACCGCAGATTCTGCACTACGGCCGCGCGGGCACCGGCATGGAGCTGAAAGCCGGCATGACCTTCACCATCGAACCGATGATCAACCAGGGCAAGGCCGACACCAAAGTGTTGGGCGACGGCTGGACCGCGATCACCAAGGACCGCAAGCTTTCGGCCCAGTGGGAACACACCCTGGCGGTGACCGAAACCGGTTACGAGATTTTCACCCTGCGCGCCGATGACACCATCCCGCGCGTTTCGGCTTAATAAGGGCCGCATCGCGCTCAGCCTTAGCGCTTAGTCTTACAAACAGGAAAGCCAATCAATGCCGCAGGTGGATCCAGAACTCTTCGACCGCGGCCAGTTCCAGGCTGAACTGGCCCTGAAGGCAAGCCCTATCGCCGCCTTCAAGAAGGCGATCCGCCAAGCCCGCGAGGTACTCGACGGGCGCTTTCGCAGCGGCCGGGACATTCGCCGGCTGATCGAGGATCGCGCCTGGTTCGTCGATAACATCCTGCAAAAGGCCTGGGAACAGTTCAACTGGAGCGAAGACGCCGACATCGCGCTAATTGCGGTCGGCGGCTACGGCCGGGGAGAGCTTCACCCCTATTCCGACATCGACCTGCTGATCCTGCTAGACAGCGCCGACCACGAAGTTTTCCGTGACTCCATCGAGCGATTCCTGACGCTGCTGTGGGACATCGGCCTGGAAGTCGGCCAGAGCGTTCGATCAGTCGACGAGTGCGCCGTCGAGGCCCGCGCCGACCTGACGGTGGTCACCAACCTGATGGAAAGCCGCACGATCTGCGGTCCCGAGCGATTGCGCCAGCGCATGCTGGACGTCACCAGCACCGCGCACATGTGGCCGAGCAAGGACTTTTTCCTGGCCAAACGCGCCGAGCAAAAAGCCCGCCACCACAAGTACAACGATACCGAATACAACCTGGAACCCAACGTCAAAGGCTCCCCCGGCGGCTTGCGCGATATTCAGACGATTCTCTGGGTCGCCCGCCGCGAATACGGCACCTTGAACCTGCGCGCACTGGCAGGCGAGGGTTTTCTGGTTGAAAGCGAAAACGCCTTGCTGGCTTCTTCCCAGGAGTTCTTGTGGAAAGTCCGTTACGCCCTGCACATGCTCGCGGGTCGCTCCGAGGACCGCCTGCTGTTCGATCACCAGCGCTCCATTGCCGGGTTGCTGGGTTTCGAGGGCGATGACGCCAAGCAAGCCATTGAAAACTTCATGCAGCAGTATTATCGGGTGGTGATGAGCATTGCCCAGCTCAGCGACCTGATCATCCAGCACTTCGAGGAAGTCATCCTCGCACCGGAAGACGAAGCGCCACCGCAGCCGATCAACTCGCGGTTCCAACTGCACGACGGCTACATCGAGGCCCGCAACGACAACGTTTTCCGCCGCACCCCCTTCGCGATGCTGGAAATCTTCGTGCTGATGGCCCAGCAGCCGGAAATCAAAGGCGTGCGTGCAGACACCATTCGTCTGCTGCGTGAACACCGCCACCTGATCGATGACGATTTCCGTAACGACATCCGCAACACCAGCCTGTTTATCGAGCTGTTCAAATGCAAGATCGGCATTCATCGCAACCTGCGCCGGATGAACCGTTACGGCATCCTCGGGCGTTATCTACCAGAGTTCGGCTTCATTGTCGGGCAGATGCAGCACGACCTGTTTCACATCTATACGGTCGACGCCCACACCCTGAATCTCATCAAACACCTGCGTAAATTGCAGTACACGCAGGTGTCTGAAAAATTCCCGCTGGCCAGCAAACTCATGGGCAAGCTGCCAAAACCAGAGCTGATCTACCTGGCCGGGCTGTACCACGATATTGGCAAAGGCCGCCATGGCGACCACTCCGAAATCGGCGCGGTGGATGCCGAGGCCTTTTGCCAGCGCCATCAGTTGCCGTTGTGGGACAGCCGGCTCATCGTCTGGCTGGTGCAGAACCATCTGGTGATGTCGACAACCGCCCAGCGCAAGGACTTGTCCGACCCGCAAGTGATCCACGACTTCGCCCAGATCATCGGTGATGAAACCCACCTGGATTACCTGTACGTGTTGACCGTTGCGGACATCAACGCCACTAATCCGACGCTGTGGAACTCCTGGCGCGCGAGCCTGTTGCGCCAGCTCTACACCGAAACCAAGCGCGCCTTGCGCCGTGGCCTGGAAAACCCGGTGGATCGCGAAGAGCAGATCCGCCAGACCCAAAGCGCCGCCCTGGATATTCTGGTCCGCGGCGGCACCGATCCGGACGATGTCGAACAGCTGTGGGCACAATTGGGTGACGACTATTTTCTGCGCCACACTGCCGGCGATGTTGCCTGGCACAGTGACGCGATCCTCCAGCAGCCGGCTGATGGCGGGCCACTCGTACTGATCAAGGAAACCACCCAGCGCGAATTCGAGGGCGGCACGCAGATCTTCATTTATGCACCGGACCAGCACGACTTCTTCGCCGTGACCGTGGCAGCGATGGACCAGCTCAACCTGAACATTCATGACGCCCGAGTCATTACCTCCAGCAGCCAGTTCACCCTCGACACCTACATCGTGCTTGACACTGATGGCGACTCGATCGGCGACAATCCTGCACGGGTCAAACAGATTCGCGAAGGCCTGACCGAAGCCCTGCGCAACCCGGACGACTACCCGACCATCATCCAGCGACGGGTGCCGCGACAACTGAAGCACTTTGCGTTTGCGCCTCAGGTGACGATTCATAACGATGCCCAGCGTCCGGTGACGGTGCTGGAACTCAGCGCGCCGGACCGTCCTGGCCTGTTGGCACGGATCGGTACGATCTTTCTGGAATTCGACCTGTCCCTGCAGAACGCCAAGATCGCCACCCTGGGGGAGCGCGTGGAAGACGTGTTCTTTATCACGGACGCGAACAACCAGCCGTTGTCGGATCCGTTGCTGTGCAGCCGCTTGCAGGATGCAATCGTGGAACAACTGACCGTCAATCAGGAATCCGATATCAAACTGTCGCGCATCAGCATCTGAAAATACCTATTCCCCCTGTGGGAGTGCCCCCCTGTGGCGAGGGGATTTATCCCCGTTCGGCTGCGAAGCAGTCGTAAAGTTTTCAGGGCCGCTTCGCAGCCCAGCGGGGATAAATCCCCTCGCCGCAGGGGTCACTTCCGGATTGAACGAGACCAGCATGAACAACGCACTGAACCAGCTCCAGCCTTACCCTTTCGAAAAGCTCCGCGCCCTGCTCGGCAGCGTTACGCCAAACCCGGACAAGCGCGCCATCGCCCTGTCCATTGGCGAGCCCAAGCACCGTTCTCCGAGCTTCGTCGCCGAGGCTTTGGCAAGCAATCTGGATCAGATGGCCGTATACCCGACAACCCTCGGCATACCGGCTTTGCGTGAAGCCATCACGGCCTGGTGCGAGCGTCGCTTCAGCGTGCCGACTGGCTGGCTCGACCCGGCACGCAACGTGTTGCCGGTCAACGGTACCCGGGAGGCGCTGTTTGCCTTCACGCAAACCGTCGTCAACCGTGGCGAAGACGCCCTGGTCGTCAGTCCGAACCCGTTCTATCAGATCTACGAAGGCGCGGCGTTTCTCGCCGGAGCCAAGCCACACTATTTGCCCTGCCTTGACGAAAACGGTTTCAACCCGGATTTCGAGGCGGTATCCCCGGACATCTGGAAACGCTGCCAGATCCTGTTCCTGTGCTCCCCAGGCAACCCGACAGGAGCGTTGATTCCGGTCGACACCCTGAAAAAACTCATCGCCCTGGCTGACGAATACGATTTCATAATTGCCGCGGACGAGTGCTACAGCGAACTGTACTTCGACGAGCAAACCCCACCGGCTGGCCTGCTCAGTGCGTGTGTGGAGCTGGGGCGCAAGGACTTCAAACGCTGCGTGGTGTTCCACAGCCTGTCCAAGCGCTCCAACCTGCCGGGCCTGCGTTCGGGCTTCGTGGCCGGTGATGCGGACATTCTCAAAGGCTTCCTGTTGTATCGCACCTACCACGGCTGCGCGATGCCGGTTCAGACCCAACTTGCCAGTATTGCCGCGTGGAATGACGAAGCGCATGTACGCGCCAACCGTGACCTCTATCGCGAGAAGTACGACGCTGTGCTGGAAATTCTGAGCCCTGTCATGGACGTGCAGCGCCCCGATGGTGGTTTTTACCTGTGGCCAAATGTTGAAGGTGATGACGAAGCGTTTTGCCGCGACCTGTTCCGCGAAGAGCATGTGACCGTGGTGCCCGGGTCTTATCTGTCCCGCGAGGTAGACGGTTTCAATCCAGGTGCAGGCCGAGTGCGCCTGGCACTTGTAGCGCCGCTGGCAGAATGTGTCGAGGCAGCAATGCGCATTCGTGCATTCATTACCGGCCAACAATAAATAACACGTCCCGTGCTGTGCAATGCAGACACGGGACTTTCTTCAATATCAGCTTACAACACCACCCACCCCTCTACCCGCATCAATACTATCCTGAACTTTGACTTCATAAGATCATGCCTTCTGGAACGAGGCAGACTGTTTTAATTGACAAGGATGTAACTTATGCACAGCGAACAGTTCGTTAAATTAATACAACCGCTTAGTACACTAGCGTCATATGACATGGCGATAAAAGAAACGCCCAACAATGCCGAACCCACGTCACCCGGCAAGCGAAGCAAACGCGCTGTCGGCACCTACAGCAAGTTTTGGGACAATGGCCGAACCCTGACCGTTTCCTTCATGGAAACGCTACCTGACGAACTGGAGTATCGAGTTGAAAGAATCATCAGACAGTGGGACCCACACCATAGCCTCGCGCTCGATTTTGTAAAGAATCGCCCAGCCGACATCCGGCTTTACCTGGGTGGAAAGCACAATGAATCCTACCTGGGTACTGATGCCTTGATAGCACCTCCCGATCAACCCACTCTGCTCGTCGCATCGAAACCGGACCATTGGTCTTTTGAGCGCACATTACTGCATGAGTTTGGTCACGTACTGGGTTTGGAGCACGAACATCTGCACCCCCATGCCAGAATTCCCTGGAACAAGGAAAAGGTCTATGACTTCTACCGCGACACTCAGGGCTGGAGCAAAACAGACGTTGATATCAATCTATTCAACGTCAGCAAAGACCCGCGCACTCACACAGGAACCTACGATAAACAATCGATCATGCACTACAGCATTCCGAACGAACTCACCTACGGAGACTGGCAAGTAGGTAACAATCTGGTAATCAGCGAACAAGACAAGATCAATATAAGAACGATATATCCCCGCCTCTAACCAGCTCATTATTTAATTTGCCCCAAGTTTGCTTCACTCAGGTCCAGTTCCCCAAGCACCTCACGCAATACATCATCACCAATCTGGTGGTGACGGCTGAGTTTGTACAACTCCAGGCGCTGCGCTCGCAGCGCCTTCAATCTCATGCGTCGCTCCAGCAAATCCATCTGGAATGCTAGTGCCTGAGCTTCTGCCGAATCGTTGAACACGTCCAATTGATGCCGGTACTCGGACATGATCCGCGCCCTCAATTCAGCCGCCAACGCTGTTTCGGCAGCATCCTGGGGATTGACCTCCTCTGACTCGAGCGCCTGAATCGCGGCTTCAGCCGTTTTGCGCCACGCGTCACGCACTTCACTGCGCCGTTTGTCGTCAGGGCTGGCTTCAATGCCGCGCAGCAAAAGCGGCAACGCGATGCAGGCGGCAACCAACGACAGCAAAATCACCCCGGCAGCGATGAAAATCAGCAAATCACGCTCAGGAAAAGCCTCTCCCCCCATCAACATTGGCACCGACAGCACACCCGCCAGTGTCACCGCCCCTCTTACTCCGCCAACGGTCAGCAACCAGCAGGATCGGGCGGTAGGCACTTGGGTCATTTCATCCTTACCGCGCCAGCGACGCAGCAGTCCGGAAAAGCGCCACGTGCTCTGCACCCAGACAAACCGCAACACCAGCAGCACCAGAAATATCGCCACGACGTCCAGGCAGCGATAAAGCAGGGTTGGCCACAACGATGTCTCATGGCTGGCCACCGCCTTGATGATGTCTGGCAACTGCAAGCCCAACAGCAAAAAGATCAAGCCGTTGAAGGCGAACTCCAGTAATGACCAGACACTACGATTAAGCAGCCGAGTGCTGGTCTGCCGAGGCAACAGGTCGAGCCAGCTCTGCATCATCCCTGCCGCGACGGCCGACAGGATGCCCGACGCCCCCAGTCGTTCAGCAAGTACGTAAGCCGCAAACGGCAGCAACAACATGAACACCACATGCGTTGCCGGGTCGTCCCAGCCGCGAGCAATCATCCAGGACCGCAAACGCCCCACCAGCCAACTTAGCGCCACGCCGACGGCCAGCCCACCGATCGCCACCAGAACAAACGTCAGGCTTGCATTGGCCAACGAGAAAACGCCGGTCACTGCTGCGACCAGGGCAAACTTGAACGTCACCAGACCCGAGGCGTCGTTCATCAGCGCTTCACCCTGCAGCATGTGCATCAACGGCGTTGGCAGGCGATTACGGGAAATCGCCGACACCGCCACGGCATCTGTCGGTGACAGCACCGCCGCCAATGCGAATGCCACCGGCAGCGGAATGCTCGGCAACAGCCAATGAATGAAATATCCGGCGCCCACGACGGTAAACAGCACCAGTCCCACGGCCAGCATCAGGATCGGCCCGCGCAGCCGCCACAGTTCACGCTTGGGCATGCGCCAGCCGTCCGAGAACAGCAGCGGCGGCAAAAACAAAAATAGAAACAATTCAGGATCCAGCGCCACATGCAAACCCAGTGTCGGCCAGGCCAGCAGGGCTCCAGCGCCAATTTGCACCAGCGGTAACGGCAGCGGGATGACTCGCCCCACCAGGCGTGAAACGCTCACCAGCATCAGCAGAATCAGGACGGTATAGGCGGTTTGCATAAAACGGGGTTCCCGGACATTCGACAGCATTGAAGTGCCATATTAGCCGCTTAGACTGGCGGCTGGCCGTTGTACCAATGTCGCATCGCGAGTATCAGCCTGTCTGATATCCCTGTACGAGCGAGCTTGCTCGCGATCGCGATGGGTCAGTCAATATCGATGTTGGACGGTTACATCGCCACCGCGAGCAAGCTCACTCCCACAGGGTTTTGGGTATTAACTGAAGGGTCATGGCATAATCCTTCACCTTTTTTTTCCAGCACCTGTAAAGGGGGCAATTCCTTGACCGTTTCAAGTAAAACGTTGCACCTTTTCGGCATCAAAGCCTGCGACACCATGAAAAAGGCGCGCACCTGGCTCGATGAACACGCTGTCAGCTATGACTTCCATGATTACAAAACGGCCGGTATCGACCGTGAACACCTGACCCAGTGGTGTGATGAGCACGGCTGGCAAGTGGTGTTGAACCGTGCAGGCACGACCTTTCGCAAACTCGACGACGAACGCAAAGCCGATCTCGACCAGGCGAAAGCCATCGAACTGATGCTCGCACAACCTTCGATGATCAAGCGCCCGGTGCTCGATCTCGGTGACCGTACCCTGATTGGCTTCAAGCCAGATATCTACGCGGCAGCGCTCAAGTAAGCCAGCCCGTTCAATTTTGTTAGAGGTATTCACATGTCCACTACCCTGTTCAGCCTGGCCTTTGGTGTCGGCACTCAAAACCGTCAAGGCGCATGGCTGGAAGTGTTTTACGCGCAGCCACTGCTCAATCCGTCCGCCGAACTGGTAGCCGCCATTGCGCCAATTCTGGGTTACACCGCAGGCAACCAGGCCATCACGTTCACCACCGCCCAGGCCTCGCAACTGGCTGAAGCCGCCAAAGGCGTCGACGCGACCCAGGCCGCACTGCTGACCCGCCTGGCCGAAAGCCACAAACCGCTGGTTGCCACCCTGCTGGCCGACGACGCGCAACTGACCTCGACGCCTGAGGCTTACCTCAAACTCCACCTGCTGTCCCATCGCCTGGTCAAGCCACACGGCCTGAACCTGGCCGGTGTGTTCCCGTTGCTGCCGAACGTGGCCTGGACCAGCCAGGGCGCGATCGACCTGAGCGAACTGGCCGAGCATCAACTTGAAGCGCGTCTGCGCGGCGAACTGCTCGAAGTGTTCTCGGTGGATAAGTTCCCGAAAATGACCGATTACGTGGTTCCGGCCGGCGTGCGTATCGCTGATGCCGCCCGCATTCGTCTGGGCGCTTATGTCGGTGAAGGCACCACCGTGATGCACGAAGGTTTCGTCAACTTCAACGCAGGCACCGAAGGCCCGGGCATGATCGAAGGCCGCGTGTCGGCTGGCGTTTTCGTCGGCAAGGGTTCGGACCTGGGTGGCGGTTGCTCGACCATGGGCACCTTGTCGGGCGGCGGCAACATTGTGATCAAGGTCGGCGAAGGCTGCCTGATCGGCGCCAACGCCGGTATCGGTATCCCGCTTGGCGACCGCAACACCGTTGAATCGGGCCTTTACGTCACCGCTGGCACCAAAGTCGCGCTGCTGGACGAGAACAACCAGTTGGTCAAAGTCGTCAAGGCCCGCGAATTGGCTGGTCAGCCGGACCTGCTGTTCCGCCGCAATTCGGAAACCGGTGCCGTGGAGTGCAAAACCCACAAATCGGCGATCGAACTGAACGAAGCGTTGCACGCTCACAACTAACAGAGCGTCAACCGATCACCTGCACCCTGTAGGAGCAAGGCTTGCCCGCGAAGCTTTTGGCGGTTTCAAGGGCCCCTTCGCGAGCAAGCTTTGCTCCTACAAGGTCAAGGTCAGGCGTACCCCGCCCATGTTTAGCAGGGCTCGAATAACATGATGATTCCCTCTCCCTGGCGCGCCGATTTTCCGGCCATCGCCGCGCTGCAACGGCAAGACCAGACCTATCTGGACAACGCCGCCACCACCCAAAAACCTCAAGCACTGCTAGATGCTCTGGCACATTACTACGCCAATGGCGCGGCCAACGTGCATCGGGCGCAACACCTGCCCGGCGCCCACGCCACCCAGGCGTTCGAGGACAGCCGTAGCAAAGTCGCCCAATGGCTGAATGTCGGCGAATGCGGGCAAATCATCTTCACCCACGGCGCGACGTCTGCGCTGAACCTCCTGGCCTATGGCCTCGAACATTTATTCCGACCGGGCGATGAGATTGTCATCAGCGCCCTGGAGCATCACGCCAATCTGCTGCCGTGGCAGCAACTGGCCCTGCGTCGTGAACTGAAACTGGTGGTCTTGCCGCTGGATGCCGACGGTTTGATTGACCTTGCAGCCGCCGCACAGCTGATCAACCCACGCACCCGCTTGCTGGCAGTCAGTCAGCTGTCCAATGTGCTCGGCGCCTGGCAACCGTTGACTTCGTTGCTGGCCATGGCCAAGGCGCACAATGCGCTGACCGTGGTCGACGGTGCCCAAGGCGTGGTGCATGGTCGCCATGACGTGCAGGCGCTGGGCTGCGATTTCTATGTGTTTTCCAGCCACAAACTCTACGGACCTGATGGCCTGGGTGTGCTGTTCGGGCGCACTGAAGCCCTTGAACAGCTGCGGCCCTGGCAGTTCGGCGGTGAAATGGTGCTGGACGCCAATTACCACGACGCCCGCTTCCGCTCGGCGCCGCTGGGTTTTGAAGCGGGCACACCACCGATTGCCAGCGTGATTGGCCTGGGCGCGACGCTGGATTATCTTGCCGGGCTCGATCAAGACGCGGTATCCGCCCACGAAGCGGCGCTGCATGAGTATCTGCTCAAGGGCCTTGAGGCACGCAACGGCATTCGCCTGTTGGGTAAACCGCAGCTGGCACTGGTCAGTTTTGTCGTCGAAGGCGTGCATAACTCCGATGTGGCCCATCTGCTGACAGAGCAAGGCATCGCCGTACGCGCAGGCCATCACTGCGCCATGCCTTTGCTGAAAAGCTTTGAGCTGGCCGGAGCGATCAGGGTGTCGTTGGCGCTGTACAACGATTCCGAAGACCTGGAACGCTTCTTTGAGGCGCTGGATCAGGCGCTGGAGATGCTGCGATGAGTTTGCCTGCTGATGCGGTTACTGCGCTGGACACTTTTCAGAATGCGGCTGGCTGGGAACAACGCGCGCGACTGCTGATGCAATGGGGCGACCGCCTGCCCGCACTGAGCGATGCAGACACGGTTGACGCTAATCGGGTGCATGGCTGTGAAAGCCAGGTGTGGCTGGTAGCTACGCTCGTCGACGGGCACTGGCAGTTTGCGGCGAGCAGCGATGCGCGATTGATTCGCGGGTTGGTGGCGTTGTTGCTGGCTCGGGTCAATGGTTTGTCGGCGGCAGAGCTGCAGCAGGTGGATTTACCGGAGTGGTTCAATCAGCTGGGGTTGAGCCGGCAACTCTCCCCGTCTCGAAGTAACGGCCTCAATGCCGTACTGCAGCGAATGAATGAACTTGCTGCAACCCTGTAGGCCCGATCGCTGCCAGGTATGTAGCAGCTGCCGAGGCACGAGGCTGCGTTGGGCTGCGCAGCGGCCCCGAGACACGCAACGCAGCCTCGTGCCTCGACAGCTGCTACACGGCTGAGCGCATAGAATTCGATGTCAGGCTTGAGGCTTAACCCGATCCGCCGGCCGCCGCACCCCTGCCACAATCTTGTCCACAGCCTTGGTCGCCGCGACCATGCCGAACGTCGCCGTCACCATCATCACCGCGCCAAACCCGCCCGCGCAGTCCAGCTTCACGCCATCCCCGACGAAACTCTTCTGCAGGCAAATGCTGCCATCCGGTTTCGGGTAGCGCAGTTGCTCGGTCGAGAACACGCACGGCACGCTGTAGTGGCGGGTCACGGTGCGGGAGAAGTTGTAATCGCGGCGTAGCGTTGAACGCACTTTCGAAGCCAGCGGGTCATTGAATGTGCGGTTCAAGTCGCAGACTTGAATCAGCGTCGGATCAATTTGCCCACCCGCTCCACCGGTCGTGATGATCTGGATCTTGCGACGCTTGCACCAGGCGATCAACGCAGCCTTGGCATTCACGCTGTCGATGCAGTCGATCACGCAATCGATGTTCGGCGTGATGTATTCGGCCATGGTTTCCCGGGTCACGAAGTCCGCCACCGCATGCACGGTGCACTCGGGGTTGATCCCGCGCAGACGCTCAGCCATGACCTCGACCTTGGGTTTGCCCACGGTGCTGTCCAGCGCATGCAGCTGCCGGTTGGCGTTGCTGACACAGACGTCGTCCAGGTCAAAAAGGGAAATCTCGCCCACACCACACCGCGCGATGGCTTCCGCCGCCCAGGAACCGACGCCGCCGACGCCGACGATCGCCACATGCGCCGCGCGCAGGCGTGCGAGACCTTCGATGCCATACAACCGGGCGATGCCTGCAAAACGCGGATCTTCTGTACTCATGACCATTACCCCAAAAACCGGCGCGCATTATAGGGCTTCGCAGCGACAAGTTTTAAGCTTAAGGCTACAAGTGTAAGAACTTATGTGAAAGTGCAGTGCCAAAAGTCAGGCATTTCCCTGTTCGCTGTACGGTCAGTGAACGCCCGGTGTAGGATGCGCGCCCCTGCTCTTAGGCAGCCCCGTCACCGCCAAAACCTTCGTTCCACAGCCATTTTGGAACCTGAAATAGCCATGTCATCGCGTAAATTTGGACTCAACCTGGTCGTGGTGCTCGCCATCGCAGCCTTGTTTACCGGCTTCTGGGCACTGATCAATCGCCCGGTCACTGCCCCTAACTGGCCTGAACAGATCTCCGGCTTTTCCTACTCGCCGTTTCAGCAAGGCCAGTACCCACAAAAAGACCAGTACCCGACCGACGAGGAAATGCGTCGCGATCTGGAGATCATGAGCAAGCTGACGGACAACATCCGGACTTACTCGGTAGACGGCACATTGGGTGATATCCCCAAGCTGGCGGAAGAGTTCGGCCTGCGCGTGACGCTAGGGATCTGGATCAGCCCGGACCAGGAACGCAATGAACGAGAAATCCTGCGTGCCATCGAAATCGCCAACACCTCCCGCAGTGTGGTTCGTGTGGTTGTAGGCAACGAGGCGATCTTCCGTAAGGAAATTACCGCCGCGGAACTGAGCGTGATTCTGGACCGCGTCCGCGCGGCCGTAAAAGTCCCGGTGACTACCTCCGAGCAATGGCACGTCTGGGAAGAACACCCTGAACTGGCCAAGCACGTTGACCTGATTGCTGCCCACGTCCTGCCGTACTGGGAGTTCATCCCGGTGGACAAGGCCGGCCAGTTCGTCCTCGATCGCGCTCGCGACCTGAAGAAGATGTTCCCGAAAAAACCGCTGCTGCTATCGGAGGTTGGCTGGCCGAGCAACGGCCGCATGCGCGGCGGCACCGACGCCAGCCCGGCGGATCAGGCTATTTACCTGCGCACCCTGGTTAACAAACTCAACCGCCAAGGCTTCAACTACTTCGTGATCGAAGCCTTCGACCAGCCGTGGAAAGCCAGTGACGAAGGTTCGGTAGGCGCGTACTGGGGCGTGTTCAACGCCGCACGCCAACAGAAATTCAACTTCGAAGGCCCGGTGGTAGCGATCCCGCAATGGCGTGTGCTGGCGATCGGTTCTGCAGTCCTGGCCTTGCTCTCGCTGACCTTGTTGATGATCGACGGTTCGGCCCTGCGCCAACGGGGCCGCACCTTCCTGACCTTCATTGCGTTCCTGTGCGGTTCGGTGCTGGTATGGATCGGTTACGACTACAGCCAGCAATACAGCACCTGGTTCAGCCTGACGGTGGGGTTCCTGCTGGCCCTCGGTGCGCTCGGTGTGTTTATCGTGCTGCTGACCGAGGCCCACGAACTGGCCGAAGCGGTCTGGACGCACAAGCGTCGAAGAGAATTCCTGCCCGTAGTGGGGGATTCGGATTACAGACCCAAAGTCTCGATTCACGTGCCTTGCTACAACGAGCCGCCGGAGATGGTCAAACAGACCCTCAACGCCCTGGCCAATCTCGACTATCCGGATTTCGAAGTCCTGATCATCGATAACAACACCAAGGATCCGGCGGTCTGGGAACCGGTGCAGGCCTACTGCGAAACCCTCGGCCCGCGCTTCAAGTTCTTCCACGTCGCCCCGCTGGCCGGTTTCAAGGGTGGCGCGCTGAATTACCTGATCCCGCATACCGCCAAAGATGCTGAAGTGATTGCGGTGATCGACTCGGACTACTGCGTCGACCCGAACTGGCTCAAGCACATGGTGCCGCACTTCGCCGACCCGAAAATCGCCGTGGTGCAATCGCCACAGGATTATCGCGACCAGAACGAAAGCACGTTCAAAAAGCTCTGCTACGCGGAATATAAAGGCTTCTTCCATATCGGCATGGTCACACGCAACGACCGTGACGCGATCATCCAGCACGGGACCATGACCATGACCCGGCGCTCGGTGCTGGAGGAATTGGGCTGGGCCGATTGGTGCATCTGTGAAGACGCCGAGCTCGGTCTGCGGGTGTTCGAGAAAGGCCTGTCAGCGGCGTATTACCACACCAGCTACGGCAAGGGGCTGATGCCCGATACCTTTATCGACTTCAAGAAACAGCGTTTCCGCTGGGCCTATGGCGCGATTCAGATCATCAAGCGTCACACCGCCAGTCTGTTGCGCGGCAAGGACACCGAACTGACCCGCGGCCAGCGTTATCACTTCCTGGCGGGCTGGTTGCCGTGGGTCGCCGACGGCATGAACATCTTCTTCACCGTGGGCGCCCTTTTGTGGTCCGCGGCGATGATTATCGTGCCGCAGCGCGTCGATCCACCGTTGCTGATTTTCGCGATCCCGCCCTTGGCGCTGTTCGTGTTCAAGGTTGGCAAGATCATCTTCCTGTACCGTCGCGCGGTCGGGGTCAACCTCAAGGATGCGTTCTGTGCAGCCCTGGCCGGGCTGGCGTTGTCGCACACCATCGCCAAAGCGGTGCTGTACGGTTTCTTCACCAGCAGCATTCCGTTCTTCCGCACACCGAAAAACGCCGACAATCATGGCTTTTGGGTCGCGATTTCCGAGGCGCGTGAAGAAGTGTTCATCATGATGCTGCTGTGGGGCGCTGCGCTGGGAATCTTCCTGGTGAACGGCTTGCCGAGCAACGACATGCGCTTCTGGGTGACCATGTTGCTGGTACAGTCGCTGCCGTATCTGGCGGCGCTGATCATGGCGTTCCTGTCTTCGCTGCCGAAACCGGCGGCGGAAGTCGAAACCGCACCGGCTGTCTAAATCGCTACAGATGCACTAAACGGCGGCCAATGGTCGCCGTTTTGCTTTAAGATAACCGCCATTTTGCAGGCCCAGCCCCAATTCCTGTAGGAGCAAACCTGTGGCGAGGGGACTTGTCCCCGTTGGGTGGCGAAGCCGCCCCGAAAATTCAGTCATCGCGGTGACTCAAGCAAATTGCGTGTACTGGTTTTACGACTGCTTCGCAGCCGAACGGGGGCAAGTCCCCTCGCCACACAGGCTTGCTCCTACATTTACAGCTTCCGGAGTTTTTCATGACGGCCCACGCCGACCTTTCGCCGACCCTTCAACTCGCCATCGACCTGATCCGTCGTCCGTCCGTGACGCCGGTCGACGCCGATTGCCAGAAGCAGATGATGCAGCGCCTGGGCGACGCCGGTTTCAAGCTGGAACCGATGCGCATCGAGGATGTGGATAACTTCTGGGCGACTCACGGTAAACATGACGGCCCGGTGCTGTGCTTCGCCGGTCACACCGACGTCGTGCCGACCGGCCCGGTGCAGGCCTGGCAGATCGACCCGTTCAACGCGCTGATCGACGAGCACGGCATGCTCTGCGGCCGAGGCGCGGCGGACATGAAAGGCAGCCTTGCGGCCATGACCGTGGCGGCCGAGCGTTTCGTCACCGACTACCCGGACCATAAAGGGTCCGTGGCTTTCCTCATCACCAGCGACGAAGAAGGCCCGGCGCATCACGGCACCAAAGCCGTGGTCGAACGCCTCGCTGCGCGCAACGAGCGTCTGGACTGGTGCATCGTCGGCGAACCGTCGAGCACCACGCTGGTCGGTGACGTGGTCAAGAACGGTCGTCGCGGCTCCCTCGGTGCCAAATTGACCGTACGCGGTGTGCAAGGTCACGTGGCCTACCCGCACCTGGCGAAAAATCCGATTCACCTCGCCGCCCCGGCCCTGGCTGAACTGGCCGCCGAGCATTGGGACCACGGCAACGATTTCTTCCCGCCGACCAGCTTCCAGATTTCCAACGTGAATTCCGGCACGGGCGCCACCAACGTGATTCCGGGTGATCTGGTGGCGGTGTTCAACTTCCGTTTCTCGACCGAGTCGACCGTTGAAGGCCTGCAGAAACGCGTCGCCGACATCCTCGACAAGCACGGCCTGGACTGGCACGTCGATTGGGCGCTCTCCGGTCTGCCGTTCCTGACCGAGCCGGGTGCGCTGTTGGATGCCGTGGCGTCGAGCATCAAGGACGTCACCGGTCGCGAGACCAAAGCGTCCACCAGCGGCGGTACGTCTGACGGTCGTTTCATTGCGACCATGGGCACGCAAGTCGTCGAACTGGGTCCGGTCAACGCCACGATTCACCAGGTCAACGAGCGCGTACTGGCCGCCGATCTCGACGTATTGACCGAAATCTACTACCAGACCCTGATCAAGTTGCTCGCCTGATGCTGGCCTGCCCGATCTGCAGCGAACCGCTGAATGCGGTGGACAACGGCGTGGCGTGCCCCGCCGGCCATCGTTTCGACCGCGCGCGGCAGGGTTACCTGAACCTGCTGCCGGTGCAGCACAAGAACAGCCGAGACCCTGGGGATAACCTGGCGATGGTCGAAGCCCGGCGCGATTTCCTCAACGCCGGCCATTACGCGCCGGTGGCCAAGCGTCTGGCGGAGTTGGCGGCGCAGTACGCGCCGCAGCGCTGGCTGGACATTGGTTGTGGCGAGGGTTACTACACCGCGCAAATCGCCCAGGCCTTGCCGAATGCTGACGGCTACGCGCTGGATATTTCCCGTGAAGCGGTCAAACGCGCCTGCAAACGTAACCCGCAGTTGACCTGGTTGATCGCCAGCATGGCCCGCGTACCGTTGGCTTCAGGCAGTTGCCAGTTTCTCGCCAGCGTTTTCAGTCCTCTGGACTGGGAAGAAGCCAAGCGTTTGCTGAGCCAGGGTGGCGGGTTGATGAAAGTCGGGCCGACCAGCGGCCATCTGATGGAATTACGCGAGCGGCTGTACGACGAAGTCCGTGAATACACCGACGACAAGCACCTCGCGCTGGTGCCGGAAGGCATGGCGCTGCAGCACAGTGAAACCCTGGAATTCAAACTGACCCTGGAAAAGGGTCAGGACCGGGCGAACCTGTTGGCGATGACACCTCACGGCTGGCGCGCCAGCGCTGAGCGTCGGGCAGCCGTCATCGACCAGGTCGAGCCGTTCGAAGTCACTGTTTCCATGCGCTACGATTATTTCGTGCTGCAATAACCTTTAATTTTTGGTCTTGAGCAATGGCTTGAGGCCGGCTAAATCCGCGAATGGATTTTTCAGACCCGCAGTGAGGACATCCATGCGCCAACCCGATATCGAGATTTACCTGAAAGACGCTGACGTCGACTACAAGGCCATCGCAGCCTGGCTCGGCGCCGCGCTGGGCCCGTGCACCGACTGGGTACAGAAAGGCCAGACCTACAAGTGCAAGGCAGGCAATGTGCCCGTCACCTGGCTGCCGAAAGCCGTCGGAAAATGGAACAGTCTGTACCTGGAAAGTGACCAGACCCCGTGGGAAGACGACATCGCCTGCGCCCGCGCTGCGTTCGCCGCGCTGAACGTCGAAGTGCGTTGCGCTCCGGGTACCTGGGTCGAGGAAGAAGGCGAGGAAACCGCAGATCGCTGGATGCGCATCAGTGCCGATGGTGAAGAAGAGATCACCTGGAAAACTGTTTAAGCGCTTCAACACCGCACTATTGGCATACCCTGATGACATGCCAAAAGGAGATCATTGTGGGAGGGGGCGTGGCGAGGGGATCAGCGAAACGTCGCACCGCCCCGTTGGGTGGCGCAGCCGCCCCAAAACATGAGGCCTGCTTCGCAGTCCAACGGGGATAAATCCCCTCGCCACAGCCCGCTCCCACAGTGGGTTTGTGTGATCCGGGCGGTCGTGTTTACAGCCCCACCACATCCTCAGCCTGCAACCCCTTCTCCCCCGTCACCACCGCATATTCAACCTGCTGACCTTCAGCCAGCGAACGGTGACCTTCGCCGCGGATCGCGCGGTAGTGCACGAACACGTCCACCCCGTCTTCGCGCTGAATAAAGCCGTAGCCCTTGGCGTCATTGAACCACTTCACATTGCCGGTCTCGCGCGCAGCCATAACTCAGTACCCCTTCTTTTTATTGTTGAGCGGGCGAGTATATGACAGACGCAAAAACTCTCAACTCAAGTTTACTTAGCCGCTTTTTTGCCGATTTTCGATGAATCCGGCACACTATCCACCGCCCGAGCACCTGCTCGGTTTTATTCACTCATGCAGAAGCCGTATGACCCGCTCCCCGTTCCGTCGTCTTGTGTTTGGCACCTTGCGCCGACTGCTGTACCTCTGGGTTCGCTCGGAGACGATCAACCAGTCGTCCTTTACCCTCAACCTCGACCGCAGTCGTCCGGTGTTCTACGTCCTGCAAAACCCTTCGCTGACCGACCTTGCCGTGGTCGATACCGAATGCACCAAAGCCGGCCTGCCGCGCCCGGTGCTACCCGTGTCTGTGGGCAATTTGCTGGAACCTGCGGCGTTCTTCTACCTGACGCCGGAACCGGACTGGCTTGGCCGTCAGGACAAACGCGGCGCACCGCCCACCCTCACCCGCCTGGTCAGCGCCCTGAGCCAGAATGCCGCCGAAGATGCGCAGATCATTCCGGTCAGCGTGTTCTGGGGCCAGTCGCCGGACAGTGAGTCGAGCCCGTGGAAACTGCTGTTCGCGGACAGCTGGGCGGTCACCGGGCGATTGCGTCGCCTGCTGAGCATCATCGTGTTGGGGCGCAAGACGCGCGTGCAGTTCTCCGCGCCGATCCATTTGCGCGAACTGATCGATCACAACAAAGGCCACGAACGCACCGTGCGCATGGCCCAGCGCATTCTGCGGGTGCACTTTCGCAACCTGAAAGCCGCCGTGATCGGCCCCGACATTTCCCACCGTCGCAACCTGGTCAAAGGCTTGCTCAACCAGCCGCTGGTGAAACAGGCGATCCTCGACGAAGCCGAGCGCGAAAACATCTCGCCCGAAAAAGCCAAGGCGCAGGCCCTGCGTTACGGCAACGAGATTGCCTCGGACTACACCTACACCGCGATCCGCTTCCTCGAAGTGGTGCTGAGCTGGTTCTGGAACAAGATCTACGACGGAATCAAGGTCAACCACATCGAAGGTGTGCAGAAGGTCGCCCAGGGCCACGAGGTCATCTATGTCCCCTGCCACCGCAGCCATATCGACTACCTGCTGCTGTCGTACCTGCTGTTCCGCAATGGCCTGACGCCGCCGCACATCGCCGCCGGGATCAACCTGAACATGCCGGTGATTGGCAGTCTCTTGCGCCGTGGCGGGGCGTTTTTCATGCGCCGTACGTTCAAGGGCAACCCGCTCTACACCTCGGTGTTCAACGAATACCTGCACACGCTGTTCACCAAAGGTTTCCCGGTTGAGTACTTCGTTGAAGGCGGCCGCTCGCGCACCGGGCGCATGCTGCAACCGAAAACCGGGATGCTTGCGATCACCCTGCGCAGCTTCCTGCGCTCCTCGCGCATGCCGATCGTTTTTATTCCGGTGTACATCGGTTACGAGCGTGTACTGGAAGGCCGGACTTACCTGGGCGAACTGCGTGGCGCCACCAAGAAGAAAGAATCGATCTTCGACATCTTCAAAGTCATCGGCGCCCTCAAGCAGCGCTTTGGTCAGGTGGCGGTCAACTTCGGTGAGCCGATCAAACTCGCGGAATTCCTCGACAGCGAACAGCCAGACTGGCGCCAACAGGAATTAGGGCCGCAATTCAAACCGGCGTGGCTCAACGAAACCACCAACCGTCTCGGGGAAAAAGTCGCGCAGCACCTGAACGAAGCGGCCGCCATCAATCCGGTCAATCTGGTGGCCCTGGCCTTACTGTCCACCACCCGCCTGGCCCTGGACGATCGCGCCATGGCGCGGGTACTCGACCTCTATCTGGCGCTGCTGCGCAAAGTGCCATATTCGCCGCACACCACCCTGCCGGAAGGTGATGGACGAGCGCTGATCGAACATGTGAAGGACATGGACCTGCTGTCCGAGCAGAGCGATGCGCTCGGCAAAATTCTGTATCTGGACGAGCAGAATGCAGTCCTGATGACCTATTACCGCAACAACGTACTGCACATTTTTGCCCTGCCCGCGCTGCTCGCGAGTTTCTTCCAGAGCGCGTCACGCATGAGCCGCGAACAGATCCTGCGCTATACCCGGGCGCTGTATCCGTACCTGCAATCGGAACTGTTCATTCGCTGGTCCCTGGACGAGCTGGACGCCGTGGTCGATCAATGGCTCGAGGCCTTCGTTGAACAAGGGTTGCTGCGCTTCGAGAACAACGTGTACCTGCGCCCTGCGCCAAGTTCGCGGCATTTCGTGCTGCTCACCTTGCTGTCGAAGAGCATCGCCCAGACCCTGCAGCGCTTTTACATGACCGTGTCCCTGCTGCTCAACAGCGGCCAGAACAGCATCAGTGCCGAAGAGCTCGAGGACCTGTGCACGGTCATGGCCCAGCGCCTGTCGATCCTTCATGGGCTGAACGCCCCCGAGTTCTTCGACAAGAGCCTGTTCCGCCACTTCATCCAGACGATGCTGGACCTGGACGTCTTGCGCCGCGATGAAGCCGGCAAGCTGAGCTATCACGAGCTGCTGGGCGAATTGGCTGAGGGTGCGGCGAAACGTGTACTGCCGGCGGAAATTCGCTTGTCGATCCGTCAGGTGGCGCTGCATCGCAGTGAAGATGCGGCGGACCAGATCGCCGTACAACCCGAGATTTGATGAAAACGTGTGGGAGTGAGCCTGCTCGCTCCCACAATGATTGGAGATACCGATGAAAAAACTCACTCTCTTGGCCGCCGCCACCCTGCTGAGCGCCTGTCAGTCGATGACACCTGCCACCAAAACCAGCCTTGATGGCGAAGTCTTCTACCTTCAACGCATCGCCCTGCCACCGAACGCGACCCTGACGGTGAGCCTGCAGGACGTGTCGCTGGCCGACGCGCCCGCGCTTGTCCTCGATGAACAGAAAGGCCCGATCAAGGGTCAGGTGCCGCTGCCATTTCATCTCAGCTACGATCCGGTCCAGGTCAATCCTGGCCACCGCTACTCGGTCAGTGCGCGCATCGAAGTGGATGGCAAGCTGATCTTCATCACCACCGAACACCACGCCGTGCAACTGAATGGCAGCGATCCGCAGCCGTTGAAAATCCGTGTCGACGCCGTTCGCTAACGCTATTCAAGTACAAGGAAGCTGCCATGCTCCGCCCCACCCTTCGCTTCGCCGGTCTGTGTGCAGGTTTGCTGATCTGCACCAACGCCCTGGCGCTGTCGCTCAGTGACCTGTCACAAAAAGACGCCACCGGCGGTCTCAAGGATGCCCTGACGCAAGGTGCTCAAGTGGCAGTCAAACAACTTGGCACGCCCGGTGGGTTCAGCAACAACCCCGAGGTCAAAATCGAACTGCCGGGCAAGCTGGGCAAAGTCGCCAGCAAAATGAAACAGTTCGGTATGGGCAGTCAGGTCGATCAGCTGGAAACCAGCATGAACAAAGCGGCTGAAACGGCCGTGACCCAGGCCCAGCCGATTCTGGTGGATGCCGTGAAAAAAATGAGTGTTGAAGATGCCAAAGGCATTCTCAGCGGCGGTAACGACTCCGCCACTCAGTACCTCAACAAAACCAGCCGCGAGCAGATTCGCGCGAAGTTCCTGCCCATCGTCAAGCAAGCCACCGATCAGGTTGGCCTGGCCAAGCAGTACAACTCGTTCGCTGGGCAAGCGGCCACCTTGGGTGTGCTGGACGCCAAGAATGCCAACATCGAGAGCTACGTGACCGAGCAGGCGCTGAACGGCTTGTTCGAGATGATCGGCAAGCAGGAAGAAACCATCCGCAACAACCCGGCCGCCGCTGCGACCAGCCTGGCGAAGAAAGTTTTCGGCACGCTGTAAAACGAATCTGTAGGAGCTGCCGCAGGCTGCGATCTTTTGATCTTGTTTATTAAAAGCAAGATCAAAAGATCGCAGCCTGCGGCAGCTCCTACGGGGTCAGGTGGTTTCTTTCTTGATTCGGAACCATGCGGCGTACAGCGCCGGCAGGAACAACAGCGTCAATGCTGTCGCCACGATCAGGCCGCCCATGATCGCCACTGCCATCGGCCCGAAGAACACGCTGCGAGACAGTGGAATCATCGCCAGCACCGCCGCCAGCGCGGTCAGCACGATCGGCCGGAAGCGTCGCACAGTGGCTTCGATGATCGCTTGCCAGGGCTTCAGACCAGCGGCGATGTCCTGCTCGATCTGGTCCACCAGAATCACCGAGTTACGCATGATCATCCCGGACAGCGCGATGGTGCCGAGCATCGCCACAAACCCGAACGGCTGTCGGAACACCAGCAAGAACAGGGTCACACCGATCAGTCCCAGTGGCGCGGTGAGGAACACCATCACCGTGCGAGAGAAACTGCGCAGTTGCAGCATCAGCAACGTCAGCACGACCACGATGAACAACGGCACGCCAGCCTTCACCGAGTTCTGCCCCCGTGCAGAATCTTCCACAGTGCCGCCGACATCCAGCAGGTAGCCGTCCGGCAATTCTGCGCGAATCGGATCGAGCGTCGGCATGATCTGCGCAACCAATGTCGCCGGTTGTTCCTTGCCGTAGATGTCAGCGCGGACTGTCACGTTCGGCAGGCGATTGCGGTGCCAGATGATGCCCTCTTCGAAGCCGTACTCCAGGGTGGCGATCTGCGACAGGGCCACACTGCGGCCATTGTCGGTGGGCACTGCGAGGCTTGGCAGCAATGACAACTCGGTGCGCTCGTGCAAGGTGCCGCGCAGCAGAATCTCGATCAATTCATTGTCTTCGCGGTACTGGCTGACACTGGAACCGGTCAGGGAGCTTTGCAAAAACTTCGACAGGTTCGCGGTACTGACGCCAAGCGCCCGGGCACGGTCCTGATCGACGTTCAGGTACACCACTTTGCTCGGCTCTTCCCAGTCCAGATGAACGTTGACCACATGCGGGTTCTCGCGAACCTTCGCCGCGACTTTGCGTGCCAGTTCGCGGACTTCCTCAATGTGTTCGCCGGTCACACGGAACTGCACCGGATAGCCCACGGGCGGACCGTTTTCCAGGCGTGTGACCCGCGAGCGCAACGCCGGGAACTGTTCGTTAAGGGTTTCGATCAGCCAGGTGCGCAGGCTTTCGCGCTCCTCGATGGTTTTGGCCAGGACGACAAATTGCGCGAAGCTCGCTGCCGGCAGTTGTTGATCCAGCGGCAGGTAAAAACGCGGTGAACCGGTGCCCACGTAGGCGACATAGTTGTCGATGCCGGCCTTATCCTTGAGCAGGGTTTCAAGACGTTTGGCCTCCTCGGCGGTGTTGCTCAGCGACGCGCCTTCGGCCAACTTCAGATCGACCATCAACTCCAGACGACCCGATGCCGGAAAGAATTGCTGCGGCACGAAGCGAAAGAGCGCGATGGAGCCGATAAACAACACAATGGTCAGCACGATCACGGTCTTGCGCCAGCGCACACACCACTCCACCAGGCGTCTGACGCGCTGATAGAACGGTGTGCCGTAAGGGTCCGGTTGGCCGGCACCGTGTTTGGCAGCATGAATCTTCGCCAGGTCCGGCAGCAGCTTTTCCCCCAGATACGGCACGAACACCACGGCGGCGATCCATGACGCGATCAACGCAATGGTCACGACCTGGAAGATCGAACGGGTGTATTCGCCCGTCCCCGATTGCGCGGTGGCGATCGGCAGGAAACCGGCCGCCGTGATCAAGGTGCCGGTGAGCATCGGGAATGCAGTACTGGTCCAGGCATAACTGGCCGCCTTGATCCGGTCGAAGCCCTGCTCCATTTTGATCGCCATCATTTCCACGGCGATGATCGCATCGTCCACCAGCAACCCCAGCGCCAGCACCAGCGCGCCCAGGGAAATCTTGTGCAGACCGATGCCCAGGTAATACATGCAGGCAAACGTCATCGCCAGCACCAGTGGAATCGCCAGCGCCACGACCATGCCCGTGCGCACGCCCAGGGAGAAGAAACTCACCAGCAAAACAATCGCCAAGGCCTCCACCAGCACCTGGATGAACTCGCCGACGCCAGTTTTCACGGCGGCGGGCTGGTCCGAGACTTTGCGCAATTGCATGCCCGCCGGAAGGTTTTGCTGGATGCGGTCGAACTCGACTTCCAGGGCCTTGCCCAGCACCAGAATGTCGCCGCCAGACTTCATCGCAACGGCCAGACCGATGGCGTCCTGCGCCATGAAGCGCATGCGCGGCGCGGGGGGATCGTTGAAGCCACGACGCACGTCCGCCACATCGGAGATGCGGAACGTGCGATCAGCGACGCGGATCGGGAAGTTTTTTATCTCGTCGACGGTCTGAAAATTCCCCGACACCCGTAGCTGCAATCGCTCGCTGGTGGTTTCGAAGAAACCGGCAGTGGACACCGCGTTCTGCTCTTCAAGGGCTTGCTGCACAGCCCCCAGTGGCAACCCGAGGGTGGCGAGCTTGACGTTGGACAGCTCGATCCAGATTTTCTCGTCCTGCAATCCCAGCAGGTCGACCTTGCCCACATCCTTGACCCGTTGCAGCTGGATCTGGATGCGGTCCGCATAATCCTTGAGCACGGCGTAATCGAAACCGTCACCGGTCAGGGCATATATGTTGCCGAAGGTGGTGCCGAATTCATCATTGAAGAAAGGGCCCTGAATACCGGGCGGCAGGGTATGGCGAATATCGCTCACTTTTTTGCGGACTTGATACCAAAGCTCGGGAATGTCCACCGAGTGCATGGAATCGCGCGCGATGAACGTCACCTGGGATTCGCCCGGACGGGAGAACGACACGATGCGCTCGTACTCGCCGGTTTCCATCAGCTTCTTTTCAATGCGCTCGGTGACCTGGCGGGACACTTCCTGAGCCGTAGCGCCGGGCCAGTTCGTACGAATCACCATCGCCTTGAACGTGAACGGCGGATCTTCGCTTTGTCCGAGCTTGGTGTAGGAAAGCGCACCGACCACTGCCAGCAAAAGCATCAGGAACAGGACGATCTGGCGATTGCGCAGCGCCCAGGCGGAAAGATTGAAACCCATCGGGACCTACTCCTTGTCCGCCAGATTGACCACACGGTTGGAGCGATCCACCGGGCGCACTTGCTGCCCGTCGTGAAGCACATGAACACCGGCCGCGACCACCCAATCATTGACACTCAGGCCTTCGAGCACCGGTACGGTTTTCTCGCCGAATGCACCGATCCGAACCGGCGTTTTTTTCAGGGTGTTATTGGCACCCAGTACCCAAACGTAAGTAGCACCGTCCTGCGCGGTGACCGCCGAGAGCGGCACCGACAGCGACACCACGTCCGCCGCCTGGATGAATACCCGGGCACTCTGACCCAGTTCGGCAGGTACCTTGCCAGCAGTAAACGCGATACGCGCGGCAAAGGTGCGCGACCTTGGGTCAGCAGCAGGCGACAGCTCGCGGATCCGTCCGGCGAACCGTTGATCCGGTTGCGTCCAGAGTTCCACGGACACCGGCTGGCCCACCTTGAAGCGGCCAAAGTTTTGCTCCGGCAGGCTGATCAGCACTTCACGCTCGCCATCAGTGGCGAGGGTGAACAGGGTTTGCCCGGCCGCCACGACCTGCCCGACTTCCACCGCGCGCTTGGCCACCACACCGTCCTGTGGCGCACGCAGCACGGCGTAGCTGGCCTGGTTGGTCGATACGTTGAATTCGGCTTTGATTTGCTTGAGACGCGCCTCACCGGATCGGTAAAGGTTTTCGGCATTGTCGTACGCCGAACGGCTGATCATCTGACGCTCCATCAGCGTCTTGTAGCGATCACGCTCGGCTCGGACCAGGTTGAGGTTGGCTTCGGCCGCCGCGACCTGGGCGCGGGTGGCTTCCAGTTGCAGGCGCACGTCCTGCGGATCGAGTTCCGCCAAGGGCTGATCGGCCTTGACCCGGTCCCCTTCCTCGACCAGTCGTCGGCTGACTTTACCGCCAATGCGAAACGCCAGCTCCGGCTCGTAGCGAGCCCGCACTTCACCGGGATAACTCTCCATGGCCTGCGCCGATGGCTCTGGCTGCACCACCATGGCCGGTCGGATGGTGACCTGGGGCGCCTCTTCGTGCCCACACGCGGACAATAAAAAAGCCAGAGTGACTGGCAACGCGAGGGGCAAGGCATAGCGGAACATGGTGAAGGACCTTTCGCTAATGGTGCTTGGAATAATTATACTGGCCAGTATGTTATTAATAGCAAACTCACCAGTCCAGTATTAAAGCGAAAAATGTCGAACAATCTTTCAGCACCCAATGGTCCGGGCCGTCCCAAGGATCTGGCCAAGCGCCAGGCGATCCTCGATGCGGCGAAAATCCTGTTCCTGAGCAATGGCTATGCGAACACCAGCATGGACGCAGTGGCAGCCGAGGCTGGCGTGTCGAAGTTGACGGTCTACAGCCATTTCAATGACAAGGAAACGCTGTTCTCTGCCGCTGTCGTCGCCAAATGCGAGGAGCAATTACCGCCGGATTTTTTCGAGTTGCCGGACGGCATCGCGGTGGAAAAGGTGCTGCTGAACATCGCGCGCGGCTTTCATCAGCTGATCAACAGCGATGAATCGGTGAACCTGCATCGATTGATCATGACCCTGGGCAGCCAGGACCCGAAACTCTCACTGATTTTCTTCGAAGCGGGACCCGAGCGCATGCTGCATGGCATGGAGCGCTTGCTGGCCAAGGTGGATCAGAGTGGCGCGCTGCACATCGAAAAACCGCGCAACGCGGCCGAGCACTTCTTTTGCCTGCTCAAGGGCGCGGGGAATTTTCGTTTGCTGTATGGCTGTGGTGAGCCGCTGACCGGGGATGCGGCGGAGAGCCATGTGCAGGAAGTGGTGGGGTTGTTTATGCGGGCGTATCGACCGTCGACAGCCTGATAGTTATTGGGTGACTGATCAGGCGCCATCGCGGGCAAGCCCGCTCCCACAATGATCTGTGGTGTGACACAGACCTTGTGGGAGCGGGCTTGCCCGCGATGGCGTCGACTCGATTTAAGACTTCAGCGCCTTCTTCGGATAAATATCATATCGGCTCGATTTCCCGTCCAGCGCATGGCTTGGCTTGGGTCCCTCGATACACGGTGCCTTGCGCGGACGCTTGACCACCACCCGATGGCTGGCTAACGCTAACGCCGCTTCGAGCAAGGCCGGCGCATCCGGATCGTCCCCTACCAACGGCCGGAACAGGCGCATTTCCTTCTTCACCAACGCCGTTTTTTCACGGTGCGGGAACATCGGGTCGAGGTAGATCACCTGCGGCGGCTCGCCTTCCCAGTTGCGCATCACCTCGATCGAATTGCCCTTGAGCAAACGCATGCGCGCCACAATCGGCGCCACGTCGAAATCTTCAGCACCGCGCACCAGACCGTCCTCCAGCAATGCACCGATCAATGGCTGCCGTTCGATCAGGCTCATCTCGCATCCCAGGCTCGCCAGCACGAATGCGTCCTTGCCCAGGCCCGCCGTGGCATCCAGCACGCGAGGCCGCACGCCTTGAGCGATGCCGACTGCCTTGGCAATCATCTGCCCGGTGCCGCCGCCGAACAGCCGGCGATGGGCCGCCCCGCCTTCCACGAAATCCACACGCACCGGCCCCGGGGCGTCCGGGCCCAGCTGTTGAAGCTGCAAGCCCTGCTCCCCGACCTGCAGCGCGAACTCAGCGTCATCCACCTGCATTGGCAAGTCCAGGCGCTCGGCCCATTGTTCGGCCTGTGGCTGATAGGTCTCGCTCAGGGCTTGGACATGAATGCGGCAGGCCGCGGGTTGCTCAATCATGGGAAAAAACGCTCAAAAAATTAATGATCGGCAAAAACGGCCGATAACAAAACTATCGAGCATTTTGCCAGAGCTGAGCGTCGACCGAGAGAAATGTCAGACATTCAACCCACCATCACAGGTTTTATCTCGCCCTACGGCGATTACAGCCTGCGAAACTCCCAAGCACTGAGCGGCGTCAGTCACCTCTGGCAGGATTTTTTTGCCCGGGCCCTGGCCGATCAGTCGAAGGAGGCGGTGCTGCCCGCTTCGCTGGATTTCCCACCGGTGGACCTCGACAGCCCGGTCGAACCTACCGTCGGCAGCGACCTGCTGGCGCACATCATGTCCCAGCGTGAATGTGACGTGAAAGACACCGAAGTACGCCCGCCAGAGCCGCTCTTCCTGCCGATTGCCGAGTTCGAGATGGACCTGGCAGACAAGCCCTTCCCACCGTTTCCAGACGACGAAGTTGTGGCTCAGCAGAAACAGCAGGACTTCGAGAGCGGCTGGGTTCGACCGCTCGTGCTCACCGCCGGCCAGCCCTTGCCAGCGCCAGGCCCGGCGCCACAGCCGCGCGCGCTGCACCTGCCAATCGCCGAATTCGAACTCGATCTGCTGGACAAACCGTTCCCGCCGTTTGCGCCGCAGGAGCTGGTTGAACAGCAAAAGAACTTTGACTTCGATATCGGCTGGGCTCGCCCGATCGTCCTGCAAAACCTGCGCATCGCCGCATAGCCCTCAGCGACACACCCACCACGGGCCAACATCGACATGAAAGTGATTGCGATGGGCAGCGTTGTAGTCCGGGCTCAACACCACACTGAACATCTCGCAGGCGCTATCCCGGACCTGGCGTAAAAACCGCGCATCCTGATTGTCCTTCGGCCAATCCTTCAGCACGCTGATCGAGCGACCGTCCGCCAGCTTGAAACCGGCAATGTCCAGGGCATCGGCCGATGCGTGCTGACTGCGTCGAGCGTTCTCGCGCCCGTAGACATTGCGGCAGGCAAAGCTGCCGAGGTGGTCGACACGCGTCACTGCCTGCCCATAGACGGCTTGAGCCGCAGGCTGCAGGGCGTGATGTTCGAACAGCGCGTACGAGACGGCCAGTCGGCAACTCGCGAGGAAGCTGCTGCTCAGGGCCGCCTGACCGCCCTGCACACGCAGGGTATTGAGCAGCGGACAGGTCGCGCCGGGACTGTCGGCTTGTCGACTCACCCGCAGGCCCGAACTGGCGAGGGCTTGATCACACAGCTGGGGATCATCGCGCAGGCGCATGAGTTTGTAGCGGGTCAACACATTGGGCGTCGCCTTCACGTCCAGCGGCGCCCAAGGGTTCCATTGCGGCGCAAGCGAGATCCAGCCACGCCAGACCCCCACGGCCCCCGCACCGATGATCAACAGCAGCAACAACAGCCACCAGCGAAACCGCACTGTCAGCCTTTGAACAGCTGATTGGCCTTGGCGTAGGGCATGGACCTCGAGGTGAACCCGAATGTGCCTGACGTCTTGATTTCTTCGGCTGCGCGAAAAAATTCGCCATACGCCGCCAGGGCCAGTGCCGAACCGACGCTGATGCGTTTGACGCCCATCTCGCTCAACTCCTCGACCGTCAATTTGAGCCCACCGGACATCAGTACATTGACCGGTTTCGGCGCGACGGCACGGACCACCGCCAGCACATCTTCAGCGCTGCGCAGACCCGGCGCATACAACACGTCGGCGCCCGCCTCAGCAAATGCCTGCAGGCGAAGGATCGTGTCTGCCAGATCGGGATTGCCATGCAGGAAGTTCTCGGCCCGGGCCGTCAGCATGAAAGGAAAAGGCAAACTGCGCGCGGCGGTGACGGCAGCTTTGACGCGTGCGACGGCGTGTTCAAAGCAATAGATCGGCGCGTCTTCGCGCCCGGTGGCGTCCTCAATCGAACCGCCGACAGCACCGGCCTCTGCAGCACGCAAAACACTCTGCGCGCATTCAGCAGGGTCGTCAGCGAAGCCGTTTTCCAGATCGACCGCCACCGGAAGGTCCGTCGCCGCAACGATCGCCCGGACGTTTGCCAGGGTGTCGTCCAGCGTTAGTCCGCCATCGGGGCGGGCGTTGGAGAAGGCGTAACCGGCACTGGTGGTCGCCAGCGCCTCGAAACCCAGGCTGGCGAGCATTTTCGCCGAGCCGGCGTCCCACGGATTGGGAATGACAAAAGCCCCATCACGTTCATGCAGCGCTTTGAACGCTTGGGCTCGAAGGGTTTGCGCATCCATTTGGCAGGCTCCTGAGAAGGACGAAAAACCCGCCTCAGAGCAAACCAAGTTGCTCCGCAGCGGGCTCTCTATATAGCTCAGGCAGCGCCGGCAAGCCAGGCAAACGCAGCATCAGTTGCGCGTGAAACCGCAATGCGAGTCTCGCGGCCTGCAGATTGTCGGCGGTGTGCAGGAAGATGTTAGGCGTGCGCCCTTCCTCGATCCACTGCGCTATTTTTTCGACCCAAGGCACCAGGAATGAATCATTCGCCTCAAGCTGCGGGTGGCCAATGAAGCGTACCTGCGGACATTGCGTGAACGCTGCCGGACGGGTCGGGACGTTGGGCTTTTTGGATTGGGCATGCAGCACCGAAGGATCGGTCGAAGTGCAACTGAACAGTGCACGGGGATCAAGGCAGATGCGCTCGACACCGCGATCCAGCAACAGCCGATTGAGCAGGCGCTCGCCGTCACCCTTGGCGAAAAAATCCCGGTGCCGCACCTCGACAGCCAGTGGTCGATCCAGCGCATCGATGAAACCGGCCAGTTCGGGCAATCGTTGAGGCGTGAAGCTTTTTGCCAATTGCAGCCACAGTGGCGACACCCGCTCACCGAGGGGGCTGAGCAACTGCACGAAGGTTTCAGCGGCGGTCAGTTGATCGCGCAGGTCCCCGTTGTGGCTGATGTCGCCGGGAAACTTGGCGGTGAAGCGAAAGTGCTCAGGCATGGTGTCGGCCCAGCGCTGCACGGTGTCGGCAGCCGGGCTCGCGTAGAAAGTCGTATTGCCTTCCACGGCGTTGAACACTTGAGTGTAGAGATTCAGAAATTCGGCGGGTTTAGCGTCTTGCGGATAGAGGTAGTCGCGCCAGGCGCTTTCACTCCACGATGGGCAACCGAGGTAGTACGGCAACAACATCAGATGTACAAATCGAGGCCCAGCACATCCGCATCCCAATCGACAAAACCGGCAGTGCTGAGATAGCTGGCCAGGGCCATCGAGACGCTTTTGCTCATGGCTCGGTGGTAAAGCATGTCTTGCTGACGGGCAGGGAGATTGCTCAGCCGTTGTGCGGAAGCTTTGGCGGCGCGGGCGGCCAGTTGCTCTTCGGAGGGAAACTCCGGCTCACCGTCGATATCAACGGTCTCGTCTTCCACCACAGTGCCTTTGCGCGGTTGGCGCTTGATGGGGTAGGACTGAGAGGAGAAGCCGTCTATACGCATAAAGTCATGCTCGGTATCGATGATGGCAGTTTAGTGGCGCGCAACGCCCTTCGCAAACCGCCGAGTGATAACTAGAACACATAAAAGGCAAAAGGTTTAAAAGCGGGGAGGTAAAAATCGACGACCGGCAAAAACTGCCAATGTTTTGTGGCGAGGGGATTTAGCGAAACGTCGCACCGCCCCGTTCGACTGCGAAGCAGTCGTAAACCAGCCACCCTGTCGACTTGGAAAACTGGGGTCGCTTCGCAACCCAATGGGGTGGTGCGACGTTTCGCCGAATCCTCTCGCCACAGGGAACCGCGAGGTTAACGCGCTTTCGGTGTTGCCACCTTATCGCGCAGATAAACCGGTTGCGCCTCATCCGCCACAATCGCCTCACCACGCGCCCACGCGAAACGCGCCAGGGTCAACAGGTCTTCGGCGTGTGGCAACATGCCCGCGTCCTGGCCGTTCAGGCTGACGCCGATGCGCTCGGCATATCCCCAACCGGTCCCGGCGCCGAACCATTCGCCACTGGCATCGGCAGGCAATGCCGCAACTTCCGGCGGCAACACCGCTTCGTTGCCGACCAGGCGCATCTCCCCCGCCGTCTCGCGGTAGCAGCCCCAATACACTTCATCCATCCGCGCATCGATTGCCGACGCGACCTGGCTCACGCCGTGTTCACGGAAGGCCCGCTGCGCCAATACGGCCAGGTTCGATACCGGGAGCACCGGGCGGTCCAGGGCAAACGCCAACCCCTGCACCACACCAATGGCAATGCGCACGCCCGTGAACGCACCAGGGCCTCGGCCGAATGCGATGGCGTCAACCGCTTGCAGCGTGATTCCGGCGTCAGCCAGCAATTGCTGAATCATCGGTAGCAACTTCTGCGCATGCAGGCGCGGGATCACCTCGTAATGGCTCGTAACCTTGCCGTCATGCAGCAATGCAACGGAGCAAGCTTCAGTCGCGGTGTCCAGGGCCAGCAAGGTGCTCATCGATGTTTCCGTAAGAGAGGTCAGAAAAAGTGCGCCAGTATAAACAACTACGGCCCGCAAGCGGGCCGTAGAAGATCAAGCGGTTATCAGCTCAGCGCTTCAAGCACCTTGCCAGTGATCGCTTCAACCGAGCCGACGCCAGCGATGTGGCTGTATTTCGGCTTGCCGTCGGTAGCGGCAGACAGCGCCTGGTAGAACTCAACCAGTGGCTTGGTCTGGGAATGGTAGACCGACAGACGATGACGAACCGTTTCTTCAGTGTCGTCCTTGCGCTGTACCAGTTCTTCACCGGTGATGTCGTCCTTGCCCGCGACTTTTGGCGGGTTGTAGACGGTGTGGTACACGCGACCGCTGGCTTCGTGAACACGACGACCGGCAATACGCTGAACGATTTCTTCATCGTCGACAGCGATTTCGACCACGTGATCCAGCTCCACGCCGGCTTTGACCAGCGCTTCAGCCTGAGGGATGGTGCGCGGGAAACCGTCGAACAGGAAACCGTTGGCACAATCAGCCTGGCTGATGCGTTCCTTGACCAGGTTGATGATCAGGTCGTCTGAAACCAGACCACCGCTGTCCATGACGCTTTTGGCGATCAAGCCCAGCTCGGTGCCGGCCTTGACCGCTGCACGCAGCATGTCGCCGGTGGAGATTTGCGGAATGCCGAATTTCTCGGTGATGAACTTAGCCTGAGTACCTTTACCGGCCCCGGGAGCTCCCAGCAGAATGACGCGCATCGATGTGCTCCTCAATTTTTTATATAGATAACGTCAGATTCGCCTCGTGGGGCCAATCTCAAAAATAGGGTCGTGACCGCCCAAACGGCCAAAGGCTGATCAAGATACACAGCAGTTCCTGCCCACACAAGCCGCCGAAAGTCGGAGAAACCCGCGCCGGACCTGAGCTTGCGACGCGGTACTCCAAGTCGCAACCCCATCATTAACTGTCGCCTGCCCGCACTTTTTAACGCCTGTCATGCCGCCGTCCGACACCCGATACGGGTGTCGGACACCACGGCAAAAATGTTAGCCCGTGTTACGCAAACCAGCCGCAATCCCCGCCACAGACACCAGTAATGCCTGTTCTACCGGGCTGCCTTGCGCCACCTCCTGCTGCCGCGAACGGGCCAACAGTTCCGCCTGCAATAGATGTAGCGGGTCAAGGTACGTGTTGCGTAAACGAATGAACTCGAGGGTTGCGGGGCTATGTGCCAGCAGCTGCGACTGGCCGGTCAGACCCAGGACCACCGCGCAGGCCTGCGACAATAGGTCGCGTAAATGCGCGCCCAGCGGTAGCAGATCCGGTTCGACCAGGCGCTCATCGTAGGACCGGGCAATATCGGCGTCCGCCTTGGCCAGGACCATTTCCAGCATATCGATCCGGGTCCGGAAGAACGGCCACTGTTCACGCATCTGCCCCAGCAGCTCGCCCTCGCCTCGCTCCAGCGCCTTGCTCAGCGCCGCTTCCCAGCCGAGCCACGCCGGCAGCATCAGGCGGGTCTGGGTCCAGCCGAAGATCCAGGGAATCGCCCGCAGGCTTTCGATACCACCGGCACGGCGCTTGGCAGGTCGACTGCCCAAAGGCAGACGTCCAAGCTCCTGTTCCGGAGTGGACTGGCGGAAGTACTCGACGAATTGCGGATTCTCCCGCACCACTGCGCGATAGGCGCTTACCCCGTCAGCGGCCAGTTCGTCCATCAAATGACGCCAGGCAGGCTCCGGTGGTGGCGGTGGCAACAGGGTCGCTTCCAGCACCGCCGCCAGGTAGAGATTGAGGTTTTGTTCGGCGATGTCCGGCAGCCCGAATTTGAAACGGATCATTTCCCCCTGCTCGGTGGTACGGAACCGCCCCGCCACCGAACCCGGTGGCTGCGACAGAATTGCCGCGTGAGCCGGGCCCCCGCCACGTCCGACGGTGCCGCCACGACCGTGGAACAACAGCAGTTCCACTTGCTGCTCGCGGCAGATATCAACCAGCCGTTCCTGCGCCCGATACTGCGCCCACGCCGCTGCCGTGGTGCCGGCATCCTTGGCCGAGTCGGAGTAGCCGATCATGACTTCCTGGGGCCCTTGCAGGCGTGCGCGGTAGCCGGGCAGCAGCAAGAGTTTTTCGATCACGGGACCTGCGTTATCCAGGTCGGCGAGTGTTTCGAACAGCGGCACCACGCGCATCGGCCGCAACACGCCCGACTCCTTGAGCAACAGTTGCACTGCCAATACATCGGAGGCGGCACCCGCCATGGAGATTACGTAAGAGCCCAGCGACGCACCCGGCGCTGCGGCCACTTCCCGGCAGGTCGCCAGCACTTCGGCGGTGTCAGCGGACGGTTTGAAATACGCCGGCAGCAGCGGACGCCGATTGTTGAGTTCACGCATCAGGAACGCGATGCGCTCTTCTTCGCTCCAGTCTTCATAACGACCGAGGCCCAGGTAGTCGGTGATTTCGGTCATGGCCGCCGAGTGCCGTGACGAATCCTGCCGCACGTCGAGACGCACCAGGAACAACCCGAACGTCACCGCGCGGCGCAAGCAATCGAGTAACGGCCCGTCGGCGATCACGCCCATGCCGCACTCATGCAGCGATTGGTAGCACAGCTCCAGCGGGTCCAGCAGGTCACGATTGTTTTGCAGCACATCGGCGGTTGCCGGTGTGGTCGCCGTCAAGGAAGCGTGTGCCCAGTTACGCGTAGCGCGAAGCCGATCGCGCAACTGCTTGAGCACTGTTCGATAAGGTTCTGCGCTGTCCCCGGCCTTGGCTCTGAGCGCGTCACTGGCCTGCTGCATCGACAACTCGGCCGCCAGATGGTCGATATCGCGCACGTACAAATCCGCCGCCATCCAGCGCGCCAGCAGCAGCACTTCGCGGGTAACGGCAGCGGTCACATTGGGGTTGCCGTCGCGGTCGCCGCCCATCCACGACGCAAAGCGGATAGGCGCCGCTTCCAGTGGAAGGTGCAGGCCGGTGGCGTCATGCAGGGCTTTGTCGGCCTTGCGCAAATAGTTCGGGATGGCTTGCCAAAGGGAATGCTCGATCACCGCGAAACCCCATTTCGCCTCGTCCACCGGCGTCGGACGCGTGCGGCGGATTTCTTCGGTGTGCCAGGCTTCGGCGATCAGGCGCTGCAGCTTCGACTGGATCTGCTCGCGCTCGGCAGTCGTCAGGTCGCGATGATCCTGAGCCGCCAGTTGTGCGGCGATGGCGTCGTATTTTTGAATGAGCGTGCGTCGCGCGACTTCGGTCGGGTGAGCCGTGAGGACCAGTTCGATTTCCAGTCGCCCCAACTGCCGCGCCAGGGATTCTGCGCCGTGGCCTTCGGCGCGCAAGCGAGCCAGCAGCTCCGGCAACACCCGAGCCTCGAACGGCGCGGGTTGCGATTCCTCGCGACGGTGAATCAGTTGGTACTGCTCGGCGATGTTGGCCAGATTGAGAAACTGGTTGAAAGCCCGCGCGACCGGCAGCAGCTCGTCTTCGCTCAATTGATTGAGGCTGGCGCTCAGCTCAGCGTCCATCGATCCACGTCGGTCCGCCTTGGCGCCCTTGCGGATCTGCTCGATCTTGTCGAGGAAGCCGTCCCCATACTGCTCACGAATGGTGTTGCCCAACAGCTCACCCAGCAGGTGAACGTCCTCACGCAAGCGTGCATCAATATCGGTCATCAGCAGTTCTCCAGGGAAAAATCCGGTCGGCCACGAACATCAAGAGTGCCGCTCCAGACCCGTTCTTACAAGCAAACGACGAAGGGACTTTAAACCTACCGGGTAAAAGCTAGTCTGAAGAGTAAGCCGTACAACGGCTTACCGCCGACTACAGGCGGACACTCCCCGGCCTGCCACGAGCAGGCGCGTAATGAGGTCGTTATGAAAATTCGCGAGCTTGCCCAGCATTGGGAAGAAAACGCCAAAGGTCGTCTGACTGATACGGGCTACAAGATTCATCTGGACATGGAGGCCGCAGCCCGATTGGCGGCGATCACCGAGATGTACCCGAAACGCCAACCCGAAGAACTGCTCGGCGAGTTGATCGGCGCCGCGCTGGAAGAGCTCGAAAAAAGCTTTCCGTATGTGAAGGGTTCGACTGTCGTGGCCACCGATGAAGAAGGTGACCCACTGTACGAAGACGTCGGTCCGACCCCGCGTTTTCTCGCGTTGTCCCGTCGGCATTTGCACGATCTTGCATCGGGCAGCGACGAGCAAAAACACTGATCTTTCCCCGCATCACCTGTGGGCGTTCACCTGCTCGCGATGGCGTCAGTTCAATCAAAACACGGGTTGGCTGAACAACCGCTATCGCGAGCAGGCTCGCTCCCCCATTGGCTTTCACATCCTCCAAAATTGCGTTATCTCAGGCGCCAAGAAGGCTGGGGATACCATTACGCACCGCCAAAGTTCCCGATCTAGAGCCTTTTCGGCTCTCTCAATGTATTTTCGGGCGATAGGCCATCTTTTCTGAACTTTTGAAAAATCACTCGGGTCGTACCCTGTAACCACACCTGGGACGGCCGTTTCAAAAGCCCTCGCAAATGAATGGTACGGCTCCTTGCCCAGGATGGATTTTTAAGTTTTTCAGGAGTAATTCCAATGGAGTTGAAGACCATGACGACCAGCACTGCCAAATCTTCGTTCAATCACCTGCGCGGTCTGAAAATGGCTGCCCTTGCGATCGGCACCAGCTTCGTTCTGGCCGGTTGTGCCGGCAACCCGCCGACCGAACAATTCGCCGTGACTGAATCTGCAGTCAACAGCGCCGTGAGCGCTGGCGGTACCGAATTCGCCGCTGTCGAAATGAAGTCTGCGCAGGACAAGCTCAAGCAAGCCGAGCTGGCCATGCACGACAAAAAATACGAAGAAGCCAAAACTCTGGCCCAACAGGCTGAGTGGGACGCTCGCGTCGCTGAACGCAAAGCCCAGGCGATGAAAGCCGAACAAGCTGTGAAGGACTCTCAGAAAGGTGTTCAGGAACTGCGTCAGGAAAGTCAGCGCACCGTGCAATAAGCGCGCATCACGACCCCGGACCTGAAGCTCTAATCGATAGAAAGGACGAATTATTATGCGTAAACAATTGATGATCCCTGCTCTCCTGGCCGCAAGCGTTGCACTGGCTGCCTGCTCCACGCCGCCGAACCAGAACCTGGAAAACGCTCGCACCAATTACAGCGGCCTGCAGACCAACCCGCAAGCGAGCAAAGTCGCAGCGCTGGAAACCAAAGACGCCAGTGACTACCTGGACAAGGCCAACAAGGCTTACCTGGATAAAGAAGACGCATCGACAGTCGATCAGCTGGCTTACCTGACCAACCAGCGTGTTGAAGTGGCGAAGCAGACCATCGCCCTGCGCACGGCTGAAGCGAATCTGAAAAACGCATCGGCCCAACGTGCCCAGGCCCGCCTGGATGCTCGCGACCAGCAGATCAAACAGCTGCAGGAAAGCCTGAACGCCAAGCAAACCGACCGCGGTACGTTGGTGACCTTCGGTGACGTATTGTTCGCCACCAACAAGGCTGACCTGAAATCCAGCGGTCTGGTGAACATCAACAAACTGGCGCAGTTCCTCCAGGAAAACCCGGACCGTAAGGTGATTGTTGAAGGCTATACCGACAGCACCGGTGCAGCGAGCTACAACCAGTCGCTGTCCGAGCGTCGCGCCAACTCCGTGCGTATGGCTCTGGTGAAAATGGGCGTTGATCCAGCGCGCATCGTTGCCCAGGGTTATGGCAAGGAATACCCGGTTGCTGAAAACGGCAGCGTGTCGGGTCGTGCGATGAACCGTCGTGTGGAAGTGACCATTTCCAACGACAACCAGCCAGTGATCCCGCGTTCGGCAGTCAGCTCGAACTAAGCCTCACGCTGTAACTAAAAGCCCCGCCTGATCTGATCAGGCGGGGCTTTTTGTTGAAGATCAAAACGAAGTTACTGCTCCAGCTTCTGCGGCGTTTCCTGCCCCATGCACCGCACCGCTTTTTTCTGGCCGTTGATCAACACACCTGTCAAACCTTTTTGCTCGGTGTCGAACAGCACCAGCACTCCATCGATGCACTGCGCGACTTGCGGAGCCGGGTCCAGGGAGACCTTGTAGTCTTCGCCCGGCACGGTCTTGAGCATGGTGAAGTCGCTGAGCAGCAGCGCATCTTCGGGTTTGGCGAAGTGCAGGTAGCCGTACCACCACAGGGCGGCGACGGTGCCGAGGATGCTGCAAATACCGGTGATGATCAGCGGGATGGCGTTACGTTCTTCACTCATTGCGGACTCTCTGGTGGTTCATCTTCAGAATTCGGGGTTGCCGGGTAATTGGGGATTTCACCCAGGCGGCGCAGGCCGTTGAAATGCTGCGGATCGTCAAGGTAGCGCAGCATGACTTTGCGCCAGACCGGGTCGGCGAACGTCTGCACATGACCGCCACGGGTCAGTTGCAGCACTCGCGGCGGCGGCGCAGCTTGATACAGTCGGATGCCGTTGGAAAGGGGCACGATCGGATCGTCGATGCTGTGGTAGATCAGTTTCGGCACGCCATTGAGCTGAGCCATGGAGTTGATCGCACTGTCACCGTCCGGCACCAGCCAGGACAATGGCACCTGAAACGCCCAGGTCAGCCAGGAGGTGCTCAAGGCAAACTGGCCGACGCTGCGGTAACTGGCGGGCACGCCGTCGAGCACGAACGCCTTGAGTTGTTTCTGGCGTTCCGGGTGCTGGACCAGGTAATGCACGGCCATCGAACCACCGAGACTCTGGCCGAGAAGGATCAGCGGTTTACCTTTGACCTCGGGCGCTTGGTCGAGCCATTTGAACGCGGCATCGATGTCCTGATAGATCGCCGGCAAGCTCGGCTCACCCTCGGACAAGCCATAACCGCGATAGTCCACCAGCAACACCTGATACCCCTCTTCAGGCAACCACCAGCTCCCGCCGAGGTGCATCGGCAAGTTGCCGCCGTTGCCGTGCAGGTGCAGCACCGTGCCTTTGACCTCGACACCTTGTTTGGCGGGCAGCCACCAGGCGTTCAGCTTGAGGCCGTCGGCGGTGGTCAGGGTGACTTCACGGTAATCGAGTTTGGCTTTTTCCGGCGTGAACAGCTGGCCTGGCTCGGGATAGAACAGCAGCGAACTGCAACCGCCCAGGGTCAGGAGAAGGCAGAGGATGCCGAGGATTCTCATCCGTTGAAACCTCGTATTAAAGGATTGAAATACTAAACCCTGTAGGAGTGAGCCTGCTCGCGATAGCGGTGTGTCAGCCAACATCAATGTCGAATGTTGAACCGCAATCGCGAGCAGGCTCACTCCTACAGGGAATTTCGTGATCATTAGAGGATGTTGGAATAATCCGCTTCGATCCGGTCCAGGCTCAGGTGGTTCAGGAAGTTGGAGAAGCACATCCACGCCGACAGCGCGTTCATGTCGCGGAACTGTTCAGGCAAATACTTGGGCGGCACCACCAGGCCTTCATCCACCAACTGGCGCAGGGTACGCATGTCTTCCAGCGTAGTCTTGCCACAAAACAGTAGCGGAATCTGCTCAAGCTTGCCCTTGCGCACGGCCAACTGAATGTAGTTGTAAACCATGATAAAGCCCTTGAGGTAGGACAAGTCTTTGGTAAATGGCAAACCGTTGGGCACCGAGCCACGGAACACGCGACTGGCGTTGCCGTAGCTTTCCGGCATTTCGAAGCCTTGCTCACGGAAGAATTCGTACACCTGCAGGAAGTCGGCCCCCTCCTCCACCATGTGAATGGCGCGGGTGCGGTTGGTCAGTTTGCGCAAGCGACTCGGGTACGAGGCGAAGGTGATGATTTCCATCAGGATCGCCAGGCCTTCCTGGGTCACCGTCGAAGAAGGCGGGCCCTTGGAGAGAAAGGTACAAATCGGCTGGTTCAGGCCGTTCAGCGTGGTGCCGACATGCACCAGACCTTCATGGACTTCCAGAGCACGCACATCACGCTCGTTGAACATCGCGTCAGTGCGGATCTTGATGTAATCCGCGCCCGCCGCCGCGTCCGCGACAATGCCATCGGACTCGAATACGCGAATGGTTTCCTCGGCCTCGCCAAACACTTTGCTCAACCGGGTTTGCAATAAATTCACGGCGTCCTTGGCGGTAAGCGTTTTCGGCTCGTCCTTCAGGTCGCCGCGGCCGTCGATATTGTTCAGGTAATCGGAGAGCATCAAGCCCAGATCGGACAAGGTCGGGTCGCCGGCGTGGAACGCGTCGGACGCCGCGCCGTACAGCTCTTGGGAAATAAGCCCGAAATCCTCGGTACCGCGTGCTTCGAGCATGCGCACCACCATGCGGTATTCCTTGCACATGCGTCGCATGATTTGCCCGACCGGGTTGAACTGGCCAAGCTGGCGGGTGATGTCGCGCTCGATGTTCTGGAACTCCAGCTTCACTTTGCTGGAGTCGAAGGAAAGCGGCCGATTAAGGTAGTAATCGCGGTCCACCGCCGGCATTTCCTTGCCTTTGGCCTTGAGGAAACCCTTGCGGATGCTGTCATCCCATTTGACCGCATCGAGGACGCGAATCGGTGTCTGTGCCAGCACAATGCGATCGGACAATATGCGTATCGTCTGCTGGTAATCGTCCACCCGAAACTCCTGTAGTCAAACCGTAAACACTGAATTTATTTGGCTCTGGCCAGGCGCTGATAACGCACCGCTTCGACGAAGACATCGGAATTGGCCGGATCATCGAGCCAGGCGAAAACCTGATCCATACGGGAGTCGATCAGTACTCCCTCGCCGTCGTCGGTCTGGAAGCCTTCGCCGCTGAAGACTTTCTGGCCCAGAGCTTGTTTGATCTGATCGAGATCGAGGTTGTAGACCACCAATTCATGCTGATCGTTGAGTTCGAAGCCGGCAATGATGAAATGCCCGCCAAATTGCGCCGGGACTTTAGCTGACAGGTACCAGCGATCACCATGGCGCGACACGGTGAAAGCATAGGCTTCGCGGGTTTTGGGTTTGGCCTTGAAATAGCTGACGGCCTGATAACGGCTGTCGCCCAGGCGGCTGAGCTCCAGGTTCATCGGCTCGCCCCAGGCGTTGGTGCTGGTCCATTTGCCAAGCAAACCTTTAGGCGCGGGATCGCTTTCGGGCAGCGGCTCCTTGAAGGTCACCAGGCAGCCACTGAGCAGCAGGAACGACAAGGCGATCACAACGACACGCCAGGTTTTCATTCAACACTCCCTATGAACAAAACACCGATCAGTGGGAGCCGGGCTTGCCCGCGATGACGGTGTGTCAGACGACATCCATGGTGAATGTCAGATCACCCTCGCGGGCATGCCCGGCTCCCACAGAGTTATACCGACGCCAATACCAAATGCATGTAACGATTGAGAATCCCGAGCATTTCCGCTTCGGCAGCAGGCTCGGCGTCGTTGAGCAGGCCCTGATATTCCATCCGTCCGATAATCGCCGTCAACACCTTGGCGTCCTGTTGTGGCTCTCGTGAACCCAGCACCTCGAAAAGCTGACACGTACCCTGCAGGAGAATTTGCTGATGCGAGCGCACCAACTGCGCCAGGCGCGGGTTCAACAACGCCTCCTGACGAAACGCCTGCTCGGCCATCAGATGTTCGCGGCGGCTCACCAATTGGTGGTGAACATAGTCCGCCATCAACCGCGCAATATCATCCGCCAACTGCGAGCGAGACTCGGGGCTGCCGTCGCCGCTGACCACCATCTCGCGCAGCAGGCCTTCGTTGTTCACCCACAGCTTGGCCATGAACGCCGCGCTGCGCTCCACATACTGAGCGAAGGTATCGGTGAGCAAGTCGTCGATGTCTTTGAAATAGTAGGTCGTCGCCGATAACGGCACGCCCGCTTCAGCAGCCACTGCTCGATGACGTACAGCCCGCACGCCTTCGCGCACGACAATGCGCATGGCCGCATCGAGAATGTCCTGTCGACGCTGCTCGCTGCCCTGTCGGCTGGCCTTGCGACCCTGGTACTGAACACTTTCAGCGACCGCAGTGGCGATACCCGCTGCACCTTCTTGAGCCATTGCACGAATCACGACAGGTATTTCCTCTCACATGAAAGTAACAAGTTGATACGTTTGTACCAGACAGGCAATAAAAAGCCGCCTTGAAAGGCGGCTTTTTAACTAAAACACTTACGCTTGCGGCCGCATGTGCGGGAACAGGATCACGTCGCGGATCGACGGGGAGTTGGTCAGCAGCATCACCAGACGGTCGATGCCGATACCTTCGCCGGCCGTTGGCGGCATGCCGTACTCCAGCGCGCGAACGAAGTCGGCGTCGTAGTGCATGGCTTCGTCGTCACCAGCGTCCTTGTCGGCTACTTGCGCCATGAAGCGCTCGGCCTGGTCTTCCGCGTCGTTCAACTCGGAATAGGCGTTGGCGATTTCACGACCACCGATGAACAGCTCGAAACGGTCGGTGACGTTCGGGTTGTCGTCGTTGCGACGAGCCAGCGGCGACACTTCGAACGGGTACTGGGTAATAAAGTGCGGCTGCTCCAGCTTGTGCTCGACCAGCTCTTCGAAAATCATCACCTGCAGCTTGCCCAGGCCTTCGAAGCCCAGCACCTTGGCGCCGGCTTTCTTGGCGATGGCGCGAGCCTTGTCGATGTCGTTCAGGTCGTCAGCGGTCAGCTCAGGGTTGTACTTGAGGATCGAGTCGAACACCGACAGACGCACGAACGGTTCGCCGAAGTGGAACACCTTGTCGCCGTAAGGCACGTCGGTGCTGCCCAGAACCAGCTGCGCCAGCTCACGGAACAGTTCTTCGGTCAGGTCCATGTTGTCTTCGTAGTCGGCGTACGCCTGGTAGAACTCCAACATGGTGAATTCAGGGTTGTGACGAGTCGAAACGCCTTCGTTACGGAAGTTGCGGTTGATCTCGAACACTTTCTCAAAACCACCTACCACAAGGCGCTTGAGGTACAGCTCCGGCGCGATGCGCAGGAACATGCCCATGTCCAATGCGTTGTGGTGGGTTTCGAACGGCTTGGCTGCCGCGCCGCCCGGAATGGTTTGCAGCATCGGCGTTTCCACTTCCAGGAAGTCACGCTGCATCAGGAAGGTGCGGATGTGAGCAATGACTTGCGAGCGCACGCGAAACGTCTGGCGCACGTCTTCGTTGACGATCAGGTCAACGTAACGCTGGCGGTAGCGCTGCTCGGTGTCGGTCAGCCCGTGGTGCTTGTCCGGAAGTGGACGCAGGGACTTGGTCAGCAGGCGCACGTTGGTCATTTCGACGTACAGGTCGCCCTTGCCGGAACGGGCCAGGGTGCCTTCAGCGGCAATGATGTCGCCCATGTCCCAGGTTTTCACCGCGGCCAGGGTTTCTTCGGACAGGGTCTTGCGGTTGACGTAGACCTGGATTCGACCGGTCATGTCCTGGATCACCATGAACGAGCCACGGTTGAGCATGATACGACCGGCAACCTTGACCGGAATCGCAGCCTCGGCCAGCTCTTCCTTGGTCTTGTCCGCGTACTGCTTCTGCAGCGCATCGCAATAGTTGTCGCGGCGGAAGTCGTTCGGGAAGGCGTTGCCCTTGGCGCGCTCGGCAGCCAGCTTTTCCTTGCGCAGTGCGATCAGGGAGTTTTCTTCCTGTTGCAGGGCTTGCGGGTCGAGTTGTTGGTCGCTCATGTCTTTAAATATTCCATCAGGTTCGTTGTCCCCAGCCTTCGGCGGGGGATCGCGGGCAAGTCGGATGCTGCACCGCCGTTACCACAGGGATCGCCTGTGTCAGCGCGATCCGGTACTGCATGCTTTACAAGCCTTGCTTCAGGCTCGCCACCAGGTATTCGTCGATGTCGCCGTCGAGCACCTTGTCGCAGTCGCTGCGTTCGATGTTAGTGCGCAAATCCTTGATCCGCGAGGCGTCGAGCACGTACGAGCGAATCTGGTGACCCCAGCCGATGTCCGACTTGGTGTCTTCCAACGCTTGCGAGGCAGCGTTGCGCTTCTGCACTTCCTGCTCGTACAAGCGCGCCCGCAACATTTTCATCGCGGTGTCTTTGTTGGCGTGCTGGGAGCGTTCGTTCTGGCAGCTCACCACGGTGTTGGACGGCACGTGAGTGATACGTACGGCCGAGTCGGTGGTGTTTACGTGCTGACCACCGGCACCGGAGGAGCGGTAGGTGTCGATGCGCAGGTCCGACGGATTGATGTCGATTTCGATGTTGTCATCGATTTCCGGCGACACGAACACAGCCGAGAACGAGGTGTGGCGACGGTTGCCAGAGTCGAACGGGCTCTTGCGAACCAGGCGGTGCACGCCGATTTCGGTACGCAACCAGCCAAAGGCGTACTCGCCCTTGATGTGCACGGTAGCGCCCTTGATCCCGGCGACTTCACCGGCGGACAGTTCCATGATGGTCGCGTCGAAACCGCGCTTGTCAGCCCAGCGCAGGTACATGCGCAGCAGGATGTTGGCCCAGTCCTGGGCTTCGGTACCGCCAGAGCCGGCCTGGATGTCCAGGTAGGCGTTGTTGGCGTCCATCTCACCGCTGAACATGCGACGGAATTCGAGTTTTTCCAGGGATTCGCGCAGACGTTCGACTTCGGCGGCGACGTCATCGACGGCAGCCTGGTCTTCTTCTTCGGCGGACATCAGCAGCAGGTCTTTGGCGTCAGCCAGGCCGCTGTGCATTTCGTCGAGGGTTTCGACGATCTGGGCCAGCAGGGAGCGCTCGCGACCCAGTTCCTGAGCGTACGACGGGTTGTTCCAGACAGACGGATCTTCAAGCTCGCGATTGACTTCGGTCAGACGCTCATGCTTTTGATCGTAGTCAAAGATACCCCCGAATAGTTTCGGAGCGCTCGGACAGGTCCTTGATACTGTTAAGGATCGGGTTGATTTCCATGGCGGGCAGCACTCGTTGGCGAACTTTTGAAAGCCGGCGAGTATACCGTAATCAGGCTGTCAAGGCAGCCCGCCTGGCGGCTTTAGGGGGGAATGATTCAATCGAATGCAGGGTGTTCTGTGGTGAGGGATTCATCCCCGTTCGGCTGCGCAGCAGTCGCAAGTCCGGTCAACTCAATCTATTTGGCCGGATGCTGGGGCCGCTTCGCAGCCCAACGGGGATGAATCCCCTCGCCACAGGGGATTTTCCCGGTCTGGGGCAGCGAGTTCAAACTCCCCATCTATCTCTACGCAATCCCCACCTGATTACGCCCATTGTTCTTCGCCGCATACAGCCCCTTGTCCGCCGCCAGGATCAGTTGGCGGCAATCGCTGCCCTGCTGCGGGGTGATGGTCGACAGGCCGATGCTGATGGTCAGGCTCGAGCCTTCTGCCGGTGCGTTGTGAGGGATTTTCAGGGCCGCGACGGTCTGCCGGAGTTTTTCCGCCACCAGTCGTGCGCCACCCGGTGAAGTGTTGGGCAGCACCAGCGCGAACTCTTCACCGCCGTAACGGGCCGGCAGGTCAGAAGGTCGGGAGCTGGCGTCGCGAATCGACGTGGCGACCTTGCGCAGCGCCTCATCGCCTTCCAGGTGACCGAAGCTGTCGTTGTAGGATTTGAAGTAATCCACATCAATCATCAACAACGACAGCTGAGTCTGGTCACGCAACGAGCGTCGCCATTCCAGCTCCAGGTACTCATCGAAGTGACGACGGTTCGACAGTCCGGTCAGGCCGTCGGAGTTCATCAGCCGCTGCAGGACCAGGTTGGTATCAAGCAACTGCTGCTGGCTCACGCGTAATGCGCGGTAAGCCGCGTCACGCTGCAACAGGGTCATGTAGGAGCGCGAGTGATAGCGGATGCGCGCCACCAGCTCGATGTTGTCGGGCAACTTCACCAGATAATCGTTGGCCCCCGCCGCGAAGGCCGCGCTTTTGATCAGCGGGTCTTCCTTGGTCGACAGGACAATGATCGGAATGTCCTTGGTCGCCGGGTGATTGCGGTACTCGCGCACCAGGCTCAGGCCATCGAGACCGGGCATCACCAAATCCTGCAGGATCACCGTCGGCTTGATGCGAATCGCCTGGGCGATCGCCTGATGTGGGTCCGCACAAAAGTGGAAGTCGATATTTTCTTCATTCGACAACCCACGTCGCACGGCCTCGCCGATCATCGCCTGATCGTCCACCAACAACACCATGGCGGCGTTTTCATCGGTCTTGAAATCGTCGAGCTGTAAATCATTCATGTGCGATCACCTGAGTACTGCCGAAGCCAGGATTGCTGCCAAGAATAGTCATTTAGCGAAAATCTCCAGCAATCGTGGCGCTATCTTGTCCAGTGGGCGAATTTCCGAGGCCGCGTCGATAGCCGCTGCTGCCTTGGGCATTCCGTAAACCGCACTGCTTTGTTGGTCCTGAGCAATCGTCAGGTAGCCCTGCTGGCGCATGAGCTTGAGGCCCTGCGCGCCATCGCGTCCCATGCCCGTGAGCAACACGCCGACGGCATCACCGTTCCAGTAATTGGCCACGCTTTCGAAAAACACATCGATCGAGGGCCGATAAATCTCTTTGACCGGTTCGGCGGTGTACGCCAGCGTACCGTTTTTCAACAAGCGAATATGATGATTGGTGCCGGCCAGCAGCACTGTTCCACTTTGCGGTGGCTCGCCTTCCTGGGCCAGGCGCACGTTGAGGCCGCTGGCGCTGCTGAGCCACTCGGCCATGCCGGCCGCAAACACCTGGTCCACGTGCTGCACCAGCACAATGGCTGCCGGAAAATCCCGTGGCAGCCCTTTCAACAGCACTTCCAGCGCAGCCGGCCCGCCCGCGGACGAGCCAATGGCGATCAGCCGCTGCCGCGAACCCGAACTGCGCAGCGGACTCGGCGCCGGACGTTCCCGGTTGCCTTTGTCGCCGATCAGCCAGCCAATGTTCATGATCTTGCGCAATAACGGCGCCGCCGCTTCCTGGGCGTTGCCGGCACCGAGCGCCGGGGTATCGACGACGTCCAGCGCGCCATGCCCCATGGCCTCGAACACCCGATGCACATTCTGTTGGCGATCGACGGTGACGACCACGATGGCGCACGGGGTCTCGGCCATGATCCGTCGTGTGGCTTCGACGCCATCCATCACCGGCATGATCAGGTCCATCAGGATCAGGTCCGGCGTGTTTTCAGCGCAACGCTGTACCGCCTCGGCGCCATTGCTGGCAACCCAGATCACCTGATGCGCCGGTTCGAATGCCAGGGCGCGGCGCAGAGCCTCTACCGCCATGGGCATGTCGTTGACGATTGCGATTTTCATGTCCGCGCTCCTCCGATGAGCTCAACCACTGCATCAAGCAGGGCGTCGTCATGAAAACTGGCTTTGGCTAGATAATAGTCGGCTCCCGCGTCCAGTCCACGACGGCGGTCTTCTTCGCGATCTTTATAGGACACCACCATGACCGGCAGCGATTGCAGACGGTTGTCCCGCCGCAACAACGACACCAGTTCGATGCCGTCCATGCGCGGCATGTCGATGTCGGTAATCAGCAGATCGAAATCCTCCGAGCGCAGGGCATTCCAGCCATCCATTCCGTCGACCGCCACGGCCACATCGTAGCCGCGATTGAGCAACAGTTTGCGCTGCAGTTCGCGCACCGTCAGCGAGTCGTCGACCACCAGAATCCGTTTGCGAGCCGCTTCGACGACCTGATTGCCCTGACGCGCAATGCGCTCCAGGCGACCGGTATTGAGCAGCTTGTCCACCGAACGCAGCATGTCTTCAACGTCGACGATCAACACCACCGAACCGTCGTCGAGCAAAGCCCCGGCGGAGATGTCCTGCACCTTGCCCAGCCGCTCGTCCAGCGGCAGCACCACCAGGGTGCGTTCGCCGATGAACCGCTCGACAGCCACGCCGTAAATCGCCTCGCGCTCGCGGATGACCACGACCTTGAGCGTCTCCTGCGCACTCTGGCTGGCCGGCCGTTGCAGCAATTGACTGGCCGCGACCAACCCGACATGTCGGCCTTCGTGCCAGAAATGCTGACGGCCCTCGACCTGAACGATGTCCACAGGTTCGAGATCGCACATGCGTTCAATGTGAGCCAGCGGAAACGCATACGCCTCGTCACCGACCTCCACCACCAGGCTGCGCACCACTGACAGTGTCAGCGGTACTTCGAGATGGAAATGACTGCCCTCGCCCGCCGTCTGCTCAAGCACCACTGCGCCCCGCAGTTGACGGACCATATGCTGGACCGCATCCAGACCGACCCCCCGCCCGGAAACCTCGGTGACCTTGTCGCGCAAGCTGAAACCCGGCAGGAACAGGAACGTCAGCAGCTCTTCTTCACTCAACTGCGCGGCGGTTTCCGCCGGGGACAATTGACGCTCGATGATGCTGCGGCGGACCTTTTCCAGGTCGACGCCGTTGCCATCATCGCTAAGTTCCAGCACCAGCAGACCGGCCTGGTGCGAGGCGCGCAGTCGGATCAAGCCCTCAGCGGGCTTGCCGGCCAACAGACGTTGCTCCGCAGATTCGATGCCATGGTCGACAGCGTTGCGCAGCAGATGAGTCAGCGGCGCTTCGAGTTTTTCCAGTACGTCGCGATCGACCTGGGTTTTCTCGCCCTCGATCTCCAGCCGCACCTGTTTGCCCAGGCTGCGACCCAGGTCGCGGACCATGCGTACTTGCCCGGTCAGCACGTCGGCGAAGGGTCGCATGCGGCACGCCAGCGCCGTGTCGTACAACACTTGGGCGCGTTGACTGGCTTGCCAGGCGAATTCGTCCAGCTCGGCGTTTTTCTCCACCAGCAACTGCTGGGATTCCGCCAGCAACCGACGAGCATCCTCAAGGGCTTCCCGGGCTTCGAGGCTCAAGGCGTGGTCCTTGAGGTGCACATTGAGATTTTCCAGCGCGCGCAAGCCGTTGCTTTGCGTGCGTTTGAGGCGCTGCATGGTCGCCAGATGCGGTTTGAGCCGCAGGGTTTCCACCAGGGACTTGCTCGACAGATCGAGCAGGCTGTTCAAGCGTTCGGCCGTGACCCGCAGGACACGCTCGCCATTTTCCGTGGTGCGCCTGTTTTTCGGTGGCGACTCGGTGGGCGCCACCGGCAGCGGCTCGACGACCGGGATCGGCACCTCGATCGGTGCAGCAGGTGCTTCGGGTTCAGGCTCGGCCATGAACGGCGCGATCGGTGTGCTGATGGGTGGAGCCAGTGCCAGCGGGTCCAGCAACAGTGTCATCAGCGCCACATAGGCTTCAATGTCCGCTGGGCTCGGCGCGTGATCAGGCGTCGCAATGCGCATGAGCAGATCGGTGCCTTGCAGCAAAGCGTCGATGTGTTCTGGCCGAAGGTACAGACGCCCTTCCTGCGCGCTGACCAGGCAATCTTCCATGACGTGGGCAACACTGACACCGGCATCGACGCCAACGATCCGCGCCGCGCCCTTGAGCGAGTGCGCGGCACGCATGCACGACTCAAGGTGATCGGCTTGAGTCGGGTCGCGTTCAAGTGCCAGCAAGCCCGCGCTCAGCACCTGCGTCTGGGCTTCGGCTTCCAGGCTGAACAGTTCCAGCAACGAGGCGTCGCGCATCTGTTCAGGGGTCATGTAAGGCTCCGGGTCACGGCGGACAACAGTTGCTCTTCATCGAGCCAACGCAGGCTGCGACCTTTGAACTGCAACACGCCATGGGTGTATTTGCTGCTGGCCTGTGTCCCGGAACGCGACGCCGCGTCGAGGATTCGCTCGTCGATGGCATGAATGCCATCGACCTCGTCCACCGGCACCACCACGGGACCACCGTTGGCGGCGATGATCAGCATGCGCGGCATCACCCGTGCCCCGGACGCCACGCTGCCAACCGCATCGAGCCCCAACAGCTCGACCAGCGACAGGCAGGCCACCAGCGCGCCGCGCACGTTGGCCACACCGAGCAAGGCCCGGGAGCGTTGATGGGGTAACGAGTGAATAGCCTGCAGCGGCGCCACTTCCACCAAGGTACGGGTGGCCAGACCAAGCCATTCTTCGCCGAGGCGGAACATCAGTAGCGATCGGGTTTTGACATCGCTTTCGACCGCGCTGGACACCTGTCCGCGGTCTTCCTGCTGCAAGGCGTAGCGATCGAGCAAACGCGTGGCAGCGGTCGAGTAGACAGCGCAGTTGCGGCAATGAATGTGTTCGCTCAGCAGCGGGCAGGACCTATCGCCATGGACACCGATGCGGTTCCAGCAGTCATCGATGGCCTGGGCATCGTCGTGAGTTACGCTCAAGGCGTCGGAGGCGTTCATCGTTTGCGCTCACTGTCAGCGGCGCGCTCGCTACGGGCGGCGCGGTCCTGCAATCGTCTGGCGCCCGCCGTGTCGCCCTGGGATTGCAGCAAGGCTGCCAGGTGCATCAACGCGTCGGGGTGTTGGGGTTCAAGGTACAGCGCCTTGCGATAAAACCCTTGGGCTTCAAGGGCGCTACCGGCGACATCGCTGAGCAATCCCAACCAGTAAAACACTTGGGCAACCGGTTCGTGACTGCGCAAATAACGTTCGCACGCGGCCCGGGCCTCGGCGCTTTTGCCTTCGTTGGCCAGGGCGGCGATGTTCGCCAGCAGTGCGGCGGCATCCGAATGACCGGTTTTGGCAACAACCGGCCGCGGCGCCACGGCGGCAAAAGGCCGGCTGCGAACCGGTAACGGTGTCACGTTGCGGACAGGGCGCTGCACCGGCAGCGGCGTCGGCGTCGGCACAAAAACGGGCGTCAGTTCGGGCGCGCTTTGGCGACTGAACGCAAAAGACTGCGGGATGCCGATCGAACGCATGCCGAAACGTCCCAACAGACTGCCCTCGGCCGGGCCGATAAACAGTACGCCGTCAACGTGGGTCAGACGCTTCAAGACTTCAAAGACCTGTTGTTGCGTCGGCAGGTCGAAATAGATCAGCAGATTTCGGCAGAACACAAAATCATAGGGCGGCTCGTTGGCCAGCAAGACTGGATCCAGCAGATTGCCGACCTGCAATCGCACTTGCTCCAGAACACGCTCGCTGAGGCGAAAGCCTTCATTGTCGGGCGTGAAAAACCGATCGCGAAACTCGATGTCCTGACCGCGAAACGAGTTCTTGCCGTACAGCGCGCGCCGGGCTTTTTCCACCGAGAGGGGGCTGACATCCATTCCTTCGACTTTGAACTGATGGGGCTTGAGGCCGGCATCAAGCAACGACATGGCAATGGAGTACGGCTCTTCACCGGTGGAACACGGCAAGCTGAGAATCCGCAAGGCGCGCATGTTGTTGATGTCGCCCAGCCGCTTGATCGCGAGCTTCGCCAACGTGGCGAAGGACTCCGGATAGCGGAAAAACCAGGTCTCGGGAACGATCACGGCTTCGATCAACGCTTGCTGCTCGTCCCGCGAACCTTGCAGTCGGTGCCAATACGCATCGGCAGTGAGGTCACTGTTCGCGGCGCTGCGTTGGCGCACTGCTCGCTCAATGATCGCCGGCCCCACCGACGTCACGTCGAGGCCGATGCGCTCTTTGAGGAAATCGAAAAAACGCTGATCGCTGTTCATGGCCGCTCCTCAAGCAGTGCCGGATCCAGCGGTGGCGAGGGGAACAGCAACCCGCGCACCCGCTCATCCAGCAAATCGGCGACCCGCACCCACTGCAGCAAACCCTGGGCATCTTCCCTCACTGGCCCCAGATAAGGCGCCTGGCGATTGTCCAAACCGTAGGGTTGAAACTCGGTCGGGTGGCAGCGCAAGGTATCAGTGGCTTGTTCCAGAATCAGCCCAAGCAATTGTGGGGCAACGGCTTCATTCGGGCGGTAATGAACAAGCACCAATCGGGTACTGGTGCGAACCTGCGCCGGTTCGCCGAAAGTCAGTGCACTGAGGTCGATCACCGGCACCACCGCACCGCGATAGGCAAACACCCCTGCGACCCAGTCCGGCGCCTTGGCTATCGGCTTCAACGGCAGGCGCGGCAGCACTTCAGCCACCTCGATGGCCTGCAGGGCATAGCGCTCGTTACCGATGCGAAACACCAGAAACAGGGACTGTTTGGCCGGCATCACAGTGCCGCGCCTGGCCGCGAGTTCGCTCATCAGACTTTGAATCGCGAAACGCCGCTGCGCAGACCCACGGCCACCTGGCTCAGCTCATCGATGGCGAAGCTGGCCTGGCGCAGGGACTCGACGGTCTGGCTGCTGGCATCGCCCAATTGCACCAGCGCGTGGTTGATCTGTTCCGCGCCCGTAGCCTGGGCTTGCATGCCTTCGTTGACCATTAACACTCTCGGTGCCAACGCCTGAACCTGATGGATGATCTGCGACAACTGCTCGCCAACCTGTTGCACTTCGGACATGCCACGGCGCACTTCTTCGGAGAACTTGTCCATGCCCATGACGCCGGCCGACACCGCCGACTGGATCTCGCGCACCATCTGCTCGATGTCATAGGTGGCCACGGCGGTCTGATCCGCCAGGCGGCGCACTTCCGTGGCGACCACGGCAAAGCCACGGCCGTATTCACCGGCTTTCTCTGCTTCGATGGCGGCGTTGAGTGACAGGAGGTTGGTCTGATCGGCCACTTTGACGATGGTCACGACCACCTGATTGATGTTGCCGGCCTTCTCATTGAGGATCGCCAGTTTGGCGTTGACCAGGTCGGCGGCGCCCATCACCGAGTGCATGGTGTCTTCCATGCGGGCCAGGCCTTGCTGACCAGAGCCGGCCAGCACCGACGCCTGATCGGCGGCGGTGGAGACTTCCGTCATGGTGCGCACCAGGTCACGGGAAGTGGCCGCGATTTCACGGGAGGTCGCGCCGATTTCAGTGGTCGTCGCCGCTGTTTCAGTGGCAGTCGCTTGCTGCTGCTTGGACGTGGCAGCGATTTCGGTCACCGACGTGGTGACCTGCACCGACGAGCGCTGGGCCTGGGAAACCAGCGAGGTCAGCTCGGTCATCATGTCGTTGAAGCCGGTTTCGACAGCACCGAATTCATCTTTGCGATCCAGGTTCAGGCGGCCGCTGAGATCGCCGGTACGCATGATTTCGAGGATTTTCACGATACGGTTCATCGGCGCCATGATTGCGCGCATCAGCAGCAGGCCGCAGAGGCCGGCAGCCAGCACTGCAATCAGCAGGGACACGCCCATGATGACTTTAGCCGTGACCACGGCGTTATCGATGGCCACCATGTCATCGTCGGCGACCTTCTTGTTCTCGCGAATAATGTCATTGAGTTTGACGCGTCCTGCGGTCCAGGCCGGGGTCAATTGCTCATTGAACATCTTTGTCGCGTCGTCTACCTGTTGCCGTTTATGCAAGTCGAGAACCGCCGTCAGGATCTTGTTGTAATCCTCATGGAATTTTTCAAACCGGGCGAATTCGACCTTGTCTTCATCGGTGGTGACGGTGTTGCGATAGTTGCTCATCTGCTCTTGCAGGCGCGTCTCGAAGAGTTTGAACTCGGCGTCATCCTCCGCGGTAACACCCTGCCCCTCTTTGAGGCCAAGCATCTCCTGGATATGCAGGAAACTGTCGGACCAGGCCCCCCGAATCGCCGAGCTGAAGAACACACCAGGCAGCGCGTCGTCACGGACGCTGGCTTCGCTTTCTTCGATTTTCAGCAGACGGGAATAGGACACGATGACCATCAGAAACATGATGGCGATAATTACCGCAAAGCTCGCCAAAATGCGTTGGCGCAACGTCCAGTTCTTCACAGTCATTCCTCGGGGCCGTTTCAAATGTTGCGGAGTATAGCCGAGGGCGGTGTTTCATTTATAAGACGGATGCGCACCACTTCTCATCCTGGCCATGCAAACACCGGGATTGGTTCTGGAATGGGACTTTCCGCTATCTGGGAAGAAGAGTGTTAGCGGCGATTTGGTAGAAACGAATGGTGGATGGTCATTGATGGTGAAGAAGCTGCCGATAACGGCAAACGATCAAAAGATCGCAGCCTCGGCAGCTCTTAAACGGGGAAGACGATTTTCACGGGCGTTGCTTAAACCGAAGCCTGGCGCACCTGCTTTTCCAGTTCAGCCTTCAAGCCCGGCTCCAGCTTGAGCTGGCGAGCCAGTTCATCAAGGTAGGACTTCTCCATGAAGTTCTCCTCATCCACCAGCATCACGCTGGCGATGTACATCTCGGCGGCCATTTCCGGGGTGCTGGCGGCGCGCGCGACATCAGCAGGATCCAGCGGTTTGTTGAGTTCGGCATGCAGCCAGTGCTGCAACTCCTGGTCGTTGTCGAGCTTGGTGAACTCACCTTCGATCAGCGTCCGCTCGCGCTCATCGACATGGCCGTCGGCCTTGGCTGCTGCCACCAGGGCCTTGAGGATTGCCTGGCTGTGCAGCTCGACTTGCGCCGGCGGCAAGCGGTCCAGGGTTTGCGGTTCAGTCTTCGCCCCGCCGCCCTGCTGTGCCTGCCAGTTGCCGTAAGCCTTGTAGGCAATGACGCCCAGCGCCGCGAGGCCACCGTAGGTCAGGACCTTGCCACCCACATTGCGGCCCTTCTTGCTACCCAGCAACAGGCCCATCGCGCCAGCGGCCAACGCACCGCCACCGGCGCCTGACAGCAGGCCGCCAAGACCACCCGAGCCAGCGGATCCGCCCAGCAAACCGCCCAATCCGCCGCTGGATGCCTTGTTATGGGAGCCACCAGCCTTCTTTTGCAACATATCCTGACCCGACCTGAGCAACTGATCGAGCAATCCACGGGTATTCATTTTCCGCCTCCAAAAATGGGGTTAACCGGACCATTAAGGCCACCAGCCTAGATCGAAAGTGCCCGGCCTCCGGAAGCGAGAGTGCTTCGAGATGTTGCGCGAGAAAGAACAGGCGACCGCAGACCATCGAAAAAAAAGATATACACTCATGTAAATATATAAAAACCGCCCACCGGGTAATTTTCCATGATGACCTTGCGTCAGATTCGTCATTTCATCGCCGTCGCCGAAACCGGCTCCATCTCCGCCGCTGCACAAACCGCCTTCATCTCCCAATCCACCCTGACCCTGGCCATCCAGCAACTGGAGCAGGAAATCGGCGTCAGCCTGTTCAATCGCCACGCCAAGGGCATGACGCTGACCCACCAGGGGCACCAATTCCTGCGTCAGGCGCACCTGATCCTGGCGACAGTGGACAATGCCAAACGCAGCCTTCAACAAAGCACCGACCAGGTGGCCGGGCAACTGATCATCGGCGTAACCAGTCTGGTCGCTGGCTATTACCTGGCGGATTTGCTCACCCGTTTCCAGCGCGCTTACCCCAATGTCGAACTGCGCGTGATGGAAGATGAACGTCCTTACATTGAGCATTTGCTGGTCAGCGGCGAGATCGATGTGGGGGTGTTGATCCTCTCCAACCTGGAAGATCGCCACGCACTGCAAACCGAAGTATTGACCCACTCGCCCCATCGCCTGTGGCTGCCCGCCCAGCATCCACTGCTGGAACACGACAGCATCAACCTGGCGGACGTCGCCCGCGAGCCATTGATTCAGCTGAATGTCGATGAAATGGACCGCAACGCTCACCGCATGTGGAGCGGCGCCGGCTTGCAACCGCGCATCACGCTTAAAACTGCATCGACGGAAGCGGTTCGAAGCCTCGTTGCCGCTGGATTGGGCGTGTCCATTCAGCCGGACATGACCTACCGCCCCTGGTCGCTGGAGGGTGACATCATCGAAGCGCGCCCCATTGCCGACTTGAGCCAGACCCTCGATGTCGGCCTGGCCTGGCGCCGAGGCACCGCGCGACCGGCCCTGGTCGACCCCTTCCTCACCGTGGCGCGGGAACAACCCCACGGCGGGCGCAAGCCATCTATTTAATCGAACGCCACCTTCAGTATTTAGTATTTGTCGACCTCGGGGCCTCGGACTAGTCTTGTTACATCTATATAAGACGGCCGGGCCTCAGTCACTGGGAGCACCATGGCCACACAAGAAAAGAGAACCCGAAAAATGGCTGGCGCGCAGACCCCGTTGTTCACCGCGTTGTTGATCGACGGCGAATTGGTCGCAGGACAAGGCTTTGTCGAGCCAATCCTTAACCCGGCCACTGGCGAAGTCCTGACCTCCATTGCCGAAGCCAGCACCGAGCAGGTCGAAGCAGCCATTCTCGCGGCCCATCGCGCATTCCCCGGCTGGTCGCGGACCACGCCGCAGCAACGCTCGGTGCTCTTGCTGGACATCGCCAACGCGATCGAAAAAAACGCCGACCTCCTCGCCCGCCTCGAATCCCTGAACTGTGGCAAGCCTTTGCACCTGGCCCGTCAGGACGATTTGAGCGCGACTGTCGACGTTTTCCGCTTCTTCGCGGGTGCCGTACGTTGCCAGACCGGCCAGCTCAGCGGCGAATACCTGCCGGGTTACACCAGCATGGTGCGCCGCGATCCGATTGGCGTGGTCGCCTCGATTGCGCCGTGGAACTACCCGATCATGATGGCCGCGTGGAAAATCGCCCCGGCCCTCGCCGCCGGCAATACCCTGGTCTTCAAACCTTCCGAACACACCCCGCTGTCGATCCTGGCGCTGGCACCTGCACTGGCCGAGATCCTGCCGCGCGGCGTGATCAACATCGTGTGTGGCGGCGGTGAAGGCGTCGGCAGCCATTTGGTCAGCCACCCGAAAGTGCGCATGGTGTCGCTGACCGGCGATATCGTCACCGGGCAGAAAATTCTCCAGGCCGCGGCAAAAACCCTGAAGCGCACGCATCTCGAACTCGGCGGCAAAGCCCCGGTGATTGTCTGCAACGACGCGGACATTCAGGCCGTGGTCGAAGGCGTACGCACCTACGGTTATTACAACGCCGGTCAGGATTGCACGGCGGCGTGTCGAATCTATGCACAGGCCGGCATTCATGACCGACTCGTGGCTGAACTCGGCGCCGCTGTCAGCAGTTTGCGCTTCGCCGGCAAACGCGACGCCGACAACGAAATCGGCCCGCTGATCAGCACCCGTCAGCGCGACCGCGTTGCCAGCTTTGTCGAACGCGCTCTCGGCCAACCGCACATTGAGCGCGTAACCGGTGCGGCGGTGCACTCCGGTGCAGGCTTCTATTACCAGCCAACCTTGCTGGCCGGTTGCAAACAGAGCGATGAAATCGTCCAGCGCGAAGTGTTCGGGCCGGTCGTCACGGTGACCCGTTTCGATGAGCTTGAACAAGCGGTGGACTGGGCCAACGATTCGGAATACGGCCTCGCGTCGTCGGTCTGGACCCAGAACCTCGACAAGGCGATGCAGGTTGCCGCGCGCTTGCAATACGGCTGCACCTGGATCAACAGCCACTTCATGCTGGTCAGCGAAATGCCCCACGGTGGCCTGAAACGTTCGGGCTACGGCAAGGACCTGTCCAGCGATTCGCTCCAGGATTACAGCGTGGTGCGGCACATCATGGCCCGCCACGGACAGCATTTATGAAAGCGCACTACGCTAACAATTAGCCGTAAAGGCATTGGCTTCACCCCGTTCAAAACTGCCCCGACCATAATTAAAGAAGAGGGAAACCCCATGTTCGTGCACAAGACCGCACTGCTCAGTGCAATCACCACAGCGCTGCTGGCCAGTGCCAGTATCCAGGCCGCCGAACCGCTGAAAGCCTTGGGCGCCGGCGAAGGTCAGCTGGATATCGTCGCTTGGCCCGGCTACATCGAACGGGGTGAAAGCGACAAGGCTTACGACTGGGTGACCGGTTTCGAGAAGGAAACCGGCTGCAAGGTCAACGTCAAAACTGCTGCCACCTCCGACGAAATGGTCAGCCTGATGGCCAAGGGCGGTTACGACCTGGTCACCGCATCGGGCGATGCCTCGTTGCGCTTGATCGTTGGCAAACGTGTGCAGCCGATCAACACCGACCTGATCCCGAACTGGAAAAGCATTGACCCGCGCCTGAAGGATGCGCCGTGGTACGTGGTCAACAAACAGACCTACGGCACCCCGTATCAGTGGGGCCCGAACGTACTGATGTACAACACCAACGTCTTCAAGACCGCGCCAACCAGCTGGAACGTGGTGTTCGACGCGCAGGACCTGCCTGATGGCAAGCCGAACAAGGGTCGCGTGCAGGCCTATGACGGCCCGATCTACATCGCCGATGCGGCGCTTTACCTGAAAACCACCAAGCCGGAACTGGGCATTCAAAGCCCGTACGAATTGACCGAGACCCAATACAAGGCGGTGCTCGAACTGTTGCGCGCACAGCAGCCGTTGATCCACCGCTACTGGCACGACACCACCGTGCAGATGAGTGACTTCAAGAACGAAGGCGTGGTCGCGTCCAGCGCCTGGCCGTATCAGGTCAACGGCCTGATGAACGAGAAGCAGCCGATCGCCTCGACCATCCCGAAAGAAGGCGCCACCGGCTGGGCGGACACCACCATGCTGCACGCCGAAGCCAAGCACCCGAACTGCGCCTACAAGTGGATGGACTGGTCGTTGCAACCGAAAGTCCAGGGTGATGTAGCCGCCTGGTTCGGTTCGTTGCCAGCCGTCCCGGCAGCGTGCCAGGGCAGTGAATTGCTGGGCGCCGAAGGCTGCAAAACCAACGGTTTCGACCAGTTCGAGAAGATCGCATTCTGGAAAACCCCGCAGGCTGAAGGCGGCAAATTCGTGCCGTACAGCCGCTGGACCCAGGATTACATCGCGATCATGGGCGGCCGTTAAGCCTCGAGAACCTGTTCGGCAAAAACCTTGTGGCGAGGGAGCTTGCTCCCGCTGGGTGGCGAAGCCGCCCCAAAACCATTTTGTAGCGGCAGCCGAGGTACGAGGCTGCGCTGGGCTGCGAGGCGCCCCGTGAGGGCGGTCCTGCGGACACGCAACGCAGCCTCGTACCTCGGCAGCTGCTACAGGGTTATTCATCAAGATCCAGATTTTTCAGAAGTCCAGGCAGGGCCGCTGTGACGACCCTCGCCTTTTTGGAGCACCGCACCATGACGCTTGCAGTCCAGTTCACCAACGTTTCCCGTCTATTCGGCGAAGTGAAAGCCGTAGATCGGGTTTCCATCGACATCCAGGACGGCGAGTTTTTCTCCATGCTGGGGCCTTCCGGCTCGGGCAAAACCACCTGTCTGCGCCTGATCGCCGGGTTCGAACAACCGAGCGCAGGCTCTATCCGTATTCACGGCGAAGAAGCCGCCGGGCTGCCGCCGTACCAGCGTGACGTCAACACTGTTTTCCAGGATTACGCACTGTTCCCGCACATGAACGTACGCGACAACGTCGCCTACGGTTTGAAGGTCAAGGGCGTCGGCAAGGCCGAACGCCAGAAGCGCGCTGAGGAAGCTCTCGACATGGTTGCCCTGGGCGGCTACGGCGATCGCAAACCGGTGCAACTGTCTGGTGGTCAACGCCAGCGTGTGGCCCTCGCCCGTGCCCTGGTCAATCGCCCTCGCGTGCTGCTACTCGACGAACCCCTCGGCGCGCTCGATTTGAAGCTGCGCGAGCAGATGCAGAGTGAACTGAAGAAGTTGCAACGCCAGCTAGGCATCACCTTCATCTTTGTCACCCACGACCAGACCGAAGCGCTGTCGATGTCCGACCGTGTGGCGGTGTTCAACAAAGGTCGCATCGAACAGGTCGATACGCCGCGCAACCTCTACATGAAACCGGCAACCACCTTCGTCGCCGAGTTCGTTGGCACCTCGAACGTGATTCGTGGCGATCTGGCGAAGCAGCTGAGCGGCAATCCACAGCCATTCTCGATTCGCCCGGAACACGTGCGTTTCGCCGAAGGCCCGCTGGCGAGCCATGAGATTGAAGTCAGCGGCCTGCTCCATGACATCCAGTACCAGGGCAGTGCCACACGCTATGAACTGAAGCTGGAAAACGGCCAGACCCTGAACATCAGTCAGGCGAACAATCAGTGGCTGGACACCAGCGCCCAGCACCAGACCGGGCAGCGCATCAATGCTCGCTGGGCACGGGAAGCCATGATCCCGCTGCACGACAACGTAGTCGGCGGGGTATGAGATGAGCACCTTGGCTATCTCCCGGAACCCGTCGGGTGGCTCGGCATTGCGCAGGTTCTCCAACCTGTTGTATCGCCGCCCCAACCTGTACCTGTCGTTGCTGCTGGTGCCGCCGCTGATCTGGTTCGGCGCCATTTACCTGGGCTCGCTGCTGACGTTGTTGTGGCAGGGTTTCTACACCTTCGACGACTTCACCATGGCGGTCACACCCGACCTGACCCTGGCGAACTTCGCGGCCCTGTTCCAACCGTCGAACTTCGACATCATCCTGCGCACCTTGAGCATGGCGATCGTCGTTTCGATTGCCAGCGCCATCGTGGCGTTTCCGATTGCTTACTACATGGCGCGTTACACCACCGGCAAGACCAAGGCGTTTTTCTACATCGCGGTGATGATGCCGATGTGGGCCAGTTACATCGTCAAGGCGTATGCCTGGACCTTGCTGCTGGCCAAGGGTGGCGTGGCGCAATGGTTCGTTCAGCACCTGGGGCTGGAACCGGTTCTGCAGTTCGTACTGGGCATTCCCGGCGTCGGCGGCAGCACGTTGTCGACCTCGCATCTGGGTCGCTTCATGGTGTTCGTCTACATCTGGCTGCCGTTCATGATCCTGCCGATCCAGGCCTCGCTGGAACGCTTGCCGCCTTCGCTGCTGCAAGCTTCCGCCGACCTCGGGGCCAAGCCACGCCAGACCTTCATGCAGGTGATCCTGCCGCTGTCGATCCCGGGCATCGCCGCCGGTTCGATCTTCACTTTTTCGCTGACCCTGGGCGACTTCATCGTGCCGCAACTGGTGGGGCCGCCGGGTTACTTCGTCGGCAGCATGGTCTACGCCCAACAAGGTGCGATCGGCAACATGCCGATGGCTGCAGCGTTCACGTTGGTGCCGATCGTGCTGATTGCCATCTACCTGACTATCGTCAAACGACTGGGGGCCTTCGATGCACTCTGAGAAAGCTTCTTTAGGCCTGAAAATCGCGGCCTGGGGCGGGTTGGTGTTTCTGCACTTCCCGATCCTGATCATCTTCATGTACGCCTTCAACACCGAAGACGCGGCGTTCAGCTTTCCGCCCAAGGGTTTTACCCTGCACTGGTTCAGCGTGGCGTTCTCACGTCCCGACGTTCTGGAGGCGATCAAGCTGTCGGCGCAAATCGCGGCGATTGCGACCTTGATTGCAATGGTCCTCGGTACGCTGGCGTCGGCAGCCCTGTACCGACGTGATTTCTTCGGCAAACAAGGCATCTCGTTGATGCTGATCCTGCCGATTGCACTCCCGGGGATCATTACCGGTATCGCTTTGCTGGCGACGTTCAAGACACTGGGGATCGAGCCGGGGATGTTCACCATCATTGTCGGCCACGCGACCTTCTGCGTGGTGATCGTTTACAACAACGTGATCGCCCGCTTGCGCCGCACCTCGCACAGCTTGATCGAGGCCTCGATGGACCTCGGCGCCGACGGTTGGCAGACCTTCCGCTACATCGTCCTGCCGAGCCTGGGCTCTGCGTTGCTGGCCGGTGGCATGCTTGCCTTCGCGCTGTCGTTCGACGAAATCATCGTGACCACCTTCACCGCCGGCCATGAACGCACGCTGCCCCTCTGGCTGCTCAACCAGCTCAGTCGGCCGCGGGATGTGCCCGTGACCAACGTCGTCGCGATGCTGGTGATGATCGTGACCATGCTGCCTATCCTCGGCGCCTATTACCTGACCCGTGGCGGCGAAAGCGTTGCGGGCAGTGGTGGGAAATAGATCAGGACGGACAACCACAATCCCCTGTAGGAGCAAGGCTTGCCCGCGATAGCGATCTCGAGGGTGCCATCGCGGGCAAGCCCTGCTCCCACAGGGTCCAGGGGCGGTTTCGACAATGAAAATAATAGATTCGAAGAGGACAGAACCATGCAAACCAAACTCCTGATCAACGGCCAGCTGATCGATGGCGAAGGCCCTGCCCAAGCCGTGTTCAACCCGGCGCTCGGCCGCGTTCTGGTGGAGATCAACGAAGCCAGCGAAGCCCAGGTCGACGCCGCCGTGCGCGCCGCCGATGCCGCGTTCGACAGCTGGTCGCAAACGCCGCCGAAAGACCGCTCGTTGCTGCTGCTCAAGCTCGCCGACGCCATCGAAGCCCACGGCGAAGAACTGGCCAGGCTGGAATCGGACAACTGCGGCAAGCCCTACAGCGCGGCGCTGAACGACGAGATCCCGGCGATTGCCGACGTGTTTCGTTTCTTCGCCGGCGCCAGCCGCTGCATGAGCGGTTCGGCGGGTGGCGAATACCTGCCCGGCCACACCTCGATGATCCGCCGCGATCCGGTGGGTGTGATCGCCTCCATCGCGCCGTGGAACTACCCGCTGATGATGGTTGCCTGGAAAATCGCCCCGGCCCTCGCAGCGGGTAATACCGTGGTGCTCAAGCCGTCAGAACAAACCCCGTTGACAGCGTTACGCCTGGCCGAACTGGCGTCGGACATTTTCCCGGCCGGCGTACTCAATCTGGTATTTGGCCGGGGTCCTACCGTGGGCAGCCCGCTGGTTACCCACCCAAAAGTGCGCATGGTGTCGCTGACCGGTTCGATCGCCACCGGTTCGAACATCATTTCCAGCACCGCCGACAGCGTCAAACGCATGCACATGGAACTGGGTGGCAAAGCCCCGGTGATCATCTTCGACGACGCCGACATCGACGCCGCCGTGGAAGGCATTCGTACCTTCGGTTTCTACAACGCCGGCCAGGATTGCACCGCCGCGTGCCGCATCTACGCCCAGGCCGGCATCTACGAGAAATTCGTAGAGAAGCTCGGTGAGGCGGTGAGCAGCATCAAGTACGGCTTGCAGGACGATCCGTCAACCGAGCTGGGGCCGCTGATCACCGCGCAACACCGCGACCGCGTGGCCGGGTTCGTCGAGCGCGCCGTGGCGCAGTCGCACATCCGTTTGATCACCGGCGGCAAGGCCGTGGAAGGCAACGGGTTCTTCTTTGAACCGACGGTGCTGGCGGATGCGCAGCAGGATGACGAGATCGTCCGCCGCGAAGTGTTCGGGCCGGTGGTGTCGGTGACGAAGTTCACCGACGAAGCGCAGGTGCTGGACTGGGCCAATGATTCGGACTACGGCCTGGCGTCGTCGGTCTGGACCTCAGACGTCGGCCGCGCCCATCGCCTGTCAGCGCGCCTGCAGTACGGCTGCACCTGGGTGAACACGCACTTCATGCTCGTCAGCGAAATGCCCCATGGCGGTCAGAAATTGTCCGGTTACGGGAAGGACATGTCGATGTACGGGTTGGAGGACTACACCGTGGTTCGGCATGTGATGTTCAAGCACTAACAGCATCGCTGGCAAGCCAGCTCCCACAGGGTTGCGGTGTACTCTGGCCCTGTGGGCAACCACAAAACGTGTGGGAGCTGGCTTGCCAGCGATGGCGTCACCTCGGTTTCAAGGCAGAGACCGGCAATACGCACCATCAGGTTTCAACGTTGGACACATAAAACAAAAACCACCGATCCGGGCCGAGCCGTCATGGCCCCGCCACGGTTTCGGACATCCGAAATCTGCCGATTTTCCGGAGCTAACACACCATGAGTGCATCACCCGATCTCTCTGCAGCCATTGCCGACAGCGATGCCGAGCAATTACGCAAACTGGGTTACACCTCGAACTTCAATCGCAGCATGAGCCTGTGGGAAAACTTCGCCCTGGGCTTCACGTATCTCTCTCCGGTCGTAGGGGTTTATACCCTGTTCGGCCTGTGCCTCGCCGCTGGCGGGCCGCCAATGTTCTGGGCCTATCTGCTGGTCGGTTGCGGCCAGTTGCTGGTGTGCCTGATCTTCGGTGAAGTGGTCTCGCAATTCCCGATTTCCGGTGGCGTCTACCCTTGGGCTCGCCGCTTGGTGGGCAAGCGCTGGGCATGGATGGTCGGCTGGATCTATTCCATCGCTCTGTGCGTCACCATCGCTGCGGTTGCCGTCGGTGCCGGTCCGTACCTGGCCGCCATGCTGGGCTTTGAACCAAGCAACAACACCAATATCGTCATCGCCCTGGTGCTGACGCTGTTCGCCACCCTGGTCAATCTCAGTGGCACAAAAGTCCTGGCGCGAATCGCCATGTTCGGCTTCCTGTGCGAGTTGGTCGGGGCGGTGATCGTTGGCGTTTACTTGCTGGTGTTCGAACGCCATCAGCCGATCAGCGTGCTGTTCAACACCTTTGATATCAGTGTCGACGGTTCGTACCTGCCCGCTTTCCTCACTGCTTCGCTGGCGGGGATGTTCCTGTACTACGGCTTCGAGGCGTGCGGCGACGTGGCCGAAGAAACGCCGAACCCGAGCAAGCAAATTCCGGTCGCCATGCGCATGACCATCTACATCGGCGGCATCGCGGCGATGTTCGCCTGCCTCGCGCTGATCCTCGCTGTGCCAGACATGCAAGCCGTGATCAACGGCACCGACAAGGACCCGGTCACCACCATCCTCAACAACGCCTTCGGCCCGGTGGGCTCAAAAGTGGTGATGGGCGTGGTGATGATTTCCTTTATTTCCTGCGTGATTAGCCTGCAAGCGGCGGCGAGTCGGTTGCTGTATTCCTACGCACGGGATGAAATGGTCATCGGTAGCTCACTGCTGAAGAAGATATCTCCTACAACTCAGGTACCGGTTGCGGCACTGTTCGTTTCCGGCGTCCTGCCAGCGCTGATCATTATCCTGGGTTTCTTCCTGCAGGATGCGGTCGCAACCATCGTCAGTTTCGCAGCGATCGGCATCTACCTGGCGTTCCAGATGATCGTGCTCGCGGCGTTGTATGCGCGTATGAAAGGCTGGAAACCGAGTGGCAAATTCACCCTCGGCGCGTGGGGCTGGGTGGTAAACATCGGCGCACTGGTTTACGGCGTCGGCGCCATCATCAACATGGCCTGGCCGCGGACACCGGATGCGGCGTGGTACATCAACTACGCCATGGTCCTGAGTACGGCTATCGTCATCGGTTTGGGTCTGCTCTACATGTGGCTTGCAAAACCTTACGACCACGGCACCGCACCTGCGGGTGATGCCTGGAAAGTCAGCCGGTAACGGCCCTCGCTGCGGCGCCATTTTCGCGCCGCAGCGATTTATAAAAACCAACAAGGATTGAACATGGACATCACCCGCCGCGACTTCCTCAACGGCGTTGCAGTCACCATCGCTGCCGGCATGACGCCGCTGCAAATTCTCCAGGCAGCCCCAGACGGACGCTACTACCCTCCTGCCCTTACCGGTCTGCGCGGTAGCCACGTCGGCTCCTTCGAAATTGCGCACCAGATGGGCTGGGAGAAAAAGGTTTTTGATACCGACAAGCTGCCGATCAGCGAAGAATATGACCTGGTGGTTGTAGGCGGCGGCCTCAGCGGTCTGTCAGCCGCGTGGTTCTACCGTGAGAAACATCCGAAAGCCCGCATCCTGATTCTGGAAAACCACGACGACTTTGGCGGTCACGCCAAGCGCAACGAGTTCTCGGCCGGCGGTCGTACGATCATCGGCTACGGCGGCAGCGAAGCCTTCCAGTCACCCAATCACCTCTACAGCAAAGAGGTGAATGGCCTGCTGAAGAAACTCGGCGTCGACATCAAACGCTTCGAGACCGCCTTCGACCGCCAGTTTTACCCTGACCTGGGCCTGTCCCGCGCAGTGTTCTTCGACAAGGAAAACTTTGGCGAAGACAAACTGGTCAGTGGCGACCCAACGCCGATGGTCGCCGACGACATCGCCCCCGACCAATTGCACGCACGCTCCATCCCTGACTTCATCAACGATTTCCCGCTACCGCAAGCGGATCGCGAAGCGCTGATCGCGCTGCACATGGCGCCAAAGGACTACCTCGCCGGTAAAACCCTCGAAGAGAAAACCGCGCACCTGGAGTCCACCAGTTACCAGGATTTCCTGCTCAAGGACGTAGGACTGTCGGCACAGGCGGTGAAGTACTTCCAGAGCCGCACCAACGATTTCATGGCCCTGAGCATTGATGCGGTCGCAGCGTCCGACGCCTATTCGGTTGGCTTCCCAGGCTTCGGTGCGATGAATCTCGAACCGATCAGCGAAGAAGCCCAGGCGGAGATGGAAGAGCCCTACATCTACCACTTTCCCGACGGTAACGCCTCGCTTGCACGGTTGCTGGTCCGCAGCCTGATCCCGTCCGTGGCACCGGGTCACACGATGGACGATGTGGTCCTCGCGACGTTCGACTACGCCAAACTGGATCAACCGAAATCAGCGGTGCGCATTCGTCTCAACAGCACCGCCGTCAGCGTGCGCAACGTCGGCACGGGCGTGAACGTCGGCTATAGCCGTGGGGGTCAGTTGAGCCAGGTACGCGGGAAACACTGCATCATGGCCTGCTACAACATGATCATTCCGTACCTGCTGCGAGACCTGTCGGCCGAGCAGTCACACGCCCTGAGTCAGAACGTGAAATTCCCGCTGGTCTACACCAAAGTGGTGATCCGCAACTGGGAGTCGTTCCAGAAACTGGGTGTGCATGAAATCTACGCCGCGACCCAGCCCTACAGCCGCATCAAACTCGACTACCCGGTGAGCATGGGCGGCTACGACCACCCGCGCGATCCGAAACAGCCTATCGGCCTGCACATGGTTTACGTGCCTACCAGCCCTAACAGCGGGATGAATGCCCGTGACCAGGCGCGGGCCGGCCGTGGTCGTCTGTACGGGCAATCCTTTGAACAACTGGAAGCGCAACTGCGCGATCAGCTGCAACGAATGCTGGGCCCTGGTGGATTCAATCACCAGACCGACATCCTCGCCATTACGGTGAATCGCTGGTCACACGGCTATGCGTACTTCTCCAATAGCCTGTACGACGATTCTGACGAGAGCGAAAGACTGATGAACCTGGCGCGTCAGCCAGTTGGGCGAGTCAGCATCGCCAACTCGGATGCGGCGTGGAGCGCTTATGCGCATGCCGCGATTGATGAGGCGTATCGAGCGGTGGGTGAAATCGGGTAAGCCACTGCAGGACAAAAATCCACGGATAGCGCTTGCACAGGTTCATCCGTGGATTTGTGTCGCAATCAAGAAGGCACTATCAACTCAACGGAAGGGAAGTAACTGCGGTAACGCTTGGCATCACGCGTCAGTAATGGCAGTTTTTTTACTGCGGCATGTGCGCCTATGAAAAAATCCGCCAGAACATTATTTTTCCCACCGCCCACTCTTCGATAACGAGTAAAAGCCTTCCCGGCCAGGAACAAGGCGGGACGTGGCATTTCTTGCATCCGCAAACCAAGCTGACTGACCACATCATCCAATCCTTCAAAGGTGGAAAATGTCTGGGACAACTCGGCATAGATAATGGGATTTATCACCAACTCATGAATCCTGGATTGAGCACGTAGCTGTTGAATGGACCAATCAGCCCAGACGGGGTCATCTTCCAGAACGTCGATCAACACATTCGTGTCGACCAAAAGCATCAGTCATCACCTCGCAATAACGCCATCAATTCGTCGGTCCTCCATTTGATGTCAGCCTTTCCACGTACGGCCTCAAATCGGTCAGGAGTCGCTGAATCGATGTCACCTTTTGCCTTATGACTTTGCAGTACGACCTCACCTTGCGCGTTAACGCTAAATTCGATCGCTGAACCTGGCAACAGGTGCAAAGCGTCACGGATGGGTTTGGGGATAGTGACCTGCCCTTTGCTGGTCATGGTGGTGGTCGTCATGCTGATCTCCGCAAAGTATTACTGAATACAGCAAAGTAATACTTAGAATATCGGTCTGCAACCGCCGCTGATCGTAGGTAAATTCTCTTCACATCGAAGGATTTCGGCCGCGACACCGCGTCACGACCTAATCTCCAATTTCTTTAAAACCGCGAAACACTCCTCATCGCATCCACCAAATAACGCATCGCAATCCGGTCGCTCTCCGACAAGTCGCGATACTGCTCGACCAACTTTATTTCTTCTGAACTCAGGCGACGTCTGCGACGGCCAACACTGAGGCAAGGAAATATTCCCAGTATTTCGGTGATGCTCTGTACTTTTGCCATGGACGAGGTCCTTTCCCTATAAAAGAAAACTGCAAAAAAACCCATCGCCCTTTCACTTTTTGACTCACCGATCTGAAGGGCAGAAATCGGTCATGCCCTTAGAATAGAAAGATAATCGGCACTGGAAAGCAGTTTTTAGAGTAATTAGTCGAAAAAAGCAGAAATGCCCTTAAATTCAGAATGTCCTGTCAGAAAAATGAACCGACATTTCTTGTTTCATTGCCAAGCTGTCGCTATGCCATCAATCAATTTGTGTCTGCAACCGAACGGTTTAAGCTATTTGGTATCTGTTTAACGTCCGTTGCGTTTGGCCGAAGGCATGTCCGAACCCCATTTTTGATCCAGCACGTGCCAGGAACGGCGCGGGATTGTTCACGACAGGTTTACTTATGCACCGCAGGAATTTACTCAAAGCGTCCATGGCCATTGCGGCCTACACGGGATTGTCAGCGACTGGCCTGCTGGCCGCTCGGGCCTGGGCGGGTAATGGCGCCGCCGATGGCGACGCGCAGGCGTTCGATTTCGAGGCCCTGAAGATTCAGGCCAAACAACTCGCCGGCCAGCGTTACCAGGACACCAAACAGGTGCTACCGCCGACGTTGGCGACCATGACGCCGCAGAATTTCAATGCGATTCGCTACGACGCCGATCACTCCTTGTGGAATGACCTGAACGGTCAGCTGGACGTGCAGTTCTTCCACGTGGGCATGGGCTTCAAGCAGCCGGTGCGGATGTACAGCGTCGACCCCAAGACGCGTCAGGCGCGCGAGGTGCATTTCCGCCCTTCCCTGTTCAATTACGAGAAAACCACGGTCGATACCCAGCAACTGAAGGGCGACCTGGGTTTTTCCGGGTTCAAGCTGTTCAAAGCCCCCGAGCTGGACCGCCATGATGTGCTGTCCTTCCTCGGCGCGAGCTATTTCCGTGCGGTCGATGCGTCAGGCCAGTACGGCTTGTCTGCACGCGGCCTGGCGATCGATACCTACGCCAAAAAGCGTGAGGAGTTCCCGGACTTCACCAAGTTCTGGTTCGAGACGCCAGCCAAGGACAGCACTCGCTTCGTGGTGTACGCCCTGCTGGATTCGCCAAGCGCCACAGGTGCCTATCGTTTTGACATCGACTGTCAGGCCAGCCAGGTGGTCATGGGGGTCGATGCCCACATCAACGCCCGTACTGCGATCGAACAACTGGGCATCGCACCCATGACCAGCATGTTCAGCTGCGGCACCCATGAGCGGCGCATGTGCGACACCATTCACCCGCAAATCCATGACTCTGATCGCCTGGCCATGTGGCGCGGCAACGGCGAATGGATCTGCCGTCCGCTGAACAATCCGGCCACCTTGCAGTTCAACGCCTTTGCCGATACCGATCCGAAGGGCTTTGGCCTGGTGCAGACCGATCACGAATTCGCCAGCTATCAGGACACCGTCGACTGGTACAGCAAACGCCCGAGCCTGTGGGTAGAACCTACGACCGCGTGGGGCGAAGGCTCTATCGATTTGCTGGAAATTCCTACAACCGGCGAAACCCTGGATAACATCGTTGCCTTCTGGACGCCGAAAAAACCGGTCGCCGCGGGGGATTCCCTGAACTACGGCTACAAGCTCTTCTGGAGCGCTTTGCCTCCCGTGAGCACGCCGCTGGCGCGAGTCAATGCGACACGTTCGGGTATGGGTGGTTTCGTTGAGGGCTGGGCGCCGGGTGAGCATTACCCGGAAGTCTGGGCGCGCCGTTTTGCCGTGGACTTCACCGGGGGTGGCCTGGATCGCTTGCCGGAAGGTGCCGGAATCGAGCCGGTGGTGACGTGCTCGAATGGCGAGGTGAAGGATTTCAACGTGCTGGTGCTGGACGACATCAAAGGCTATCGCATCACCTTTGACTGGTTCCCGACCAATGACAGCGTGGAGCCGGTAGAGCTTCGGTTGTTCATCCGTACCCAGGACAGGACGCTGAGTGAAACCTGGTTGTATCAGTACTTCCCGCCGGCGCCGGACAAGCGTAAGTACGTCTAACCGCTAACGGCAAAATCAAAAGATCGCAGCCTGCGGCAGCTCCTACAGGGAATTGAATTCACCCTGTAGGAGCTGCCGCAGGCTGCGATCTTTTGCGTTCAACTAATCACGCAAATCCGACTCATGAATCGGCTGATCGCGGTGTGTCGCCCGCTGGTACTGCGCCGGCCAGATGGCCTTGCGTCCACCCAGATCGTCGTCGGCGTGCAACGGCCAGTACGGATCGCGCAGCAGCTCACGGGCAAGGAAGATGATGTCCGCCTGACACGTGCGCAAGATATGCTCCGCCTGGGCCGGCTCGGTAATCATTCCTACAGTGCCGGTGGCGATACCTGACTCCTTGCGTACACGTTCGGCGAACCGCGTCTGATAGCCCGGGCCGGTTGGAATCTCGGCGTTGACCGCCGTACCGCCCGACGAGACGTCGATCAGGTCAACACCCAAGGCTTTGAGGCGGCGCGCCAGTTCAACAGTCTCATCGGGGTTCCAGCCGTCTTCTACCCAGTCGGTGGCCGACACGCGAACAAACACGGGTAATTCCTCAGGCCATGTCGCCCGTACCGCTTCAGTGACTTGCAACACCAGACGAATCCGGTTTTCGAAAGAACCGCCGTATTGATCGCGACGCTGATTACTCAATGGCGAAAGAAACTGGTGCAACAGGTAACCGTGGGCGGCGTGGACTTCAACCACTTTGAAACCCGCCGTCAGGGCGCGCTTTGCCGAGTCGACAAAGGCTTGAATGACCTGGGCGATCGCGCCTTCATCAAGCTGCGTGGGCGGCGTGTGCTGGGGGTCGAATGCGATGGGCGAAGGCCCTACCGGCACCCAGCCACCGTCTTCGGGTTTGACGCTGCCGTGTTTGCCCAGCCATGGCCGATAAGTGCTGGCCTTGCGCCCGGCGTGTGCCAACTGGATGCCGGCAACAGCCCCCTGCGCGGCGATAAAGCGCGTGATGCGCTGCAATGGTTCGATCTGTTCATCATTCCATAAGCCGAGATCCTCGGCGGTAATGCGTCCATCGGCGGTGACGGCGGTGGCTTCAGTAAAAATCAGCCCCGCACCGCCAACTGCACGGCTGCCGAGGTGGACCAGGTGCCAGTCATTGGCCAGGCCATCGACGCTGGAGTATTGGCACATGGGCGATACCGCAATGCGGTTGAGCAGGGTCAGTTGGCGAAGGGTATAGGGTTCTAGCAGCAGACTCATGGGGCACCTCTCGAATCAGTGGGCAGGCTCCAGGGTTCTGTTTGAAAAGTCGACGAGTGACAGGAAAGAGGTACAGCGCCCGCCCCCGCGGGCAAAAAATTCGACAAGACGTCACAAGGATTATCAAGCAGTGCTTAGAGCCTAGTCGACATCGGGGGATGAGGGAGGGTTCAGATGAATTCGGTGAAAGGGGTTATCGCGGGCAAGCCCGCGATGGGCTCAGCGCGGTTCGATATGGGCAATCATCAACTGCACGGTCTCGTTGCCACGAAACTCGTTGAGGTCGAGTTTGTAGGCCAGCTCCACCCACTTGATGGTCGGATTTGGCCAGATGTCGCGGTCGATTCCGAACGCAATGCCATCGAGCTTCACCGAGCCGCACTCGCTTCGCAGCACGACTTTGAGGTGACGTTCACCGACCACACGTTGCTCGACCAGCTGAAACACGCCATGGAACAACGGCTCCGGAAAATGCTGCCCCCAGGGGCCGGCATGCCGCAAGGCGCGCGCCAGCTCCAGGTGAAATTCCTCGACCGCCAGCGTGCCGTCCGACAGCAGGCGCCCGGTCAGGTCTTCTTCGCGCAATTGCCGGCGCACTTCAGCGTCGAATGCCTCGGCGAACAGCGGAAAATTCGCTTCAGGTAGTGTCAAGCCTGCCGCCATAGCATGGCCGCCGTACTTGCTGATCAACGTGGGGTGTTGCGCTGCCACCACGCTCAAGGCATCGCGAATATGAAAACCCTGCACCGAACGCCCAGAGCCCTTGAGCAAGCCATCGCCCGCATCGGCAAAGGCGATGGTCGGACGGAAATAGCGCTCTTTCATACGGGACGCGAGGATACCGATGACGCCCTGGTGCCATTCCGGATCGAACAGGCACAAGCCGAACGGCATGGATTCGACCGGTAAATCCTTGAGCTGGGCCAGCGCCTCACGCTGCATGCCTTGCTCGATGGATTTACGGTCCTGGTTCATGCCGTCGAGCTGGATTGCCATTTCCCGGGCAAGCCCCGCGTCTTCAGTGAGCAGGCATTCGATGCCCAGGCTCATGTCATCCAGACGCCCCGCCGCGTTCAGGCGTGGACCGACAATGAAGCCCAGATCGGTGGAGGTAATGCGCGCTGGCTCACGTTTGGCCACTTCAAGGATCGCCTTGACGCCGGGTCGAGCACGTCCGGCGCGAATCCGCTCAAGACCTTGATGCACCAGAATCCGGTTGTTGGCATCCAGCGGGACCACGTCGGCTACGCTGCCCAGGGCCACCAGATCCAGCAACTCGCCAATGTTCGGCTGCGGCTTGCTCTCATACCAACCAAGACTGCGCAAACGTGCACGCAAGGCCATCAACACGTAGAAAATCACCCCGACACCGGCCAGTGCCTTGCTTGGAAATTCGCAACCTGGCTGATTGGGATTGACGATGGCATCGGCCAACGGCAGTTCATCGCCTGGCAGGTGGTGGTCGGTCACCAACACCTGAAGACCGGCGTTCTTCGCTGCCGCGACGCCTTCAACGCTGGAGATGCCGTTGTCCACCGTTATCAGCAACTGCGGGGTACGCGTGAGGGCGACTTCAACGATTTCCGGTGTCAGGCCGTAGCCGTACTCGAAACGGTTCGGCACCAAATAGTCGACATGCGCCGCGCCCAGCAAACGCAAGCCCAACACGCCCACCGTACTGGCGGTCGCGCCATCGGCATCGAAGTCGCCGACAATCAGAATCCGCTGTCGCTGCTCCAGGGCCGTCACCAACAGGTCCACCGCCGCCTCGATGCCCCTGAGCTGCTGGAACGGGATCAACCGCGCCAGGCTCTTGTCCAGTTCAGCCTCGGACTGCACGCCACGCGCTGCGTACAGGCGGGTCAACAGTGGGGGAATATCACCGAGGAAGGGCAGGATGTCGGGCAGCAGGCGAGGTTCGATACGCATGGGGTGACAGGTGCTTCTCTTGAATAGGTAGGAAATATCGGGCGCTGTGGACTGACGTGAAAAGAATCAGCCCCGTTCGCCGCTCAGCCATTGCAACTGGACTTCGTGTTGACCACGGTCGTCGGTGACGAAAATCGTCCCTTCGCTGATCATCACGTCCCACTTGATAACGCGGGGCATGTCCTTGGCCAGGGTTTCCAGCACATCCTGCGGCACGGCGGCGATGTGCACGTTCTTCAGGTTCTTGATCGCCGGGATAACCTTGGTTTCCCACACGCGCAGGCTGCCGTAGGCCAACAAGCTGGTGCGTTCGGTACGACGGGAGCACCAGGTCAGACGGTCCGCATCGGGCTGGCCGACTTCGATCCAGTGCAGAACGCGGTCATCCAGGCTTTTTTCCCACAAGGCAGGTTCATCCACGTCTGACAGACCGCGACCAAACGACAGTTGCTCGTTGTACCAGAAGGCGTAGGCAAGCAGGCGCACGGTCATGCGTTCTTCGGTTTCCGAAGGGTGACGGGCGATGGTCTGCTTCACGCTCTCGTAAACACTGCGGTCGAGGTCGGTGAGGTTCAGTTCAAACTTGTAGGTCGTGGACGGCTGGGCCATGAACGGGCTTCTTGATACGGAGAAAGGCGGCAAGTCTAACCGATGCGGCAGGCAATCAACGAATTCAAGCGATGAACCTTGGGCGACTGACGCCGGGCTATGCTAAAACGCTCTACCAGCCAGCCTTTGTCCTACAGGATCCAGCATGCCGTTCACCGCCAAACCGCTCTCAGGTCTGAAAGTCATTGAATTGGGTACGTTGATCGCCGGGCCCTTTGCCTCGCGCATTTGCGGCGAGTTCGGTGCTGACGTGATCAAGATTGAATCCCCGAACGGCGGCGATCCGTTGCGCAAATGGCGCAAGCTGTATGAAGGCACCTCGTTATGGTGGTTCGTTCAGGCGCGCAACAAAAAGTCCCTGACCCTGAACCTGAAACACCCCGACGGCCTGGCCATTCTGAAAAAGCTGCTCGGCGAAGCAGACATATTGATCGAGAATTTTCGTCCAGGCGTGTTGGAAAAACTTGGCCTGGGGTGGGACGTTTTACATGCCCTGAATCCTAAACTGGTCATGGTTCGTCTTTCGGGTTTCGGCCAGACCGGGCCGATGAAAGATCAACCGGGGTTTGGCGCTGTTGGTGAGTCCATGGGCGGCCTGCGCTACATCACGGGCTTTGAGGACCGACCTCCAGTGCGTACCGGGATTTCGATTGGCGACTCGATCGCCGCACTCTGGGGCGTGATTGGTGCGCTGATGGCGTTGCGTCATCGCGAGGTCAATGGTGGACAGGGTCAAGTGGTGGATGTGGCGCTCTATGAAGCGATCTTCGCCATGATGGAAAGTATGGTGCCGGAGTTCGACGTGTTCGGCTTCATCCGCGAACGTACCGGCAACATCATGCCGGGTATCACGCCCTCCTCGATTCACACCAGCGCCGATGGCAAACACGTGCAGATCGGCGCGAATGGCGATGCCATCTTCAAGCGTTTCATGCTGATCATCGGTCGGGAAGACCTGGCCAACGACCCGGTCCTGGCCAGTAACGATGGCCGTGACACGCGCCGGGACGAGCTCTATGGGGTGATTGATCGCTGGGTCAACTCGCTGCCACTGGACACCATCATCGAGCAGCTGAATCAGGCCGAGGTACCGGCCAGCCGAATATTCAGTGCCGAAGACATGTTCAGTGATCCGCAGTACCTGGCCCGAGAGATGTTCCTGAAGGCCAAGCTGCCGGACGGCAAGGATTTCAAGATGCCGGGGATCGTGCCGAAACTCTCAGAGACACCCGGTACGTCGGAATGGGTCGGGCCGAAGTTGGGCGAACACAATGTGCAGGTACTCAACGATCTTGGTTACGACGATGCGCAGATCGCAAAGCTGCGTGAAGACGGGGCTATCTAAGCTGAAACGCCAGTTTTCGCCGCTGCACACACGCGTCCTGTCGCAACGAGGCAGGGGCGTGTGCGTGTACGTGGCCTTTATTTTGCTCATGGGTTCGATGTCGTCACCGATGGCGCAACCCAAGGAAGCCCTGGTCTGGCTATTGCGGGATCTGCCGCCACTGATGATTTTCGAAGGCCCGAAAAAGGGTCAGGGCGTCATTGATCAGCTGTTGCCCCTGTTGATTGCCGGCATGCCGCAATACACGCACACCCTGATGCGGGTCAATCGTGCGCGCGGTTTGCAAATGCTCCACGAGCCTTCCCTGACGTGCGATGCCGCATTGAATCGGAGCAAGGAGCGTGAGCGCTGGATCGTCTTTTCCATTCCAGTGTTTCGGGCCATGAGCAATGGTCTGGCGGTGCGGCGTGTCGACCGCGAGTCGCTCGCGCCCTTTGTTCAGGACGGTGAAGTGGACCTCGCAGCGCTGCTGGCCAGCGGCAGCGAGAAGCTTGGCATCATTGCCGAGCGCAACTACGGCGACTACCTCGACGGGCTGCTCAAACAAGCACCGCCCAACGCCCTCACCGCCCACTATGGCAACGATGCACTGGGCAGCCTGCTGCAGATGCAACGTCTGGGGCGCTTGCGAGTCGTGTTGGGGTATCGCCCGGAAATACGCTACCAGGCGGAACAGCAAGGCATTGCCGTGGATGAGTTGCAGTTCTATCCGATTCGCGGGGCAGAGAAGTTCCTGTCCGGCTACATCGGCTGTACCGACACGCCGCAGGGTCGACAGGCAATTGTCGAGATCAACCAACTGCTGCGCAAACTGCCCCGCGATCGATTGAGCGAGGCCTACGCTGCGTGGCTCGACCCGGAAAGTCGGCGTGCCTATCTGGAAGAATCCAGGGTGTATTTCGAGCAGCAAGCCCAGCCATGACAAATCGCGGGCAAAAAGAAACCCCGAGAAGTGGGGAGACGACTCGGGGTTAAACGTGGCCTACATAAAGACCAGTAACAGCAAGCTACAAGCACCGGAGCACAATGCTTGATCCTGCTGTTACATGCTCTGACAGGCTTTCGTGCAGGATGGTTCCCACACACTCCAATTCAATTTCGGCTTGCCAGGATTTTGTCCTGAGCGGCGTTACGCAAGGCCGCGATGACGCAGGGTTCCAGCCGACCTTCGGCAATCATGACGTCACGGTGCAGACCGTCGACGACATCCGTCAGCAAACGCTTGTCGCTCAATTGAGCCTGATTGAATGCTCGCTCGACCACGATTGCGCCGGTCGAACTCTTCAGGGTCACCAGGCATTCGCCATGGGCGCCCGATGGGGTCAGCGTGACTTGATACGGGCTTAGAGCCTCACCGAGCAACAGACTGATACTTTCCATCTCGATCACCACTCAATAGTCCGAAAACAAAAGTGCCTGGGGCAGGCCTACTCTAAATGACCGCTGGCCTGAGAAGAAAGTTCTGGATTTCAATTGCAGGCGGGTTGGCGCCTTGGGTTGATGGAGCATGCACGGGAAAGATGACAGGGAAAAAACACGCGGTCGCGAAATCAAAAAACCCGTCGGAAGACAGGTTTTTTGTTGTGACTGACGCGGCCCGATTACAACGGCTTGCCGCGATTGCCATGCTGACTGACGAAAGCCTGTACCGCTTTCAGATCATTCGGCAACACGGTGCAGCGCTCATCCCGATCAAACAGATCGGTCAGGTGCACAGGCAGCTCCAGCGCTTTACCCACACCGGCTTTTTCCACGGCATCCGGGAATTTTACCGGGTGGGCCGTCCCCAGGATGACCATCGGAATGTCCAGGCTGCGACGGCATTCACGCGCGGCCTTGACGCCAATGGCGGTGTGCGGGTCCAGCAGCTCGCCGGTCTGCTCGTACACCTCGGCAATGGTCTCGCAGGTCTGTGCGTCATCCACGGCCAGGGAGTCGAACAACTTGCGGGCCTCGGTCCAGCGCTCTTGTTCGACGCTGAAACCGCCACCCTGCTTGAAGCTGTCCATCAAACCGGCGATCGCCGCGCCATTACGACCGTGCAGGTCAAACAGCAGACGCTCGAAGTTCGACGACACCATGATGTCCATGGACGGCGACAGCGTGGCGTGCAAAGTTTCCTTGACGTACTGATTGCCGCTCATGAAGCGGTGCAGGATGTCGTTGCGGTTGGTGGCGACGATCAGCTGGTTGATCGGCAGACCCATGTTGCGTGCCAGGTAGCCGGCGAAGATGTCGCCGAAGTTGCCGGTAGGCACCGAGAACGATACCGAGCGAGCCGGGCCGCCCAACTGCAGGGCTGCGTGGAAGTAGTAAACGATCTGGGCCATGATCCGCGCCCAGTTGATCGAGTTCACTGCCACCAGACGCGTGCCTTTGAGGAAGCTCTGGTCGGCGAAGCTGGCCTTGACCATTTCCTGGCAGTCATCGAAGTTGCCTTCGATGGCGATGTTGTGGATGTTCTCGCCAAAAATGGTGGTCATCTGGCGACGCTGCACTTCGGACACGCGGTTGTGCGGGTGCAGGATGAAGATGTCGACGTTTTCGCAGTGCTTGCAGCCTTCGATGGCAGCCGAACCGGTGTCGCCGGACGTAGCGCCGACTATCACCACGCGCTCGCCACGTTTTTCCAGCACATAGTCGAGCAAGCGCCCGAGCAGCTGCAAGGCGAAATCCTTGAACGCCAGGGTCGGGCCGTGGAACAGCTCCAATACCCATTCATTACCGTTCAGCTGGCGCAATGGCGCCACGGCGCTGTGCGAGAACACGCCGTATGTTTCTTCAAGAATCTTTTTGAAATCGGCATCCGGAATGCTGCCGGTAACGAACGGGCGCATCACCCGGAAGGCCAGCTCGTGATAAGGCAGGCCGGCCCAGGACGCGATTTCTTCCTGGGTGAAACGTGGCAGGTTTTCCGGCACATAGAGGCCGCCGTCCGTGGCCAGACCGGCCAGCAGGACGTCTTCGAAATTCAGGGCCGGTGCCTGGCCGCGGGTACTGATATAACGCATGACTGACTCCAATGGACAGTGTTCGCAAAGCCGGGCCCACAGGCGGGCCCGGTGAACGATAACGGCTTAGTTCAGGTGCTCGACGCGGATCCGTACGACCGGCCCCACGACGCCTGTCAGGGCTTCCAGCGCGGCAATCGCGTCGTTCATGTGCTGTTCCAGCACACGGTGGGTCAGCAGGATCATCGGCACCAGACCGTCATGTTCTTCGACTTCTTTCTGCATGATCGATTCGATGTTGATGCCGCGCTCCGACAGGATGCTTGCGACCTGAGCCAGCACGCCAGGATGGTCCTTGGCCTGAATGCGCAGGTAGTAGGCGCTTTCGCAGGCTTCGATCGGCAGGATCGGGTGGGCCGACAGCGAGTCTGGCTGGAAGGCCAGGTGCGGTACGCGGTTTTCCGGGTCGGACGTCATGGCGCGAACCACGTCCACCAGATCGGCGATGACCGACGAAGCGGTCGGCTCCATGCCGGCGCCAGCACCGTAGAACAGGGTCGAACCCGCAGCATCGCCGTTGACCATGACCGCGTTCATCACGCCGTTGACGTTGGCGAGCAGACGATCGGACGGGATCAGTGTCGGATGCACCCGCAACTCGATACCGGCAGCCGTGCTGCGAGCCACACCAAGGTGCTTGATGCGGTAGCCCAGCGCTTCGGCGTAGTTCACGTCAGCGGTGGTCAGCTTGGTGATGCCTTCGGTGTAGGCCTTGTCGAACTGCAGCGGAATACCGAACGCAATGGACGCCAGGATCGTCAGCTTGTGGGCTGCATCGATACCTTCAACGTCAAAGGTCGGATCGGCTTCCGCGTAACCCAAGGCCTGCGCTTCGGCGAGCACATCTTCGAAGGTCCGGCCTTTTTCACGCATTTCAGTCAGGATGAAGTTGCCCGTGCCGTTGATGATGCCGGCGACCCAGTTGATACGGTTGGCGGACAGGCCTTCACGGATCGCCTTGATCACCGGAATGCCACCGGCCACTGCTGCTTCGAACGCCACGATCACGCCTTTCTCGCGTGCCTTGGCGAAGATTTCGTTACCGTGAACGGCAATCAGTGCCTTGTTCGCGGTGACCACATGCTTGCCATTCTCGATGGCCTTGAGTACCAGCTCACGGGCAACGGTGTAGCCGCCCACCAGCTCTATAACGATGTCGATCTCAGGGTTCGTGGCCACTTCGAAGACATCGTTGGTAATCGCAATACCGGTCGTTTGGAACTGAGGCTTTGGCGTGCGCGTGGCAATTTGTGCCACTTCGATCCCACGCCCGGCACGACGAGCAATTTCCTCGGCGTTGCGCTGAAGTACGTTGAAGGTACCGCCACCGACGGTTCCTAACCCACAGATGCCTACTTTGACCGGTTTCACTGTGAACTCCCCATAAAACGGCCGACTCAAGGCCGGCCGTGAAAACAACCGCATACTCGCGGTTCTCTATTAATGGCTCGGCGAACAACGCCGCCGAACCATGATCGTCAAAGGCTGACCGTGACGATGCGAATTTACTTCGCGCCCAGCGCCAGTTTGGCGACTTGTGGCGCAGGCTGGTAGCCCGGAATGACCTGACCGTCAGCCAAAACGATGGCCGGCGTGCCGTTCACGCCAATCGACTGACCGAGAGCGAATTGCTTGGAAACCGGGTTATCGCATTTGGCGGCCTTGATTTCCTTGCCGTCGACCATTTTGTCCATGGCCGCTTTCTTGTCCTTGGAGCACCAGACCGCTTGCAGCTGCTCGTCACCCGGCGAACCCAGGCCCTGGCGCGGGAACGCGACGTAACGCACTTCGATGCCGCGCTTGTTCAGCTCAGGCACTTCGGCGTGCAGTTTGTGGCAATACGGGCAGGTGGTGTCGGTGAAGACGGTGATGTGCGATTTGGTTTCGCCGATGGCCGGATAGACCACGGTTTCTGCTACCGGAATATCGTTGACCAGTTTGGAGACGCCCAGTCGTTCGGTCTTCTCGGTCAGGTTGACCGGCTTGCCATCCTTGAGCTGGAACAGGTAGCCCTGAACGATGTATTGGCCATCAGCGCTGGCGTAGAGCACGCGGCTGCCTTTGAGCTTGACTTCATACATGCCCGGCAGCGGGCTGGCGGAAATGCTTTCTACCGGCACCTCCAGCTCGAGATTTTCCAGACTTTTACGGATGGCTTTGTCGGCCGCGTCATCGGCGACGGCAAAGGTGCTGACCAACGCAATGGCTGCGGCGGCGAAAATATGGGTCAGACGCATGAGAACTCCTGAAGGCGGACAAATGGGACGATCAGAACGCCCGTGCCGAAACACCGGGTCATAACCGCCCATCGTGCAAACCGGCAAAGCCTACCACATAAGGCTTGCGGGGCCGAATGTGCCAGACGCAACACCCTGTGAGTTCGAAGGCCAGGCATTAATGTGGCGAGGGGATTTATCCCCGCTGGACTGCGCAGCGGTCCCAATTGGGGCTGCTTCGCAACCCAACGGGGATAAATCCCCTCGCCACGAGAAACTTTTCAACCTTGAAGACCGAGCTAGCCACGCGGGTGGTGTTTGGCGTGCAGGTCTTGCAAGCGGGCGCGGGCGACGTGGGTGTAGATCTGGGTCGTGGACAGGTCACTATGGCCAAGCAGCATTTGCACCACCCGCAGATCCGCGCCGTGATTGAGCAGGTGTGTGGCGAAGGCGTGGCGCAAGGTGTGGGGTGACAGCGACTTGCCGATCCCGGCCACCTTGGCCTGGTGCTTGATGCGATGCCAGAACGTCTGCCGCGTCATCTGCTCGCCGCGCAGACTCGGGAACAGACAATCGCTGGGACGTCCGCCGAGCAACTCGCTGCGTGCGTCGCGCATGTAGCGCTCTACCCAGACAATCGCCTCCTCGCCCATCGGCACCAACCGCTCCTTGCTGCCCTTGCCCATCACTCGCAACACACCCTGGCGCAGGTTGACTTGCTCCAGCGTCAGGCTAATCAACTCTGTCACCCGCAACCCACAGGCGTAGAGCACCTCAAGCATGGCGCGATCCCGTTGACCAATGGCCTCGCTCAAGTCCGGCGCCTTCAGCAAGGCTTCCACATCGGCTTCCGACAAGGATTTAGGCAATGGCCGCCCCAGCTGCGGCATGTCGACGCGCAAGGTCGGATCGACGGCGATCAGTTTTTCCCTCAGCAGGTAGCGATAGAACCCGCGCACTCCCGATAGGAATCGAGCAGTGGAACGAGGCTTGTAGTTTTGCTCCAGACGCCAGGCCAGATGATCGAGAATCAACTCGCGTCCGGCGTTGATCAGCTCCAGCCCTTTTTCCTGCAACCAGCCGTTGAACAGGGCCAGGTCACTGCGATAGGCATCACGGGTGTTATCGGAAAGGCCTTTCTCCAACCACAGCGCGTCGAGAAACTGGTCTATCAGAGGATGATCGATGGCAGGCATAAAGGCTCAGGCAAGACCGACAGTACGGCTAGGGAAGATAAATCGCAGGCAACAAAAAAGCAGCCCGTAGGCTGCTTTTTTCTGCATCGGAAGCTGGACTTAAGCCAGTTTTTCCTTGATGCGAGCTGCTTTACCGGACAGGTCACGCAGGTAGTACAGCTTGGCTTTACGTACGTCACCGCGACGTTTAACGGCCATGCTGTCGATTTGCGGGCTGTAGGTCTGGAAAGTACGCTCTACGCCAACACCGTTGGAGATTTTACGAACGGTGAAAGCACTGTTTACGCCGCGGTTACGCTTGGCGATAACAACACCTTCGAACGCTTGCAGACGCGAACGGTCGCCTTCCTTCACTTTCACCTGAACGACAACAGTGTCGCCCGGGGCAAAGGTAGGGATCTCTTTGGTCATCTGCTCTGCTTCGAGTGCAAGGATGATTTTGTTAGTCATGCTGTGCTCCTAAGGTAAATCGTCGGATCTACCATCGATACGTTGTTAACTATCGTCCCGCTCGCGGATGTATTCCTCGAGCAGCTTCTTCTCTTCTCCAGAAAGCGAGCGGCTTTCCAGAAGATCGGCGCGTCGTTCAAAGGTCCTACCAAGGGACTGCTGTAAACGCCAACGCCGGATATGCGCGTGATTGCCACTTAGCAATACGTCGGGAACACGCTGATCCGCATACACCTCCGGTCGGGTGTAGTGCGGGCAATCCAGCAAACCATCCGTAAAGGAATCTTCCTCTGCGGAGTCCGCATGCCCTAAAGCTCCAGGCAGCAGTCGTGTAACCGCATCGATCAGGACCATCGCCGGCAGCTCGCCGCCAGACAGTACATAGTCGCCAATCGACCACTCTTCATCGACATGAGCTTCTATGAAACGCTCGTCAATGCCTTCATAACGGCCGGCAATCAGGATCAATGCATCCAGATTCGCCAACTCGCGTACCGCCGACTGATTCAGTTGACGGCCTTGGGGGGACAGGTAAATCACCTTCGCCGCCTCCCCGGCTGCTGCCTTGGCCTGAACCAGAGCATCTTCCAGGGGCTTGATCTTCATCACCATGCCCGGACCACCGCCAAATGGGCGATCATCCACAGTGTGATGTCGATCCGTCGTGTAGTCTCGCGGGTTCCAACAGGTCAGCTGCAACAGCCCCTGTTTCACCGCCCGACTGGTGATGCCGTACTCGCTGATGGCGGAGAACATCTCGGGAAACAAACTGATCACTTCTACGCGCAAGTTAGCCACGCTTAGAAGTCCGCATCCCAATCCACCTTCATCTCGCCTGCGGCAAGGTCGACGGCCAACACGCATTGCTCCGTATAGGGCAGCAGGCGTTCGCGATCATCCAGGCTGCCAGCGCAAGGCTTGACCACCATTACATCATTGGCGCCGGTTTCCAGAAGATGATCGATCTTCCCGAGCAATTGCCCAAGATGGTCAATGACCTTCAGACCTTCGAGCTGGTACCAGTAGTACTCGCCGTCGGTCAATTCAGGGAACAGGTTGCGCGGCACGCAGATCTCATAACCGGCCAGAAGACGAGCTTCTTCACGATCATCGAGACCCTTGAGCTTCGCGACCAGGAACTTGTCGTTCCCGCGTCCGCTGACCAGCTCAACCTGCTTCACATTGCCTTCGCGCTTGAGCGTCCAGGTTTTGTATTGCAACAGGTTTTCAGTAGGATCAGTAAAGGAGTACACCTTCACTTCGCCGCGAACGCCATGAACAGAATAAATCTTGCCGATAACGATCAAATCATCAGCATCAGCTGGCGTCGCGTTCATATTGCTCAGGCCGCAGCCTTAGCAGCGTCCTTCAACAACTGAGCAACACGCTCAGAAGGTTGTGCACCAACGCTCAGCCAGTAGGCTACGCGCTCTTGGTTCACGGACAGACGAACTTCTTGACCACGAGCAACAGGGTTGAAGAAACCAACCTGTTCCTTGTGCGAACCGTCGCGCGGGTTGCGGCTGTCGGTTACGGTCAAGTGGTAAAACGGGCGCTTTTTGGAGCCGCCAAGGGCAAGACGGATTGTTAGCATGTGAACATCGTTCCTGTAGTCGGTGCTGCAAATCTAAAGGCACAGCGGGCATAGGTGCCCGAAAGGCCGCATATTCTAAGGAATATCCGGACTTTTGCAAATGTCTTTTTCCGGCTGCCTATCGGCCGCCATCAAGATTTGCTATAGAGCCGTCGTTGAAAACGGCCAGTCAGCTCCCGCCAAGTGCGGGTTTGCTGGAGATCTCACATCCCTGTGAGCTGCGCAAGAGCAAGCCCTTACGCGAAAACTTTACATTTTGGGCATGCCGCCGCCGGGCAACATACCGCCCATGCCGCGCATCATTTTGGCCATTCCGCCTTTCGCGGAGAATTTCTTCATCATCTTCTGCATTTGCTTGTGCTGCTTGATCAAGCGACCAATGTCCTGCACCTGAGTGCCGGAACCCATGGCAATTCGGCGTTTGCGCGAACCGCTGATCAGCTCAGGGTCGCGGCGCTCGGCCGGGGTCATGGAGTTGATGATGGCTTCCATCTGCTTGAATTGCTTCTCTGCCGCACCCTGGGCATTGCCCATTTGCGCCAGGTTTACACCGCCGATGTTCGGCAGTTTGTCCATGAGGCCACCAAGGCCACCCATGTTCTTCATCTGTTGCAGCTGATCGCGGAAGTCTTCGAGGTCGAAGCCCTTGCCCTTCTTCAGTTTCTTGGCAAGTTTGTCGGCTTTATCCTTGTCGAGCGTCGCTTCCGCCTGTTCGATCAGGCTGAGCACGTCACCCATGCCGAGGATGCGCGAAGCAATACGCTCAGGGTGAAACGGTTCGAGCGCATCGCTCTTTTCGCCCATACCGATGAACTTGATCGGCTTGCCAGTGATGGCGCGGACCGAAAGCGCGGCACCACCACGGGCGTCGCCGTCGACCTTGGTCAGGATCACACCGGTCAGCGGCAGTGCATCACCGAAGGCCTTGGCCGTGTTGGCGGCATCCTGGCCAGTCATGGCGTCGACCACAAACAGGGTTTCGACCGGGTTGATCGCAGCGTGCAACGCCTTGATCTCGCCCATCATCTCTTCATCGATGTGCAGGCGACCGGCGGTATCGACGATGACCACATCGATAAACTTGAGCTTGGCTTCTTTAATAGCCGCTTGCGCGATGTCGACCGGCTTCTGGCTCAGGTCGGACGGGAAGAACGTAACGCCCACTTCGCCCGCGAGCATTTCCAGCTGCTTGATCGCCGCAGGACGGTAAACGTCTGCAGACACGACCATGACGGATTTCTTTTTGCGCTCTTTAAGAAAGCGCGCAAGTTTACCGGCGGTGGTGGTTTTACCAGCGCCCTGCAAACCGGCCATCAGCACGACGGCTGGTGGCACGGCACTCAGGTTCAGGTCTTCGTTGGCAGCGCCCATCAGGCTTTCGAGCTCTGCCTGAACGATCTTCACGAAGGCCTGGCCCGGCGTCAGGCTGCGCGACACCTCGGTGCCGACGGCGCGCTCCTTGACCGAATTGACGAAGTCTTTGACCACCGGCAAGGCGACGTCAGCTTCGAGCAACGCCATGCGCACTTCACGCAGGGTGTCTTTGATGTTGTCCTCGGTCAGCTTGGCTTTGCCGGTGACATGGCGCAGCGTCTGCGAGAGACGGTCGGTTAAGTTTTCAAACATTGCGCGATCCTTTCAGGCCCTGTGTAGACCGGGATAATGGCGGCCCAGACCGGAATAAACATGTGCTCGGCGAGCCTGCGGCGTGGGCAGGTCGCGGATTATAGCGAAGACTGCGGCTGGCGGACACCTCGCTGTCAGGTTGCATGGTCTTTCGTGCAACTAAGGTTCTATGCCAAACTCAGCGCCTTTCGGGCTTGCCTAACAGGATTTATGCTCCCCTTGTCACCCAGCTTGCTAACGACCCTCGCCGCCGCCTGCTTATACGCCGCTGCGACCATCTACCAAGGCACTCGCCTGGCCTCCGGCGCCAAGGCGAACAAACGCCTGCTGGTCACGCTTGGCGTGCTGGCCGTGCTGGCCCACAGCGCCAGCCTTTTAACCCATCTGTTGACGCCGATCGGCCTGGGCCTGGATTTTTTCAACGCCGCCAGCCTGATTGCGGTGGCGGTCATTGCCCTGACCCTGTTGGCCTGCTCGCGTATTCCAGTGCAGAACCTGCTTGTGTTGCTGTTCCCGCTCGGCGCCGCTACCGTGCTGCTCGCCCAGTTCGCCCCGGCGGGAACCGTACAGATCATCGACGAAGAGCCCGGCATTCTTGCCCACATCCTCTTGTCGATCCTTGCCTACGGCATGTTCACTATCGCCGTGTTCCAGGCCTTGCTGCTGCTGGTCCAGGACCATCAGCTCAAGCACAAGCACCCGTCCGGCCTGATCAAGAACTTCCCGCCGCTGCAAACCATGGAAAGCCTGTTGTTCGGCTTCCTCTGGGCCGGCTGGACCCTGCTGTCGATGTCGCTGATTTCTGGCTGGCTGTTTGTCGACAATCTGTTCGCCCAACACCTGGTGCACAAGACCTTGCTGGCCTGCCTGGCCTGGATAGTGTTCAGCGTGCTGCTGTGGGGCCGTAATCGTCTCGGATGGCGCGGACACAAGGCCATTCGCTGGACCCTCGCCGGTTTCTGCCTGTTGATGCTGGCGTACTTTGGCAGCAAGCTGGTTCGTGAATACATTCTGCACATCTGACGGGCGGCATTAATGGACGACTTGCCCATAGGGCCGATGCTCGCGGTTTTGGCCCTGCTGATTTTATGGTCGGGGCTGTTTACAGCCATCGAAGTAGCGCAACAGCATCTGCTGGCTCAGCGCACCGCCTCGCGTGCCAGCGACAAACCGGTGGCGAAGCTGAGTTTCCCCCTCAACAGCCTGATCCTCTGCAACACCCTGTGCCGTGCGCTGGTGGTGGTCATCAGCACCTTGCTGGCGATTTTCACCTGGGCCGAAAACGGTCCATGGGCTGCCTGCCTTGGGGCTGGCGCCGTTCTGCTGGTGTTCGCTGATTACCTGCCGCGTACCCTGGCGATCCGCTACCCGGATGCGATCCTGGCCCTCGGCAACTCTTTGCTGCGCGCGCCCCTGAAAATAATCTACCCCGCCGCCTGGCTGCTCAATGGCATCGCGCAATTACTGACGCGACCGTTTGCCCGTACGACCAAAGTGGTTCAGCAGAGTGAAGACGAGACACCGAATGATCGGCATGACGATCATGATCAGGCGGTTTGCCGCCCGCATCCGCTGTCGGGTATCCATGCGCTGGACAACATCACGGTCAACGACATTCTGGTACCGCGCAGTGACGTCGACGGGATCAACCTCGATGACTCCCTCGAAGAGATTATCGAGCAGCTGCGCAACAACAAGCGCACGCGATTGCCAGTGTTCCACAGCGACATCAATCAGGTTGAAGCCGTCCTTAATACCCGGCAGATCCGCCATTTGCTGCCCGACGGCACGTTGACCCTCGACGCGTTACTGGCGGCCAGCCACGAACCGTACTTCGTTCCGGAAAGTACGCCGCTGCAGCTGCAACTATTGAATTTCCACAAGCAACAACGGCGCCTGGGCATGGTGGTCGACGAGTACGGCGAAGTGCTCGGCATCGTCACGCTGGAAGACATTCTTGAAGAAATCGTTGGTGAATTCGAAAGCCAGCACAGCCTGGACAACCCTCATATTCACCCTCAAGCCGACGGCAGGCTGATGATCGAGGGCGCAGCGTCAATTCGCGAGCTGAACAAGAGCCTGGGATGGCACCTGCCCAGCGATGGCCCGAAAACCCTCAACGGGCTGGTCACCGAGGCACTGGAGACGATTCCGGAAAGCGCGGTCTGCCTGAAGATCGGACGGTATCGGCTGGAAATCCTGGAGACGGAAGACAATCGAGTTACTCGGGTGTTGATCTGGCATACCAGTTCAGTGCCAGCCATTCTCTAATTCTCACAGTCGCCCCTTGTAGCAGCTGGCGAAGCCTGCGTTGGCTCCGGGGTCGCGCTCGACCGCAGCAGTCGTAAAACCAGACAATGTGGTGGTTCAGAAAATCCGCGTTTACGGGGTTTACGACTGCTGCGCAGCCGAACGCAGGCTTCGCCAGCTGCTACAAGGATTTGCACTTGTTTGATCGTTAGGCTCCTTCCTATAATCGGGGCGCTTACCCAAGCCTCGCCTCACCCTTGTGCTACCCGCACTCTGCGTTAAACCCACATCCCTGGGTGTTCGACCATAATAAAATTTGCTCCACTGGGGCACATGACTGTCAGGGATAACCGCATGACGACCAGCACGACCTACTCAGATACCGCGCCTGCGCAGCCGACGAATTCCGCCACACGTGTGGCCACGGCGAGCTTCATCGGCACCGCCATCGAATTCTACGATTTCTACGTTTACGCCACGGCCGCCGCGCTGGTGATCGGCCCGGTGTTCTTTCCGCAAACTTCCGGCACGGCTCAGATGCTGTCGGCGTTTCTCACTTTCGGTATCGCTTTCATCGCCAGACCGCTGGGTTCGGCGCTGTTTGGCCACTTCGGCGACCGCATTGGTCGCAAATCGACACTGGTCGCCTCGCTGCTGCTAATGGGCGTGTGCACCACGCTGATCGGCGTGCTGCCGGGCTACGACAGCATCGGGGCCTGGGCGCCGATCCTGCTGTGCGTGCTGCGCTTTGGCCAAGGCCTGGGACTGGGAGGTGAATGGGGCGGTGCGGCACTATTGGCTACGGAAAATGCGCCCAAAGGAAAACGCGCCTGGTTTGGCATGTTTCCGCAGCTTGGCCCCTCCATAGGCTTCCTCGCCGCCAATGGTCTGTTCCTGACCCTGGCCATGACGCTGACCGATGAGCAGTTCCGCTCGTGGGGCTGGCGCATTCCGTTTCTGCTGAGTGCCGCACTGGTGATGGTCGGTCTGTATGTCCGCCTCAAGCTCCACGAAACCCCAGTATTCGCTAACGCAATGGCGCGCCAGGAACGGGTAAAAATGCCTGTGGTCGAGCTGTTCAGCCAGTACTGGGCGCCCATGTTGCTGGGCGCCGGTTCGATGGTCGTGTGCTATGCCCTGTTCTATATCTCGACCGTGTTTTCGCTGAGCTATGGCGTCTCGACACTGGGCTACACCCGCGAAACCTTCCTTGCATTGCTGTGCTTTGCGGTTCTGTTCATGGCCGCTGCGACGCCATTATCGGCCTGGGCCAGCGACCGTTACGGGCGCAAACCGGTACTGATCATCGGTGGTGTGCTGGCAATTCTGTCGGGGTTCCTGATGGAGCCGTTGCTGACTCAAGGCTCAACCTGGGGCGTGGCGCTGTTTCTGTGCATCGAGCTGTTTCTGATGGGCGTGACGTTTGCGCCAATGGGCGCGCTGCTGCCTGAATTGTTTCCAACGCACGTGCGCTACACCGGCGCGTCGGCCGCTTACAACCTGGGCGGCATCGTCGGCGCCTCCGCGGCACCGTTCTTCGCGCAGAAGCTGGTGGCGATGGGTGGTTTGAGTTATGTCGGGGGGTATGTATCGGGGGCGGCGGTGTTGAGTCTGATTGCGGTGTTGTGCTTGAAGGAAACCCGTCACAACGATTTGAATCGGGTTGCCTGACAAGGCGTCATCGCGGGCAAGCCTTGCTCCCACAGGTCAGTGTTCATGCACAATTATGTGAAAGGCACTGACCTGTGGAGCAAAGCGTGCTCGCGATGCTTTTACAGCTCTACAACAACCGACTGAGCAGCGCGGGTCGCTTTGGCACGTGCTGCTTCAATCGACTCATCCCGCGCCAACGCCACGCCCATCCGGCGTTGACCATTCACTTCAGGCTTACCGAACAGACGCAGCGCCGTGTCCGGCGCGCTTAACGCCGCGCCCAGGTTGGCGAACGCCGTCTGGGTCGATTGACCTTCCACCAGTATCACAGCGGAAGCCGAAGGGCCGAACTGACGAATCAGCGGAATCGGCAAGCCCAGAATCGCCCGTGCATGCAGTGCGAACTGCGACAGGTCCTGGGAAATCAGGGTCACCAGACCGGTGTCATGCGGACGTGGTGAGACTTCGCTGAACCACACCTGATCACCTTTGATGAACAGCTCCACACCGAACAGACCGCGGCCACCCAAGGCTTCGGTGACAGCTTTCGCCACGCGCTCGGATTCAGCCAAGGCAATCGGGCTCATGGCTTGCGGCTGCCAGGATTCCTGGTAATCGCCCTTCTCCTGACGGTGACCCACCGGTGCACAGAACGTGGTGCCGCCAATGTGGCGCACGGTCAGCAAGGTGATTTCATAGTCGAAGTCGATGAAGCCTTCAACAATTACACGGCCTTTACCGGCACGACCGCCTTCCTGGGCGTAATCCCAGGCGGTTTTCACGTCATCTGCACTGCGCAGCAGGCTCTGGCCTTTGCCCGACGAGCTCATTACCGGTTTCACTACGCACGGAAAACCGAGGTCTTCGACGGCTTTGCTGTAGTCCTCGAAGGTGTCGGCGAAATGATACGGCGACGTCGGCAGGTCCAGCTCTTCAGCCGCCAGACGACGAATGCCTTCTCGGTTCATGGTCAGCTGCGTTGCGCGCGCCGTCGGGATCACGGTGAAGCCTTCAGCTTCCAGCTCAACCAGCGTGGCGGTGGCGATGGCTTCGATTTCCGGCACGATGAAGTGCGGCTTCTCGGCTTCGATGACCGCGCGCAAAGCGGCGCCGTCGAGCATGTTGATCACGTGGCTGCGATGCGCCACTTGCATGGCCGGCGCATTGGCGTAGCGATCCACGGCAATCACTTCAACGCCCAGGCGCTGCAGCTCGATCACCACTTCCTTGCCCAACTCGCCACAGCCACACAGCAATACGCGGGTCGCGGTTGGCGACAATGGAGTTCCGATACGGGTCATCTCAGGTCCTCAAAGAAGCGGATCATCGAGGGTAGCGAGCACGTGGCGCGCTTCCCATGGGGCGAAAGCGCGGCATTTTACATGAACCTGAGGCTTTGGCTTCAGCTGGCGACGGCCTGTTTGCGCAGACGCCACGCCATGATCAGCCACACCGCCGTCACACCCGCGAACTTTGAGCCCATCGCCGTGAGGATCACGCCCGGTGTGAACGCGTCGATCATGCCGAAAAAGATGAAAGTATCGAGGGGGATGCTCAGCGCAGAACTTATCCACAGGCGGTCATGCAACGGGCGTCGGGTAATGGTGAATACCAGCCAGTCGATGCATTCCGACACCGCGAAAGCCGTGGCACTGGCCAGCGCGATGGAAGGGTCGGAAGTGACGTAGGAAAGCACCAGCGCAGCCAGCATTGCGGCGATGGCGCCGTGTCCGAACCGGATTTGCACCATGTCCCGAAGGACAAACACCAACCCACCCCAGGCAGACCAGATGATGTCCAGGTGCGGGGCAGTGGAAAAGGCGTAGTTGATCAGCACGACGCTGCTGATGTAGGCGATCAGGAAAAGCATGGAGATGGGGGATACCTGTCAATTTTGTGCGCAGGGTACTTCACCCGCACACAAGCACCAAACACGGACACGGACACGACAACGAACCTGTAGCAGCTGGCGCAGCATGCGTCCGGCTGCGCAGCAGTCGTAAAAACAGACACTGCGGTCTGATAGGTTAATCGTGAACTCAGGATTTACGACTGCTGCGCAGCCGGACGCAGGCTGCTACAGGTTTGGTGTTTTGCCGATCATCCAGAGCAAACCACTGGACTTGGCCCGCTCATGACATAACCCCAGGACCTGGCGTCGTTCGTCGTTGTCCATCCGGCTCCAGCGAGTGATCTCATCCACTGTGCGCTGACACCCGGTGCAAATATCATCATCGTCCAGCGCACATACATTCACGCAGGGCGATCGGACCGGCCGTTCAGGGGTGTTCATTCTTCCTGCTCGGCCAGATCCCGGGCGTAACGCTGGGAGTTATGTACGTAATGGGCAGCGCTGGCCTCCAGCATCTTCTTCTGCGGCTCGGTCAACTCGCGCACGACCTTGCCCGGCGACCCCATGACCAGCGAGCCATCAGGGATTTCCTTGCCCTCGCCGATTAAAGAATTAGCGCCAATGATGCAGTTCTTGCCGATCTTCGCCCCATTGAGAATCACCGCATTGATACCGATCAGGCTGTAATCGCCCACCGTGCAACCGTGCAGCATGGCGTTGTGGCCGATGGTCACACCGGTGCCGATGGTCAGCGGATAGCCCATGTCGGTGTGCATCACGGTGCCGTCCTGAACGTTGCTGTTCTTGCCGATCAGGATCAACTCGTTGTCGCCGCGCAGCACAGCGTTGAACCAGACGTTGGCGCCCTCTTCCAGTTTGACCTTGCCCACCAGCACGGCATTGGGAGCGACCCAGCTTTGTGGGTGGGTTTCGACGCGGGCGTCGCCCAGGCGGTATTTCATCTTATTGTCCTCAGGGCCAGGCAGGCGCACTTAAAAAGCCGGGGGGTTCGCAATACGAACGATGGCTCAGGTATTGATAAAACTCTTGGGTGGCTGATGCAGGCTGATTTTCGCGTCATACAGCAAGTTGATCAACTCGACGATCATGATCGCCGTCAGGCCCCAGATCTTGTATTCGCCGTAACGATAACTGGGTACATACCAACTGCGACCTTGGTAGTCGATGCGATGGGTATGCTCGCGGGGATCTTCGCGGAAAAATTCAAGCGGCACGCTGAACACCGCAGCGATCTCGGCGTCGTTGGCGCGGTACTCGACGAAATCCGGAATCACGCCAACATACGGTGTGACCTTGATGCCGTGCAGAGAAATCAGCGGGCTGAGCGGGCCGATCACCTCGACGAGTCCTGGGGGCAGGCCGATTTCTTCTTCAGCCTCACGCAGGGCGGTAAAAATCAGGTCAGGGTCTTCAGGGTCGCGTCGACCACCCGGGAAGGCCACTTCACCGCCATGGGTCGAGAGCCCGCTGGCGCGCAGGGTCAGAACCAGTTCCGGTTCGTCACTGCGGGTGATGGGCACCAGTACGGCGGCCTCGGGAAAGCGTTTGTCGGTTTCCAGGGTTCGCGGCGTGTGGTTGCTTACCCGATGCAGTAGCTCATCCAGCATGAGTGATCTCGATCTGTGCCTGTAGGGTCTGTTGACGTTTGCTGACGACCGCGTTGGGCGCCACCGCAGTTCGCGAGCAAACGTCAACAGACCCTATGCATCATGCACCAATCACACCGACCGCCCAAGCCCCGAACAGCCGTGTGTCGCTAAACGACAACTTGCCGACTGACACCGCCGCACGCCAAGATAGGCGCAGCATTCAGGAACCCAAGCATGAAATTTTGCAGTCAGTGCGGTAACCCAGTGACCCAACGCATTCCCGAAGGCGATGCACGCCTGCGGTTTGTCTGCGACAGCTGTCATACGATTCATTATCAGAACCCCAATATCGTCGCCGGTTGCGTGGCCACCTGGGGCTCCAAAGTACTGTTGTGCCGCCGCGCCATCGAGCCACGGCTCGGCTATTGGACCCTGCCCGCCGGTTTCATGGAGAACGGGGAAACCATCGAGCAAGCGGCCATTCGCGAGACCGCCGAAGAAGCTTGCGCCCGGGTCCGCGACTTGAGCATCTATACGTTGATCGATGTGCCGCACATCAGTCAGGTGCATGTGTTCTTTCGCGCGGAACTGGTTGACCTGAACTTTGCAGCAGGCATCGAAAGCCTCGAAGTTCAACTATTTGAAGAGGCCGACATCCCTTGGTCCGACCTGGCTTTCCGCACAGTGGGTCGTACTCTAGAATGCTTTTTCGCTGACCGGCGGACCGAGGTCTACCCCGTACGGTCCGAATCGATCCCGCCGCTTGCTCAGCCGGTCATTACTTGATTTGAATTTTGGAATGCTGCCGACGCTAAAAGATCGTCGACTGCGGCAGCTCCTGCAAAATCACCTATAAATACATAGTCGCGACACCTTTTAGGGATATCGTTTCAATGCGCTGGTTGCTTGCCCTGCTTTGCATGTCGTTCATCGCTGTGTCCCAGGCTTCCACCGTGGTGACCCTGGATGGCAAACCGATCGAAAAGGTGTTGGTGCTCAAGTCCGCTCATCAATTGCAATTGATCGCCGATGGCAAGCCTCTGCGGACCTACCGTATTTCCCTGGGCAAGCAGCCCAAAGGCGCCAAGCTGATGGAGGGCGACAAGCGCACGCCTGAAGGTTTTTACTGGGTCGACTGGCGCAAGGTCAGCGACCGCTTCAATCTGGCGATGCATATCTCCTATCCCAACGTTGCTGACTCCGCCCGCTCCCGACGCGAAGGGGTCGATCCGGGCGGGATGATCATGATCCATGGCACACCCGACACCTACGACTACCCGGAAAACCTGTTCCACACGCTGGACTGGACCGACGGCTGCATTGCCATGCGCAACATGGACATGCGCGAGGTATGGGGTCTGGTGCCGGATGGCACGATGATCGAGATACGTCCGTAACCCTTGGAGCCAGTCGATCTTGAAACACTCGAGCAAACCACTTTCAATTGCGCAACGCTGAAACCTGCAGCAATCATTGAAACTATCGAGGCACTTTCGAGCAATAAAATCTCAGAAAAGTCGTCTTTAAGAGTATTCCTCTCAATTTTTTTCGACTGCTTGCCAACCCTCATCCTCGCGGTTAGGGTTGAAGGCATGAAAACATCTCACACCCTCATTCAGCTTCGCCAGCACCGCAGTCTGTGCCTCGTCAGTGCACGACTGCCGGGCTGAATCGCGGTGCCTCGCCCTACGCTCTATCCCCAGAACTTTTGATACACCGGCAGGCCGCCTTTTTTCGGCCGACACAATAAGGATTTCCCGATGAGCATGCTCAAAGACCCGTCTTCGAAATACCGCGCGTTCCCGACTATCGACATTCCGGATCGTACCTGGCCGTCGAAGACCATCACTGCCGCGCCGATCTGGTGCAGCTCGGACCTTCGCGACGGTAACCAGTCGCTGATCGAGCCGATGGATGCGGTGAAGAAACTGCGCTTCTGGAAAACCCTGGTGTCGGTCGGCGTGAAAGAAATCGAGGCGTCGTTCCCGGCCGCATCGCAAACCGACTTCGACTTCGTGCGTACCCTGATCGAAGGCAACCACATCCCGGACGACACCACCATTCAGGTGCTGACCCAGGGCCGTGAAGACCTCATTGAGCGCACCTTCGAATCCCTGCGTGGGGCGAAGAAAGCCATCGTTCACCTCTACAACGCGACCTCCCCTTCGTTCCGCCGCATTGTCTTCAACCAGGACAAGGACGGAATCAAGGAAATCGCCGTGAGCGCGGCCAAGTTGTTCGTCAAATACGCTGCCCAACAGCCGGACACTCAGTGGACCTTCGAATACTCGCCGGAAACCTTCAGCGCCACCGAACTGGATTTCGCCAAGGAAGTCTGCGATGCGGTAATTGAAGTCTGGAACCCGACGCCTGAGCACAAGATGATCCTCAACTTGCCTGCCACCGTCGAATGCGCCACACCAAACATCTACGCCGACCAGATCGAATGGTTCGGTCGTAACATCAACCGTCGTGACAGCGTGATCATCAGCCTGCACACCCACAACGACCGCGGTACTGGCGTTGCGGCCACCGAACTTGGCCTGATGGCCGGCGCTGATCGCGTCGAAGGCTGCCTGTTCGGTAACGGTGAACGCACCGGTAACGTCGACCTCGTGACCGTGGCATTGAACCTCTACACCCAGGGCGTGAACCCTGAGCTGGACTTCTCCGATATCGACGGCGTGCGTAAAGTCGTTGAGGAATGCAACCAGCTTCCGGTGCACCCTCGTCATCCGTACGTCGGCGACCTGGTTCACACCGCGTTCTCCGGCTCCCACCAGGATGCCATTCGCAAGGGCTTTGCCCAGCAAAAACCGGACGCCCTCTGGGAAGTGCCGTACTTGCCGATCGACCCGGCCGACATCGGTCGCAGCTACGAGGCGGTGATCCGCGTCAACAGCCAGTCGGGCAAAGGCGGTATCGCTTACCTGTTGGAACAGGAATATGGCATCAACTTGCCGCGTCGCATGCAGATCGAGTTCAGCCAGGTCGTGCAGCGTGAAACCGATCGCCTGGGCCTGGAGATGACTGCACAGCAGATCCACGCGTTGCTTCACAGCGAGTATCTGCAAGCCAACACTCCGTATGCGTTGGTGAGCCATCGCCTGCAGGAAGAAAACGGCCACAGCGCTGTTGAAGTGGAAGTGTCCAGCAAGGGCCAGGGCGAAACCAACCTGAACTGGCGCGGCAAGGGTAACGGTGCCCTGGAAGCGCTGGTGGCGGGTTTGCCGATCCCCGTCGAAATCATGGACTACAACGAACATGCAATCGGCGCGGGCACCAATGCCAAAGCGGCGGCTTACATCGAGCTGCGTGTGAACGGTGAGCGTGCGGTGCACGGCGTCGGTATCGACGAGAACATCACCACGGCGAGCTTCAAGGCGCTGTTCAGTGCGCTGAATCGCTCGCTGAGCCAGCCGGAAGCGAAAGCGGCGTAAGCGTTATCGGTAATACAAAAGGCCCCGGGGGTGAACCTTGGGGCTTTTTTGTTTGTGTGGCGCCTTGATCGTTCCCACGCTCTGCGTGGGAACGATCGGCTGAATTTCAGGTGAACTCGAAGGTATCAGCATCCAGATTCGCCGGAAACCGCGTCCGATACGCCTGAAGGTCGGCAGCATTGAGCACCACCGTAAACACCCCATCCGCCTCCCCCGCACTGAGCAACGTCTCCCCCTGAAAATCCAGAACCTGACTGTCGCCGGTGTAGGCGAAGCCTTTGCCGTCCGTACCGATGCGATTCACAGCCGCCACGTAACACAAGTTTTCAATCGCCCGAGCCGGCAGCAAACGGTTCCAGTGCTGGCGCCGTGCACCTGGCCAGTTGGCCGTATAGAGCAGCAGGTCGGTGTCCTGTGCGTCACGACTCCACACCGGGAATCGCAGGTCGTAGCAAATAAGCGGACGCACACGCCAGCCCTTGAGCTCGAACTGCACCTGGCGCTCGCCGGGGGTGTAGTGGTTGTGCTCGCCGGCCATGCGGAACAGGTGGCGCTTGTCGTAATGCAGCACCTCGCCGTCCGGCCTCGCCCACAGCAGGCGATTACGATGACTGCCGTCGGCAGCCTGGACAATCACACTGCCGGTGATCACCGCCTCGAACTTCGCTGCCTGAACCCGCAACCATTTGCTGGTGGGACCGTTCTCCGCTTCGGCCAGGGTCTCGGACTCCATGGAGAAACCGGTGGTGAACATCTCCGGCAGGATGATCAGGTCAGCGCCGCGAGCCTGCTCCAGCAACTGCTCGAAATGCTCCAGGTTAGCCAGGCGATCGTGCCAGGCCAGGGTGGTCTGGATCAGCGCGATGTTCAGATTGGGCAGTGCACTCAGATCACGCATAGTTTTGCCGCTGCTTCACGCAGGGTCTCCTCGCGTTTGGCGAAGCACAGGCGCACAAGGCGCTGGCCTTCGGGGGGTGTCTGGTAGAACACCGAGATCGGGATGCTCGCCACGCCATGTTCGCGGGTCATCCACAATGCCATCTCGACGTCAGTAAGGTCCGGGCGGATCTGCGAGTAATCGACCAGCTGGAAATACGTGCCCGCTACGCGATTGAAAGTGAAACGCGACGGTGCCAGCAAATCGCAAAACAGATCGCGCTTGGCCTGATAAAAGGCTGGTAACTCTTCGACGTGTTCAGGGTGCTCGGCCATGAAGTCAGCGAGCGCGTATTGCAGCGGGGTCACACCGCAGAAACTGACGTATTGGTGAACCTTGCGCAGCTCCGCCGTCAGAGCCGGTGGTGCGACCACATAGCCGGTTTTCCAGCCGGTGACGTGATAGGTCTTGCCGAAGGAACTGACGACGAAGGCGCGCTCGTACAATTCCGGATGGTTAAGCACGCTGACGTGAGGTACGCCGTCGAACACCAGGTGCTCGTAGACCTCATCGCTGATCAGGTAGATGTCGCGATCACGAATCAGATCAGCCAACTGATCCAGTTCGGCACGACTGATCAGCGCACCGCTGGGATTGTGCGGGGCATTGAGGACGATCATCTTCGTGCGCGGGCTCAGCGCCTGGGCGAGTTTTTCGAAATCGATGGCGAAGTCATCCAGGCCCAACTGGACGTGCACGCAACGGCCGCCAGCCAATTCCACCGAGGGCTCGTAGGCGTCGTAGCACGGGTCGAACACGATGACTTCGTCGCCACGATTGATCACCGCCTGGATCGCGCAGAAGATCGCCTGGGTGGCGCCGGGTGTGACGGTCACTTCGTGATCGGCATCCACATTGACGCCATAGCTGCGGGCAATCTTCGTCGCAATCTGCTCGCGCAATGCGGGCAGGCCAGTCATTGGAGAATACTGATTGTGGCCTTGGGCAATATGCCGGCCGACCGCATCACACAGGGCCTGCGGGGCATCGAAATCCGGAAAACCCTGGGACAGATTGAGCGCCCCGGTTTGCGCCGCGAGCTGAGACATCTGAGTGAAGATAGTGATGCCGACATTCGGCAGCTTACTGGTGATCATCGGTAGCCCCTTGCAGGTGAGCTGCAAGTTTCAAGCTGTAAGCGGCAAGCGGTCAAGTCTCAAACCTTCAGGCACAAAAAAGGGCCCCTGACAGGACCCTTTCTTGCTTTGACTCGAAGCTTGCAGCTTGAAATTTAAAGCTGCTTCTATTTCTTGTCGCGGCGCTTTTTGTCGGCCTTTTTGTGGTGCGACATCATGCGACGCTTCTTGTTGACCTGGCGGTCGGTGAGCGAATTCTTGTTGCCTTCGTACGGGTTCTCGCCGCCTTTGAATTCGATGCGAATCGGCGTACCGACCAGCTTCAGAACACGACGGTAAGTGTTTTCCAGGTAACGAACGTAAGACTTCGGCACCTTCTCGATCTGGTTACCGTGAATCACGATGATCGGCGGGTTCGCGCCACCCAAGTGGGCATAACGCAGCTTGATCCGGCGATTGTTGACCATCGGTGGCGCGTGTTCGCCAACCGCATCTTCCAGAATCGTGGTCAGACGGTTGGTTGGCCAGCGGGTAACCGCAGACTTGAACGAGTTCTGTACGGAAGCGTAGAGGTTGCCCACGCCCGTGCCGTGCAGGGCCGAGATGAAGTGGATGTCGGCGTAATCAACGAAGAACAGTCGACGTTGCAGCTCAACCTTGACGAAGTCGCGCTCGCCCGGCGTCATGCCGTCCCACTTGTTGATCGCGATAACCAGCGCACGACCCGCCTCGATGGCGAAGCCCAGCAGGTTGAGATCGTGATCGACCACACCTTCGCGGGCGTCCATCACGAAGATCACCACGTTGGCGTCTTTGATCGCTTGCAAGGTTTTGACCACGGAGAATTTTTCAACTTCTTCGTGGATCTTGCCGCGCTTGCGCACACCGGCGGTGTCGATCAGCGTGTACTTCTCGTCGTTACGCTCGAACGGGATGTAGATACTGTCGCGAGTGGTGCCGGGTTCGTCATAGACGATTACCCGGTCTTCACCGAGCATGCGGTTGACCAGTGTCGACTTGCCTACGTTCGGGCGGCCGATGATCGCGATCTTGATACCGTCTTTTTCGCTTGGGCCAGGAATGCGCTTGGCTTCCTCACCTTCGGCAACGATCTCTTCTTCGCCGTCTTCCGGCTCTTCTTCGTCTTTCGGGAATTCGCTCAGTGCGATTTCCAGCATCTGGGTGATGCCACGGCCATGAGCACCGGCGATCGGAATCGCGTGGCCCATACCCAACGGGGCGAATTCAGCGCGGGCCATTTCCGGGTCGATGTTGTCGACTTTGTTGGCAACCACATAAGAGCGCTTGTTACGTTTGCGCAAATGCTCGGCGATCATCTGGTCGGCGGCGGTGAAACCAGCCTTGGCATCTACCAGGAACAGCACGACATCGGCTTCTTCGATGGCCAGCAGGGACTGCTCGGCCATTTTTTCGTCCATACCATGCTCGTCACCGGAGATACCACCGGTGTCGACCAGAATGTAGGAACGCCCTTGCCACTTGGCCTCACCGTATTGGCGATCACGGGTCAGACCGGACAAGTCGCCAACGATGGCGTCACGAGTCCTGGTCAGGCGGTTGAACAAGGTGGACTTGCCGACGTTCGGTCGGCCCACCAGGGCGATTACGGGAACCATGCGGCTCTCCACTTCGTTATTTCAGAAAATACAAAAGCCGCTGCGAGGCAGCGGCTGGTGCTCGGGGCAACGCTTGAAGGCGTTGCAAGCCTTGCAGAGCAAGGCCGCCTGGGGGTTAAACCCCAAGCATAGTCAAACATTACTTGATGGTCAGGGCTTCCAGTTTGCCGCTGTTGCCATACAGATAAATCGTGTCACCCACCACCAGCGGACGGGCACGCAGGCCGTCGCTGTCGATGCGCTCGCGGCCGACGAAACGACCGTCAACCTGACTCAGCAGGTGCAGGTAGCCTTCCATATCACCGACTGCAACATAGCTGGAGAACACTTCAGGAGCCGACAGCTGACGGCGCGCCAGCGAATCGTTGCTCCACAAAGCGGTGGTGGAACGCTCATCGACGCCTTCAACGGTGCCCGAAGACAGGCTCACGTAGACGCTGCCGAAACCCTGAGCGACGCCGGCATAGCTGGAAGCATCACGCTGCCAGAGCTGACGACCACTTTCCAGGTCCAGTGCCGCGACGCGACCCTGGTAGCTGGCGACGTAAAGCGTACCGCCGGACAGCAGCAAGCCGCCGTCGATATCGACGACACGCTCCAACTCCGAACGACCTTGTGGAATCGCTACCCGTTGTTCCCATACCGGCACGCCGTTGGAAATATCGAGAGCAACCACTTTACCGGTCGACAGGCCAGCCACCGCAAAGCGGTTGGTGACGATAGGAGCACTGGTGCCGCGCAGCGTCAGGACTGCCGGAGTGCTGTCATACAACCAGCGCTGGTTGCCGGTGGAGGCATCCAGACCGATCAGACGATCATCCTGGGTTTGAACCACAACCACGTCGCCGTTGTTGGCCGGCGGAGCGAGGACTTCACTGGACACGCGAGCGCGCCATTTCTCTTCACCGCTGCTGGCGTCGAGGGCAACGATTTCACCCTTGAGCGTACCGATCATGACCAGACCGTAACCCACGCCAACGGCGCCGGACACAGGCACGTCGAGATCTTTCTCCCATTTGACGTCGCCGTTGCTGCGATCCATCGACATCACCACACCGGTGACGTCGGCGGCATAGATGGTATCGCCTTCGATCGCCGGAACCAGCATGTTGTACGTCTCGCCCTGACCGTCACCGATCGAACGACTCCACTGCTTTTGCAGAACCACTTCTTCTTTGAAGTCGGTCAACTCAGCCGGTGGCAATTCCTTTTTGCTGTTGCTGCTGCAACCCGCGGCCAAAATGGCCAGAGCCAGCAATGCTGCATGTTTCCAACGAATCACGTCACGCATCCCCTTTGGCCAGGTCGTCCAGCTTGATTTGTAAGCCACCGACCGCCGCTTCGTCCGACAGTGCCGCCTTGGCTTTTTGGTACGCCGCGTTTGCTTCGTCGGTACGACCCAGCTGCACCAGCAGGTCGCCCTTGAGTTCTTCGCGAGTGGCCAGGAATGCAGTATCAGCATCGCCTTCGAGCAGTTTCAGGGCTTCATCGGCCTTGTTCTGCGCGGCCAGTACCTGAGCCAGGCGCTGACGGGCAATTTCGCCCAACGCCGGGTTCGCCGGCTTGTCGGCAATGGCTTTCAGCTCGCTGGCTGCGTCATCCAGCTTGCCGCTGTCGACTGCTACTTTCGCCACAAACAGACTGCCGTACTGCGCATAGGCGCTGCCGCCGTACTCGCTGTTGAGCTTGCCGGCCAGGTCCGAAACACGTGCCGCATCAGGCTTGCCATCAGGCGTCAGCGTGGTTTCAAGCAATTGCTGATAGAGAATCGAGGCGCCTTGCGACTGATTGCTCTGATACTTTTGAAAGGCCTGCCAGCCGAACACGATGACCAGCGCCAACAGGCCGCCAGTGACCAGGGGCTTGCCGTTGCGTGTCCACCAGTCCTTAAAATCCGCCAGCTGTTCGTCTTCGCTATTCGACACCCCAATACTCCTTAATCGCTAAATCGGCTGTTTGACAGCTTCAACCCTGCACGATGCAGGTGGCCAGGTGTGCAGCAAGCGCATCCCAGGCAATGCTTTGTTGTTCGCCCTGGCCACGCAGGGGTTTGAAACCTACCACTTGCTGGGCCATTTCGTCGTCACCGAGGATCAGCGCATACAATGCACCGCTCTTGTCGGCCTTCTTGAACTGGCTTTTGAAGCTGCCGGCGCCGGCATTTACTTGCAAGCGCAGGTTGGGTAATTGATCACGAACACGTTCACTCAAGGCCAACCCGGCAAGCTCGGCGGCTTCCCCGAAGGCACAGAGGTAAACGTCAACCTGGCGGGAGATCTCTTCCGGGATCTGTTCCAGGGTTTCCAGCAGCAACACCAGGCGCTCGATGCCCATGGCGAAACCGACACCCGGCGTTGGCTTGCCGCCCATCTGTTCCACCAGACCGTCGTAGCGACCACCGGCACAAACGGTGCCCTGAGCGCCCAACTTGTCGGTGACCCATTCGAAAACGGTCTTGCTGTAGTAATCCAGCCCGCGAACCAGCTTCGGGTTGATGACATAAGGAATGCCGGCAGTGTCCAGGCGAGCCTTGAGGCCCTCGAAGTGCACGCGGGACTCTTCGTCCAGGTAATCAGCCATTTTCGGCGCGTCGACCAGAACCGCTTGTGTATCAGCGTTTTTGGTGTCCAGAACCCGCAGAGGGTTGGTTTTCAGGCGACGCTGGCTGTCTTCGTCCAGCTTGTCCAGACGAGCCGACAGGAACTCGACCAGGGCTTCGCGATAACGACCACGAGACTCGGCGGTGCCCAGGCTGTTGAGCTCAAGCTTGACCGCATCACGGATACCCAGCTCGCCCCACAGGCGCCAGGTCAGCACGATCAGTTCGGCATCGATGTCCGGACCATCCAGGTTGAAGACTTCGCAACCAATCTGGTGGAACTGACGATAACGGCCTTTCTGTGGACGTTCGTGGCGGAACATCGGACCGATGTACCAGAGTTTCTGCACCTGGCCACCGCCGGTGATGCCGTGCTCGAGCACCGCACGCACGCAGGCCGCTGTGCCTTCAGGGCGCAGGGTCAGGGAGTCGCCATTGCGGTCGTCGAAGGTGTACATCTCTTTTTCGACGATGTCGGTCACTTCACCGATGGAGCGCTTGAACAGCTCGGTGAACTCGACGATCGGCATGCGGATCTGCTTGTAACCGTAGTTATCCAGCAGGCGCGAGACGGTGCCCTCGAAGTGACGCCACAGGGGAGTCTGCTCGGGCAGGATATCGTTCATGCCACGAATGGCTTGCAGAGACTTGCTCACTATAAATCCTTATTCGTTCGGCTCTTCAGCCGTTCGACTCTTAAGTAGTGCTTAGCCGCGAGCGATTACAGCAGCGTCAGCTTCGACCTTCTCGGCCGCTTTCTGGCGGATCAAGCGTTCAAGCTCATCCACCAGATTGTCATTCGTCAGTTTCTGCGCCGGCTTGCCGTCGATGTAGATCAGGTTTGGCGTGCCGCCGGTCAAGCCGATATGGGCTTCCTTGGCTTCGCCCGGTCCGTTTACCACGCAACCGATCACTGCAACATCCAGCGGCACCAGCAGATCTTCGAGGCGCCCTTCCAGCTCGTTCATGGTTTTGACCACATCGAAGTTCTGCCGCGAGCAGCTCGGGCAGGCGATGAAGTTGATGCCACGGGAACGCAGGTGCAAGGACTTGAGAATGTCGTAGCCGACCTTCACTTCCTCGACCGGGTCGGCCGCCAGCGAGATGCGGATAGTATCGCCAATCCCTTCGGCGAGCAGCATACCGAGGCCCACGGCGGATTTCACCGTGCCTGAACGCAAACCACCGGCTTCGGTGATGCCCAGGTGCAGTGGCTGGACGATTTCCTTGGCCAGCAAACGGTAGGCCGCGACGGCCATGAACACGTCGGAGGCTTTCACGCTGACCTTGAAGTCCTGGAAATTAAGGCGCTCAAGGTGCTCTACGTGGCGCAGGGCGGATTCGACGAGTGCAGCGGGTGTCGGCTCGCCGTATTTCTTTTGCAGGTCTTTTTCCAGGGAACCGGCATTCACGCCGATTCGAATCGGAATCCCGCGATCACGGGCGGCATCGACGACTGCGCGCACGCGGTCTTCGCGACCGATATTACCCGGGTTGATCCGCAGACAATCAACGCCCAGCTCGGCCACTCGCAATGCGATCTTGTAGTCGAAGTGGATGTCGGCAACCAGCGGAACCTTGACCAGTTTCTTGATCTTGCCAAAGGCTTCGGCGGCGTCCATATCCGGCACGGAAATCCGTACGATATCGACGCCAGCGGCTTCCAGACGATTGATCTGGGCCACGGTGGCGGCCACGTCATTGGTATCGCTGTTGGTCATGCTCTGCACAGCGATAGGCGCATCGCCGCCAACAGGCACGTTACCGACCCAGATCTTGCGAGATTCGCGACGTTTGATTGGAGATTCGCCGTGCATGACTTATTGACCCAACTTCAGGCGAGCAGTCTCGCCACTGGTGAACGGAGCGACATCAACCACCTGCCCGTTGTAGCTGACCTGTGCGCCACGGGCAAAGCCCAGACGCACGGAAAAGGGTGGTTTGCCGGTAACGGAAACGTTTTCGCCTTTACGCTTGAGACCGCTTAACAGCACCTTGCCGGTGCCATCGGTCACTTGTGTCCAGCAGTCTGCAGTGAACTGCAGCGAAACCTGGCCTTGACCGGCGGTCGGAGCCGCTGCTGCCGGGGCAGGAACAGTCGGCGCAACGGGCGCAGTCGCGACTGGAGCAGGCACAGCGGGAACGGCCGGGGCCGGGGTCGCTGGAGTGGCAGGCGTCGCAGGAACAGGCGCGGTATTTTGAGCTGGTGCCGTCGGTGTTGTCGCCGACGCAGCCACTTCAGGCTCAGCCGATGTACTGGTCTGCGGCAACGCCAAAGGGGCCCCGGCTTCGGTCTGATTTTCCACAATGGCCTGATCTTCAGGCTCATCCAGCGGATGAATCTGGGTGGTGCCGTCGGCGCCTTCGACTTCAACGTGCTCCGGGCTCAACGTGGTCAGGTCCTTGGCGCGCTGTGAAGTTTGATCCTGCCACCAGACAAAACCACCACCGATTACGGCTACCAGCAACAGCAGGCTGACAATTCGCAAGATAGTGTGAGAAACCCGAACCGGCTCTTCGATGCGTCCCAGGCTGTGGACATTACTGCCCTGGGAGTCGGTACCGGTGGATTGGTCGAACTGCTGAACTAGGACGGTTTGATCCATGCCCAGCAATTTGGCGTATGCACGGATGTAGCCGCGAGCGAACGTATGCCCAGGCAGCTTATCGAAAGCACCGGCTTCAAGATTGCTCAGGGAGCTGACGGTGAGGTTGAGCTTGAGGGCCACTTCGGCCAGCGACCAGCCTTTGCTTTCGCGGGCCTGGCGCAAAGTCTCACCGGGATTAACGCGATTCGCTGCTACAACTTCGGGATGCGCCGCTTTCATCATTGCTCCGACAGGTATTGCTGATATTCCGGCGTACCGGGATAGAGTCGTTTTAGTTGCAGGCCATAACTGGCAGCCTTGTCGCGATCTTCAAACACTTTTGCCAGCCGAACGCCGAGCAATAGACTACGTGCATTTTGTTCGGCGAGCAGGCTAAAACGGTCGTAGTAGTCACGCGAGGGCACATAATGCCTGTCTTCGAACGACAACTCAGCCATTTCCAGCAATGCGCGTGGCTGCTGACGATTCAATCTCAGGGCTTTTTCCAGTTGCTGCTGAGCCAGATCACGTTCGCCCAGCTTCGAAGCGGTCATTCCCAGGTTTTCAAACACCCGTGAGCGTTCGGGATACAGGGTGTCGGCAGCGGCTTGTTCGAAACGTTCGTAAGCTTCTTTGTAGCGTTTCTCTTCGAAAAGAAAACTGCCGTAATTGTTCAGGATCCGAGCATCCTTGGGGCGGGAAGACAGCGCCTTGCGAAAGTGCTCGTCGGCCAACTCCGGCTCCATCTCGGCCTGGAACACCAGCCCCAGCGCCGCGTTGGCGTCAGGGTCCGAGCTGTCCAGGTCCAGCGCCTTCTTCAGCGGGACCTTGGCACGCTCGGTCATGCCTTGCTGCAAGTACCCCAGCCCCAGCTGCACGTAAGCAGCACGCGCTTCGTCGCGGCCCTTGCTGGTCTTCATCGGATTGAAATCGCCCGACAGGACACAACCAGCACACAGGCTGGCCAACAGCACAAGCAGCGCAAAGCGCAGGGACATAGAGATCCTCTCTTAATTATTTCGCGGCGTTTGTTGCGATATCGTTTTCGGCGCTCAACTCGCGCACGGCGATATAACGTTCGCTGCGACGGGTGCGATCCAGCACCTGCCCTACCAATTGTCCACAGGCCGCGTCGATGTCTTCACCACGGGTGGTGCGTACAGTGACATTGAAGCCTGCATGATGAAGCTGATCCTGGAAACGGCGAATCGCATTGTTGCTCGGACGCTCGTAACCGGAATGCGGGAACGGGTTAAACGGAATCAGGTTGATCTTGCACGGGATGTTCTTGAGCAACTCGATCATCTCGACCGCATGCTCGACCTTGTCATTGATGTCCTTGAGCAAGGTGTACTCGATGGTCAGCAGGCGCTTTTCGCCCAGGGACGACATGTAGCGCTGGCACGACTCGAGGAGCATCTTAAGCGGATACTTCTTGTTGATCGGCACCAATTGATTACGCAATGCGTCATTGGGTGCGTGCAGGGACAACGCCAGGGAGACGTCGATGTGCTTGGACAGCTCATCGATCATCGGCACCACGCCCGAAGTGGACAGGGTCACGCGGCGCTTGGAAATCCCGTAGCCGAGGTCATCCATCATCAGATGCATGGCGGCGACGACGTTGTCGAAGTTCAGCAGCGGCTCGCCCATGCCCATCATCACCACGTTGGTGATGGCACGGTCGGCGGTCGCCGGGATGCTGCCAAACGATTTATTGGCAATCCACACCTGCCCAATTACTTCGGCGGCGGTGAGGTTGCTGTTGAATCCTTGCTTGCCGGTGGAGCAGAAACTGCAATCCAGGGCACAGCCTGCCTGGGACGAAACGCACAGAGTGCCGCGTTTGCCCTGGGGAATGTAGACGGTCTCGACGCAGCTGCCGGACGCCACGCGCACCACCCACTTACGGGTGCCGTCGGTGGAAATGTCCTCGCTGACGACTTCGGGACCACGAACTTCGGCAATGACCTTGAGCTTGTCGCGCAGGGCCTTGCTGACGTTCGTCATGGCGTCGAAATCATCGACGCCAAGGTGGTGAATCCATTTCATTACCTGACCGGCACGGAAACGCTTCTCCCCGATTGAGTCGAAGAATTTTTCCATTTCCAGCTGAGTCAGACCCAGCAGGTTGGTTTTAACAGTCGATGTAGTCATGGATTCACCTTCACTCTTAAGCCAATGCTTAGCGAGTGGTTACTTCAGTAGCTGCGAAGAAGTACGAGATTTCGCGAGCAGCAGCGGCTTCGGAGTCCGAACCGTGTACAGCGTTGGCATCGATGGAGTCAGCGAAGTCAGCGCGGATGGTGCCGGCAGCAGCTTCTTTAGGGTTGGTAGCGCCCATCAGCTCACGGTTCAGAGCGATAGCGTTTTCGCCTTCCAGAACCTGAACGACAACCGGACCGGAGATCATGAAAGCAACCAGGTCGCCGAAGAAACCACGAGCGCTGTGCTCAGCGTAGAAGCCTTCAGCTTCTGCTTTGGACAGTTGCTTCAGTTTCGAAGCTACAACGCGCAGGCCAGCTTTTTCAAAACGAGTGGTGATCTCGCCGATAACGTTTTTTGCAACAGCGTCAGGCTTGATGATGGAGAAAGTACGTTGAACAGCCATGGTGTAACTCCAGAAACGGTAATTTGTGAAAAATTAAACCCGCGAATTATACGCGGGTTCTTTGGTATTGCCTAACCTGCAGCGTGGGCTCAGTCGAGCTCTTCGATCCAGTAGGCCTGAATGGCCTCCAGAACTTTTTCGCCACTGCGATCCGGCGCATCATCGAACTCGGGCAATTCCATCACCCATTTGCGCAGATCGACGAAGTTAAGCGATCTTGGATCAACATCCGGCTTGCTTTCTGCAAGCTGGATAGCGATTTCCTGCACATCAACCCATTTCAGACTCATGTCAGCTTCCTTGAATCAGTGCGGCGCTTCGGCAGCATGGTTGAGCGAGTATTTCGGAATTTCAACGGTCAGGTCTTCAGTCCCGACGATCGCCTGACAGCCTAGACGCGATTGCGCTTCCAGACCCCAGGCCCGATCAAGAAAATCTTCTTCCAGCTCGTCCGCTTCTGCCAGCGAGTCAAAGCCTTCACGAATGATGCAGTGACAGGTGGTGCAAGCGCAGACGCCGCCACAGGCGCTTTCCATCTCGATATGGTGTTCGTGGGCCAGCTCGAGAATGGAAGTCCCCGGCTCAGCCTCCACAACCATGCCATCCGGGCAAAACTTCTCGTGTGGCAGAAAAATGACCTGCGGCATCAGATATCCTCGATTTCATTCAGGTTGCGCCCCGACAGAGCGGCTTTCACCGTCAAATCCATACGGCGGGCAGCAAAAGCATCGGTCACTTGCGACAGACGCTTGGTCTGTTGCTCGATGGCATAACCATCAGACCCTTTCATCAATTCAGTCAGCTCCTGCATCTGCAGCTCGATGACCATGCGCTCTTCGGCATCCAGCAGACGCTCGCCATCGACATCAAGCGCAGCCTGCACCGCTTCAATCAGGCGCTGGGCATCGACTTGCTGCTCACGCAGGACACGGGCGACCTTGTCGTCGTTGGCGTGCTGGAATGAATCCTTGAGCATCTTCGCGATTTCGCCATCAGTCAGGCCATAGGACGGCTTGACCTGGATGCTGGCTTCTACGCCCGAACCCAGCTCACGAGCGGAAACGCTGAGCAGACCGTCGGCATCGACCTGGAAGGTCACGCGAATCTTCGCCGCACCGGCCACCATCGCCGGAATACCGCGCAATTCGAAGCGTGCGAGGGAGCGGCAATCGCTGATCAGCTCGCGCTCGCCCTGCAATACGTGGATTGCCATGGCCGACTGGCCATCTTTGTACGTCGTGAAGTCCTGGGCGCGGGCGACGGGGATGGTGGTGTTCCGCGGAATCACCTTCTCCATCAGGCCACCCATGGTTTCCAGCCCCAAGGACAATGGAATCACATCAAGCAACAGCAGTTCGCCGCCATCGCGCTTGTTGCCCGCCAGCGTATCGGCCTGGATCGCGGCACCGATGGCCACCACTTGATCCGGATCGATTTCAGTCAGCGGCTCGCGACCAAAGGCTTCGGCCACCGCTTCACGAACACGAGGAACGCGAGTCGATCCACCCACCATGACCACGGCGTGCACTTCTTCGAGTTCGACACCCGAATCACGTACCGCACGACGACAGGCTTTCAGGCTGCGGGCAACCATTGGCTCGATCAGCGCATTGAACGCCTCACGGGTCAGCTCGGCTTTCCACTCTCCGTAAGCGACTTCAACAGACGCCGCATTGGTCAGCGCTTCTTTTGCCGCACAGGCGGTTTGCAGCAGGTTGCGTTGCGCGCCCGGATCCAGATCGGCCGACAAACCGGCACTCTCGATGATCCAGCCCGCAATTGCGTGATCGAAGTCATCGCCACCAAGAGCGCTGTCGCCACCGGTTGCCAGAACCTCAAACACGCCGCCTGTCAGGCGCAAAATCGAAATATCGAAGGTACCGCCGCCCAGGTCGTAAATCGCGACCAGGCCTTCAGCATGCTGATCCAGACCGTAAGCCACCGCCGCCGCCGTAGGCTCGTTGAGCAAGCGCAGCACGTTCAGACCGGCCAGTTTGGCCGCATCCTTGGTGGCTTGACGCTGGGCATCATCGAAATAGGCCGGAACAGTGATCACCGCGCCAACCAGCTCCCCACCCAACGCCTCTTCAGCGCGCTGACGCAGCACTTTGAGAATGTCGGCAGAGACCTCGACCGGGCTTTTCGGGCCCTGAATGGTGTCGATGAACGGCATGTGCGATTCGCCGCCGACAAAGCGGTACGGCAGTTGATCGCCCAGCTGCTTGACGTCGGACAGACCACGACCCATCAGGCGCTTGACCGACAGCACAGTATTCAAGGGATCAGAGGCGGCAGCCAGCTTGGCGGACTCGCCGACCTCGATGCGATCGGCGTGGTAGCGCACGGCAGACGGCAGAATGACCTGCCCGTCAGCGTCAGCCAGAGGCTCGGAAAGACCACTGCGCAACGCAGCGACCAGCGAATTGGTAGTGCCCAAGTCGATCCCCACAGCCAGACGACGCTGGTGCGGTTGAGGACTTTGGCCGGGTTCGGCGATCTGCAGTAGGGCCATCGTTATCAGGACTTATCTGTATATCAGGCGTGCGACCGGAGCGGCACTGGGTTAATCGTCGAGGCGCTCTTCTAACTGGCGCACTTCGTAGGTGAGCTTGTCGAGGAACTGCATGCGCCGCATCAGGCGTTCGGCCTGCTCACGTTGCGCTGCATCATCCCAACAGGCTGCGAAGCTGTCGTTCAGCTCATCCTGGGCGGACTTCAGGCGACGCTTGAACACTGCAACACCTGCCACGTCGGCACTGTCTTGCAGGTCTTCGAGCTCTTCACGCAGCGCCATTTGCTGCAGAAGAAAATCCGGATCATGCACCGTGACCTCCAGCGGCAACTCGCGACCACCCATGGCGAGCAGGTATCGCGCGCGCTTTGGGGGACTTTTGAGCGTCTGGTAGGCCTCGTTGAGGCTCGCGGATTGCTCTAGCGCCAGCCGCTGCTCGCGCTCGGAAGCGTCTGCGAAGCGGTCCGGATGAACGCCGCGCGCCAACTCTCGATAGCGCGTAGCCAACTGCTCGAGATCCAGACGGAAACTCGGCTGCAGTTCAAATAAAGCGAAATGACAAGGAGTACCCACGAGCAGCCTCAGATGTTGAAGCTTTCGCCGCAGCCACATTCACCGCGTACGTTGGGATTGTTGAACTTGAAGCCTTCGTTCAACCCTTCCTTGACGAAATCGAGTTCGGTGCCGTCCAGGTAGGACAGGCTCTTAGGGTCGATGATCACTTTCTCGCCGTGACTTTCGAACACCTGATCCTCTGCAACCACCTCGTCGACAAACTCCAGCACGTAGGCAAGGCCGGAACAGCCCGTGGTGCGAACACCCAGACGAATCCCCTCACCTTTGCCGCGCCCGTCAAGGGAGCGTCGCACGTGCCGAGCAGCCGCTTCTGTCATGCTGATAGCCATCGTTGACTCCTTACTCGTCGCCCAATGCTTAGATCAAGCCTTTCTTCTGCTTGTAGTCGCGAACAGCCGCTTTGATAGCGTCTTCGGCGAGTACGGAGCAGTGAATTTTTACTGGCGGCAGGGCCAGTTCTTCAGCCAGCTGAGTGTTCTTGATGGTCTCTGCTTCATCCAGAGTCTTGCCTTTCATCCACTCGGTCGCCAGGGAGCTTGAAGCGATTGCCGAACCGCAGCCATAGGTCTTGAACTTGGCGTCTTCGATGATGCCTTGCTCGTTGACCTTGATCTGCAGACGCATCACGTCACCGCATGCCGGTGCGCCGACCATGCCGGTGCCGACGTCTGGGTCTTCCGCGTCCATCTTGCCGACGTTGCGCGGGTTCTCGTAGTGGTCGATGACCTTTTCGCTGTAAGCCATGATTCTTAATCCTCACTCATCAGAGAGTCGCTCTTGAACCCTGCCATCCAAAGATGCGCAGGGCTGGTTTGCGGCGACTTGAAATCAGTGTGCCGCCCACTCGATTTTCGAAATGTCGACACCGTCTTTGTACATGTCCCACAGCGGCGACAAAGTGCGCAGCTTGGTGACGGCCTCGCAGACTTTCTGCGCGGCGTAATCGATTTCTTCTTCGGTGGTGAAACGGCCGAAGGTGAAGCGAATCGAGCTGTGCGCCAGTTCGTCGTTGCGGCCCAGGGCGCGCAGTACGTACGAAGGCTCAAGGGAAGCCGAGGTGCAAGCCGAACCGGACGAAACCGCCAGATCCTTGAGCGCCATGATCAGCGACTCGCCTTCAACGTAGTTGAAGCTCAGGTTCAGGTTGTGCGGTACGCGGGCGGTCATGCTGCCGTTGATGTACAGCTCTTCCAGGCCTTCGACCTGTTTGAAGAAGCGGTCACTCAAGGCCTTGATACGAATGTTTTCCGCAGCCATGTCTTCTTTGGCTACACGGAAGGCTTCACCCATGCCAACGATCTGGTGGGTCGCCAGCGTGCCGGAACGCATGCCGCGCTCATGACCGCCACCGTGCATGGTCGCTTCGATGCGAACACGCGGCTTGCGGCTCACGTACAGCGCGCCGATGCCCTTAGGGCCATAAGTTTTGTGGGCAGAGAACGACATCATGTCGACTTTCAGCTTCGACAGGTCGATATCGACCTTGCCGGTGGACTGAGCAGCGTCGACGTGAAACAGGATGCCTTTCGAGCGAGTCAGCTCGCCGATAGCGGCGATGTCGTTGACGGTGCCGATTTCGTTGTTCACGTGCATGATCGAAACCAGGATGGTGTCGTCACGCAGGGCCGCCTCAACCATCTCAGGCGTCACCAGGCCATCATCGCGAGGCTCAATGTAGGTGACTTCGAAACCTTCACGCTCCAGTTGGCGCATGGTGTCTAGGACAGCCTTGTGCTCAATCTTGGTGGTGATCAGGTGCTTGCCTTTGGTGGCGTAGAAATGCGCCGCACCCTTGATTGCCAGGTTGTCGGATTCGGTGGCACCGGAGGTCCAGACGATTTCACGCGGATCGGCGTTGACCAGGTCAGCGACCTGACGACGAGCGTTTTCGACGGACTCTTCAGCTTTCCAGCCAAACACGTGGGAACGGGACGCCGGGTTACCGAAGTTTCCGTCGACCAGCAGGCATTCACTCATTTTTTGCGCAACACGCGGATCAACCGGGGTAGTTGCAGAGTAATCAAGGTAAATCGGCAATTTCATGGACTATCTCCTAAATCAGGCTGGCTGGCGTGCCGCTAGCTCTTTGGCTGTCATTCGACGGCGGACGCTTCAATCTTGTCCAGGCGTGGCGCCTTGCTGTTGCAACGGCGCTGGTCCTGACGCTGGGCTACTTCTTGTACCTCACGGCGAGTGACAAGATCAGCCAAGCTGATACCGCTCAGAAATTCGTGAATCTGCAAGCTCAGATCGCACCACAAGTGATGGGTCAGACAGGTGTCGCCTTGATGGCAATCACCCTGGCCCTGGCATTTGGTGGCATCGACCGATTCGTTTACTGCATCGATCACCTGGGCGACCTGGATGCCCTGCATGTCGCGGGACAGTTGGTAGCCTCCGCCCGGACCACGAACGCTGGAGACCAGATTGCTGCGACGCAACTTGGCGAAAAGCTGTTCAAGGTAGGACAGGGAGATGCCTTGGCGCTCGGAGATATCGGCCAGGGACACCGGCCCGTGCTGCGCGTGCAACGCCAGATCAAGCATGGCGGTCACGGCGTATCGGCCTTTTGTAGTCAGTCTCATGGACAATTACCACGGAGTTCGGAATGGGGCGAGTATGCAATTCCCGAGTATTTAAGTCAACTATAAGACCTAGTACTTTAGTCAGGATTACCCGCAAAAGAGCGCGCGCATCATAGCAAAGGCTGGCCTTTAACAGCCAGTAGTACCGAGTGATCGTTCATCGCGAGCAGGCTCACCCCTACAGGAAACGCATTTCAAATGTAGGAGTGAGCCTGCTCGCGATGAAGCTGACTCGGTCTAGCCGGCCTGACTCTGATCCTTGTCCTTCACACACGCAAAGTCTTCTTCACGCAGCTCAGGCAGATCCTTGGCACAGTAATTACTGCCCAGATCCTTCAACGCCCCGCACATACCCTCCAGACGCCCATCAACTGCCTGCAGATGATCAAGCAACTGATTGATGGCCCGCGCCACCGGATCGGGCATGTCTTCGCCGACACCATAGGCATCGAAACCGATCTTCTCGGCCATGGCCTTGCGCTTGGCATCCTGCTCTTCATCGGACTTGACGATGATCCGCCCTGGAATACCGACAACGGTCGCTCCAGCCGGCACTGCCTTGGTCACCACCGCGTTCGAGCCCACCTTGGCACCCGCACCGACAGTGAAAGGCCCGAGCACCTTGGCGCCAGCCCCGACCACAACACCATCTTCCAGTGTCGGGTGACGCTTGCCCTTGTTCCAGCTGGTGCCCCCCAGGGTTACGCCCTGGTAAAGCGTGACATCGTTGCCGATCTCGGCCGTTTCACCAATAACAATGCCCATGCCATGGTCAATGAAGAAACGACGCCCGACCTTCGCCCCCGGATGGATCTCGATCCCGGTCAACCAGCGACCGAAGTTCGATACCAGGCGCGCCAGCCACTTCCAGCCCATCCCCCACAGCGCCGATGACAGGCGGTGGATCCAGATGGCGTGCATGCCGGGGTAGCAAGTCAGAACTTCAAATGCGTTACGCGCCGCCGGATCACGATGGAAAACACTCTGGATATCTTCACGCAAACGCTCGAACATCATTAATCCTTCCGCTTTAGAAGCTCACCACGGGCCGCTTTCTGGGTTTCCGTGAGGATGCCACGCAATATATTCATCTCCGCCCGGCTGACCGAGCTTCGTCCGTACAACCGGCGCAGGCGCGCCATCAAGTGCCGCGGTTTTTCCGGATCGAGGAATTCGATGGCCACCAGGGTCTGCTCCAGGTGCTCATAGAATCGCTCCAGCTCATCCATGGTCGCCAGCTCAGCGCTTTTGACGGAGGCCACTTCTTCCTTCTCGACCTTGCTCGGCTGGCCTTGGGCCGCGAGCCAGGACATGCGCACTTCATAGCTCAACACTTGCACCGCTGCCCCGAGATTCAGCGAACTGAACTCAGGGTCTGATGGGATGTGCACGTGATAATGACATCGCTGCAGCTCTTCATTGGTCAGGCCGGAATCTTCACGACCGAACACCAAGGCAATTTCAGCGCCCTGCCCGGCTTCCTCGACCACTTTCACACCGCATTCACGGGGATCGAGCAGCGGCCAGGGGATGCGCCGGTCGCGCGCACTGGTGCCGAGCACCAGATTGCAGCCGACCAAGGCATCTTCCAGGGTGGCGACGATTTGCGCGTTTTCAAGGATGTCGCCGGCGCCGGAGGCCCGGGCATCAGCCTCGTGATGCGGGAATAACCGCGGTTCGACCAGCACCAGCCGCGTCAGGCCCATGTTCTTCATGGCACGCGCAGCCCCGCCGATATTCCCGGGATGGCTGGTATTGACCAGGACGACACGAATGTTTTGCAGCAAGGGAGGCGCTCTCGAACACAATAAAGGGGAGCCGAATCTTACAGCGAGACCTACCGTTAAGCTACGAAAGCGAACGTCGTCCTTCACCTGAAGAAAGTTTCTGATAGAATGCCCGGCTTTCTTTAACAACCTTAGGTGACACATCCATGCAGCCCATGCTGAATATCGCGCTGCGCGCCGCCCGCAGCGCCAGTGAATTGATCTTCCGCTCCATCGAGCGCCTGGATACCATCAAGGTCGACGAAAAAGACGCCAAGGATTACGTATCCGAGGTGGATCGCGCCGCCGAACAGAAAATCATCGACGCACTGCGCAAGGCCTACCCGAATCACTCGATCAGGGGTGAAGAGACCGGTATGCACGCCGGTAGCGGTATCGAAGGCGAAGAGTACCTGTGGATCATCGATCCGCTGGACGGCACCACCAACTTCCTGCGCGGCATCCCTCACTTTGCAGTCAGCATCGCCTGCAAATATCGCGGTCGCCTGGAACACGCCGTTGTTCTGGACCCGGTTCGCCAGGAAGAATTCACCGCCAGCCGTGGCCGTGGCGCCCAGCTGAACGGTCGTCGTCTGCGTGTTAGCGGTCGCACCAGCCTCGACGGCGCCCTGCTGGGTACCGGCTTCCCGTTCCGCGACGACCAGATGGACAACCTCGACAACTACCTGGGCATGTTCCGCGCCCTGGTTGGCCAGACCGCCGGCATCCGCCGCGCCGGCTCGGCGAGCCTGGACCTGGCTTACGTAGCGGCCGGTCGTTTCGACGCATTCTGGGAGTCGGGCCTGTCCGAGTGGGACATGGCTGCAGGCGCCCTGCTGATTCAGGAAGCAGGCGGCTTGGTGAGCGACTTCACCGGCGGTCACGACTTCCTTGAAAAAGGCCACATCGTTGCCGGCAACACCAAATGCTTCAAGGCAGTACTGACGGCGATCCAGCCGCACCTGCCAGCCTCGCTGAAACGCTAAGTTCCAGCGACAGAAAAGCACCCTTCGGGGTGCTTTTTTTATGCCTGGAATTCGACCTCAAACACCCCGCCGCCCCCTGTAGGAGTGAGCCTGCTCGCGATAGCGGTGTATCAGCCAGCATGCATCCCAACGGGAAACCGCTATCGCGAGCAGGCTCACTCCTACAGGAGATCGCGGTTGGGCATAAATCACGGGTACAAAAAAAGCACCCCGCAGGGTGCTTCTTTTTGAATCTGAATATCAGCTATTTACTGACCAGGCTCATTCTGCGACAAAACCAGCTTACCTTCCTTATCGACAGGAATCTGGTTGCCCGGATCACGGTCCATCCGCACTTTGCCTTCCTTGCCATCCAGCGAATAACGAACGTCATAGCCGACCACTTTGTCGCTGATGTCATTCACTGTATTACAGCGAGTCTGGGTCGTGGTGTAGGTATCGCGATTCTGCATACCCTCCTGAACCTTATTACCGGCGTAACCACCACCGACCGCGCCTGCAACCGTAGCAATCTTCTTGCCCGTGCCGCCGCCGATCTGGTTACCCAATAGACCGCCAGCCAATGCACCGACTACGGTACCGGCGATCTGATGTTGATCTTTCACCGGCGCTTGCCGGGTTACAGCGACATCCTTGCACACTTCACGTGGCGTCTTGATTTGTGTCTTGACCGGTTCAACGGCTAGCACTTGCGCATACTCAGGGCCGCTTTTAACCAGGCTGTAGGTGGCAACAGCACCCCCGGCAGTTACACCGACAGCACCCAATACCGCACCAACCAGCAACGACTTGTTCACATGAACCTCCTGACCATCACATGCGGGACAATGCCCGCGCTTCTCCCAGCCTTGGAGCATAAAAAAAGGCGCGAGTTCAACTCGCGCCTTTTTTGGCAGACCACTGGAAGCGATTACCGTTATGGACGGTCGTCGACTTCCTTCTCGGTTGCCGCAGGAGGAATCAGATCCTCGCTGCTCAGGTTCAGCCAGATCAGCACCACGTTAGCGATGTAGATCGACGAGTAGGTACCCGCCAGTACACCGATAAACAGGGCAATGGAGAAGCCGAACAGGTTGTCACCACCGAAGAACAGCAGTGCAGCGATCGCCAGTAAGGTGGAGATCGACGTCGCCATGGTCCGCAGCAAGGTTTGCGTGGTCGAGATGTTGATGTTCTCGATCAGGCTGGCCTTGCGCAGCACACGGAAGTTCTCTCGAACCCGGTCGAATACCACAATGGTGTCGTTGAGCGAGTAACCGATGATCGCCAGTACCGCCGCCAGCACCGTCAGGTCGAAGGTGATCTGGAAGAACGACAGGATACCGATGGTCACGATCACGTCGTGGATCAGCGAAACGATGGCGCCGACCGCGAACTTCCACTGAAAGCGGAAAGCCAGGTAGATCAGGATGCCACCCAGCGCCATCAGCATGCCGAGGCCGCCCTGGTCGCGCAGCTCTTCACCGACCTGAGGGCCGACGAACTCAACGCGCTTGACCGTCGCCGGGTTGTCACCGCCGACCTTCAGCAGCGCTTCTGCCACCTGGTGACCCAGTTGAGGGTCCTCACCTGGCATACGCACCAGCAGGTCAGTGGTCGCACCAAAGCTCTGCACGATTGCCTCGTGATAGCCCGAGGTGACCAGTTGTTCACGCACCTTGGTGACATCGGCCGGACGCTCGTAGGTCAGCTCGATGAGCGTACCGCCGGTGAAGTCCAGACCCCAGTTCATGCCCTTGGTAGCGACACTGAACAACGCCAGTACAGTAAGAAACAATGTGACGCCGAACGCGAAGTTGCGAACGCCCATGAAGTTGATTGTACGTAACATGGCAGCCCCTTAAATCCACAACTTCTTGAAGTCACGACCGCCGAAGATCAGGTTGACCATCGCGCGGGTCACCATGATGGCCGTGAACATCGAGGTAAAGATCCCGAGGGACATGGTCACTGCGAAACCTTTGACCGGGCCGGTGCCCATCGCAAAGAGAATCCCGCCGACCAGCAACGTGGTCAGGTTGGCATCGAGAATCGCAGTAAACGCCCGGCCGAAGCCTTCGTTGATTGCCCGCTGTACCGTCATGCCCGCCGCGATCTCTTCACGTATCCGCGAGAAGATCAGTACGTTGGCGTCGACCGCCATACCCATGGTCAACACGATACCGGCGATACCCGGCAGGGTCAGCGTTGCACCCAGCAGCGACATCAAGGCCAGCAACAGCACCATGTTCACCGACAGTGCGACGGTGGCGATGATGCCGAAGAAGCGGTAGATGGCGATGATGAACAGCGAGACAAACAGCATGCCCCACAGCGATGCATCGATACCTTTGGTGATGTTGTCGGCACCCAGGCTCGGGCCAATGGTGCGCTCTTCAGCGAAGTACATCGGTGCCGCCAGACCACCGGCACGCAACAGCAGCGCCAGTTCGGACGATTCGCCCTGGCCGTTCAGGCCAGTGATGCGGAATTGAGCACCCAGTGGCGACTGAATGGTCGCCAGGCTGATGATCTTCTTCTCTTCTTTAAACGTCTGGACCGGTACGTCTTTCTCGACGCCGTTAACCATTTGCTTGACGTAAGTGGTGACTGGGCGCTGCTCGATGAAGATCACCGCCATGCTGCGACCGACGTTGCTGCGCGTCGCGCGGCTCATCAGCTCGCCACCATGACCATCCAGACGGATGTTCACTTCTGGCGTGCCGTGCTCGCCGAAACCAGCCTTGGCGTCCGTCACCTGGTCACCGGTGATGATCAGGCCACGCTCGATCTGTGCCGGCGGACGATTGCCTTCACGGAACTCGAAGCTTTCGGAGGTCGCTTTCGAAGCACCCGGCTCTGCAGCCAGACGGAACTCAAGGTTGGCCGTCTTGCCGAGGATACGTTTGGCTTCTGCAGTGTCCTGCACGCCTGGCAGCTCAACCACGATGCGGTTGGCGCCCTGACGCTGAACGATCGGTTCGGCAACACCCAGCTCGTTGACGCGGTTACGTACCGTGGTCAAGTTCTGCTTGATGGAGTATTCGCGGATTTCCGCCAGCTTGGCTGGGGTCATCGCCAGACGCAGTACCGCCTGACCATTGAGGTCGGCCGGAACAATGTCGAAATCGTTGAAGTTCTTGCGGATCAGCGCACGGGCCTGTTCGCGGGAAGCTTCATCACTGAAACCCAGCTGAATGGCGCCGTTGAGTTGCGGCAGGCTGCGATAACGCAGTTTCTCTTTACGCAGGAGGCTCTTGACGTCGCCTTCGTAGACTTTCAGGCGTGCGTCGAGGGCTTTGTCCATGTCCACTTCGAGCAGGAAGTGCACACCACCGGACAAGTCCAGACCCAGCTTCATCGGGTGCGCGCCCAGGCTGCGCAGCCATTGTGGAGTGGTTTGTGCCAGGTTCAGTGCAACGACATAGTCATCACCCAACGCCTTGCGCACGACGTCTTTGGCAGGCAGCTGGTCTTCAGCCTTGGTCAGACGAATCAGACCACCCTTGCCATTGGCAGCCAGCGTGGCAGCCTTGACGTTGATCCCGGATTCCTTGAGCGCAACGCTCACACGGTCCAGATCAGCCTGATTGACCTGCAGCGCAGTACTTGCACCGCTGACCTGAATGGCCGGGTCATCAGGATATAGATTGGGAGCGGAATAAATCAGACCGACCGCCAGCACCGCCAGGATCAGAATGTATTTCCACAGAGGGTATTTGTTCAGCATCACGCCGCCCGCTTATGACGCGGGGCGCCTTGCGCGCCCCGTCGATTGAGTAGAAGTTGAAACTTAGATCGCTTTCAGCGTGCCTTTTGGCAGCGTGGCGGCAATGGCGCCTTTCTGGAACTTCATTTCGACGGTGTCGGAAACTTCCAGAACCACGAAATCGTCAGCCACTTTAGTGATCTTGCCGGCGATACCGCCGGTGGTCACAACTTCGTCGCCTTTCTGCAGGCTGCTCAGCAGGTTCTTCTGCTCTTTGGCGCGCTTGGCCTGTGGACGCCAGATCATCAGGTAGAAGATGACCAGGAAGCCGACCAGGAAAATCCACTCAAAGCCGCCGCCCATAGGGCCGGCAGCTGCCGGTGCAGCAGCGTCAGCCATGGCATTAGAGATAAAAAAGCTCATTTAGCACTCCAGTTGCAAATGTTGAATCTTGGGGTCAGAAAACTCAGTCCAAAGGCGGAACAGGAAGCCCGCGTTTGGCGTAGAAGGCATCGACAAAGGCGGCCAATGTACCCTGTTGAATAGCCTCGCGCAAACCAGCCATAAGCACTTGATAATGACGCAAGTTATGGATGGTATTGAGCATGCTCCCCAGCATTTCGCCGCACTTGTCCAGGTGATGCAGATAAGCGCGGGAGAAGTTCTGGCAGGTATAGCAATCGCAGGTCGGATCCAGTGGCGAATCATCATGGCGATGGAACGCATTCCGGATCTTCAGCACGCCTGTATCAATGAACAGATGCCCATTGCGGGCATTACGGGTTGGCATCACGCAATCGAACATGTCCACACCGCGGCGCACACCCTCCACGAGATCTTCAGGTTTGCCAACGCCCATAAGGTAACGAGGTTTGTCAGCCGGCATCTGGCCCGGCAGGTAATCCAGCACCTTGATCATTTCATGCTTGGGCTCGCCCACCGACAGACCGCCGATGGCCAGGCCGTCGAAGCCGATCTTGTCGAGGCCTTCCAGGGAACGCATGCGCAGGTCCTGGTGCATGCCGCCCTGAACGATGCCAAACAGCGCCGCCGTATTGTCGCCGTGCGCATTTTTCGAGCGCTGAGCCCAGCGCAACGACAGCTCCATGGAAACGCGAGCCACGTCTTCGTCAGCCGGGTAAGGCGTGCACTCGTCGAAAATCATCACGATGTCCGAGCCCAGGTCGCGCTGAACCTGCATCGACTCTTCCGGCCCCATGAACACCTTGGCGCCATCCACCGGAGAGGCGAAGGTCACGCCCTCCTCCTTGATCTTGCGCATCGCGCCCAGGCTGAACACCTGGAAACCACCGGAGTCGGTCAGGATCGGGCCTTTCCACTGCATGAAGTCATGCAGGTCGCCGTGCTTCTTGATCACTTCAGTGCCAGGACGCAGCCACAGGTGGAACGTGTTGCCCAGAATGATTTCCGCGCCCGTGGCGGTGATATCCCGCGGCAGCATGCCCTTCACGGTGCCGTACGTGCCCACCGGCATGAAAGCCGGGGTCTCGACGGTGCCGCGCGGGAAGGTCAAACGACCGCGACGCGCCTTGCCGTCGGTGGCCAGCAATTCAAACGACATACGACTCATACAGTTTCCTCAGGGCCCGATTCTTTAGGGGCAGTCGGCGCAGGATTACGGGTGATAAACATCGCATCACCGTAGCTGAAAAAGCGGTAACCATGCTCCACCGCTGCTTTATAGGCAGCCATGGCTTCGGGATAACCGGCGAACGCCGAAACCAGCATCAACAGCGTGGATTCAGGCAAATGGAAGTTGGTGACCAGGGCATCGACCACATGAAACGGTCGGCCAGGGTAAATAAAAATATCGGTGTCGCCACTGAACGGCTTGAGCACGCCATCACGCGCGGCACTCTCCAGGGAACGCACACTGGTGGTCCCCACCGCCACCACGCGACCACCGCGAGCGCGGCACGCAGCCACCGCATCCACCACATCCTGGCCGACTTCCAGCCATTCAGTGTGCATGTGGTGATCTTCAAGCTTCTCGACGCGCACCGGCTGGAACGTGCCCGCACCCACGTGCAAGGTCACGAACGCCGTCTCGACGCCCTTGGCGGCAATCGCCTCCATCAGCGGCTGATCGAAATGCAGCCCCGCCGTCGGCGCCGCCACCGCGCCCAGGCGCTCGGCGTACACCGTCTGATAACGCTCGCGGTCCGAGCCTTCATCCGGGCGGTCTATATAAGGAGGCAGCGGCATGTGCCCGACGCGATCGAGCAGCGGCAACACCTCCTCAGTGAAGCCCAGCTCGAACAACGCATCGTGACGCGCCAGCATCTCGGCTTCGCCACCGCCATCAATCAGGATCTTCGACCCAGGCTTGGGCGACTTGCTGGACCGCACATGGGCCAGCACGCGATGACTGTCGAGCACCCGCTCCACCAGAATTTCCAGCTTGCCGCCGGACGCTTTCTGGCCAAACAGCCGTGCCGGAATCACCCGGGTATTGTTGAACACCATCAAATCGCCCGGGCGCAAATGCTCGAGCAAATCAGTGAATTGACGGTGTGCCAGGGCGCCGCTGACCCCATCAAGGGTCAACAGGCGACTGTTGCGACGCTCGGCCAAAGGGTGGCGAGCAATCAGCGAATCAGGGAGTTCGAAAGTAAAGTCAGCAACGCGCATGATGGGGTTCGTCTAGCAGGGGCCGGAAGTCTAGCCGAAATAGTGAAAATTCTCTATGTACATGATTGACCAACGGTAATCTCATCTCTATACTTCGCCGCCATTGAGCCCTGATGGCGGAATTGGTAGACGCGGCGGATTCAAAATCCGTTTTCGCAAGAAGTGGGAGTTCGAGTCTCCCTCGGGGCACCAAAATTAAGAAAGGTCTTGCTTTGCAAGGCCTTTTTTTTCGCCTGCGATAAAGTGGCTGACACCCCACCGTCCCGTGTAGGAGCTGCCGAAGGCTGCGATCTTTTGATCTTGCTGCTCTTCCCCGCCGCCCGCCGTGATGGACCCATTCACAAGGATTCCCCCATGGAACTGCTGCTGGAAACTGTTGCTTTGTTCTGCATGAAGCTTGCGTATGAGACGGAGGATTCGAGTCCGATTCTGCGGGATGATTTGCTGATGAGCGATTATGAGCGGGAGGTTTTTGGGTTGCTGGTGAGGCGGGGGGATGTTGAGGGGATTCAGTTTCGAGTGGCGCATTGTGTGGGTTTGGCGCTGGAGGCTATAGGCGGTGGTGATACGCCGCTTGGGCGGGAGCTGCACCGGTTGTTTGCTGATTTCAGTGATGCGCGGACGATGGATCAGCTTGAAGCGCCGGCCATTACGCTCAAGGATTATCTGAAAAACATTCAATGAATGAAAGCGGGCGACCCAAACGGGAACGCCCGACAGCTGGACCGACGCTGATCGCTAGCGTTTTATCCAATAATAAACTTGTCCCATTTTCCAAGTTTTTAAAAATTTTCGCCCAATGAAACCGAATACTCCAGAACGACCCTGCCGTGACTGCACCCTGCCAATCTGTGCAAACGGGCTGCAAATTCCTTTCGACACTTCGCACTCTGCGAAATTGCCTATCACCCGCAGAGCCCCGCAGCTGCCTGGGCAGTAGGATGGTTTGCGCTACATCCGGATTGCAAAAAAAGGACACAAACCCTATAAACAGGAGGGGAAAAGTGATTTTTTCAGAGCTTTTTTTTGCGGCGTTATTCCTTTAGCCCTTCGACGACCGAAGCTCTATACTCCGAACCCATGCCCCCCACCAACTAATGCAGCCCTAAACACATGGAATTTAAGAAATCGCTTACTGAACATTTCAAAAAATTCGAAGCGTCTCCGATGTTGTTTATTGGCTCTGGTATATCTAGGCGGTACATAGGAACCGAAAACTGGGAACAGCTTCTACTTAAGTTTTGTAATGCCATCGGGGAGAATTCTCTAAGGCTTAAAACAAGCTCAAATGGTGACCTTACAAAATATGCACAGCTGCTAGCGAAAAGTTATGAAGCGCGTTGGTGGGACCTACCCAACTCTAAAGAAATCTCAGAAGAATTTAAAGAGCACTTTATTAATGACAGCTCTATTCTGAAAATCGAAATATCAAGATACCTTCAGAAAGCGCATGAAAACATCATTCCAGAAATCCGTGAAGAATTCGCCTTATTAGAGAAGGCAAACATTGATGGGGTAATAACCACAAACTGGGATTGCCTAATCGAAAGTATCTTTCCGAAGTTCACTACGTTTATAGGGCAAGATGGATTGATTGCCGGCAGAAGTCATGGTATCGCTGAAATATATAAAATCCATGGATGTTCCAGCACCCCCAACTCTCTGGTATTAACCTCCGAAGACTATGCAGAGTACCGAAGAAAGAATCCGTACCTATCTTCAAAACTTTTGACAATATTTATTGAGCGACCTGTAATATTTCTTGGCTACTCTCTTACCGACCCACACATCTCTGACATTCTAGAAGATATTATCGAATGCTTCCCAGAAAAGAGCTTAGAGTTCTTGAGAGATAAATTAATATTTGTAGAATGGCATAAAGAGCTCGAAGAACCGACGATCACTGATTCGGTTATCCACAAAAGAATACCGGTAAAGCTTCTTCGGGTTAATAACTTCGTAGAAATATATGAAGTTTTGTCTGAGACAAAGAAAAGAATTCCCGCCCATATCTTCCGGCTCATCAAGGATGAGTTGTACGAACTGGTCGTGACTGATGACCCTAAAGGCCAACTTTATGTAAGAAATGAAAGTGAGCTTGCGAAAGGCGACTCTCTTACAGAATTCGTTGTCGGCTATGGCGCGATTTCAACCACAAAAAAAGGCGAAGCCTTATCAAACAAAGGTTTGATTGGTTTGGAGCGATCCGATCTTATTCGAGATATAATTTTCGAAACAGACAAGTATGAAAGTGGATCTGTAATAGCTACAGTGCTACCAAAGCTTGCCAAAGGAAATGTAAAGCTCCCTATACATTACTATTTGAACAAAGCTGGGTATTTATTACCTGATGGTAAGCTGAATCCTAACTCGCCCATTCTCTGTACTGGTGCACAGTCGCGTTTCGAAGCCGATCACTTCGCTGAATTGAACAAAGGCTGGGAGCTAAAAAGATCTAAGACAGTCCCTGAGGTGACAATCGGCGTTAATGAGCTCTATCACAAGCAAGGATTCGAGCTATTTATGAGGATGCTGCCATATATGGATCCCAAGCTTATAAAAGATGGTCTCACAGACTTGGTAGAAATTCTAAAAAAACACGTAGACACGTCTAATGCCAGCGGCTTTGCACGACTTGTCTGCTTCTATGACTTGGTAAAATACAGCAATCGTTATTAAGCATATTTTGGAAAAAAAAGGTGACAGATTTGTGTTCAAGAAAATAAATCTGCCCATTTTTTATTTTTCTATATCTCAATAAAATCAATTTTTGCGACGTGATTTAATTTGCGGCATGATTTACCGTTCCAATATGATTGCATTCTATTTATATATTAATAGCAAAACCAATATATAGCTCTACCCCCATTAATAGAGAGAATAACTCAGTGGCTTGGAACTCAGAAAATGGTATTTGGCAAACGCCTACAAAATTATGGAGCGCTGAACTAGACATCCCAGAAAACGCCCCTGAAAACTGGCTTAGCAAAGCTGGTGGAGACTATTACATTGGAATGTCATTTCACATTTCCCCATTTACTATTATTGACGGAAACGGGGTCTTATCCCCCAACCTTAAGTTCCAACCGTCTGACTTTTACTTATCTCGCACTCACGACCCATATAACAGCTGGGGCGTTAATGCCGTTAAAAGAAAATCTCTAAAAACCGACCCCATGAATTTCTGGAGTTGGCTGCCAGGAATCACCGTCTATGACCGCAATACAAAATATAGTTTACCAGCAGAAGACCTCAGCGCCTATGCAGGCACTGAATGGGCAGACAATGACTCTAGAATATTTCATGGACTGCATGATGACAAACTTAGAGGCAAGCTCATAACCAAATATATTCAGGCGATAAATGATATCACTGGCCCACGTTTTTCAGGCTGGCCATTCGGACAGCGACAACTTAAAGATGCAGTTTTCATTTGGATCCATCATCAGAGCAAAGAGATTCATCGTATTTTGCTTGCCTCACCAATACAGTTTGGCGATAAATTTTCATATCTCAATAAAAATCTATATGACCCAGGAGATCAATTGGGCTCTTGGGCTAATGCCCCAAGCTCGTGGGATTGCAGGCAACCATTAAGATCTTTATACAAATCAAAATTATTAAGCGCTGACGGCTTTCATGAAATCGCTCTAGTAGCAGCTATTTCTGCAGTTGAAACAGCATTTTTTGAGATCGTCTTACACTTAGAACGGGGAGATATTCAAGGCACAAAATCAAAAATAACAAGCCATACATTTAGAAATCGTGCCAAGATATTAATTTCATCATACGGCTACACCCTCCCGAATTCTATTTATACCGGTCTAACTAAAGCCTACAAAGCCAGGAATTCGATTGCGCACGAATTAGCAAATCACACACCTGAAAACATCTCCCACCATATTGAAAATTTAGAAAATGTAATCCTCTGGTATTATAAAAATATTTAACCAAAAACTACGCGACGACGCGACGACGCAAAAAATAAATGCAGAACAAGCTCACAAAGAAGCTGGCAGATTTATATTCTCCGCCAATAAATCTGCCCCCTTTCAGTAGGCGAGAATCCAACGAGAAATTTAGGAGTGTATAAAGTTGACATTGGAGACATAGGGAGTTCCACTTTCGACTCACCCAATATCTCCCCTACCCATTATACGTCACCGGCAACCAGTTCCAACTGAATCGACTTTAGCGATTCAGCGCTGCTAAGAGCAACACAAGAAAATGCTTTCATTTGCAATTCTTCGAGCTGTTTCTGTATTCGTTCGCAGCGCTTTAAATTCTCAGAAGCGTACTTCCTACGCCGTAAGGTTTTCAAATTAAGATTAATAATAAAGATCGAAGACATAACACCTGACATTGCCGCACTGATAGATACCCCAGCATCTCCCCGAACAGCATGCCATCCATGATCAAACATAGCGACACCAAACCCCATCAATTCAAGCGACAACTCTGCGACTTCAAACGTATAGTCTGTTGCCGTTTGCAATAAATCGAAGGAGTCTCTAGAACACTGCGCTTTTTCATTTACATCCGTAGACTTGTCTCGTTGCACTCGCAACGCGACTACCCTCTCAAAATCCTTTGCATCCTGCTCAAATAAAAACCTAAGTCTCGGCTCTATATCAGAAATTACTTTACTTGAAATAAACTCAAAAGTTTTATGTGCATTGATACAATCATCTTTTCTCAAGCTTATGCTGCACACCGTCACCACCATCTTAGCGGCAAGTATGCTAAGAAGTGCGGCCGCACTGCCTGAACCAGGCGATGCTTTCCCGCTACCAAAGTCATTTAATAACTGACCTGCAGGCCTTTCTAGAAGCTCAAAGCCCCCTACAGGCACTTCAATATACTCTTGTTTCATAATCCGCCCTTGGACTACACCACTAACTGAAAACACTAAATTCAATAAGCAACTTTTTAAAATTCGTACAGGAATTTAGCGAAACACAAAACTTCCTAACCTCTTGGCTAGCCCCAAGTCCTTGCTAATACATCTGCGACAGCGTTCCCACTTCGACCTTAAATCCCATGCACATCTATCGATCTAGTAAATAGACGCGAGCGGTGGCGCGAAGCTACTATTTTGCCATCCTTCCGTCTACTGCAAATGAGGAGGGTCACATTTCGCTTCTCGGATATTTTTTGGGCAAGGTTGCAGGATATACGCCCGCACGATAACCTCCCACCGTCGCTGCAAATTCAGCGACCGGGTGTGGAAACCCGCGTAAATCAAGGCGCAACAGCGCCCCAATCACGTTTGCCGGCGCTATTTTTATGCCAGCAGCGTGAGTTATGGCGGCTGTGCGTGGGACGTCTTCGGGCGTGCCGGTTTCCTTGATTACCGGTTTTCCACCCTGCGCACAGCTGTCACCCATTCGTGTGGAAACGAACGTGGCAGCTCCCATATCAAGGAGTTGGATAATGCGCAGCATCAAACCGTACGAAGTTTGGCTTCCCCCTTTACGCAATTCCCAATCGCGTAACGCCCTCCCCCATTGCCTCTCCATCCCCGGAGATGCCCAATGACCGACCAACCAAAGCTAACAACCATCGGCCTCACCCCGGCCATCTACTGCGGCGATCAAGCCCTCTTCCACGTCACCTGCAACGTCCCCCTCGGCGATGCATTAATAATGGCGTCCGATTTCCTCTTCCTCGCGAAAGCACTCACCAAGGATGCGGCGTACCCAAGCGACACGAATTACCACGCGTGTGCTGCGCATTACCTGACGGCGATGGGTATGGCGGTGGTTGATGATGTGCGGAAGGTGCTGGAGCGGGATCAGGCTTGCGGGCCGGCCTCTAAGCGGACAGAGGGTGACGGCTGACACTTAGTTGCGCTGAGGCCTGTGTGGGGTGGGGTACCTGGGATGGTGGTAGTTGATTCAGCATTGATGTTGGCTGGGCTGGCGTCATCGCGGGCAAGCCCGGCTCCCACAGGAATTGTGGTGGGTTGGCGGGCATTGTTGGGCTGTTTGATGTGAGTGGGTTTTAGGTTCAGCTTTGGTATTTTTGTTGTTTGAGCTGGCGCTATCGCCAGCAGGCTGGCTCCCACAGGAATTGTGGTGGGTTGGCGGGCATTGTTGGGCTGTTTGATGTGAGTGGGTTTTTGGTTCAGCTTTGGTATTTTTGTTGTTTGGGTGGGCGCTATCGCCAGCAGGCTGGCTCCTACAGGGGTTGTTTGTGGGGGCTGGCGTCAGGGGTCGGCCTTGAGATTTTTCGGGGCTATTTGAGTGTTCGGATTTGGGTGAATGGCTTTCGGTTTGAAGCTGATAACTATTCGCGCCCCTTTACCTCGATCCCGTTTTTCTGAACTAGTGGGGGTTCGAGTCGCCTGCCCAAATCTAGAAAGGCCTTGCATTGCAGGGCCTTTTTTTCGCCTGTGGATAACATGGATGTAGCAGCATCCAAAACTCACAACGCTTGATCTCCCTGTCCGAGCGATATGACATTTGAACCGCACGCCATCCCCCATGACCTAACCCCGCTACCCCATGACTTCCGGGAATACCCCCATACCCATTCATCGATTGCACCCGCTATCGAATAAACGGTTATCTAAGCCCCAGCGAAGACGCAAAGCGAACCACCCGCAGCAACACCCTGCCCGGTTCGCGCCTAAAAATGCCTTTAAAGGCGATAAGAATAATCAGTCTGGGGAATCGCACGATATGAAGTATCCATTGCGGCCGTTGGTTTTTTGGCCAACGTTTCTGATCTTGCTGGCAGCGGTGATTGCCAGCTATGTCGACCTGAATGCGTTCCTCGCGGTGAGCAAACAGCTCAATACGATGATCCTCAGGAATTTCTCCTGGCTGTTCAGCGCGGGCTCTTTCGCGATGGTGGTCCTCACGGCAATCGTATACTTCTCGCCATTGGGCAAGGTGCGCATCGGTGGCGAGCAGGCCCAGCCGTTGTTGAGCAAGTGGCGCTGGTTCATGGTCGCGCTGTGCACCACGCTTGCCGTCGGTGTGCTGTTCTGGACCACGGCCGAGCCGCTGTATCACCTGTATTCCCCACCTTCTAGCATGGCAATCGAGGCGGGTTCGGCGGCGGCGAAGACCTTTGCGATGTCGACGATGTTCCTGCACTGGACCATCACCCCTTACGCGATTTATCTGGTGCCTTCGCTGGTGTTCGCGCTGGTGTTCTACAACCTGCGCGCCAACTTCTCTATTGGCTCCATGCTGCAACCGTTGCTGGGTGCCGCACGGGTCAAGCGCTATGCGGGACTGATCGACACCCTGGCGATGTTTGCACTGGTTGCGGGTATGGCGTCCTCTCTGGGCACCGGTGCGTTGACCCTGGCCGGCGGCTTGAGCCAGTACATCGGCGGTGAGACCACGCCGCTGCGCCTGGCGATCATCATTGGCGTGATCGTCATCACCTTCGTCGCCTCGGCCGCCAGCGGATTGCAGCGCGGCATCGTGATGCTGTCGTCATTCAATACCTGGATCATGCTGGCGCTGGGGTTGTTCGTGCTGCTCTGCGGCCCGACGCTGTTCATGATCAGCCTGGGCGTCGAGTCCCTGGGTGTTTACCTGGACACCTTTTTCAGCCGCAGCCTCTTCACCGGCGCCGCGAGTGGTGACAGCTGGCCGCAAAGCTGGACGATTTTCTACTGGTCGGTCTGGTTCGCCTGGGCCCCGGTCAGTGCCTTGTTTCTCGGCAAGATCGGTCGTGGCTACACCGTCCGCGAGTTCATCCATATCAACATGCTCTACCCGGCGCTGTTCACCGCGCTGTGGATCTGCATTTTCTCCGGTTGCAGCCTGTACTTCGACGCGCTGGGCGACGGCAGTTTGAACCGTGTGCTTAACGAGCAAGGCGTCGAGCATGTGCTGTACCAGATGTTCCAGCAGTTGCCGGCCAGTGGCCTGATGGTCGCCTTCCTGTTGTTCATCGCGTTCATTTCTTTCGTCACGGCAGCGGACTCCAGCACCGACGTGATCTCTAACCTGTGCAGCAAGGGCGTCACCGCGGATTCGGATCTGGACGGTAACCCGATGCTCAAAGTGGTGTGGGGCGTGATCATCGGGACGGTGTCGTGGGTGATGGTGGCCTTCGTCGGCATCGACGGGGTGAAGATGCTGTCCAACTTGGGTGGGCTGCCGGGAATGATTCTGGTGCTGCTGGCCAGCACCTCGCTGATTTACTGGCTGAAGAATCCGGCGCTGCTGGACGTAAAAACCGTCCCTGTCAGCCAGGCCACCCGAGCCCGGGAGATGCCCGTCGGCGTCACCCCAACGCCGGAGCTCTCGCGATAAAACCGCCTCTGGCCTGACCCCTTCCCGTTTCAGCAAGCGCCTGCCTCCCCGATGTTTGGGCGAGGCATTGGCTCGCGATCAAAATCTTGAATATTGCTTTGGAGTCTCCGATGGACATCATCACCGAGTTTGCCCACAGGGTTCGTGAAATCGAGCATTGCCTGATCCCGTTGCGCGATGGCACTCAACTGGCGGCGCGCATCTGGCTGCCCGATACGGCGGGTGAGCAGGCGTTCCCGGCGATCCTCGAGTACTTGCCTTATCGCAAGCGTGACGGCACGGCCGTGCGTGATGCGCTGACCCACCCGTGGATGGCCGGTCAGGGTTACGTGTGCATTCGTGTGGACATGCGCGGCAACGGCGAGTCTCAAGGCCTGATGGCCGACGAGTACTTGCTCCAGGAACAGAATGACGCGCTGGAAGTGATCGAGTGGCTGTGCCAGCAATCCTGGTGCGACGGCAACGTCGGCATGATGGGCATCTCGTGGGGCGGCTTCAACGGCTTGCAGGTGGCGGCGCGTCAACCTGAAGCCCTGAAGGCGATCATCACGTTGTGCTCCACCGATGACCGTTATGCCGATGACATCCATTACAAGGGTGGCAACCTGCTGATGGAGAACTTCGGCTGGGCGGCGACCATGCTCAACTTCAGCGCAGCGGTGCCTGATCCATTGCTGGTGGGCGATAGCTGGAAAGGACTGTGGCAGGAGCGTCTGGACGCCATGCCGTTGCTGGCCGAGACCTGGCTGCAACACCAGACGCGCGACGACTACTGGCGCCATGGTTCAGTGTGTGAGGACTATTCGGCGATCAAGGCGGCGGTCTACGCCGTGGGCGGTTGGGGCGATGCGTACAAGAATGCCGTGCCACGCCTTATGGAAAATCTTGAGTGCCCAAAAAAAGCCATGATCGGGCCGTGGATTCACAAGTACCCGCACTTTGCCGTGCCCAACCCGGCCATCGGTTTCCTGCAGGAAGCCAAGCGCTGGTGGGATCACTGGCTCAAGGGTATCGACAATGGCGTGATGGACGAGGCCGCGTGCACGTTTTATCTGCAAGACGTACTGCCTCCCAAGGGCAGTTACGCCGAGCGTCCGGGCATCTGGGTGCAGACCACCGGCTGGCCTGATCCGCAGGTTCAATGGACGGACTTCAGCCTCGATGATCAAGGTTTGGGCCAGGGCCAACAGTCGTTGAGCGCTTCACGCAGCATCTGCTCGCCGCTGACCACCGGGCTGCATCAGGGCGAGTACTGCGCGATATGGTTCGGCCCCGATGGCCCGACCGATCAGCGCCGCGACGATGCGCAGTCCCTGTGCTTCGACTCACAACCGCTGACCGAGCCGTTGGCGTTGCTGGGGGATGTGCGCCTGAAGTTGCGCCTGAGCAGCGACACCGCCTGTGGACAACTGGTCGCCCGACTCAACGCCGTCGCGCCGGATGGCCAGGTCAGCCAGCTCACCTATGGCGTGCTGAACCTCAACCTGCGCGACGACTTCGCCCAGCTGACGCCGCCTGTGCCGGGCGAGCCAATGGACGTGAACTTGAGCCTGGATCAGGTGGGTGTACGCCTGCCGACCGGTTATCGTTTGCGCCTCGCACTCAGTACCGCCAGCTTTCCGCTGCTGTGGCCGAGCCGCGAACTGACCACCCTGACCTTGTTGCCCGGGCTGCAAAGCGTGCAGTTGCCGGTATTCACCGGTGAGGCAGTGGAATGCCCGTTCGAAGCACCGCAAAGTGCGCCACCGGCAGCTTTGGACGTCCTGCGCGCCGCCGCGCCCAAGCGCACCTTGATCGAAGACGTCAGCAGCGGTGAAGTGTGCGTGCGCATCGAAGACGATTTGGGGGCGGTGCGCTTTCTCGACCATGGCTTGTGGGTCGATCAGCGGTGCACCGAGGAATACTGCACCTTGCCGTGGGACCCGATGTCGACCCGTGCCGATATTCAGTGGCAGTACCGCGTCGGGCGCGATCAGTGGTCCGTAGAGGTCGACAGCAGCCTGCATTTGCGCGCGGATGATCAATGGTTCTACGTGGAGGCCGAGCAGGTGGCACGGGAGAACGGCGAGCAGGTGCATCACCGCCAGTGGAGCAAACGCGTCGCCCGGGTCGCACTGTGAGGCCGGGAATGGCAGGATGCTCCGGAATCTGATTACCGGTCGACCCCAGTTCGCTGGGGTTACCTCTTGCCAGTGGATACTTCATGTCGCGCCGAAACGTCGATCTCCCACCGCTCAACTGTCTGCAGACCTTTGAGGCCGCCGCCCGTCATTTGAGTTTTACCCAGGCGGCCCACGAGTTGAACCTGACCCAAAGCGCGGTCAGCCGACAGATCAAGCGTCTGGAAGAAGACCTGGCGCGCCCGCTGTTCCACCGTCTGACGCTGGGCATCAGCCTGACGCCGGCCGGTGAGCGTTACTTCCGCACCATCCAGCGCCTGTTGCGCGAGCTGGATCGCGAATCCGCCGAACTGCGCCGCCGTGGCGCGGATCGGCAACTCACCCTGGCGAGCACACCGACCATCAGTTCGATCTGGCTGGCAGCGCTGTTGCCGCACTTCCAGAGCCAGCACCCGGACCTGGACATCCGCATTCTGTGCAGCGAAAGCCCGAGCCACCTGGACGTCAGCGAATACGACCTGGGCTTGTTCTATCACCTCGACGAATTGCCCGCGCCCCATGGTCTGGAGCTGTCACCGGTGTTTGAAACAGAGGAAGTGATCGCCGTCTGCAGCCCCGGGTATTTGCAGCGCCGAGGCGAGATTCGAGACGCGGCGCATCTGCTCGAAGACCACACCCTGCTGATCGTGGAAGACCATTACCACGACTGGCTGACCTGGGCCGACTGGTTCTCCGACGCCGGCGCCAGCTACCACAGCCCGAGGCACGCCTTGCGCACCAACAGCTACCAATTGCTGATGCAGTCGGCGGTCATGGGCCAAGGGGTTTCCCTGGGCTGGAAAAGCCTGCTTGAAGGCGAGCTGGCGTCGGGCCGCCTGCAGATGGCATTACCCCACAGCATGCGCAGCCGTGGCCGCCTGTACCTGATGCAACCGCACCACCGCAACCCGCTGCCTGCCGTTCGCAGTTTCCAGCACTGGTTACTGACGCATGCCGACGCTTTGAAAACAAACCCCTGATGTTTCGCCTTGGGTCATCACGATCAATAGACGTCAGCGCTAACAAGAGGGGGCATAGGTGTCGAAAATGCCTAAAGCGCGAGCTCTTCCGGTAAAGTGCCGCTCCCCGGTAATTGGATCCGGGCGCTTTTCCATGGAGTAACACCTTGAAGTCCTTCGGTAAAATCATCGCTTCTGCAGTATGTGGTTTGGTTCTTGCGGGCTGCACCGGTACCGCTATGAAGTCCCCGCATTACGAAAGCAATCAGTACACCGTCGTTGGCCACAGTGAGGCCAGCGCTACAGGCCTGATGCTGTTCGGTCTGATCCCGATTCGTCAGAACTCCCGTTTTGTTCGCGCGCAGGATGCTGCAATCCAGGCCAAGGGTGGCGATGCACTGATCAATACTCAAGTGCAGGAAAAGTGGTTCTGGGCCTGGGTCCTGAACGGCTACACCACCACCGTCTCCGGCGATGTGATCAAGCTGAAAACGGCTAACTAAGCGGCGTTCGGCTCGAGAAAGCCCGGTTCGCCGGGCTTTTGTGTTTCTGGCGTTTGGGAAGGTGGACTCATCTGGATAAGTTTGCAGCAGGGCTGGGCTGGCGCTATCGCCAGCAGGCTGGCTCCCACAGGGGTTTTGTGGCGTGGCTCAATGCATCTGCTCCTCGAAATACCCACGGATCTGACGCTGTTTCCTACCCACAATGCTTGCTATACATGAGCCATCGACCGGCCCTGAGGGAATCAGGCCGGTGAGTGAACGCCTGTTGCGGCAGTCATCTAGACTCAATGGAGAGTCGTAGGCAGAACCGAACACGTCGCTTTGGTGCCGTTCGATCAATAGCCGCGTGGCAAGCTGCTCTTTATGCCCAGTAGAGGTGCGGCAAAGACCGCACCGGGCACAACAAGATGCCCGTTCAGGGTGCCCTGGCCAACGGCCTGAAAATCCACGATACCGTGACGTGGTGTGAATGCCGCAGCCGACACTTTCGGACGACCGACGACCTTCTGGTTCGTCCGTGACCGTGAGGATTGCTGAATGCCTGATGAGATGCTGCACCTGCCAGTGGTCAACAGTCTGCTGGAGCGCCATAAGGGCTCCCCGGGTGCGCTGTTGCCCATTCTTCATGATATTCAGGAACGCATCGGCTACATCCCCGACGCCGCCGTCCCCGAGATTGCCCACGCCCTGAACCAGAGTCAGGCCGAGATTCGTGGCGTGATCAGCTTCTACCATGATTTCCGTACTGCGCCGCCAGCGCGGCATATCCTGCGTCTGTGCCGCGCCGAGTCGTGCAAGAGTCGCGGCGCCGAGCAGCTGGCGGCGCAGTTGCGCGATCGTCTGCAGCTCGATGACCACGGCAGCAGCGCCGACGGCAGCATCAGTTTGCGTCCGGTGTATTGCCTCGGCGCCTGCGCTTGTTCGCCTGCCCTGGAGCTGGATGGCCAGGTGCATGCGCGACTCAGTGCCGAGCGTCTGGATGCCTTGCTCGACGCTTGCCGGGAGGACGCGTGATGCCTCTTTATTTGCCTGCTGATTCGCTCGCCCGTGCCGTGGGCGCTGATGAAGTGTCCGTCGCTCTGATTACCCAGGCCCAGGAACGCAATCTGCCGCTGGAGTTGCAGCGCACCAGTTCTCGCGGCTTGTACTGGCTGGAACCGCTGCTGGAAGTGGACAGCCCGCAAGGCCGGATCGGTTTCGGCCCACTGACCGCTGCCGATGTGCCGTCCGTGCTCGACGCGCTGCAAGGCGAGCCATCCGCGCACCCGCTGGCCTTGGGTCTGGTGGAAGAATTACCGTATCTGAAGACGCAACAACGCCTGCTGTTCGCCCGCGCCGGCATCACTCGGCCGCTGTCCCTGGACAATTACCGGGCCCACGGTGGATTCGAGGGTTTGCACAGGGCCGTCAAAATAGGCGGCGAGCACACTGCGACTGAAGTGTTCGATTCAGGCCTGCGTGGCCGTGGCGGCGCAGCGTTTCCCGCCGGGATCAAATGGCGCACGGTGCGCGCTACCGAGGCTGTGCAAAAGTACATCGTGTGCAACGCCGACGAAGGCGATTCCGGCTCCTTTGCCGACCGTATGCTGATGGAAGGCGACCCTTTCCTGCTGATCGAAGGCATGGCCATTGCCGGTCTTTGCGTCGGCGCCACTTATGGCTACATCTATGTGCGCTCGGAATACCCAGACGCCGTGGCCACGTTACGTGCAGCGCTGAACATCGCCCGTTCCGCCGGCTACCTGGGCGCGAATGTCGGCGGCAGCGGTCAGGCCTTCGACATGGAGGTGCGCGTCGGTGCCGGTGCCTACATCTGCGGTGAGGAAACCGCGCTGCTGGACTCCCTCGAAGGCAAGCGCGGGATCGTTCGCGCCAAGCCGCCCATCCCCGCCTTGAAAGGTTTGTTCGGCCTGCCGACCCTGGTGCACAACGTGCTGACCCTGGCTTCGGTGCCGCTGATTCTGGCCAAGGGCGCGCAGTTTTATCGTGATTACGGCATGGGCCGTTCCCTGGGCACCATGCCTTTCCAGTTGGCGGGCAATGTTCGTCACGGAGGTCTGGTGGAACGGGCATTTGGCCTGACACTGCGCGAACTGGTGGAAGGCTACGGCGGGGGTACCGCCAGTGGCCGACCATTGAAGGCTGTGCAAGTGGGCGGTCCGCTCGGAACGTGGGTGCCGCCGTCGCAGTTCGATACGCCGCTGGATTACGAAGCCTTCGCAGCCATGGGCGCGATGCTCGGCCACGGTGGTGTGGTGGTGGCGGACGACACGCTGGACATGTCCCAAATGGCGCGTTTTGCGATGCAGTTCTGCGCCGAGGAATCCTGCGGCAAATGCACGCCCTGCCGAATCGGGTCGACCCGTGGCGTGGAGGTGATCGACCGCCTGCTGGCCGCACCGGACCAGAACGGACGCGATGCGCAGGCCATCATCCTCAAGGACCTGTGCGACACGATGCAATACGGTTCGCTCTGTGCGTTGGGCGGCATGGCCCCGTTTCCGGTGGCCAGCGCTCTCAAGTACTTCCCCGCCGACTTCGGTCTGCAGCCTTCGGAGGCCGAGCAATGATCACTCTCTTCGACCCGAAAACCGACATCGATCTGGGCACGCCTGCCCGCGACAGCCAGGTGCAAATCACCCTGAACATCGACGGTCGCAGCATCAGCGTGCCCGAAGGCACCTCGGTAATGCGCGCCGCTGCACTGCTGGGCACCACCATTCCGAAACTCTGTGCCACCGACAGCCTGGAAGCCTTCGGTTCCTGCCGCATGTGCCTGGTGGAAATCGACGGCATGCGCGGCTATCCGGCCTCATGCACCACGCCGGTCACCGAAGGCATGAGCGTGCACACCCAGACGCCGAAGCTCGCAACCCTGCGGCGCAACGTCATGGAGTTGTACATCTCCGATCACCCGCTGGACTGCCTGACCTGCTCGGCCAACGGCAACTGCGAATTGCAAACAGTGGCCGGTCAAGTCGGCCTGAGGGAAGTGCGTTACGGCTACGAAGGCGACAACCATCTCGCCGACGTCAAGGACACCTCCAACCCCTATTTCGATTTCGACCCGAGCAAGTGCATCGTCTGCAACCGCTGCGTACGCGCTTGCGAAGAAACCCAGGGCACCTTTGCGCTGACCATCACCGGGCGCGGTTTTGAATCCCGGGTGGCCGCCGCTGGGGGTGACAACTTCCTCGACTCCGAATGCGTGTCCTGCGGCGCCTGTGTGCAAGCCTGCCCGACCGCGACCCTGATGGAAAAAAGCGTGGTCGAACTGGGTCAACCCGAACGCAGCGTGATCACCACCTGTGCCTATTGCGGCGTGGGCTGCTCGTTCCGTGCCGAGATGAAAGGCGACAAGCTGGTGCGCATGGTTCCGGATAAAAACGGCCAGGCCAACCACGGCCACTCTTGCGTTAAAGGGCGCTTCGCCTGGGGCTACGCCACTCACCCGGATCGCATCACCAAACCGATGATCCGCCAGCACATCAGCGACCCGTGGCAGGAAGTCAGCTGGGAGGAAGCAGTGACTTACGCGGCCAGCGAATTCCGTCGGTTGCAGCAGAAATACGGCCGCGATTCCATTGGTGGTATCACCTCCAGTCGCTGCACCAACGAAGAAACCTACCTGGTGCAGAAACTGGTTCGCGCGGCGTTCGGCAATAACAACGTCGACACCTGTGCGCGGGTCTGCCACTCGCCGACCGGCTACGGCCTGAAGCAAACCCTGGGCGAGTCCGCCGGCACGCAGAGTTTCGACTCGGTGATGAAAGCCGACGTGATCCTGGTGATGGGCGCCAACCCCAGCGATGCCCACCCGGTGTTCGCATCGCAACTCAAACGCCGTTTGCGTGAAGGCGCACGGCTGATCGTGATCGACCCGCGGCGCATCGATCTGGTGGACTCGGTGCATGCCCGCGCCGAGCTGCACCTGGCCCTGCGTCCGGGCACTAACGTGGCCATGCTCAACGCCCTGGCCCATGTGATCGTCACCGAAGGTTTGCTCGACCAAGCCTTTATCGACGCCCGTTGCGAGGGTAGCGATTTTGCTCGCTGGAGCGAGTTCGTCAGCCGCGCTGAAAACTCGCCTGAAGTCCTTGGCGAGATTTGCGGCGTGGCGCCTGCCGACATCCGCGCCGCCGCCCGCCTGTTTGCCAGCGCCGGCAACGCGGCGATCTACTACGGCCTCGGCGTCACCGAACACAGCCAGGGCAGCACTGCGGTCATGGGCATTGCCAACCTGGCGATGGCCACCGGCAACATCGGTCGTGAAGGCGTGGGCGTGAACCCGCTGCGGGGGCAGAACAACGTTCAGGGCTCCTGCGACATGGGCTCGTTCCCCCACGAGTTGCCCGGTTACCGGCACATCTCCAACGAGGTGGTACGCGCGGAGTTTGAACAGGCGTGGAACGTCACGCTGCAACCTGACCCGGGCCTGCGCATTCCCAACATGTTTGAGGCTGCGCTGGGCGGCACGTTCAAGGGCTTGTATTGCCAGGGTGAAGACATCGCCCAGAGTGATCCGAATACACAGCACGTGACGGCAGCGCTGTCGGCGATGGAATGCATCGTGGTGCAGGACATTTTCCTCAACGAAACCGCCAAGTTCGCCCACGTGTTCCTGCCGGGCTGTTCGTTCCTGGAAAAGGACGGCACCTTCACCAACGCCGAGCGACGCATCTCGCGAGTGCGCAAGGTCATGGAACCGCTGGGCGGCAAGGCCGACTGGGAAGGCACCGTGGCGTTGGCCAACGCCTTGGGCTATCCGATGAACTACGCGCATCCGTCGGACATCATGGATGAAATCGCCAGCCTGACGCCGACGTTCACCAACGTCAGCTACGCCGAACTGGACCGTCACGGCAGCTTGCAATGGCCGTGCAACGCCGCGGCACCGGACGGCACGCCGACCATGCACATCGAGCAGTTCGTGCGCGGCAAGGGGCGCTTCATGCTCACCGGGTATGTGCCCACCGAGGAGAAGGTCAACGGCCGTTATCCGTTGCTGCTGACCACCGGGCGCATCCTCAGCCAGTACAACGTCGGCGCCCAGACACGGCGCACCGACAACGTCGCCTGGCATGACGAAGACCGTCTGGAAATCCACCCGACCGATGCCGAGAGCCGTGGCATCAATGAAGGTGACTGGGTCGGTATCGGCAGCCGCGCCGGGCAGACCGTGTTGCGGGCGCGGGTCACTGAACGGGTCGCGCCGGGTGTGGTGTACACCACCTTCCACTTCCCGGAATCGGGGGCCAACGTCATCACCACCGACAACTCCGACTGGGCGACCAACTGCCCGGAATACAAGGTCACCGCCGTGGAAGTCAGCCGCGTGTACCACCCTTCCGAGTGGCAAAAACGCTTTCAAGCCTTCAGCGAAGAACAGGCCCGCCTGCTTAAGGATCGCCGTCAGGCACGTGGCGCAAAAGCGGAGGTACGCCGATGAGCACGGACAACCTGATCAAGATGGTCAACCAGATCGCCCAGTACTTCGCCAGCGAACCGGACCAGCACGCGGCCGTACTCGGCGTGCGCAATCATCTGCAAATGTTCTGGACGCCGGGCATGCGCAAGGAATTGCTGGCCTGGCAAACAGAGCACCACGGGGCAGACATGCACCCACTGGCGCAAGAAGCGGTCAGTGGCGCAGGTTGGGGGCCATAAACACCGTCCAAAAAACAGTGAAACCCTGTGGGAGCTGGCTTGCCAGCGATGGCGTCCGTTCAGCCAACATCATCATCGCCTGACCCACCGCCATCGCGAGCAGGCTCACTCCTACAGGGGGCCGTGGCGTTCACAAGGGCAATCAATTCACAACAAATGCTGGGAAATCAGTTTCGACACTTCAACCATCGAGGTCCTACCGGTGAATTCAAACTTCACTTTGCCCAACGACGAGAAATAGATTTCCAGCTCGGAGTCCAGGTCGAAGGTGCCTGAGGTTTCCACCGAATACGCCACTATGTTTTTGTACGGCAACGAGGTGAAGTCTTTTTTGCTGCCGGTCAAACCCTGGACGTTGACCGCGATGATCCGTTTGTTGGTAAACACCACGCCATCGCGCATGGATTTGTAGGAGTCGATAACCGTCTCCCCGTCCAGCAGCAAGGCCGTGACGCGTTCGGCGTATTCGTCGTTCTGCTTGAGCTTGAAGAAACCCTTGTTGTTGAAGTCGATCATGGCTCGTTCCCTGTTGTTCAAAACTGGTATCTAACCATGCCACTCAACCTTTGGGCTCCTCCAGTCGATCCGCCCCCGTCACCCGCACCGCAATTTCTATCCCCCGAATGCACACCGCCGCAAAAATCGCCGTCATCAGGATGCCGTTAAACCCCAGCAAAATCGCCAGCACCCGCGAGATGGCCAGTTTCGGCACCAGCTCCCCATACCCGATGGTCAAGCCCGTGACGAAACCAAAGTAAATGCCATCGAACGGGCCCCATCCTTCCAGGTAGCTGATGATCAAGCCGAACAGCACGATCATCACAAGAAGCATGGAAATAATCGGCCAGACCACATGGAAGTAGAGCCAGACGGCTTTGTAGAACTCTCGACGCATTTGCGATGCTTGGGTGAAGTTCATGGGCGGGTCGTCCTGGGTTTTCAGTACTCCATCAGCTTGGCACAAGTTTGGAAAATTGACGGCCGGGCCCATAAATTGACCCGGCAGCTGTTTCCGTCAGCCCGACTCGCTCTCGCGAATCAGCTTCTTGTTGATCTTGCCGACGCTGGTCTTGGGAATTTCCGCCACGAACTTGAACTGCTTGGGGATGGCCCATTTGTTGATGCGCCCGCCGTCGACAAAGGCTTGCAGGTGGACTTCCAGCAGCTTGCGATCAAGGTATTGCCCCGGTTCGCACACCACCATCGCCATGGGCCGTTCGCCCCATTGCTCATCGACGATGCCCACCACCGCGACCGACATCACGGCCGGATGCTCGCTGATCAGGCTTTCCAGCTCCAGAGAGCTGATCCACTCGCCGCCGGTCTTGATCACGTCTTTGATCCTGTCTTTGATTTCCACGCAACCCAACGCGTCAATGGACGCCATGTCACCGGTGTGCAGCCAGCCGTTGTGCCAGAGTTCGGCACCCTTCTCTTTATCCTTCAAATAGCCCTGGGTCAGCCACGGTGCGCGCACCACGATTTCCCCGAGGGACTCACCGTCATGGGCGACGTCGTCACCGTTGGCGTCGATGATTTTCAGGTCAACCATCGGCACCGGCGTGCCGGTCTTGATACGGATGGGCAGTTGAGCTTCGCCAGGGAGCGCCAGGTCTTCATCGCGCAAATAGGTCAGGCACAACAACGGGCAGGTTTCCGACATGCCATAGCCGGCATGCACCACCATGCCTTTGGCGCTCGCTTCGTTGGCGATACCGAGGGTCAGCGCGCTGCCGCCCAGGAGCATTTTCCAGCCGTCGAAACGAGTCGCCTTGCCTTCTTCACAATTAAGGATCATCTGCAAAATGGTCGGCACGCAGTGAGAAAAGGTGACTTTCTCCTCGCGATAAAGCCGGACTAAGCTGTTGGGCTCATAACGACCGGGATACACCTGCTTGATCCCCATGAGCGTGGCGACATACGGCACGCCCCACGCATGCACGTGAAACATCGGCGTGATGGGCATGTACACATCGTCGGACCGCAGCAACGGCTGGCCTTGATAGACGCCCAGGGTGCCGACGGCATTCAGGGTATGCAGCACCAGTTGGCGGTGGGTGAAATACACGCCTTTCGGGTCGCCCGTGGTGCCGGTGGTGTAGAACAGCGTCGCCACCGAGTTCTCATCGAAGTCAGGAAACGCGTACTGGTCGGATGCTTTCTCCAGCGCGCTTTCGTACTCGCCCACCATCGGCAGACAGGTATCCACGGGCGCATCGTCAGTCAGCCGCATGAAGCCCTTAACCGTGGTCAGCCGCCCCTGAATCTGCTCAACCAGCGGCAGGAAATCATCATGCACCAGCACCAGGTCATCCTCGGCGTGGTTCATGGTGTAGAGCACCTGCTCCGGCGACAGACGAATGTTCACCGTGTGCAGTACCGCGCCAATCATTGGCACGGCGAAAAAACATTCCAGGTAGCGATGACTGTCCCAGTCGAGCAAAGCCACGGTGTCCCCGGCCTTGACCCCGGCAGCGGTCAGCGCATTGGCCAAACGCCGAATACGCTGATTGAGGGTCTGGTAGCTGTAGCGCAGTTTGTCGGCGTAGACGATTTCCCGACCCGGCTCGTAGCGTACGCCGGACAACAGCAATTGCTTGATCAGCAACGGATAGGCATAGGCGCCTTCGGCGGGCGGAATTATTTTTGTCGCCATCATGAACAGGGTTCCTTGTCCTTTCAGAATTGCTCGGCTTGCAAGGCATACAGGCATTCGCTGCCGGCCTTGGCCGAGGCACTTAACGAATGAATGCGCGGCAGCAAGCGAGCGAAGTAGAAGCGCGCAGTGGCCAGTTTGCTGGCGTAGAAATCATCTTTGGAATGGGTGCTCATGGCCGCCTTGGCCATCCGCGCCCACAGGTAGGCGTAGGCGGTATAGCCGAACACGTGCAGGTACTCGACGGAGGCCGCGCCGATTTCATTCGGGTTGTTCTGCGCGCGGTCCAGCAGCCACTCGGTCAGTTCATCGAGGGTATCCACGGCGGCGTTCAACGGCTGGGTGAACTCGCCAAGGTCGGCGCAGGCCTTGGCGGTAAAGTCGCGGATTTCCGAGGCGAACAAACGGTAAAGCGCCCCGCCGCTGCCGACGATCTTGCGCCCGGCCAGGTCAAGGGACTGGATGCCGTTGGTGCCTTCGTAAATCTGCGTAATGCGTACGTCGCGCACCAGTTGCTCCTGGCCCCACTCACGAATGTAGCCGTGGCCGCCAAACACCTGCTGGCCGAGCACCGTGGTTTCCAGGCCCATGTCGGTGAGGAACGCCTTGGCCACCGGTGTCAGCAGCGAGACCAGTTCCTGCGCGCGGTGACGGGCCGTCGCGTCGTCGCTGAACTTGGCGATGTCCAGTTGCAGCGCCACGTAGCTGGAGAACGCGCGACCGCCTTCGTTCAGGGCTTTCATGGTCAGCAACATGCGGCGCACATCGGGGTGCACGATGATCGGGTCCGCTGGCTTGTCCTTGTTTTGTGCGCCGGTGGGTGCTCGGCTTTGCAGACGATCACGGGCATATTCGACGGCGTTCTGGTACGAACGCTCGCCCTGGGCCAGGCCCTGAATGCCGACGCCCAGGCGCTCGTAATTCATCATGGTGAACATTGCCGCCAAACCTTTGTTCGGCGCGTCGACGATCCAGCCGGTGGCCTCGTCGAAGTTCATCACGCAGGTGGCAGAAGCCTTGATGCCCATCTTGTGTTCAATGGAGCCGCAGGACAGGGCATTGTGTTCACCGAGCGAACCGTCGTCATTGACCAGCACCTTGGGCACCAGAAACAGCGAGATGCCCTTGGGTCCTGCTGGCGCATCGGGAAGACGCGCGAGCACCAGATGGATGATGTTTTCCGTCAGGTCATGCTCGCCGCCGGTGATGAAAATCTTGCTGCCGCTGACCTTGTAGCTGCCATCGGCCTGAGGCTCGGCCTTGGTGCGAATCAGGCCCAGATCGGTGCCCGCATGGGCCTCGGTCAGGCACATCGAACCGGTCCAGATACCGGCGTACATGTTCGGCAGGTACTTGGTTTTCAGCGCTTCACTGGCGTGGGCATTCAGCGACAGGCAGGCGCCGGCCGTCAGCATCGGGTACAGGCCGAACGACAGGCTGGCCGAGTTGACCATCTCTTCGACCTGCGCCGAAATCGCCTTGGGCATGCCCATGCCACCGAACTGCGGATCACCGCCAACACCGACCCAGCCACCCTCGGCGAAAGCCCGATAAGCCTCGGCAAAACCGTCCGGAGCACTCACCGCACCGTTGTTCCAGGTGCAGCCCTGTTCGTCACTGGCGCGGTTCAATGGCGCGATCACTTCGCCGCTGATCTTGCCGGCCTCTTCAAGAATCGCGGCGGCGGTTTCTTCGTCGATCACGTCGGCCAGGCCAGGCAGCTTGGCCCAGAGCCGGGACACCTGGAAAACCTCGTTCAGGACGAAGCGCATGTCGCGCAGGGGAGCTTTGTAGTCAGACATTGTTGGCTTACTCGGAAGTGGTCACGGCAAGAGGCATGCCGCGACGTTCAGTGGATTCGATGCCGTCGGCAGGCACGTTTTGCGGCACCCGTTCACGCAGCAGGAAGTACGACAAAGCCGGAATCAGGATCAGCGCGCCGAGCATGTTCCACAGGAACATGAAGGTCAGCAGGATGCCCATGTCGGCCTGGAACTTGATCGGCGACCAGACCCAGCACACCACGCCCGCTGCGAGGGTGATGCCCACCAGACCGACGACCCGACCGGTGAACGACACGGCATTGCGGTACGCCTGGGACAACGGCAACCCCTGGCGCTGGAAGTGCAATTGCACGCTGAGCAGGTACAGCGCGTAGTCCACGCCGATGCCCACCCCGAGGGCGATTACCGGCAAGGTCGCAACTTTTACGCCAATACCCATGGCGACCATCAGCGCTTCGCAGAGGATCGACGTCAGCACCAGCGGCAACAGCGCGACCAGCGTGGCGCGCCAGCTGCGGAAGGTGATCAGGCAGAACAGCGTCACCGCCGCGTAGACGTACAGCAGCATGGTGCGATTGGCTTCGCGCACGACAATGTTGGTCGCTGCTTCGATGCCCGCCGTACCTGCGGCCAGCAGGAACTGACGATCGTCGGTGCTGTTTTCCTTGGCAAACTTGTCGGCAATCGCCACCACGGCATCCAAAGTTTCAGCCTTGTGATCCTTGAGAAAAGTGATCACCGGCATCAGCGAGCAGTTGCTGTTGAACAGCTCCGGCGAGTTCACCGAGGCTTGCTGCGCGGCGTAATTCAATACGTCCTGGTTGCGCTGGATGCTGTTGAGCTTGGGGTTGCCCTCATAAGTGCCAGCGGTAATCTGCCGCACGGCGTTGACCAGCGAAACCGTGGCTTGCACGCCGGGGTACTGTTGCAGCTCCCAGGCCAGGCGGTCGGCGAGCACCAGGGTTTTGTAGTTCAGGCAGCCTTCCGGTGCGGTCTTGATCATCACCGCGAACATGTCGCTCGAGAGCGCGTAATGCTGGGTGATGTAGGCGTTGTCGCGGTTGTAGCGCGAGTCGGCGCGCAGCTCCGGTGCGCCGCTTTCGAGGTCGCCGATTTTCAGGTTCAGGCTGACCATGAAACCGCCAATGCCCATCAGCACCGCGACCAGCACCGCGCCCGTGGCCCACTTTCGCGTGGTGAAGCGGTCGAGCGCATCCCAGAGTTTGCCGAAGCCTTTGTGGTGTTCGGCGCGGGTGTCGATTTTCAGCGCGCGCTCGGCGGCCTTGGCGCCAACACCGACGTAGGACAGCGCCACCGGCATCAGCAACAGCGAAGTGAAGATCAAGACTGCAACGCCAATGCTGGCGGTGATCGCCAGGTCCTGGATCACCGGAATGTCGATCAGCATCAGCACCGCGAACCCCACTGCATCCGCCAGCAACGCCGTTACGCCCGCGATGAACAAACGGCGGAAGGTGTAGCGCGCCGCGATCAGCTTGTGCGTACCGCGGGCGATGTCCTGCATGATCCCGTTCATCTTCTGCGCCGCGTGGGACACACCGATGGCGAAGATCAGAAACGGCACCAGCACCGAGTACGGATCGATGGCGTAACCCAGCCAGGCGACGATGCCCAGCTGCCACACCACCGCGATCAATGAGCAGCCGACCACCAGCAAGGTGCTGCGTACGCAGCGGGTGTAGGCATAAATGATCGCCAGCGAGGTGATCACCGCCAGGCCGAAAAACATCATCACCTGGATCAGGCCGTCGATCAGGTCGCCCATGAGTTTGGCGAAGCCGATCACTCGCACCTTGTACTGACCCTTGCCCTCGACGCCGGATTTGCGCGCGGCGCTGTCGCCGGCGAATTCGATCTTGTCGCGCAATTGCTCTTCGAGCATCTGCGAAAACGCGTGGTAGTTGATGGGCTGGCCACCGGCCGCGGCCTTGTCCAGCAACGGCACGATCAACATGGTGGATTTGAAATCACTGGCCACCAGGCCGCCGACGAGGCCAGCGCGGGAGATGTTCTGGCGCAGTTGTTCGATCTGTTCAGGCTGCCCGGAGTAGGTGTCGGGCATCACCGGGCCACCCTGAAACCCCTCCTCGGTGACTTCGGTCCAGCGCACCGCCGGGCTCCACAGCGATTTCATCCAGGCGCGGTCGACGCCTTCGGTGAGGAACAGCTGGTCGTTGACCTGCTTGAGCACGTCGAGATACGCCGGGTCGAAAATATCGCCCTGGGTGTTCTCCACCACCACGCGCACCGAGTTGCCCAGGCCGCGCAACGACGCACGGTTTTCGAGGAAATTCTGGATGTACGGTTGGCTCTGCGGGATCATTTTTTCGAAGCTGGGCCGCAGCTCCAGACGCGTCACCGCCATGAAGCCGAACACCACGGTAGCGATCGCCATCAGCAGCATGAACAGCGGCCGGAAGTTGAACACCAGCCGTTCGAGGAGGTTGCCAGAGTGCTGGTCGAAATCGCGCAGGTCGCGGATCACCGGCATGGCGTCTTGTTTGATAGTGCCCATGTCTGGGTTCTCGCTCTTAGGGTTCGAGGGCTGGGTCGGCGGCCAGCGTCAGGGCGCCACGGCTGCCGGCGAGTACCAGTGCGCCATCGGCGGACTGAGCGGCACCGGAAACTGGTGTGCGTGCGGGCTTGCGCACTAGCTGCAATTGCGCACCGGTGCCCTGGCTGACCAGCATCTGCCCGCCCTGGGTGAACAGGCGGTAGTGGCCACGGGCATCGATCAGCCCGGCGGTGATGCTGACGTGCAAACCGGTGTTGAGGGCGGTCCAGCGCTGGCCGCCGTCGGTGCTGCGCAAAACGTTGCCGCGCAGGCCGTAGACCAGCACTTCGCCGGGCTTGCCGAGCACGCCGAAGAAGCTGCCCTGATACGGCGTCGGCACAGCGTTGAAACGCTGGGCGCTGTCGTCCCATTTCAGCAACAGGCCCTGCTCGCCGGCGATGTACAACGCGTCCCCCGTGGAGGCGATGGCGTTGAGGTGGAAACCCTGCGGGTTGTCGGTGCGGTCCTGGAACGGCGTCCAGGTCTGGCCGCCGTCGTCGGTGCGCAGGATCAGATTGAAGACGCCGACCACGTAGCCGGTTTTGTCGTTGGCGAACCAGACATCGAGCAGCGGTTTGTCCGCGCCCTGCTCGACCATCCGCTGGCCCTCGGCGACCAGCAACGGCCATTGCTCGTTGCCCGGTTCGGCAGCGGCCAACGCGGAATAATGGTTGACCAGCAGGTCGCCGATCTGACGGCCGTCCAGCTGTTTGGCCCAGGTCGCACCGGCATCGCCGCTGTGCAACACCACGCCGTCATTGCCCACCGCCCAGCCCTGGGTGGTGGTGGGGAAATTCACCGCCGTCAGGTCAGCACTGACGGGCACTGCCGCCTGTTGCCAGTGCTGCCCGGCATCATCGGAAAACAGAATATGGCCACGCTGGCCCACAGTAATCACCCGCTCGCCGGCGCGGGTCATGCCGGACAAAGGGCTGTTGATCGCCAGGGCGCTGACCTTGGCAGGCAGGTCCAGCACATCGACATAAGCGGCCGCCTGGGCGACGCCCTGCGACAGGACGAGCACGATGCCGAGCGCCAGGTGCAAATATTTTTTGTTGGAATACATACTGCGCCCTCATCAAAAAACCGCGCCGAGGCACACTGCTGTGTGCCCGACGTCAAACCCTGTCGCCGTGCAGAATGCTGTTCACTGTGGCGAGGGGATTCATCCCCGTTGGGCTGCGAAGCAGCCCCAAATGCTGCTACCGAGGTGTATCAAGTACACCGCGTGTGCTGGTCTTGGGGCTGCTGCGCATCCCAACGGGGATAAATCCCCTCACCACAGATTTCTGCTCATCTGAAGATCGCCACAGTGAATCGTGCGAGCGCCAGCTTGCAGTTGGCTTAGCGAATACCGGCGCCGGCCAGGGATTCCGACGACCACTGCGCCTTGGAGAGCGGGTCGATGTACTTGATGCCGCCGTACGGGCCGACGACGCCATTGATGCTGTACGAACCGCCCACCAGGTCATAGATCATGAACGGCGTGGAGTCCGGCACCTGCTTGTCGTAGCTCTGGCTGAGGAACGCGAAGGAACCGCGATAAAGCTGACCACGGGCGTCGTATTGATCCGAGGCCAGAGCGGTCCAGCTGTCTTCGTCGAGGTAGAAGCGGCGCTTGGCGTAGATGTGGCGAGCACCGGCCTTTAGGGTGCCTTCGACGACCCAGACGCGGTGTTTTTCCCAGCGCACGAAATCCGGTGCCAGGTGATTGGCGCTGGTCAGCGATTTAGGGTCCTGGGCGTAGGTCAGCTTGTAGGTGTTGTAGGGCACGATCATTTCCTGCTTGCCCACCAGCTTCCAGTCGTAGCGATCCAGCGCACCGTTGAACACGAACACGTCATCGTAAGTGCCTGCGCCAGCGGTGCCCGGGTTCGGCGTGTCGTAGGCCAGGTTCGGGGCCAGTTTCACCCGACGCTGCCCGGGCAAGTACTGCCAGGCGCGGCGTGGCTGCTGCAGCGGGTTGGCCGCATCCTTGAGCATGATCGCCTCCCCCGCACGGCGCGCCGGGCCGGTGTACGACAGCTTCATCTGGTAGTAGACGTCGGCGCTGCTGATCGGCTGCGTCAGGTTTTCGTAGATCGGGTAGGAAATGAACGCCTGCCCGGTGATCGCCAGGCTCGGTACGCCAGCGGAATCGACGTTCCACGAGTCGTACTTGGAGTTGATGCTGACGCCTTGATAACGCAGCAGGAAGTTCCACATCGCTTCGTTGCCCGATTGTGGAATCGGGAACGGCACGCCCGGCAGCACGTTATCGATGGCCAAACCACCTTCCAGGGATTTGGCGCCGCTGGCGTTCTTCACGCCGTTATCCAGAATGGCCTGGGGCAGCGAGACGGTGCGGTGCGTCGGGAACACATCGACGCGAAACGTCGGGAAGCGCTTGGCCAATTCCACCGTGGTCGCGCTGAGCAGTCCCTTGTACTGGTCGACGTTTTTGCCATCGATCACCAGCACTGGTTTTTCGTTGGCAAACGGGTCCGGACGCATGCTGTCGCCGGCTTTGAAACCGGCCGGCGCGGTGGTCAAGCCACCGCTGTAGGCCGGGATCGAACCATCAGCGTTCCCGGACTTTTCGGCGCCCACCAGGGTCAGGCTGGTGCCCAGTTTAGCGGCGTCCTGAGTTGAAACGACGGCCTGTGCCTGAGCGGCAAGGACCATGGCCAGAGAGGCGGCCAACACGGTTTGTGCGAATTTCATCTTGTTATTCTCCTGCTTGCATTGAGCAAATCAGTGGTGAATCAGAAAGTGGTTTTCATCGTCAGGTACACGGCGCCACGGTCCTCGGTCGTGGCACCTCCTCCGGAAAAGGCCGAGTAGCCACCGGCGTAACAGGCGTAGTTTTCGTTGCCGCTAAAGGCGTTCGGGGTGGAACCGTCGCCACCGTTCGGACCGGTGCTGACACCGCTGACGTTGCACTTGTCGGTCTTGCCGAAAGAGTCCACGTACTTCAGGTCGACAAAGTATTTGTTGTACACAACGGCGCCGAGGCCGACCGCGTAATTGCCGGTGTCTTTGGCACCGCCACCGGAGACCGGTGACACACCATCAAGACCGACGTTGACGGACATTGGCGCGTTGAGGTCGACACCAGGAAAAACCTGGTACCAGGTGGGTGTGAAGTTGACCGCGATGCCCCAGTTGTCCCGGGTCGGCGCGTCGATCCCGCGATAGCTGGACTTGCCCTTGTAGAGCGCCTCGTTCTTGCTATCGAGCTTGAGCAGGTTGCTGTAGTACAGCTCGCCGAGCAGGGTCGCGGAATCGAACAACCGGGTTTTCGGCATGGTCATCAGGCCATTGACCGTCCAGTGCAAGGTGTCGCCGGTGGCGGCCATGCTGTCGCCTTTTCCCGGGGTGTCGTAGACCACGCCGGTGGCGGCGGTTCGCGCTGGCAACAAGCCAAGCCCTTGACCCAGGCCCAAGGGGCTGTTGGTGCTGACGATCGCCGGAATACTGGCCAGCGGCATGTTGTGGCGCACGTTCAGGTCCGAGCCCACGCTGATGCCACCCACGTCCTTGGACAGGCTCAGGCCGACAATCTTGATGTTGTCGGCGTAGGCCAATTGATAGGTGGCGGAGTTCAGTGAGTTGAGGGTGTTGATCACCGCCGGCACTTGCCCAGCCGGACGAGTGCCGTTGGGGTTGGCCGAACTCAGGCCGCGGGCATCCAGCCAGGCTTGCGGCAGGATCTCGGAGGTTTCGCGGTAGTAGACGCCGAGGGTGCCATCGAGCCAGACCGGCGACCACTTGGCCATGATGCCCCAGTCGCCACGCTTGTCCGGCGTCAGGTCATGGCCGCGACGCACGTTGGTCAAGCCGTTGCACGGCGCCAGGCCGCAACCCAGCGGGCTGCCCGGCACCACGCCGTTGGTGTTGCCCAGCAGGAACGACTGCGCGCCCGTACCGACAAGGTCGGAACCGCCGTAATAGGTGCCCGCTTCCGGCAGGCGCGCGGCGTCCCAATCTAGGAAGTATTGAGCGCCCACGGTCAGCTCGGGGTTGACGGTGAAGGTCATCGATAACTGATTGCGCGGGACGAACAGCTCCTTGGCTTCGGTGCCGGGAGACGCTGCAAGCTTGGCCAGGTCGAGGCCGGATTGCCCGTAGCTGATCGAATGCACCGGGTTGAGAATGGTCTCGCCCCAGAACACGTTGTGCTGACCGGCCTTGACGCTGAGCATCGACTCTTCGCCCACTTCAGTGCTGTAGAACACGAAGGCGTCGAGGATTTCGCCGGACGGGCCGTTGTAGTAGCGCCGGGCGTAGTTGCTCAGGTGCGGGCTGCCGGTGCCGACGTTGTCATTTGTCACACCTGCCAGGCGCGGGTCATTGGCGATCAGGCCAGAGGTCGAACCGTTGCCGTTGACGAACGGGTTGGAGTTGGACCCGGTGTTCTCGTAGGCCTTGTCATACCAACTGGCGGCGCTGACGCGAAAACCCATGTGGTTCTGGTAGACCACATCCATCTCGGTCAACAAGTCGACACGGTTGGTGATGTTGGTCCCGGCCTTGCGAAAGTTGTAGTCACCGTCGTTGTTGTTCGGGGAGGCCAACATGCGTTTGTCGGCGCTTTCCGTGCGCACGCCATAGTTGTACTTGACGGTGTTATCCAGGCGAACGTTCCAGTCCGGGTTACCCGTCTCGATCTCGCCCGCATGGGCCATTGGCGCCATAGCAGCAAGAATGGCCGAGGCCAGCAAGGTGTAGCGTGAAGAGGTGAACCCGTGACGCTTGTTGTTGTGCATTGCGTGTCTCCGCCTTTTTTTATTTGTTTTTAGCGCAGCCGCCCTCACGCAATCCTCTTCGGGTTTGCGTTTAAGGAATGAGGGCAAATGCCGGTTGGCGTACTGCCAGTCCAGCTCCTTGTTCTAACGATCCAGTTGCAGGATGAGTGCTTCGGCTTGCGCCCAGTGGCCAAATCCTGCGGCCGGATTGAGATGACCGACATCGCCCAGATCGAGCAATTCGGCGCCCCAGTTTTCAGCCATGCGGGTCACGGCGGAGAAACTGGCGAGGTGATCATTGGTGCTGCCGGCCACGATGCTGCGAAACGGCAACGGGCGTTGAGGCAACGGGTTCCAGCCGTGGCGGCTGAGGGTTTCGGAAGAGGGGTAGTTTGACGGCCAGACGGCATCGAGGTCCGGCGGCGCGGCCAGCAGCGCGCCCTTGATCGGACGGCTGAAATGCGCCGCCCAGTGCGCAACCATCAGTACGCCGGCGCTGTGGGCAACCAGGATCACCGGACCGTCGATCTGCTCCAGCTCGTGCTGGATCGCCCGCACGCGCGCCATGCAGTCGAGCTTGTCGGTCTCCAGCGGCGCAACGCTGCGTACCTTGGCGAGCCTGGCTTCCAGCAACGTTTGCCAATGCTCGGCAACGTGCTCGCGCAGACCCGGTACGATCAGAACGGTGGCGGCGGTTTGCAATTTGTCCACGGTCAACACCTTCGCTTTCTCGATATCTCGACTGGCTGTTTTCGCCAGGGGCTTTTTGTAGTGTCGACATTAGAGAGCGGCCACCCGGGGTGCTTTACATTGGACGTCAGCCACTTTTCTTTTCATGACAGATTGTCGGACACTTCAGCGGCGCTGACCGCTGGTCGAAAAACCCCGCGGGTGGGCGCAGGGTCACTGTAATCAACGGATGAGGCTCGACTGCTCACCGCAGCGCCGCTCATTGGCGACGGGGCGACTGACGAACCATCGGCAACAGCGCAACTGTTCAACGGACGATGCGCTGGATATAGTCGCCACGCTCACGCCAATCGTCATCGGCCCAGGGAAACCCACGCATGCCCAAGCTTGTTCGCGCAGCTGTACTGACCAACTACCTGGAGGTCACCCAGTACCTGGGATTCAACCCGCGCGATGTCATGGCTGACGTCGGCCTGAGCAAGGCCCAATTGCAAGCGCCTGAAAGCCGCATCCCCATCGATTCCGCCGTGCGTCTGCTGGAGAGCTCAGCGGCGGCCAGTGGCTGCCAGAGTTTCGGCCTGAGCATGGCCGAATCACGCCAGCTCTCGGACTTCGGCGTGGTCAGTCTGTTGCTCAGCCACCAACGCACCCTGCGCGATGCCTTGCAGGTGGTATTGCACTACCGGCACCTGATGAACAATTCGCTGGCCATCTTCATTGAAGAGGCCGGCAAGATGGTGATCATTCGCGAAGAGGTAGTCACTGAAACGCCCATGCCCAGCCGCCAGGCCACGGAGTTGGCGATTGGCGTGATGTTCCGCCTGTGCGCCGCGCTGCTCGGGTCGCACTGGCATCCCTACAGCGTCAATTTCATGCACCAGCCGCCGGACAACCTGCAGCTGCATCGACGACTGTTCGGCTGCAAGCTGGAGTTCGGCAGCGAGTTCAATGGCATCGTCTGCCCCGACACCAGCCTCGACATGGCCAACCCCAATGCCGACCCGGCCATGGCCCGCTATGCCCAGAGCTACCTCGACTCGCTGCAAGGCCACGAAGGCGCCTCGATGCTGTTCGAGGTGCGCAAGGCCATCTACCTGCTGCTGCCCATGGGCCGCGCCACCATCGAGCAGGTTGCCCAGAGCCAGGGCATGAACGTACGCACCCTGCAGCGACGTCTGAAGGATGATGGCTGCGCCTTCAACGATGTGATCAACGACGTGCGCCGCGACCTGGTGCTGCGCTACCTGGACAACCCGAACTACCCCCTCAGCCGCATCGCCGACATGCTCGGCTACTCCATGGCCAGCTCCTTCACCCGCTGGTTCATCACCCAGTTCGGCATGCCGCCCGCCACATGGCGCGCACAAAAACAGGCCGGTACAAAACCGACCTGATCCACGGCAAAAAAAAAACGGCGACTGCTGGCACAGACGCCGTAAAGAGCGAATTGAAATGCATTCCCTGTAGCAGCTGCCGAGCCCCGGCGAGGCTGCGTTCGGCTGCGTAGCAGTCGTCTTGCCGATGCACCGCGAACCCCGGTTTTACGAGGACTGCGTCCTCGAACGAAGGCTTCGCCAGCTGCTACAAGGGGTTGTTATATGCCCCACCGCAGTAACAGCAGCACCAGCACGACAAGAAACACAGTCTCCCCCACCATCAGCAGGATCGGTTTGATGCCGACCGACGCCAGCTCTTTCAGGCGGGTCTTCATGCCTAGGGCGCTGATCGAAACCACCAGGCACCAGCGCGACAGTTCATTGACCGAACCCTGTACCGCCGGGGCGATCCAGCCGGTGCTGTTGATGCAGGCCAGAATCAGAAACCCGACCGCAAACCACGGCAGCAACGGCGGTCGCTTACCTGTCGGATCGGCACCTTGCATGCGGGTGATCATCGCCGCGGTGACGATCACTGGCAGCAGCATGGCAACACGCATCAGCTTGACCACCGTCGCCGTATCACCCGTCTCGGTCGACATGCTGTACCCGGCACCGACCACTTGGGCGACATCGTGGATGGTCGCGCCAAGGAACACCCCCGCGACCTGCGGCGACAATTCCAGCCAGTTGGCAATCATCGGGTAGACAATCATCGCCAGGGTCGACAACGCCGAAACGCCAATCACCGTGAACAACGTCGCCCGCTCTTTCTGTGGATGATTCGGCAACGCCGCCGCCAGCGCCAATGCTGCCGAGGCACCGCAGATCGCCGTTGCGCCGCCGGTGAGCATGCCGAACAACCGCTGAAACCCCATCGCCTTGGCCGCGATCACGGAAGCGCCGATGGTCACCACCACCAGAATCACCACCAGTGCAATCGGCTTCCAGCCCAGCGCCGCCATCTGCTCCAGGGTGATGCGCATGCCCAACAGCGCCACACCAATACGCAGCACCGTGCGCGCGGTGAATTCGACACCGGCCTTGCACGGGCCGTCGTCGGCGAGGAAGTTCAGCGCCATCCCCAGCAACAAGGCAAACAACATCACCGGCGCACCGTAGTGCTCGGACAAAAACGACGCGGCGGCCGCCACGATCAAGCTGACGATAAAACCCGGCACCAGTTCGCGCGTGCGACTGTGGAGACGGGTCAGCGCAATGGCGCTCATGGCGCGGACTCCTCGGTAATGACGATAAACGCCTGGTCGTCGATGATCTCGACCGGGTAGTTGTTGACTTTGACCTGGGTGGAATTGAGCAGGTAACCCGTGTGCAAATTGAAGCGCAGCCCGTGGGCGCAACACTGAATCACCCGCCCTTCCAGTCGCCCGCCACACAGCGAAGCCCCTTGATGCGGGCAACTGTCATCGATGGCAAACAGCTGCCCATCGACGTTGAACAACGCCAGGCTTTTGTCTTCGAATTCGAACAGCGCTCGACCACCGGCCTGCGGGTGTTTCCCGGCAGGTACGGGTATGCGCCGGGTCATGCCGACTGACGCTCGCGCTCGCTTTCCTTCAGCGCTTCGTTCATGGCCCCGAGCAGAGCCTGAGCCGGTTGCGCACCGATCACCGTCACGCGGCGATCGAACTGGAAACTCGGTACGCCACTGGTGGCACCGGGGGATCCTTCAAAAGGCGTGCCGTCGCCCTTCAGGCAATCGATCACCCGTGCGGCTTCAATGCCGCAGGCGCTGGCAATGGCGAGCAAGGTTTCACGGTTACCCAGGTTTTCGCGCCTGAGGAAATACGCGGCGAACAGCCGTTCCAGCAACATTTCACGCTGAGCCGCATTGCCCAGCGCGCTGACGCGTTCGAACATACGATGGGCGTCAGCGGTGTTGGGCATCGTCTCGATGCGACTGAGATCAATGTTCAGTCCAACGGCGCTGGCAGCCTGCTGCACCTGGGCCTGGCGCATGGTCATGGCGCTGGCACTGCCCAGGCGTTTGCGATAGAAGTCGGCGAAGGGCTCACCCTCCGCAGGCAGCTGCGGCAACAACTGCACGCCATGCCACACCGTGTTGATCTGCACATCCGGATGGCGGCTGCGAAACTGCACCTGCGCATGCTCCAGCTGACGTTTGCCGATCAGGCACCAGGGGCAGATAAAATCAAAAAACACATCAATCTCTAAACGACGACTCACAACTTCACCTCTAACCCGGTTTCGCCGACGGGATGAGCGACGCTCTGTCCCTGAAGCCGGGCAATATCTTTGTGGTAATGACACTTGGCGTAGAAGAACACTGCGGCAGCCGCGAGACTCACCAGCGGCACCAGTTGAAACGCGGCATGCAGACCGATGAGGTCAGACACCCGGCCAGTAATAAACGGTCCCGGCGCCAGCCCCAGCATGTTGTTGGCAAGGGTCAACGTGGCGAACGCCGTGCCGTGCACCGAGTAATGGGTCAGGTTGGCGACCATCGCGCCGCAAGGGCCGGTTGTGCCGGTCGCAATCGCCATGCCCAGGCAGATCAGCAGCAGTTGCACCGGCCCCGCCTGCAAAGCGAAAGCCGCCGACAGCAACAGGCAACTGCCCAGACAAAAGCCGATGGCCAGGCTGACCTTGCGCTCCGGCGAGTGACGGCACAGGCGATCGCTGAGGATGCCGCACAGAATCATTCCCGTACCGCTGCACAACACGATGATGGCCGCCATGCCGCCAGCCTTGTCCGTAGGCATGTCGTAGTAGCGGTTGAGGTAGCTGGGAATCCACACCATCACCGTGCCGCCGACGAACAACTGCAAGCCGCTGGCGACGTAAGTGGCGACCACCGAACGGCTGGACCACAACGTGCGCAGCGGTCGCTTGACCTCGGCAACGGCCTTGGCCACACGCTTCGGAGCGATGCGCGCTTCCTTGACGATGAGCGGATACAGCATCGCCAGCACCAGCCCGAACAACGACATGCCGGCGAACGACCAGCGCCAGCCCAGCTTGGCGGCAATCGCACCGCCCAAGGCCATGCCCAGTACCGAACCGAACATGCCGCCGGCCATGAAGGCACTCGCCAGGGTGGCGCGCATGTGTTTGGGGAACACCGAAATCACCACCGCGATGCCGACGCTGCCATAGGCGGCTTCGCCAACGCCGACCATGAATCGCGCGATGAACATCTGTTGATAGTCCTGGGCCAACGCGCAGCCCAGGGTCGCGACGCTCCACAAAAACGCCATCAGCGCCAGGCTCTTGACCCGGCCGAAGCGGTCCGCCAGCAACGACAGGGGAAACGTCAGAAGGCCGACCATCAGGGCGACAATGCCACTGAGCAGACCGAGCTGACCGTCACTCAGCGCCCACTCGCTTTTGAGCAGGGGGAACACCGCGTTCAGTACCTGACGCGACATGTAATCGGAAATCAACAGGCCGAACGTCAAGGCAAAGACGATCCAGGCATATTGGCGCGTAACGCCGACGCAACCTACGTCGTCATCGTCGGCGGCGATTGTGTGAAAGGCCATGCAGCCTCCTCAGAGCTTCGTTTTATTTTTTTTATCAAGCGTGTTGCTATACGGCGAACGAGCGGTCACGGCCGCCCGTTCACCGTGTCGGTCAGCCGCGTTGCGGCACACCTTTTTGCCCGGCCTTGCGGTTCGGGGCCATACCGTTGGCCAACAGGGTTTGCTCGATCGTTTCGTACTGAACGCCAATACGATAGATCTCGCGGGCTTCTTTGCCGGTGGCAATTTCACGACCCAGTTCGTGGGCAATGCGCACGGTTTGCTGGATCTGCGCCACCGAGCCGAAACGGTCGCCCTTGTGATCAATGATAGTGTCTTCATTGCCCACGCGCGGGTGCATGCCCATGGCCATCGACATGGTGTTGAACGGCATGACGTTCTTGAGCAGCGACTCGGAGGTCAGGGTGCAACCGTCCGGCGCGCGGTGGATGAAGTTGAAGAAGTTGAACGGGTTCGGGCCGTCGAAACCACCGCCGATGCCGATCCAGGTCAGGTTCAGCGGGCCCTTGTAGACACCTCGGCGCACCAGGCGCTCAAGGGTTTCCAGGGCGTGCATGCCGGTCAGCTGAAAGTGCGGCTGGATGCCGTTGTCCATCAGGCGCTTGAGGTGCTCGGCAACCCAGGCCGGGCCGGCCGGTACGGTCATTTCGCTGTAGGCGGCGTGGATCATCGGGTTATCCAGGGAAGTGCCCTTCAGGTACTCCGGGTACAGCAACTCCATGATGTTCATCTGGGTGGTGTTGATCGCCACCGTGACCTGATCCGGTTTCGGCGTCAGCTCGGCCAGCATGTGGCGGGTGTCGTCGGACAGCCACTTGGCCGCTTCGCCATCGCTTTCCGGGGCAAAGGAAATCGAGCCGCCGACCTGAATGATCATGTCCGGCACGGCTTCACGCACACCGGCGATCAGCTCGTTGAATTTCGACAGGCGCTTGGAACCCTTGCCATCCAGCTCACGCACGTGCAGGTGCAATACGGTGGCGCCGGCTTCATAGCAATCGACTGCTTTCTGGACCTGCTCATCCATGGTCAGCGGGATGTCTTCAGGGAAGTCTTCAGGCATCCACTCCGGGCCGTAAGGGGCCACGGTGATGACCACTTTTTCCATGTTTTCGGGGTGCAGGGAATCGTCGAAGAATTGCATGGTTACTCCAGTTCTTATGCCAGTTCTTATGATTGTCCCGCCCACCCGGGGTCGCACCGGGCAGGCGTGTTTACGAGAGCTAATGCAGAAGCGGTGGATCAGTAGGTCTTTTCGCCGATGATCCCGGCGCGCTCCATCTTGCGATGGCAGGCCGGGTAGTCCATGACGGCGTAATGCTGGGTACTGCGGTTGTCCCAGATGGCGATGCTGTTGGGCTTCCAGCGCCAGCGCACTTGATACTCGGGGATGCTGGCCTGATTGGTCAGGTAGCGCAGCAGCTCGGACGTACCATGGGTGAAGTCCTGGCCGAAGCGCACACGGTCCGGCGTGTGGAAGTTGCTGAAGTGGGTCGTGAAAGAGTTGACGAACAGCACCTTCTCGCCGGTCTCCGGGTGAATGCGCACCACCGGGTGTTCGGCATCCGGGTACATCGCCTTGAGCGCCAGACGTTTCTCGACAGGCATGGCGGCGCCGAAACTTGCCTCGATGCTGTGACGAGCACGCAAGTCGGCAATCTTCAGCTTCACGTCTTCCGGCAAGTTGGCATAGGCCTGGACCATGTTGGCCCACATGGTGTCGCCGCCGACTGGAGGACATTCCACACAGCGCAGCACACAGCCCATCGGCGGCGCCTCGCGCCAGGTGGCGTCGGTGTGCCAGGCGTTTTCATAGCGGTCTGCTGGATGTTCCGGGGTCTTGTAGATACGCACCAGCCCCGGATGGTCCGGATCGCTGCCCACCACCGGGTGATCTTCCAGTTCGCCGAAGCGCCGGGCGAAGGCCACGTGTTCGGCGCGAGTGATGTCCTGATCGCGCAGAAACACCACGCGATGCTTGAGCAACTGGGCACGGATTTCGGCAAACAGGTCGTTGTCATGCACCGCGTCAGCCAGGTTGACGCCGATCAGTTCGGCGCCAATGTTGCAGGTCAATTGTTCGACTTTCATGGCTGGCAGCTCCTTAAATGACGAAGATTGACGAGCCGGTAGTCTTGCGGGATTCAAGATCGCGATGGGCCTGCACGGCGTCTTGCAGAGCGTAGTGCTGGTTGATCTCGATCTTGATCCGGCCGCTGCCAACGAGGTCGAACAATTCACCGGCCAGGGCGGCTTTTTCCGCCGGGTCGGCGATGTAGTCGGCCAGCGCCGGGCGCGTCATGAACAGCGAGCCCTTCATTGCCAGCAACACAGGGTTGAACTCGGGGATCGGGCCGGAGGCCGTTCCGACGCAGACCATCAGGCCACGGCGTTTCAGCGAGTCCAGGGAGCCGGCGAAGGTGTTCTTGCCAACACTGTCGAACACCACGTTGACGCCGACACCGTCGGTCAGTTCACGAACGCGCGAAGCGACGTCTTCATGGCTGTAATTGATCACATGGTCGCAACCGTGAGCCTTGGCGATTTCGCCTTTTTGTTCAGTCGATACGGTGCCAATCACGTTCAGCCCCAGCAGTTTGGCCCACTGCGAAACGATCAGGCCAACGCCCCCGGCGGCGGCATGCAACAGGATGCTGTCGCCGGCCTTGAAGTCATAGATGCGGCGCATCAGGTACGACGAGGTCAAGCCACGCATGGTCATCGCGGCGGCGGTTTCGAAGCTGATGGTTTCCGGCAGTTTGATCAGCGGCTCGGCCGAGATCAGGCGTTCGGTGCTGTAGGCGCCGAGGGTGTTGAGAAAACCGGTGTAGGTGACACGATCCCCCACCTGAACGTTGGTCACCCCTTCGCCAACGGACTGGACGACACCCGACGCTTCGACGCCCATGCCATTGGGCATCGGAATCGGGTAGGTGCCGTTGCGAAAGTAGGTGTCGGCATAGTTCAGGCCGACCGCCACATGACGAAGACGAACCTGGCCAGGACCGGGATCGCCGACCTCGACGTCCTCATAACGTAGAACTTCGGGACCACCGGTTTCGTAGAAGCGTACGGCTTTGGCCATTTTTTCTTATTCTCCAATCTGCAATATGGGCGTGTTGCATCGAATTGCGCTGATTGGACTGTAGGTCGAGGCCTGTTGAGATGCTTCTCATCAGACGACAATGGCTTTTCATTTGATGACAGACCTGCCCTGCCGGCCAGAGCTACTCGACCTGAATCGGCCCTTTGGTCCCGGCATCGCTGTCGGTCCAATAGTCTTCATCCTTGAGGCGACGATCCCCCTGAATGGTGAAGGTGAGCTTGCCCTGACGGAACTGCAGCGCGCCGTCGGTGCGTTTGACGTTGACCCGTTCACCGTTGACCCAAACCCTCTCCCTGGCGTCGATACGGATGGTCGCGACGGTCGCGCCAGTGTCACTCTTGGCGACCCATTGCCCGGCGTAAGGGGTCGGCGGATTGGCGCTGTCGGCGGCAGGTGCCTGCGGATTGCTGAACCCGGCCTTGGCGTTTTCAGCCTTGGACTTGTGGATATCACAGCCCTGGGCTTCGCTGACCTGGGTGCAGCCCGATTGCTCCAGTTGTTTGCGGTATTTGTCGTTGATGGCATAGGCCGGGGATTGCGCAAACAGCAAAACGGCCAGTGCCGGCAGGATGATTCTGTTCATGGATGCTCTCCGTTGGTCAGCGCCTTCCCGAGCGCTCGCAAGGTGTCTGGATAGATCACTGTAGCCCGAATCATGCACCGGGTTGCACCGGTAAAACCACCGCCGCTACCAAGCCGCCTTTCGGTCGATTCCTGAGTTTCAATTCGCCGCCATGCTCCAGCACAATCGCCCGCGCCGCCGACAATCCCAGCCCCACACCGCCCGTGCTTCGGTTGCGCGAGCCTTCCATGCGAAAGAACGGCGCAAACACCTGTTCAAGACTGGCCTGGGGAATGCCCGGCCCGCTATCCAGCACGTTGATCCGCACCTGGCCGGCATCGGACATCAGCTCAATGGCCGGTTCCTTGCCGTACTTGATCGCGTTGTCCAGCAGGTTGGTCATCACCCGTTTGAGTCCCAGCGGCCGCCCGAAATACACCAGCCTCAGCGGTCCACTGAAGGCAATGTCGACACCTTGATCGCGATAATCATCCAGCAGAGTTTGCAACAGTTCAGCCAAATCGAACTGGGTCGCCGGTTCAAGGCGCGCGTCATCACGGAAGAATTCCAGCGCCGAATTGATCATCGCCTGCATCTCATCCACGTCGCGAAACAGCCGTTGCTGTTGCTCGCCGTCTTCAATGAATTCACCCCGCAAGCGCATCCGCGTCAGGGGCGCGCGCAGGTCGTGGGAGATGGCGGCGAGCATTTGCGTTCGGTCGCGGATGAAGTGCTGCAACTGGGCCTGCATGGCGTTGAAGGCGAGGATGGCCTGGCGGATTTCCTGCGGGCCAAGAGGCTCGATGGGCGGGGCGCGAAAGTCGACGCCAAAGCGCCGGGCGCCCTCGGCGAAGCGCTGCAAGGGTGTGGCGAGGCGGCGGGTGGCGATCAAGGCGACCAGCGCCGTGGAGATCAGCACCAGCAGGATGACGATCAGGTAACGCGGCGCTTCGTCGAGCCCCCAACTGCGTGAAGGCGCCGAGAACATCAGCCAGGTCGAATCCGACAGCTCGATCAGCAGCGCGTAATGCGCATTGGCCGGGTGCTCGGTCCAGTCAGACGGCTCATAGGCTTCGATGCGTCGATGCGTCGATCAGGGGAGTTGAGCAATGGCCGCAAAATGCTCATGCCGATTTCAGAATCCGGGTCTTCCGGCGGCGGCAGATCGAGCTCGCGTCGATCGGGGTGCCAACTGGCGGTGAAGCCCTTTTCGCTGGCGGCTTGCGCCAACTGACTGCGCAACGGTGCCGGGGCGGAATCAATGACCCGGGTGATGGCGGCGGCCTTTTCCAGCAGGCCGATTTCGGTCAGCGGCGGGCGCGCCCAGACGCCGGCCAACTGAATGAACAGCCCGTTGAGCGCCAATGAAATGAGCATGGCCAGGATGATGGTCAAGGCAATCCAGCCCGCCACGGTGTCCCGGCGCAATCGTCTCAGCCAGTTCATCGCCGCGTCACGCTGGGGGTGAACAGGTAACCGCCATTGCGCACGGTGCGAATCATCGCCGGGCGCTTGGTATCCGACTCTAGTTTGCGCCGCAGTCGGCTGACCTGCACGTCGATGCTGCGGTCGAACGCGTCATGACAATGCCCCCGCGCGAGGTCGAGCAATTGTTCGCGGGTGAGGATGCGTTGCGGGTGTTCGATGAAGACCAGCAACAGGTCGAACTCGCCCGCCGACAGCGGGATCATCACGTTGTCCGGGGAACGTAATTCACGGCGCGTGACGTCGAGGTGCCAGTCGGCGAAGTCGATCAGCGGCCTTGCGCGCTCCTGAATCACTGGACGGCGTTCGTCCACCCGACGCAGCACCGCACGCACCCGGGCCAGCAATTCACGGGCGTCGAACGGCTTGGTCAGGTAATCGTCGGCGCCCAGCTCCAGGCCGACCACCCGGTCGCTGAGCTCGCCCATGGCGGTCAGCATGATCACGGGAATCGTGTGGCGAATGCGCAGTTGCTGGCACAGGATCAGCCCGCTGTCGCCGGGCAACATAACGTCAAGAATGATCAGGTCCGGCGGCTGTCGCTCGATGGCGGCCCACAACGACGCGCCGTCGGTGGCGACCTGGACGCTGTAGCCGTGCTGCACGAAGAATTTTTTCAGCAGATCGAGGACTTCGAGGTCGTCGTCGACAATTAAAAGGCTGTTCACCGAAGGTCACTTAAGGGCCGAATAGAACCGCCATCTAAAACCATTCACGGCAGCGCGTCATATATTTCAATTCTGCAATAAAGCGTCAACGGCGCAATAAACCGGACATCTTTGCGCAAGGCTCGGGGGCCAGCATCGCAGCGAATTCCTCACGAGACTTGCGTTCATGTTGCCTTTGAGATGTACCCCCTGGCTGGTCCGCACTACCTCGATTGCCATGCTCACCGCCGGACTGGCGGGTTGCAGCAGCCAGCCATCACCCCCCGCTGATGTCGGTTGCGCCGACATCGCCTACACCGTTTACGACCCGGCGGAGCCGTTCAATCGCGGGGTCTTCGCGTTTAACCGGGTGGTGGACGATTATGCGTTGGCGCCGGTCGCTCGCGGCTACCGCTACATGCCGGATTTTTTCCAGACGGGAGTGCATAACTTTGTGGCGAACTTTGGCGAGCCCAAGGTCTTCATCAACGACCTGTTGCAAGGCAATCCGATGCGTTCGGTCAATACCCTGGGGCGTTTCGCGTTGAACACCACCGTCGGTGTAGTCGGGCTAATCGATGTTTCCGGCAAAGTCGGCATTGCGCGGCACACAGCGGACTTTGGCCAGACCTTTGGCGTGTGGGGCATCGCCAACGGGCCGATCGTCGAACTGCCTTTGCTCGGCACCTCCAACAGCCGCGACGCGGCCGGACGTGTGTTGAGCTTTGTGGTCGATCCGTTCGGCAGCAACAGCGACACTGTAGAGACACTGTCCACCGTCAACCTGGTCGGCGGCACCATCGATGGGCGCGCAGAGGCCTTGCCGCTGACCGACAGCCTGCAAAAACTGCCGGACTACTACAGCGCGCTGCGTAACGTGGTCGCCGAGCATCGCGCCGATTTCATCATCGATGGCCAACGAGGTTCCCCGGACAAAACCACCTCCCAGTGCACAGGAGCGCCCGCCGATGGCTTCTGAAAGCGTGGTGCTGCAACAGCGGGTGACGCGGCAGGACCCGTCCACCCTGCACTGTCGGGAAATTACCCTGCGCCTGTCAGACGACTGTCGACACCTGGTGCTCAGCCGCTACACCGAGCATTACGGCCCGGCGCTGGTGCGCTGGATTGAACGCAGCCATACAGTGTCGGTGAGTGATTTGTTTCGCTGGTTAGTGGCGAATGGCGAGGTGGACGTGGTGAAAGCGGATAATTCGCCACGATGACGGTTGCCGTGCAAGCGTTTGCAATTCATTGACATCACCTGCGCTATTATCCTGCGCCTCTGTGTACGACGAATCCGGATGTCCATGTCTTTGCCCCTGCCCGACGCTGATCAATTACTGCCACCGGTTCTGGCCGGACCGCTGTTGCGGCGGCTGGAGCCTGCGCGGCTGGTGCTGTGGCTCGTAGGAACCCGGGCGTTGGGGCTGACGTTGCGTCTGCAGGATGTCGGCGATATTCGCCTCGACGCCGGACAATGCACGATCATTCCTGTCGGTCGTCATGCCTTCGTTCATTTGATCGATGTGCCGCTGGACACCACCCTGCCCTGGGACACGTTGATCGAGTACGACCTGCTGATCGACGACACCGCCACCGGGATCGCCGAGTGGGCACCGCATCTGCTGTATGGCGACGCACGCTGTCCGAATTTCGTGCTGCGTTCGCGGATCGATCAGTTGCTGCATGGCTCTTGTCGCAAACCCCATCACCCCGCCACCGACGGCTTGCTCTGCGTCGATCAATTGCTGGCATCAACCCATGAAGCCACGGAACGCCCGGCCTTGTTGATGATGAGCGGCGACCAGGTGTACGCCGACGACGTCGCCGGGCCCATGTTGCGCGCCATCCATACACTGATTGAACGGCTGGGGTTGTTTGGCGAGCACCTTGAAGGGGCGGTGGTCAGCGACAGCGCCAAGCTCTATGAGCACTCGGCCAGTTATTACCACCGTGCGGATTTGTTACCGGCGCTTGAGAGCAACGAGACGTTGCGCGAGCGATTTTTCGGCGGTGCGCGCAAGCCGATTTTCACCAGCAGCAGTGCCGACAACCACCTGGTGACCTTCGCCGAAGTCATGGCGATGTACCTCCTGGTGTGGTCGCCGACACCCTGGACCCTGATCGCCCCCACACCACCGCAACTCAACCCCGAACGACAGAAACGTTACGCGCTGGAACAGACGCGCATCGACGGTTTCAAGGCCGGTCTGGGCGGTGTCGCGCGGGCGTTCGCGCACTTGCCTTGCCTGATGATTTTCGACGATCACGACATTACCGATGACTGGAATCTTTCTGCGCAATGGGAGGAAACGGCCTACGGCCATCCGTTCTCCAAACGCATCATCGGTAACGCGCTGATTGCTTACATGCTGTGCCAGGGCTGGGGCAACAATCCCGATGCGTTCGGCACGCTGCTGGAAAAGACCGATGGCTTCAGTACGACCGGCCACGACGGCTATCTCGACAGCCCGGTGCAGGATGCTTTGATCGATGAGTTGCTGAAGTTTCAGCACTGGCACTACGTACTGCCGACGAGTCCTGCGCTGGTGGTCATCGACACCCGCACCCGACGCTGGCGCAGCGAGATGAACCTCAAGCAACCCTCGGGCCTGCTGGACTGGGAAGCCCTCAGCGAACTGCAGCAGGAACTGCTGGACCATCCCTCGGCGATCATCGTTTCGCCCGCGCCCATCTTCGGCGTCAAGTTGATCGAAACCGTGCAGAAAGTCTTCAGCTGGTGCGGGTATCCGCTATTGGTGGATGCGGAAAACTGGATGGCCCATCGCGGTGCTGCCCAGGTGATCCTGAACATTTTCCGCCACTCGCGAACGCCGGGTAACTACGTGGTGCTGTCGGGGGATGTGCACTATTCCTTCGTCTACGAAGTTTTCATCCGCCACCGCAAGGCTGGCCCGCGAATCTGGCAGATCACCAGCAGTGGCATCAAGAATGAATTTCCGCCGACGCTGCTGGAGTGGTTCGACCGTCTCAACCGCTGGCTCTATTCCCCGCGCTCGCCGCTGAACTGGCTGACCAAGCGCCGGCGCATGCGCATTGTTCCGCATGTTCCGGAGCACGCCGAAGCGGGCGAGCGGTTGTGGAACTCGGCGGGGATCGGCCAGGTGTTCTTTAATGAAAAGGGCCAGCCGCAGGGCATCTATCAGCACAACTCAAACGGGTTACCGAAGACCCGGATGGTTGCGCCGGTGGACGAACAGGCCGAGTCACCTCTTTAGCTTCAAACAAGGATATGTATGTTCGCACGGAGCAAGTTGGTACCCGAACTGATGGTGACCGACATCAGGAAAAGCCTGCATTTCTGGACGTCCCTGATCGGTATTCCGATCGCCTACGAACGCCCGGAAGTCGGATTTGCCTACCTTGATCACAACGGTGTGCAACTCATGCTGGAGCAATACGATCCCGCTGAAGGGCAATGGCTTAGCGGGACGCTGCAAAGGCCGTTTGGTCGTGGTATCAACTTTCAGATCACCGTCGATTCAGTTGAACCGATTCTTCATCGACTGGCCGAAGTGGAATGGCCGTTGTTCCGCGCCTGTGCCGACACCTGGTATCGCGCCGACAGGGTGGAAGTCGGCCAACGCGAGTTCCTGGTGCAGGACCCGGATGGCTATCTGGTGCGGTTAGTGGAAAGCCTTGGGGAGCGCCCCTGTTAGATGGCGAAATAACCGGAACGGGCCTACATCGGTCACGGAAACGTCTCGACGGCCACTCGGCGATACTTCAGTCCCTGCATAACACCACCGTTATGTAACGACCATTCAGAGGTATTACCTTGCAAACCATCAACTACACAAGCGCTCGGGCGCACCTGGCCAAAACCATGGATCGAGTGAGTGAAGACCGCGCCCCGCTGTTGATCACTCGCCAAAAAGGTGAGCCGGTGGTGATGATGTCCCTGGCGGAGTACAACGCATTGGAAGAGACCGCTTATCTGCTGCGCTCTCCCGCCAACGCCGAGCGTCTGATCAAATCAATCGCGAATTCACGCGCGGAGAAAACCAGAACCAGGCAACTCATTTAAGAATGAATATTGAGTTCACACCTGAGGGTTGGGACGACTATCTGTGGTTCCAGCAAAAATAACGTGATGTGCCGATACCACTACTGAAAATCAACCTTGGGCTGAAAACACCGCCCGACACACCCCTCTGACAATAATCTCCACCTCCCGCTCATCAATCGTAAGCGGCGGCAGCAGGCGTATGGTCTTGCCCCGTGTCACGTTGATCAGCAAGCCGTGATCCCGAGCGGCGATCAGGGTCAGGTCGCGGATTGGCTGTTTGAGTTCGATACCGATCATCAAGCCTTGTCCACGGATGGCCAGCACATTGGGGTTTTCTGCCAGCTCGGTGCGCAATCTGGCGAGCAACCGTTCGCCCTGCACTGCGGCGTTTTCCAGCAGCCCTTGTTCTTCGATGATCTCCAGCACGGTGCACCCGACACGGCAGGCCAACGGATTGCCACCGAACGTACTGCCGTGACTGCCCGGCGTGAAAAGGTTGGCGGCTTTACCCCGTGCCAGGCAGGCACCAATGGGGATGCCGTTACCCAGCCCCTTGGCCAGGGTCATCACGTCCGGAACGATGCCTTCATGCTGGAACGCAAACCACTGACCGGTACGCCCGATCCCGGTCTGAATCTCGTCGAGCATCAACAGCCACCCGCGCCGGTCGCACTGTTCTCGCACGGCTTTCAGATAGCCAGGGGGGGCCAGCTGCACCCCGCTTTCGCCCTGGATCGGTTCCATCAGAACCGCCACGATGCGCGAACCGTACCGTTGCTGCACCTTATCCAGCGCGTTGAGGTCACCGAACGGTACTTTGACGAAATCACCCGGCAGCTCGTTGAATCCAAGACGCACGGCCGGGCCATCGCTGGCGGATAAGGTTCCGAGGGTTCGACCGTGGAACGCGTTTTCCATGACCACCACCATCGGCTGTTCGATCCCTTTGCGCCAGCCGTGCAACCGCGCCAGCTTCAATGCGGTTTCGTTGGCTTCGGCGCCGGAGTTGTTGAAGAACGCCCGTTCCATCCCCGCCAACCGGGTCAGTTTTTGCGCCAGCCGCTGCTGCCAGTCGATGCTGTACAGATTGGAAGTGTGCAGCAGCAGGCCTGCCTGCTCGCTGATCGCCGAGACGATTTTCGGATGAGAGTGGCCGACGTTGGTCACCGCCACGCCGGCCACCGCATCGAGGTACTCGCGGCCCGCCTGATCCCACAGGCGTGTGCCCAGGCCTTTGCAAAAGCTCAAGGCCAGTGGTTGATAAGTGGTCATCAGGCAGGCGGCGGTCATGACATCAAGCTCCATCAATGGTCGGTGTATTTGCAGTATCGTTAGCCACCTGAATTGGATAAACGCTGCAATACTTCAATCATTTTAAAGCTGGGCTTGATAATGGATTTGTTCCAGGCAATGACTGTTTACGTGCGCGTTGTGGAATCCGGCAGCATGACCGCCGCTGCATTCCAGTGCGAAATGTCCACCACCATGGTGGGAAATCACCTGCGGGCCCTTGAGAAACGGCTGGGCGTGCGCCTGCTCAATCGTACGACCCGACGCCAGCGACTGACCGAGTTCGGCACGGCCTACTATCAGCGTTGCCTCGAAGTACTGGGCCTGGTGGCCGATTCCGAGCGTCTGGCCGAACAGAGCCAGGACACGCCCGTTGGCACGTTGCGCATCACGGCTCCGCTGACCTTCGGCACTGAAAAGCTCGCACCGGCGCTGAGCGAATTTGCCCTGCGCTACCCACAAGTCAAACTCGACGTGATGCTCTCCAACGGGCGACCCGAGCTGCTCGAAAACAACCTCGACGTAGCGTTTCGCCTGGGTGCTATCGAGTCGTCAAACGTGATCGCGCGTCCGCTGATCGACTACACCCTGACGATGTGCGCCTCACCCGAATACCTGGCCCGCCGGGGCGTGCCGAAAACCCCTGAAGACCTCCAGCACCACGACTGCCTGTCCTTTGCCTATCCCGCCGGGGATGACTGGCATTCCGTGTCTAAAAACTGGCGCCTGAGCGGGCCGGAAGGTGAAGTCATGGTGGCCGTCAGTGGCACCCTGCTGATCAACAGCTCGGCAGGTTTGCACCAAGCGGCTCGCACCGGCATGGGCATCGTGATGCTGCCGGATGCGCTGGTAGAACAAGACCTGCTCGACGGCAAACTGGTCGCGCTGATGCCCGCCTACCAACTGCCGAGTCGCCCAATGAGCCTGATCTACGTTCAGGATCGCTACCGCCTTCCCAAACTGCGCCACTTTGTCGAATTCGCGATGCAGGTATGGGGCAAGCAGTAGGCAGGTGGACGTGGTTTGAAAAGTCTTCGAGGAGGGCGATTACGACCCGCCCTTCACCAACACCGGCTTATCCTGATAACGATCCGGGTACAGCTGCTTCAACTGCGCCACCTTCGGCAGATCATTGATCACGATGTAGGGATAGGTGGGGTGCTCGGTCAGGAAGTCCTGGTGCTCTTCCTCCGCCGGGTAAAAACCGTTGTAGCTCTCCAGCTTGGTCACGATCGGTTTGCTGAAGGAATGCGCGGCGTCGAGCTGGGCGATGTAGGCCTGCGCCACCCGCTGCTGCTCGCTGCTTTGGGTAAAGATCGCCGACCGATACTGCGTACCGCTGTCCGGTCCCTGACGATTGAGTTCCGTGGGGTTATGGGCCACCGAGAAGTAGATCTGCAACAAGGTGCCGTAGCTGACCTGTGACGGATCGAAGGTCACTTCGACCGATTCGGTATGGCCGGTATCGCCTGCGCTGACCCGCTCATACTGCGCGGTATTGGCGGCACCGCCTGCGTATCCCGAGACCGCTTTTTTCACGCCTTTGACATGCTGGAACACGCCTTGAACGCCCCAGAAACAGCCACCGGCGAATACCACGGTTTCGCTGTGTGCCTGGGTGGTTTCGTCGAGCGCGGGTGGGGCGATGACCACCGCGTCTTCGGCCCCGAAAGAGAATGCCGAGCATTGACCGATGACACTGGCAGCCGCCAGGCCGAGCAGTGTGCGACGCCAGGTAAAGGTAGCTTTCATGGGACTGACTCCTGAATAAGAGAACGGCACATCACCCACACGCGATCGCCTAGGCAGCCTTGGGCTGAAATTTCATCGCCAGACCGTTCATGCAGTAGCGCAACCCGGTCGGTTTTGGCCCGTCGTCGAAGACATGGCCCAGATGCCCGCCACACCGCCTGCAGTGCACTTCCTCACGCAGCACCCCGAAGGAGCGGTCCTGACGCGTGGCCACGGCCTTGTCCAGCGGAGCCCAGAAGCTTGGCCAACCGGTACGGCTGTCGAACTTGGTCGCGGAAGAAAACAGCGCCAGATCACAACCGGCACAGGTGAACGTACCGTCGCGATGTTCGTTGTTCAGTGCGCTGCTGTAGGCCCGCTCGGTGCCTTCCTCCCGGAGGATGTCGTACTGCTCGTCGCTGAGCAGAGCGTGCCATTCGCTGTCACTGTGGGTCACTTCGAAGACCTCTGCGGCGCTGGCCTCGCTGATCAGCGCGGAACCTGCGGTAAATTTTGGTAATGCGCCGATGGCCAGGGCTGCAATCCCCAGCCCGCCGCTTGCCACAAGAAATTGCCGCCGTGAAAACATGGTCGTCTCCAAAATCCAGCCTGTCCGAAAATGCCAGCCGGTCCAAAAATGAGGGTGCCTTTGATGGAACACAGCCTAGGCTTGGGTTGATCGCCAAATCCTCACGCGGAGTTAAACAATTCGTGATAACTCGGCCATGGAAAAACCCGCACACTGTGTGCATTGCGCTGAAGGATTGAGCTTGATGGAACAGACCAAACGCGTCCTCGTGGTCGAGGACGACCTGCATATCGCCGACCTGATCTGCCTGCATCTTCGCGACGAGCAGTTCGAGGTGGTGCACTGCGCCGACGGCGACGAAGGCATGCGCCTGTTGCAGCAAGGCAACTGGGACGCACTGGTCCTGGACCTGATGTTGCCGGGGGTCGACGGTCTGGAAATCTGCCGTCGCGCCCGGGCCATGGCCCGCTATACGCCGATCATCATCACCAGCGCCCGTTCGAGCGAAATGCACCGGATCCTGGGGCTCGAACTGGGCGCCGACGACTACCTGGCCAAGCCGTTTTCCATGCTCGAACTGGTGGCTCGGGTCAAAGCCCTGTTGCGACGGGTCGATGCCATGGCGCGCAACCTGAAAATGGATGCCGGCAGCCTGACCCTCGACGGTCTCACCATTGATCCGATCACTCGCGACGTGTCCCTCGAGGGTCGCCGCCTCGACCTCACGCCAAGGGAGTTCGACTTGCTGTACTTCTTCGCCCGCCAGCCGGGCAAGGTGTTCTCGCGCATGGACTTGCTCAACGCCGTCTGGGGCTACAGCCACGAAGGCTACGAGCACACCGTCAATACCCACATCAACCGCCTGCGGGCGAAGATCGAAGCCGATCCGACGCAACCGGCGCGCATCCTCACGGTGTGGGGCCGCGGCTATAAATTCGCGGCCAGGGAGGAACACTCGTGAGGCTGACCCTGACACAACGGTTGTCACTGGTGTTCGCGGTGCTGTTGCTGGTCTGCTGCGGTACGTCTGCGTGGATGCAGGTGCGCTCCAACCAGATGCATGAACAGGAAGTGGTGCAAGGGCTTTCCCGGGACCTGGCACAACACATCGCCAACGACACGGTACTGATGGACACCCAGGGCCTGATGCCCGACGCCGTGCGCAGCCTCTTCAGCCAGTTGATGCTGGTCAACCCGAGCGTCGAGGTGTACTTGCTGGACACCCAGGGGCGGATTGTCGGAAGCGCTGCGCCCGAGGGACGGATTCGCCGCGAGCAGGTGGATCTGGCGCCGATTCAACGCCTGCTCAAAGGGGATGCGCTGCCCATTCTCGGCGACGACCCACGCAGTACCGAAGCACGCAAAGTGTTCAGCGCCGCGCCGTTGAAGGTCAACGGCAAACCGGCGGGTTATCTCTACGTGGTCTTGCTCGGCGAGGAGCACGACCGCTTCGCCGAACGGGGCGCCACCAGCGCTGCGCTCAATACCGCACTGCTGTCCATCGGATTAGTCGCGTTGCTGTGCCTGATCGCCGGCCTCACGGCGTTTGCCCTGATCACCCGGCCTTTGCGTCGCCTGACCGAAACTGTCAGCCAGTTCGACATCGACGGCGTCCCGGTCATACCCACTGAACCCATCCCTGTGGAAAAAGCGGCGAGCCACGATGAAATTGCCGTACTCGACGCAGCCTTCCGCCAGATGCAGGCACGTCTCAGTGAACAATGGCGCTCGCTGACCCGTCAGGATCAGGAACGTCGGGAGCTGGTGGCGAACATTTCCCACGATCTGCGCACGCCTCTGGCCTCGCTGCACGGTTACCTGGAAACCCTTTCCCTCAAGGACGCCACCTTGTCCGCCGCCGATCGCCGTCGTTACCTGGGGATTGCGCTGGATCAAAGCCGCAAGGTCGGCGGGCTGGCGCAGTCACTGCTGGAACTGGTGCGGCTCGAACATGGTTTTGTGCAGCCGGTGCTGGAGCGCTTTTCACTGACCGATCTGGTGCAGGACATTTTCCAGAAATTCGAACTGACGGCCGAAGCCCGGCAAGTGCAACTCAAGGCGAGCTTCGCACCCACTGTGTCTGGCGTGTTCGCCGACCTGGGGCTGATCGAGCGTGTGCTCACCAACCTGTTCGACAACGCTTTGCGTCACACCCCCCTCGGCGGAACCATCGGCATCAGCCTGGTCCCTCAAGGCAGGTTCGTTGAAATCACCATCAGCGACAGCGGGCCGGGCATTGCGGCGGAACTGCGCGAAGGATTGTTTCTGCGGCCGTTCAATATTGGTGGCGCACGGCGTGATGGAGGATTGGGGTTGCGCATCGTGCAGCGGATCCTGCAGTTGCATGGCCGGGAAGTTCGTTTGGTGGATGTCGCGGGGCAAGGCGCCACGTTCGTCTTTTCATTGCCTATCGATGAAGAAACCGCGACGGCGCTGGCGGTGCGGTCGATGAACCTGAATACACCGGGGCAGGCCTGAGAGACCGTGGCGCCTGCATCGCGGGCAAGCCACGCTCCCACAGGGATTTTCAGTGCCCGCAGCATTTGAAGATGGCCAGATAAAGTGTGGGAGCTGGCTTGCCGGCGATGGCGGTGGGTCAGGGGGATTGTTTTGGCTGGGAGACCATCGCTAGCAGGCTAGCTCCTACAGGAAGACATGCGTGCGGCCCCCTGTGGGAGCTGGCTTGCCAGCGATGGCGCCAGCCCGATCACAGAAAAACCCGGATCAGTCCCGATACCCCGGAGCCACGCGATCCAGCATTCGGATCAACGCTGCCCACGCCAACTGCATTGCATCCGGGTCGTTCAACTGACCCTCCTCCAGCGGCCGCCCTGGATCATTGAACTGACGCTCGGTATGCGCGCACACCTCTGGCGGCGGCAAAATTACCTCGCCGGCAGCCTGGGCCGCCAGCTGGATTTCACAGGCTTTTTCCAGGTAATACATGCGCAAGAACGCCTGGCTCACGGTTTCGCCTACTGTCAGCAAACCATGGTTGCGCAACATCAACACCGTCTTGTCACCCAGGTCCTGCACCAGGCGCTGTTGCTCACTCATGTCCAGCGCCACGCCTTCATAGTCGTGGTAAGCCACCCGACCGTAAAACTCCATGGAGATCTGGTTCACCGGCAACAGCCCGCATTTCAGCGCCGCGACCGCGCACCCCGCCCTGGTATGCGTGTGCAGCACGCACTGGGCGTCTTCACGGGCACCGTGAATGGCGCTGTGAATGACAAAGCCTGCCGGATTGACCGGATAAGGACTGGCCTCGACCGCCCGGCCTTCGAGGTCGATCTTGACCAGGTTCGACGCGGTAATCTCATCGAACATCAAACCATAGGGATTAATCAGAAAATGATGTTCAGGCCCCGGCAGGCGCACCGAGATGTGCGTGAAGATCAGATCGCTCATGCGAAAATGCGCGATCAACCGATAACAGGCTGCCAACTCTTCACGTAAACGTTGTTCCATCGGGTTCATGTCAGCGCTTCCTCCGTCACTTTGCAAGCCTCCAGTCCTTGCCCCAACGCTTCCCAGCCGTCAAAGCCACGACGAGCAATAAACACCAATCGGGAACTGCTGGCCAGTGCCTCGTCGGTAGCCGGCAAGAACTGACTGCGGGTGCCAACGTGCTGCAGCCAGTACGCCTTGCCGCCCTGCGCCAGCAACACCAGCCCCTTTACGCGGAAGACATCGCCCGGCAAGGCGTGCAGCCAACCGCGTAAACGTTCGGCATCAAGCCCGGTGGAATCCTGCCACAGCCAGCTGCTGAACATTTCGCCGTGATCGTCCGCCGACACCCGTGTCATCGGTTTTTGCGCACGGGGTTCAAGATCCAGATCGGTGTCCAGCCACAGCGCATCCGGCAGCTCAGCCTGAACACATTCGTGCACCCGTGTGCGGACGCCAAGCGCATCGCGCAGTGCCTGCAACTGCGTGTCGTCCACCAGATCGGTCTTGTTCAACAGCAGCAGGTCGGCGGCAGCGACTTGTGCCCTGGCCAGTCGTGCGTACTCGCCTTCGAGTTGCAGGTGGCGGGTCGCGTCAACGACGGTGATCACCATGTCCAGTTGCATCTGGCTGCGCAGTTGCGGGTACGCCAGGGTTTGCACGATGCGCTGCGGATCGGACACCCCGCTGCACTCGATGACAATGCGCTCAAGCCGAGGCTGCAGTTGCGCCAGGCTCGCCAGTTGCGCCAGAAGATCCTCCTGAACCGTGCAGCAAATGCAGCCGTTTTGCAGGCTGTACACCGCGTCGGTGACTTCGGAAACAATGGCTGCATCGATGTTCAGCTCGCCGAAATCGTTGACGATCACCGCCAGCCGACTGCCTTCCGCACGGCGCACCATACGGTTGAGCAAGGTGGTTTTACCCGCGCCGAGGAAACCCGAAACCACCGTGACTGCAATGCGTGGAACGTCCATCACGCCTTACCCTCCAGCACGGGCGGCTCACCCTGCCAGACCGCTTTCAGCCCAGCCGGTGCCAGTGTCGAATGACGGTCGTAGACCAACTGCCCTTCGACAAAGGTCAGCAGCACGTTGGTACGGTGGATGTAGTTGCGCGCAGGTTCGGCGAACAGGTCGCGGTCGATCACGATCAGGTCTGCGGACTTGCCGACTTGCAGACTGCCCGTCATGTGCTCCAGCCCCATGGCCACGGCGCCGTTGGAGGTGATCACGCTCAAAGCCTGCTCGAGGCTGATGGGCTCGCCGAAGCACGCCGGATCATCGTTCCATGGGTTCTGGCGGGTGACCATGGTTTCCAGCGCCAGCCACGGGTCGATGGACGCCACCGGCCAATCGGTGCCCATCACCGCGGTGCCGCCCGCTTCGAGGACGCCTTTGAAATCGTAGATGCGCTTGAGCCGCTCCTGCCCGTAACCCGAACGCGCACCGCTGGCGAACGGCGTCGGGTACCAGGCGGCCGGGGAAAACTCGGCAATGACGTTCAGTTCCTTGAAGCGCGGCAGATTGCCCGGGTGCAGCAACGTGCTGTGTGCGCATTGATGACGCACGCCGCTGAAACCATTGCGACGGCGGGCCTCGGCGACTGCATCGAGGAACACGTCGGACGCGCCGTCACCGGTGCAGTGGGCAATCACCCGGATGCCCTTGCTGTCCATGTCCACCACCATGTCGGTGATGTGTTCAGGGGTCAGGTTGAGCTTGCCGCGCCAGCTCTTCTCTTGTGGCCAGGGCGTCAGCAGGTAGGACGATTTCGGCTCCACCGTGCCGTCGAAATGGAACTTCACTGCGTTCGCACTCAGGCGCGCGCTGCGGTAGTAGTGACGTTCACCACTGAGCAATTCCCAGCGACGACGCACGGGGAAAATATCGTCCTGCCAACTGATTGCCGCCTCGATGCGAACCGTCAGCTCACCGCTGTCGTCGAGCTCTTTCAGCGCTTGCAAACGCTGCTCGCAAACGTGCACGTACTTGCTCGCCGTCACCCCGCGCGAACTCTGGAAATGCACGCCGTCGCGGTAGGCGCGACGCAGCACGCTGACCGGCGTAGGCGGCATGGCGGCATGGATCATTGCGTAGGCACCGTCGATCATCAGGCCGGTGGGTTCGCCGCTCAGTTCGTCACGCTCCAGATAGCCGTTGCGCGGGTCGGCGGTATGGCGATCGATGCCGGCCAGTTCCAGGGCCTTGGAGTTCACCATCATGGTGCCCCACATCCGGTCGAGCAGCGCGACCGGACGGTCCGGCATGACGCTGTCGAGCCACGCCCGCCCCGGAGTCAACCCGGCTTCGCGGAAGGTGTAGCGCACCCAGTACTGCCCATAAATCCAGCCATCGCCCGGATGACTGTCGGCATAGGCCAGGATGCTTTCGCGCAGCTGTTCGGGCGTCGGGTCTTCGATGCCCACGTCCAGGTCATCGCTGTAGCGCGGGGCCAGTGCGAGGTCCGGGTGGGTGTGCATGTCGTGCAGGCCCGGCATGCAAAAGGCGCCCTGCAGGTCATGCAAGACGGTGTTCGGGCCCTTGAACGTTTCCAGTTCGCCAAGGCTGGCGACACCGATCAACTTGCCGTCGCGAATGGCCACGGCCTCGGCCCACGGGTTCGCCGGATCCTGGGTATAGATGCGACCGTTACCGAGGATGAGATCGGCGTATGTCCCTTGTGCGGAATGGGTCGAGGTAAAGTTGTCGGACTCAGCCACGTAAGCCACCTTTCAGTTCAGTGCGATAGAAAGGTCCCGCGCACTCGGCGCTTCAAGGACCTGGAAATTCTTGTTTTTGTCGCCAGTAACGCGCGGCCTACTCCGCCAGAAACGCGGCGGCGTCCAGCTCGACCATCACCGGTTCGTCGCAGTGACCGAGCTGGCCCAGCAACTCGCGAAGGGCGTGCAGATTGGTCACCCGGTGATGGGCCACATGGCAGCTGCGCGCCAGGGCCTGGAAGTCCGGCGTGAGAATGTCCACGCCCACCAGCGGCACGTCTTTGGCGTTCATGTAGTCGCGGATTTCGGCGTAGCTGGCATTGTTCCAGAGCAACAGGATCACCCCGGCGCCCGCCTCTTTTGCAGCGATCAGTTCGGCGCTGGAAAACTGCAGTCCACCGTCACCCACCAATGCCACGACCGGACGTGAGGGTTGCGCCAGCTTCGCGCCAATGGCGGCCGGCAACGCATAACCCAGGGTTCCGTAACCGGTGCCGGCATTGAACCAACTGTTGGGTGTCGGGGCTCGATAACCCAACGCGCCCTGATACACCGGCTGAGTCGAATCGCCGACAATCAGCGGCTGCGGCAGGTGATCACGCACCGTGTCCAGCACCGTCTGCAGACAGCGTTGTTTCGGACTCCAGCCAGCGTGTTCCAGCGCATTGACCTGGGCCACACGATTTCCGGCCCACGCCTGATCAGCCTCTCTCTGCGAGAGTCGCGCCAACAGTGCACGCAACCCTTCCCCGGCATCCCCCAACAAGCCGACCTGGGCCGGTTGCGCGCCGAGGACCTGCATCGGATCGATGTCCAGCCGAATCAGCGGCGCCTTGAACGCCAAGGGTCCAAGGCCGAAAAAGTCATAGTCGGTTTCCCCCAGTTCGGTGCCGATCGCCAGCACCACATCCGCCTCGGCGAACAGCTTGCGACCGTGTGCGGAGGACTGCACACCGTCGAGCAGCAGGGGATGCTCGGGCGCCAGCAAGCCACGGGCATTGGTGGTCAGCGCGACCGGGGCTTGCAACCGTTCAGCCAGCGAGGTCAGGGCAGCACTCGTTCGACGGGCGCCGCCACCCGCCAGAATCAATGGCCTGCGGGCGTGGTTGATCAGTTCGATCGCGGCGTCGATAGCCGAAGTGGCTGGCGCAGGAGCCGGGGGCAAGGCACGAGGACGCAGGTCCAGGCCATCGGCCGACATCTCCAGTACATCCAGCGGAATCTCGATGTGCACAGGACGTGGCCGCGTACAGCCAAACAGCGCAAAGGCACGGGCCAGGACTTCCGGCAGTTGATCCGGATGCTGCACGGTATGACTGAATGCACACACCCCGGCGACCATGGCGCGCTGATCGGGCAATTCATGCAGATGCCCATGACCCAGGCGCAAGTGTTCGCGGCGATTGCAGGTGGAGATCACCAGCATCGGCACCGAGTCCGCATAAGCCTGACCCATGGCGGTCAGAATATTGGTCATGCCCGGGCCGGTGATGATGAAGCACACACCGGGTTTGCCACTGGCACGGGCATAACCGTCCGCCATGAACCCGGCCCCTTGCTCGTGACGCGGGCTGACGTGCTTCACGCGACTGCCGTCCAGGCCACGGTAAAGCTCGACGGTGTGCACGCCGGGGATGCCGAAGACAGTGTCAACGCCATAGCCTTCCAGCAACTGAACGAGCGCCTCGGCACAACGGGTCATGCAGCACCTCTTTGATAAGGGCCAGCGCGGCCCGATGACGAATGGGGCTAGTATTGTTGAACCAAGCGATACAACAATCGATTTTTTTTGGCCTGACTGTTCAATTTCCGTCACCATAAGTACAGTCATTGCCGGAATGCGACCTCAGGCAAACACAACCCCTGTGGCGAGGGGATCGCGCTCGCACTTATGAATGCAGACCTGTTCCTTCAACTTTCAGCGGGATGATTTATGCGTTTTCCATCGATGACAGCCCTTCGCGCCCTGGATGCGGTCGCCCGTCTCGGCAGCGTGTCGGTCGCCGCTCGCGAACTGAACCTGACGCGCAGCGCCATCAGTCACCAGATCAGCAAGCTTGAGGAATGTGTCGGCTTCGCCCTCACCGAGCGGATTGGCCGGGGGATTGGCCTCACCTATCAGGGCGAACGCTATGCGCGTGAAGTCCACGGGATTTTGTTGAACCTGCTGGACGCTGGTCAGCTCGTCGACGACCAGGAGATTTCCGGGCGACTGTGCGTCAGTTGCGCACCAGGTTTCGCCACTTATTGGCTGTGCCACCACATCGGCGCGTTCCTGCGGCAATACCCGCAAGTGCAATTGCAGTTGATCTCTCCCAGGACGCCGGACGACATCAGTAACCCGAATGCCGACCTGTTCATCGCCTATGGCATCGGTGACTGGCCGGAAATGGTCGTGGAAGAAATCGTCGCCCTGCGCTTCTTCCCCGTGTGCAGCCCGCGCTTGATCAATGCCTTGAGCGGCCTGAAAAACCCGCAGGAACTCAGCGGCTACCCACTGCTGCACATGACGGACTATTCGGACTGGCGCGTCTGGCTGACCGCCGCCGGCGCTTCCGGGGTGAACGCGGTCAGCGGGATCCTGTTCTCCGATGCGCATTGCGCGCAGTCGGCGTGCATTGCCGGTCAGGGCATCGCTATCGGCGACAACCTGATCAGTGGCGATGCCCTGTCCAAAGGCCTGTTGGTGCGCCCCTTCGACATCACCATCGACTTGCACCGGGGCTACTACCTCGCCGCCGACCCGCAAAAAGCCGAGCGCGCGGTGGTCCAGGCGTTCAGCAATTGGGTCAAGACGCAGTTGCAGTCGTCCCATCAAACCTGGCAAGACACTTTGTAACGCTGATCCCTGTAGCAGCCGGACGCAGGCTTCGCCAGCTGCTACAGGTGATGGTTAACCGCGCCAGAGAAATGAGTAAAAAAACTAACCAATACCTGCAAAATAATTCCATTGATGTAGCGATATTTTTAACAATAATGAGCCCAAAGCCCCGGCCGGATTGACATCCGTCCTCGCACGCCCTGGGGCAAATAAAAAGAGGAACTCTCATCGTGTCCAGCCGTTCAACGGTTCAGCTCAGTGCACAAGGCATCAGCCAGTATTACGGTCGTTTTGCGGCGCTGGATAACGTCGATCTGGACGTACGCCAAGGCGAATTCCTGACCCTGTTGGGCCCGTCCGGTTCGGGCAAGACCACGTTGCTGATGATCCTGGCCGGCTTTCTCAGCCCGACGTCGGGCAAGCTGATGGAGCAAGGCGTGGACATCATCAAGCGCCCTGCCGAGAAGCGAAACTACGGCATGGTGTTCCAGGGCTACGCACTGTTCCCGCACATGAGCGTCGCCGATAACGTGGCCTATCCGCTGCGCATCCGCAAAGTCGCCGCCGAGGAACGCCAGCGTCGGGTCAAGCACATTCTGGAAGTGGTTGGCCTGGGCGCGCACATGCACAAGAAGCCGTCTGAGCTGTCCGGCGGTCAGCAACAGCGCGTGGCGATTGCCCGGGCACTGGTGTTCGAGCCGGAACTGCTGTTGCTCGATGAGCCGCTGTCGGCCCTCGACAAAAACCTGCGCGAACAATTGCAGACCGAGCTGCAGCGCATACATCGCCAGGTCGGCACCAGCTTCGTGTTCGTGACCCACGACCAAGGCGAAGCCCTGGCGCTTTCGTCGCGCATCGCGATTTTCAACCACGGCAAATTGACCCAGGTCGACACGCCGGAAAATATCTACAACCGGCCCGAGAGCCGGTTCGTCGCCGAATTCCTCGGCAAGATGAATCTCTTCCCCCTGGCGGACTTGACCCGCAATGGCCCGACCGCCACCGGTCGCTGTGGCAACAGCGTGCTGCACGCTTTCGCCCCCAACCCGTTGAGCGCTCAGCCGACCGTGTTGGCGGTGCGCCCCGAACACATGGAATTGCACAGCGACTGCCCGACCCGGGACGGTTACAACGTCATCCCCGCGCAACTCACCGACAAGGTTTACCAGGGCTCCAGCACCCACCTGGCCCTCAAGGTCGGCAACGATGCCTTGCCCGTCAACCTGTCCGTCCCCGGCAATCATCCGGGCGCGCTGATGCCCAGTGGTGCGCCGGTGTGGCTGAGTTGGCCGGTGCAGCAAAGCTTCCTGCTACAGGCCTGAAGCCGGTATCACATGCGTCAAAAAGCTCTCTCTCCTAACGACAACAAAAAGGCCACTGTCCGAAGGACACCCGCCGACTGAGGACTTGCAATGAGCCAGGATCATCAACGCGACTGTATTGAAGTGCTTATCGAAAAGGCCCGTGGCGGGCAGATCAACCGTCGTACCTTCATGCAGGCCATGGGGTTGCTGGCCGCCGTGCCGCTGGCGCTGCGCAGTGGCATCAGCTGGTCGGCCGACAAGCCGTTGGTGGTGGTCAACTGGGGCGGTGACGCACTGAACGCCTTCCGTTCGGCATGGACCGACACCTTCACCAAAAACACCGGCATCCAGGTGCGCATCGACGGCGCGGGTCCGACCGAAGGGGCGATTCGCTCACAGCTGGCCAGCGGTCAGCCGAGCTGGGACGTGGTCGACGTCGAGAGTTACAGCGCTATCGTCCTGGGCAAGGAAAAGATCCTGCAACCGCTGGACTACAACGTGATCAAGCGCGACCTGGTGGCCCCGGCGCTCTCCTCCGATCACGGTATCGCCAGCTACCAGTTCAGCTACGTGATGGCCTGGGACAGTGAAAAATTCGGCGATAACGGTCCCAAGACCTGGGCCGATTTCTGGGACGTGAAGAAATTCCCCGGCAAGCGCACTTTGTACAAATGGATGAACGGGATGCTGGAGGCGGCGTTGCTGGCCGACGGTGTGCCGGCTGATCAGTTGTACCCACTGGACGTCGCCCGCGCGATGGCCAAGATCGATGAGATCAAGCCCCACGTGCTGTCCTTCTGGAGTTCGGGTGCCGAAAGCCAGCAACTGATGGTGGATGGCGAAGTGTCGGTGGGGGCGATCTGGCATACCCGCGCCAAGCTGCTCGCCGAAGACACCGACAACCGCGTGCGCTGGAGCTTTGAAAATGGCTTCATCAACTCCAGCAGTTGGGCGGTGTTGCAGGGCAACCCGGCAGGTACGCAACCGGCCATGCAATTCATCCAGCAGGCGCTGCAACCCGAAGGCCAGCTCAAGTTGTTCGAATTGCTGGGCAACGGTCCGTCGAACAGCGCCACCGAGAAACTGATGTCGGCCGAGCAACTGGAAGCCAACTGCGCGTCGGCCGAGAACCTGAAAAAGCAGATCGCCCTGAACGCCCAGTGGTACGCCGACAACTACTCAAAAACCTTGGAAACGTACCTGACACGGCTGTCCAAGTGAGCCATCGACCATGACGACGACCCTGACCTCAACCTTGACTGCGCCCAAGCCCCGATTCAGTTCACCGGGCCTGGAACGCGGTTTACTGCTGTTTCCGCTGCCCGTGTTACTGCTGGTGTTCTACGTGCTGCCGTTTCTGGGCGTGGTGGGCTGGAGCTTCTCCTTGCCGACACCGGGCATCGAGCAATACGAGCGCATCGCCACGGACCCGGCGATCCACGACATGCTGTGGCGCACCCTGCGCCTGTGCATGACGGTGAGTTGCCTGGCATTGCTGATCGGCTATCTGCTGGCCTACTGCTGGGTGTTCAGCCCACCGTTCTGGCAGCGCGTGGTGGAGATCTGCATCTTCATTCCATTCTGGATTTCCGTGCTGGTGCGCGCCTTCGGCTGGCTGATCGCGCTACGCAGCAACGGTGTGCTCAACAATGGCCTGATGGGCATGGGGCTGATCGACCAACCGTTACAGCTGAGTCGCAATGAAATCGGCGTGGTCATCGGCATGCTCCACGTGATGATCCCGTATGCGGTGTTCCCGCTGCTGTCGAGCATGCGCCAGCTGGATCAACGCATCCTCATGGCTTCCCGCGGCCTGGGTGCCGGCCCGCTGCGCACCTTCTGGCAAGTGCTATTGCCACAGACCCTGCCGGGCATGCTGGGCGCGTTCATCATGGTCTTTGTGTTCTGCCTGGGCTTCTTCATCACGCCCGTGCTGTTGGGCGGCGGGCAAACGGTGATGATTGCCGAATACGTGTTCCTGCAAATGTTCCAGACCAGCAACTGGGGCCTGGGGGCTGCGCTTAGCGTGGTGCTGCTGGCGCTGGTCAGTGCGCTGATCTGGGTGCTGCTGAAAATCACCCGCGTGAATCGACTGGTCGGCTGAGGTCATTATGAATACCCATCGCACAAGCCTGAGTACGCGGCTGCTGGCCGTGATCGCCATGGCTTTCATGCTGTTCCCGTTGCTGACGGTCATCCCGGTGTCCTTCACCAGCAAGCGCTTCCTGTCGATGCCGGAAGGCAACTGGTCGCTGCGCCATTACGAAGCACTGGTCAGCAACCCCGACTGGTTCCACGCCATCAGCCAGAGCCTGACCATCGCCTTCGCCACCAGTGTGATCGCCACATTGCTGGCGGCCAGCTTCAGCCTCGGCATCTGGTACCTGCGCTCAAAATGGGCCACGGCGCTGATCGGCCTGGTGCTGTTGCCCATGGCCATTCCGCCGGTGATTTCGGCACTGGTGCTGTACTTCATGGAAACCAAGCTCGGGCGCTTCGCCCCGGGAATGGGCTACGACACCCTGACGGGCGTGGTGATCGCCCACGTCATCATGGTGGTGCCTTACGGCGTCGTCACCATGATGGTGGCGCTCAGTCAGATTGACCGACGTATCGAACTGGCCTCGCGCAACCTCGGCGCCAGCCTGATGCAAACCACGTTCATGGTGATCCTGCCGAACCTGAAACTGGGCATCGCGTCCACTGCGCTGCTGGCCTTTGCCTTGTCGTGGGAAGAAGTCGCGGTGACGCTGTTCATCACCAGCGTCAACGTGGACACGCTGCCGAAACGGATCTGGAGCGGTCTGCGCGATAACGTCGATCCAAGCGTGGCCGCCATCTCCGTGCTGCTGATCTCGCTGACCTTGCTGGTGCTGATCGGGCGGCTGGTGCTGCAGCATCTGGCCGACAAGCGCGCGCAGAAGTTGCTGCATCCGTGAAGGTGTCGGGGAAATAGTCGGCTGTCAGGCCGCAGTAGGACTATTATCCCCGCACACTTTTCGACATGGACGCGTCTCGATGAACGCCCTGCAAAACACCCCGCTGTGGGTTTATGGGATCTTTGCCCTGCTGTGCTTCTTTGGCATCAAGGCCCTGTCCCCGACGCGCGAAAGCAAAACCTCCTTGTTGATCACCCCGCCGATTTTGCTCGGCTGGTCCTTTTATTCGCTGAACCTTTCGCTGCATCCCGCATTAGCGACAGGTTTCTGGCTGATCGCCGTGCTGGTAGGCAGCGCCGCCGCCCTGCTGATTTTTTCCAGCAAGAACGTCGCGCTGGATGACACGGGAACCGGATTGATCCTGCCAGGCACGATCAAGACGCTGGTGCTCTACCTGTTGTTCTTTGCGGTTAACTACTATTTTGGCTACGAGGCCGAGGTTCACCCGGCGTACTCGGCGACACTCCCCATCGTGTTGCTCAAGGCTTGTGCGTCAGGCGTGGCCAGCGGTTTGTTCTGCGGGCGGTCGATCAGGTTCTATCAGGTGTTCCGCTCCCTCAGGACTGCGCCGTTGTAGGAGGGTCGGGCCAATCTTTCGTCCGCCCGCCTGTTCAACCGTGACAACTGCGTCGCTGTCCAATAGATTAGGCGGCCTGAAAAGGCCCTGTGCTTTCTCGCCTCATCCCAAGTTAAAAGAAGTAGTGAAATTTCAATGTCCGATTCCAACACCGCTGAATCCGTAGTCACCTTGTCGTCCAAAGCGGAATACGAAAACTCCATCAATCTTTCACAGCATGTGCCCCAGGCCAAGACCATCGCCGAGATGGTCCTGGATTCGTTCCAGTCCACCCGTGAAAGCGACCAGATCCGCGAGCTGCGCGCCGCGATTCGTCAGGCTCATGACAGCTTCGACGACGACAAGGCCTACGAGCTGATGGGCGAACTCAAGCAACTCAAGGATGCCGAAGCGGCCGACATCGCGGCCCTCGAAGACCTGAGCAGCAAGTTCCCGATCAGCCGCATCCTGTCCAGCTTCAAGGACGATCCCGCGTTCCAGGAAATCGTCTACGGCCTGGCGCTTAAAGTGCTGAACCAGACCCATCAGGCCATCAGCAACCCGAGCAGCGGCAAGAGCAAGACAGCGCGGGCAAAGAAAGACGTCGAAATCTTTACCATCAGCAAGGACGGCGTGAGCGTCACCCTGCCGATGCGCACACCGCGTTCGCGAATGAATGTCGATCGCGAAGCCTTGGAATTCCTGGGACTGACCTTCGTCGGTGAAGGTGATGAAGCCGAGCTGGAAAGCGAGACCTTCCTGGACAATGCCGGGACTGAGCACGCCAGCAACCGCAAGAACATCATCACTGCGCTGCAGCAACAGACAGCGTTCGATGGCTACAGCATCGCTGCGCAGTAACCCGGACTTGTGGCGAGGGAGCTTGCTCCCGCCGGGTTGCGAAGCGGCCCCAAAATTCTGAACATTTTTGTGAGTGCTACGCACTCAAGCGCGAGCAAGCTCGCTCGCCACCGGTATCTGATTAGCCATAGATATCTGGTTAACCACAGGTTCCTGAGTAGCAGGACGACTGCTACGCAGCCTTCGGCAGCTGCTACCGGGATCGTATAAGCAGCACAACGCTTCATGTTGCAGCTGGCGAAGCCTGCGTTGGGTTGCGAAGCGACCCCCGGGGGGCAACACCGATATCGCGATATCTGCAGATTTCTGGCAAGCCACAGGTTCTTCGTTAACTTCAATACCCCTTCAGCCCCGCCCTCGTGCGGGGCTTTTTATTGCCTGCGATTCCGGCAAGACCGCGATTCCTGTTCCAGTATCGACAGCAGGACCAACACTTCCCATAACCCTTGAGCGCCACAGGTCCGCCTGCGGGGAGCGTCATCTCACTTTCCAGCCCAAGACCTCAGTGGTGCGATTGCTGAGGTCGCCATGAACACAACGCCCCTTTACCGTCAGTTAGCCCACCACTACCTCGACGCGATCCGCAGCGGCACCTTGAAAACGGGAGAACGCTTTCCCTCCATTCGACTGATGATGGAAAAACACGCCGTCAGCCTTTCGACCGCCGTGCAGGTGTGCCGCGAGCTTGAGGACTACGGGGTGCTTGAAGCGCGTCCGCGCTCCGGCAACTACATCCGTCAGCCGGACAATGTGCCCAAGCCCGTGCCTCCTGCACCGCTGGACACCGGGGTGTATGTGGGCATTCACGAGCAGGTGTCGTCGGTGCTCAAGGCTGGCCAGCGGGCGAACATCAAGGTCAACTTCGCCAGCGCCTACTGCGCACCGGAACTCTATCCCCTGAAGGTTTTGCAGGACCACATGATCAAGGCGCTGCGCCAGGATCAGCAATTGCTCGGCAAACCCGGTTCGACCTGCGGCAACCTTGCGCTGCGCAATACCCTGGCCCGGCGTGCGCTGACCGCCAAGACCAACGTGAGCGCCGAGAAAATCGTGATCACCCACGGTGCGACCGAGGCGATCAACCTCGCCTTGCGCGCCGTCACCCAACCCGGCGACACCGTGGCCGTTGAATCGCCGACCTTCTATGGCTTGCTGCAGATTCTCGAAAGCCTGAGCCTGCGCGTGCTGGAAGTTCCGGCGACCGCGCACTCGGGGATCAACCTGTTTGCGCTGGAAAAACTGCTACTGGGTCCCGAACCAATTCGCGCGCTGATCGTCATTCCCAATCTGCAAAATCCGTTGGGCAGCATCATGCCCGACGCCAACAAGGCACGCCTGGTGCAACTGTGCGCCGAGTACCGCACGGTGCTGATCGAAGACGACACCTATGGCGACCTGGTGGACACCGATCAGCCCTTGTCCACGCTCAAACACTGGGACCGCACTGACAACCTGATCTATTGCGCATCGCTGAACAAAACCCTCGCTCCGGGCATGCGACTGGGCTGGATCAGTGCAGGTCGATGGCACGAGCGCGTGGAAATGCTCAAGCACACCCAGTCCAGAGGCTGCGAAACGTTGTCGCAACTGGCGGTCAGTGCGTTCATGAAAACGCCGTCCTATGAACGTTACCTGCGCCGGCTCAGGAAAACCCTGACGCAGCAACGCCAGCAGATGAGTGCGGCCATCCTGCGCTATTTCCCCTCGGGCACCTGCGTGAGCAACCCGCGAGGCGGCACCTTGTTATGGGTGGAGCTGCCGCACCAGTATTCGTCGATGATGCTTTTCCAGGAGGCGTTGAAGGTAGGTATCCAGATTTCACCGGGGGATATCTTTTCCAACGCCCAGCGTTTCGATCATTTCGTTCGCATCGGTTGCGGCGCGCCCTATTCGCCCCGGATAGATGAGGCGCTGGCGACCCTTGGTCAAATCCTCAAAAACCAACACTAACCCTGTAGCAGCCTGCAAGTATCTCTGTAGCAGCTGCCGAGCCCGCCCTTGTGGCGAGGGGATTCATCCCCGCTGGGTTGCGAAGCGACCCCAAATCAGGCGACCTGGATGAATCAGTCATACCGAGTGCGCGGGTTTTACGACGACTGCGTCGCCGAACGGGGATGAATCCCCTCGCCACAGAGGCAGGTTCGGCAGCTTCTACAGGGGAATCGTTCAAACCGGTGGGTTGTGCAGGCAGATGATGTGCGGGTCGTCGTTCCAATGGGGGAAGCGTTCGGCGATCAGCGGGTCGTGGCCGGGGATGACGTGGTCTTCACTGTCCGCCAGGCTGTCGATCAGGCTGAAGGCTTCCAGCGTCTGGGCCAGGTCATCGAGGATCGGAAACGGACTGCGCTGGCGAATGTTCGCCCACAGATGCGCAGCGTCCGAGGCCAGCACGATCCACCCGCGCGCGGTGTTCACCCGCACCACCTGGCTGCCCGGCGTATGCCCGCCGACCGGGTGCAGGGTCACGCCCGCCACCACCTCGACACTGCCCGAGTGCAAGCGCATCCGCCCTTCGAACAACGGCGGCAGGGCCGACATCACGTCGTCCACCTCGTAGGTTTTGTTCACCGTGCGATGGGTCATTTTCGGTCCCGTGCAGAAGCGCAACTCCGCTTCCTGCAGGTGCACCGTGGCCTTGGGGAACAACCCGATATTGCCGGCGTGATCCCAGTGCAGATGCGTCAGGATCAAGGTGTCGACCTGCGCCGGATCGATGTCCAGTTGTCGCAGCGAATCTTCAGGCAAGCGGTACATCTGCCGGTTGCGCCGATCCGCCGTGGCCGGTTGAAAACAGGTGTCGACCACGATGATCTGCCGGGCGTTTCGAATAACCCAGAAGTAATAGTCCAGGGGCATCGACGCATTCGGGTCGCCACAGCAGGCGTCGTACAGAAAATTTTCTCGAGCGGTGCGCTGGGCATTGGCGCCCACACGAATGGCGAACACTTCGTACTCAGGAACGGACATGCACACCTCCCGATTCAGGCCACAGCGGCCGCGTTGAGGGTCGGACGGAAGTCGAAATCGATCTCCTCGGTAATGCCCAGGTCCTGCGCAAGACGCAGCAGACCGCTGTAGTCGCGCATGATCGTGGCGTTCTTGTTGCTCTCGCGAGTGTCGGCGATGATCTGACTGGCGGCCTCGACCCCGAGCTGCGTCAGAATCGCCTCCCACATCGAGTAGTCCTGGGCGACAAAGGCACTCAGCGCTACCGACAACGTACGTGCGAAAAATAACCGCTGCGGTGGCTGCATATTCGCGTACATGACCTTGGCCACTTCGGCGAGCACCTTGCTGTGGGCATATTCATCGCGGTTATGCAGTTCGGCCACGCGACGGTTTTGCGGCTGGATACTGTGATCGTCCGCCAGCAGATCCAGGTAGGCGTTGACGCTGATTTCAGCCACTATCGCAAAGGTGATGGCCGCCAGATCCCGCTGCCACTGCTCGGGCAATTCTTCACGCAATGCGACTAGACGCAGGTAGGTCACTGACGGCGGCAAGTCCAGGTCATGGTCCAGCGCCCTGTCCAGCCGGGTGCGCTCGATGGCACGCAGGTGCATCAGCGTGTGGTAATGCTCGTCGATCAATGTCTGCTGCATCGCCTCGCGAAAATGCCAGTCGTCCTTGCCCAGATACTGATTGGCGATGACGCTAAGCGCCGGGTTCACCACGTGTTCTTCGGCGGTGACCGTGCGCAGGTTGTAGCCGATCCAGCCCCAGGTCACGACGTTGCTCTTGAGCTCCTCGCTCAAGGCCTGGAATGCCGGGTGGTGGAAAAACGGCACCATGGACTCCGGATAATCCGGACGCGCCGGATCGAACGGCTCGCTGACCAGCGCCTTGTCCGGCGCGCACACCGTGGCCCGTTTGGTCCACGCCTGATTGAGCCGCACGATCAGTTGATGATCGACCTTGGCGATCTCGATGGCTGTTTGCATAACGCGATACCTGTAGGACGCGCACCCTGTTGGGGGTACGCCGATGGAGTGATGGGCGACGGAAAAATCAGGCCAGCCAATAGCGGGTCAGGTTGCGCGCCGGGTCAGTGTAACGACTGCGGGCGTGGATCATTCGCCAGTTGTCCCAAATCAGCAGGCAACCGTCGGGAATCAACACCGGCGTGTTGTGCTCCACGAAATAGGCTTCACCCAGTACGGCAAACCTGGCCAACGGCGTCGTGCTGTTTGTGACCAGTGATTGCTGCAGATGCTCCCTGGAGGGGTTCACATCGCCGTAGTGAAACTGGTTGTAGCTGAAGCGGAAAATGTCCCCTTCTTCTGTCGGCGTCAGGATGTATTCCTTGACCCGGCGTTGTGCCGGTTCACCGGGTTTGGCGGTGGCGACGAACTCCACCGGCGTGTCATCGATCCATTCACGCAGCTCGGGGTCCGTGTGTTCGAGAAATGCCAGAAACTCGATGCCGTCCACCAGACCGGTATGCCCACCGCCACACGTTGCCTGTTGATGACAATGCAACGCCAGGTAACGCGGCGGTGGTCCGTACACCGGCGCTTCGGTGTGCGGGCCAATGCCGTTCATGCTCTGGGAATACGGCAGGTCTTCGTAACCGGGTTTGCGGGTGATCGCAAACGCCATCTGCCCGTTGAATTGCGGAATGATCGGACCGAATTCCTGCAAGGTGCCGACAACATCATCGGCGAACTCGTCCGGGGCCAGCACGGTCCAGCCGCGGGCTGACAATTCCTCGTGGCGGTGCCCCAGCGAAACGTAAGGTTTAGACGCAACAATCCCTTGATCTGACATGGTGAGATTCCCGGCTGTTTATCAGGCGTTGACGGTTGAGGTGTATGCATCAATCAATTCGCTGCACGCGCGGCCCGGTCGGTACCGATGCTCATCGATACTTTGCACCGGTGTGATTTCGGCCGCCGTACCCGTGAGAAAACATTCATCGAAGTCGCCAAGCTCCGTAGGAAGAATGACCCGCTCGAGCACCTGGTAATCCAGCGCCCTGGCCAGTTCGATCACGGTCTGGCGAGTGATGCCATTGAGGAAGCAATCCGCCAACGGCGTGTGCAGGGTCCGGTCTTTGACGAAGAACACATTGGCGCTGGTGGCTTCGGCCACGTGACCACGCCAGTCGAGCATCAGCGCGTCGTGGTAGCCACTGTTTTCCGCGTCGTGTTTGCTCAGCGTCGCGATCTGGTAATGCCCCGATGCCTTGGCTTCAAAAGGACTACAGCCTGGTGGCGGCCGGCGCCACTCGGCGGTCTTCAAACGGATGCCCGCCATGCGCGCCGCCGGGTCGAAATAGCTCGGCCACTGCCAACAGGCGATCGCCACATGAACGCTGTTGAAGCGCGCCGAGGTGGAAATCATTTCGCTGCCGCGCCAGGCCACGGGCCGCACATATCCGTCGACGATCCCGTTGCGGCGCAGCAATTCATGACTGGCCGCTTCCAGCGCTTCAAGCTCATACGGAATCACGAAATCCATCAGCGCCGCCGAGCGGTACAACCGCTCGCTGTGTTCGCGCAGTTTGAAAATCCTGCCGTTGTAGACACGCTCGCCCTCGTACACGGTGCTCGCATAATGCAGACCGTGGGAGAGCACATGCAGACGCGCCTGGGACCACTCGACAAACTCGCCGTCGAGCCAGATAAATCCTTCTCGCTGATCAAACCCGCCACTGCTCATATCCCTGTCTCCTTGAGAATCGCCCTACGCCGTTTCCAGCAGGACCTGTATCAATTCCGGCGCTGCCACGGGCTCGGTCTGAAAGAAAAACAAGCGCTCGCCAAACGCGGGGCGCAAGTCATCGAACCAGGTCACATGGGGATCGAACCGCGCATAAAAGACGCGCAATACCCATTGCGGATCGCGGGCCTGCAGAAACTGCAGGACGAAAACTTTTTCCCCGGCGACGGTCTCGATGCCGTTGATCAGCACCTTGCCGTAGAAGGTACTCATGGACGGCCCGCGGACCGTACGCGCCAGCCCGGAGACCGTGCGATACGCCGCCTGAAAAATCTCGAACGCCCGAGCCAATGGCATGGCGAAGTAATGACTGGGGCCGGTATCACGCTCGACGAACAGGTAATAAGGCACCGCCCCCAGCCGCACGCCTTCAGTCCAGAGCTCGGCCCAATCGGCGGGGTTCTCGTTGATGTGGCGAATCACCGGTGCCTGCATGCGCAAGGTGGCACCGGTGGAGCGAATACGCTCGATGGCCTGGCGGGCGATGTCCTGGCGGATCTCAACCGGGTGGTTGTAGTGCCCCATCACCGACAGGTTTTTCCCCGCAGCCACAATACGTTTGAACAGTTCCAGCAGTTCCGGCGCGTCCTTGTCGCTGACAAAGCGCTGCGGCCAGTACGCCACCGACTTGGTGCCGATGCGGATACTCTTCAGGTGCGGCAGATGCAGCAGCGGCTCGATGTAGCCGGCCAGCGAGCGGGTGTTCATGATCATCGGATCACCGCCGGTGATCAGCACATCGGTGACCTCGGTGTGCACCCGCAAATAGCTCACCAGTTCCTGGGATTCACGGGCGTTGAACTTCAGCTCTTCTTCGCCGATGAACTGCGCCCAGCGGAAACAGAAGGTGCAATAGGCGTGACACGTCTGACCGGCGCCGGGAAAAAACAGTACGGTCTCGCGGTACTTGTGCTGAATGCCCGGTAGGACTTTTCCGTCCAGGGTCACGCCGTTGTGCGTCAACTGCCCGGCCGGGTGCGGGTTCATGCGCAACCAGATCGCCTCGATTCGACGCTTGATGGCGACGCTGTCATCCAGTTCGATGAGGTGCTTGAGCGAGGCGTACTCGTCCGGCAGCAGCATGTCCTTGTGGGGAAAGGTCATGCGGAAAATCGGATCGTCCGGGATGTTGTCCCAATCGATCAGCGTCCCCAGTACGTATTCGTTAGTGCGAAACGGCATGACCCGCGCGACTACGTTCATGGCTTCTTGCAGCGCTGGCGTGAGCCTGTGCCAGTACGCCGTGTCGCGAATGGTGCGTGAGTTATAGGGTTTGTATCTTGGCGATTCCGACATTCCATGCATGGCAGCGCTCCCGATGTCTTCCTGGCGGTGTTAGTTGACTGCGGGCGCCGTGCGCTCAATGTCCATCCATGCCCGAACGCTGTCGCGGTCCCACTGGCGCCGGACATAGGCGGCGAGTCGCGCGGGAACGTGATCGCCATTGGCGAGCAGACGGTTGAGCATGATTGCCAGGTCGGTATCAGCGATGCTCCAGTCACCAAACAGATGATCGGCGCCGCCCTTGAGCAACCGGTCAGCCACAAAGAACAGCCGGTCGACGGCCGCCAACGCGTCGTCGCTCAAGGGCGTGTCTTTTTTGCCGAAGTAAATGAGATCGGCCGGACGCTCCTTGCGAATGATCAACAGATCGCTGCGCAGCCAGGCTTGAAGCTGGCGGGCCCGTGCGCGTTGCCGGGTGTCCAGGGGAAACAGCTTTTGCGGCTGCGGGGCGATCTCGTCGAGGTATTCGGCGATGGCTGAAGACTCCGACAGGGCGAAACCTTGGTGAACCAGCGTGGGTATTTTGCAGGTTAACGACAGATCACGATAACCCGGTTGATAGTTCTCCCGGGCTTTAAGATCGAGTGTCACGAGTTCAAATGAAAGTTGCTTTTCTTTTAACGCCACAAACGTGGACATCGCAAAAGCGCTGACAAAATCCGCACCGACATACAACTTTATTTTTGCACTTTCCATAGAGCACTTCCCCTGCTTAACGAAACTAAATCCGTTGCCATGGAAGTGATCCTAGTTAGTTGATCTGATGCTGAACAGATACAGAAATTATCTGATTCTATCGATACAGAAAGTTCGCAGGCACAAAAAAAGGGAGTTCGGCAAATGCTGACTCCCTTCAGTGAAACGGTGCTTCAGGATCGGCTGGTGATCAGCCCGTGACTGTCCGCAAAATTCGACAATAGCGCCATCTGCGGCATGTTGCTCAGGTTCAGCATCGCCAACGCTTCATCGGTACTCGTGTTGATGAAGCCGTGCCGGGTCCAGGCCGGCACCAGCAACACATCACCTGCGCTGACGTCCACTTCGTCGGCATCGCCCAACGTCACCGCGCCGCGGCCGGATTGAATGATAAACAGGTGCCACCAGGAATGAGCGTGACCGTTAAGCACGGCGCCGGGTTTTAGCCATTGCATGGCTATCGCCACACCGGGCATGACCTCGCATCCGTTGAGGCTGTTGTCGTGGGCCAGCGCCACGATGTCGACCTCGCTGGCCTCCAGGGTCTGACGCATGTCTGTCAGCTCGGCTTCCCTCCATACCCGCGGGCCGACCGATTGATGGTGCAAACTTTCACGAAAATCCTTATATGAAAAAAACGCGCCTTTAACGTTATTCATCACCACGTTCCAACTTAGGCTGCCCACTGAGTAACAGCACCTTAGGTTACCCACTCCACCCTGTAAAGCCGAGCAACTAACACTTATAAAGGCATTGGTCTCAGCGCAGCGATCAAATCAACTTCTACCGCCGCATTTTTCGGTAGTTGATAAACTCCGACGGTCGTACGGGTATGTTTCCCCGCATCCCCCAATACGTGACTGAAGACATCCGACGCACCGTTTGCAACTTCACTGAGGTCGACAAAATCTGCTGTGGACTTCACATAAACGGTGACGCGAACCAGCGACTTGATCTTGTCCAGCGAACCGATGGCGTCCACGATCAATGCCAGCGCGCGCATGGCGCTGATGCTGGCAGCGGCCTGAGCATCGCTCAGGCTGAGTTCCAGCCCGACACGGCCGGGGTACTGGATCGCGCCGTTCATGCGTGGCACCAGACCGCTGATGTACAGCTCGTCGTGATGACGAATCAGCGGGGCGTAATGGCCGCCGGCGGTGTTCTCGCCATAGATGTCATAGCCAAGCTCCTTGGCCAGGTCGATGAAACGCTCATCACAGGTCTTGTGCTCAATCATTACCAAACCCTCTAAATCAATAAGACAACAACGTGAATCAGCCGACGGCTCTGACTGGCGACGCCAGGCAGTTGACCCCGACGCGGGACTCGATGGCTTCGGCCAGGCGCAGCAATTCATTGTTGAGTTGGTCGTAGTGCTCGCTGAACAACACGATGTGGCCAATGAACGCGGTGTTGTCCTTCACCTGGGCCATGACCGTGTCGCCGACACGCTTTTCGTAAGCGGCCTCGACCAACTCGATGTTCAGTTCCCGGGCCAGGGATTCGATGTCCGGCAGGTCTCGCAAAAGGCCAGCGGCGGGCGCTCTGAGGAGGCGAATGCCGCAATAGCCGCGTGCAACCGGGTCCTGCTGAGCGGTCTTGCCCTCCACCGCCCACCTGACCCAGTGTTCCCATGGGTTGAAGTCGACAAAGGCCAGACGCGCCAGGTCCCAGATGTGCATGCCGCCAGGCCGCATGTTGGTTTCCACCGCCGAAGTCAGCCCGTCGCTGCGCAGGAAAATCTCGTTGTGATAAGCGCCGTTATCCAGTGAAACCAACCCGGACATGTGCCGACCGGCAGCGCCCAGTCGCGCCTGTACACCCTGCGTCAACGGCGCGGGCACTACCTGTTGGATTTCTGCGCGAAAGGCGCCTTCGGTGGTGGTTTTTTCCGTGACCCAGGTGCTGCCGGCGACGTAATCCCAGCTGTATTCGCGAGCGTCACGGACCAGTTCTTCAAGGACGATGCCACCTTCCCGGTATGGCTTGAGCGCCTGCCATGCCTCGTCGCATTCGGACGGATGATGAATGACCCGGCAACCCCGGCTCGCGCCTTCACAGGCCGGTTTGATAAAGGCTTTGCCTCCCAGCTCGACAACCCGTTGACGCAGTTCGCCAAGGCTTTCGACCCGCGTGGAGAACACCGGACGGTAGTCGTCGGGCGCCGTGTCGCAAGCAGCTTCGAGCTTGCGGAAGATCTGTTTGTCCAGGCCGGCCCGGGCCTCGCCGGGCGTGATGCCGGGCAGGCCGTAATAGGTGGCCAGCGCCGCACCAAGCAACACGCCTCGATCGGAAAACGGCAACACGCCAATCAGCTTCCAGCGGTCGACATCCAGGCACCCGGCCACCAGTTCCAGTGACTCGGCAACGTCCTGCGGCGCCAGCGAAGCGCTGCAGACGTGGTCCGCGACCTGGTCATCCTCGGGTGCAATTCGCTCAACCACCAGGATGAGCCGGGCGTTGTAGAGCGTCTTGCAGAGATCGCGCAACTTCTGGATATCCTGTACCCGATTGCCGTTGTAACCGACCACTACTACGCATGACGTCGTCTTCATGAAACCTCCGACCTGTGATGCAAAAAACGCTACCGCGATGACTCAGTCGTGCAGTGATGCGTTGGATTTACGGTTGAACCAGTACCAGGCGAGAATCCCGCCCGCACCAATGGCTGCCAGCACCAGGGCGTTATAGGGGGCGGGCACGACACGCATGATCAGCACCGTGAGCCCCGCGCCGACGCCCAGGGACACTTCCTTGACGAACATGTTGTTCTGCTTGACCGAGAAGTAATCGAGGTAGCTGAACGCGCACTCGGCGACCGACAGCAGGGCCACCCAGATCAGTGCACCGATCAGTGTTTCGACATGGAATGCGCCCGGAGACGAGAGCACGGCAAAACCGCCAATGATGATCCCGATCACCGCGACCACTTTGAAACGCCCGGTGCGTTCTATGAGTTTCATTACCGGCATCTGCGCGAACACCACCACGGCGCTGTTGAGGATCAGCATCAGGCCGTACCAGGCCGGCAGCTCACCGGTCTTCAGCAGGATGGCCTGGGGCAGGATCGAGAACACGCCGAACAACTTGATCCCCATGATCAGGCCGGCGATGACCCACGGCAGTTTGTTGCGCCAGCCACTGCCCTCCTGGCTGGCCGCGCGGGCAGTAGCGGGTTGCGTGGTGAAGGTCGCGCCCATGGCGATGGGCAGGCACAGCAGCACGAAAGCGGCGGCGCCGAGGAAAAACATCGTCGGGGTCAGTAGCGGTGACAGCAGGATCAGCCCTGCGACCAGGCTGCCCATGTTCATGGCGACCCGGTTGTAGGCGGCGCCCTCCTTGGTTTGCGCCGCTTCGCTCTTGATCAGGTAACCGGCGATGGCGATGCCGTAGGCGAACAATGCCGCCGCAAACATCACCATGCCCTGGTTGCGGGTGATCGCCAGCAACACCAGTCCAAGGCCGGCGCACAGCAGCGTGACACTCAGGGAGCGACGTCCCAGCACCAGCAAAGTCAGGGGCAGAAGAAGCAACAAGGCTCGATAGCCGAGGGCGAGAATGCTGTTGGTGGCCGTGTCGAGCCAGACGTTGGCCTTGCCCAACACCGCAAACAGCGACACCGCCGTGATGATGCGTATCGTGAACAGGCGAATGTTAATCACCGGTTTGGCCACGGCGGCCGTTGTTTGAACACTCATGCAGCACCTCTGATACCAAGCAATTGCGGGGCCATAAGGCGCCCACCATCAAAAACGTCACTAAAGCGATAGTAGGGAGAGAGGGTTGTTTGCAGCAGAGCAAGTTCGTATAGAATCGAACGAACTTTACTGCCGGAGAGACCAGTAAAATGCAGGTTCAGCGAGCAGTGATCGCCGCCGTCGTGTTCCAGCCCGGAGTACCGCTGGTTCAGCAGATCGTCGATCAGTTGTCGGTAGCGATCAGCCAGGGCGGCTTGCCTCACGGGGCAAAGTTGCCACCGATTCGCGAACTCTCCGACTTGATGAGCGTGGGCAAGTCCACGGTGGTCGATGCCCTGGATCGCTTGCGCGCCAAGGGTCTGGTGGTGTCACGCCAAGGTTCCGGGCACTACGTGCACCGCACCAGCACCACGTTGAACACCGACACCGGCCCCGATCTGCAACCTCAGGACACCCTCAGCGTGGTCCGCCGCGCGTTGCTGCTGGACAACGGCGCCCTGCGCCCCGGCTGCGGTTTCCTGCCAACTTCATGGCTGCCAGCCGATGAACTGCTAAAAGCGGTGCGCGGCACCTTGCGCGCGACGAGTCTGCGCATGGGCGAGTACGGTGTAGCCGGCGGGTATTTGCCGCTGCGCCAGGCCTTGCGGGTCAAGCTGTCGACCTTTGGCATCGAAGTGCCGGTAGACCAGATCATCACCACTGCCAACACGATGCAGGCCATCGACCTGCTGATGCGCCTGCTGATCAAGCCGGGCGACACGGTGCTGCTGGATGATCCGTGCTACTTCAACATGCACGCCAACCTGGCGCTGCACGGGGCGAAGGTCATCACCATCGCTCGCGATTGCGATGGCATGGACCTGGAGGCCTTCGAGCAACTGTTGATCGCCCACAAACCCGTGCTCTACATGACCAACAGCACCCTGCATAACCCGACCGGGCATTCCTTTTCCCCCGCTCAGGTGTATCGGTTGCTGGAGCTGAGCCACCGGTACGGTTTCCATATTCTCGAAGACGACCTTTACTGCGACATTCAACAGCGCCGCACCCCGCGACTGGCCGCCAGCGGGCTGGACAACGTCACGTACATTTCCGGTTTCTCCAAGACCCTGACGGCGAACAGCCGCGTCAGCTACGCGGTGCTGTCACCGCAACTGGCGGCACGCCTGGTCGCCCTGAAAATGGCCTGCGGCGGAGTCACCTCGGAACTGGCGGAACACATCACCTGCACAATGCTCAGCGACGGCAGCTACACCAAACACACGCGCCGTACGGTGGACCGGCTGTATGAATCCAACAGCCGGGTGACGAGCTGGCTGGCCGAAGCCGGTTGCTCGCTGTCGTCGTTGCCGGGAGAGGGTTTGTTCATCTGGACGCGCTTGCCGGACGGCCTGCACGCCGAAACCCTCGCCCGCAGAGGCCTGGAAAACAACCTGGTCCTCGCCCCCGGCACCCTCCTCAGCAAGGGCTCGGAAGCCAGCCATTACATGCGCTTCAACGTGGCCCACAGCGATCACACTCAAGTGCGTGAGCGGTTTTTCAGGTTGCTGGATAGCTGACTCAAACCTTCGAAACATCCATCCTGTACCCCGCCCCGGGTGCCCCCTCATGCAACGCGGATTGAATATCCGCGTACAAGGCATTCGCCTCAGCTGTCGTGATCGATCGCGAACAATCTCGCAGCACCACCCGAAGCAGCACATTTTCCTGACCCGGCAACAGCCCGAGGCGTTCGATGGCCTGCACCGGCAAATCAGCGAATCCCCAACGGCCCTTGACCTGCATTTCCTCAATCCAATCAGCGCAGTCACCCGCGGCCAGCAACATTTTCTCGGTCAGCACCTCCTCGCTTAACCCCGGGGTAACTGCCAATGAAATATCGCGAGCAATCGACGGCAAACGCGAAACCGCACGCCATGGATTCAGATCATGCATCTGCGCCTGCACCCTTACATTCTGATCCCGCAGCAAGCGAATATCCGGAATGCCCTTGCGCAGCATCGTCAGGCGATCCAGCCCCATCCCGAGCGCCAAGCCACCATGGCGTAATGGATCGATCTGCAACCGTTCCAATAACGAATGCGCAATACGACCGCACTCCAGGACCTCGATGGGAGCGCCGTCATCCAACACATTCACTTCGATCCCGCCCTCGGTGTAGTGATGCGGGCTATCGCAGTAGACCCATGGTTTGTCAGGCACGGCGGCTTTAAGAATATCGCCGACCAGGCGCAGCAAATGCTCGTGGGTCGACAGTTGCGGATCACCGAGTACCCAGATGTCCATCTGATGCGGCTCCGCGCAATGCCAGCGGTCACGACTGTCCCGGCGAAACGTGATACCGGGCGCTGCCAGCAATATCGTTTCCCCCGGCTGCCGATCACGAGCCGCACGCTGCAACGCCGATGGAATCTGACTGGTAGTTTGCGTGCGGAGCAGAGAGTGCTCATCGACCCAGCGGGTGTGTTCACTGCCCAGCGTGATTTCGGTGGGGTCGTAACCAAGCAGCCCGTAATTTTCCTCAGCAGACACAACGCGCGGGCCTGTCTGTAGTTGAGCTTCAGGCCAGCCGTTTTCAGCCAGTCGCTGAAGGATTTCATTCAGCAATAACCGGACAGCGTGCTCGGGTGTGCTTTTTTCGGTCAGATCAACCAGTAACAGAGCCTGCTGGACAGCCGCATCGGTCAGGTATTTTTTTGATGCATTCACGCTAACAGCCCTCTAACGCCAGTTGACTTGAGGGCTCTTGAAAACCACCCGACAAATCAATCTAACGGCAGAAGCTGATCACTCACAACGATCCAAACACAGCATTTTAGATTTTCAGAACACGCCTTCAGAGGCTTCCTACAATCTCACCGCGCATCCGCCGCCTCGCCATGTCCGCCGCCCTATAAAGACCCGTTTCGAAGAGTCTGACCACCCAACAAAAAACCCCGCGCTTCTCTCGAAGGCGGGGTTTCAAATATTTGGCGATCTGGTTAAACGGTTGCCAGCCGCTCCACCATATCGGGGAATTTCTCCACCAGTCTGATCAACAATGCAGCCTGCGCGTTGGGCCTGGATTTTTCCTGCTCCCAATTTCTCAGCGTGCTGGGACTGGTCCTGATTCGCTTGGCGAAAACAGCTTGAGACATATGTAACTTTTCTCGCAGTGCAACAATTTCCTGCGCGTCAATTTCAGGCGCTGGCATATTCTCAATCGTCGTGTTGCGCAGGGTAATCTTGCCTTCGCGTTGAGCCGCCATCTCGTCAACGCCCTGCATCAACTCTGCAAACAGGTCGCGCTTTTTCATGGGGTACCTCTTTTTTTTAACTCTGTCTCTATGGCCTTCTTGAGCGCCTTCTCTTGCTCGGCGGTCAAGTTCACAAGCTCATCTTTGTCATAAATTGCAAACATCCAAAACTGACCATCATTCATAAGCCAATAATAGATAACCCGCAAGCCACCTCGCTTGCCTTTGCCTCTGCGTCCATCTGCCCAACGTAATTTTCTGAAACCACCTGATCGAGGCATAACATCGCCCGCCTCCGGATTCAGCTGCATGTGGGTCTGCAGCGTACGATACTCATCGTCCGTCAGATAATTGCCGACGGAGGCAGTGAAGGACGTGGTTTCGAAGAATACAGTGCGCATCGCAAAACTATAGGCAAGTTGCTTATAGTCAGCAAGCAGAAAACTGGGGTAACGGACGAATTGCTACAGGTGAGCTGACAGATCGAGGCCTCGTCATCGCCAGCAAGTTTCGCTCCTACAATGAGTCTTCGCCCGGCACGGAAAGGCTGATCACCACTGCTCCCGCGAAAAGCGGTCCCAACAAAAAACCCCGCACTTCTCTCGAAGGCGGGGTTTTCTTTACAGCATCCGACGCTTAAGGCGCGTACGTCAGCAACAGCTCGGCGGGCACTTTGAAGTCCAGGGACATCATGACGCTCAACGCGGTGATGGTGAAGATCGAGAACACGAACAGCTTGCGTGCCCAGACCGTGTCATCCACTGCCTTGTAGCCGGTCCAGGCCATGTACAACCAGTACATGCCCATGGCCGCGGCGACGGCGAGGTAGCTCATGCCGGCATAGCCGCTGAAGGTCAGCATCAAGGTCGCCACGAGGAAGGCCAGGATGTAGAGCAGGATGTGCTTCTTCGCCACTTGAATCCCGCGCTTCACTGGCAGCACCGGAATCGATGCGGCCAGGTAATCGTTGAAGCGGAAGATCGCGATGGCGTAGGAATGCGGCATCTGCCACAGGCTGAACATCACCAGCAGCGTCAGTGCAGCCATGTCGAAACTGTTGCTGACGGCGACGTAACCAATCACCGGCGGCATCGCGCCCGACAGACTGCCCACCAGCGTGCCGTGAACCGACTTGCGCTTGAGGTACAGGCTGTAGAAGCCGACGTAGATGACAAACCCGATCACCGCAAACAACGCGGCCAGCGGATTGGCCACTGTGTACAACAGGGCAACGCCGGCGACACCCAGGACGGTCGCATAGATCAGGGCCAGTTTCAGGGAGATCAAGCCCTGCACCAGCACCCGGTTCTTGGTGCGTTCCATCTTCAGGTCGATGTCGCGGTCGATGCAGTTGTTGAACACGCAACCGGAAGCGACGACCAGGGACGTGCCGATCATGGCGGCCAGGAAGATGGCCAGATCGACATGCCCTTTGGAGGCCAGGAAAAATCCGCCTGCCACTGAAAGCACGTTACCGAAAATGATCCCCGGTTTGGTGATTTGGATAAAGTGCTTCAAGGACATCCGGATTTACCTCAGTGCGCCATCATGTTGGTGTGGATGCTGAACATGATCCACAGCGACAGGCCGACCAACAGGACAATGACCAGCGCAGCGAAGATAAACGCGATCACGTTGTTACGCTGGGCGGCAGAGCGGTCCAGGTGGAGGAAGTACACCAGGTGCACCAGCACCTGGACGACTGCGAAGATCAGTACGATCCACAGGGTCATGGCTTTCGGCAGCGACGGGTACATCACCAGGCCGAAAGGAATGACGGTCAGGATCACCGACAGGATGAAACCGATAGCGTAAGACTTGACGCTGCCGTGGCCGGCGTCGTGGCTATCGTGGGAATGAGCGTTAGCCATTTACATAGTCCCCATCAGATAAACAACGGTGAATACGCAGATCCACACAACGTCCAGGAAGTGCCAGAACAGGCTCAGGCAGCTCAGACGGGTCTTGTTGGTCGCCGTCAGGCCGTTTTTCTGGACCTGGTACATCATGATCGCCATCCAGATCAGACCGCTGGTCACGTGCAGACCGTGGGTGCCGACCAGGGTGAAGAACCCGGACAGGAAGCCGCTGCGGCTAGGGCCGTAGCCTTCGGAGATCAGCAGGTGGAACTCGTTGATCTCCATGGCGATAAAGCCGGCGCCCAGCAGGAAGGTCATGGCCAGCCAGCCCAGGACCTGTGTCTTCTTGCCTTTGAACAACGCCAGCATGGCGAAGCCGTAGGTGATCGAGCTGAACAGCAGCAGAGCGGTTTCGCCCAGTACGTACGGCAGCTCGAAAATGTCGGCGCCCGACGGGCCGCCCGCTACGTTGTTAACCAGTACCGCGTACACCGCGAAGATCGACGCAAACAAAATGCAGTCGGTCATCAGGTAGAGCCAGAAACCGAATACGGTCATCTCGCCCGAGTCGTGGTGATGGTCATCGTGCCCATGTCCATCGACATGGGTGTGTCCAGCATTGGTCACTAAGTTCGACATGGTTTAAGCCTGTTCCAACGAGGTTTCAACACGGGTGGCGTTGGCTGGGATTTTCCCGGCCGCTACCAGACGTTTGTGCTGCTCGGCTTCGATGCGCTCGATGACATCCACCGGCACCATGTAGCCCTGATCGTCACGGGCGGCATGGATAGTGAAATACACCACGGTGCCAACCAGACCAACGATTGCCAGCCACCAGATGTGCCAGATCATCGCGAAACCGAACACGGTCAACAGCGCGCCCATAACCACACCCGTAGCGGTGTTGTTTGGCATGTGGATCGGTTCGTACTTGGCTGGAGCCTGGTACGCGGTACCGTTTTCCTTGGCCTCGGTGAACGGGTCGATGCTTTCTGCTTTTGGCAGCACAGCGAAGTTGTAGAACGGTGGTGGCGACGAGGTCGACCATTCCAGGGTATGGGCATTCCACGGGTCACCGTGATCGCACATGTTTTCTGGCTTGTTGCGGTCACGCACGCTGACGTACAGCTGGATCAGCTGGCAGGCGATGCCCACGGCGATCATCACCGCGCCGAACATGGCGACGTACAGGTACGGCACCCACTCAGGGTTGGTGGTGGCGTTCAGACGACGGGTCATGCCCATGAAGCCCAGTACATAGAGCGGCATGAACGCGACGAAGAAGCCGGTGATCCAGAACCAGAATGCTGCCTTGCCCCAACCTTCGTGCAGCTTGAAGCCGAACGCTTTAGGGAAGTAGAACGCGAAGCCTGCGATGTAACCGAATACCGCGCCGCCGATGATCACGTTGTGGAAGTGAGCGATCACGAACAGGCTGTTGTGCAGTACGAAGTCAGCACCCGGAATGGCCAGCAGTACGCCGGTCATGCCGCCGATGGCGAAGGTCACCATGAAGCCCAGGGTCCACAGAACCTGGCTGGTGAAACGCAGACGGCCCTGATAGATGGTGAACAGCCAGTTGAATAGCTTCACCCCCGTCGGGATCGAAATCAGCATCGTCGCCAGACCGAAGAAGGCGTTGACGCTGGCACCCGAACCCATGGTGAAGAAGTGGTGCAGCCAGACCATGAAGCCCAGGATCGAGATCGCGCCGGAAGCGTAGATCATCGAGTGGTGGCCGAACAGACGCTTGCCGGTGAAGGTGGAGATGACTTCGGAGAAGATCCCGAACGCCGGCAGAATCAGGATGTAAACCTCGGGGTGACCCCAGGCCCAGAACAGGTTGACGTACATCATTGGATTGCCACCAAGTTCATTGGTGAAAATGTGGAAATCCATGTAACGGTCAAGGGTCAGCAGTGCCAGGGTAGCGGTCAGGATCGGGAACGAAGCCACGATCAGGACGTTAGCCCAGGTGCAGGTCCAGGTGAAGATCGGCATGTCCATCAGCTTCATGCCAGGGGTACGCATTTTCAGCACGGTGGCCAGGAAGTTGACCCCCGTTAGCGTCGTACCTAGCCCGGATAGCTGTAGCGCCCAGATGTAGTAATCCATCCCCACGCCCGGACTGTATTGCAGGCCCGACAGCGGTGGATAGGCAACCCAACCGGTCTTGGCGAATTCGCCGACGCCCAGGGACAGGTTGATCAGCACAACGCCGGACACCAGCAACCAGAAGCTCAGGGAGTTCAGGAACGGGTAGGCAACGTCACGGGCACCGATCTGCAGCGGCACTGCAAGGTTCATCAGGCCGGTGAAGAAAGGCATCGCCATGAAGATGATCATGATCACACCGTGAGCGGTGAAGATCTGGTCATAGTGTTCAGGCGGCAGGTAGCCAGGCGAACCCTCGGTGGCCATGGCCAGCTGGGTACGCATCATGATGGCGTCGGCAAAACCACGCAGCAGCATGACCATGGCGACGATGATGTACATCACGCCGATTTTCTTGTGGTCGACCGAGGTCAACCACTCGGTCCACAAATAGGTCCACTTCTTGAAGTAGGTGATTGCAGCGAACAGCGCCAGACCACCGAGCGCGATCATGGCGATGGTAATCATCACGATCGGTTCGTGGAACGGGACCGCTTCCCAACTTAATTTACCAAACATCGTTTACTCCTCTGCCCCGGCAGCTGAATGCGAACTCATGTCCATCCCTTCCATATGGGCCACTTCTTTCTCTTTCTTCTCGTGGTGCATCGGCTTGCCCGGGTTCATGCCTTCGTACTTGTCGACGATGAACTGGAACAGGTTCGGCGTAACCGAGGAGTAGAGCTCGACTGGGTTGTTCTGGCTTGGTTTGGTAAGGGCTTCGTATTCAGCTTTTTCCAGCTGTTTAGGTGCCTTTTTGACTTCACTTACCCAGGCGTCGAAATTTTCCTGGGAAGTCGAGATCGCTTTGAATTTCATGCCGGTGAAACCTGCGCCGCTGTAGTTGGCAGAGATGCCTTCCATTTCAGCGTCACGGTTGGCAATCAGGTGCAACTTGGTCTGCATGCCGGCCATCGCGTAGATCTGGCCGCCCAGGCCTGGAATGAAGAACGAGTTCATCACCGAGTCCGACGTCACCTTGAAATTGACCGGGGTATTCGTCGGGAACACGATCTTGTTAACCGTGGCGATGCCCTGCTCCGGATAGATGAACACCCACTTCCAGTCCAGCGCGACCACTTCAATGGTGATCGGCTTGACGTCGGATTCCAGCGGCTTGTAAGGGTCCAGAGCGTGGGTCGACACGTAGGTGACGTAACCCAGAGCAATGATGATCAGCACTGGAACAGCCCACACCGCGATTTCGATCTTGGTGGAGTGCGACCACTTCGGCGTGTACACGGCGTCAGTGTTGGTCGCGCGGTATTTCCAGGCGAACAGGAAGGTCATGACGATGACCGGGACCACGACCAACAGCATCAGCAACGTTGCAGTGATGATCAGGTTGCGCTGCTCCAGGCCAACCTGACCTGTTGGGTTGAGCAAGGTCATGTTGCAGCCTGACAGCAGCAACGCGCCGATCAGCGGCAATAAGCCTAGTAGTCTGGGGTACCTGTTTTTACTCATCTCACGACCTCTAAAGCAGCTTGCGCAATGCAGTTGGGTTTTGATCGCCAACACTTCACCCTGCCAAGGGTTGGCATTTTTCTTGGATTGAATAAGGGCTGCCCGTCGCGCGTCAGACGCTGCTCGACAAATCCTGGGCCAGCGGTGAGTTCTTATTCGAATTCGTGGTCAAAGGCCTTGTTACAGACCAATTCCATTTGGTGCGGATAATTGGAAGGCACCGACACCTGGGCGTCGTACAAAGCCAACCGGCCTCTCGACACCCTATTTCTGCTCAGGGATGAGCAGTGCCGGGAATTCAGTGCGGGCGATTGTAGATATGTAACGTTTTATAAACCATGTCTCATCCCGAAATAATTTTTATCCATTCCAGCAACAATCATTAACGGTTTGTGCAAAAGTGCGCCATGGTATCGAAATTGATTCTCAACAAAAACACCAAAAATAGTAGGTGTTCCTTGCTCAGTTCAGACAGCATCGGAGGCGTTGCACCTACCCGACACCCTGGCGTAGCCCCCATATGACAAGGGCTCTGGCAATTCGCCAGGCCCTGTTAAAACTGCCTGCTACGGGGTTTCAGGGTTATTGGAGTTCTGCCTGGAACCAGGCCAATTCAGCGCCATGGATGTGCACCAATCTGCACTTTTGAAATGCCTTGCGACACTCGCTCTGTGACAACATGTCGCACACCTGTCGCACCGTTCGCTGTCGCACATCACGCTCTTTTTACCTGAGCCCTGAAACGTGCTTTGGCGCACAAAAAATGCCCCGGCCCTCTCAACGAGGACCGGGGCATTTTTGCAGGGCACTTTGAGGTCGCTGAAGAACTCAGCGCAGCGCTTTGCGATTACGCATCGTCAGCACCGGCACCAGGATGACGATCAGCACGAAGGCGACCAGCGCCCATTGCGCCAGCGACAGACCGAGGATCGGCGGATACGGCGTGGAGCAGAAGCCATCGACCTGAAAGCCCAGCGGGAAGATTTTCGCCAGTGGCAAACCATCGACAATCGGCTGCAAGACGTCGATGCCGCAGCTGACGGTCGGGTAGAACTGCGTGTAGACGTGATGGCCGGCCACACCTACACCGGCCAACGCACAGATCACCACCAGGGTTTCAAGGATCGTGATGCTGCGGCGGGTGCTCATCGCCGCACCGATGAAGGCGAAGATCGCAACCAGCAACAACGCATAACGCTGCAGGATGCACAGCGGACATGGCGCCTCGCCCAAGACAATTTGCATGTACAGCGCGCCGCCGATCAGCCCCAGGCAGATGATGCCCAGCAACACCAGGTAGCGTCGCTCACGGCCCAACCGCATCGTTTCCTCGCTCATTGCGTTTCCCTTCTGAATATCGATTGACCGGAAGTCTACACGCTGGCCCCAAGGTTGAGAGCCCGGGGTGCGTGGATAGATTCGGGGAATAAACGACAGGGCGGTTAAGAAGGGATTAACGTCGGGCTACTTCCAGGGATTTGGATGATCCTAGGGCCTCATCGCCAGCAGGCTGGCTCCCACCTTGGAATGCGTTCAACCGTGAAGCATCAGACCACCGCCTGAGCTGGCTCCCACCTTGGAATGCGGCCAATTGTGGGAGCCAGCCTGCTGGCGATGCTTTTTGATCAGTCGCCGTAGATATCCGACTTGAAGTACTTCTCGGAAATCTTCAGGTATTCGCCGTTGGCGCGAATGCCGTCGATGGCGGTGTTCAGCTCGCTGACCAGCTCGGTATTACCCTTGCGCACCGCAATACCGGCGCCCTCGCCCACGTATTTCGGGTCCTTGAGTTCCGGGCCGACAAAGGCATAACCCTTGCCCCGAGGCATCGAGAGGAAGTCGTTCAGCGGGATGGTGTCGGCGAAGATGGCGTCGAGACGGCCGGCCGCCAGGTCCATGTAGATCTCTTCGTTGTTGCTGTAGCGCTTGACGTTAACGCCCTTGGGCTCGAACACCTCGGTGGCGAAACGATCCGTTGTGGTCGCCCGTTGCACGCCAACATTTTTGCCCTTGAGGCTGGCGTACTGGTCATCCACCACCGCACCGTCCTTCATGACCAGGCGCGATGAGGTGAAATAGTACTTGTGGGTGAAGTCCACGGACTTCTTGCGGTCTTCGTTGATCGTCATAGAGGAAAGCGCCATGTCGATTTTCTTCACTTTAAGAGAAGGAATCAGACCGTCAAACTCGCCTTCGACCCACACACACTTGACCTTCATCTGCGCGCACAGGGCATTGCCTATGTCGTAGTCGAAACCGACGATCTCACCTTTATCGGTTTTGGAGGCGAACGGCGGATAGGCCGCCTCGATACCGATGCGCAAGGTTTTCTCGGCGGCGAACACAGAGCTGCACGCCAACAGACTCAGGGCCAGACCGGTGATGAGGGGAAATTTCTTCATATTCGTTCTCTCGCAAAGTTGTTGTTGGTTTGGCAAGACAGAATGAAAAATCAAACGGGAAGGAAAAGTCTTTTTTGTACTTGGAATTCCATACTGGACTTTTGTGTACTGATCGTCAATCGGGGGGTATGAGGAAGTACCGGCCGATGGTCGGGAGGTGAGTCAGGGAGATTTTTGGTGTTGCAGATGGCGTTATCGCGAGCAGGCTCACTCCTACAGTTGAACTTCATGAACACAAATTTTGCGTACGACGAAGATCAACTGTAGGAGTGAGCCTGCTCGCGATGACTTACTTGAATGCGCCACGGGAATCACTGTTTCCAGCGCCCCGCCGCCGCATGATCACTGTCCCGCCCTTCCACCCATCGCGGCCCGTCACTGGTGTTTTCTTTCTTCCAGAACGGTGCGCGGGTTTTCAGGTAGTCCATGACAAATGCGCAGGCGTCGAACGCCGCCTGGCGATGGGCACTCGCAGCGCCCACAAAAACAATCGGTTCGCCTGGCTCGAGGGCGCCGATGCGGTGCAACACTTCAAGCTTGAGCAGTGGCCAGCGCTGCTCGGCTTCCAGGGCAATCTTGCCCAGGGCTTTTTCGGTCATGCCCGGGTAGTGCTCGAGAAACATCCCGGCCACATCCAGCCCGTCATTGAAGTCGCGAACATAGCCGACAAAACTCACCACCGCGCCTACGCCAACGTTGGCGGCGTGCATGGCATTGACTTCAGCGCCCGGATCGAACGCCGTGGACTGCACGCGAATCGCCATGCTCAGCCCCCGGTCACGGTCGGGAAAAACGCCACTTCATCGCCATCGCTGACGGGTTCGTCGAGCTGGCAGAGGTCTTCGTTGCGGGCGCACATCAGATTCTGCTCGCTCAACACCTCAGCGCCATCTCTTTTAGCCAGCAGCGCACGCACGTCGTCGACGGTAGCGAAGTCGCCTTCCACGTTCACCGCGTCGACGCCCAGTGCTTCTCTATAACGAGCGAAAAACTTCACAGTGAGGTTCATGGCTGATCCGCCTGGAAATGCCCGCTCTTGCCGCCGACTTTTTCCAGCAGCCGCACGCTTTCAATGGTCATGCCACGGTCAACGGCCTTGCACATGTCATAGATTGTCAGCGCCGCGACACTGGCTGCCGTCAGCGCTTCCATCTCGACGCCGGTCTGCCCGGACAGCTTGCAGCGCGCCACGATGCGAACGGTGTCGTCGCCCTCGGCACTGAGTTCGACTTTTACGCCAGTGAGCATCAGCGGATGGCACAGAGGAATGAGATCACTGGTTTTCTTCGCGGCCTGGATACCCGCAATACGCGCCACAGCGAACACATCACCTTTGGGGTGACCGCCGCTGACGATCATCTGCAGGGTGTCGGGCAGCATGCGCACCAGCGCTTGGGCCGTCGCTTCACGGAAAGTCACGGCTTTTTCGGTGACGTCGACCATGTTGGCGCGACCTTGGGAATCGAGATGAGTCAGCACAGGGTTACTCCTGATCAGGAATCCCGATTGTAAACCTGCGGGTCAATTTTTCGCACGTTTGATTATCGTGTCGTCACATCCCCCTGCAGGAGCTGCCGAAGGCTGCGATCTTTTGACTTTGCTCTTTAAACGCAAGATCAAAAGATCGCAGCCTTCGGCAGCTCCTACAGGGGATTTGTATTGGCCATAAAAAACCGGGCAGCTTTTGGGGCCGCCCGGTTCTGGTGACGCGGTTACAGATGCGTTTCGGCGTATTCAGCCAGAATCGAGCGTGGGACCCCTTGCAAGGTGATGTGCACCCCGTTCGGGAAATCCTTGAAGCGTTCAGTCAGGTACGTCAGCCCGGAGCTGGTCGCGGACAGGTAAGGAGTGTCGATCTGCGCCAGGTTGCCCAGGCACACCACTTTGGAACCGGCGCCGGCACGGGTGATGATGGTTTTCATCTGGTGCGGCGTGAGGTTCTGGCATTCATCGATCAAAATCAGGCTTTGCTGGAAGCTGCGGCCCCGTATGTAGTTGAGGGATTTGAACTGCAACGGCACTTTGCTGAGGATGTAGTCGACGCTGCCATGGGTGTTTTCGTCATCCATGTGCAGGGCTTCAAGGTTGTCGGTGATAGCGCCCAGCCATGGCTCCATTTTTTCCGCTTCGGTGCCGGGCAGGAAACCGATCTCCTGGTCCAGGCCCTGCACGCTGCGCGTCGCGATGATGCGGCGATAGCGCTTGCTGACCATGGTCTGCTCGATCGCAGCCGCCAGCGCCAGAATGGTTTTACCGGAACCGGCCGCGCCAGAGAGGTTGACCAGGTGGATATCCGGATCGAGCAAGGCATACAGCGCCAGGCTTTGATAAATGTCTCGCGGTTTCAGGCCCCAGGCTTCCTGGTGCAACAGGGGTTCCTGATGCAGGTCGAGAATCAGCAGCTTGTCTTCGTCGATCTCTTTGATCCAGCCGACAAAGCCCTGTTCGTCGATGATGAATTCATTGATATGCACCGCCGGCAGGTTGTCGATCAACTGCACCTGGTGCCAGGTGCGGCCATGATCCTGACGGGTATCGACATTTCTCACACGGTCCCAGAAGGAACCGTCCATGTTGTGATAGCCATTGGGCAGCAACGACACGTCGTCGACCAACTGGTCGGTGCTGTAGTCCTCGGCCGCAATCCCGCACGCCCGGGCCTTGAGGCGCATGTTGATGTCTTTGGTCACCAGCACCACGGGCAGTTTCGGCTCGCGCGCGTGCAGGTCGATCAACTGGTTGATGATGATGTTGTCGTTCAGGTGTTCGGGAAGAATGATGTTCGGCTCAGCACGCTTGCTCATCAGAATTGACAGCAAACCCTTGGGCCCACTTTTGCCGCGCTGGATCGGTACGCCTAGCTCGACGTCTTCAGGACTGGCATCGCCCAGCGTCTTGTCGATCAGGCGAATGGCCTGACGGCATTCAGCAGCCACGCTGTGATGCCCGCTCTTGAGCTTGTCCAGCTCCTCAAGCACGGTCATCGGGATGGCGACGTGGTGTTCTTCGAAGTTAAGCAGGGCGTTTGGATCGTGAATCAATACGTTGGTATCGAGTACATAAAGGATTGGCTGGTTGGAGGAAGAACTACGTCCGTGATCATCCATACTCGGTCACCTTTGTGGGAGCCATTCGACGCAATACCTCGGCGGTGCTGCGCCTCGAAGTGACTGCCGAATTCACCTGCGAGGGATCAAGTGAACTGCGCACACAAACTGGGTCTTGGGAGACGCCACCTGTGTTGCAGGTTTCGGCGGTCTGTCTTCGTAATACTCCAAAACCCATGACAGAAAAAAGCACTTTGACGCTTTTTTGAAGTTTATTTTTCAGAGTGACGAATAGCCCTTGGCGTGCAGGCAATGTGCCGTTAAAGTCGGAAGTCCGCCTGCATCGAATTTCACCAGAAATCCACCCCTCGCTCAATGTTTACGGGCTTTTGTCCTGTTCAACGAAAACCGTCCTGACAGTCTTCCCAACCGATCCCGCTGGGCGCCGTTTGCGTGATCAGCCAGGGCAGCGCCGTTTTCACGCCGTCCTGCTTCACATTGAAATTAATCACCCCGTGCCGCCACAGCAGCATCAAGGTCAGCACCCGCTGAGCGCTTTGACTGGCCTTCAGCTTGCCCGCTCCGTCCTGGGCATCGATGTCCCAGAGCGCCACTCGCAAGCCCTGGGCCTCGAAGAATCCTGCCGCGTCCGAGCGTCGCTGACCATCGGGCGGGCGAAACAGCGGCACGTAATTCTCCGGCAATTTGTTTTTGACCAGATCGGCGCTGCGTCGCACCGAGTCCTGCCAGTCCTGCCAATGGCTATGGGAGCGAAATTCCCAGCCCTGCACGCCGATGCACTGCTGTGAATAGGTTGCCTGCAAGCTGGTCTCCGGGCGGCCGGCAAGGCGCGCCTGGATGTCTTTGCCGAGGGCGAAGAACGTGCCGTTCATGTTCGACTTGCGGAGGTAGTCCGCGACCCAGTCGGTGTTGTCCGGCGCGGCATTGGCGGCGCTGTCGAAAGTCAGCAGAAACAGTCGGTCATGCATGGCATCGCCGTTGCGCTCAAAGTCGCCAAAACGATCGACTTCGCTGCTGGTCTGGGGAAACAGCGCTGCCTTGCGCAGTTGCTCGTCCAGGTACTGCGCGTGGAACAAGCGACTCGGCTCGGCCCACTTGATGTAATAGCTGTCGTCGCTGACCTGGAACTTGGCGGCTTGCTCGCGCAGGGTTGCCATGTCTTCGACGAGGAAGCAGAAGGACGCATCCTGGTCGCAGCTCTGCTGGGCGAAGTTGTAGTTGGTCAACAAACGCTGCCACAGTCGCTGGCGCAGGCTGTTGATGGCATCCACATTAACGGTTCGCAGCCCCAGGCGCTGCGCCAGGCCCGCCTCATCCATTGACTCACTGGCCAGCAAGACACGCGCGAACATGAGGATCTCGGCACGCGACGCGACATCGAACAGGGTCGGGCTGCCGAGCTGTTCGGGCCAGGTGCTGCGATCCAGCGTCGCCACGTCGCCGGGCGCCGCCAGGGCACCGAAACTCAGAAGCCAGGTGAAGCAGAAAAAAACGATACGCAATGGGATGTCTCCATAACAAAACCCGCGCGGCACTATAGCTGATCCCATCCGTATACCCGCAGCACCACCGCTCCCGCAGGGGAACGATCAGAACCAGGCATTCCCACGCAAAGCGTGGGAACGATCAGGAAACTTGGGCAGCCGCCGATCACCTATCACCCTCATAGCTGGAGTCAACAGAGACAACCCCCTAGAATCGCCCCCACGATTAAAGGAGACGACTTCATGCTGATGGTGATTTCCCCCGCCAAGACCCTCGATTACGAAACACCGCCGGCGACCCAGCGCTTTACCCAACCGCAATACCTTGACCATTCCCAGGAGCTGATCCAGCAATTGCGTGACCTGACGCCCGCGCAGATCAGTGAGTTGATGCACGTCTCCGACAAGATCGGCGGGCTCAACGCCGCGCGCTTCGGCAGCTGGACGCCCGCGTTCACACCGGAAAACGCCAAGCAGGCATTGCTGGCGTTCAAGGGAGATGTGTACACCGGGCTGAACGCGCAAACCTTCAGCGAAGACGATTTCGATTACGCCCAGCAACACCTGCGCATGCTCTCCGGGCTCTATGGCCTGCTGCGCCCACTGGACCTGATGCAGCCGTATCGACTGGAAATGGGCACCAAACTGGCGAACGCTCGCGGCAAGGATCTGTATGCCTTCTGGGGCACGCGAATCAGCGAATGGCTGAACGAAGCCCTGGCAGATCAGGGGGATGACGTGCTGCTGAACCTGGCGTCCAACGAATACTTCTCGGCCGTCAAACGCAGCGCCCTGAACGCTCGCATCATTAATACCGACTTCAAGGACCTGAAAAACGGCCAGTACAAGATCATCAGTTTCTACGCGAAAAAAGCCCGCGGAATGATGAGCCGTTTCGTCATTGAAGAACGCATCAACGACCCGGCAGCCCTCAAGCAATTTGACGTTCAAGGCTATCGCTACAGCGCCGAACAGTCGAAACCGGACCACCTGGTATTCCTCCGCGATCACGCGCCCGAGTGACGCCCCGGATCGGCGCACGAACTTCGTGCGCCATCGATTGATCGTCTGACAATTCCCCGCCAGATTCGCCGAGTTATTGGCGCCAGAAATCCACCGCGCAATCTTCTAACTTTTGTTTCACTCGACTTCGGTGATTTTTTTCAGTAGTGGCACTGAAAATTTTTATCAGTAGTGGCACAAAACTATCCCCGCCGATTATCCGCCTATATATAAAGGGCGAAACCGCACGTGCTATCAATATGAGAGCAGTGCCATCTTTCTCAATATTTCAAGAAATTTCAGGTTTCACGATGGGCGGACCGGAACTATGTCCAAATGCGTCGCTCATACCACCGGTAACGATTATCCGTGAGGTTGTACGAGATAACTTACGCAGATAAGAGATTCAGATAGCGAAGTTGTCACATTAACTAGCGCTGATTAATCCCTCATTTGGACAACCTCTGAAGGAAAGGAGATACGCAGCACTCATATCCCCTAAAAGGCCAAGGCTGCGCCCTTATAAACGTGCTCGCCAGAGCACCCAACCGCTTGATCTACGGGCTTATCGCCCGCCATTGAGCGCGCACGACCTTTGCACAAGCGGTCCTCCGATTCGAGGATCAGCTGCATAACAGGGCACTTCATAATAATAAAGCCTGGTTGCGCACATCTTGAGTGCACTTATTTAGTCACTCGGAACTTATATGCCTGCACGCGGCACTGTGGCGCTTAATTGCGGCACTTGCGAGTGCACTAAGACCGCTGAATACCATTAATACCGGCCATCTAATGGCCTGGTTAATACCGGCTTGAAAATAGAGAGGTAATTGCGATGCGCATCAGCATATTTGGTTTGGGTTACGTTGGCGCAGTCTGTGCCGGTTGCCTGTCTGCCCGGGGCCATGACGTCGTTGGCGTCGATGTAGCCAAAGACAAGATCGATATGATCAACGCCGGTAAATCGCCGATCGTTGAACCGGGTCTGGGCGAACTTCTGCAGAAGGGTATCGAGACCGGCAAACTGCGCGGCACGACCAACTTCGCAGAAGCCATCCGCGACACTGACCTGTCGATGATCTGCGTTGGTACGCCGAGCAAGAAAAACGGCGACCTGGAACTGAACTACATCGAAGCCGTGTGCCGCGAGATCGGTTTTGTCCTGCGTGACAAGACCACCCGCCACACCATCGTGGTTCGCAGCACCGTTCTGCCGGGCACTGTCGCAAACGTTGTCATCCCGATCCTCGAAGACTGCTCCGGCAAGAAAGCAGGCGTCGACTTCGGCGTTGCAGTGAACCCTGAGTTCCTGCGTGAAAGCACCGCGATCGCCGACTACGACCAACCGCCAATGACCGTCATCGGCGAGTTCGACAAAGCTTCGGGTGACGTTCTGCAATCGCTGTACGAAGAACTCGATGCACCGATCATCCGCAAGGACATCGCCGTTGCCGAGATGATCAAGTACACCTGCAACGTTTGGCACGCCACCAAAGTGACCTTCGCCAACGAGATCGGCAACATCGCCAAGGCTGTCGGCGTCGATGGTCGTGAAGTGATGGAAGTGGTCTGCCAGGACAAGACACTGAACCTGTCCCAGTACTACATGCGTCCAGGTTTCGCCTTCGGCGGCTCGTGCCTGCCAAAGGACGTTCGCGCCCTGACCTTCCGTGCCGGTTCCCTGGACGTCGATGCGCCGCTGCTGAACTCGCTGATGCGCAGCAACGTGTCGCAAGTGCAGAACGCATTCGACATCGTTTCCAGCCACGACAAACGCAAAGTCGCCCTGCTGGGACTGAGCTTCAAGGCCGGTACCGATGACCTGCGCGAAAGCCCGCTGGTGGACCTGGCCGAAATGCTGATCGGCAAAGGCTACGACCTGAGCATCTACGACAGCAACGTCGAATACGCCCGTGTTCACGGCGCGAACAAGGATTACATCGAGTCGAAAATCCCCCACGTCTCGTCCTTGCTCAACTCGGACTTCGACGACGTGATCAACAACTCCGACGTGATCATCCTCGGCAACCGTGACGAGAAATTCCGCGCCCTGGCGCAGAACGCCCCGCACGGCAAGCAAGTGATCGACCTGGTCGGCTTCATGTCCCAAGCCACCAGCGTCGCCGGTCGCACCGAAGGCATCTGCTGGTAACACGGAATCCCGTCTCCGTTAAAACCTGTGGGAGCACGGCTTGCCGGCGATGACGGTTTTGAAATCGCCATCGCCAGCAAGCTGTGTTCCTACACGGGCAAGGAGCTTGCAACTGACTTTAGGATTCCGATTATGCACAGGCTAAAGAACGGCCTACTTCAGGCCGCCGGTTGGCTGTTTTACCTCAGTATTTTGATGGGCATCGCCATGGCGTTGCCTGTGTCCACCTTCGACTCCGAATCGAAAGACTTCATCTTTCTGATCGGCATCGTCGGTATCTGGCGTTACTCGATGGGTGCCACGCACTTCCTGCGCGGCATGCTGTTCTTGTACGTGGTCTACCCGCACCTGCGACGCAAAGTGCGCAAGCTGGGCAAAGCGGCAGACCCGTCCCACGTGTTCCTGATGGTCACCAGTTTCCGTATCGACGCGCTGACCACAGCGCAGGTCTACGCCTCGGTGATCCGCGAAGCGATCGACTGCGGTCTGCCGACCACGATGGTCTGCTCCATCGTGGAAATGTCCGATGAGAAACTGGTGAAGAGCCTCTGGTCGCGGATGAATCCGCCGGACCGGGTCAAGCTCGACTTCGTGCGCATTCCCGGCACCGGTAAACGCGACGGCCTGGCCTACGGTTTCCGCGCCATCTCCCGCCACCTGCCGGACGACCGCGCCGTGGTTGCCGTGATCGATGGCGACACCGTGCTCGGCGAAGGCACCGTGCGCAAGACCGTGCCGTGGTTCCAGCTGTTCGGCAACGTCGGCGGCCTGACCACCAACGAGTTCTGCGAAGTGCGCGGCGGCTACATCATGAGCGAATGGCACAAACTGCGTTTCGCCCAGCGCCACATCAACATGTGCTCGATGGCCTTGTCCAAGCGCGTGCTGACCATGACCGGCCGGATGTCGGTGTTCCGTGCCACTGTGGTGACCAACCCGGAATTCATTGCCGACGTCGAAAGCGACTCGTTGCAGCACTGGCGCCTGGGCCGCTTCAAGTTCCTGACCGGTGACGACAAGTCGAGCTGGTTCAGCCTGATGCGTCTGGGCTACGACACCTTCTACGTGCCCGACGCCGCGATCAACACCGTGGAACACCCGCCGGAAAAAAGCTTCATCAAGGCCAGCCGCAAACTGATGTTCCGCTGGTACGGCAACAACCTGCGCCAGAACTCCCGTGCCCTGGGCCTGGGGATGAAACGCCTCGGCCTGTTCACCTCGGTGGTGCTGTTCGACCAGCGCGTGTCGATGTGGACTTCGCTGCTCGGCCTGACCGTCGCGATCATCGCCAGCTTCAAATACGGCACCGCGTTCATCCTCGCGTACCTGCTGTGGATCGGCATCACCCGCCTGATTCTGACCCTGCTGCTGTCCTGCTCCGGTCACAAGATCGGCCCGGCTTACCCGGCGATTCTCTATTACAACCAGATTGTCGGCGCGCTGGTGAAGATCTACGTGTTCTTCCGCCTCGATCAACAATCCTGGACTCGCCAGCCCACTTCCCTGACCCGTGATCTCGCCAGCTTTCAACGTTGGTTCAACACCTGGTCGTCTCGGACCATGACCTTCTCCGCCGGCAGCATATTTGTCGCCGTGCTGCTGATGATGGTCTGACCGCCCCCTTATTGAATTAACCAGGAAATCGCCCTTATGAATACCGCCGTCAATGCCAACGTAGTGCACGAATCTGAAGCCCAGCGCCAACACGCCCGAGTGAAAATCCCGGCCAAGCTGCGCTTCTTCGGCCCTGACCGGACCCCGGTTGAAGCTCGAGTGATCGACCTTTCTGCTGGCGGCCTGGCCTTCAACGCCGGTCAGCTGCCGCTGAAAATCGGCGATGTGTACAAGGCTCGCCTGCAGTTCGTCATCGATAACCTCGGCCTGGCCATGGACGTGGAGTTGCAGGTTCGCTCCTACGATCGCCAGACCGGTCGCGCCGGTTGCCAGTTCCAGAACCTGGAACAGCAGGACATCTCGACCTTGCGCCACCTGATCACCTCTCACCTGGCCGGCGACATCGTCAGCATGGGTGAAGTGCTGGCGACCTTGCAGCGCGACAACTTCACCAAGGCGCGCAAGGTCAAGGACGGCGGCCACGGCATGACGCCGTTTGGTCGTCTGCGTGCAGTGACCTTCAGCCTGGCGATTTTCCTGGTTGGCCTGACCGCGTTCGGTTTCATCTTCAAGTCGGTGTACGGCATGTACTTCGTCAGCCACGCCCAGGCCGGTCTGGTCAGCGTGCCGGGCATGAACATCACCATGCCGCGTGACGGCACCGTGCAAAGCCTGATCAAGGCAGACGGCGTTGCCGCCAAAGGCGCACCGCTGGCGACATTCAGCACCAGCATGCTCGACGTGCTCAAAGGTCATCTGGACGAAGACCAGCTGCAACCGGCCAAGGTTGAAGAGCTGTTCGGCAAGCAAATGACCGGCACCCTGACCTCGCCGTGCGATTGCACCGTGGCGCAGCAACTGGTTGCCGACGGTCAGTACGCCAGCAAGGGCGATGTGATTTTCAACCTGGTACCGCGTAACAGCGAAGCCAACGTCGAAGCGCGCTTCTCCTATCGCCAGTTCGGCGACGTTCGTCCAGGCACCAACGTCAGCTTCCAGATTGCCGGCGAAGACAAGACCCGCACCGGCAAGATCGTCAGCAGCACCAGCCTGAAAAGCGCTGATCTGTCCTCCGACATCCGCGTGCTGATCCAGCCTGACGAACCTCTGGACAGCAAGTTCGCCGGTCACCCGGTTGAAGTGAACAGCGATCGCGGCCCGAACCTGAACTGGCTGATCGACAAAGCCATGGCTGCTGGTCTGTAACCGGAGGACATGCCCGTGACGATCATCAGTCTCCTGAAAACACCGCGATCCCTGTGGGAGCTGGCTTGCCAGCGATTGGATCACCCCGGTTTTCCTGAAACACCGAGCCGGTCGAGCGCGACCCCGGCCGATCGCTGGCAAGCCAGCTCCCACAGGGGGCATCTGGTGTGCTCACTGGCATTGGCCGTCAGCCTGGCCGGTTGCGCCGGCCTGCCCGACCAGCGCCTGGCCAATGAAGCCCTCAAGCGCGGCGACACCGCGCTGGCGCAGCAGAACTACAAGCAACTGGCCGACCTCGGCTACAGCGAAGCGCAGGTGGGCCTCGCCGATATCCAGGTCGACAGCCGTGACCCGGCGCAGATCCGGCAGGCCGAAGCGACTTACCGCGCCGCCGCCGATGTCTCGCCACGAGCCCAGGCTCGCCTGGGTCGCTTGCTGGTCGCCAAACCGGGTTCGACCGAAGCCGAACAGCACGAAGCCGAAGGCCTGTTGAAAAAGGCCTCGGCCAATGGCGAAGGCAATACGCTGATCCCGCTGGCCATGCTGTACCTGCAATACCCTCACAGCTTCCCGAACATCAACGCCCAGCAGCAGATCAGCCAATGGCGCGCCGAAGGCAAGCCTGAAGCGGGTCTCGCCCAAGTGTTGCTGTATCGCACCCAAGGCACTTACGACCAGCACCTGGACGAAGTCGCAACCATCTGCAAAGCCGCGCTGAACACCACCGACATCTGCTACGTCGAGCTGGCCACGGTTTATCAGAAACAAGCCAAGCCCGACCTGCAAGCCGAGCTGATCAAGCAGATGCAAGCGGCTCACGCTCGCGGCACCGTTTCCGCTCAGCGCGTGGACAGCGTCGCTCGCGTACTCGGCGACCCGACCCTGGGCACCACCGACGAAAAAACCGCGCAGTCGCTGCTCGAAGGCATCGCCCCTGGCTACCCGGCGTCGTGGGTCAGCCTTGCCCAACTGCTCTACGACTTCCCCGAACTCGGCGACGTCGACACGATGATGAAGTACCTGGACAACGGCCGCGCCGCCGATCAGCCGCGCGCCGAGCTGTTGCTGGGCAAGCTTTACTACGAAGGCAAAATGGTGCCGGCCGATGCCAAGGCTGCCGAAGAACACTTCCAGAAAGCCGTTGGCCGCGAAGTCGCCGCCGATTACTACCTCGGCCAGATCTATCGCCGTGGTTACCTGGGCAAGGTCTATTCGCAGAAAGCGCTGGACCACTTGCTGACCGCTGCGCGCAACGGCCAGAACAGCGCCGACTTCGCCATTGCCCAGCTGTTTTCCCAAGGTAAAGGCACCAAGCCCAACCCGCTCAACGCGTATGTCTTCAGCCAGCTAGCCAAGGCTCAAGACACCCCGCAAGCCACCGAGCTTGCGCAAACACTCGAAGCCCAACTGCCGCCTGCCCAGCTCGCCGAGGCCCAACGCCTGTTGAAACAAGAACAGGCCGTTCGTGGTGCCTTGAGCCAGAACACGCTGGATCTGCATGCCCTGCAAGAAGAAGACGGCGAGGAATCCCTATGAAGTTGAATCCATTCGTTAAGGCCGGTATTGGCCTGACATTCGCCTTGATGTGGTCGTGCCCGACCCTCGCGGCCCTGACTGAAAGCCAGAACTACGGCCTTGATGTAAAGGTCACCGCCCAATCCGAAGACGATACCGACCTGGGCACGCAAAAAGGCGGCGACGTCAACGGCGTCGGCCTCGACCTGCGCCCTTGGGTGTATGGCGAAAGCGGCGCGTGGAGCGCCTATGCGATGGGTCAGGCGGTGACGTCGACCGACATCATCGAGACCGACACGCTGCAGCAGTCCGACAGCGACGGCACCCAGACCACCGACAACGGTGATCGCAAGACCAAGAAAAACTACCTGGCGATGCGTGAGTTCTGGGTCGGCTACAGCGGCCTCACGCCCTACCCTGGCGAGATGCTCAAGCTCGGCCGCCAGCGCCTGCGCAACGACGACGGCCAATGGCGCGACACCAACATCGAAGCCTTGAACTGGACGTTCGACACCACCCTGTTGCGTGCCAACGCCGGTGTCGCCGAACGCTTCAGCGAATACCGCACTGACCTCAAGGAGCTGGCGCCAAAAGACAAGGATCGCCTGCATGCCTACGCCGATGCGGCGTACCAGTGGACCCCGGGCAACTGGGTCGGCATTCGCGGTCATCACACCCACGATGACGGCAAGCTCGACTACGCAGAACCGGGTGTGGCACCTGATTCCCTGGACAAGAAACAGAACGGCGACCTCAGCTGGATCGGCCTCACCGCTGACAGCGATGCCTATAACTGGCGCAACACCAACACCGTCAACTACTGGGGCAGCGTCACCGGCATGAGCGGCGACCGCGACAAGGTCAACCCGCTGAACGCTGACGGCACCGCGCCTGCGCAAGCCAAGACCAGTGGTAACGTCGATGGCTGGGCCACCGACCTGGGTGTGCGTCTGCGCCTCGATCCGCAATGGCAAGTCGGTGCGGCGTATGCCCGTGCCAGTGCCGATTACGAACAGAATGGCCTGGAAAGCAACCGTTCGAACTACACCGGTACCCGCTCGCGCGTTCACCGTTTCGGCGAGGCTTTCCGCGGCGAAATGAACAACATGCAGAGCGCTTCCCTGTTCGGTTCGTGGATGCTCAACGACGAATACGACGCCAGTGTGATCTACCACAAATTCTGGCGCGTCGACGGCAACAAGCCGGTCGGCAGCAACGGCATCAACGCCGTACAGAACGACACCGACGACGTGACCGGCGCCATCCTCTCCAGCACGTCCCTGCCGCTGGAAGACGGCAACAAGGACCTCGGCCAGGAAATGGACGTGGTGGTCACCAAGTACTTCAAGCAAGGCTTGCTGCCTGCTTCGCTAAGCCAGTCGATCGATGAGCCTTCCGCCCTGGTGCGTTTGCGTGGCGGTGTCTTCAAGCCAGGCGATGCCTACGGCAAAGGCGTTGACTCGTACATGCACCGCGCATTCATCGACGTGATCTGGCGCTTCTGATGCGAACCGCGAAGGGAGTGCCCGACATGAATAATCCGAAGCGAGGTTCGATCACCTTGCTGGCCGGCGCGATGCTGCTGGCAAGCTCGGCTGCCTTCGCCAACGTGGAGCCGGCGACCAAGCCTGTGACCCTCGGCAAAGAGCTGCAACAGGCCAAGACCTACACCGTCACCAGCGCGCCGACCGCGCCGCTGGAGCTTGCAAAGCCAACACTGCCTGATACCTCCGGCTACACCGCCGAAGCCATCGCCGCGAAAGTCGTGCGCACCAAGGCCGGCAAGATCAGTGTGCGCCGGATGATGCAGGAAAATGCCCTGAAGGACTTCATCGGCGGCGATAACAAAATGGCCGAGTGGGTGGTGCGTCAGCACGGCATTCCCCAGGCGATTTTCATCGACGACGGCTACATGAACCTCAAGGACCTGGCGAAGAAAGTACCCAAGCAGTACTTCAGCGAAACCTCGCCGGGGGTTTACCTGGCGAAGTTGCCGATCGTGGTCGGGAACAAAGGCATCCTGGAAATCGACAAGCAGACCCAGGAATTGCGCCTGTCCCAAGAGGCCGGTTCGTTCCTGGTCAACGACGGCCAGCTGTTTGTGCGTGACACCAAAATCACTGGCTGGAGCGAGAAGGCAAACGGCCCGGCGGCCTTCAAGTCGCCGAAGGAATTCCGTCCTTTCCTGCTGTCCTGGGGCGGCACCGAGACCTACATCGCCAACAGCAAGATCGCCAGTTTCGGCTACGCCAACAGTAAGTCGTACGGCGTGAGTATTTCTCAATACACGCCAAACATGGCCAAGGTGCTCAAGCGTCCTGAACCGACCGGCTGGATCGTCGGCTCCGAATTCTCGGACATGTGGTACGGCTTCTACTGCTACGAAACCACCGGCTTCGTGGTCAAGGGCAACACCTACAAAGACAACATCGTCTACGGCATCGACCCGCACGACCGTTCACACGGCCTGATCATTGCGGACAACACGGTGTACGGCACGAAGAAGAAGCACGGGATCATTATTTCCCGTGAGGTCAACGACAGCTTCATCTTCAACAACCGCAGCTTCGACAACAAATTGTCGGGCCTGGTGATCGACCGTAACAGCGTCAACAACCTGGTTGCCTACAACGAGATCTACAAGAACCACACCGACGGGATCACCCTCTACGAGAGTGCCGATAACCTGATCTATGGCAACAAGGTCATCAGCAACCGTCGTCACGGCATCCGTATTCGTAACAGCGTGAACATTCGCCTTTACGAAAACCTGTCACTGGCCAACGGCCTGACCGGCGTCTACGGCCACATCAAAGACCTGACCGACACCGACCGGGACATCAAGCTCGACCCGTTCGACGCCCAGGTGTCGCTGATCATCGTCGGCGGTGAACTGGCCGGTAACGGCAGCGGACCGCTGTCCATCGACTCGCCGCTGAGCGTCGAGCTGTATCGCGTGTCCATGCTCGCCCCGACCAAATCCAGCGGCATCAGCTTCAACGGCATTCTCGGTGAGCGCCAGGATGAAATTCTCGACCTGCTGGTACGCCAGCAGAAAGCCGTGCTGATCGACCCTGTCGAACGCCAGACCGAAATGCAGGACTGAGGATAATTTTATGCACCCACACTTGATCAAATTACTCAGCCTGTCAGGCCTGACTCTCGGGATTCTCGCGGCCAGCAATGGCGTCCGTGCCGATGAGGTTCAAGCGCCGACATTCACCGCTGATCCGTGCTGCAACCTGTGCCCGGAAGCGCACGACGCGAAGAACTACACCACGCGCTATCAGCAGAACTTCACCACGCTGGTACAGGCTCAGGGCGATTGGCTGTTCCGTACGCAAGAAGACTTGCGCACCGAATTCGACACCACGCCGGCCGGCTACAAACGCATGAAAGAACTGCACGATGCGTTCAAGAGCAAAGGTGTGGAACTGGTGGTGGTTTACCAGCCGACCCGTGGCCTGGTGAACCGCAACAAGCTCAATCCGGAAGAAAAAGCCAAGTTCGATTTCGACAAGGCACTGAAGAATTACAAGACCATGCTCGGGCGTTTCGCGCAGATGGGTTACGTGGTGCCGGACCTGTCGCCGCTGACCAACGAATCGCTGCCAGACACCCTGCCCGCCCACGATTTCTACTTCCGCGGCGACCAGCACTGGACGCCATATGGCGCCCAGCGTACGGCGAAAATCGTGGCTGAAAAGGTCAAGCAGATTCCGGCCTACGCCGACATTCCGAAACGCGAATTCGAGACCCACAGGTCGGGTCGCATGGGCAAGACCGGAACATTACACAATATGGCCGGTCAACTCTGCGGCACCAGCTACGCAATCCAGTACATGGATCAATTCACCACAGAACCCAAAGGCGAAGCCGCCGATGGCGATCTGTTCAGTGACTCCGGCAATCCGGAGATCACCCTGGTCGGTACCAGCCACAGTGGCAAGAACTACAACTTCGCCGGTTTCCTCCAAGAGGCCATCGGCGCCGACATCCTCAACGTGGCGTTCCCCGGCGGTGGCCTGGAAGGTTCGATGCTGCAGTACCTGGGCAGCGAAGAATTCCAGACCAAGCCACCGAAGATTCTGATCTGGGAATTCTCGCCGCTCTATCGCCTCGACCAGGAAACCATCTACCGCCAGATGATGGCGCTGCTGGACAACGGTTGCGAAGGAAAGGATGCACAGATGACCGGCAGCACCACGTTGAAACCGGGCAAGAACGAATTGATGGTCAACAGCAAGAACCTGAACCTGCAAAACAGCAGTCACCAGGTAGACATCCGCTTCGCCGATCCATCGGTGAAAACCCTGCAAGCCACCCTCTGGTACATGAACGGTCGCCACGAGGACATCAAAATCGACAAACCGGAAACTTCCGACACCGACGGGCGTTTTGCCTTCGAGTTGCGCACGGACGAAGACTGGGCCTCGCAGAATCTGCTGGCCGTCGAAGTCCAGGGCCCTGAAGCAGGTGCCGCGCCACAGAAGGTCGAAGCGAAAATCTGCAAACGCAACGTATTCCCGAGTGCTGAGCAACGTACCGCTCAGGTCGGGCAATGAGGTCTGCCATGCGAAACCGAACGTTGAAAAATTTACTCGCGCCATCGCTGCTGACGCTGGCGATGTTCGCCGGCGCCACCCAGGCTGCCGCGCCGTTGCGCCCGCCACAGGGCTACTTCGCGCCGATTGAAAAAGTCAAAACCGGCGACAGCAGCAAAGGCTGTGATGCGATGCCGACGCCGTACACCGGTTCGCTGCAATTTCGCAGCAAGTACGAAGGTTCCGACAAGGCCCGTTCGACCCTGAACGTGCAGTCGGAAAAAGCCTTTCGCGACACCACCGCCGACATCACCAAGATGGAACGCGGCACCAGCAAGCGCGTCATGCAGTACATGCGTGACGGTCGCCCGGAACAACTGGAATGCACGCTCAACTGGCTGACGGCCTGGGCCAAGTCGGATGCGTTGATGTCCAAGGACTTCAACCACACCGGCAAGTCCATGCGCAAATGGGCGCTGGGCAGCATGGCGTCTTCGTATATTCGCCTGAAGTTCTCCGACTCGCATCCGTTGGCCAACCATCAGCAAGAGTCGCAGTTGATCGAAGCCTGGTTCAGCAAGATGGCGGATCAGGTGGTCAGCGATTGGGACAACCTGCCGCTGGAAAAAACCAACAACCACTCGTACTGGGCCGCCTGGTCGGTGATGGCAACGTCCGTCGCCACCAACCGCCGTGACCTGTTCGACTGGGCCGTCAAGGAATACAAGGTTGGCGTCAATCAGGTCGACGCCGACGGCTACCTGCCGAACGAACTCAAGCGTCAGCAGCGCGCCCTCGCCTACCACAACTACGCCCTGCCACCGCTGGCAATGATCGCCAGTTTTGCCCAGGTCAACGGTGTGGATCTGCGTCAGGAAAACAACGGCGCGTTGAAACGCCTGGGTGATCGGGTGCTCGCCGGGGTTAACGACCCGGACGAATTCGAAGAGAAGAACGGCAAGGAACAGGACATGACCGACCTCAAGGTCGACTCGAAATTTGCCTGGCTGGAACCGTTCTGCACGCTCTACACCTGCTCGCCGGATGTGCTTGAGAAAAAGCACGAGATGCAGCCGTTCAAGACCTTCCGCCTCGGGGGTGACCTGACCAAGGTCTACGACCCGGCCAACGAGAAAGGCAAAGGTTCTTAGGAACATTATTAAACCCTGTGGGAGCGGGCTTGCCCGCGATGGCGGTCTGACATTCAACATTGATGTCGACTGACCCAACGCTATCGCGGGCAAGCCCGCTCCCACAGGGTCAGCGTCAGGTTTCAGTTTTGTGTGTTGCCCTCCAGATTTCTGTGGGGGGTTTGGGGGGGCCGTTGGCCCTTGACTGTTGGTTAAACATGGAGAGATCGGGATGGTATTTTCATCCAACGTGTTCCTGTTTCTGTTCTTGCCGATCTTTCTCGGCATGTATTACCTGAGCGGAATACGCTATCGCAACCTGCTGCTTCTGATCGCCAGTTATGTGTTCTATGCCTGGTGGCGCGTGGACTTTCTGGCTTTGTTCGCGGCGGTTACGCTGTGGAATTACTGGATCGGCCTCAAAGTCGGCGCCGCAGGCGTGCGGACCAAACCGGCCCAGCGCTGGCTGCTGCTTGGCGTGGCGGTCGACCTGTGCATTCTCGGCTACTTCAAGTACGCCAACTTCGGTGTCGACAGCATCAACGCAATGATGACGTCGGTCGGCCTGTCGCCGTTCATCCTGACGCACGTGCTGTTGCCGATCGGTATCTCGTTCTACATCTTCGAGTCCATCAGCTACATCATCGACGTCTACCGTGGTGATACCCCGGCGACCCGCAACCTGATCGACTTTGCGGCGTTCGTGGCGATTTTCCCGCACCTGATCGCCGGCCCGGTATTGCGTTTTCGCGACCTGGCCGATCAGTTCAATAACCGCACACACACCCTCGACAAGTTCTCCGAGGGCTGCACGCGGTTCATGCAGGGTTTCATCAAGAAGGTCTTCATCGCCGACACCCTCGCCGTCGTTGCCGATCACTGCTTCGCCTTGCAGAACCCGACCACGGGTGATGCCTGGCTCGGCGCCCTCGCCTACACCGCGCAACTGTATTTCGACTTCTCCGGCTACAGCGACATGGCCATCGGCCTGGGCTTGATGATGGGTTTCCGCTTCATGGAAAACTTCAAGCAGCCGTACATCAGCCAGTCGATTACCGAGTTCTGGCGCCGCTGGCACATCAGCCTGTCCACCTGGCTGCGCGACTACCTGTACATCACCCTGGGCGGTAACCGCAAAGGCACGTTGATGACCTATCGCAACCTGTTCCTGACCATGCTGCTCGGTGGTCTGTGGCACGGCGCGAACATCACTTACATCGTGTGGGGTGCATGGCACGGCATGTGGCTGGCGATCGAAAAAGCGCTCGGCCTGAACACTTCGCCGCGCAGCATCAATCCGGTCCGTTGGGCGCTGACGTTCCTGCTGGTGGTCATGGGCTGGGTGATCTTCCGTTCGGAAAACCTGCACGTCGCCGGCCGCATGTATGGCGCGATGTTCAGCTTCGGCGAATGGTCGCTGTCGGAACTCAACCAGGCCAGCCTCACCGGCCTGCAAGTCGCGACGCTGATTGTGGCGTACGCAACCCTGGCGTTCTTCGGCATCCGCGATTTCTACAGCAACCTGCCGCCTGAGAAGACTAAGCCGGTGGTGAACGTCGAAGCCGACGGCCCTGCCACGGCAACACCGGGAATGATCAAAGCCGTACCGGGCGATAACCCGGCCAGCATCCACGAACCGGGCTACACCGTTGGCGTTGAAGCCACCGTGCAACCGGCTTACTGGACCGCTGACTGGTCGCGCTACGTGATGCGCACGCTGGTACTGCTGCTGTTCATCGCCTCGATTTTCAAACTCTCGGCGCAAAGCTTCTCGCCGTTCCTTTACTTCCAGTTCTGAGGGATCTGACCATGACCCGCTCATTACGCATCTTCTACATCGCCCTGTTCATGGTGACGCTGGTTGTCCTGGGCCTGTGGTCCACGCGCAGCTTCATGGGCTTCAGCACCAATGCCGACACCACGGTACTCAACGGTCGCTGGACCAAGGCCGTCGAGACGCACTACGACGACGAATTCCCGATCAAGCGCCTGGGTACCAACCTGTGGGCTGCTCTGGATTTCAAACTGTTCAACGAAGGTCGTCCAGGCGTCGTGCTCGGTCGCGATCAGTGGCTCTACAGCGATGAAGAGTTCAACCCGATCGTCAACGAAGAGCTGAACCTGCAAGGCAACTACGCGCTGGTTGAAGGCGTACGCCAGACCCTGAAAGAGAAAGGCGTGAAACTGGTGATGGCGATCGTGCCGGCCAAGGCGCGCTTGTACCCGGAGCACTTGGGTGAAGTAAAACCTTCGAGCATCCACGGCAACCTGTACCAGGACTTCCACGCTCGTGTGGCGGCCGACAAGATCCTCGCCCCTGACCTGCTGGGCCCGTTCAATAAGGCCAAGCTGAACGGTGAGCAAGTGTTCCTGCGCACCGACACCCACTGGACCCCGGAAGGCGCGCAGGTCGCCGCCGAAACCCTGGCGAAAACCATTCAGGCCAAGTTCCCGCTCAGCGGCGAGCCGCAGCAGTTCGTCACCAAGCCCGCGGAGAAAGTTACCCACAAGGGCGACCTTCGTCTGTTCCTGCCGCTGGACCCGCTGTTCGAAAACCTGATGCCAGCACCAGAGCCGCTGCAGAAGCGCAACACCGTGGCCGTCTCTGATCAGCCTGCCGGTGATGACGCTCTGTTCGCCAACACCGAAGTGCCGGTGGCCTTGATCGGCACCAGCTACAGCGCCAACCCCAACTGGAATTTTGTGGGTGCGCTCAAACAAGCGCTGAACAGCGACGTGGTCAATTACGCCGAAGACGGCCATGGCCCGATTCTGCCGATGCTCAGCTACCTGAAAAGCGATGCTTTCAAGAACAGCCCGCCACAGGTGCTGATCTGGGAGTTTCCTGAACGTTATCTGCCTGTGAACAACGAAATCGGTGACGCCGACCCGCAGTGGGTCGCAGAGCTTAAACAAGCCGGCGCCCGCCAACAAAACGTAGCCGCAAACACTAAATCCGAGACGCCCGACCGGGCGCAAAACTGAAAGAGAGGTACACCATGACTTTCACTACTACTCCTCGCCGTCTCGCTAAGACCTTTGCTCTGGCAGCCACCTTCAGCGTTCTGTCCATGAACGCCTTCGCTGGCGGTGACTCGGCGCTCTACGGCCCGACCGCACCGAAAGGATCGAGCTTTGTACGTATCTACAACGCCGGTAACGCTGAAGTCAGCGCCACCGTCGGCACCACCAACCTGAGCGATGTCGCGCCGCTGTCCAGCAGTGACTTCAGCTTCATGCCGGGCGGTGACTACAGCGCCAAGGTCGGCAGCCAGTCCCTGCCGGTGAAACTGGCCGGTGATCACTATTACACCCTGGTCAACAACGCCAGCGGCGCACCGCAATTGATCGAAGAGCCGCCGTTCAAGAACAAGCAGAAAGCCCTGGTTCGCGTGCAGAACCTGAGCGACAAGGCCCTGACCCTGAAGACTGCCGATGGCAAGACTGAAGTGGTCCCGTCCGTGGCCGCCAAGGGTCGTGGCGAACGTGAAATCAACCCGGTGAAAGTCAGCCTGGCCCTGTACGACGGCGCCACCAAAGTCGGCGACGTGAAGCCGGTTGCCCTGGAACGCGGTGAAGCTGCGGTGCTGTACGTCACCGGCAACGGCAGCAGTCTGTCGCCAGTCTGGGTAAAACGCCCGGTGTCGACGCGCTAATAGATTCGTCAGCACGGTGATCCCCTGTAGCAGCTGGCGAAGCCTGCGCCCGGCGGCGAAGCCGTCGAAAATCCAGGCACCTCGGTCTCACAGAATGACCGCGATGACCGGGATTACGACGGCTACGCCGCCGAACGCAGCCTCGCAGGCTCGGCAGCTGCTACAGAGCTTGGTATCCGGCCTGACTACGAAACAAAAACAAGAGTGAAACGACACAGCGTTCGTAGCTCTAACCAAACGATTTTCAAGGAGTAACAACATGATTCCGGTGATCTTGTCAGGTGGTAGCGGCTCACGTCTTTGGCCGCTTTCGCGTAAGCAATTCCCTAAACAGTTCCTCGCCCTGACCGGCGAACACACACTGTTCCAGCAAACCCTGGAGCGTCTGGTGTTCGAAGGCATGGACACTCCGATCGTGGTCTGCAACAAGGAACACCGCTTCATCGTCAACGAGCAGTTGAGCGCGCGTAACCTCGACACCCAACGCATCCTGATGGAACCGTTCGGCCGCAACACAGCGCCAGCGGTTGCCCTGACGGCGATGATGCTGGTCAATGAAGGTCGCGATGAATTGATGCTGGTGCTACCGGCGGATCACGTGCTCGAAGATCAGAAAGCCCTGCAACGCGCGTTGGCCCTGGCCACCGTTGCGGCTGAAAATGGCGAAATGGTGCTGTTCGGCGTCCCCGCCACCAAACCGGAAACCGGTTACGGCTACATCAAGTCGACCAATGATTCGTTGCTGCCGGAAGGCATCAGCCGCGTCTCGCAATTCGTCGAAAAACCGGACGTGAAACGCGCCACCGAGTTCGTCCAGTCCGGCGGTTACTTCTGGAACAGCGGCATGTTCCTGTTCCGCGCCAGCCGCTTCCTCGAAGAGCTGAAAAAACACGATCCGGACATCTACGACACCTGCGTCCTGACCCTGGAACGCAGCGAGCAGGATGCCGACACCGTCGACATCGATTCCGCGACCTTCGCCTGCTGCCCGGACAACTCCATCGACTACTCGGTGATGGAAAAAACCCAGCGCGCCTGCGTCGTGCCGCTGACCGCTGGCTGGAGTGATGTCGGCTGCTGGTCGTCGCTGTGGGAAGTGAATGAAAAAGACGCTAACGGCAACGTCACCAAAGGCGACGTGGTCATCCAGGACAGCAAGAACTGCATGATCCATGGCAACGGCAAACTGGTGTCGGTGATCGGTCTGGAAAACATCGTGGTGGTCGAAACCAAAGACGCCATGATGATCGCGCACAAGGACAAGGTCCAAGGCGTGAAACAGATGGTCAACACCCTCAACGAACAGGGCCGCAGCGAAACCCAGACCCACTGTGAAGTCTATCGTCCGTGGGGCTCCTACGACTCGGTGGACATGGGCGGCCGCTTCCAGGTCAAGCGCATTTCGGTCAAGCCGGGGGCGTGCCTGTCGTTGCAGATGCATCACCACCGCGCCGAACACTGGATCGTGGTCAGCGGCACCGCTGAAGTGACCTGCGATGAGAACGTGTTCCTGCTCACTGAAAACCAGTCGACCTACATCCCGATCGCCTCGGTCCACCGCTTGCGCAACCCGGGCAAGATCTCGCTGGAAATCATCGAAGTGCAATCGGGCAGCTACCTGGGCGAAGACGATATCGAGCGATTTGAAGATATCTACGGTCGTTCCAACCCGATCGAGCGCGGCGTGTCGGTGAAAACCATCGCGCAGTAATTGATCGGCAAAAAAAGAAGCCCCCGTCCAGCCCGTTGCGTCCCCTATCCGCAGCGGGTTGGGCGGGGGCTTTTTTTGTCTGCCAATCAAGATTTCTCGTTCCCACGCTCTGCATGGGAATGCAGCCCCCGACGCTCCGCGTCACATGCCGAAGCCGACGCAGAGCGTCCAGTGAGGCATTGCCACGCAGAGCGTGGGAACGATCGACCTCCCAAGCCCATCGCCAACCTCACCTGCGCTTAGGTAGGATGTCCTTCTCTCCCCCCGAGGTTTGCGTGATGTTCATCGGCGTCCTGCTGGTCATTACCTGGTTGATCCTGTTACTGCGCTACCCGTCCAAAGCCTTGCCTGTCTCTGTGGCCGCCGCCATCGGATTGGGGTTGGTAGCGGCGTGGGTGATCTGGCTGGACAACCGCGAGGTCAAGCAGTTGGCGCGGCTTGAGTTGCGCATTGCCTATGCGCCCGAACAGTGCCCGGCGGATCGTCCGTTGCAGCTGAAAATGAACAACGGCAACGATGTACCGTTGACGGAATTGCGCTGGAAAGTCGCCGCGTACGCACCGGGAGACACGGTCAATCTGGCCGATAATCAATACGCCGCGCCCCGCTACCGTGGCCCCGGCGAACTGCAGGCCGGTGCCAGCTGGGAAGACTGTTTGCCCATGCCGCCATTGCGTCCGGGTTATCGCCCGCAAACCCTCGAGTTTCGCGCCGAGCGATTGCAAGGTAGTTTCTCCGACTGATCGTCCCATTCCTCCCGTTGCACAAGGACCGCGCCATGCCCGTTGCGTTGATTACCGGATGTTCCAGCGGCATTGGCCGCGCCCTCGCCGATACGTTTAAAGCGGCCGGTTACGAAGTTTGGGCCAGCGCACGCAAGGCGGAAGATGTGGCCCTCCTGTCCGCCGCCGGGTTCACCGCCGTGCAACTGGACGTCAATGACGGCGCGGCGCTTGAGCTGCTCAGCGCACGGATCAATCAGGAGCGTGGCGGGCTTGATGTGCTGATCAACAACGCCGGTTATGGCGCCATGGGGCCGCTGCTCGATGGCGGTGTTGCGGCGATGCAACGTCAGTTCGAAACCAATGTGTTTGCCATCGTCGGCGTCACCCGGGCGCTGTTTCCGGTGCTGCGTCGCGCCAAAGGATTAGTGGTGAACATTGGCAGCGTGTCCGGGGTGCTCGTCACGCCATTTGCCGGTGCGTACTGCGCGTCCAAGGCCGCGGTGCATGCACTGAGCGATGCCTTGCGCATGGAGTTGGCGCCATTCGGTATTCGTGTGATGGAGGTCCAGCCGGGGGCCATCGAATCCAGCTTCGCCAAAAATGCCGGTCACGAAGCCGAACAGTTGATCACCGAACAGTCGCCATGGTGGCCGTTGCGTGAAGGCATTCGGGCGCGGGCCAAGGCGTCCCAGGACAAGCCGACGCCGGCCAGTGAGTTTGCTGCCGGTTTGCTGAAGGCTGTGCAGCAGAGCAAACCACCACGGTTGATTCGCCTGGGCAATGGGTCTCGGGCTTTGCCGCTGTTGGCAGGGTTGTTGCCAAAAGGGTTGTTGGAAGCTGGGTTGATGAAGCGGTTCGGGTTGAAGGGGCAGCTTTGAGACCGAGTGACGCTATCGCTAGCAAGCTAGCTCCCACAGGGGATTTGCGCCGTACACAGTGGATGTGTTCACTCGATCCTGTGGGAGCGTGGCTTGGTCTGGGCGGCATTCCGACGATTGGGCCAGAACAGTCACCGCAACAATCAGCCCCACGCCTTCATGAAATCAATAAACGCCCGCACCTTCAGCGGCAAGTGCCGGGTGTCCGGGTACAGCGCATACACCCCTTGCCGGGCAAACGAATGATCCCCCAGCAAGCGCACCAACCGCCCCGCCTGAAGATCCTCTTGAACCAGCCAGTCAGGCAGCACTGCCACGCCTTGCCCGGCCAAGGCAAACGCCCGCAGCGTGACCGAGTTGTCCGCGACGATCGCCGTTGTCCACGGCCCCGGAGGGTACAGATGCTCCACGCCCTCGGGGTCTGTCACCGTCAATTCCGGCACTCGCCCATGCCCCAGCGTCGGCCATTGCTCCAGTGCCGCCAACGTTGACGCCGGGGCGAAACGCTCGATCAGGGCAGGCGCCGCCACCGCGAAAATATCGAAGGTCGATAACTGCACCGCGCGCAGGTTGGAGTCCAGCATGCGACCCAACCTGATCGCCAGATCAAAGCGTTCGGAGATCAGATCGGCATGGGTCGAGGACGTCGACAGGTGAACGTGCAGCTGTGGATGTTGCTCACGAAAGACCGTCAACGCCGGCACTACCTGCGCCAACGCAAACTCCACGGTGGTAGTGATGCGCAACGTACCCCGCAGTTGCAGGTGCTCGCTGCGGGCTTCCTCGACGGCCATTCGGGCCTCGTCCAGGGTTCGCACGCAGCGCTGGTAAAAACGTTCGCCGGCATCGGTCAGCGCCAGTTTCCGTGTGCTGCGGGTCAGCAACGTGACACCGAGTTCGGCTTCCAGGCGTTTGAGATTGAAGCTCACCACCGCGCGCGTCTGCCCCAGCAGATCGGCCGCCGCCGTCAGCGACCCAGCCTCTACTACGGCCTTGAAGGTGTCAAAACGGTCCAGGCTGACCATGTCAGAAAATGCTCACTGTCAAAATAATTTTGACAAACTAGCAGCCAAACCAGCGTTTCCATAGTGCTTCGTGCGCCCTACCCTGCACGCATCAACACAGGGAAGTAGTCATGTCCTATCGATCGAAAGTCGCGCTGGTGTATCTGCTGGGATTTGCCCTCGATCTGCTGAACATGTTTGTCGCCAACATCGCCTACCCCGACATCGCACAACACCTGCACGCCTCGGTGACCCAACTGGCCTGGATCAGCAATGCCTACATGCTGGGGCTGACGCTGATCATCCCGATGAGCGTGTGGCTGGCGGCAAGGGTTGGCGAGCGGCGCTTGATACTCGCATCACTGCTGCTGTTCGGTCTCGCTTCGCTGTTGGTTGCAGGGGCTGACTCGATTGAAGCGCTGATCGGTTGGCGACTGGTGCAAGGACTCGGCGGCGGGTTGTTGATTCCTGTCGGCCAGGCGTTGGCGTTTCGTCACTGTCCAGCACACCTGCGCAGCCGCTTGACCCTGTGGGTGCTGTCCGTTGCCTTGCTGGTCCCGGCGCTGTCGCCCATGGTCGGCGGATGGATTGTCCAGGCCCTGTCCTGGCGCTGGGTGTTTTACCTGAACCTGCCGTTGACCTTGGTGGCGTTGGTGCTCGCGGCGCTGTGGTTGAAGGTCGACGACCCCGCGAGCGATCGCCCGACGCTGGACAGCCGTGGCCTGCTACTGGCCGCCTCCAGCCTCAGTTTGCTGCTGATTGCCTTGAGCCTGTTGAGTGAAGCTGGCACACGTCAATTCGGTTTGATCGGCCTGCTGTTGAGCGCCGTCACACTCGGGCTGTACCTGCGCGATGGTTGGCGAAAGCCCGGTGCGCTGCTCGATCTGCAATTGCTGCACAGCCCTTCGTTGCGCCTGGCGATGTGCGTGTATTTGCTGGTCCCCGGCGTGTTCATTGGCACCAGCCTGATCGCTGTGCTGTACCTGCATCAACTGGGGTTCGGTACTGCGCAAATCGGTGGGTTGATGTTGCCCTGGGCACTGGGTTCGGCAGTTGCGATTGTCGCCGGCAAACAGGGCTTCAATCGCTGGGGACCCAAGCCCTTGCTGGTGTTCGGCATGCTGCTACAGAGCGCGGGCATTGGTTTGTTGATGCTGATCGAACAACCTCACGGATGGTTACCGGTCACCGCGTACGCCTTGATGGGACTGGGTGGCAGCTTGTGCAGCAGCAGCGCGCAAACCCTGGCCTTTATCGATATCCGTGCTGATCGCATGAACCACGCCAGCGCGTTGTGGAACATCAACCGCCAGCTGAGTTTCTGCCTTGGCGCAGCGGTATTGAGTTCGTTGCTGGGTGCACTCAACCCCCAGTTACCTGATGCCTTCAGGCACTGTTTTCTGGTCGCTGCAGTCCTGACGTTACTGCCGATTTTCGCCGTCTTGCGTTTCGATGCGACGCACGTGAGGGCCCTTGTCCGACCCGCTCCCCTACAGGAAAAAACCACATGAATGATTACCAAGACTACTTTGATGAAGTGATTGAAGCCCACCGACTGATCGAACAATGGTTTGCACTTCCTCAGGGCAACGACGCCCTGGATAACTTGCTGACCCGCTTCTCACCCCGGTTTTCGATGATCACACCGTTGGCCCGGGTATTGGATTTAGACACCCTGACCGCATTGTTCCGGACCGCTGGAGGGATGAAGACCGGGTTCAGGATCGAGCTCAGTGAGTTGCGCGGGATTGATCAGCACGAGCGCGGCGCGACGGTGAGTTATCGCGAGCGGCAAGTGGATGCGACGGGGCTGGAGACAGATCGGCGGTCGACGGTGGTGTTTGAGAAAGAGCCTTTAGAACGGGTGGTGTGGCGGCATTTGCATGAGACGTTTTGCGAAAGCTGAGCCACCCGCATTTGTGTGGCGAGGGAGCAAGCTCCCTCGCCACAGGTTTATCTTTGTCTCGGTCTATTCGCCAATTGCGGGATTGACCACCACCGTACAAGTAATCCCCGCCGCCAGCAGCACCCCGTCCGGCACTTCATCGATGTGGATCCGCACCGGTACTCGCTGGGCCAGGCGCACCCAGTTGAACGTCGGGTTTACATCGGCGATCAGTTCGCGGCTTTCCGGGTTGTCACGGTCGTAGATGCCGCGAGAAATACTCTCCACGTGGCCCTTCATGACTTCGCCGCTCATCAGTTGCATGTCGGCCTTGTCGCCTACCCGTACGTGGGGCAGCTTGGTTTCTTCGAAGAAGCCGTACACCCAGAACGAGTTCATATCCACCACGGCCATTTTTGCCTCGCCGATGCGTGCGTAGTCGCCGCGATGCACGTTGAGGTTGGTCACGTAACCGTCCACTGCTGCGCGTACTTCGGTGCGTTTGAGGTTCAACTGGGCGGCTTCGAGTTGTGCCTGGGCGTGTTGATAATCAGCCAGGGCAGAGTCGGCGATGTTGCTGGCGTCGTCACGGTTTTCCCGGGAGATCACCAGGTTGTCCATGTCGGCGCGGCGGTGGGCGTTGACCTTGCGCATCTCCCAGGTCGACTTGCGTGACGCCACCAGTGCCTGCGCCTGTTTGACCGCGATGCGGTAGTGCTCAGGGTCGATCTGCATGAGCAAATCGCCCTTCTTCACCAACTGGTTGTCGCGCACCGGCACGTTTACCACTTCCCCGGTGACGTCAGCCGCGACGTTGATGATGTCGGCGCGCACCCGACCATCACGGGTCCACGGCGTGTCCATGTAATGCACCCAAAGGGTCCGGCCGATCCATATCGCCAGCGCCAGTACCAACAAGGTGGCGAGCAGGCTGAAAAGCTTTTTCATCAGGGCCTTCTTCAGTGTAAGAGTCAGTGGTAAATGGTCAGCGACAAAGCGCCGAACAGACAGGTAAACAGGCTCAGGCGCAGCAGCGCCGGGTGCCAGAAAAAACGGTACAGGTCGAACCCGGACAGGAACCGGTCCAGTGCCCAGGCCAGTGCCGCTGCGATGAAGAACATCAGCGTCATGGTCGGCATGTACACGCCGTGGAAGGCGATTTCACGAGGCATGTTCAAGTCCTTGAGGGGTACTTTTCGCGTAGGCGGCGAGTGGCGATTGCGGGTCGAGCAGCGACGTGCGGATGAAGTGCAGGTAGCTCTTCACCCGGCGTAAAGCCGAGGTGTCGAAGTGCGGGGCGAAGGGTTCGTCGGTGGCCTGCACACGGCTGATTGCATGATCGACGGCGATCAGTCCACGCTCCAGATTACTGGCGCTGGGTTGCAGGAACAGGCGCATCAACGAACGGCCCATGACGCGGATCGCCTGACGCCACGGCTGGGCTTCGGCGTAGGCCGGATGCACCGGCAGAATCGCCTGCTCCTTGCGCAACTCGATGATCGCGTGACCGACTTCGAGCACCACGAACATCCAGCGCAGCAAGTCACGCTGCACCTGTGGCTGACCCGCTGCGAGGCCATAGGCCTGGTGCAGCAGGTCGCGGGTACTGCTTTCAAAAGCGGAGGCCAGGCCCTTGAGCTTGCCGCTGATGGCGTACACCACTTGCCCGCGTAAATCCTGCTCCAGCCGACGCCATAGCCAGCGACTGTTAGGCGGCAGAATGATCGCCCCGGCGGCGGCGCACACCAGCATGCCCAGCACCATGGCGATGTAGTCGTTGATGAACGCGTAAGGGTTGTAGACCGTGAGGTTGTCCGGCACTGATCCGGTACTGAAAAAGATCAGCAAGCCAAGGCCGACACCGGCGTATTGGGGCCGTGACGTCAGGAATGAGCCGAGCACGATCACCGGCGCCAGCATCACGCACAGCAATGGAAAACCATCGATCCACGGGAAGATGAAAAACATCTCGACGAAGCCGATCAACGCCCCGAGAAAAGTCCCGCAGGCCATCTGAAAGGCCATGCGTTTCGGATTGGGTGTCGCGGCTGAAAGCCCGACGGTCGCCGCAGCAATCAGGGTCATGGTGGCGCCGCTCGGCCACGCCGTCGCTACCCAGTAACTGCCGAGCACTACCAGAATGAACGCCGCTCGAATCCCCGAGGCGGCCGACGCCATCCAGTTGGTTTGCGGGGTGAACGGCTCATCCCACTGCTCTCGAGCATGACTGTGATCCGCCAGGGAGGCGTGAGTCTGTGCATAACCGTGCAGGTCGTCGACGAAGCGGTAGAGCAGTTCGTAGGCCGTGTGGAAATCCAGTTGCTCGGCGTCGCTCGGATCGCTCTCCTGAAACGCTGCTCGCAGGCTGCGGACACGCGCTGGCAGCGCTTCTTTGTACGCGCTCAGGGCCGCGACCAAACGGACAGCGTCAGGGCTGGTCAACGCGCGACCGCTGAAACCGTCGAGCACTTCGGCGAGGTCCTGCAAGCCCGGTTTGATGGCGGCCACCACATGATCCGCGTCACTGTTGCGCAAGCGTTCGAGCAACTGGTGCAAGGCATTGAAACGTGTGGTGATGCCCATGAACTCGCTGTTCAAACGACTCAGGCGACCGTTGCGCCGACGCATGTGCGGGTCTTCGAACACGGTGACGCTGCGCAGCCCTTCCAGCCCCACCGCCTCGGCAATGAACCGCACGTTGCTGGCTTCAAAAGCGTCCCGTTGGCTGCGACCGCGCAAGCCGTCGGTGACGAACAAGGCGAACACACCGAAGCGCTGGTACAACGCATTGCGCATCGCGGCGCTGGCGGTTTGCGGCAGGATCGCGGCGCTGACTACGGTGGCGCAGAGAATCCCCAACGAGATTTCCAGCACCCGCCAGACCGCCGCCATGAACGCGCCATCCGGATGAGCCAAGGCAGGCAAACCGACCATCGCCGCGGTGTAGCCGGCCAACACAAAACCATAGGCGCGGAAGTTGCGGTAACGCGCTGCACCTGCCGAACAGATGCCCACCCAGATCGCCAGCGAGCCGAGGAACAGTTCGGTGTTCTGCGCGAACAGGGCAATGAGCGCGACCATGACCGCCGAGCCGGTGAGTGTGCCGAGGAAACGATAGAAGCTTTTGGCGAACACCTGTCCGCTTTGCGGCTGCATGACGATGAACACGGTGATCATCGCCGTGCGCGGCTGCGGCAGCTCCAGACGCATGGCCAGCCACAGGGTCAGGAAAGCGGCGAACAGCACTTTGAATATGTACACCCAGGTCACGCCGTCGCTGCGTGCCCAGTCAAAGAAACCCCGGCGCCATTCAAGGGAATACAGCCAGCGCAGTGGTGCGGGCAAGGGAGTCATGGAATCCTGTTCAACGAATTTAGGTTGAATACTATTTTGTGGTGAGGGCATTTATCAGAATGCCGCACCACCTGTGGCGAGGGGATTTATCCCCGTTCGGCGGCGAAGCCGTCGTAAACCCAGGCACCTTGTTCTTCCAGACACACCGCATTCACCTGATCTACGACGGCTTCGCCGCCGAACGGGGATAAATCCCCTCGCCACAGATTGTGGTTCGGGGTGGTGCGGCATTCCGATAAATCCCCTCGCCACAGATCGTGTGTTCAACGTAATAGAACCGGGGTTTTCGGTGCCTGGGTCTGGCTGTTTTTTGGCACATCGTTACCCGCCCCCAGCCCGCCGCCGAGCGCCGTCACCAGCTCGGCATGAGCGCCGAGGCGCGCGGCCTGGACCTGTTGCTGGACTTGTTGCTGTTTGAACAGCAGCGTCTGGGCATTGAGCACGTTGAGGTAATCCGTGAGCCCACGCTGATAGGCGATCATTGCGATGTCGTAGGTCTTCTGCGCGGTCGCCACCGACTCGGCGGCGAAGGTTTGCTGCTTCTCCATGGACTCGCGACGGATCAACTGGTCGGAGATATTTTTCAGCGCGTTGATCAGGGTCTGGTTGTAGTGCGCGACGGCAATGTCATAACCGGCTGACGCTTCACCCAGTTCGGCGCGTAAACGCCCGCCATCGAAAATCGGCAGCGAGATCGCCGGACCGACGCTGTAGTTGAGTTTTTTGCCGGTCAAAAACTCCAACGCCCCGCCGCCGGTCGCCATGTAGCCGAGGCTGCCGACGAGATCGACGTTGGGATAAAAACCAGCGTGAGCGACGTCGATTCCCCGCGCCTGCGCCGCGACCTGCCAGCGACTGGCGACCACGTCCGGGCGTTGACCCAGCAACTGCGCCGGTAACGACGACGGTAGTTTCAGTGCCGCTGCGAGCGACATCGTGGGTCGCTGCAATTGGGTTCCCTGGCCCGGTCCGAAGCCCGCCAGTGCGGAGAGCTGGTTGCGGCTGAGGGCGATTTCTTCGTCCAGCGCATCGATCTGGCGATGGGTTTCGGGCAGCGGGGTTTCGGCCTGGCTGACTTCGAAATGCGTACCGATGCCACCCGCCAGGCGTTTTTGCGCGAGGTCGAGAATCTGTTGTTGCTGCGTCAGCGTCGCGGTGACGATGTCCCGTTGTGCGTAATGCAACGAGAGTTCGATGTAGGCGCGCACGATGTTGTTCTGCAGTTCCAGCTGGGCAAGGCGCGCTTCGGCGGCGCTCATGTGCGCCATATCGACGGCGCGTTCGGTGGCATTGCTTTCACGGCCCCAAAGATCGAGTGCATAGCTGAAGCCCAGCGAGGCGTTGTTGTCCCAGGTCGTGGTGTCCGCCAGCTCGCCCGGCCCGTAGAACTGATCGGTGGGCCAGTTGTGACGTTTGAGGGTGGAGTCTGCGTTGATGTGCAAGGACTCGGCGGACTCGGCAACGCCGGCCATGGCTTTCGCCTGACGTACACGGGCGGCAGCGATGGCCATGGTGGGGCTGCCTTGCAGGGCGAGGTCGATCCAGCGGTTCAGCTGCGGGTCGCCGTAAGCCTGCCACCATTGCGTGGCGGGCCAGTGAGCGTCCTGTGCGGCGCTTTGGATGGCTTCGTCGGTGGCCAGTGAATTGGCCTCCAGTGCCTTGCCCTGGGGGGCAATTCCGCCGGTTCCGATGCAGCCGCTGATTGTCAGGGATAGAGCCAAAACACTGAGCGTCTGAAGCGCTCTGCTGATGCGACGCGGCACTGCTGCAAATTCCTGAGCTGAGGGGGGTTCCTTTGGAGGAGCTGTCGAGTGAAACGAGGCTCCTACAGAGGTGGGCGCAATTCTAGGGGGCGCCCGGAGTGGCGATAAGCTGGGATTCTTGTGAATCTTTGTTACCGTTAACGCGATAATCCCTTCGTCGGGGGTCTCAGACCCTGAAACTTCGTGTCACAATTTGCCATCGAACCCGAGAGCACCCCATGGACACTTTGCAAAACATGCGCGCCTTCAGCTACGTGGCCGAGGCTGGCAGCTTCACCGCCGCCGCCGTGCAGCTCGATACCACGACAGCCAACGTCTCGCGCGCGGTCTCCAATCTGGAAGCCCACCTGCAAACCCGACTGCTCAATCGAACCACGCGGCGCATCGCCCTGACCGAAGCCGGCAAGCGCTATCTGTTGCGTTGCGAACAGATCCTGGCGTACGTCGAAGAGGCGGAAGCCGAGGCCAGCGATGCTCACGCACGCCCCGCCGGGCAGCTCAAGGTGCACACCATGACCGGCATCGGTCAGCACTTTGTGATCGACGCGATCGCCCGCTACCGCAAGACCCACCCCGACGTGACGTTCGACCTGACCATGGCCAACCGCGTGCCGGACTTGCTCGACGAAGGCTATGACGTGTCCATCGTGCTCGCCAGCGAACTGCCGGACTCGGGTTTCGTCTCGCAACGCCTGGGCATTACCTACAGCATCGTCTGCGCGTCACCAGCCTACGTAAAAGCCAACGGCTGCGCGCACAAACCCAGCGATCTGCTGAACCACGCTTGCCTGCGCCTGGTCAGCCCGGTCATCCCGCTGGAAAAATGGACCTTCGACGGCCCTGAAGGGCAGGAAATGGTCACCATCAATAGCTCACCGTTTCTGGTGAACTCGGCGGACGCCATGAAAACCGCGATCACCAGCGGCATGGGCGTTGGCGTGTTGCCGGTGTATGCGGCCATTGAAGGTTTGCGCAATGGCACGCTGGTGCGGGTGATGCCGAACTACCGCTCGCAGGAATTGAACCTGTACGCGATTTATCCTTCGCGCCAATACCTCGACGCGAAAATCAAGACATGGGTCGAGTACCTGCGCGGCTCGTTGCCGGAAATACTGGCAGCGCATCAGGCGGAACTGACGGCGTATGAACTGAGCGGAAGCCTGGCGGGGGCTCGGTTGGCGAATTGAGCCGTCATGCCACCCGGCTACTGCAGGAGCTGCCGCAGGCTGCTCCTACAGGGTTTATCTGCGTCGACGGTCTCGCACAAAACCCGGGAAGAATGTTAGCGTGCTTGGCATTCTCCAAGCACGACGAGCCTCCTCTCATGAAAAAGACCGTACTCGCTTTCAGCCGCATCACGCCCGACATGATCGAAAGCCTGAAACAGGATTTCGAGGTGATCGTGCCGAATCCGAAAAACGGTGACATCAATGCCCAGTTCAATGAAGCCCTCCCTCACGCCCACGGCCTGATTGGCGTCGGTCGCAAACTGGGGCGGACGCAACTGGAAAATGCGGCGAGACTGGAAGTGGTCTCCAGCGTCTCGGTGGGTTACGACAACTACGACGTTGCCTACTTCAATGAGCGCGGCATCATGCTCACCAACACCCCGGACGTCCTGACTGAAAGCACCGCAGACCTGGCGTTCGCCTTGATCATGAGCAGCGCGCGGCGGGTGGCTGAGCTGGATGCCTGGACCAAGGCCGGTCAATGGCAAGCCAGCGTCGGTGCTCCGCTGTTTGGCAGTGATGTACACGGCAAGACCCTGGGCATCGTCGGCATGGGCAACATCGGTGCAGCCATTGCCCGCCGTGGCCGGCTGGGGTTCAACATGCCGATCATCTACAGCGGCAACAGTCGCAAGACCGCACTGGAGCAAGAACTCGGCGCTCAGTTTCGCAGTCTTGACCAGTTGCTGGCTGAAGCCGATTTTGTGTGCCTGGTGGTGCCGCTCAGCGAAAAGACCAAGCACCTGATCAGCCATCGCGAGCTGGCATTGATGAAGTCGAGCGCGATTCTGGTGAACATTGCCCGCGGCCCCGTAGTGGACGAACCGGCACTCATCGAAGCGCTGCAAAACAACCGCATCCGTGGCGCAGGGCTGGACGTCTATGAGAAAGAGCCCCTCGCTGAATCGCCGCTTTTCCAGCTGAAAAATGCTGTCACGCTGCCGCACATCGGCTCAGCCACTCACGAAACCCGTGATGCAATGGCCAACCGCGCTATTACCAATCTACGCAGCGCTCTGCTGGGTGAGCGACCACAGGATCTGGTCAATCCGCACGTCTGGAAAGGCTGATAAAGGCGACGGCACGTGCTCAAGCGCGTGCCGACTTCACCAACGACTTTCATAACAAATGATCAAGTAACAGCGACATAACCTGCAACTCAGTCGCCGGCAACTTACACGCCATCCGCTATAAACTCCGACAACGCTAAAAGCACAATACGTACATTCGGAGATTACTTGCATGAGCAACTTCACCACCCTTTGCACGATCAGGCGGAGCAAAGTACTGATTGTTTTAATGGCCGCACTCTTTGGATTGGTCACCTTGACCAACAACTTCACCGATTACACGGCCTACTCCGACTACATCGGGCGCATCATCAGCATGAGCGACACCGTCGGCAACGAATCACGCCGCTATCGCGCGGTCACTTCAACACTGTTCCATCATCGGTTTTACTGGGCGGTCATTACGCTCGAGATTATGTTTACGCTCAGCTTCCTGGTGGGCACTTATCAGCTATACCGAAATATCAATGCCCCGCGTCATGAATTTCATGACGCAAAGAAGTTTGCCATCGTCGGTTTTACCACCGCTATTTTTGTCTATTTCACGTTCTACGTTATTGTCCTCAATGAATGGTTCGACATGGACAGTTCGATACAAGGCAACGGCTTTCACTGGGCGCGAAATAACATTGAATTCATGTTTCTCGGCCTTATTTATCTCGTGCTGGTTAAAGATAATTAAACAGCGTGCGCTTATGCCAACTTTCCCTCTACCGGTTTTACGCTCACGCCAGGTTTGCGAAACACCAGTACGTTGCCCAGCATGACCATCACCAATCCCGCCAGCGCTGGAGCGGTCCACTGATAGCCTTCGGCAAATGCCGAGACATTCAGCGCCACGACCGGGAACAACACCGTGCAATAAGCCGCGCGTTCAGGCCCCATCCGCCCAACCAGCGTCAGGTAGGCCGTAAAGCCAATTACCGAGCCCGGGATAACCAGGTACAGCAAAGAGCCGATGTAACGCGTGCTCCACTCCATGTCGAACGGAGTGCCCTTGACCAGGCACCAGACCGACAGCATCGCCGCGCCGTAGGCCATGCCCCAGGCGTTGGTGGTCAGGGGTTTGAGGCCCGCCTTCTGCTGCAGGCTCGACAGCATGTTGCCCGCCGAAAAACACAGCGTGCCGATCAACGCCAACCCCAGGCCAAGCAAGGTTTCGGGGCTGGCGGTATGACCGGCGAACTCAGGCCAGAACAACAGACCTAATCCCAGCAGACCCAAGGCACCCCCCATCAGCACATTGCGAGCAATTTTCTGACCGAAGAACACCCGCGCATTCAGGGCATTCCACAAGGTGGCGGTGGAGAAGACCACGGCGACCAAACCGCTGGGAATCCATTGGCTGGCGGTGAGGAAACACATGAAGTTGACGCAGAACAGGCACAGCCCTTGCGCCACGCAGATCAGATGTCCGCGACGGTTCATCACTTGCAGGCGACGGCTGAGCAACAGAATCGCGAACAACACCAACGCGGCGAGACCGAAGCGATAGACGATCGACACCGGGATCGCGACCACGCCCAGCTGCCATTTGAGGGCAATCCAGGTGGTGCCCCAGATCAGCACGGTCAGCAAATACAACGAAAGGTTCATGGCGCAAGCTCCTCGGTAGAGCATCAGTGTCCTGCGTCGGCGCTGGTCGCACTTGCAAAAACTTGCGCATTTGTCGAGCGACGGGCTGGCGAGGCACGCTCTACGGAGTAGGATGCAAGGCGTTAGAGAGAAGTGATCATGCCCGCATTGGAATCGTTGCAAGTTTTTCAAGCCCTCAACCGCTCGCACCATGCTCGCCTCGAGCACAGCGCCGAGCTCGGTGACGGCATGGCTGCAGCTTTGTGGAGCAACCATCACGACGCCCAGGACTACGAGGCGCCCAGCCATCACACGCTGTCCTGCTACATCGCTGGCGGCACCGGCACATTTCGCCGCGACCGGCCCGGTGTCATGGGTGCTCCGGACAAGTTGTGTATTCTGCCAGCGGATCAGCCTTCCGCCTGGGTGATCAACGGCGACATTCGCCTGGCCCATGTGTATTTCAGCCCCGAACAATTCGCGCTGGGTTGCGTCACGCTGCTGGACCGCGAACCTCGTGAACTGCTGCTGCGCGAGCACACCTTTCTTGACGATCCCATTCAGGCCCGGCGATTTCGGAAACTGATCTCGCTCAATTGGGACGAACCCGGTGAACGCCTGCTGACCAGCAGTCTGGCGCACGAAATGCTCAGCCATGTGCTGCTGAGTCAGGTCGGCAAGCGCGAAGGATTGCGACTCAAGGGCGGGCTGGCGGCGCATCAGCGTCGGCAGCTCATTGAGTTCATCGACAGCCAGTTGGCCGAGGCCATCAGCCTTGGGCAATTGGCGGGGTTGTGCGCGTTGTCGGAGTATCACTTTGCGCGGATGTTTCGCGAGAGCTTTGGTTTGCCGCCACATCAGTATGTGCTGGCGCGACGACTGAGCCGGGCGCAGGAATTATTGCGCACGACGTCACAGCCATTGGGAGAGATTGCACTGGCGTGCGGGTTCTCCAGTGCCAGTCATTTCACCAATCGATTCCGTCAGTCCTTGGGTGGAACGCCTGGGGAGTATCGGCAGGCGTTTTTGCGGTAATCCTGAGATTCTTTGGTGCCTGTCAGGGCCCCTTCGCGAGCAAGCTCGGCTCCCACAGGGTCTGTGTGGGACGCGGATCTGGTGTTCACTGCCAATCAAATGTGGGAGTGAGCCTGCTCGCGATGAGGCCCTGTCAGGCAACATCAATGCTGGATGTACGGCCGTCATCGCGAGCAGGCTCACTCCCGCAATGGATGTTAGAACTCCAGCGTGCTGGACAATGTCACCTGCCGTGAATCCCCCATCGACACGAAGAACCGGCTTGCCGCTGAGGTGTAGTAGGTGCGATCGAACAGGTTCTTCACGTTGAGCTGAAATTTGACCTTCTGACCTTCGACCCGGGTGTCGTAAGTGGCGAAGGCATCGGCCACGGTGTAGCTCGGCAAGTCGAAATCATTCACCGCGTTGCCTGCCCGTTCCCCGACGTATCGCGCACCCGCCCCAACCCGCAATTGATCCCCACCGACAATCGTGCCGAAGTCATACACAGCCGACAGCGAGCCGCTGTTTTTCGCCACGTTTTGCAGTTTTTTACCTTTGTAGGTCGGGTCCTCGGTGACTTCGGCATCGGTGTACGCATAACTGCCGATCATGCTCCAACGGTCGCTGAGCTGACCGCTCAGGTCCAGTTCCAGACCACGGGAGCGCACTTCGCCGGCGGCGCTGTAAATCGTCACGGGGCCTTCGGAATTGGCCACCAGCACGTTGCGCTTCTTGATGTCGAACAACGCGATGTTGCCGGTGACACGCCCTGGCATATCCAGCTTGGCGCCCACTTCCCACGACTTGGCCTCTTCCGGCGCAATACTGCCGTCGAGCACGGTGCTGCTGCCACTCAGCGGGGCGATGGTGGAGTTGGGTTTGAAGGATTCGGTGTAGCTGCCATAGAAGGACAACGCATCGGTGTAGCGATACACCAGGCCGGCGCGCGGTACCCACTTCTGACCGTTGCTGTCGGTGTTGGCCTGGAACGGCACGCCTTTGCCAGCGTACTGGTCGTACGCCTGAAAGCGCGCGCCGCCGACCAGAATCCATTTATCGGTGAGGTGGATCGAGTCCTGCAGGAACACCGAATCGCTGCGCAGCAGATCGGTCTGCGCACTGTCCGCGGGGCTGACGGTGGTGCCTTCGACTTCGCGACCATAGACCGGGTTGGTGTAGCTGAAATTACTCAGGCTTTTCTGGCGGATCAGGTCGGCGCGGTAGATTTTGCGGTACTCATCATCGATACCGAACACCAGGTCATGTTGCATGCCGGCCACGTTGACATTGCCTTCGAGACTGGCCGTGGTGAAGCGGTCAGTACTGATCGCGTTCTGCGTGCCGTCCATGCTGCGGGTCAGCGTGCCTTTGGTGGTGTCGATAGCGGTGACGCGCACTTGGCTGGCGTCATAGGTTTCACGGTTCCAGCTGTAGCCAAAATGAGCATTCCAGTTGTCGTCGAGCGCGTGATCGGCTTCGAAGTGATAGAGGTCCGAGCGACCTTCCATGTTGTTGAACGGCTCATCAAGGCGACGGTCACGGGGGATGTCCAGCGGATGATTGTCACGCGGGTCGATGACCGTGCCACGGTCGAACGGGGTGAGAAATTCGCGGTGCTCATAGGCGAACAACAGGGTGGTGCTTTCACCGAACCAGGCCAACGATGGCGCGACCAGCGTCTCGCGATGAACACCATAGTTGCGCCAGTAATCTTCGTCTTCGTGGTCCAGCACCATGCGGTACGCCAGCCCGGAATCTCCCAGCGCACCCGTGCTGTCGAAGCTGCCACCGCTGCCGTTCTTGCCATCGCCATAGGTCGAGCCGCGCAGGGTCAGCGCGTTGTACTGCTCAAGTTCGGGCTTCTTGCTGACCATGTTGACCACCCCGCCCGGGTCCTGGATGCCATAGAGCAACGACGCCGGCCCTTTCAGCACTTCGACCCGATCCACCGTGGCATTCAACCCCCTTCCCTGCACCACCGGCATGCCATCGCGCATGATCGAGCCATTGCGATTGTCACCAAAGCCCCGGGTCATCACCGAGTCCTGGGTGCTGCCCAAAGTGTTGCCCTGAGTGATGCCGCTGACGTTGGCCAGTGCGTCATCCAGATTACGCGGCGCCTGATCGCGAATGACCTGGGCCGGGATCACGTTGACGGTCTGGGGGATTTCCTGAAGCAAGGCGGAGGACCGCATGACCGAACTGGTTGGCGGGGGTTGATAGCTCTGGGATTGATCCATCACCGAGGTGATGGTGGTCGCGCCCAGGTTCAACGCGCCATCGGTGGACACGGGTTCAAGGGCCAGGGTGTGAGCGTCGGTTCGACGGAAGGTGAAACCCGATTGGCTGAGCAAACGCTGCATCGCCTGTTCGGCACTCATCTGCCCGTTCACGGCGGGCGCGATGATGCCGTACGGCGCTTCATCGGTGTAGACCACGCTGATGCCAGTGATCCGGCTGAAGTCGCTCAGGGCCTGAGGCAGCGGTTTGGCGGTCATTGCGAAACTGAATTGCGTTCGCTGCTGCGCTGTCCCGGTATCGGCGGCCATTGCAATGCTCGATGGCAAGAGCGCCAGCGCCGTGAAACTCAGTGCAGAAGCACCCAACCATTGTTTGACCGACACCGATTTTGCCCTGGACTTCATTGCTCATGACCTGTGTAGAACTGTTTCGGATGCGAATGACTCGCAGTTTCAGTCACTACACGGATGGCGATCGGTTTTACCTCATCAGAATGTTGAAAATATTTTTGGAAGATCAAAAGATCGCGGACTGCGGCAGCTCTACAGTTTGAAAACGCGCCCCCTGCAGGAGCTGCCGCAAGCTGCGATCTTTTGACTTTTTTTCACTGCAAAATAATCAATCGTCCCATTACCGCATGCTGCTCAAACCCCAACACCCCCTGCAATGAACTCAGCACGGCCATCGGGTCTTTGCTGGGGAAACTGCCGCTGACCCGGCGCGCCGCGAGCTGATCGTTGAGCAGTACGATCCGGCCCGGGTAATAACGTCCCAGGTCCTCCACCACGTCGGCCAGCGACGCCTTGTAGTAATTGAGCCAACCCTGACGCCAGGCCAGTTGCGCTTCGCTGTCGACCGCATGGGATTTTTCCGCAGCGCCTTCGCCATACGCCACCTGCTGGCCGGCGGTGAGGATCTGTTGTTCGGCGTTCTTCTGCGCGGTCACCCCTACCCTTCCGGACAACACCGTCACTTGGGCGCCGCGAGGTTGCAGGCGCACTTCAAACTGCGTGCCCAAGACGCGTACCTCGCCCTTTTCGGCGTCGACTACAAACGGCTCACCGGTGTGCGTCACACTGAAAAATCCGGCGCCGCGACGCAGTTGGACATGCCGTTCGCCACGACTGAAATCCACCGCAATGGCGCTGTCGGCGTCCAGGGTGACCTGGGATTGATCGGCCAGCGTCACGGTGCGAATTTCCCCCGGTGCCGAGACATAGTCCGCCCCCAGATCGTCCATCCAGCGCGATGGCTGCCATCCCGCACCGATGCCGATCATCAGCACCAGGCACGCGGCCATCGCCAACGCCCCGGACCAACGCCGAACGCGGCCCTGGCGTGAACGGTTCATGGCATTCAGATAAGCCTGCAAGGCCAACGCGTCCTCATCGGCCAGGGTGCGCGCCGGCGCTTCGCTCATCTCCCAGACCACTTGTGCCTGGGCGTACGCCTCAGCATGGGCCGGGTCGGCTTGCAGCCAATGACTGAAAGTAACTTGATCACCGCTGCTGGGTTGGTCATGCAACAGGCTCAGCCAGGCGAATGCTGCCTGCTCCTGAGCGGGCGTCGGGGTGACGCGTTCTTTAAGGTTCACGGTGCTTTCCCTGGCGTGCGCGGTTCGGGTTCCCGCAGGCTGGCCTTGCAGGCTTCGAGGGCGCGCATCATATGTTTTTCTACGGCGCTTTGGGACAACCCCATTGCCTTGGCGATCTCGGCGTATTTGCGGCCGTGGATACGGTTGAGCAAAAAGATCTGCCGCGTACGCTCAGGCAACGCTCGCAACGCGGCCTCGACATGACGCAGATCGTTGCCGGCTTCCAGCGCCGCTTGCGGTTCACTGCCGCGACTTTCCGGTTGCTCCGGCAACCATCCTTCGTTTACCCGCACTCGCGCGCCTTCACTGCGCAAATGGTCGATGGCAATGTTGCCGGCACACCGCAGCAGATAGGTGCTGAGCTCTTCGACCTGCACCAGCGGTCGGCGCCAGAAGCGCAAGAACAGGTCCTGCACCAGGTCCGCAGCGGTCGCTCGACAACCCACACGACGACTCACCAACGCTTCCATCTGTGATCGCTGGGAAAGGAACACCTGCAGGAAATGCGCACGTCCCCCACGGGCGTCGTCTTCACTGGATTCGGGAGGGGGGCTGATCATCAAATCACTGCTGCGCAAGGGCCGCGACGGGGCTGGCAAGCAGACTCAGCCCGGCCAGCGACAACGCCAGACGCGGGCGATAAGGCAGCAACAGCACCAGCACCAAGGCACTGAGCATCAACACTGCAGACCACTCGACCAGCCCGAGCGACCAACCCGTCTTCGAGACGGCGGCCCACAACGACAGGGCAAGCAATATCCAACCGGCGATCTTCATCCCGTGCCGACGACGGGCCGACGGCTTTTGACCGAGCAGGTCAGTGTGATGCCGATCCATGGATAAACACAGCGCAGTAAAACCGCCGTAACAGAGCATCAGGGCCAGTAGCATTCAGTTCGCCTCGCGCTCAAGGGTGATCGGTTTGGCCCGCTGTTCGGTCGCGACTGGCACCTGTCCCGAGCGCTGCATTTTCCATGCAGCCCACGCCAGAAACAGGCCACTGACCAGACACGCCAGATCGAAGCCGGCCATCATCCAGTCACCTTGCAGCAGCGTCGCACCCAAGTGGTACGGCGTGGTCAATGCGTTGAGCAGCGGCACGGCACAGAACAGCAACGCAGCCACTGCCAACTGTTCGATCCAGGCAGTGCGACCCCGGCGGACCATCGCATGAATCACGCTCAGGCCCCAGACGATGAAGAAGCTGTTCACTTCCCAATCCGACCGGTTCGTCATCTCGACCGGTAGCAAGCGGTTGGCCCAAAAGAACGCCGCCACGGCGACCGTCAAGCCTGACATGCTGGCGATGTTCAGCACTTCGACCAATCGCAGCTCGAAAGGCATCACGGCGCTTTTCGCATGTTTGAGCTGGCGTTTGCCGAGCCAGATCACCAGCCCTGTGCCGATCAGGGCCGTGCTCGCCAGACCAAAAATGAAGTACAACCAGCGCACCACGGGGCTGGCAAAACGCCCCATGTGCAAGCCATAGAAACTGCCTGCGATGGCCATCGCGACCGGCTGCTGCGGGGTGGAGCTGAGCAGTTGCCCGGTAACGCCGTTGAACGTCACGGCACTGCTCACGTCATGAACCACCCGGTCCGCACCGTCACGCACCAGCACCACCGAGGCATTTGCGTCTCCCGGATTGTTCACCGTCAACCGCTGCACGCGACCGCCCGACCACTGCTCCCGAGCCCGCTCCAGTAGCGGTGCCATCGGTGCCAGCTGACCCGGTTTCCCGGCGAGCTCAGGCACGCTGGAAGCCGGGAAGACGTCATCGAAAAATGCCCGGACATCGCCCTCGTATGACGCAAGAATGCTCGCTGGCATGACCATCGACATGAAAATCACCAGGCTGCTGTAGGTGATCATCAAGTGGAACGGCAACACCAGAACACCCACCGCGTTGTGCCCGTCCAGCCACGAACGCTGGCCCTTGCGCGGGCGGAAGGTAAAGAAGTCCTTGAAGATTTTCTTGTGCGTGATGATCCCGGTGATCAGGCCGATGAACATCACCATGGCCGCAATCGTGGATAACCAGCGGCCCCAGGGGTAGGGCATTTGCAGCTGGAAATGAAAGCGATAAAAGAACTCGCCCCCCCTGGTTTCCCGGCCCTGCACTTCGGTGCCGGTTTGCGGGTCAAGGCGTTTTTCGGTGAATTGACCGCGCTCGCCTCGCTTGGCTGGCGACTGTTGCCAGCGCACCGACAGGCCTGGCTCTCGGGCACTCGGCAAATCGATCAGCCAGCGCGAGGCACCTGGGGCGTGCTGCTGCAGGTAGTCCTGCGCCAGGGCCAGACTGGCCTCGGAAGACACCGATCGCGCGGGAATCTCCGGCTGCATCCAGTGACTGATCTCATCCTTGAAATACGCGAGGGTGCCGGTCAGGAAAATCGCAAACAGCAACCAGCCAAAGATCAAACCGGTCCACGTATGGAGCCAGGCCATGGCCTGACGAAATCCGTCCTTCATGATTGCCCCAACCAGTACGCCACGCCGGATATTGCCGCCAGCACCCCACTCGGCACGATCACCCCCAACCACGCCTGCCACGCACTGCGGCAGGCGAAGCACCACAACACGGCGCACAGGTACGCCAGAAAAGAAGTCATCATGCCGGTCACTACCGCTTCGGCGCGGGGCATGGGCAGCCACATTGTCAGGCTGACACTGGCTAACGCCGCGACGACATACCCGCCCAACACGGCGGCAAGCACCCGCGAAGTGACGGCAAGTCGGTAGGAAACGGGAAGCGAGCGGGTTTTGACTTTCATGTTTCGGCCTTGAAACAGGTGGAGCTGCGTGAACGTCACGGAGCCAAGCAGGCCGCAATATTAATGATAAATATTCTCATACGCAAAAGAGTCCGGCGAGAACGGACTGCCGGGAACCGCGTAACGCACTTTTGTAGCAGCCTGCGTCCGGCTGCGCAGCAGTCGCAAGAACAGACCGCGCGGTTATTCGGGAAGAACTTTACGACTGCTGCGCAGCCGGACGCAGGCTTCGCCAGCTGCTACATGGAGGGTCTTGGGGCATGGATCGTGGATTGCACAAACAAAAACGGGCCTGCATAAGCAGGCCCGTTGTCATTGGAACAATAAAAAATTAAATCAGGCTTCAGCCGTTTTGCGCAGCCTGTTCGTTCTCGAGAAACTCGTCTTCCAGCAATGCGTCCGCAGCAACCCTTTCGAACGGCACGATAGCGGCACGTGGTTTGCCCCGCAGTTTGCCGAACAAATGCTCCAGTGCATGTTCGAGTTTTTCGGCCGCACCGTCGATCGCTTGCTCCAGGGTGTCGGCTTTGTGGGTGACGGAAATCGGTTGATGGCCTTTTGGCCGCGCCTCCAGCTGGCAGCGCATATCGTGGGGACCGGGCTTGTCGCCATTCTCGTCCCGCAGGTGAACCTCGACCCGGGTCAGGTCCTCTTCATAACGTTCGAGCGTGCTCTCAATGGTAGTACGTACCCACTCCTCCAGTCGGATGCTGCTTTGAATATGGTTATCACTGTTGACTTGGATTTGCATAGTTCATCCCTTATTTCAGCTAGCTCGCGAGAGGCCGTTCGGCTAGCCCTTGGGCGTCATCACCGTGACCTCTTACTTACACAATCGGTCTGCACGCAGAACAATTCAACCCCTAAAAAAAGATAATTTTTCATTCGCAAAAAAAGCCGGACAGGGAGCAAAAGCGCTGTTAAGGTCGGGAGTTGGGTCGCCCCTTTCCGAATTCCCAAGCTACTCACATCTGTCGCTCCGCCAGCGGGTGCAGGCTGCGAAAAATCCCCGCCTCTTCCACCAGCCAGTCATGTACCGCACGCACGCCCGGATGGCTCAGCGCGCCCGGCGCATAGAGCAGCACGTAGCGTTTGTGATTGGGCACCGCCAGGCCAAACGGCACGATCAACGTGCCCCGCTCCAGTTCGTCATTGAGCAACGTCCGACGCGCAATCGCCACGCCCATGCCCGCAATGGCGGCTTCGATCGTCAGGTGATTGCGATTGAACGTGTGCCCGCGCCGCACATCCGCGCCCTCGAAACCGATGGCGTTGAGATAGAACTCCCATTCCGCATATTCATAACTGCCGCGCCAGGCGGTGATGTCGTGCAATAGGGGAAAGTGCAGCAGGTCGGCAGGCCCATGCAGCGGTGGGCGCCCACGCAACAGGCCTGGCGAGCAGACCGGAAAGATCTGCTCGTCCAGCAAGGTGGTGGATAACAGTCCGGGATAACTGCCGTCATTCAGGTCAATGGCCAGATCGAAGTCGCCCTCGTGCAGCGGCACGCTGCTGTCTTCTGCCACCAGCCGCAGCTGAATGTCCGGAAAGCGCTGCTGCAGTCGCGGCAAGCGCGGCGTCAGCCATTTGCTCAAAAAAGACGGAATTGAACGCACGCGCAGAATTCCGCTGATCATTCCGGCGTCCAGTCGTCGCAATTCCGCATCGATACTGCCGTACGCCTCGTTGACGGTAATGGCCAACCGCTGGCCTTGCGCGCTCAATTCCACGCCACGGGCGCGTCGGTGAAACAGGCGAAAACCCAGACGCTCTTCCAGTTGCCGAATCTGCTGACTGACTGCACCCGGCGTGATGTGCAGCTCTTCGGCGCAACGGGTGAACGACAGGTGCCGGGCGGCACAGGAAAATACGTGCAGCCAGACGTAGGTCTGGGCATGCAATTGACGACTCATCGTTTAGTCCTGCTAAAGGCTCGAGTAGGAAATTTCGTTGGTCACGTAGGACCGAGGTGGGCAGTATCGCCGACATTGCGCTTGTCCTACAAAAATGGCAGCGATTCCTCTTCCATTGCTTGTATAGGCTTTAGCATGGCTATCAGTGTTTTCGATCTTTTCAAAGTCGGTATCGGTCCGTCCAGCTCCCACACCGTCGGCCCCATGCGCGCCGCCGCCACCTTCGCTCAAGCACTGCTCGATCAAGGAATACTGGCAGCCGTCCGTCGGGTAGAGATTCGCCTCTACGGTTCTCTGTCTGCCACCGGCGTTGGCCATGCCACCGACCGCGCCTGCGTCATGGGGCTGATGGGGGAATGGCCGGACAGCATTGATCCGACGTCCATCGAAGACCGAATCAACACGCTGCGTCAGACCGGTGAACTGAACCTGGCGGGCCAGGCGACCATCGCGTTCAACTGGCAGACCGATCTCCTGCTGCTCGAAGAGAGCCTGCCCTACCACCCCAACGCCATGTCCCTGACAGCCTTTGGCGAAACCGGCGAATTGTCCGAGCAGACGTATTACTCGATTGGCGGCGGTTTCATCATTGAAGCGGCTGAAGCCGAGTCAGGTATTGCGCCCTCAAGCGACGTGGTGCTGCCCTACGATTTCTCCAGCGCTGCCGAGCTGCTCAAGCTGTGCAACCAGCACGGCCTGCGTGTTTCCGAGCTGATGATGGCCAACGAACTGGCCTGGCGCAGCGAGGCCGAAATCCGTCAGGGCCTGTTGCACATCTGGTCGGTGATGCGTGAATGCGTCGAGCAAGGCATGCGTCACGAAGGCATCCTGCCGGGCGGTCTGAATGTTCCGCGTCGGGCAGCGAAACTGCACCGCAGCCTGCTGGAAATCGGCAAGCCGAATGTCATCACCTCCACCCTGTCGGCCATGGAGTGGGTCAACCTGTTCGCCCTTGCCGTCAACGAAGAGAACGCGGCCGGCGGTCGAATGGTGACAGCGCCCACCAACGGGGCTGCGGGGATCATTCCTGCGGTGCTGCACTACTACATGAAATTCAATCCGGACGCGTCCGACGATGACGTGGTCGCGTTCTTTCTGGGCGCTGCGGCGGTAGGCATTCTCTGCAAGAAAAATGCTTCGATTTCCGGCGCCGAAGTCGGCTGTCAGGGCGAAGTGGGATCTGCCTGCGCCATGGCGGCTGCCGGGCTGGCTGACGTACTGGGCGCAACGCCGGAACAACTGGAAAACGCCGCTGAAATCGGCCTGGAACACAACCTCGGCTTGACCTGCGACCCGGTCGGCGGGCTGGTTCAGGTGCCGTGCATCGAGCGCAACGCAATTGCCGCCGTGAAGGCGATCAATGCCACGCAAATGGCCCTGCGTGGCGACGGCAAGCACTTCATTTCCCTCGACCGGGTGATCCGCACGATGCGCGATACCGGCGCCGACATGCATGACAAATACAAAGAGACTTCACGGGGCGGCCTGGCTGTTAGCTGGGTGGAGTGCTGAGGAGCATTCCCTGACCGCCTGCACCACGTGAGCCCGAGCAAGAACAATAACGAGGCCATAACGATGACCGATGTGCGTACACCTGCTGCCGAAAATCCCGCTGTAGACGTAAAACATGAGACCGCGACAGTCAGCAAAGGCTGGAGCAAACACGACACCACCTGGATGCTGGGCCTCTACGGGACGGCCATTGGCGCCGGTACGTTGTTCCTGCCGATCAACGCCGGTGTGGGTGGCTTCTGGCCGCTGTTGATTCTGGCGGTGCTGGCGTTCCCGATGACCTTTTTCGCCCATCGCGGGCTGACCCGTTTCGTGTTGTCCGGACGCTCGGGAGACATCACCGAAGTGGTTGAAGAACACTTTGGCGTCGGTGCCGGCAAACTGATCACCTTGCTGTACTTTTTCGCAATCTTCCCGATTCTGCTGGTGTACAGCGTAGCGCTGACCAACACCCTGAGCAGTTTCATGGAACATCAACTGCACATCGCCCCGCCGCCCCGGGCCATTCTGTCGCTGGTGCTGATCCTCGGTCTGATGGCCATCGTTCGTTGTGGCCAGGGCGTCATCGTCAAGTGCATGAGCGTGCTGGTTTACCCGTTTGTGGCGGCGTTGTTGTTGCTGGGCATCAGCCTGATCCCGAACTGGAATGGCGCATTCTTCGCCACCGCCAGTGAAGGCATGCCGATGCCGTTGTTCTTCAAGACCTTGTGGCTGGCCATTCCGGTGATGGTGTTCTCGTTCAACCATTCGCCGATCATTTCCGCGTTTGCGGTTGATCAGAAGCAGCGTTACGGCGAGCAAGCCGAAGCCAAGAGCAGCGGCATCCTGGCCATCGCCCACGCCATGATGGTCGTGACGGTGATGTTCTTCTGCTTCAGCTGCGTGCTGGCCCTTTCCCCGGCTGACCTGGCCGCTGCGAAGGCGCAGAACATTTCGATCCTGTCGTACCTCGCCAATCACTTCCAGACGCCGGTCATCGCGTACGCAGCGCCCCTGATTGCGCTGGTGGCGATCACCAAATCCTTCCTCGGTCACTACATCGGTGCCAGCGAAGGCTTCCAGGGCCTGATCGTGAAAAGCCTGCGGGGTCGTGGGCGAGTGATGTCGGCGAGCTGGCTGAATCGTGCGACCGCACTGTTCATGATCCTCAGCTGCTGGGCCGTGGCGACCTTCAATCCAAGCATCCTTGGCATGATTGAAACCCTCGGCGGGCCGATCATTGCGTGTCTGTTGTTTCTGATGCCGATGTACGCCATCCGCCGCGTGCCGGCCTTGCGCCAGTACTCGGGTCAGGCCTCGAACGTGTTTGTGGTGTTGATCGGTTTGATTGCACTGTCAGCGATCATTTACTCGTTTCTGCCCTGAATCGGGCAGATAAGGCACGTTCCCTGTAGCAGCTGGCGCAGCCTGCGTTCGGCGGCGGATCCGTCGTGAAATCAGATAACGCGGTGTTTCAGTTATACCGCGAGTTCCGGATTCACGACGGCTTCGCCGCCGAACGCAGGCTGCGCCAGCTGCTACAGGTGTGTGGCGAAGCGATTGAGGGACGTGATTATTGTATGACAATCTTTCCGGCATGCCCCTTGCTACATCCCACTTGAGACTGCGAACGACTTGCCAATGGTCCGGTATTGCGAACCAACATGATCATGGCCGGTCAACAACTGCACGTTCAATCAGGCGGTGACGCATCATGGACAACCCTTTTCAGCTCATTACCGATGCCTTTGCACCGGATTATCAGATCAACCTGAGCATTCAGGGTCTGGACGGCAGCATCATGCTGACCTTGTCCAACAGTGGCCGTGTGGTGGCCAAACGGATGATCAGCGCCGAGCAGCGTAATGATCCAAAACGCCTGAAGCGCCTGGTGCAAAGCATCCAGTTCGGCATCGCCATCGAGCAAGGCCACAGTGCAATGGCGATTCTTGAAGCGATGACAGACGGCGACAATCGCAACCTGCCGCCGCCCCTCATCAAAGGTCAGCCCCGCCCCGCCATGGGGATTTAAAGCTCGCCCTTCTCTACTTCAGGATGCTCGCTGGAACCCGCACCCGCCTTGCGTTGCGGGTGCTCGATCTTCACCGAAGGAAACTGCGACGAGGCGTAACGCACCACCAGAATCGCGAAGGCCAGCAGCAGAATGCCGCCGCACAGGTAGATGATTCCGACGTCCGGCGGGTTGTGGTGCGAGACGTTGGAGATCAGCAGCCGCGTCAGTGCAGTGATCGCTACGTAGATCAGGAAGCGCACAGGCATGTGGTTAGTCTTGAAATAAATCCCGACCATCGCCCCCAGTTCCAGGTAGATGAACAGCAGCAAGATGTCATCAATCTTGATGTGCCCCTCTTCGATCATCCCCAGAAATTCCATCACCGCGGCATACGCGGTCACCGCACCGATGGCGAACAGCGCCAGGTAGTGGAACGTCTCAACGAAGAGATTGCCGAGGGATTCGGCCAGTTGATGCACGTTCTGCCGCAGCTTCTCGGCCCAATTGATTTTCACGATGTTTCTTCCTTAGGTCGGTTCGACCGGATGATGCGGGTTGGACGTGACGGTTGTTCTGCATGCAGAAAAAAGGCCAGAGGCTGTTGGGTGAGATGGCGATGGGCTGCTATTGGACACTTTTGGGGTGGATTCGCGGTCCTCATCGCGAGCAAGCTCGGCTCCCACAGGTTTACGCAGACCACCTGAATTCGGTCTACATTGAAAAGCCACTACCCAAAGCGCAGGGATTCGCTTATCCTTTTCGCTGTATATAAATACAGTGGTCGAATAAGACAACTTAATGTGAAGGCATGTGAGGTGGTGAATGGCCGTCGAAGTGGTATACCGCAGCAGCCGAGATCTGGAGCGCTTGTTCATGGATAAAGCCGAAGCTGACCGTCATGACAAAATGCTCGAACTGGCCGAGTTGCTGGCCGAAGTGTTGCAAAAAGCTGTTCCGTCCCTGACCGAACAGCAAGTGGAAGAAGCCGGGATCTACATGGCGAAGAACCGCGATGTGTTCGCCAAAGCGTTCAAGAGCCAGCCGGATGCCCTTTCCGAGCTGTTGAGCGCGCCTGTTGAAATCGTTGCACCGGTTGAAGTTGCCGACGTCGCCGAACCGGCTGAAGCCGTTACGCCGACCAAGCCTGCCAAAGCGGCCAAGACGCCGAAGTAAGCAGCGCCAGAATTGAATGGGCCCTGAGTCAGAGATGACTCAGGGCCTTTTTCATTTTCATCTTTCTATCGGTACAACACTCTCTCCGCCAATTCATTCGCCACCCGCGCTGGCGACCGTTTTTCCGCCTGGGCGTGAGCGAATACCTCGGTCAGTCGTGAACTGATCTTCGACAAGTGCGCCGTGATAGTGGTCAGCTCTTCGCCACGATGTTTGAGTGACACGTAGATAAGCCCACCGGCATTGATCACATAATCCGGCGCATACAAAATGCCGCGCCGCTCCAGTTGATCCGCCACGTCCAGATGCGTCAGCTGATTGTTCGCCGAACCGGCCACCGCCGAGCAACGCAATTGCGCAACGCTGTGGCGATTGAGGACGCCACCCAGGCCACACGGCGCGAGGATGTCGCAAGGTGTGCTGAGTAGTGCATCGTTCGCGATCGGGTGAGCACCGAGCTGCTCCATCGCCAATTGCACTTTGCCGTGGTCGATGTCGCTGACCAGCAACTCGGCTCCAGCGGCGTGCAGTTGTTCTGCCAGCGCATAGCCAACGTTGCCCAGACCCTGGATCGCCACTCGCAGGCCTTCAAGATTGTCGCTACCCAGCCGGGCCATCGCGGTGCTGCGAATCCCGGTGAACACGCCCATGGCGGCATGCGGCGCCGGGTCGCCGGCCGAGGTGGTGCTGGTGACGTGCTGGGTTTGTTGAGCGATGCAGTCCATGTCCGCGACCGAGGTGCCGCTGTCGATGGCCGTGATGTATCGACCGTCGAGCTGGTTGATGCAGCGGCCGAATGCTTCAAACAGCGCCGCGCGACTTTCCACGTGCACGGGGCGGACAATGACCGCGACACCACCACCCTGAGCAAGCCCCGCCAGCGCGGCTTTGTAGCTCATACCCTGGGCCAGGCGCACCGCGTCCTCGACAGCGGATTCGTCGTCAGGATAGGTAAGGTAACGACAGCCGCCCAACGCTGGCCCGAGGCGACTGTTATGAATAGCAATTACCGCCTTCAACCCGGTCATCGGGTCAACGCTCAGATGCAGCGATTCAAGGCGATTGCTTTGCATGAGAGCGAACATCGTAGGGGCTCCCGAATCACGACTTGTAGTCGCCAGTATAGGCTCGCGCCCGAAATTTGCTGGAGCGCGCCGGAATAAGCGGCGCCGCCATTCAGGCTTTCGGACATAACCTGGCGAGGTACTGGACGAATGATGGAGACGGGGCTAAAACGAGGCATTCCCTCGGAGATTTTGATGACGCCTCGCCAACGCTTTTTCGAATGCCTGCAACGATCACCGCCCGCGCTGTTCGAAGCGGCGCTGTGGATCGCCGCCGAGCATGACAAAGCAGTAAATCCCGGCTTGGTGCTGGAAGACTTCAAAGACCTGCAACAGCGGGTCAGTCATGGCCTGCCGATGTTACCAGTAAGCGAGTTGGCCCAGCCGTTGTTGCGCCGTATGAATGACCTGGGATTTGCACAGGACGATTTCTCGCCCCTGCGCCCGCAAGCAGCATTGGTCGACAAAGTGTTGGAACGCCGGCGCGGGCAACCGCTGGCCCTTGGTTTGATTGCACTGGAACTGGCCAGATGCCTGGAGATCCCCATGGTCGGGGTCAACTTCCCCGGGCATTTTCTACTTCGCGTACCGGGCGCCGATCATCTCCTGGACCCCTGTGGCGGCCGCCGTCTGTATCCCAACGACTGCCGCGAGCTGCTGCAACGCCAGTACGGTCCGAACATGAAACTCAGCGCCGAGCACCTCGTCACCGCCGCGCCCGTCCAGATGCTGCAACGCCTGTCACGCAACCTGCGTCAGTTGCACCTTTCCCACGATGACTACATTGGTGCCCTGATCGATGCCGAACGAGTGCTGGAACTGGGAAATGCCAGCGCCGCCGATTACCTGGCCAGGGCCAGTCTCTATCAACGCCTGGACTGCCCCAACGCCGAGCGCTTCGATCTGGAGCATGCGCTGATGCTCAGCGACGATCCTATTCAACGGATTCGCCTGACAGAGCGGCTCGGGCATCTGCCTCCGAACTCCATCGTCCACTGATTCATCAATCCCATGTCCTCCAGGGACAGGTATAACGGTTCAGGGCGTATCCGGCTGATTCGCCGGATGAGCCTTGATGAAAGCCGGGTGAGTGGCCGCCAGTGCCGCCACCCGGCGAATTCGTGGATACGCTTCAAGTGAAATGTTGAACCGCTCGGCCGCATACAGCTGAGGAATCAGATAACAGTCCGCCAGACCCGGCTCGGCGCCGAAGCAGTAACCTTCCAGGCCGATCAGCTGCTCCACCGTCGACAGGCCCTGGCTGATCCAGTGTCCGATCCACTCCACCACCTGCGGTTCGTCGTGGCCCAACTGCCGAAGCTTGTTGAGCACGCTGACGTTGTGCAGCGGATGCACATCGCAGCCGATCACTGCCGCGACGCCGCGCTCGCGGGCACGAGCGACGAGATCCCTGGACAGCAACGGCACCTGTGGATAACGCTCCTCCAGGTACTCGATGATGGCGGGCGACTGGATCAGCAACTCACCGTCGTCCGTGCGCAAGGCCGGCACCCGTCCCTGGGGATTGATGCCCAGGTACGGCGGCTGGCGATGCTCGCCTCCTTGCGGGGCGATCAGGTTGATCGGCAGCGCCTGAAAGTCCAGGCCCTTGAGTGCCAGCGCGATCCGCACGCGGTAAGACGATGTCGAACGGTAGTAGGTATAGAGTTCCATGACCCGACCCTCTTAGCGCGCCGGCAGCACTTTGCCGCGGCACTCGCCGAAACCGATGGAGGCGAAACCGTCACGGCTGCAACGAGCGCGCAAGATGATTTCGTCACCGTCTTCGAGGAATTTACGCACCTCGCCTGACGCCAGTTCGATTGGTTTTTTGCCGCCTTCGGTGATTTCCAGCAAGCTGCCGAACTGACCACTCTCCGGACCTGACAAAGTGCCCGAACCGAACAGGTCACCGGCCTGCAACTGGCAGCCGTTGACGCTGTGGTGCGCGACCATCTGCGCCACGGTCCAGTACATGTGTTGGGTGTTGCTCAGGGTCAGACGGTGGGCGGGCAGGTTCTGCTCGCGCATCGTTTCGGTGAGCAGCAGTACTTCCAGTTCGATGTCGAAGCCGCCAGCCGCTTGATCGCGCGCGTCTGACAGATACGGCAGTGGTTGTGGGTCGCCTTCAGGACGCGCTGGTTGCGCACGACGGAACGGTTCGAGGGCTTCAGCCGTCACCACCCAGGGCGAGATGCTGGTGATGAAACTCTTCGACAGGAACGGGCCCAGCGGCTGGTACTCCCAGGCCTGGATATCCCGCGCGGACCAGTCGTTGAGCAGGCAGAAACCGGCAATGTGATCGGCGGCGTCACCGATGGCGATCGAGTCGCCCATCTCATTGCCCTGGCCGATCCAGATACCCAGTTCCAGTTCGTAATCCAGGCGCGCGCACGGGCCGAATGTCGGCTCGGTCTGACCGGCCGGCAGCGTCTGGCCTTTAGGGCGACGGACATCGGTGCCTGATGGGCGGATGGTCGAAGCACGGCCGTGGTAACCGATCGGCACGTACTTGTAGTTCGGCAGCAAGGGATTGTCCGGGCGGAACAACTTACCGACGTTCTGTGCGTGCTCGATGCCGACATAGAAATCGGTGTAATCATTGATTTTCGCCGGCAAGTGCATCGTGCAGTTTGCCGCCACTGGCAGCAGTTTTGCGCCTTGGGCTTCGATCTTGCCATGCAGGGTGCTGCCCTCTTTCAGCAGCTCCAGCAGACGTTCACGCAAGGCCACGCGTGCTTCTCGGCCCAGCTCGAAAAATGCATTCAGTTGACCGCCACGAGTGGCTTCTACCGCCGCTTTCGCGGTGCCTTCAAACAGCCCGGCATCGAGTGCCGCTTCCAGGTCGAAGATATGGTCGCCGATGGCAACACCACTGCGAGGTGCGCCGCCGTTCACGCTGAAGACGCCCAATGGCAGGTTTTGCAGCGGGAAATCAACATGGCCGTTGGCAGAGGCAACCCAGCTACGAGTGATGGAAGTCTGAGTCATGGGTTATCTCCGGGTCGGGTCGAAAGTGGCGGGCAGCGAGGCCCAGCAAGCGTCGTAATGGGGTTGCAGCTGCGGACAGTCCAGCGCGAAACGGCTCGGGCGCAGCACCTGGCTGGTTTCAAACATGAAGGCCATGGTGTTGTCGATTTTCGCCGGGGCCAACTCAGCGTTGATCGCCTTGGTGCAAGTTTCGCCGTCAGGCCCATGGGCACTCATGCAGCTGTGCAGGGACGCACCGCCGGGGACGAAACCTTCCGCCTTGGCGTCGTATTCGCCTTTGATCAGGCCCATGAACTCATTCATCAGATTGCGGTGAAACCAAGGTGGACGGAACGTCTTCTCGGCCACCATCCAGCGTGGCGGGAAAATCACGAAGTCGAGATTCGCCAGACCGTGGACACTGGTGGGCGAGGTCAGGACAGTGAAAATCGATGGATCAGGATGATCGAAGCTGACCGTGCCGATGGTGTTGAAACGGCGCAGGTCATATTTGTAAGGGACATTGTTGCCGTGCCAGGCCACCACGTTCAGCGGCGAATGATCAAGCTCACAACCCCACAGCTCGCCGAGAAACTTCTGCACCAGCGTGGTCGGTTGCTTGAGGTTTTCGTAATGCGCGACCGGGGTCAGGAAATCCCGTGCGTTGGCCAGGCCGTTGCTGCCGATCGGGCCGAGGTCTGGCAGACGCAGCGGTGCGCCATGGTTTTCGGCGAGGTAGCCGCGCGCTTGCGGGTCGAGCAGTTCGACACGAAATTTCAGGCCACGGGGCAACACGGCAATTTCCAGCGGTTCGAGCTCCAGCACGCCAAGTTCGGTGGCAATGCGCAGCCGACCCTGTTCCGGCACCAGCAGCATCTCGCCGTCGGCATTGAAAAACACCCGCTCCATGGAGCGGTTGGCCCGGTAGCTATAGATGCTGATGCCGGACGGTTTTTCCGCGCTCGAATTAGCGGCCATGCTCACCAGGCCGTCGATGAAATCAGTCGGCTCACCCGGGATGTCCAGCGGGTTCCAACGCAGACGATTGGGGGTCACTTCACCCAGTGGGCCACCTGCCAGTTGCCGCTCCAGCTTGACGAACGCCGGATGGTTCGCCGACGGCTGGATGCGATACATCCACGTCCGGCGCGCTTCGGCGCGGGCCATGGTGAATGCCGTGCCGGAGAATAATTCGGTATAGAGACCGTAGGGGGCTGTTTGCGGGGAGTTCTGTCCGACGGGCAACGCGCCTGGCAATGCCTCGCTGCTGAACTCATTGCCGAAGCCGGACTGATAAGCCAGCGCGGGCGCCGTTGAATCGAGGTTCATGGAGCCTCCTGAACAGGGAGTAGGCCGTGGCCTGTCGCTCTATCGAAGAGGTATCGGCACGCCCGGGTTATTTTTATCGTAATTCGATTACGCATAACGTAATTTGATTGGTATTGACCGTCAAGCTATAAAGACGCCCATTCGTCCCTGGATCACACCGCCTCCCCATGACTAGCGAAAGCAACGGCAAACAGAAAGTCCGCTCGGCCGAGGTCGGAACCGACATCCTCAAAGCGCTGGCAGAGTTGTCCCCCTCGACATCACTGTCGCGCCTGGCCGAACACGTGCAAATGCCGGCGAGCAAGGTTCACCGTTACTTGCAGGCGCTGATTGCCAGCGGGTTTGCCGAGCAGAATGCCGCCACCAACCATTACGGCCTCGGCCGTGAAGCCTTGCGTGTGGGATTGGCGGCACTCAACAGTATGGACGTGCTGAAAGTCGCCGCCCTGCCCCTGGCCGAGTTGCGCGACGAGCTGAACGAAACCTGTTTTCTCGCGGTGTGGGGCAATCAGGGCGCAACGGTGGTGCATATCGAACCGGCGGTACGCGCCGTGACAGTGGTCACGCAACTGGGTTCGGTGTTGCCGCTGCTCAGTTCCTCCACAGGGCTGGTGTTTGGCGCCTACCTTCCCAAGCGCGAAACCCTGGATCTGCGTGAACAGGAACTGAAGAGCGCGAATGCCCATGCGCTGGCAGACGATCATGTTTACGCGACCTTGTGCGAACAGATCCGCGAGCGTGGCCTGCATCATGTACATGGCTTGCTGATGCCGGGTGTCGACGCCTTGTCGGCACCGGTATTCAATGCGGTTGGACAGGTGGTGGCGGTGTTGACCATCGTAGGTCCGGCATCGTTGTTTCATGCCGATGAAAACGGTCCCGCCGCACAGCGCTTATTGACGGCGACGCAGGCCGTGAGCTGGCGGATGGGTTATGAACCACCCGCCAGCGCTGGTTAAATCATTGTAGAGTCACGCCAGAAGGGTCTTGTCATTTGAATCGGGCTCGGCGAGCGCCTGCTTCATCAGTTCCGTGGCGACGGCGAGATCCATCGTTTTTCCTGTGCAAGCTGAAATGGCACCCATGCAGGTATTAACATTGCCCAACTGTCTGGCAATCGCCTTCTGCACCAGGGAGAAGCCCAAGTGGCCGATGCGCATAGTGGTCAGTTCCAACATGCAATCAAGGTAACTTGAAAACAACTGTTCATAATTGCTTTCCTGGTAAGCCTCCACCCCGTCAATGACCGCTTTTGTCATTACTACAGCGCTCAGTCCTAGACCGATAGGCGCGAACGGAATGCTAACGATGGCGACTGCCGCAACGGCGGTGTCGTATACGATTTTTCCGACAATCTCCATGAGACTGGTGGTTTTCGCGTCAACGCCGTTGATGATCTGATTGATTTTATCCGCGTAACACCGTGAGAAATCGCTGACACGACTATCGATTTGCAACGACGGCAATACTACTGCGCTGCCCCGCTGCACACTATTGATGTACTCATTGACGACTTTCTGCCGGGTGTACTTGGCTCGGTCGGTGTAATAACTTCCAAGCCCGCCGGTCTTCACCGAATCGCAAAACTCGCCCATTAGCCTGAACAACCTGCCATCTGGCGATGCAGGGGTATACAAGAAGTCCTGCCGGGTTTCAGCGCTCATGAAGCGGAACACATAAACACCTTCGATCCGGCAGCCTTTCAAATGAAAGGCGTAAACAGCTTGGCGCCAGGTAATCTCCGGATCTTCATGAGTTACGGCAGGCTCCGGTTCGCGCAACTGATTAATGAGCAACTCAATCTGCTTGTATTGACTGCGATCCAGAGAACCACTGAACAGTTCCGCCAATGCCGCACGATGCATTTCATGTAATTGCACATTCACGTGCACATCGCGTTTCAATGTATAACCCGGGGCGTCTTTGTTCAGGTAACTGGACCGTAACATTGCAACGTACTTCTCACCCGGTCGCAATGTCCTCGACCAGCCCGGTACGTATTTAAGCAGCAAGCTGGAAACAGGTGGATGACCGGGTAACAACCGAATCGCCGGGTAGAGACCAGGGCTATGTTCAGGGCCGCTTTCTTCAGTGATGTGACGTTCGTTGATGATGAGCTGAGACAAGGTCATCTCTTGCGAAGGAGCCAGCGCCACCATGATCAGGTCAGGGTCCACCGTTACCGTCTCGCCATTTTGTGCCAGCACCTCTTCAGCGCGTTTTTTGACCAGATCATAGGCAAATTGCTCGTAGCTGATCAGCGCTGCAGCGTCGTTGGCAAGGTGGGTCAAACCTTTCAGTTCGGTATTTATCCGGGAGAAGTATTGCCGTTGACCGACGGTTGCCGAACGATATCCCGCAGGGACAACAGCGTTTAACTCCCCTCGCAGCCAACCGACATTCTGCATAACGGCCTCGCGCAATACACCTTCTCCACTGTTCGACCAGGTGTTGTGCTTGATGCCGAGCCACTGACTTGGCAGCTCCAGTACACGTCGCATGTAGGCGTCGGCGCTGTCACGCTCACGGGCTTGAGACTGTCCGCTCAGGTAGCTGCGCCCTTCGGGTTGAGTGATCCAGTCAAATAGATGGGCGTTCAGCTGTCTGAAGCTCGCAAACTCAAACCACCCCCTGCCACCCGGCGCCTCTGGCGCGTAAAGAGCGCAAAAGCCTTCTTCACCTTTGGGACCGCAGTAGACAATCATGCCCCGGACCGCGGTTTTCAGAGGTCCAAGCGTCAGATCCCCCATGAAAGACTCGCTGTCATCCTGCCCGGCACTTGTCACAGTCCTCAGCGCCTCATCACTGATATGCCCCTGTAACTTCGCACTAAAGACACTCAGGCGAATGCGGCTTTCCAGCATGTGTTGCCAGGCCTGGAGTACAACCTCGTCGGTATATTTCTTCTCGAATTTTTCAGCGTAAAGCGCGCGCATGCTCGCATCGCCCATCGCGTCCAGAATACCGTCGACGCTCAAGCTGGACGGAATCAGTTCCCCCTCCAGACTGATTTCCAGTGGAACGGTGGGGGCGTCATTCATATCGTTGAGCATGAATTCGGGAAGCGTCAGTCGATTGGACTGCACGACCTTCTGTTTCCCAACGAAAAAGGTATGGCCTACGTTGACGAAGATTTCATCCGGGTCGACGACTTCACCGGTCATGAGCCTGACGATCTCTTGCGCGTAGAATCTTGCGAACGCTTTAAGGGATTTGGTTTCTCCAAGCAGTTGATCCAGCGCTGCCTCTCCTGCCGCCAGCGTCTGTTCAGCTTCAAAGTAATACTGGCGATCATCTTCCCCTGCACGCTGTAGCCAATCCGGCAACTCATGAAACTGGGTGGCGAAGGTTGGCCTCGACAGTTGAGCAATCGCTTGCCCTTCACCGCCGGCCTTGTTTAATCCATTAGTGTCCATGCATTTTCCTTTTGCATACGTCGCAACGAAAACCGTTACTACAGTTATAAGTTAATGCCGTTGCCAAGCAGTCATCCGATACTTAGGGTGAGCAGACAGTCAACTTCACGGCGCATGACTTATAAACGGACACTCCGGTAGAGCTCAACTCAAAACTTGTGTGCGTTCGCGAGCAGGCAAAGTGCCTGCTTACACTTCAAACAACAATTCCTAAAACTTTCGCTCTGGCCACCGCTTGGGTTCTACGCTCCACGCCTAACTTGCCATTGATTCGTCGCGCATGGGTTTTCACCGTGTGCAGTGAAATGAAAAGCAAGTCGGCAATTTGTTGGTTTGAGTTGCCTTGAGCGACTAAGGTGAGCACCTCTATTTCACGATGACTCAAGCAGGTCCGGGGTGAGGCCATCGTGTCCTGAACGTTGCCCGACTCCGAAATATCGATGGCCTCAGGCAGCCGTGGCTGGCGCAGTTTCAAATCGCGCAAAGCTTGTTGAAAGTTACAACGCTCGACGATTGCTAATCCGTCCTGCATCGCTTGCCGGGCGACTTGCGCGTTGCCAGTCAGCCACGCAACCTCAGCCAGAGCCAGCAGCAGTTGCGCTTGCAGCCCGACCATCCCCCGTTGTCCAGCCCACTGCGACAACGTCTCAAGCTGCGCCAGCGGCGATTGCGCCACGCCCAGATAAACCTCTGCAAGGACCCGCAGGTATTCCAGACCGGGAATCAATTCCAGCGTCGCCGGAGGAGCCTGGCGTGCGTGGGGACCGTGATAGTGACGCAACACTCGGATCAACGCTTCGTGAGCCAGCTCCGGCCGGCCCTGCTGCAGCCAGAAATGGCAGCTCAACTGCAGCAGGACCCCGCGGTAGACCGTGTCTGGAATCCGCCGTTGTTGCATCAGACGTTCCGCATCACGCAGCTGGACAAATGCCTGGGCGTAATCCTGTCGGTTGGCCGCCAGTTTGGCCAAGCCGAGAAAGCCATACAGCGCTCGCTTGTCCTGGCTTCGCAGGCAAATCTGCAGGCCTGCCTCGAAGTACATGGCCGCTTGTACTTCCTGGTCCTGACACAGACTCAAGCGCCCGCGATGCAGGGCAATCCGTCCCAGCAAGGGCTCGGCAAGCGGTTTTTGTGCACAGAGCAGATCGTGCACAGTGGCGAGCAGGTGTTCTGCTCTGCCCAACGCCCCCCGCTGTTCAAGCAACTGTGCGTGGTCGAGCTCCAGCAACGCCTCATACACCAATGAACCTTGCGCTCGAGCGAGGCATAACGCCTCTCGGTTAAGTGCCTGCGCAACGTCGAGTTCACCCCTCAGCAGGGCCTGTTGGGTTAACCCGGACAAGCACATGAGCCGTGCAGTCCAGAGCTCCGGATCCAGTTCATCCAACGCGTCCAGCAAGTGCGTACGGGAAGCGTCCATGCGCCCCTGCAAATGCAGCAACCAACCTTGTTGCGCCTGCCAGCGTGCTATCAGTTGCCGCTGAAGAAATTCCGAAGGCTGAGGCGTGAAACGTGACAACTGCGTGATGGATTCACCTGCCTGTTCGAATCGTCCGGCAAACAACAAGGCAGCAGTGATCAAACCGATGAGTTGGGGCGACCCGAACATCAATGTCTCGCTCTGTTGCTCGTGGAGTTGCAACAGAAGCGTCACCGTCTGAGCCTCGAACAAATGCGCGAAATTAAAATGCTGCAGCAGGCTCACCGCGACCTCGAATTCTTCAGCCAGCAATGCCTGCTCAAACGCGGCTTTCCAATCACGTTCGCCCGCGAACCACTGACAGGCGCGACGATGCCAGGAACGCCCTTCGGGCCATGGCTCTTCGCGCATCAATCGCGTCAGTGGCGCGAATATCTGCAGCCAGTCTGTGGAGTCTTGCCAGGGCTCGATAAAACAACCCAACTCCTGCAGCGTTTGCAAAAGTTGAATGCCTTCGCCCGCGCCAAACAGATGCTCGCACAATCGGCTGTTGAATCGCGGCAGATGCGCCAGCACCGTCCAGGTTTCCTTCAGTTCGGGTGCCAGACTGCCGAACAGTTCGTGCTCCAGATAATCATGCAGGGTGTCCGCTCGTCCCAGCGCGACATTACGAGTCCAATCGCATTTTTGCAGCAGGGCGATCCTGACACCGGCACACCAGCCGCCGCTTAGCTGAAATACCCTGCTGGCGGCTTTTACGGCTTTTTCCGGCTCCAGAAAATGCAGCAACTGTTCGACTTCAGACTGACTGAATGCGAGCGTGGCGGGCTCGCAATCGTAGAGTTCGTCATTGAGCAACAATCGGGGCCAGTTGATCTGCGGACGGCGGCGACCACTGACCCACCAGGTGACCATAGGGCTGCTGACGGCCAGTATTTGATCGAGGCATTCGTCAAGTTCCGCAGAGCGAATGCGGCAATAGTCATCAAGAAACACCCAGACGGGCGTCTGCAACCGAGTCAGGGACGATAGAAAACCTGACTTATCCGGCGAGGCAAGCCCCAACACTTCTGCCAGCCGCTGTCGAAAATCGGCCGCACTCAACGCCTCTCCCGCCAACGCCAGCCAACAGACTTGAGTTCCTTCGGGCGCCCGTAAGAGGCACTCGACCAACAAGGCACTCTTGCCGCTACCGGCAGGCGCACAGCACAATTTCACCCGGGCCGTCGACACCAGCAAAGGCTCGATCAACCGCGTGCGAGACAGGTGATGGGAGGCTAATCGGGGCAAGTGTCCAGGACGGTCCAGACATGGCGTCATGGCAGTCATTGTGGTGCGCCTTTTTTATCGTTGTGGCGCCACCCTAGTCTTCTCGCGAGGCCTTGTTGAAGAAGTATTCAGCGCACTGATCAACCGCCATAAAAAAGGTGACCGCGAGGTCACCTTTTTGTGTAAGAGCCTGTAGGACGTTTACCTCACGCCTGTACTCCGCAGGGCTGCCGGGGTGTAGTCCCCTGCTTTTGCGTCGATGTTGAATTCAAAGCTGCGCTTTTCCTCGTTCTTCATTCCCAGTGCGATGTAGCGACCGGCGATCAGGTCATACAAAGCCTCGACCGTGTACGCCGGAACCTGGTAATCGTAGTAGAACTGCGCATGCCCTTCGGCGACCCGCCATAGCTGGCCACGTCCGTCGTAGTGGTCAGCCAGGGCCACTTGCCAGCTGTCCTCATCGATGTACATGTGCCGTTTGGCGTACACATGCCGCTCGTTGGGCTTGACCGTGGCGACGACTTCCCAGACCCGGTGCAGCTCGTAGCGGGTCAGGTCCTGATTGATATGACCGGCCTTGATTACGTCGGTGTACTTGAGGTCAGGCGAATCGAGTTTGTAGCTGTTGTACGGGATGTACATTTCTTTCTTGCCGATCAGCTTCCAGTCATAACGGTCCGGAGCACCGGAAAACATGTCGAAGTTGTCGGTGGTCCGCAGGCCGTCGGACGACGTGCCCACACCGTCATAGGCCACTTGCGGCGCCCGTCGCACACGCCGCTGTCCGGCGTTGTAAATCCAGGCCTTGCGCGGTTCCTTCACCTGATCGAGGGTTTCGTGAACCAGCAACACGTTGCCCGCCAGTCGCGCGGGCGCGGTGACTTCCTGTTTGAAATAACTGAGCACGTTTTCATCGCTGCCCGGCTTCAGGTCCCCCAGCAACGAAGGCACGGCGACTTCGTCCTTGAACCGGATAACCGTGAAGTCACCATTGGACTGCGGCGTTGCCTGGGTGATGGTGCGACGCAGGTTACCGCCGTGGTAACGGGTGACGTGGTTCCAGATGACCTCGACGCCATTCTTGGGTATCGGAAAAGCGTAATAGCGATTGCCGGTGAAGTTGGCCAATCCGTTACCGTCGTTGATCGGCGTCACATTGAGGGCGCTACGCTTGGCCGACTCGTTGATTTCCGCTGGCACGGCAACGGTGCGGTGCGTGGGGTAGACCGGGATTTTGTAAGTCTGCGGATAGCGCTTGAACATCGCGATCTGGCCGTCGGACAGCTTGTCCTTGTACTTGTCGACCGTCGCCGCAGTAATTGTGAATAGCGGTTTTTCGTTGGCGAACGGGTCGGCCAGGAAACCTTTGCTGTCCACGGCACCGGCATTTTTTGCCAGCCCCCCCGTCCACGCAGGGATGGAGCCGTCGGCATTCCCGGCTTTTTCGCCTCCCAGCGGCGTCAGGCTGGTGCCGAGCTTGTTCGCTTCTTCCGGCGACACCGCAGCCATCACGTTGGCAGCCAGCAGGCTCAGGGCCAGGACGCCGCATTGCAGAATCATCGTGCGCATAAAATTATCCTTGTCAGCCAGATCAGAAGTTCATGCCAAAGCTCAACGCCAGGAAGTCGCGATCTTCCAGCGTGTTGTAGTCACCACCGAAGAAATCGGTGTAACTGAGGCTCGCGGTATAGGTGTTGCGGTAGTCCGCATCGACGCCGACGCTGACGGCCTTCGCGCCTTCGTTGAACAGCCCGTTGGGGCCATAACCGGAGACGTCGTGGGACCACGACAGATTGGGTTTGAAGTTGATGCCGGCGATCACGTTGTTGTAATCGAGGATGGCGCGAGCGCGATAACCCCAGGATGTCGAGGTCACGAAACCATCGGTGTCCCCGCCGAAACCATACTGGCCATACACCGAGTCGCGGCCATAACGCAGCTTGGAGCGCGCCTCCAGTCCACCGACCCGAACCACGGCCGCCTCGCCCACCAGGGTCAGACGGTCTGCACCCGCCACCTGATCGATGAAGTGCGTCAGGGTGCTCTGGATCTGCGTCACTTCCTTGCGACGGTAGCCCTTGTTGTCGGCACCGGGTGCGGAAGCAATCGGAGAAGCGGCGCCACCCGCAATCGGGTTGAGCATGGCCAGGGTCAGGTCGGTGCTGTTGATTTGCACTGGCGCATTGGGGCGATAGCTGATTTCGCCGGTCCACGCCGTACCGGTCGGCAAGGTGGTGGAAAAACTCGCGCCGTACAAACGGATGTCCTCGGGGTATTCGAGGTAATACTGGCCGCGACCGAGCATCACGCTCTGGGCCAGCGCCGCGCCGGTGCCGGGTGCCAGACGGTTAGCGGTGGCGACGATCCCCGGAAGGCTGGCGAGCGTCCCCAGGCCAGCGGTCGTGGTCCCCACATTCGGGGAGCGACTGTGGTAATTCATGAAGTACAAGCCGTACTCGGTGTCGTCACCCAGCCAGCGCAGCGCCGTACCCCACTGCCCGGAATCGCGGGCATCGCGATCGCCGCCACGGGGCACCACCACGCCTTCCCTGGTGACTTCGAAGCCCTGACCAAAGGCTGCGGCGATCGGCTGCAAAGGCGCGATGGCCGGGCTCGCGACCGTATAGCCCTTGGTACAGCCGTCCGCGGCCACGTCACCGCCGAAGAACGTCCCGCAGTTGTCGAGAACGGTCTGATCCCACTCCAGCTGATAGAACCCTTCTACGGTCAACTTGTCCGTCAGCCCCTGGGATGCGAACAGCATGTTGACCGGAATCAGGCCTTCCTTGATCTCGGCCCCCGGGCGCCGGAACGCGGAGACGTCGACCGGATTGATACTGTTGATCGAGTTGCCGATGAAGGTGCTTTCGCCCCAGCTCACCACCTGCTTACCGGCACGCACCGTGCCCGGCAGATCGGCAAGAGAGTAGTTGTGATAAACGAAGGCATCGAGAATCTGAGCGCCCGAAGACTTGGAGCCCTCTTTGCGATTGTGATCGCTGATCGGCTTGAAGGGACGGTCCTCGTCTTTCAGCTCGAAGTCGTACCAGTATTTGCCTCGAACGAACATGCCGGTGTCGCCATACTTGAGTTCGAGGTCGTGTATCCCTTTGAAGATCTTCGAGAAGGTTTCGCCTTTCTTGAAGTTCAACCGCCCATCATCCCCGGTAGAAGCCTGGCCCGTCCCGCCGTTTACAGTGCCCACCAGTGACTTGTCGGCATCACGCATGCCCCAGCTCGCACCCACCGACAGTGAAGAATCGAACGTCCCTTCGATTTCCCCGATATTGAACGAAACAGCCTGCGCCTGGGCACAGCAGCCCAAGGCCACCGCAGCGGCCAGCGCCTGCGGCGTGAAGATGGCGCGCATTGTTGTTTTTGTCATGCGTCTTCCCCGGTGAGTGACAGAAGGCCACACCCTACTGCTGCAGACTGGGAGCGATAAGCGCACGAAGGAGGTATTCGCGGTGTAGCTCTAAAGGATGACTGGCGTTGTGGAATCAGGTTTTGCGCGGGTTATGAATGGGCTGGATTGTGCGTTATCAACGAATCGCATGGCGTGTACAAACTCCGACCCGTAGCAGCTGCCGAAGGCTGCGTCCGACTGCGCAGCGGTCGCAATTCCAGCAGGCAGTTTTTTCCTGATACAACGCGGTGATTGGTTTCGCGACTGCTGCGCAGCCGGACGCAGCCTGCGGCAGCTGCTACAGGATCGTGGGTGACTGGGGACTGTTGCTCAGGCTGCAACACTGCATGTCCGGATTCGCTATTTTTCCTTTGCAGACAAGGCTTTATTCTTACCGGGCTCTCAGGGAAACAGCCTGGATGCCAGTAACGATGCGTGTGTTCAGTCCACGCCGATATCTACCGATTTCAGATGAATCGCGTTTTCCGGTTCTTCGCCCCGTGTACACAGACGTTGATTTGTAGCTCCTTGATCCAACGTCTTACTTTGGCCGCTGCGTTTGCAGCGGCCTTTTTTATGGGCGCTGTTTTTGTAGCGCAGTGTCAAATGGCGCTTCGGACAAGAGTGCCGTCCTACATTCATATACTTCAAGAACGCAGGATTTATCTATCTGCGTTGCAGACAAATTGATACAAATCCACATTAATAGGAAGCGCTGTCAAATCTTCAAGTAAAAACCTACACCCTTCTCAGACCCAACCTTTTCGCTGACGCATTACCCTTGTCGGGCGCAAACCAACGCTTGTATTGACCTGGAGTCATCCATCCACCAAGTGCGCATTGACGGGTACAAAAATGTGAAATCCATCAGAGCAATCAGAATCAGCTTTTTTTGATGTCTATGCGCTCGCCGAGACGAGGCCTAAAGACGAGGAATGCGAAATCCACAATCGTCTTTTAGCGAGGTTTGCAGCCTTGGATGAGCAACTGGAAATAGCTGAAGAGCAGGCAAAAAAAGCGGCGAACGTCGCCACGCAGCAGCGTCGCCACAGAAAGAGCATACTTAGATGCAAAAGCTGAATTACTTCGCCAACAAATCATTGATGAAGTATCTGATGCTGAAACCGAATAACCAATATCAGCAGGGACAGAACTTTAATTCTGCCCCTGCCGCTCTCATCACATCGAATACTTCTGCAAATTCCCCATCATCTCTTTCAACGCTTCAATATTGTCCTTCGGATGCGCCGCCCCTTCGAAATCGCAAATCTGCTGCCAATGCGCCGCCACATCTTCGGGGGAGAATCCAACCCGCGGGTCAAACCCTGCCCCCAGGCTGCGTTCCCAGCGCACTTTGCCCATCCAGCCGCCGCCGACCTCAAACAGTCCCGAGGTTTCCTGACAATTCTCGCTGGCGAGGTACACCACCAGCGGGCTGACGAGTTCCGGTTTGAGTTGTTCGAACACTTGGGGCGGGATGAGGCCTTCGGTCATGCGTGTGCCGCCAGTCGGGGCGATGGCGTTGACCAGGATGTTGTTCTTGCGCCCTTCAATGGCCAGTGTGCGGGTCAGGCCGTAGAGGCCGAGCTTGGCCATGCCGTAGTTGGACTGGCCGAAGTTGCCGTAGATGCCCGAGGTCGACGCCGTGAAGATCACCCGGCCATAGTTCTGTTCGCGCAGGTGCGGCCAGGCGGCGCGGGTGACTTTGTAGGCGCCTTCGACGTGGACGCGGTAGACCAGGTCCCAATCGGCGTCTTCCATTTTGTGGAAGGTCTTGTCGCGCAGGATCCCGGCATTGTTGACCACGACGTCGACACGGCCGAAGGCATCCAAAGCGTGTTGCACGATTTTGTCGCCATCGGTCACTGAGTCGTGGTTGGCCTCGGCAGTGCCGCCGGCCTCGCGAATCTCCGCCACTACCCGGTCTGCCGCTGAAGCGTTGGCGCCTTCGCCTTGAGCCGAGCCACCGAGGTCGTTGACCAGCACCCGCGCGCCCTGTTTGGCAAACAGCAGAGCATGAGCCCGGCCGAGACCGCCGCCGGCACCCGTGATGATCACGACTTTATCTTCGAAGCGAACAGACTCACTCATAGGGTTTAACTCCAGCAGAACAAAGGACGATGAGTCCGAGTGTCAGGCACGGCGTTGCTGGTCACAATGAACACAGGTGAGGCTGAATGGTGCGCGATAAGGCAGGGGGATGATGCGGTCGGGATTGTGGATTGGAAATGGGACCGGGGGGATTTGAAAGAATCGCAGCCTCGTTGCACTCGACAGCTCTTATGGAACAAACGTTAAACCATTGATTTTAAAAATGAGCTTTTTACTCATCTTTAGACATCCAATGCGGCGAACACCCAGTTCCTTGCGCGACAGCGTGGCGTCGAAGACGTGGCACCCCTCCTGCAGGGATAACGTTGAGCGGGGCACGCCCGCAAAGTCAGGACGGCTGTCAGGCCGCCTCGCATTGGCTTTTGATCTGCTGTTGATCTTGATTTTCTTGCCCCATGGGAAGGCCGAGCGCAGGTTCTGCGCAGTGGGCAACCCGGCATGGATGCCGGGTTAGCCGCGCACGGCCATGGATGGCCGATCGCGGCGGGCCCACGGAGCAGGACCGGAGCGAGGCACCGGACGAAAGGGGCAAGAGCGTTTGGTTACTTTGCGCTTTTCAAAGTGACTCGCCGTAAGGGCGAAACCCATAGAAGCCGTGACCGCAGGAATGGATATGTACTCCAGCAAGAATCTCACCGCCGATCAGGCCGCCATCGCCGGCAGGCCAGCTCCTACAGTTTGATTCGGGTGCATCAGGAAGATATCGATCGGCTTTGAGGCCGCCATCGCGAGCAAGCTCGGCTCCCACAGAGGAGCGCGCAGACATTGAGAGTCAGGTCGGCTGTCAGGCCGCCTCGCTTTGTTTTTGATCTGCTTTTGATCTTCTTGCCCCCTCGGAAGGCCGAACGCAGGTTCTGCGCAGTGGGCAACCCGGCATGGATGCCGGGTTAGCCGCGCACGGCCATGGATGGCCGATCGCGGCGGGCCAACGGAGCAGGACCGGAGCGAGGGAATGCCGAGCCCAGGCGAGGCACCGGACGAAAGGGGCAAGAGCGTTTGGTTACTTTGCGCTTTTCAAAGTGACTCGCCGTAAGGGCGAAACCCATAGAAGCCGTGACCGCAGGAATGGATATGTACTCCAGCAAGAATCTCACCGCCGATCAAGCCGCCATCGCGAGCAGGCTCACCCCCACAGTTTGATCCGGGTACATCAGGAAAACTACAGAGTGAATCAAGGCCGCGATCTTTTCAGGAACACGCCACTTTGCGCGTCGGTGAAACCAGGTTGTCGCGAAAATCCAGGTAATGCTTGAGCACCTGCGCAGGCGCCTCGATCTGCGGGTAATGACCGATACCGGACAACAGCACCGTGTCAGGGTCTGGAATCAGCTCCCGATAGCGCTCGACCATGTGCCCGCCGGAAATCGGGTCGGCTTCACCGTCGATCACCCGCACCGGCACTTCATTGCGCTGCATCGCAGTGACCCAGCGATCTCGCTGCGCACGTCGTTCAGGAATGTAGCTGATCAATTTGTGCATGATCCGTGGCCCGCGATGAGTGTCGATCAGGCTCCAGAAATCATCCATCTCGCTTTCGCTGGGTCGACGTTGTGGACCGAAGATCTGCCGAAAACTCTTCACCAGACTATCCCGGGAAAAGGCGCGACCGATCATCCAGCCCAAGGGGCTGAGCAACAGCTTCTGCATGAGTATCGGCCGATGGGTTTCGGGAAACAGGCCGCCATTGAGGAACACGCAGCTGGCCAGATCAATGCCCGTTTCGTAGTGCCGGGCCAACAATTCCTGAGCAACGCTGTCGCCATAATCGTGAGCCAGCAGGTGCACCGGTTGCTTGACGCTCAAGTGCGCCAGCAGTGCCTGCTGCAAATCGGCCTGCTCCAACAGGCTGTATTCGTGGTTCGCCGGTTTTGCCGAATCGCCGAAACCGAGCATGTCGCACGCAATCACCCGATAACGCTGCGCCAACGGCTGCCACAGGTAATGCCAGTCCCAGCTGGCAGTCGGAAAGCCATGGATGAGCAATAACGGCTCACCCTGCCCCGCCGTCCAGTAACGAATGGATTGGCCACGGAAATCAAACGTCTGGCCGCGTTTGCGCCAGACACACAGGGGAATCTCGGCGAGTGGCATTAGAGTTTATAACCCGGGTCTTGTTGATCGAGTTTGCGTAGCAACGCTGGCCAAGCCAGTGCGCCACCCATCCCTTGAGCACTTTTGGTGACGCCTGCAATCATTGCCTTGGCCCCCGCCAGAATCTGCGGCTGGATGGCGATGAGTTCGGCACCACCATTTTGCGCCAGCACCTGGATGTCGCAGGCGCGCTGGAAGATGAACATCATCAGGAAGGTGTCAGCGATACTGCTGCCGCACGTCATCAGCCCGTGGTTGTGCAGCATCATGAAGTTGTTTTCACCCAGATCGGACTGCAGCCGCGCTTTCTCTTCATGGTTGAGCGCAACACCTTCGTAGGCGTGATAGGCCAAGCTGGACAGGACAAACAACGACTGTTGGCTGATCGGCAAAATGCCTTGCTTCTGCGCCGACACCGCGACACCGGCGGCCGTGTGGGTGTGCAAGACACAGACAACATCGTGACGAACTTCATGCACGGCGCTGTGGATGGTGTACCCCGCCGGGTTTATCTCGTAGGGGCTGTCCATCAGCTTGTTCCCGGCCTGATCGACCTTGACCAGACTCGATGCAGTGATCTCGTGGAACATCAGCCCATACGGGTTTATCAGGAAGTCTTCAGTGCCGGGCACCTTGGCCGAAATGTGCGTGAAGATCAGATCATCCCAGCCATGCTGGGCGATCAACCGATAACAGGCAGCCAGATCGACGCGAGTCTGCCACTCGGCAGCGCTGACCTGTTCTTTGACGTTAGGGGGGGACTGGACGGGGGCTACGCTCACGACAAGGAACTCCTGTTCTTATTGTTTTGCACGTGTCAGCAGTCTAGTCAGCCCCCGAGGTTCGCGTAGTTGCATTGGCAGCCAGCTTGATGGCCGTACGAGTCAGTTACGCAATGCGTCGACCAGTTCCCCCAGCCAAGGCTCGGCGTCGGTTTCGGGGGTCACACTTTCGCTGGCATCCAGACGCAGCATCGGCAGCACTTCGCGAATGCCCAATTCGCCGAACAGTTCGCGCATCATCTCGCCACCGCCGCAGAACGTATCGCCGTAACTCGCGTCTCCCAGGCCGATCACCGCCCCCGGTAAACCACGCCAGGCTGCCGGCAACTGGTCGCGGATGGCGAAGTACAAGGGCTGAAGATTATCGGGCAGCTCGCCCATGCCGGTGGTCGACGTCACCGCCAGAAAAGCGTCGGGGCCAAAGGCCTGGATATCGGCCAGGCTGGCGCGAGGGTTGTACCAGGCGTCATGGCCCGCGGCTTTCAAAATACCTGCAGCGTGGCGGGCGACTTCTTCAGCCGTGCCGTACACCGAGCCGGAAAGGATGGCGACTTTCATCAATCTGATCCTGTACTGAATAAAAAAACGGGATGTTAACAGCAGCCTTGGCAATGTTCTTTTAGAATGCGGCTAGTCATCAAAAAGGAAGGGATTCTTCAATGATCAACGCACAGCTGCTTCAACTGGTCATCAACGCCTCCAACGACGGTATCGTCATTGCCGAGAAGGAAGGTGAGCAGGACAACATCCTGATTTACGTGAACCCGGCCTTCGAACGGCTGACCGGGTACACCAGCGAAGAAATCCTTTATCAGGATTGCCGCTTTCTGCAGTCTGGAGACCGTGACCAGCAAGCCATTGAAATCATTCGCCAGACATTGAAAAGCGGCGGGTCCTGCCGGGAAATCCTGCGCAATTATCGCAAGGACGGCACACCATTCTGGAATGAACTGTCGCTTTCTACAGTAAAAAATCCAAGCGACGGGATGACCTATTTCGTGGGTGTACAGAAAGATGTGAGCGTCCAGGTCAAGGCACAACAGCGTGTAGCGCAGCTGGAAGCGCAGCTCGCCGAGGTCCAGGCGCAGCTTGCTGCAATAAATGCGACGAATGGGCAAAACAAAATCGCGGATTAATTGTCATTAACTACAATCACCAGTGACTTTGTAACTATATCCTTCGAGTGGATCATGCACCGCGACGCGCTCCTTACCCAGGATGAGCTGGATTTCATCCAGACCATGCAACATAACCCGCAGCTCAATATGCGGGATGCGACGTCGAGCCTGCTCGTTAATGGTGGTTCGCAAATCCGTGATTTGCTCACGCGCCTTGCCGCGAATGAGCAAGTCACCATCCAGGCCAACTTCGAAAATCAGCAAATGACCTTTCCGCTGCACCTGGTGGAAGACGAATTTCACGCGCTGCATTTGCGCCTGGGTGTACCCAGCATCTATGAAGACGGCCCCATGGTCCGGCCATGGCGCCTGGCCCTGGAGGAGCCTGTAGCCTTGGAAAATGCCAACGGCCAGCCCGGCACGATGTGGGTGCATGAGGTGTCGTTCAAAGGAATTTTGCTGGAAGTGCGCAACAAGACCAAACCGCCAAAACATTTTGCGCTGTGGTTCAGCCCCTCAGGCTATGAACGAATCGCGTTGCGCGGCACGTTCGAGCGAGAAACAGAGAATGGCTTCTTCGCTTATCAGTTGAGCCAGAGCGACAAAGACGAAACCGAGCGCCTGCGCCAGTTCATCCTTCAACAGCATCGACTGACTCACCCCGCCCTGCATCTCTGACCCTGCATCGTTCGATCAGGTATCCAGATTACCCGCCAGAAACTGCTTCAAGCGCTGGCGCATCACGGCCCCCTCATTACCCAGACACCCGACCGACGACCCGGCCAGGCTTTCCTGCGCCAGGTCCGATGCATCACCGGCCAGCAACAACTGACAATCCAGGCTCAGGACCAGACGGTTCAGACGACGGGGCAAATCAGCAGCGGGGGCGTGATTGGACACCAGGATCAGCGCCTGGGGTTTTACCCTTTCGCAGACAAGCGTCAGTTCATCGAATGGTTGACCGATCGACAGCAACTGCATCGCCGAGTCGACATGGCTGAGATACAGCGCCGTGATCAGCACATCGAGTTCGCGGACCTGCTCATCCAAGGCACAGACAATGACCCGACGCGGTTGCAGCACCCGCACCAGCAGCAGCCGTTGCAACACTCGGGAACGAAGAAAACCATCCAGAAAAAGCCACTCGCTGGTCTGACCGAATGCCTCATGGCGCCTTAACAGTTGCTTCCAGAGCGGGATCAGGATGTCCTGGAAGACCACCGTAAGCGGGTAACTGGAGAAGATCTGCCCATAAACCTGCTCGAGCTTCACTTCGTCAAACGCACTCACCGCGACCTGGACTTGCTGTTGCCACTGAATGTAATCGGCCTGTACCAGTTCATCCGGAATGATTTTCGCGAGCACCTGAAGGGGTTCGGTCCTGGCCAGGATCTTGCCGACCTTGCTGACCGCAACGCCGCGTTCGATCCAGCCGAGGATGCTGCGAACCTTTTCGATATCGGACATCGAGTACAGCCGATGCCCGCTTTCGGTGCGCGTTGGTTGAATCAGGCCATAGCGACGCTCCCAGGCGCGTAGAGTGACCGGGTTGATGCCGGTCAGTCGTGCGACTTCGCGAATAGGGAACAACTCTTCCTGTTCCAATGAGCGCGCGTGCAACGCATCGGGTGCAATGTCAGTGTGTGCAGGCATTTGGCGTTCACTTCCATGTTCGATATCGAACGTAGTCTACTCCTCCATGCCCCTGACTTTCCAAGCCATTGATGAGCGATGAAAGACACTGGCGAAATATCCAGAATCAGGAACAATCCTTGCTTGTTTCAAGGCGCAGCCCAATACCCCGGTGCTGAGTCTGGCGAAACTCCTACCCGGAGTGACGCATTTGTCTTACGGAGATACATGATGTCTACCTCACCCGTTACGCTGATGGTTGCGCGTCGCGTCGCCGATGGCCGCTATCAGGACCTGATGGCCTGGCTACGCGAAGGCGAACAGCTGGCCACCGACTTCCAGGGTTATCTCGGTTCAGGCGTGCTTGCTCCGCCGCCCGGCGATAACGAATTCCAGATCATCTTCCGCTTCGAAAACGAGCAGACCATGCACGCATGGGAGCACTCCGCCTCGCGCACCGCCTGGCTTGAGCGCGGCAGCGACTTGTTCGCCCATCCTAAGGAGCATCGAGTCAGTGGTATCGAAGGCTGGTTTGGTGCCGTCGGCGCCCGTCCGCCTCGCTGGAAACAGGCGGTGGCGATCTGGCTGGCGTTCTTCCCGGTGTCGTTGCTGTTCAACTTTGCAGTGGGACCGTTGCTCGGCGAGATGAGCCTGTTGCCGCGAGTGTTCATCAGCACGCTGTGCCTGACGCCGTTGATGGTTTACTTCTTTATTCCGTTGTCGACCCGTTTACTGGCCGGCTGGCTGAACAACACACCGGCGCGACCTTTGTCCGTGAAAACCTCAACGCAAAATCATTGAGCCTTTCGGCAACAGGCCCCCTGAAGCAGAACGGCTATCGCGAGCAAGCTTTGCGCCTACGGGACAGGGGTGGACTTGCCTCGTCGCTGGTATAGTTTTGCTCTCACCGCGATGCGAGCCGTTCATGACCTCTTCCGAAGCTCCTATTCTCATTACCGGCGCAGGTCAGCGTGTTGGCCTGCACTGTGCCCGGCGCTTGCTCGAAGACGGCCACGCGGTAATCTTCACTTTCCGCAGTGAACGCCCAGGCGTACAGGCCTTGCGCGACTTGGGCGCGACGGCCGTGTTCGCGGATTTCTCCAGCGAAGCCGGCATCCTCGCGTTCATCGCCGAACTGAAAACCCATACCGACTGCCTGCGGGCAATTATTCACAACGCCTCCGAATGGCTCGCCGAAACCCCGGACACCGACGCAGTGGCGTTCAGCCGGATGTTTAACGTTCACATGCTGGCGCCATACCTGATCAACCTGCATTGTGTTGAATTGCTCCAGCGTTCAAGCCCCGCCGACATCGTGCACATCAGCGATGACGTGACCCGCAAGGGCAGCAGCAAGCATATTGGCTATTGCGCCAGCAAAGCCGGGCTCGACAGCCTGACGCTGTCCTTCGCCGCAAAATACGCGCCGGCAATCAAGGTCAACGGTATCGCGCCGGCCCTGCTACTGTTCAACCCTGACGACGACGCGGCGTACCGCGCCAAGGCGCTGGCAAAGTCCGCGCTGGGCATCGAACCCGGCAGCGACGTGATCTACCAAAGCCTGCGCTATCTGCTCGACAACCCTTATGTCACCGGCACGACCCTGACCGTCAATGGCGGAAGGCACCTCAAGTAAGTGCCCCGCGAGGATCTACCATGACGTTATCCCTGCCCCGGAACTGCCTGTCCGAGAGCTATCGCGAGATCCTCATCGGTCTTGGCGAAAACCCCGAACGCGAAGGCCTGCGAGATACACCCCTACGCGCCGCCAAGGCCATGCAGTACCTCTGTCATGGTTACGAGCAAAGTGTCGAAGAGATCGTCAACGGCGCGCTGTTCGCCTCGGACACCGATGAGATGATCATCGTTGCCGATATCGAGCTGTATTCGTTGTGCGAGCATCACCTGTTGCCCTTCATCGGCAAGGCCCATGTGGCTTATATTCCTACAGGCAAGGTGCTGGGCCTGTCGAAAATCGCGCGGCTGGTGGACATGTTCGCCCGTCGCCTGCAGATCCAGGAAAACCTGACCCGGCAAATCGCCGACGCAGTGCAACAGGTGACCAACGCCGCCGGCGTTGCCGTGGTCATTGAAGCGAAGCACATGTGCATGATGATGCGCGGCGTCGAGAAACAGAATTCAACCATGAACACCTCGGTGATGCTTGGCGCCTTCCGCGACTCGAGCAATACCCGCCAGGAATTCCTGCAATTGATTGGACGGAGCAAGTAGCAATGCCACAACTTCAGCCAGGAATGGCACGCATCCGGGTCAAGGACCTGTGTTTGCGCACCTTCATCGGAATCAACGAGGACGAGATCCTCAACAAGCAAGACGTACTGATCAATCTGACCATCCTGTACGCGGCCCAGGAAGCGGTGCGCGACAACGATATCGATCACGCGCTGAACTACCGCACCATCACCAAAGCGATCATCGCTCACGTGGAGGGCAACCGCTTTGCCCTGCTCGAACGCCTGACCCAGGAAATTCTCGATCTGATCATGGTCAACGAGTCGGTGCTGTACGCCGAGGTCGAAGTCGACAAGCCCCACGCCTTGCGTTTCGCCGAGTCAGTGTCGATTACGCTGGCGGCAAGTCGCTGACCGCGTCTGGCGCATTGTTCGCCAGACTTTTATCATTCCGCGCACGAATCAGTAGCCCAGAGCCCATCATGACCGAGCAACAACGCCTCGAACTTGAAGCCGCCGCCTTCCGCCGGCTGGTCGCCCACCTTGATAGCCGCAAGGATGTGCAGAACATCGACCTGATGAACCTCTCCGGTTTCTGCCGTAATTGCCTGTCCAAGTGGTACAAGGCTGCAGCGGACGAACGCCAGATCGATGTCAGCCTCGATGACGCCCGTGAAGTCGTCTACGGCATGCCGTACGCCGAGTGGAAAGCCCAATACCAGCAAGAAGCCAGCGCCGAACAACAAGCGGCGTTTGCCAAAGGAAAACCCCATGAGTGATCTGAACACCCTGCGCGCCAGCCTCAACAGCGGCGAACACGTTTTTGCCGACACCCTGTCCTTCATATCCGCCGGTTACGACTATCAGCCCCAGGCGTTCAACAACGGTGACGTGGAGAACGCTGCCGGGCAGAACGAAGGATCGTGCAAGACCCTGGGCCTGGCGCTGCTGGAAGGCTTGAGCGATGAAGAAGCCCTGTTGGCGTTCGGCGAGCATTACCGTTCGGTGGTTGCGACGCCTGAAGGCAGCGATCACGGGAATATTCGGGCGTTGATGGCGCATGGATTGGCCGGTGTGAAGTTCACCGCGCAGCCACTGACCCGCCGTTAAAGCCTTTTTCTGTGGGAGCAAAGTTTGCTCGCGATGGCGTCCTCGAGATCGCAATCGCGAGCAAGCTTTGTTCCCACACAAGCGTTGTTCCTACAGTTTGTTTGTCGACACATCCCGACTTTTAAGATTGACCCGGCAACTTTATTTCGTTTGCCGGGTACCGCTGCTCACGGCTTAGATAAAAAGAAGCATCCCTTCTTCAGAGTCGGTCATCCATGAGCAGCGAATCCGTCAGCCAGTCGATCAACATCGTCCATCCCGTCACCCTCAGCCACGGCAAAAATGCCGAGGTCTGGGATACCCAGGGTAAGCGTTACATCGACTTTGTCGGCGGCATTGGCGTGCTTAACCTCGGCCATTGCCACCCGCGCATCGTCGACGCCATTCGCGAACAGGCCACCCGGCTGACTCACTATGCGTTCAATGCCGCCCCTCATTCGCCCTACATTGAATTGATGGAGCGTCTGACGGCGTTTATGCCCGTGGGCTATCCGGTCAGCGGCATGCTCACCAACAGCGGCGCGGAAGCCGCGGAAAACGCCCTCAAGATCGTGCGCGGCGCCACCGGTCGTACCGCGGTGATCGCCTTCGACGGCGCCTTCCACGGCCGCACCCTGGCCACCCTCAACCTCAACGGCAAAGTCGCACCCTACAAACAGAAAGTCGGCGTGCTGCCTGGCCCGGTGTATCACCTGCCCTTCCCGAGCAAGGACAACGGCGTGACCTGCGCCGAGGCCCTGAAAGCCATGGACCGTCTGTTCAGCGTCGAAATCGATGTCGAGGATGTGGCGTGCTTTATCGTCGAGCCGGTGCAGGGTGAAGCGGGATTTTTGGCGATGGACGTGGAGTTTGCCCAGGCGCTGAGACGTTTCTGTGATGAAAAAGGCATTGTGTTGATCGCCGATGAAATCCAGTCCGGGTTTGGTCGTACCGGACAGCGCTTCGCGTTTTCGCGCCTGGGTATCGAGCCGGACCTGATCCTGCTCGCCAAAAGTATCGCCGGCGGCCTACCACTGGGTGCGGTGGTCGGGCGCAAGACGTTGCTCGACACATTGCCCAAGGGCGGACTGGGCGGGACCTATTCCGGTAATCCGATCGCCTGCGCCGCCGCGCTGGCGACCCTGGACGAGATGAGCGATGCGAACCTGCAGGCCTGGGGCTCGCAACAGGAAGAAGCCATCGTCAGCCGCTACGAATCCTGGCGCGCCAACACGCTTTCCCCCTACCTGGGTCGCTTGACCGGGGTCGGTGCGATGCGGGGAATCGAACTGATCAATGCCGATGGCTCACCGGCATCGGCCCAGTTGACTCAGCTACTGGTCATGGCCCGGGACGCCGGCCTGCTGCTGATGCCAAGCGGCAAGTCGCGCCACATCATTCGTTTGCTGGCGCCGCTGACCACAGAAGCCGCCGTGCTCGAGGAAGGCCTGGACATCCTCGAGCGGTGCCTGGCGAAACTGCGCTGATAGCAAAATGAGCTCAGGGACTGACGTAGCGAATTATGTTCGCTTGCAGTCCCTGAAAATGCATCGCAATACTCGGAGGCGACCGACCAATCGGATTAGCCAACGCCCCCATCTATCAAGCGAGATCATCACCACCTATCAGCTGAGGCAGTCATGTATCACGACAATATAATTTATAAGAAAAAGTCCAATGATCCACAGTTCCTGCTCGGCGTAGCCGTAGTGCTTTTCCTGGGCGCCTACCTGATGAATCTCGGTAACAGCGCCCTCAGCCACTTTCTCCAGCCCCTGTTGGGCGATACCCCGGACAGCCTGACCGCTCGCAACATCGCCATCGGCCTGGCCATTGCCGTACTCGGCACGCTGAACTTCCACGTCCTCGGACGCTTGAAGTTCAAGGTCCAGACCACCGTCGTCTGGATCGAACTGCTGATCCTGTTCCTGGCGTTCTTCGATACCTTCGACCTCTCCTACAGCTTCATTCTCGACAAGATCGGTTTCCTGATCATCCAGGGTGCCGCCACCACGCTGTACATCTCAGCCGTCGCGATTGTGATTGCTTTCGTCCTGGCGCTGATCGGCGCGGTCGCCAAGCTGTCGAGCAACGGCCTCGCCAATGCCCTCGCCTCGTTCTACACCTCGTTCTTTCGCGGTGTGCCGCTGCTGATCCAGATTTACCTGATCTACCTCGGCCTGCCGCAACTGGGCTACGTCGTCGACGCGGTGCCCGCCGGCATCCTCGCCCTGTCGCTGTGCTACGGCGCCTATATGACGGAGATTTTCCGTGCGGGCATCCAGAGCATTCCGGTCGGCCAGTGGGAAGCGTCCCGGGCCCTGAACATCAGCCCGTTCAAAACCTTGAGCAGGGTGATCATGCCCCAGGCCTTGCGCGTGATCATCCCGCCCACCGGCAACCAGTTCATCGCCATGCTCAAGGACAGTTCCCTGGTGTCGGTGATCGGCGTCTGGGAGTTGATGTACCTGGCCAAGACACAGGGCCGTGCGGACTTCCGCCACCTGGAAATGTTGATCACTGCCGCGATGATCTACTGGGCGCTGTCGTTCATCCTCGAACGGGTGCAGGCGCGAATCGAAAAACGGGTCAATCGATCCACGGCAAGGGGTTGATGTGTGATGACTCGAACCAATACCGCTGAGCGACTCGACCTGGCGTCCCCTGCGTTAGCCAGCCCTGCGATGATTTCCATCTCTGGCCTGAACAAGTGGTACGGCAATTTCCACGCGTTGCGCGATGTCGACCTGACCGTGGCCACCGGCGAAATCCTGGTGGTGTGCGGGCCGTCGGGTTCGGGCAAGTCGACGATGATCCGCTGCATCAACCATCTGGAGAATTTCCAGAAAGGCCACATTCAGGTCAACGGCATCACCCTCACCAGCGAGGCAGAAAGCGTCAGCGCCGTGCGCAGTGAAATCGGAATGGTGTTCCAGAGCTTCAACCTGTTCCCGCATTTGAGCGTGATGGACAACCTGACCCTGGCGCCACAACTGGTGCAAGGCGTGTCGAGCGCGGAAGCGAAAAAACGCGCCCAGGTCTACCTGGAGCGCGTACGGATCGCCGAACACGCCGACAAATACCCGTCGCAGTTGTCCGGGGGCCAGCAACAGCGGGTGGCGATTGCCCGCGCCCTGTGCATGAATCCCAAAGTGATGCTGTTTGATGAACCGACCTCTGCCCTCGACCCGGAAATGGTCCACGAAGTGCTGGACGTGATGGGCGAACTGGCTACCGATGGCATGACCATGATTTGCGTGACCCACGAAATGGGTTTCGCCAGCAAGGTCGCCGATCGCGTGCTGTTCATGGACCAGGGTCAGGTCATCGAACAAGCGACCCCCGCCGAATTTTTCAATAACCCACAGACCGAACGCGCGCAGAAATTCCTGTCGCAAATCATCGGCCACTGAAGACCGCTTTGCCCTCATAACAATAACGAGACATGGAGATGGACATGGTCAGAAGTAAACGCGTAATCACCCTCACCGCCGCACTGTCGCTGTTGTTCGTTGGTGCCGCCAACGCTGGCGCAGTGCTGGACAAGATTCAGAGCAGTAAAACCATGACCGTCGCCACGTCGGCGACCTGGCCTCCTCAGGGCTTTATCAACGACAAAAATGAAATCGACGGTTTTGACATCGACGTTTCCAAGGAGATCGCCAAGCGTCTCGGGGTCGAGGTCAAGTTCATCACGCCCGACTGGGACGTGATCACCGCCGGCAAGTGGAACGGTCGCTGGGACATGTCCGTGGGTTCGATGACCGCAACCAAAAGTCGCGCGCGCATTCTTGATTTCCCGGGCACCTATTACTACGTGCCTTACGTCTTTGCGGTGCATGACAAATCCAAGGTCACTGACCACAAGGCGCTCAATGGCAAAACCATCGGCGTCGAAGGTGGCACCACGTCCGAGGACTATTTCAGCCAGGCGCTGGCCATTGAAACCACGGATGTGCCGCCTGTTGTCTACGACGTGAAAACAGAAAAAATGAAGACCTACGCCGGTTCCGTCGGACCGCTGGACGATCTGCGCCTGGGCGACGGCGCTCGACTGGACGCCATTCTCACGCAACGCAGCACGCTGGACGCCGCCGTCAAGAAGGGCTACCCGCTGCGCGCCGTCGACAACGATGTCGCGTTCTACGAGCCACTGGCCGTTGCCACCGACAAGGGTGACCCGGAGTTGAAGGCCAAGCTCGGTGAAATCATCGGCGAAATGCACAAGGACGGCACGCTGACCAAGCTGTCGAACAAGTGGTATGGCGTGGATTACTCGACCGTCAAGTAAACACTTTGCCCCCCTGTAGGAGCGAGCCCTGTGGCGAGGGGATTTATCCCCGTTGGGCTGCGGAGCGGCCCCGGCATTTCAGCGTCAAAACGTATTTACGACTGCTTCGCAGCCGAACGGGGATAAATCCCCTCGCCACAAGGTCCGCTCTGACATCTGAGCGGTAATTTCTCAAGGATCGACCATGTCCTTTCCCAACACCTGGTATTCCCAAACCTCGCTGCCCCGCGCGGCCCGGGCCGAATTGAACACCGATGAAACCTGCGATGTGTGCATCATCGGCGCGGGTATCGCCGGCCTCACCGCCGCACTGGAACTGACCCGGCGCGGCAAACGCGTGATCATCCTCGAAGCCCATCAGGTGGCCTGGGGCGCATCCGGTCGCAATGGCGGCGTGGTGTCGCCGGGCTGGGCGGAAGGGTCTGGCGCGATCCGTAAAAAACTCGGGCTGGAACACGCACGCTCGCTGTTCCAGATGTCTGTCGAAGGCGTGGAGATCGTCCGCCACAACATCACAGAACTCGCCCTGACGGGCTGCGCGCCGTCCGCCGGTACGATTCGGGTCAAGCGCTACGACGATGGCGCCAGCATTAAAAACCACATCGACACCATGCGCCGTGACTTCGGCTATGAACTCAATTTCCTCGACACTGCCCAGGTCCGCGAGCGGGCTCAAACGCTGCGCTACTTCCAGGGTGTCGAAGATCCGAACGCCCTGCATTTCCACCCGCTGAATTATTGTTTGGGCCTGGCCCTTGCCATTGAAGCAGCTGGCGGCAGGATTTTCGAACATTCGAAGATGCTCGCCTGGCAGCGCGAAGGTGCGGATAAAATCGTCAAGACCACGCGCGGCAGTGTGCGCTGCAAGGATCTGGTGTTCTGCGCCGGCGGCTACGGGGGACCGGAGCTGCAGAAACTCAGTCGCGCCTACCTGCCTATCGCCACCTACGTGGTGCTGACCGAACACCTGGGTGATTCGATCAAGACAGTGCTGGACTCCGGTGCTGCGTTCTCTGACGACCGACGTGCATCGGACTATTACCGCGTCGTAGAAGGCGACCGCTTGCTGTGGGGTGGCCGCATCACCACGCGCAATGAACAGAACGAGAAAGCCCTGGCGGCCATGCTCAAGGCGGACATGGTTGCGGTGTACCCGCAGCTGGCCGCAGTGAAAATCGATCTCGCCTGGTCCGGCCTGATGGGTTACTCCACCAACAAAATGCCTAACCTGGGCTTGCTGGAACCGGGCGTCTGGGCGTGCACTTCGTTTGGCGGTCATGGTTTGAACACCGGCTCGATCGGCGGCCGGGTGATCGCCGAGGCGGTGTGCGGGGAGAGTTTGCGATATGAACTGTTCAAGCCGTACCTGCTGGACTGGAATGGCGGTCCGTTTGGACGGGTGGCGGCGAATGCGATCTATCAGTCGTTGAAGGTGATGGACTTCGTGCAGGAAAGGCTGAAAGGCTGAAGGCGAACACCTATCCCTGTAGCAGCTGGCGAAGCCTGCGTTCGGCTGCGAAGCAGTCGTAAATCTGCATTCACGGTTTTTCTGACTGACCGCGGCGTACTGTTTACGACTGCTGCGCAGCCGAACGCAGGCTTCGCCAGCTGCTACAAGGTTCCAGGTTAGCCAGTAGGTACAGGGATACAGATTCGCCAGTAGGTACAGGGTAATTTGTGGACAGAAAAAAACCGGCCGAGGCCGGTTTTTTCATTTCAACGATTTCAGAACTTGGCGTTCTGCAGATCGTCCAGGTAACGCTCGGCATCCAGTGCCGCCATGCAGCCGGCACCAGCGGAGGTGATGGCCTGGCGGTAAACGTGGTCAGCCACGTCACCGGCCGCGAAGATACCTTCGAGGTTGGTGGCTGTCGCATTGCCTTCACGGCCGCCGTGCACGACCAGGTAGCCGTCTTTCAACGTCAGCTGACCTTCGAACAACGAAGTGTTCGGGGTGTGGCCGATGGCGATGAACACGCCGTCGACTTTCAGCTCGTCGAAGCTGCCGTCGTTGTTCTTCAGGCGAGCACCGGTCACGCCCATGTTGTCACCCAGAACTTCGTCCAGGTTCGAATTCAGCTTCAGGATGATCTTGCCTTCAGCCACACGTGCATTCAGCTTGTCGATCAGGATCTTCTCGGCGCGGAAGGTTTCACGACGGTGGATCAGGGTCACGGTGCTGGCGATGTTGGCCAGGTACAGGGCTTCTTCAACAGCGGTGTTGCCGCCGCCGACCACAGCCACTGGCTTGTTGCGATAGAAGAAACCGTCGCAGGTCGCGCAGGCCGAAACGCCTTTGCCCATGAACGCTTCTTCCGACGGCAGGCCCAGGTAACGAGCGCTGGCGCCGGTCGCGATGATCAGCGCGTCGCAGGTGTAGGTGGCGCTGTCGCCAGTCAGGCTGTAAGGCTTGGAAGCGAAGTCGACGGCATTGATGTGATCGAAAACGATCTCGGTTTCAAAGCGCTCGGCGTGCTCTTTCATGCGTTCCATCAGCGCCGGGCCGGTCAGGCCGTGGACGTCGCCCGGCCAGTTATCGACTTCAGTGGTGGTGGTCAGTTGACCGCCGGCTTGCATGCCGGTGATCAGCAGTGGCTTGAGGTTGGCACGGGCGGCATAGACCGCGGCGCTGTAACCGGCAGGGCCGGAACCGAGAATAATCACTCGCGAATGACGGACTTCAGACATGACCTGCTCCTGTTGACCGGGCCGAAACATCTGGCGCGGAACGCCGGGTTGCCGGCGGGAATAAAAAAGGACCGTTGAAAGCACTTGGGGAAGGCTTGAACTCGACAGTCCTGAAAAAAGAATGGGTGCAGCGTATCGAGGGGGCGAAGATTAAGGAAATACGGATTAACAATCCAGCTCATAGGTGGTCTCTATGCCATCGCCGCGCATATTCAGGCGCCTTTGTTACAGTTGATGTCGATGTCGCTGCCGCGCTTTCGCCTCTTGGGCAAAGCCGGTAAGGTCGGCGCGTTTTCCCTTTGCTCGGAGCACGATATGCCCGCCCCCGTTCTGTCCGGCCCGCAATACCTGCGCGAAGGCCTCAAGCTGGTCCTGAGCCCGAGTCTGCGTTTGTTTGTGTTGCTACCCCTGGTGATCAACCTGGTGCTGTTCGTCGGATTGATCTATCTGGCGAGCCATCAATTCAGCCTGTGGGTCGATACGCTGATGCCGTCCCTGCCCGAGTGGCTGAGTTTTCTAAGCTATGTCCTGTGGCCGCTCTTTGTCGTGCTGGTGGTGCTGATGGTGTTTTTCACCTTCACCATGCTGGCTAACATCATTGCCGCCCCCTTCAACGGCTTTCTCGCGGAGAAGGTTGAAGTGGTGGTGCGCGGCACTGATGACTTCCCGGCGTTCAGCTGGGGCGAACTGATTGCCATGATTCCGCGCACCCTGGCTCGGGAAATGCGCAAGCTCGGTTATTTTCTTCCGCGGGCAATCGGGTTGTTCATCCTGTCGTTTATCCCCGTGGTGAACATTATTGCCGCGCCACTGTGGCTGTTGTTCGGGGTGTGGATGATGGCGATCCAGTACATCGACTACCCGGCGGACAACCACAAGCTCGGCTGGAACGAGATGCTCGCCTGGCTGCGCCAGAAACGCTGGCAGAGCATGAGCTTCGGCGGCAGTGTTTATCTGGTGTTGCTGATTCCGGTAGTCAACATTCTGATGATGCCGGCCGCCGTGGCCGGCGCGACCCTGTTCTGGGTGCGAGAACGCGGCGCGGAAAACCTGGTGACCCAACGCTGATCCCGTCACAAATCCATCATCACACCGTCATGACGACGACATGGCCTCAGCCGACACTGAGGCCATGACGACAGCTCTGCATATCACCCTGATCACCGAAACGTTCCCTCCCGAAATAAACGGCGTGGCCAATACCCTTGGCCGTCTGTGCGACGGTTTGCGCGCGCGCGGGCATCAAGTGGAGCTGGTGCGGCCCCGGCAGGGTTGTGACCGGCAAACCGGCAGCAACGATGATCTTCTGTTGTGCCGGGGCTGGCCTTTGCCGGGTTATCCGGGTTTGCAGTGGGGACAGTCGTCGATGCACAAGTTGCTGCGCCGCTGGAAACGTCATCGGCCGGACGTGCTCTACATCGCTACCGAAGGACCGCTCGGACTCTCTGCATTGCGCGCTGCGCGGCGCCTGGGCATTTCGGTGGTGAGTGGTTTTCACACCAACTTTCAGCAGTATTCCAGCCAGTATGGATTTGGACTGTTGACGCGGTTGCTGACTCATTACCTGCGCTGGTTTCATAACCGCTCGAACCTGACCCTGGTGCCCAGTGTGAGCCAGCGGCTGGAGCTGGAGCGTCGGCATTTCGAGCGCCTGGCGTTGTTGTCTCGTGGGGTCGACAGCCAATTGTTCCATCCCACCAAACGGCTGACGGCGTTACGCGAACAGTGGGGACTGGCCGAGCGCGACATCGCGGTGATCCATGTCGGCCGTCTGGCGCCCGAGAAGAATCTGGGTCTGCTCAAACGCTGTTTCGACACGCTGAAGGCAAGTTATCCACAGAGGAATCTCAAACTGATCGTGATTGGCGACGGGCCCCAGCGTGTGGCGCTGGAAAAGGAATTACCCGAAGCGATCTTCTGCGGCGCACAACGCGGTGAAGCGCTGGCTAGTCACTATGCGTCGGGGGATGTATTTCTGTTCCCCAGCCTGACCGAGACGTTTGGCAACGTGGTGCTGGAGGCGCTGGCTTCGGGGCTGGGCGTGGTGGCTTACGATCAGGCCGCAGCGGCGCAACATATTCGTCATGGCTACAACGGTGTGCTGGCGATGCCAGGGGATGAGGATGCATTTTGCGATGCGGCGACGTGGTTGCTTGAGGAGCGCGAAACCTTGCGTTGCGTCAGGCTGAATGCCCGACAGCACGCCAGTCGACAGGGGTGGCCGGCGATTATCGAGCAGTTCGAAGGGCAGTTGCGGGGGGCTTGTGTGGGGGAGTTGGTGGTGCCGAATGCACCGACAGTACCTTGATTTTCTATAGACCTCGACGCCGCCATCGCGGGCAAGCCCGCTCCCACAGTGTTCCGGGACGTTCACACGTTATGTGACCGGCACAAAACCCTGTGGGAGCTGGCATGCCAGCGATGGCGTCAGTTCAAATGCGACTTAAACCAGCGTCATCAACGCCTCACGGCTGAACGGCAGGATGTCTTCTTCACGACCGTCGCGTACTTTTTGCGCCCAGTCCGGATCGACCAGCAGCGCACGACCCACCGCTACCAGATCGAACTCATCGTTGTTCAAACGCTCCAGCAGTTTTTCCAGGCTGGCCGGCTGCGCGATCTTGTCGGTGTTGACCATGAACTGCAGGAACTCGCCGTCCAGGCCGACACTGCCCACGGTGATGGTCGGTTTGCCGGTGAGCTTGCGTGTCCAGCCCGCGAGGTTCAGTTCCGAACCGTCGAACTCCGGCTCCCAGAAACGACGTGTCGAGCAGTGGAAAATATCCACACCCGCGTCAGACAACGGCTGGAGGAACTCACCCAGCGCTTCCGGGGTTTGCACCAGACGCGCGGTGTAATCCTGCTGTTTCCATTGCGAGAAACGGAAGATGATCGGGAAACCTTCACCCACTGCTGCGCGCACGGCCTGGATCAATTCGATGGCGAAACGCGAACGGTTCGCCAGGCTGCCGCCGTATTCATCGGTGCGCTGGTTGCTGCCTTCCCAGAAGAACTGGTCCACCAGGTAGCCATGGGCACCGTGAATTTCCACGCCGTCCATACCGATGCTCTGCGCGTCTTTCGCGGCCTGGGCGAAGGCGGCGATGACGTCCTGGATGTCCTGCTTGGTCATGCCGTGGACCACGACCTGGCCGTCTTTCAATTTTTCCGACGGGCCATAACCCGGCACGCTGGCGTCCGGCTCGGTACCGATACGACGAACGCTGCCGACGTGCCACAGTTGCGGAACGATCTTGCCGCCTTCTGCGTGCACCGCATCGACCACTTTCTTCCAGCCCGCCAACGCCGACTCGCCGTAGAAATGCGGCACGTTCGGGTAGCCGTTGGAGGCCTTGTGACCGACGGTGGTGCCTTCGGTGATGATCAGGCCCACGCCCGCCGCCGCGCGACGACGGTAGTACTCGATGACTTTGGAATTAGGCACGCCACCCGGCGAGAACGAGCGGGTCATGGGGGCCATGACGACGCGGGTCGGCAATTCGAGGGTGCCGAGGTGGAACGGTTTGAACAGGGCTTTTACGGGCATGGGAACGCTCCACGGGATAGGCTTTATGACGGCTATAATATGGAGGGCGCAATGGGATGGGAAGTATTATTGATTTTGGTGATTTAGAGTCAAAAGGCAGAAACAAAAGATCGCAGCCTGTGCCAGCTCCTACCATGGAATGCGTATCCCCGTAGAAGCTGCCGCAGGCTGCGATCTTTTGATCTTCTAGCTCAGCGCTTTTTCAATCGCGTGAACGATCGTCGGATCGTCCGGCGCCGTGCGCGGCGAAAACCGGGCCAACACACGGCCGTCCTTGCCCAGCAGGAACTTCTCGAAATTCCAGGTGATGTCGCCCGGGAATTCGGCACCCTCGCCTGCCAGCAGACGATACAACTGATGACGATCATGCCCGTTGACTTCCAGCTTGCTGGACAACGGAAAGGTCACGCCATAGTTCAGGCTGCAGAAATCCTGGATCTCTTGCTCGGTACCCGGTTCCTGTCCGGCAAACTGGTTGCACGGCAGGCCCAGTACGCTGAAGCCTTTGTCCTTGAATTGCTGGTAAAGGTTTTCCAGCGCCGCGTATTGCGGGGTCAGGCCACATTTGGAGGCAACATTGACCACCAGCACGACGCGCCCTTTGAAAGGCGCCAGAGGTAGCTCCTGACCATCCAGGGCTGTCAATTTAAGGTCGTGAAAAGCACTCATGACGAACTCCAAATTCCCGTGTTCTGCTCGAAACAGCCACCTGGCGGCGCTGCCATGGACAACCGCGGACTAAAAAAGGCGCCCTCGGGCGCCTCTCCAGTTCTCTGAGCTTAGCGCAGAAAATCAGTGGTGATGGCCACCTTCGCCATGGACGTGGCCATGAGCGACTTCTTCCTGGCTCGCATCACGGATGTCGATGATCTTGACCTGGAAATTCAGGCGCTGACCGGCCAACGGGTGGTTGCCGTCGACAGTGACGTCGTCGCCGTCCAGGTCGCGGATGGTCACGATCTGCATTTGGCCGTCCGGAGCGGAAGCGTGGAACTGCATGCCCACTTCCAGCTCATCAACGCCTTCGAACATGCTGCGGCTCAGGGTGCTGACCAGTTCGGCAGCGTATTCGCCGTAGGCATCTTCCGGTTCTACGGCAACAGTCAGTTCATCACCAACGGCTTTACCTTCCAGTGCCTTTTCCAGGCCCGGGATGATGTTACCTGCGCCTTGCAGGTAAACCAGCGGCGCGCCGCCGGCGGAGCTGTCGATGACCTCACCAGCGTCGTTGGTCAGGGTATAGTCGATGGAGACAGCCTTATTGGCGGCGATCAGCATGGGGCGAGACCTTTTGCATAAGAATATAGAAAGACCAAGTTTAGCGAAGCAATCGCCCGAAAGCGAACACAACCCGGACAGACGGATGGCAGCACAGAACTCTACGGTCACAGGCTTCCATCAGGACGAGGACGGCCACTGGGTGGCCGAGCTTTCCTGCGGTCATACCCAACACCTGCGTCACCAGCCGCCGTGGCAATCCCGGACCTGGGTCATGGACCCATCGCTGCGTAATGAAAAAATAGGCCAACCCTTTGATTGTGGTTGGTGCGCACAGGGCTCGGTTAGCGATAACCTTGGCGACTGAATTTCGGTAGACCGTCAGATATAGAGGGTCACCCCTGCGCTCCCTTAGAGAATCCGCATGCAAACTTTTTTTATCGCCCCCACCGATTTTGGCGTGGGTCTGACCTCCATCAGCCTCGGGCTGGTGCGTACGCTCGAGCGCGCCGGTCTCAAGGTCGGCTTTTTCAAACCGATTGCCCAGCCGCACCCTGGTGATACAGGACCGGAACGCTCCACCGAACTGGTGGCGCGTACCCATGGTCTGAAACCGCCTCAACCGCTGGGCCTGGCGCATGTCGAGCGGATGCTGGGCGATGGTCAGCTCGACGAATTGCTCGAAGAAATCATCACCCTCTACCAGCAGGCCGCTATCGGCAAGGACGTGCTGATCGTCGAAGGCATGGTGCCAACCCGCAGCGCCAGCTACGCCGCGCGGGTGAATCTGCACCTGGCCAAGAGCCTGGACGCTGATGTGATCCTGGTGTCGGCGCCGGAAAACGAGGTGCTGACCGAACTGTCCGGTCGCGTCGAATTGCAGGCGCAATTGTTCGGCGGTCCGAAGGACCCGAAAGTCCTCGGCGTGATCCTCAACAAGGTCAAGACCGACGAAAGCATGGACGTCTTCGCCTCGCGCCTGAAAGAACACTCGCCGTTGCTGCGCAGCGGCGATTTCCGTCTGCTGGGCTGCATCCCGTTCCAGCCGGAACTGAATGCACCGCGTACCCGCGACGTCGCCGACCTGATGGGCGCACAGATTCTCAATGCCGGCGATTACGAAACCCGGCGCATGACCAAAATCATTATCTGCGCCCGCACCATGCGCAACACCGTGGAGCTGCTCAAGCCCGGTGTACTGGTGGTGACCCCAGGCGATCGCGACGACATCATTCTCGCTGTCAGCCTCGCCGCCATGAACGGCGTACCATTGGCCGGCCTGCTGCTGACCAGCGATACCCTGCCCGATCCGCGCATCATGGATTTGTGTCGAGGCGCGCTGCAGGCTGGCTTGCCTGTGCTGTCGGTGAGCACCGGTTCCTACGACACCGCCAACCAGCTGAACGGATTGAACAAGGAAATCCCGATTGACGACCGTGAGCGCGCGGAGATCATCACCGATTTCGTCGCCAGCCACCTCGACGCCAACTGGCTGCACCAGCGCTGCGGCACGCCACGGGAAATGCGCCTGTCGCCTGCCGTATTCCGTTATCAATTGATCCAGCGGGCCCAGGCGGCCAACAAACGTATCGTCCTGCCCGAAGGCAGCGAGCCGTTGACCGTCCAGGCGGCGGCGATTTGTCAGGCACGCGGGATTGCCCGCTGCGTACTGCTGGCCAAACCCGAGGACGTCGAAGCGGTGGCTCGCGCGCAAGGCATCGAGCTGCCGCCGGGACTGGAAATTCTCGACCCGGACCTGATCCGCGAGCGCTACGTCGAACCGATGGTCGCACTGCGCAAAAGCAAAAGCCTCAATGCACCGATGGCCGAGCAGCAGCTGGAAGACACTGTGGTTATCGGCACCATGATGCTCGCGCTGGATGAAGTCGATGGCCTCGTCTCTGGCGTCATTCACTCCACCGCCAACACCATCCGCCCGGCCTTGCAGTTGATCAAGACCGCACCGGGCTGCACGCTGGTGTCGTCGGTGTTCTTCATGCTGTTCCCGGAAGAAGTACTGGTGTACGGCGATTGCGTGATGAACCCGCATCCGAGTGCCAGCGAACTGGCCGAAATCGCGCTGCAAAGTGCTGACTCGGCGGCCGCGTTCGGCATTACGCCACGGGTAGCCATGATCAGCTACTCCAGTGGCGAATCAGCCAGCGGTGAAGAAGTCGAGAAGGTGCGCGAAGCGACGTTGCTTGCCCACGAGCAGCAACATTCTCTACTGATCGACGGCCCGTTGCAGTACGACGCCGCCGCCAACGAAACCGTGGCCCGGCAACTGGCGCCGAACAGCCAGGTGGCCGGTCGCGCCACGGTGTTCGTGTTCCCCGACCTGAACACCGGCAACACCACGCACAAAGCCGTGCAGCGCAGTGCCGATTGCGTCAGCCTCGGCCCGATGCTGCAAGGCCTGCGCAAACCGGTGAACGACCTGCCACGCGGCGCGCAAGTCGATGACATTGTGTACACCATCGCGTTGACCGCGATCCAAGCTGCCAACCGACCTATGGATCTTTAAATGCTGGATTTCCTGCCTGCCGCCGTGCGCGGTGTGATTGCATCGTTACTGCTGGCACTCAATACCATTTTGCTCTGCTCATTCCTGTTCTGTGTGGCGATCTTCAAGGCACTGCCTTTCGCCTTGACCCAGCGATTCACGCGCTGGCTGATGAGCCATACGCACGAAGCCTGGATCAGCAACAACAAGGCCTGGATGAACCTCGTCTGCCGCACTCGCTGGCACCTGAGTGGCCTCGAGGGGCTGGACTATCAGCATTCGTATCTGATCACCAGCAACCACCAGAGCTGGGTCGACATCATGGTGCTGCAGTACGTGCTCAACCGTCGCATCCAGCCGCTGAAGTTCTTTCTCAAGCAAGAGCTGATTTGGGTGCCGGTGATTGGTCTGGCGTGGTGGACCCTGGGCTTTCCGTTCATGAAGCGCTACTCCAAGGCGTACCTGGAAAAGCACCCGGAGAAGAAAGGCAAAGACCTGGAAACCACCCGCAAGACCTGCGACAAGTTTCGTAATAACCCGGTGGGTATTTTCAACTTTGTCGAAGGCACGCGCTTCACCGAGGGCAAGCATGCGCAGCAGAAGTCACCGTTCAAGTACCTGCTCAAGCCCAAGGCCGGTGGTATTGCCTTCGTACTCGATGCGATGGGTGAGCAGCTCGAATCCATCGTCAATGTGACCATTCACTATCCAGGCGGTCGTCCGGGGTATTGGGATCTGTTGTGCGGGAACGTCAAGGACGTGGTGGTGCATTTTCAGGAGCTGAAGATTCCGCCGCAGTTCATTGGCAAGAATTACGACCAGGATGGAGAGTACCGATTGCAGTTCCAGGGCTGGATCAATCAGCTGTGGGAAGACAAGGATGCGTTGCTGGAGCAGATGCATCGCGAGTATCCAGGCAAACATTGATCTCCTGTAGGAGTGAGCCTGCTCGCGATAGCGGTCGTACATTCAGAGTTTACGTCGACTGATCCACCGCTATCGCGAGCAGGCTCACTCCTACAGTTGCCCGAGTTGATCCGAAACAAAAAAACCCGCCGGATGATCACTCATCGGCGGGTTTCTTATTAGCGGCTAACGCTTAGATCGCGCCGCGCTGGCGCAGCAGATCCAGCACTTGCTTGACGCTTTCTTCCAGCGACAGCGCTTGGGTATCGACCACGAGGTCGGCATCCAGCGGCACGTCGAACGGGAAGGATTCGCCCGGGATGTTATCCCCGGCCGCTGCGTACAGACCTTGTGGGTCACGCTCGGCACAGACCGCTGGCGAGGCCTGGACGTAGACCGTCAGCAGACGCTCCTTGCCGATCAGGTCCTTGGCTTGCTCACGACCTTCGGCACTCGGTGCCACGAACGCAGCAAGCGTCAGCAAGCCGGCTTCGTTGAACTGACGCGCAACGTGCGCCGCACGACGCCAGTTCTCGGTACGACCGGCGCGATCCTGTGGCAGACCTTTGTTCAGGTCGTGACGCAGGTTCTGGCCATCCAGCACAAACACCGCACGCCCCATGTCGAACAGCTTGCGTTCAACCGCATAAGCCAAGGTGCTTTTGCCCGCGCCCGACAAGCCGCTGAACAGCACGGTGGCCGGCTGCTGGCCGAAGCGCTGGGCACGCTCTTCGGTGGCAACGTGAGCCAGTTTGCCGTGATGCGTGCTGCTGCCATGTGCCAACGGCTGAGCGATGATCATGCCGGCGGCGACAGTACCGTTGGTCAAGCGGTCGATGACGATGAACGAACCGGTTGTGCGGTTGCTTGCGTAACCGTCCAGCGCGATAGCGGCGTCGAGGCTGATCTTGACGCGACCGATCTCGTTCAGCTGCAACGAGCTGGCCGGACCTTCTTCAAGGGTGTTCACATCAACGCGGTTGACGATGCTGGTGATCGAACCCGGCACGTACGTCGTGGCGCGCTTGATGTCGTATTTCTTGCCCGGCAGCATCGGTTCTTCGGCCATCCACACCAGCATCGCGTCGAAGGCGTCGGTCACTTGCGGCAGGTTATCGGCGTGCACCAGCAAATCGCCGCGGGAGATGTCGATCTCGTCTTCCATGGTCAGCGTCACCGCCTGACCTGGACCTGCGTGTTCCAGCTCACCTTCGAAGGTGACGATGGATTTCACACGGCTGCTTTTGCCCGACGGCAGCACAACGACTTCGTCGCCCTTGTGCACGACACCGCTGGCCAGGGTGCCGGCGAAACCACGGAAATTCAGGTTCGGACGGTTGACGTACTGCACCGGGAAACGCAGGTCGGTGTAGTTGCGGTCGCTGGCGATTTCGACGGTCTCGAGAATTTCCATCAGCGACTGGCCGGTGTACCACGGCGAGCGCTCGGACTTGTTCACGACGTTGTCGCCCTTGAGCGCCGACATCGGCACGAACGCCATGGTGGTCGGCTTGAAGGCGATGCCTTCGGCGAACTTCAGGTAATCGGCCTTGATCGACTCGAAGACGGTTTCATCAAAGCCATTGATGTCCATCTTGTTGACGGCGATCACGATGTGTTTGATACCCAGCAACGAGGCGATAAAACTGTGGCGACGCGTCTGAGTCTGCACGCCGTAACGGGCATCGATCAGGATGATCGCCAGGTCACAGGTAGAAGCACCCGTGGCCATGTTGCGGGTGTACTGCTCATGGCCAGGGGTGTCGGCAATGATGAATTTGCGCTTGGCGGTGGAGAAGTAGCGGTAGGCAACATCGATGGTGATGCCCTGCTCCCGCTCGGCCTGCAGGCCGTCGACCAGCAACGCCAGGTCGATATCGTCGCCAGTGGTGCCGACTTTTTTCGAGTCGCGGGTGATGGCTTCCAGGTGATCTTCGTAGATCATCTTGGAGTCGTGCAGCAGGCGCCCGATCAGGGTGCTCTTGCCGTCGTCGACGTTGCCACAGGTCAGAAAGCGCAGCATTTCCTTGCGTTCGTGCTGGCCCAGGTAGGCGAGGATGTCCTCGCTGATCAAATCAGATACGTGCGACATGACAACCCCTTAGAAATAACCCTGACGTTTCTTTTCTTCCATCGAGCCTGCGCCATCGTGGTCGATGACCCGGCCCTGGCGTTCGGAAGTTCGCGTCAGGAGCATTTCCTGAATGATGTCGGTCAGGCTGGTGGCCTCGGACTCGACCGCACCGGTCAGCGGGTAGTCACCCAGTGTACGGAAACGGACTTTCTTCTTGACGATACGCTTCTTGTCTTCCTCGCTCAGGTGATTGAGCAGGCGCTCGTCGTCGATCATGATCCAGGTGCCATTCATCTCGATGACGTCGCGCTCGGCGGCGAAATACAGCGGCACGATCGGGATGCCTTCGAGGTAGATGTACTGCCAGATGTCCAGCTCGGTCCAGTTCGACAACGGGAACACACGGATGGATTCACCCTTGTTGACGTTGCCGTTGTAGACGTTCCACAGTTCTGGACGCTGGTTCTTCGGGTCCCAGCGGTGCTTGGTATCGCGGAAGGAATACACGCGCTCTTTGGCGCGAGACTTCTCTTCATCACGACGGGCACCACCGAAAGCAGCGTCGAAGCCGTACTTGTCGAGAGCCTGCTTCAGGCCTTCGGTTTTCATGATGTCGGTGTGCTTTGCGCTACCGTGGGTCAGCGGGTTGATGCCCTGCGCAACACCATCGGGGTTCACGTGCACCAGCAGGTCCAGGCCGAGCTCTTCGACCATGCGATCGCGGAATGCGTACATCTCCTTGAACTTCCACCGGGTGTCGACGTGCATCACCGGGAACGGCAGTTTGCCCGGGAAGAACGCCTTGCGCGCAAGGTGCAGCATCACGGCGGAATCTTTACCGACGGAGTACAGCATCACCGGGTTATCGAACTCGGCGGCGACCTCGCGGATGATGTGGATGCTTTCGGCCTCCAGCTGTTTCAGATGCGTCAGTTTGTCGACCATGGCTACTCACGAAAACGATCTTATGGACGGCCAGCGGGCCGTGTTCGAGCGGGGAATGCTAGCACAGCGACTGCTTCTAATCAGGACGCCAGCTAGATCGAAAGGGTATATGAATATACCCCCTCGTTTGGGCGTGGATTACTCTGACTGGTTGGGACTGCCCCCTGTAGGCGCTGCCGAAGGCAGCGATCTTTTGACGTTGATTTTAAGATCAAAAGATCGCAGCGGGGCTACGCAAATCAGATCGGATTCGGGCAATCGATAAAGATGTGCTCGAGGGCAAAGCGGCGGGCCAGGTAATCGCCCAGCGCTTGCACGCCGTAGCGCTCAGTCGCGTGGTGACCGGCAGCGATGAAGCTGATGTCGTTTTCACGGGCACTGTGGAAGGTTTGCTCGGACGCTTCACCACTGAGGTAAAGATCGACACCCGCCAAGACGGCCTGATCGATGTAGCCCTGCCCACCACCGGTGCACCAGCCGACACGACGAATCATCGCGCTGCCTTCGATCAGCAACGGCTCGCGGCCCATGACGTCCTGAACTCGACGAGCGAAATCACGCGGTGTCATCGGCTCATTCAGCGAGCCCACCAGGCCGACGATTTTGAGGTTACCCGGATCAAGCGGGCCTTCGACCGTGATGTCCAGCTGATGAGCCAGCTGCACGTTATTGCCGACATCCGGATGCAGGTCCAGCGGCAGGTGATAAGACAGCAGGCTGATGTCGTGCTTGAGCAAGGTCTTCAAACGACGCTGCTTCATGCCGGTGATGCACGGGTTCTCGCCTTTCCAGAAATAACCGTGATGCACCAGCACCAGGTCGGCCTGCGCTTCGACGGCGGCATCCAGTAATGCCTGGCTTGCAGTGACGCCACTGACGATGCGCATCACTTGCGGCCGGCCCTCGACCTGCAATCCGTTAGGGCAATAATCGGCAATCTTTGCACTGGCGAGGTAGCGGTCGGCTTCTTCGACCAGGGTGCTCAAGGCGACGGCCATAAAAGACTCCTAAATATCCCGTTCAGAGGCGCGCTTGGCCTCGTATAATGCGCGACATTATGGGCGGTCTCATACCGCCTGCAACCTTTCAGGACGTGCTTAATGCTCAAGGCGCTGCGTTTTTCCGGCTGGCCGCTGTTGGCCGGCGTGCTTATCGCTCTGTTGATAATCCAGCGTTACCCGCAATGGGTCGGGCTTCCAAGCCTCGACGTCAACCTGCAGCAAGCGCCACAAACCACCAGTGTGCAACAAGGCCCGGTGTCGTACGCAGACGCCGTGACCACCGCAGCGCCTGCGGTGGTCAACCTGTACACCACTAAAGTCATCAACAAGCCGAACCATCCGCTGTTTGAGGACCCGCAGTTCCGCCGCTTTTTCGGCGACAACTCGCCCAAGCAGAAGCGCATGGAGTCGAGCCTCGGCTCTGGCGTGATGATGAGCCCGGAAGGCTACATTCTGACCAACAACCACGTTACCAGTGGCGCCGATCAGATTGTGGTCGCGCTCAAGGACGGCCGTGAAACCCTCGCACGCGTCATCGGCAGCGATCCGGAAACCGATCTTGCGGTGTTGAAAATCGATCTGAAAAACCTGCCGTCGATCACCATCGGCCGCTCCGACAACATCCGCATCGGCGACGTGGCACTGGCCATCGGCAACCCGTTCGGCGTCGGCCAGACCGTGACCATGGGCATCATCAGCGCCACTGGACGTAATCAGCTGGGCTTGAACAACTACGAAGACTTCATCCAGACCGACGCCGCGATCAACCCGGGTAACTCCGGCGGCGCGCTGGTGGATGCCAACGGCAACCTGACGGGCATCAACACGGCGATCTTCTCCAAGTCCGGCGGCTCCCAGGGCATCGGCTTCGCGATTCCGGTCAAGCTGGCCATGGAGGTGATGAAGTCGATCATCGAGCACGGCCAGGTGATTCGTGGCTGGCTCGGGATTGAAGTGCAGCCATTGACTCAGGAACTGGCGGAGTCGTTTGGTCTGTCGGGGCGTCCGGGCATCGTGGTCGCGGGGATCTTCCGTGACGGCCCGGCGCAGAAGGCCGGCCTGCAATTGGGTGATGTGATCCTCGCCATCGACGGCGAACCGGCTGGAGATGGCCGTCGTTCGATGAACCAGGTGGCGCGGATCAAACCGACGGACAAGGTGTCGATTCAAGTGATGCGTAACGGCAAGGAGTTGAAGCTCACCGCCGAGATCGGCCTGCGCCCACCACCGGCCCCGATCAAAGAAAAAGAAGAAGAGTGAGCACTAACCCGAGACACTCGGGTTAACGGCAGACATTCTCATTAGACATGTTATATTGTTTCAATATCACTATTGGAACAACATAACATGTCGTCTCGAACAATGGCCTCCGTAGCAGGTTTTACCCTCAGCCTGCTGGGTGATCCGGTCTTCGCCGAAGAGTCCGGCACACTCGAACTGGACGCCATCAGCGTCACCTCCGAGTACGAATCCCCCACCGGGCCGGTCAAAGGCTACCGTGCCACGCGCTCCTCCAGTGCGACCAAAACCGACACAGCGATCCGTGATATCCCGCAATCCATCAGTGTGATTCCCGCCAGCGTGCTCAAGGATCTGGGCAGCACCAGCGTCGAGCGCGCACTGGATTATGCCGGCGGTGTGTCGAAACAGAACAACTTCGGAGGCCTGACGCTTTACGAATACAGTGTGCGCGGCTTCACCACCTCCGAGTTCTACACGGACGGATTCAGCGCCAACCGTGGCTATCCGAGCACACCGGACGTGGCCAATATCGAGCGTATCGAGGTGCTCAAAGGCCCCGCCGCCAGCCTCTATGGCCGTGGTGATCCTGGCGGCACGGTGAACATCGTCACCAAGAAACCACAGCCCGAAGCCTTCACCACGTTGCATACCAGTGCCGGCAGCTGGGATCGCTATCGCACCGCAGTGGACGTCAATACGCCGCTGGACGATGCCGGCAGTGTGTTATCTCGAGTGAACCTGGCGGTCGAGGACAACCACAGCTTTCGCGACCACGTCGACAGCCAGCGCGTGTTTGTCGCACCCTCCTTCAGTTGGCAATTGAACCCTGACACCCACCTGCTGGTGGAAAGCGAATTCGTCCGTCACAACTCGACGTTCGACCGCGGCATCGTCGCACCGAACAACACATGGAACGGTGTGTCGCGCTCGACGTTCCTGGGCGAGCCCAACGATGGTGACATCGATAACCACAACAACAGGCTGCAAGCCGCGCTCGAACATCAGCTCGACGACCGCTGGAGCCTGCGCCTCGCCAGTCATTACAAGGAAGGCAAACTCTGGGGCTTCGCCTCGGAGGCTCGACCGCTGAATGCCGACGGGCACACGGTCAATCGCCGCTACCGCGAGCGTGACAACGATTGGCACGACAGCATCACGCAACTCGAACTGCGCGGCCTGTTCGACCTCGGCAGCTGGCAGCACGAACTGCTGATCGGCAGCGAATACGAGAACTACCGCAAGAACGAACGCGTGACCACAATTGCCGGTGGCCCGTACGACATTGACATCTATCATCCGGTCTATGGACGGCCGAAACCTGACGGCACACGGTCCGGCACGGACTTCTTCGAACACGTCGAAAGCCACGCGCTGAACCTGCAGGACCAGATTATCTTCACCGAGAAACTGCGCGGCATGCTCGGCATACGCTTCGAGCATTTCGAGCAACGCATCGACGATCACACCCGAGGCGCCAACAGTCGTCAGCGCCATGACGCGCTTACGCAACGGGCCGGCCTGCTCTACCAACTGACACCCGAAGTCGGAGTGTTCGCTAATGCCTCAACTTCGTTCAAGCCGAACAACGGCCTCGATGCCAGCGGGAAATCCTTCGACCCGGAACAAGGCGTCGGCTACGAACTCGGGATCAAGAGCGAGCTGTTTGACGATCGCTTGAGCAGCACCTTTGCACTCTTCCATATCGAAAAGGAAAACGTCCTCGCACTCGACCCGGGCACCGACACCAGCCGCGCCATGGGCAAGGCCCGCAGTCAGGGCTTCGATCTGCAAGTCACCGGGCAAATGACCGACGCGGTGCGAGTGATCGGCGCGCTTGCCTACATTGATGCCGAGGTTACCGAAGGCGACAACGTCATTCCCACTGGTAGCCGCATCCTCGGCGTAGCGAAACGCAGCGGCAGCGTGTTGGGGGTTTATGAGTTTCAGGAGGGTCGTTTGCGTGGCTCGGATGTCGGCGCGGCCTTCACCTATGTCGGCGATCGTTCGGGTGAGTCCGGAAGCGATTTTGAATTGCCGGCCTATCACACCGTGGACGTGCTGGCGCACTACAAAGCCAGCGACACCGTCACCGTCGGCCTGAACCTGAACAACCTTTTCGATGAGAAATACTTCGAGCGCTCGTACAGCAACTACTGGGTGAACCCCGGTGAGCCGCGCAATTTCACTGTCAGCCTGACTCTCGATCTGTAAAAACAAGCTTGCCCGCGGTGGGAACACCGCGGGCAAGCCGGAACGCTGCACTGCATGCTTCTACAGGATCAGGTACGGGTCAAAGATCGCCCAGACCGTCGATCAGTGCCTGATTCTGCTCGGGCGTGCCAATGGAGATCCGCAGGAACTGCGCAATGCGCTCTTGCTTGAAGTGGCGAACGATCACACCTTGCTCGCGCAACTTTGCTGCCAGCCCGGCCGCATCGTGTTGCGGATGACGGGCGAAAATGAAGTTCGCTGCCGACGGCAACACTTCAAAACCCTTCGTCTCCAACTGCCCAACTACCTTGTCGCGGCTCTCGATCACCAGACGGCAGGTCTTGTCGAAGTACTCGCGATCTTCAAACGCGGCGGCGGCGCCGACGATGGCCAGACGGTCAATCGGATAAGAGTTGAAGCTGTTCTTGATCCGCTCCAGCGCTTCAATCAAGTCCGGGTGTCCTACTGCCAGCCCAACCCGCAGACCCGCCAGCGAACGGGACTTGGACAAGGTCTGGGTCACCAGAAGGTTCGGGTATCGATCCACCAGCGTGATAGCCGTTGCGCCGCCGAAGTCGATGTAAGCCTCGTCCACCACAACCACGGAATCCGGGTTGGCCTTGAGGATTTGCTCGACAGCCTCGAGCGCCAGCAGGCAACCGGTCGGCGCGTTCGGGTTCGGGAAAATGATCCCGCCGTTCGGCTTGGTGTAGTCGGCCGGATTGATCTGGAACTGCTCGTCCAGCGGCACCGCATCAAATGCTATGCCGTACAAACCGCAGTAAACCGGATAGAAGCTGTAGCTGATGTCAGGGAACAGCAGCGGCTTATCGTGCTGCAGCAGGCCGTGGAAAATGTGCGCCAGGACTTCATCAGAACCGTTGCCGAGGAACACCTGATTGCTCTGAACGCCGTAGTACTTGGCCACGGCATTTTTCAGCAGATCGCTGTTCGGGTCCGGATACAGGCGCAGGTTGTCGTTCAACTCGGCCTGCATCGCTGCCAGGGCTTTGGGCGATGGACCGTAAGGGTTTTCATTGGTGTTGAGCTTTACCAGTTTGGCCAGTTTCGGCTGCTCGCCCGGTACGTAGGGCACCAGGTTCTTGACGAACGGGCTCCAGAATTTACTCATTTCAGTTCCCCTGCTTGCCGTCGACGATGCGGTATTCAGCGCTGCGTGCGTGGGCGGTCAGCGACTCGCCACGGGCCAGCACGGAAGCGGTCTTGCCCAGTTCGGACGCACCCTGCTCGGAGCAGAAAATGATCGACGAACGTTTCTGGAAGTCATACACACCGAGCGGCGACGAGAACCGCGCGGTGCCAGAAGTCGGTAGCACATGGTTCGGACCGGCGCAGTAATCGCCCAAGGCTTCAGAGGTGTGACGGCCCATGAAAATCGCACCGGCGTGACGGATCTGCGGCAGCCAGGCTTGTGGATCAGCCACCGACAACTCCAGGTGTTCCGGCGCGATGCGGTTGGCCACTTCGATGGCCTGCTCCATGTCTCGAACCAGGATCAAGGCGCCACGGCCATTGATCGATGTTTCGATAATCTCGGCGCGCTCCATGGTCGGCATTAGTTTGTTGATGCTCGCGGCAACCTTGTCGAGGAACTCGGCGTCCGGGCTGACCAGAATCGCCTGAGCGTCTTCGTCGTGCTCGGCCTGGGAAAACAGGTCCATGGCGATCCAGTCAGGATCGGTCTGACCATCGCACACCACAAGAATCTCCGACGGGCCGGCGATCATGTCGATACCGACCTGGCCGAACACGTGGCGCTTGGCGGTGGCGACATAGATGTTGCCAGGGCCCACCACCTTGTCGACCTTCGGCACGCTTTCGGTGCCATAAGCCAGTGCGGCAACGGCCTGGGCACCGCCGATGGTGAACACCCGGTCGACGCCGGCGATGCAGGCGGCAGCCAGTACCAGCTCGTTGATTTCACCGCGCGGAGTCGGCACGACCATGACCACTTCGGTCACGCCCGCGACTTTGGCCGGAATCGCGTTCATCAACACGGACGACGGGTACGACGCCTTGCCGCCCGGCACATATAGACCGGCGCGATCCAGCGGCGTGACCTTCTGGCCCAGCACCGTGCCGTCGGCTTCGGTGTAGCTCCAGGAATCCTGCTTCTGTTTTTCGTGGTAGCTGCGCACACGGGTGGCGGCTTTTTCCAGCGCCTCGCGCTGAGGAATGGTGATTCGGGTCAGGGCCAGTTCCAGGCGTTCGCGCGGCAGGATCAGGTCCGCCATGGAGGCGACTTCCAGGCCGTCAAACTTCTGGGTGAATTCCACCAGCGCCGCATCGCCACGCTCGCGCACGGCTTTGATGATGTCCAGCACCCGCTGATTGACCGAGTCGTCAGACACACTTTCCCAGCTCAGCAGATGATCCAGATGATGTGCGAAATCAGGATCGGCAGCGTTGAGTCGGCGAATTGCAGTCGGTGCGGTCATAGCGAGAGCCTCATAGGAATGGCAAAAACTCAGGCGCCCTAACTTAGCAGTCGTTTCCGCTTGGGCACCTGAGAATTCTGGCTATGAGGCGGATAGACGGGCGCGACTTAACGTCGCGCAGGTGAATCAGCCGCGGTGTCGAGACTCCACTGCCTTGCGCAGGGTGTCGATCAACGCCTGAATACGGGCGTGCTGCATCTTCATCGAAGCTTTGTTAACGATCAGCCGGGAGCTGATGGCCGCAATGAAATCCTGTGGCTCAAGGCCGTTGGCCCGCAGCGTGTTACCGGTGTCGACCACGTCGATGATCTTGTCGGCCAGACCGATCAGCGGTGCCAGCTCCATCGAGCCGTACAGCTTGATGATGTCGACCTGACGACCTTGCTCGGCATAGTAACGCTTGGCAACGTTGACGAACTTGGTAGCGATGCGCAGACGGCCCTTGGGCTCGATCGCCCCGATCTTGCCCGCGGTCATCAGCTTGCATTGGGCAATTTGCAGGTCCAGTGGCTCGTACAGGCCCTGGCCACCGTATTCCATCAACACATCTTTACCGGCGACGCCCAGATCCGCCGCACCATGCTCGACGTAGGTCGGCACATCGGTGGCGCGAACGATCAGCAGACGTACATCAGGCTGGGTCGTGGGGATGATCAGCTTGCGGCTTTTGTCCGGATTCTCGGTCGGCACGATGCCCGCTTCAGCCAGAAGCGGCAGGGTGTCGTCAAGGATGCGGCCCTTGGACAGTGCGATGGTCAACATGGGAAACGTCAGTCCTTATCAAGGTACTCATGCCCGGTCGCAATCGGCGCCGAACACACATCGAGCCGGAAACCGGCTCGACTCTGAACAATTCAACGGACGCGTCCCTGCGCCCATACAGCAGAAACTAGCCCGGTACGCGGCGGATCTTGGCGCCGAGCATCTGCAGTTTCTCTTCGATGCACTCGTAACCACGGTCTATGTGGTAGATGCGGTCGATCAAGGTGTCGCCTTCAGCGATCAACGCCGAGATGACCAGGCTGGCCGATGCACGCAGGTCGGTGGCCATGACTGGCGCGCCTTTGAGCTTCTCGGTGCCGGTCACGATGGCCGTGTTGCCTTCGACCTGGATCTTGGCGCCCATGCGGTGCAGTTCGTAAACGTGCATGAAGCGGTTTTCGAAGATCGTCTCGATCACGGCACCGGTGCCTTCGGCAATGGCGTTGAGGGAGATGAACTGCGCTTGCATGTCAGTCGGGAACGCCGGGTATGGAGCGGTCCGCACGTTGACGGCTTTCGGCCGCTTGCCGTGCATGTTCAGCTCGATCCAGTCTTCGCCGCAGGTGATTTCAGCACCCGCTTCCTTGAGTTTCTCAAGAACGGCTTCAAGGATGGTCGGATCCGTGTCCTTGACCTTCACGCGACCGCCAGTCACGGCAGCGGCAACCAGGTAGGTGCCGGTTTCGATACGGTCAGGCATCACCTTGTAAGTGGCCGGGTGCAGACGATCAACGCCATCGATGGTGATGGTGTCAGTACCTGCGCCGGAAATCTTGGCGCCCATGGCGATCAGGAAGTTCGCCAGGTCGATGACTTCAGGCTCGCGAGCGGCGTTTTGCAGAACGCTGCGACCCTTGGCCAGAGCGGCCGCCATCATGATGTTTTCGGTGCCGGTCACGCTGACGGTGTCGAAGAAGAAGTGAGCGCCGCGCAGGCCACCTTCAGGCGCTTTGGCCTTGATGTAGCCGCCTTCCACGTCGATCACCGCGCCCATGGCTTCGAGACCACGGATGTGCAGGTCAACCGGACGCGAGCCGATGGCGCAACCGCCAGGCAGTGCGACTTCGGCCTCACCGAAACGGGCAACCATCGGACCCAGTACCAGGATCGACGCACGCATGGTCTTGACCAGTTCGTACGGGGCGATCAGGGTCTTGATGGTGCGCGGGTCGATTTCGACGCTGAGCTTCTCGTCGATCACCGGCTCGATGCCCATGCGGCCGAACAGCTCGATCATGGTGGTGATGTCGTGCAGGTGCGGCAGGTTGGCAACAGTCACCGGACCATCGCACAGCAGGGTTGCAGCCAGGATCGGCAGGGCAGAGTTCTTTGCCCCGGAGATGCGGATTTCGCCATCAAGACGAACGCCACCGGTAATAATCAATTTATCCATAAGAATCTCGACGCCCGTGGGCTCAGGTGCGCTCGGCCCAGGCCGCGCTGCTGAAAAATTTCATAGTGACCGCATGGATGCTGCCATCGGTGATCCATGGGTTCAAATGGGCATAGACCTGCTGCTGACGCTTCACCGGGCTCAACGCCGCCAGTTCATCGCTAATCACGTTCAGCTGGAAGTTGCAGCCTTCGCCCTCAACTTCCACCTTTGTATTAGGCAGCTTTCCTTCAAGGAAGCTCTTCACTTCTACGGCCTGCATGCTCAACCTCAATCGGCGCCTAGTGCGCGCGGGTCGGACATCATACAAAAAAGCCCCGCGCCTGCGAACCCCGCTAAGCAGGACTCTGACGGGGGGCTTCTTTATAGATGCGGGTTAGGGATGCGCCAACAGCTCGGTCAGTTCGCTGACCTGAGCGATTTCGCGCATATCTTCGGGCATCGCGCGGATGCTCAGGGCCTTGCCGGCCGCCTGGGCATCTCGCATGAAGCACAACAACAACGACAAACCGACGCTGCTGGATTTCACCACCTGCGAGCAATCCACGACCAATGCCGCAGCCTTGCTGGCCTTGATCAGCGCCTGACCCTGCTTACGCAAAACAGGGCCGCTGCGGTAATCCAGAGTGCCGCTGAGCAGCAGTTCGCCGGCTTCGATCATCTGAACCGCCGACTCACTCATTGGGCTTGCTTCTCGGCCGCTTGCTCGGTGGTTTCCTTGGCCTTGGCAACTTCGCCGGCCCAGTTGTTGATGACCTTGTCCAGGTCGTTGCCATTACGCTGCATCGAATCCTGGAACTGATCGCGGAACAACTTGCCGATGTTGATACCGTTGATGATCACGTTGCGTACTTTCCACTCGCCGTTGATTTTCTCGAGTGTATAGGACACAGGGTAGATCGAACCGCTGCTGCCTTTGACCTGCATGTCAACGCTGGTACGGGTGCCACTTTCATCTTTGGCCGGCGAAACGGTAATGCCCTGGTTGTTGTACTCAAGCAACGCGTTGCCGTAGAACTGCATCAGGCTGCGCTTGAAGTTTTCCTGGAAGCGCTGCATCTGCTCCGGCGTGGCTTTCCGGGAATACTTGACGGTCATGATGCTGCGCGAAATGCCGTCAGCATCGACCACCGGGCCGACAATCCCGTTGAGGGCGTTATAGAACTCGTTCGGGCTCTGCTTGTACTTTTCTTTGTTGGCAGCCAGATCGGCCAGCAACCGGGTAGTCGTGTCCTGCACCAGATCGTGCGCCGACTGCGCCGCCACGGCGTTAGCCATCAACGGCAAGGCCGCGAGTAATACCAACAGGCCACGTCGCAAGATAGAGATCATTCAAAAGCTCCTCATTTGGCTTCTTTGCTAACGGTGTTGAGCAGGAATTTACCGATCAGGTCCTCGAGCACCAGCGACGACTGCGTGTCGTGGATGGTTCCGCCATCCTTGAGCAGGGCTTCTTCCCCACCCACGCTGATACCGATGTATTTCTCGCCCAACAGGCCAGCAGTCAGGATAGATGCGGTGGAGTCAGTCGGCAGATTATCTACGCGCTTCTCCAGCTGCATCGTCACTCGACCGGTGAAACTGTCGCGGTCCAGATCGATCGCTGTCACCTTGCCGATCGTCACACCGGCCATGGTCACTTTAGCTCTGACCGTCAAACCGGCGATATTGTCGAAATAAGCGTAAAGTTTATAAGAATCGGTTGTTGCGCTAGGGGACAGGCCACTGACCCGCAACGCAAGCAACAGCAAAGCCAGGATGCCAGCCAGCAAGAAAAGGCCGACACCGATTTCCAGGGTGCGGTTTTGCATCAGAAATCTCCAAACATCAAGGCGGTCAGAATAAAGTCCAGGCCGAGTACAGCCAACGAGGCGTACACAACGGTCTTGGTAGTGGCACGACTGATCCCCTCGGAAGTGGGCTCGCAGTCATAACCTTGGAATACGGCAATCCAGGTAACAACAAAGGCGAAGACGATACTTTTAATGATGCCGTTGAGCACATCTTCGGTGAACGTCACGCTGTTTTGCATGTTCGACCAGTAGGAGCCTTCGTAGACACCCAGCCAGTCGACGGCCACCCACGAACCACCCCAGATACCCACCACGCTGAAAATCATCGCCAGCACCGGCAGGGAAATGAAGCCGGCCCACAGGCGCGGGGCAATGATGTACTTGAGCGGGTCGACACCGATCATTTCCAGACTGGACAGCTGTTCGGTGGACTTCATGTTGCCGATTTCGGCCGTCAGCGCAGACCCTGCGCGTCCTGCGAACAGCAAGGCAGTGACCACCGGGCCCAATTCACGCAACAGCGTCAGGGCAACCATCTGTCCGACCGCCTGTTCCGAACCATAGCTGGACAGAATGTTGAAACCTTGCAGCGCCAGCACCATGCCGATGAACACCCCGGAGACCACAATGATCACCAGGGACATCACGCCCACAGAGTGCAGTTGCTTGATCAGCAGGCCGAAACCGCCGCCAATGCCGCCACGGCCGAGCAAGGCATGAAACAGGAACAGCGTCGCACGCCCGAACACCGCGACGGCATCGATTGCCGCGTGGCCGAACCGGCGCACTCTTTCTATTAGTGAAATCTTGCGCATCAACGCTTCCCCAGAAGATCTGCGCGGTAATCCGTCGCTGGAAAGTGGTACGCGACCGGACCATCGGGTTCGCCTGTCATGAACTGACGGATACGCGGATCATCCGAATTCATCAGTTCGTCCGGCGTGCCCTGCCCCAATACCTGTCCGTCGCCGACTACATAGATGTAATCGGCGATGCTGGCGGTCTCCGCCAGGTCATGGGAAACCACGATACTGGTAATGCCCAATGCATCGTTGAGCAAGCGGATCAGGCGCACCAATACGCCCATGGCGATCGGGTCCTGCCCCACAAAAGGCTCGTCATACATGAGAATCTGCGGATCCAGCGCAATCGCCCGGGCCAGTGCGACACGACGCTTCATGCCACCGGACAATTCGTCAGGCATAAGGTCGATGGCCCCACGCAAACCCACCGCCTGCAATTTGAGCAGGACGATGTCCCGGATCATTTCTTCAGGAAGCTCGGTGTGAACACGTAGCGGAAAGGCGACGTTCTCGAATACATCGAGATCGGTAAACAGTGCGCCGCTCTGGAACAGCACACCCATATGCTTGCGCGCATCGAACAAATCGCTGCGAGACAATTTCGGCAGATTCTGGCCGTTGACCCAGACTTCGCCGGCGGTGGGACGCAACTGGGCGCCCATCAACCGCAAAAGCGTGGTCTTGCCACACCCGGAAGGTCCCATGATGCCGGTGACCTTGCCGCGCGGGATACGGATATCGACGTTATTGAAAATGCTGCGCGCACCGCGCTTGAAGGTCAGTCCCTTCAGCTCGACCGCGTAGGCGTTATCGGCACTCATCTAAACTCCTTGCGATGCAGCCTCACACTCGGACGCCTGACTTTCTGGCGAAAGCACATACCTCCCGGACAGGCCGAACTGGCGGCGAACTATATCACTGCAACGGCTCGCCGCCCAAGGCTAAAGCCGGCCGATATTCAGACACATGAACGGGCAAAAGCCTCATTCAGAGCGGATTAGTAACAGGGAGTGACAAAGCGCGACGAACTTACGTGAGGGTTTCGATCATAACCGCTATAATCGCCGCCTTTTCATCAGGCTATACGATTCCCGACATGAGCCAATCCAGCGAGCTTGTTCAATCAGCACAACGCACCATCCGCCTCGAACTGGAAGCCGTACAAGGCTTGCTTCCACGTATCGATGCAGATTTCGTACGCGCGTGCGAGATGATTCTGGCCAGCAAAGGCCGCCTAGTCGTAGTCGGCATGGGGAAATCCGGGCACATCGGCACCAAGATCGCTGCCACGCTCGCCAGTACTGGCACCACGGCCTTTTTCGTGCACCCGGCCGAAGCCAGTCACGGCGACATGGGCATGATCACCCGTGACGACGTCATCCTTGCCCTGTCCAACTCCGGCTCGACCTCCGAGATCGTGACCCTGCTGCCCCTGATCAAGCGCCTGGGCATCCAGCTGATCAGCATGACCGGCAATCCTGACTCGACGCTGGCCAAAGCCGCCGAGGTCAACCTCAACGTCCACGTCGAACATGAGGCGTGCCCGCTGAACCTGGCGCCCACGTCGTCGACCACTGCCGCCCTGGTCATGGGTGACGCGCTGGCCGTCGCATTGCTGGAAGCACGCGGCTTCACCGCTGAAGACTTCGCCTTTTCCCATCCAGGTGGCGCCCTTGGCCGTCGTCTTCTGCTCAAAGTGGAAAACGTCATGCACGCGGGTGAAGCGCTGCCGCAGGTTCCGCGCGGCACCCTGCTGAAGGACGCCTTGATGGAAATGACCCGCAAGGGCCTGGGAATGACCGCGATCCTGGAAACCGACGGCACACTCGCCGGGATCTTTACCGACGGTGATTTGCGCCGCACCCTCGACCGCGCCATCGACATCCATAATGCAACCATCGACCAGGTCATGACGGTTCACGGCAAAACCGCACGCGCCGACATGCTGGCCGCGGAAGCCCTGAAAATCATGGAAGACCATCGAATCAACGCCCTGGTGGTCGTGGACAAGGAGGACCGTCCGATCGGCGCCTTCAACCTCTCCGACCTGCTCCGCGCGGGAGTCATGTAATGAGTACCGATCTGCTGCAACGCGGCAAGAACATCAAGCTGGCGATCTTCGACGTCGATGGTGTCCTGACTGACGGACGCCTTTACTTCCTTGAAGATGGCAGCGAATTCAAAACCTTCAGCACCCTCGACGGCCAGGGCATCAAGATGTTGATGGCAGCCGGCGTTCAGACCGCTATCATCAGCGGTCGCAAGACTCCGGTGGTTGAGCGCCGGGCAAAAAATCTCGGCATTCCCCACCTCTACCAGGGTCGCGAAGACAAACTGGTGGTGCTTGACGAGCTTCTTGCCCAACTCGGCCTAAGCTATGAACAGGTCGCCTACCTCGGCGACGATCTGCCGGACCTGCCGGTGATACGCCGCGTAGGCCTGGGCATGGCAGTGGCCAATGCCGCCAGTTTCGTGCGCGAACATGCTGATGGCGTCACTCATGCCCGTGGTGGTGAAGGTGCCGCTCGCGAATTCTGCGAATTGATCCTGCGTGCCCAAGGCCGCCTTGATGCGGCGAACGCTGCATACCTGTGAGCCCATTATGCTGAGCAAAAAGTTTCGCAACATATTGGTGTTCGGTTGCATCGCGGCGATATTTGCCGCGGTCGGCTACTGGAACATCAGCCCGGAACGCTTCCTCGACAAGCCTCCGACCAATACAGAAGAAAGCCCTATCGATTGGTATGCGACCAACACTCACACGCTGCAATACCTCGAAGACGGCAAAGTGCAGTATGAAATGACCTCGGAGAAAGCCGAGCACGTGAAAGCCACGGACATTACTCTGGTTACCAAACCCGACCTGAACATGTACCGCGGTACAGATTTTCCATGGCACGTCACCAGCGAACGCGGTGAAGTGAACTCAGGCGGCACCGAAGTCGAACTGATTGACAACGTCCGCGTCAAACGCACCGACGAGAAGAATCGCGACACCTTGATCACCAGTACTCGCATGACGGTGTTCCCGCAGGAGCAATATGCGCAGACCGAGCAACCCGTTAGAATCGACGGCGCCGGTGGCGTCTCGACTGGTACGGGAATGAAAGCGTATTTGAAAGAAAGCAGGATACACCTGCTATCGAACGTAAGAGGACAGTATGAGGCTCGTTAAAACCCTCCCTATTTTGCTCAGTCTGGGCGCAGCACTGGGAAGCGTGAGCGCCTGGGCTCTGCCGAACGATCAGCAACAGCCAATTCGCATTCAGGCCGACGATGCCCAACTGGACGACAAGAACGGTGTTGCCACTTACACCGGCGACGTGATCATCACCCAAGGGTCGATGAAGGTTACCGGTAACAAGGTAACCATGACCCGCGCGCCGAATGGCGACATCGACGTGGTGACCTCGGTCGGCAACCTGGCTTACTTCGAGCAACTGCAAACCGCCGGCGATGCCAAACCCGTTCAGGGCTGGGGTGTGACCATCCAGTACCACGCCACGCAAAACCGCGTTGTACTGATCGACAAGGCCAAGGTCATCGACAAGGACAACAACGTCACTCAAGGCGAGAAAATCGTCTATGACACCGAGAAAAAGCTGGCGAGCGCTGGTCGCGCTACAGGTAGCAAGGTGACCGAGTCGCGTCCACGCATTGACATGGTGATTCAACCTAAAAAGAAAACCGACGAGCAGAAGGCCCAGTAATGGCAACTCTGAAAGCTCAGCATCTGGCCAAAGCCTACAAGAGCCGCCAGGTTGTGCGTGATGTCAGCCTGTCCATCGACAGCGGTCAGATCGTCGGTTTGCTCGGGCCCAACGGCGCCGGCAAGACCACCTGCTTTTATATGATTGTCGGCCTCGTGCAGGCCGATCAGGGCCGTGTACTGATCGATGACCTCGACGTCAGCCATCAGCCAATGCACGGCCGAGCCAAGGCCGGTATCGGCTATCTTCCGCAAGAGGCGTCGATCTTCCGCAAACTGTCGGTGGCCGATAACATCATGGCGATCCTCGAGACCCGCAAGGAACTCGACAAGGCGGGCCGCCGGAAGGAGCTCGAAAGCCTGCTTCAGGAATTTCACATCAGCCACATTCGCGACAACCTCGGCATGAGCCTGTCCGGCGGTGAACGTCGCCGCGTGGAGATTGCACGCGCGCTGGCCACCAACCCGAAATTCATCCTCCTCGACGAACCGTTCGCCGGCGTGGACCCGATTTCGGTGGGTGACATCAAGCAGATCATTTATCACCTCAAGGCCAAGGGCATCGGCGTCCTGATCACTGACCACAACGTCCGTGAAACCCTGGATATTTGCGAAACGGCGTATATCGTCAACGATGGCCAACTGATTGCCGAAGGCGACTCCGCCACGATCCTGGCCAACGACTTGGTCAAGGAAGTGTACCTGGGGCACGAGTTCCGCTTGTAAGCGCGGAAGTGCCTGGTCATTCGTCCGAGCGCTCGTACCGATAAAAAATCAACGTTTTTTTATTGTTACAGCGCTCTAGGCAAACGCTGCGGTTTCGGGCATATAATTTGCTTATGTTTGGCGCCTCGGCGCCCTGTAGTGGATGGCGCAAGCGCGCCGGCGAATAAGGTTTAAGCCCCTGCCATGAAACCATCGCTAGTCTTGAGAATGGGCCAGCAGCTGACGATGACACCTCAGCTGCAACAGGCCATCCGCCTTCTCCAATTGTCGACCCTGGACCTGCAACAGGAAATCCAGGAGGCTCTGGAGTCCAATCCGATGCTCGAACGCCAGGAAGAAGGCGACGACTTCGACAACGCCGATCCTTTGGCCGACAAAGCCGAACAGCAACCTAACGCCGATGTTTCGGAACCCTCCTACCAGGAAACCGCCCCTACGGTGGACAACCTCGAGGAAGGTGACTGGAACGAGCGCATCCCTAACGAATTGCCTGTTGATACCGCGTGGGAAGACGTCTACCAGACCAGCGCCAGCAGCCTGCCTAGCAACGATGACGACGAGTGGGATTTCACCACCCGCACATCCGCCGGCGAAAGCCTGCAAAGCCACTTGCTATGGCAACTGAACCTGGCACCGATGTCCGACACTGATCGCCTGATCGCCGTGACCCTGATCGATTGCATCAATAATCAGGGCTATCTGGACGAAACCCTCGAGGAAATTCTCGAAGCCTTCGACCCGGAACTGGACATCGAGCTCGATGAAATCGAAGCCGTCCTGCACCGCATCCAGCAATTCGAACCCGCCGGCATCGCCGCCCGTAACCTGGGTGAATGCCTGCTGTTGCAACTGCGCCAGTTGCCCGCCAAAACCCCTTGGCTCGCCGAAGCCAAGCGTTTGGTCACCGATTACATCGACCTGCTGGGCAGCCGTGATTACAGCCAGCTGATGCGCCGCATGAAGCTGAAGGAAGACGAACTGCGCCAGGTGATCGAACTGGTTCAGAGTCTTAATCCACGCCCGGGCTCGCAAATCGAATCCAGTGAAGCCGAATACGTCGTTCCTGATGTGATCGTGCGCAAGGACAACGAACGCTGGCTGGTCGAGCTCAACCAGGAATCGGTGCCTCGACTGCGGGTCAACGCCCAATACGCCGGCTTTGTTCGCCGCGCCGATACCAGCGCAGACAACACCTTCATGCGCAATCAGTTGCAGGAAGCTCGCTGGTTCATCAAGAGCCTGCAAAGCCGCAACGAAACGTTGATGAAAGTAGCCACCCAGATCGTCGAGCATCAGCGCGGTTTTCTGGAGTATGGCGACGAAGCCATGAAACCGCTGGTACTGCATGACATCGCTGAGGCGGTGGGCATGCACGAGTCGACGATTTCACGGGTAACCACGCAAAAATTCATGCATACCCCCCGGGGCATTTATGAACTGAAATATTTTTTCTCCAGCCACGTCAGCACTTCCGAAGGCGGCGAATGCTCTTCCACGGCGATCCGCGCGATCATCAAAAAACTGGTTGCCGCGGAAAATCAGAAAAAGCCGTTGAGTGACAGCAAGATCGCTGGTTTACTGGAGGCACAAGGCATTCAGGTGGCTCGCCGCACCGTCGCCAAGTACCGCGAATCCCTCGGGATCGCGCCTTCGAGCGAACGTAAGCGGTTGATGTAAGCCACGCCACAGCGTTCCAGTGGTAGATCATCTGATCTACCGCTTTATGCACTGGCAACGAAGGAGAAGCTGTATGCAAGTCAACATCAGTGGACACCAACTGGAAGTGACCGAACCCCTGCGCACCTATATCGGCGAAAAACTCGACCGGTTAGAGAGGCATTTCGACAAGATCACAAACGTGCAAGTCACGATGACTGTCGAGAAGCTGCTGCAGAAAATCGAAGCCACGCTGCATATCCCCGGCGGAGAAGTGGTCGCCAACGCAGAGCATTCAGACATGTATGCCGCCATCGACCTGCTGACCGACAAGCTGGATCGCCAACTCAAAAAGCATAAGGAAAAGACCCAGAGCCTCCTCCAGGGCGCAACCGGTCGTTAACACTCCCAACCCATGATCCGACTTGAAAGCATCCTGACCCCCGGCCGTTCCCTCGTGAACGTGCCGGGCGGCAGCAAAAAGAAAGCCCTCGAGCAAATTGCCAACCTAATCCACCGCGAAGTGCCGGATCTGGCCATGCAGGATGTCTTCGAGAGCCTGGTCGCCCGTGAAAAACTCGGTTCTACCGGTTTTGGCAACGGCATCGCGATCCCCCACTGCCGCCTCAAAGGCTGCGAAAGTCCAATCAGTGCATTGATGCACCTGGACGCCCCCATCGATTTCGACGCCATCGACGGCGCTCCGGTTGACCTGCTGTTTGTTCTGCTGGTCCCGCAAGCCGCCACCGATGCGCACCTGGAGCTACTTCGTCAGATCGCCAGCATGCTCGATCGCAAGGAAGTGCGCGAAAAACTGCGTAGTGCCTCGAGCAATGAAGCCTTGTATCAGGTTGTCCTGGACGAGCAGAACGGTCAGTAATCATGCGCTTGATCATTGTCAGTGGCCGTTCCGGCTCAGGTAAAAGTACCGCGCTCGATGTCCTTGAAGACAACGGTTACTACTGCATCGACAACTTGCCCGCAGGGCTTCTGCCTGAATTGGCCGAACGCGCACTGATTCACACGGAACTGGCGCAACCGCTGGTGGCCGTGTCCATCGACGCGCGTAACCTGCCGAGCCACCTGTCGCGGTTTCCAGAGCTGCTGGAAGAAGTCCGCAGCCGACACATCAAGTGCGATGTGTTGTACCTGGACGCCGACGAGGAAACACTGCTCAAGCGTTTTTCGGAAACCCGTCGCCGGCACCCGCTGAGCAACGCCAATCGCTCGCTGGCCGAGGCGATCTCCGACGAAACCAATTTACTGGGCCCTATCGCCGACCTGGCTGACCTCAAGGTCAATACAACTAACCTGAACCTGTATCAGCTGCGCGACACCATCAAGCTGCGGCTGCTCAATCAGCCTGAGCCCGGCACGGCGTTCCTGGTGGAGTCTTTCGGGTTCAAGCGTGGCATGCCGGTGGACGCCGACCTGGTGTTCGATGTGCGCTGCCTGCCCAATCCGTACTGGAAGCCCGAGTTGCGCGAGCAGTCCGGGCTGGACCAACCAGTTGCCGACTACCTGGCAGCGCAACCGGACGTAGAGGAGATGTTCCAGGACATTTCCACCTACCTGCTCAAATGGCTACCAAGATTTGCCGCGAGCAACCGCGCGTATGTCACCATCGCTATTGGCTGTACCGGCGGGCATCACCGCTCCGTCTACCTGACCGAACGCCTGGGTCAGACCCTGCAACAATCCCTGAAGAACGTCCAGGTCCGCCACCGCGACCTCAGCTAAAGGATTCACATCGCGATGCCTGCTCTGGAAATCGAAATTATCAACAAGCTGGGCCTGCACGCTCGCGCTTCTGCAAAATTTGTCGGCGTTGCCGGGCAGTTCAAGGATTGCACGATCAGAGTAGGACGCACGCCGGAATCAACGGTTGACGGCAAAAGCATCATGGCAATGATGATGCTGGCGGCCGGCAAGGGGACCAAAATTTACATCAGCACCGAAGGCGAAGATGAGCAAAAGGCGCTTGATGATCTCAAAGCGTTGATCAACGACTACTTCGGCGAAGGCGAGTAAAGCCAAAAGATCTTTAACCTCAGGCCAGCGCCGTATCCATCACCATCATCAGACAAAACCCGATCAGCAACCCAAGGCTGGCCAGCTTGTCGTGACCGTTACTGCGCGACTCGGGGATGACTTCGTGCGTGACCACCAACAGCATCGCCCCGGCAGCCAGCGCCAGTCCTAGCGGTAGTAGCAGCTCAGCAAGGCTGACCAGCCAGGCGCACAGCAGTGCGAAAACCGGCTCAACCAGCCCTGACGCTGCACCGATCAGAAATGCCCTCACCCTGGACATGCCCGCCCCCGCCAACACCAGCGCGATTACCAGGCCTTCCGGCACGTCCTGCAACGCGATGCCCATCGCCAGGCTGTCGGCATCAGGCATTCCACCACCTGCCGAAACACCGACGGCCATGCCTTCGGGAATGTTGTGGGCGATGATGGCAAACACGAACAACCAGATCCGCGGCGGAATCACCGGTCGCTCCAGCGTGCCGACCAACATTTCCGGACTGGCGCCAGAGACTTTCAGGTCGACCAGATACAACCCGAACGCGCCGAGCATGATGCCAAAACTGATCAGGCCACTGGCGGCCCAAGGCGACAGACCCAGACCTTCAGCAGCAGAGATGCCTGGCACGATAAGCGAGAACGCCGTCGCCGCCAGCATCACCCCGGCACCGAAACCCAGCAGCGTATCGCTCACGGTCTGAGGCATCCGCCGAATGACCAGAACCGGCACCGCGCCCAAGGCCGTACCCAAGGCGCAGATAGCCCCGCCTTGTAATGCGCGCATCAGTTTCGGCTCAAGATCCAGCCATGCCAGCCCCTGGACAAACAACAACGACATGCCAGCCAGCAGTAGTAGCGATCCCAACGCGTAACGAAACATTCGTCCACTTCCGGTCGCCAGTGTTTCAGTGCCCATAATCAGCCCTGGTTGGTATTTATAGAAGACTTAGCTCAGCGCAGCCTGATAGCGCGCTGCGACTTCCGGCCAATTGATCACGTTGTAAAACGCGTTGATGTATTCCGGACGACGGTTTTGATACTGCAGGTAGTAGGCGTGTTCCCAGACGTCCAGGCCGAGGATGGGCGTGTTGCCATTCATCAATGGGCTGTCCTGGTTACCGCTGCTTTCGACGATCAGGGTCTTCTGCGGGGTGACACTCAACCAGGCCCAGCCACTGCCGAATCGAGTCAGTGCGGCTTTGGTGAACGCGTCCTTGAAGCTGTCCAGACCACCCAACTGCTCTTCAATCGCCTTGGCCAGCGCACCTTCAGGTGTGCCGCCACCCTGTGGTGCCATCACTTCCCAGAACAGCGAATGATTGGCGTGTCCGCCGCCCTGGTTGATGACCGCTGCTCGAAGTTTTTCAGGAAGTTGCTGAACGGCAGCCACCAGTTTCTCCACTGGCCACTCGGCGAATTCGGTGCCTTCGACGGCTGCGTTCAGGTTGTTGATATAAGTCTGGTGATGCCTGGTGTAATGGATCTCCATTGTCTTGGCATCAATGTGCGGTTCCAGTGCATCGTAGGCGTAAGGCAATGCAGGCAAGGTAAAAGCCATTTTCAGTGAACTCCATGATGAAGAGACGCAGGTGGATTGGCAGCTGAAGCGGCATCGATGTGCAGCAGGCGATGAGTACGAGGGTATTCACCGTGCTCACTGATGAAGTTCAAAAGCTCGACATAGGTTTTACTGCTTTGACGCAACGCGGCTTCACGCAGCGCCGGTGCCAGTCGCGCGTTCTGCATGGTCTGCAGCAGCCGCTGGTGGATGGCGCACAAGTACTCGGCGCTCTCCTCCGGCTGATTCAGACGCAAATGCAAGTCCGCCAGGTTGTGGTGGGAGATCACGCAGGCCGCAACCGCTTCATCAGCGTCCCGCCAGCGCTCGAACAACACTTGGGCCAGCGCCAATGCCTGCAAGTAGGCCTCTCGGGCATCGACCAGTTCGCCCAGCATGAAACAACGGTTTGCCCTTTCGATCGTGCGTTTCCAATGCTCCATGGTGAGCCTCCAAAGCGATTGCGGTGATTACACGCCGCCTGCAGTGAGCTTCTCTGGATTGAGTAGCTCTTCCAGTTGGCTGCGTGTCAGGTCGGTATGTTCCAAAGCGACATCGATTACCGGGCGGCCCTGCTGATAGGCTTTCTTGGCAATCTCGGCGGCTTTTTGGTAACCAATGATCGGGTTCAGTGCTGTCACCAGGATCGGGTTGCGTGACAGCGCTTCCTTGAGCCTGGCTTCGTTGACCTTGAAGCTGGCAATGGCCTTCTCGCCCAGCAGATGGCTGGAGTTGGCCAGCAGCTCGATGCTGCTGAGCAGGTTCTGGGCGATGATCGGCAGCATCACGTTGAGTTCGAAATTGCCCGACTGACCGGCGATGGTGATCACCGTGTCGTTGCCGATCACCTGGGCGGCGACCATGGCAGTGGCTTCCGGAATCACCGGATTGACCTTGCCCGGCATGATTGAAGAGCCAGGCTGCAACGCTTCAAGTTCGATTTCGCCGAGACCGGCCAGCGGGCCGGAATTCATCCAGCGCAGATCGTTGGCGATTTTCATCAGCGACACCGCCGTGGCTTTTAACTGGCCAGAGACGCTGACAGCAGTGTCCTGCGAGCCAATGAGCGCAAACAGATCCTTGCCCGGCGTAAACGGCACGAGAGTCAGTTTGCTCAGCTGCTCACTGAACCGCGCCGCAAATTCGGGATGGGCGTTGATGCCAGTGCCGACCGCCGTTCCGCCCTGAGCCAGGGATTGAAGGCTTGGCAGCAAGTCCTGCAAGTGGCCGATGTTGGCCTTGAGCTGTTGTGCCCAACCGTTGAGGACCTGGCTCATGCGTACTGGCATCGCATCCATCAGGTGCGTGCGGCCGGTCTTGACGTGGTGATGGACCTCCTCAGCCTTGCGCTCGATGACCTCTACAAGCCGCAACAGCGCTGGAAGCAGTTGCTCGTGCAATGCCAGCGCGGCGCTCACGTGAAGGGTGGTCGGGATGATGTCGTTGCTGCTCTGGCCGCAGTTGACATGATCGTTGGGATTGACCGACTCGCCCAGCAAACGGCTGGCCAGCGTGGCGATCACTTCGTTGGCGTTCATGTTGGAGCTGGTGCCCGAACCGGTCTGGAAGATGTCCACCGGAAAGTGCTGCATGAAGTCGTCTTCGAGCAGACCTTGCGCGGCATCGACAATCGCCTTGCCCTGGGATTCGCTGATTTGCTTGAGCTCAACGTTGGCACGGGCGGCTGCCGCTTTGGCCAGGATCAGCGCCCGAATGAACTGAACGGGCATCGGCTTGCCACTGATCGGGAAGTTGTTCACTGCACGTTGGGTCTGTGCGCCGTAGAGCGCATCTACCGGGACATGCAGCTCGCCCATGCTGTCGCGCTCAATACGTGTCTTGGTCATCAGAAAATCCTTGCACCAGTTCTATGAGGGGAATCGAGGGTTGCAACTCGCAGGTCGCCAGTTGCCAGGTGTAGCTTTGCCAGCGTTTGAGTCGGCATTTGCACAAAGACAGGCGCTCCAGATCTCGCAATGGACGCCAGGCCTGATCCAGACACAGGCTTCGCCAGTGCCACGGCAGCGCCACATCGGCCGCAGTATCGAGCAGGAGACGAAAAGAGGTCTCGGCGATGGTCCAGGGAGAAGTCGCCGTGCAACATGCCAAATACCGGCCTTCAGCCAGGTAATGCTCGATCAGGCGCGGCTCGTCGGGGTCCATTGCGCAACGAATCTGGCGACTCATCCAGCGCCAGCTTTCTTGATAGGGCTGCTCGTGCAAGGCAGAACTCATGATCCGGGGCTCATTCGGTAATGAGATTTATTATTAGATGATAATGAGAACCAACACAACCCCAGCGATATAGCGAGTTCATTGTGGGAGCGGGCTTGCCCGCGATGAGGCCCGTATACCCACATCCATGTCGCCTTACACACCGCCATCGCGGGCAAGCCCACTCCCACAAGGTTTTTCATGAGCCCAAATAAAAAGGCGCGCCACCCAATTGGGTGGTGCGCCTTTTTGGCATTGCGGTAAGGGTTAGCTACCCGCCACCGTCATCCGCTCGATCAATACCGAACCCGTGCGAATGTTGCTACGCAGTTCCAGGTCGTTACCCACGGCAACGATCTGCTTGAACATGTCGCGCATGTTGCCGGCAATGGTGACCTCCTGGACCGCGAACTGGATTTCGCCGTTTTCGACCCAGTAACCCGCTGCGCCACGGGAGTAGTCGCCGGTGACCATATTCAAACCCTGGCCCATCAATTCGGTCACCAACAGGCCTCGGCCCATGCGGCGCAACAAGGCAGCCTGATCTTCGTCGCCATGGGTGACGAACAGGTTGTGTACCCCTCCGGCGTTGGCGGTACTCGGCATACCGAGCTTGCGACCGGAATAGGTACCCAGGATGTACGACACCAACTCGCCCTTTTCGACGAACGGTTTGGCGTAAGTGGCAAGACCATCACCGTCAAACGCCGAGCTGCCCATGGCGCGCATCAAGTGCGGGCGCTCATCGATAGTCAGCCACTCCGGAAACAGCTTCTGCCCCAAAGTGCCTTCAAGGAATGACGATTTGCGATACAGACTGCCGCCGGAAATCGCCGAGAGGAAACTGCCAAACAGACCACCGGCCAATTCCGCGGAAAACAGCACCGGCACTTCGCACGTCGGCACCGGGCGCGCACCCAACCGGCTCGCAGCACGCTGAGCAGCACGCTGGCCGATACTCACAGGGTCGGCGAGCAAATTGCCCTGACGGCTCACGTCGTACCAGTAATCGCGCTGCATCTGGCCGTCGGCTTCGGCGATCATCACGCAGCTCAGGCTGTGCCGAGTCGATGCATAGCCGCCAATGAACCCGTGGCTGTTGCCATAGACGCGGCAGCCCTGGTGCGTACTCAGGGTCGTGCCGTCAGCATTCTTGATCCGGCTGTCCGCTGCAAACGCCGCGGCTTCACAGGTCAGCGCCATCTCGATGGCCTGCTCAGGAGTGATGTCCCATTCGTGGAACAGGTCGAAGTCCTTAAGATCCTTGGCCATCAGCGCAGCATCAGCCAGGCCCGAGGCCTCGTCTTCGGAGGTGTGCCTGGCGATCGCCAGTGCGGCAGCAACGGTTTCGCGAATGGCTTCCGGCCCACTGGCGGAGGTGCTGGCCGAGCCTTTGCGCTGCCCCACGTACAAGGTGATGCCGAAGCCCTGATCGCGATTGAATTCGACGGTTTCGACTTCACGCTGGCGAACCGAAGTCGACAGGCCCTGCTCCAGGGAAACGGCCACTTCGCAGGCACTGGCGCCTTGGCGTTTGGCTTCAGCGATGATCTGCTCGACTTGTTCCTGCAGTGCCGGCAACGCTTGTGGGCCGACGCTTTCAACTGCACTCATGCTGTTCTCCACTCAAATTCTGCTTTCGGCGAGGGTCTTCGATCGACCGGGCCGGACAAGCGGCCCCCGACTGGTTATCATGGCGGCGATTCTTTGCGGACGGCCACCATGGTTGATTCTTACGACGACTCCCTCGATACGGGAGAAAAAAGCAAATCCCAGGTCAAACGCGAGCTGCATGCTCTGGTTGATCTTGGCGAGCGCCTTACAACACTCAAGCCTGACTTGCTGGCAAAACTGCCCTTGACCGACGCCATGCGCCGGGCACTGGCCGATGCGCCCAAGCACACCGCGAATATCGCGCGTAAACGGCACCTTATGTTCATCGGCAAACTGATGCGCGACCAGGACACTGACGCCATTCTGACTCTGCTCGATCAACTCGATGCCTCCACCCGGCAGTACAACGAACGTTTCCATGGCCTGGAACGCTGGCGCGATCGCTTGATCGCGGGCGACGATGCGGTCCTGGAGAAGTTCGTGGTCGACTACCCGGAGGCTGATCGTCAACAACTGCGCTCCCTGATCCGTCAGGCCCAGCACGAATTGGCGACCAATAAGCCACCGGCTTCGAGCCGTAAAATCTTCAAGTACATCCGTGAGCTGGACGAGACTCAACGCGGTCTGCGCTGAGTAACGACCAACCACATCCCCTGTAGGAGCAGCCTTCGGCAGCTCCTATGCGGGAGATGCATGTTTCTTACGATCCTGTGCCACCCACGGTGATCGCATCAATCTTCAACGTTGGCTGGCCGACGCCCACCGGCACCGACTGCCCATCCTTGCCACACGTCCCTACGCCGCTGTCCAGCGACAGGTCATTACCGACCATCGACACCTTGCTCATGGCTTCAGGTCCGTTGCCGATCAACGTTGCGCCTTTGACCGGGGCCGTGATCTTGCCGTCTTCGATCAGATACGCTTCGCTGGTGGAGAACACGAACTTGCCGCTGGTGATGTCGACCTGACCGCCACCCAGATTGGCGCAATAGATGCCGCGTTTTACCGAAGCAATGATTTCCTCCGGATCGCTTTCGCCTGCCAGCATGTAAGTGTTGGTCATGCGTGGCATTGGCAAGTGTGCGTAGGATTCGCGACGACCGTTACCGGTGCGGGCTACGCCCATCAGTCGCGCATTGAGCTTGTCCTGCATGTAGCCTTTGAGTACGCCGTTTTCGATCAACGTGGTGCACTCGGTCGGCGTACCTTCGTCATCGACACTCAGCGACCCGCGACGGCCGGCCAGCGTGCCGTCATCCACGATCGTGCAGAGCTTGGACGCAACCATCTCGCCCATCCGCCCGCTGTATGCCGAACTGCCCTTGCGGTTGAAATCGCCTTCCAGACCGTGACCGACTGCTTCGTGCAGCAGCACGCCGGACCAGCCGGAACCCAATACCACTGGCAATGTACCCGCAGGCGCAGGAATAGCTTCGAGATTGACCAACGCCTGACGCAGCGCTTCACGGGCATACCCCATGGCTCGGTCATCACTGAGGAAATAACGGTAATCGGTACGACCACCGCCGCCGTGACCGCCACGCTCTCGACGCCCGTTCTGCTCGACAATAACACTGACATTGAAACGCACCAGCGGCCGCACATCTGCCGCCAGGCTGCCGTCGGTAGAGGCTACAAGGATGCGCTCCCAGACACCGGCCATGCTCACCGTAACCTGCTGGATACGCGGATCAAGGGCCCGGGTCGCGACGTCGATACGCTTGAGCAATTCGACTTTTTCCGCACGGCTCATCACTTCCAACGGGTTGTCGGGACCGTACAACTGCGCCACATCTTGCGTGGTGAACGCTTGCACGGTGCCGTTCTGCCCAGCGCGGGAAATCGAACGCGCCGCGCGGGCTGCTGCGCCGAGGGCTTCGAGGGTGATGGCGTTGCTGTAGGCGAAACCGGTTTTCTCCCCCGATTGTGCACGCACGCCGACGCCTTGATCTAGGTTGAAGCTGCCTTCCTTGACGATGCCGTCTTCCAGCGCCCAGGACTCGGAGATCTGGCCCTGGAAATACAGGTCCGCGGCATCGATGCCCGGGCCGGCCAGATCCCCGAGCACACCTTGCAGGCTCTCGATGGTGACGCCGCCGGGCGCCAGGAGGTGTTCACTGACTGAGGACAACAACTCGCTCATATGCTTTACGCCTTAAATTCGTCGTTCTGAGGCAGGTCGCTGTGCGCCCTGCGAGAAAAAGCGCCGGTGACTGGACACCGGCATCCGCGCCCTGATGGACGCCTGTTCGCTGCTATCGCGTTCGGCCAGCAGCACGGCCTCGCCTTTATCCTGCTGCGCCAACACCCGACCCCAAGGATCGATGATCGCGGCATGGCCCCAGGTTTCTCGGGGGCCGGGGTGCGTTCCACCCTGAGCCGCCGCGAGCACGTAGCATTGTGTCTCGATGGCCCGGGCCCGGATCAACACGTCCCAATGTGCTTCCCCGGTCACGGCGGTAAAGGCTGACGGCGCGGTGATCAACTCCGCACCGGCAGCGCGTAATTCGCTGTACAGCTCCGGGAAGCGCAAGTCGTAACACACCGTCAGGCCAACTCGGCCGACAGGTGTATCCGCCACGACGACGCCACTGCCATAAGCATAGTCATCGGATTCGCGATAACGCCCGCGAGTGTCTGCCACATCCACATCGAACAGGTGGAGTTTGTCGTAGCGCGCCACTGTTTCGCCCTGATCGTCCACCAACAATGAGCAGGCATTGGCTTTTGCCGTCGGTTGATCCACCGGCGGCAACGGCAAGGTGCCGGCCACTATCCATAACTTGAGGTCGCGGGAGGCCTGTTTCAACCAGGGAAGGATCGGTCCGTCTCCCAATGCTTCGGCGCGACCGATGTCAGCGATGTCTCGACGGCCCATGGCGGCGAAGTTTTCCGGTAGCACCGCGAGGCGCGCGCCACCTTCAGCCGCCTGTTCAAGCAGACGTCGAGCCTGGGCCAGATTGGCCAGTACATCGCTCTGGCTGACCATCTGAATCACCGCTATGGACATGGCCTTTTCCTTACTTGAAATCAATACAGGAGCTGCCATGCTACTCCATCGGACCAAAGACATGATTTCAAAAAGGCTTGTCGAAGGTGATCTTCGGCTCTTTCCACGGGCCTTTGACGGTGTACTTGACGCTGGCGAACCGCGACACACTGTCACCGATCAGCTTGTCGATCAGGAACAAAGCGCCGCCGATAGCCGGTGCGCCGACGATCAACGCCGCGATCGGCAGGTTGTTGGTGACTGGCAAGGTGACCATCAGCTTGGCGTCGACCTTGTCGCCCACCAGGTCCAGCGTCCCATTAAGTTCGATGTTGCTGGACGGCCCCGTCATCCGGATCGGCTCACGGGTTACGTACACACCGTTTGTCGCCACCAACAGGCCTTTGACCCGGTCGTAACTCAAGCCTTTGCCAAACAGGTCGGAGAAATCCAGGCGCAAGCGTCGACCGATCGAGTTGAAATTGAGCAGGCCAAACACTCGCAAGGCCTGGGCACTGCCTTCAACCTCGACAAACTGCCCCTTATTCAACGACGCATCGAGGGTGCCGGAGAAGCGCTTGGTGGCCAGCCAAGCGGGTGAGCCCGGCCAGCGACCGTCGACATCCATATGGAAATCTTCACTGGTGACACTCGGCGCAAACCCCCAGCCCTTCAACACATCAGCGAGGTTCTTGCCGCTGATCCGGCCTTTGTACCAACTGTTCGAAGCACCGGGCGTGCCTTCCCAGCCGCCGCTACCCTGCAACAAGATCCCCTTGAGCCCAAGATCCAGCGTATTCAGCGCAATGCCCTTGGCCGTCGGACGGACCTTCAGCGACCAGGCGCCCACCAGGTCCTTTCCCTGGTACAACTGATTGATGGTGATATCCAGTGCCGGGATTTTCGTCGGGTCCACTGAGGCCAGCGGGTCTGGCGAATTTTCGTCGGCGAGGACCGTCGGATCCGGTGCGGGCAAACGTACGGTTTGCAGATTGATCGCAATCGGTGCGGATTTCGCATCGGGAAGACCGACCGAACCCTTTACCTGCTGACTGTCGAGTTGCAACGCCCACGCGGCCGGTTTGCGATTGACCTGCACCGACGCCTGATCAAGGGTCGTGCCGAAAGCGCTGAGCTTGCCGATTTTCAAGTCTGCGCTGCTGAGCAACTGTTTGGCACTACCACCCGGATCCTGGCCGGCATATTTGTCCGCCAGGTCTTTCCAGGGGCCGACATCCAGTTCCGACAGCGTGCCCCGTACCCGAAGCCCCTTGGCGCCCGGCACAACCGCTCGTCCGCCACCAAGAAGCAACTCACCGCGTCCGTCGTTGAAGTTTCCGGCCGGCGCTTCATAGGTGAAGTTCGCCAGCTCGCCGTAATTGACCCAGTAACGTCGATCCGTGCCTTGCAGGGTCATGCGGAATGTCGTGTCGCGCCCCGTGTCAGCCGTCATGCCGAAGGGAGCCGGCAAATCAACGGCGACGCCTTTGAGGTTGGAGCTGACCAGTAACTGGCTGTCAGGGCCGCCGATGCTCAGTTGCAGTTGATAAGGAATCAGGCCGGACACCGGCAATGGCTGGGTGACGCTCAGCCAGTCCGTGAGTTTCTTGACCTCCACCTGACCCGATGCCGTCACACGGGTCTTGAGATTACCCGCGCTGCCGTCCGCAAAAATCTGTGCACTCACCGGTTTATCGAAAGCGCGCGCCGAAATGTTTTGCCCGCTCAGCCCCTTGGCGCTGTCGAAACGGAAATCCCCCTTGAGCTGCGTCAGCTCCAAGGCGGGGTCGCGCAATTTCAGTCGTGCCTTGGCGGTCTTGAAGTCGACAAGAATCTGCGGCTGCTCGCCTTTGGCCAGAGGAATATCCAGTTTCAACTTACCTTGCAGCTCGCCCTCGCCTTCCCAACCGGCAAAGGTTTCCGCAGTGCCTATCGGTGCTGTCTGGAGGATCTTCAGACCATCGCCCAGTACGCCAGAGAACGCGCCATCAAGGAACAGATGACTGTTCTTGCCGGCAGGAACATGGGGAATGTTGACGTAGATATCGCGAACCTGGGTATCGAGCAATTGCCCCTTGCTGGCGAGAATCCGCACGCCGCTGTCTTCGATGAACACGTCGCCGCTGACCTTGCTTACATGTGGCCATCCCGGCTGAAAGGCCAGTTCTGCGTCGTGAACCTTGAAGAACAGGCTGATGCTGCGCGCAGTGTCAGCGGCGCCATGGTTCAGCGAGCCCTGATACTGGAAGAACCCTTCGTCCACGGCCCCTTTGAGAATGGCAGTGCGCAGCCATTCGTCCAGGGCCGGGCTCAGTACCTCAGGCAAGTATTTCGCCGTGTATTTGCCATCGCCATCCACCAGGCCGACCCGCAGGTCCATGTAGTCTTCCTGGGTATGGTCGAAATGCAGGCGGATCAGGAAATCGCCGGCAATCTTTCCCTCTTCGCCCAGGACCTTCAGGTAGGGCGCGATCAGGGTGAAACCTTCTTTATCGAGCTTCCAGGTCAATCGGGCGTTGGCCTGAATGTATTGCCACGGCTTGGCGAAAATCGGAACGAGGTGCAGGGAAAAATCCTTGCTGTCCATGCGCAGCTCACCCTGACCCAGGTCGCCGCTGATGCTGCCACTCACATTACGCGCCGCTGGAGCGCCGTGGTAGGCATCGAAGCCTACGCGGTCGAGGTTGGCGGCAAAGCTGAACTTGCTGTTGTCTGTCGCGTTGGGCCGGAAGTCGATCAGCACGTTACGCAGACCACCCGTGACCTTGAGACGCTCGACCGCCGTCGCCACGCCTTCAGGCAGTGGTCCCAGCGCGTTCAATAACGGGGTCAGCGGGGTGAGGTCCAGGCGATCGGCTTGCAGGTGCCACAGTTCATCGGACTTGCCACTGGCGGAGGTCTGCTTGAGCTGCAGGCGGGTCTCCCAACGGGTTTCGCCGAGGTTCATCGACAAAGAATCCAGCGTCACCAGGATGCCTTGGGAACTGCGTTGAAAATAGCCGTTGAGCGCCAGATTGTTGATCTGGACCGGTTTGCGCTCGGCGTAGGCACCCTTGAGTTGCGGTGCATTCAACCGAACGGCACCACTTTGCAGAGCGCCTTTGTTCCAATTGAACCAGAGCTCTCCACCGGCCTTGATCTCGGAAAAATTCCATTGCTGGGTGAGACGCTCGGGCAGCCACTTCGACCAATCACTTTGCGGCAGGCTGAGGTAGGCATCGGCCTCGCCATTCTGCCAATCGCTGGCGCGTATGCGGGTGCGCAGGCTCAGGGCCACTGGCTGACCATCGGGCAGGGTCAGTCGGGCATCGATTCGTTGGCGTGAAGCGCCGGTCTTCAGATTTACGCCGACGTACGTCAAGGTGAGCGGAGGATGATCCAGTGGCTGCAAAGTCACCTGGCTGTCGAGAATCGACAGCTGCTGAACCATCTGCATGCGATTGAGCAACTGCTCCGGATCCAGCGGTTGATCCTGCTGGACCGGCAAACCTTCCAGCGCCCAATGACCGTCCTCGCCTTCCTTGAGGCTGATCTTCAGGCCGTTGAGTTCGAGATGAGCGATGCGCACTTCACGAGCCAGCAAACTGGCCCACAGGTCAGGCACGGCGCGCACCTGATCCAGACGCAGCGAATTCGCGCCTTCACCTACCATCACATCGTGAGCCAGCAGGATGGGCGCAAAACCGCTCCAGTTTCCTTCCAGTTCACCGATGTGCAGCGGCATGCCCAAGGCAGCACCAGCCTTGTCCTCGACTTCGGCCCGGTATTCGGCCACCAGCGGTGTCAGCTCCCGGCCGAGGCTGACGTAAAGCGCCATCAACACCAGAACCAACGCGCACAGGCCCAGACCCCAGCGGGTCAGTGCGGCCAATATGCGTGTCAGACGGTCCATGTCAGTTGGCTCCCATGGCGTTAAAACTGCTAAAAGCTGAGACCAGCTGTTCTATTTGGTTTGCAACACAGCGTTTCAGAGCAGCACCACGTCGTATTGTTCCTGGGAATACATGGTTTCTACCTGGAACCGAATGGTGCGACCGATAAATCCTTCCAGTTCCGCAACGTTGCCCGACTCTTCATCGAGCAGACGATCGACAACTTTCTGGTTCGCCAATACACGATAGCCTTCCGCCTGATAGGCGCGAGCCTCACGGAGGATTTCGCGGAAGATTTCGTAGCAGACGGTTTCCGGCGTCTTGAGCTTGCCGCGACCCTGGCAACTGCTGCAGGGCTCGCACAGCACTTGCTCGAGACTTTCGCGGGTGCGCTTGCGGGTCATCTGCACCAGGCCCAGCTCGGTGATGCCGATAATGTTGGTCTTGGCGTGATCGCGTTCCAGCTGCTTCTCGAGCGTGCGCAACACCTGACGCTGGTGCTCTTCATCTTCCATGTCGATGAAATCGATGATGATGATCCCGCCGAGGTTGCGCAGGCGCAGTTGCCGAGCAATGGCGGTCGCCGCTTCGAGGTTGGTCTTGAAGATGGTTTCTTCGAGGTTGCGATGACCGACGAATGCCCCGGTATTGACGTCGATGGTGCTCATGGCTTCCGCCGGATCCACCACCAGGTAGCCACCGGATTTGAGCGGGACTTTACGCTCAAGGGCTTTCTGGATTTCGTCCTCAACACCGTACAGATCAAAAATGGGCCGTTCGCCAGGGTAGTGTTCCAGACGATCGGCAATTTCCGGCATCAGTTCGGCGACGAACTGTGTGGTTTTCTGGAAAGTTTCCCGGGAATCGATGCGAATCTTCTCGATCTTCGGGCTGACCAGGTCGCGCAAGGTGCGTAACGCCAGGCCGAGGTCTTCGTAGATCACACTGGGTGCGCTGATGGTTTTTATCTGGTCGTTGATCTGGTCCCAGAGCCTGCGCAGGTAGCGGATGTCCATCAGGATTTCATCGGCGCCGGCGCCTTCAGCCGCGGTCCGCAAAATGAATCCGCCGGCTTCCTTGATACCTTCCTTGGCCACGCAATCGGTCACTACTTGCTTGAGTCGTTCACGCTCGGCTTCGTCTTCGATTTTCAGCGAGATACCGACGTGCGCGGTGCGCGGCATGTACACCAGGTAACGCGATGGAATCGACAATTGCGTCGTCAGGCGCGCGCCTTTGGAACCGATAGGATCTTTGGTGACTTGCACGACCAGGCTTTGGCCTTCGTGAACCAGCGCGCTGATGCTCTCGACCGCCGGGCCTTCGCGCAGGGAAATTTCCGAGGCATGAATGAAGGCGGCACGGTCCAGGCCGATGTCGACGAAGGCCGCCTGCATACCTGGCAGGACCCGTACGACCTTGCCTTTATAGATGTTGCCGACGATCCCGCGCTTTTGCGTGCGCTCGACATGAACTTCTTGCAGAACACCGTTTTCAACCACCGCCACGCGCGATTCCATCGGCGTGATGTTGATCAGGATCTCTTCACTCATGGCAGGGTCTCGTTCAGGCATGTTCACGATAATGGCCGCATCTTGTCATTACGACGCTCAGAGCGCGTTAAGGGTTTGCCAACAGGGTATGCCGAAATGGCCCAGCAGTTCTGCGGTTTCGCACAGCGGCAATCCGACCACCGCCGAGTAGCTGCCATTGAGCTGGGCAACAAACACCGCGCCGAGCCCCTGAATGCCATAGCCACCCGCCTTGTCCCGAGGCTCACCGCTGACCCAGTAGGCCGCAGCTTCTTCAGGACTGATGTTGCGAAAACGCACCTGACTGCGCACTACCCTCGACTCGCATCGCTCTCCATCAAGCAGTGCGATGGCTGTCAGAACTTCATGTTCACGTCCGGACAACATCATAAGCATGGCGCACGCGTCAGCTTCGTCCACCGGCTTGCCAAGAATTTTCCCGTCCAGCACCACGGCAGTATCGGCGCCCAGCACGCAACACTCTGCGGCGGACAGGACTGTGCCGCGCCCGGCCTCGGCTTTGCCGCGCGCCAGGCGCTCGACATACGCCGATGGGGACTCATGAATCAGAGGGGTTTCATCGATGTCCGCGCTGATGGCGGAGAACGGCACGCCAATCTGCGTGAGCAGTTCACGGCGACGTGGCGAGCCTGAGGCGAGGTAAAGCTGTTTCATCACGACATCTCCCTGTCCAGTGCCCTGTCTCACAAATGCTGTTCCTTATTGGCGAGACAGGTCACAGGTGCAGGCCAATGCCTGACCGGATTAATTGATTTTGTAGCGTCGACGCAAACCGCGCAAACCGTAGCTGATCCATGGCCAGAGCAAGGCACTGACCAGTGCCGGCAATACCAGCGCCAACGTTGGCTGACGATTGCCGGTCAGGGCACTGAGCCACAATTGAACAAGTTGTGCGAGGCCGAAGATCACCAGGATCACCAGGCTTTGCTGCCACATCGGGAACATCCGCAGGCGCTGTTGCAGCGACAGCACCAGGAAGGTGATGAGCGTCAGGATCAACGCGTTTTGCCCCAGCAAGGTGCCATACAGCACATCTTCAGCAAGGCCCAGGCACCACGCAGTGACCATGCCGACTTTCTGCGGCATCGCCAATGCCCAGAAGGCCAGCAGCAGTGCCAGCCACAAAGGACGGAGAATTTCCATGAACTGCGGTAGCGGTGAAACGCTGAGCAGCATGCCGATGGCAAACGTCAGCCAGACAATCCAGCCATTTCGGGAAGCAGTCGTACCGACCATTATTCTCGTCCCCCAGTGGAAGCCGGCGCGGAGACAGGCGGCTTGGCAGCAGGCTTGGCGGCAGCGGGTGGTTTGGCAGGAGGTTTGGATGCGGCAGGTTTGGCCGGGGTCGGCGCGACCGGCGCGACCGGTGTGGCCGGTGCGGCCGGTGTTGCGGCAGCCGGTGCTACAGGAGCGGCAGGAGCCGCCACCGCTGCGGGCACAATGGCCGGTTTCGACACGGTGGGAGGAATAACCGGGCCACCACCATACTGATCCAGCGCCTCCTGAGCCTGGGCGGCTTCATTGGCACGCTCTTCGGCCGTACGACCGTCGCTGAACACCAGCAGCAAGTAGCGGCTGCGATTCAACGCGGCAGTGGGTACGGCGCGAACAATGGCGAAGGGTTGACCGGAGTCGTGAATCACTTCCTTGACCGTCGCTACGGGATAACCCGCCGGGAAGCGCTGACCCAGGCCGGAGCTGACCAGCAGATCACCTTCCTTGATGTCGGCGGTGTCGGCCACGTGACGCAGTTCCAGGCGTTCCGGATTGCCGGTGCCGCTGGCAATCGCCCGCAGACCGTTACGGTTCACTTGCACCGGGATGCTGTGGGTGGTGTCGGTCAGCAGCAGGACGCGGGAGGTGTAGGGCATCAACTCCACCACCTGGCCCATCAGGCCACGGGCGTCGAGCACCGGCTGGCCGAGGACCACACCGTCGCGCTCACCTTTGTTGATGATGATGCGATGGGTGAAGGGGTTGGGGTCCATGCCGATCAACTCGGCGACTTCGACCTTTTCGTTGACCAATGCTGAGGAATTGAGCAACTCGCGCAGCCGAACGTTCTGCTCGGTGAGGGCGGCAAGCTTCTGCATGCGGCCCTGCAACAGCAGGTTTTCAGTCTTGAGTTTTTCGTTTTCGGCGACGAGTTCGGTCCGGCTGCCAAACTGGCTGGCCACACCCTGCCATAACCGCTGTGGCAGGTCGGTGATCCAGTAGGACTGCATCAGTACCAGCGACATTTGGCTACGCACTGGCTTGAACAGTGTGAAGCGGGCATCGACCACCATCAGCGCGACCGATAGCACGACCAGCACCAACAAGCGCACGCCCAGTGAAGGCCCTTTGGTGAAAAGCGGTTTAATAAGCCGCTCCTCCCAGGCAAATGTTTTCTTTATTCATACGGCATCAAACCGGCCTGGATGCAGACTGACAGAAGATAAACGCCAACAGGCAGCACTGCAAAGTGCTGCCTGCGCGCTCAACAGCATAGATGCATGCCAACGATTTACTCGCTGGAAAGCAGGTCCATGGTGTGTTTATCCATCATTTCCAATGCACGGCCACCGCCGCGAGCAACACATGTCAGCGGGTCTTCGGCAACGATGACTGGCAGACCGGTTTCCTGGGCCAGCAACTTGTCGAGGTCACGCAGCAAGGCGCCACCACCGGTCAGCACCAGGCCACGCTCGGCGATATCGGAAGCCAGCTCCGGAGGCGATTGCTCCAGCGCGCTTTTCACAGCCTGAACGATGGTAGCCAGAGACTCTTGCAGAGCTTCCAGCACTTCATTCGAATTCAGGGTAAAGGCACGAGGAACGCCTTCTGCCAGGTTGCGACCGCGAACATCAACTTCGCGCACTTCGCCGCCCGGGTAGGCCGTACCGATTTCCTGCTTGATGCGCTCGGCGGTGGATTCGCCGATCAGGCTGCCGTAGTTGCGACGCACGTAAGTGATGATTGCTTCGTCGAAGCGGTCACCGCCAACTCGCACGGATTCAGCGTAAACCACACCGTTCAGGGAGATCAGTGCGATTTCGGTAGTACCACCACCGATGTCGACAACCATTGAACCGCGGGCTTCTTCAACCGGCAAGCCGGCACCGATCGCAGCGGCCATTGGCTCTTCGATCAGGAACACTTCACGAGCACCGGCACCCAGGGCCGATTCACGGATGGCGCGACGCTCAACCTGAGTGGATTTGCATGGAACGCAGATCAACACACGCGGGCTAGGCTGCAGAAAGCTGTTTTCGTGAACCTTGTTAATAAAGTATTGCAGCATCTTTTCGCAGACGCTGAAGTCGGCGATCACGCCGTCTTTCATCGGACGAATGGCAGCAATGTTGCCCGGCGTACGGCCGAGCATGCGCTTGGCCTCGGTGCCAACGGCAACGACACTTTTCTGGTTACCGTGTGTCCGAATGGCCACAACCGATGGCTCATTCAGGACGATTCCGCGCTCGCGCACGTAAATAAGGGTGTTGGCAGTGCCCAGGTCAATGGAGAGATCGCTGGAAAACATGCCACGCAGTTTCTTGAACATGGGGAAAGGACCCTAGGCAACGCGTGGGTAAAAAAGTGCGGCAAACTCTAACAACGACAGGGATTTTGGGCAAGGCGCCAATATGTTAAATTGGCCGCTTTTCTGTGCACCAACCCCCACAATCGCGGCCTTATGACCGTAGAAATGCGGTAGTGTTCCGACAATCTAACACACGGACGCCGTCCGTTCTGTTTTCCACTGGAGATTCCCATGGCGCTTGAACGCTCCGACGTGGAAAAAATCGCTCATCTGGCCTGCCTTGGCCTCAATGATGCCGATCTTCCACACATCACTTCGGCCCTTAACAGCATTCTCGGGCTTGTCGACGAAATGCAGGCGGTCAATACCGACGGTATCGAGCCGCTCGCCCACCCACTGGAAGCCAGCCAGCGCCTGCGTGCAGACGTCGTGACCGAGACCAATCACCGCGAGGCCTATCAGTCCATCGCACCAGCGGTCGAAAACGGCCTGTACCTGGTTCCGAAAGTCATCGACTAAAGGGAAAGAGCCTGCAATGCATCAATTGACTCTGGCCGAGATCGCCCGCGGACTCGCCGATAAAAAGTTTTCCTCCGAAGAGCTGACCAAAGTCCTGCTGGCGCGCATCGCCCAGCTCGATCCGCAGCTCAACAGCTTCATCAGCCTCACCGAAGACCTGGCGCTCCAGCAGGCTAAAGCCGCTGACGCACGCCGGGCCAATGGTGAGAGCGGCGCCCTGCTCGGCGCGCCGATCGCCCACAAAGACCTGTTCTGCACCCAGGGCATCCGCACCAGCTGCGGCTCGAAGATGCTCGATAACTTCAAGGCACCGTACGACGCCACCGTCGTTGCGAAGCTCGCCGCTGCGGGCGCTGTGACCCTTGGCAAGACCAACATGGACGAATTCGCCATGGGTTCGGCCAACGAGTCCAGCTACTACGGCGCCGTGAAAAACCCGTGGAACCTGGAACACGTGCCCGGCGGCTCGTCCGGTGGTTCGGCAGCTGCCGTGGCCGCCCGTCTGCTACCGGCCGCCACCGCAACCGACACCGGCGGCTCCATTCGTCAGCCCGCTGCGTTTACCAACCTGACAGGCCTGAAACCGACGTACGGTCGTGTTTCGCGCTGGGGCATGATCGCTTATGCCTCCAGTCTCGATCAGGGTGGCCCGCTTGCCCGCACCGCCGAAGACTGCGCGATCCTGCTGCAGGGCATGGCGGGTTTTGACGCCAATGACTCCACCAGCATCGACGAGCCGGTGCCGGATTACAGCGCCAGCCTCAACGAATCGCTCAAAGGCCTGCGCATCGGCGTGCCGAAGGAATACTTCAGCGCCGGTCTCGATCCGCGCATCGCAGAGCTGATCCACAACAGCATCAAGGAGCTGGAAAAGCTCGGTGCCGTGATCAAGGAAATCAGCCTGCCGAACATGCAGCACGCGATCCCTGCGTACTACGTGATCGCCCCGGCAGAAGCGTCCTCCAACCTGTCGCGCTTTGATGGCGTGCGGTTTGGCCATCGCTGCGAAGATCCGAAGAACCTGGAAGACCTTTACAAACGCTCCCGCGGCGAAGGTTTCGGCCCGGAAGTTCAGCGCCGGATCATGGTCGGCGCCTACGCCCTGTCGGCCGGTTACTACGACGCTTACTACCTGAAGGCGCAAAAAATCCGCCGTCTGGTGAAGAACGACTTCATGGCGGCCTTCAATGAGGTCGACATCATCCTCGGCCCAACCACGCCGAACCCGGCCTGGAAGCTCGGCGCCAAGAACAGCGATCCGGTCGCTGCGTACCTGGAAGACGTCTACACCATCACTGCCAACCTTGCCGGTCTGCCGGGCTTGTCCATGCCAGCAGGTTTTGTCGACGGTCTGCCGGTCGGCGTGCAACTGCTCGCTCCGTATTTCCAGGAAGGTCGCCTGTTGAACGTTGCCCACCAGTATCAATTGAATACTGACTGGCACACCCGCACCCCAACCGGCTTCTGAGGAGAAACACATGCAATGGGAAGTCGTGATCGGACTGGAGATTCACACCCAGCTCACCACCCGGTCGAAAATCTTTTCCGGTAGTTCCACCACGTTCGGTTCCGAGCCGAACACCCAGGCCAGCCTGGTTGACCTCGGCATGCCCGGCGTATTGCCGGTGCTGAACCAGGAAGCGGTGCGCATGGCCGTGATGTTCGGTCTGGCGATTGACGCCGAGATCGGCCAGCACAACGTGTTCGCCCGTAAAAACTACTTCTACCCGGACCTGCCCAAGGGCTACCAGATCAGCCAGATGGAATTGCCGATCGTTGGCAAGGGTCACCTGGACATCGCCCTGGAAGACGGCACGATCAAACGTGTCGGCGTGACCCGTGCGCACCTGGAAGAAGACGCCGGCAAAAGCCTGCACGAAGAATTCAACGGTGCCACCGGCATCGACCTGAACCGTGCCGGCACGCCACTGCTGGAAATCGTTTCCGAGCCGGACATGCGCAGCGCCAAGGAAGCGGTGGCTTACGTCAAGACCATCCACGCACTCGTGCGTTACCTGGGCATCTGCGACGGCAACATGGCCGAAGGCTCGCTGCGTTGCGACTGCAACGTGTCGATCCGTCCGAAGGGCCAGGTTGAATACGGCACCCGCTGCGAGATCAAGAACGTCAACTCGTTCCGCTTCATCGAGAAGGCGATCAACAGTGAAGTGCAACGTCAGATCGAACTGATCGAAGACGGCGGCAAGGTGATCCAGCAGACCCGTCTGTACGATCCGAACAAGGACGAAACCCGTCCGATGCGCAGCAAAGAGGAAGCCAACGATTACCGTTACTTCCCGGATCCGGACCTGCTGCCGGTGGTGATCGAAAACTCGTTCCTCGATGAGGTGCGTGCCACCCTTCCGGAATTGCCACCGCAGAAACGCGAGCGCTTCCAGGAGCAGTTCGGTCTTTCGGTCTACGACGCCAGCGTTCTGTCCACCAGCCGCGAGCAAGCCGATTACTTCGAGAAGGTCGTGAGCATCGGCGGTGACGCCAAGCTCGCAGCGAACTGGGTGATGGTAGAGCTGGGCAGCTTGCTCAACAAACAGGGCCTGGACATCGATCAGTCGCCGGTTTCGGCCGAGCAACTGGGCGGCATGCTGCTGCGCATCAAGGACAACACCATCTCCGGCAAGATCGCCAAGGTGGTCTTTGAAGCGATGGCCAATGGCGAAGGCAGTGCGGACGAGATCATCGACAAGCGCGGCCTCAAGCAAGTGACCGACAGCGGCGCGATCTCTGCGGTGCTGGACGAAATGCTCGCGGCCAACGCCGAGCAGGTCGAGCAATACCGCGCGGCAGACGAAGCCAAGCGCGGCAAAATGTTCGGCTTCTTCGTCGGCCAGGCCATGAAAGCCTCCAAAGGCAAGGCCAACCCGCAACAGGTCAACGAACTGCTGAAAAGCAAGCTCGAAGGCTGATGAGAATGGAGCCAGCCGTCAAATCTGGCTCCACCCTTGTGGGAGCGAGCTTTTGTGGCGAGGGGACTTGTCCCCGTTGGACTGCGCAGCAGGCCCAAAACCTGAGTTCTCGGTGTGTCAGAGACATTTCGAACTCACCGTTTGGGGCCGCTTCGCGACCCAACGGGGACAAGTCCCCTCGCCACGAAGGCTCGCTCCCACATTTGTTTTCGGGAAACCTTGAATGAAGCGTCTGCTCGGCCTTTGCGCCCTCATATCTCTTCTGGCCGGTTGTGCCAGCAACGACATCATTGATCCACACGGCTACGACAAGACCGGTACCGCCTCTTACTACGGCGCCAAACACCAAGGCAAACGCACCGCCAGTGGCGAGCGTTTCAATAAGAACTCCCTGACCGCCGCCCATCGCCAGTTACCCTTTGGCACGCGAGTGAAGGTCACCAACCTGAATAACAACAAGTCCTGCGTGGTCCGTATCAACGATCGCGGGCCGCACACGCGTGGGCGCATTATTGACGTGTCGCACGAAGCAGCCGAGCGATTGGGCATGGTGCGCAGCGGCACTGCGCGGGTTCGCGTGCAAGCCCTCGACGACTGACGGAGCGCTGACTATTTTCGGACTTGCCGATTTACCCCTGAGCAGCGTGATTGAATTGCTCAGCGGCCTGTTTCTACTGATCGCCGGCGCCGAACTCATGGTTCGCGCCGCCGTGCGCCTGGCCGCACGCCTGCAAGTGCGACCTCTGATCATTGGTCTCACCATCGTCGCCCTCGGCAGCAGCGCGCCGCAAATGGCGGTCAGCTTGCAAGCCACCTTGGCGCAGAACGCCGATATCGCGGTCGGCAGCGTGATCGGCAGCAGTATTTTCAACATCCTGGTAACCCTTGGCCTGTCGGCGCTGATCATCCCGCTGCGGGTTTCCCGGCAACTGGTGCGGCTGGACATCCCGCTGATGATTGGCGCCAGCCTGTTGGTGTTCGTGCTCGCGTGGAATGAAGAACTGACCCGCGTCGACGGCATGGTGCTGCTGGCAGCCCTGGTGTTGTACCTGGCGTTGCTGCTGCGCCAGTCACGGCACTCGGCGCGCCCGCCATCTCACGACCCGACGCGCCATACGCCATGGATCAGCAGCCTGCTGATGATCGTCGCCGGGCTGGCAATGCTGGTGTACGCCGGCCACTTGCTCCTGGGCGCGGCGGTCGCGGTGGCCACGGATCTTGGGCTGTCGGAGCGAATCATCGGGCTGACGATCGTTGCAGTCAGCACCTCACTGCCGGAGCTGGCGACTTCCTTGATTGCCGCCTTGCGCGGCCAGCGGGATATCGCCGTGGGTAACGTGATCGGCAGCAATCTGTTCAACCTTCTGGGTGTGCTTGGCGTCACCGCATTGGTCGCGCCGACGCCCTTGTCGGTATCGCCCAATGCCCTGGATTTCGACCTGCCCGTGATGCTCGGCGTCGCGGCGTTGTGCCTGCCCGTGTTTTATTCCGGGTATCGGGTGACGCGCGCCGAAGGCTTGCTGTTTATGGGTTTGTACCTGGCTTACGGCCTGCATGTGGTGTCGTTCACTACCGGTATGCCGCTGGCTGGCAAGCTCGAACACCTGATGCTGTTTTTCGTCCTGCCGGCGCTGGTGGCGTTTTTGCTGTTCACGTCGCTGCGCGCCTGGCGTCGCCAACACCACAAAAAGGAATCGCCATGACCGACAATAAAAAACCCGGCGTTGAAGTCCGCCGCCAAGTAATGGGCGACGCTTTCGTCGACCGCGCGCTGGGCAATGCCACCGAGTTCAGCCAGCCGCTGCAGGATTTCGTCAACGAGCACGCCTGGGGTGCGGTCTGGAACCGTGAAGGCTTGCCACTGAAAACCCGCAGCCTGATCACCCTCGCCGCATTGACGTCGTTGAAGTGCCCGCAGGAATTGAAAGGCCACGTGCGCGGTGCGCTGAACAACGGCTGCAGCGTGGAGGAGATTCGTGAAACGCTGCTGCATTGTGCGGTGTATGCCGGAGCGCCGGCGGCCATCGATGCGTTCCGGGCGGCGCAGGAAGTAATTGATACCTACCAGAAACCGGCGTAATAGCCTGGCTTTTGCAGTGACAGTGAGATCGCTATCGCGGGCAAGCCCGCTCCCACAGGGTTCTGCTTTGTTGCACACATTGCATGTACACCAAATACCATTGTGGGAGCGGGCTTGCCCGCGATGAGGCCCTGGAGAACGCCCCTGCTCTCGAGGTTAAATCCACCCACCCCACTGCAACAGGAAGATCCCGAGATTGGTAGTAACCGCCGCCATCAGCGTAGTAATCACGATAATCGCCGCGGCCAGTTCATGATTACCATTGGCCGCCCGGGCCATGACAAAACTGGCTGCAGCGGTCGGGCTGCCGAAGTACAGAAACAGAATCCCCAACTCCGCCCCGCGAAATCCCCACAACCACGCACCTAGCGTCGCCAGCACCGGCAGGCCGATCATCTTCACCAGGCTTGAACTGAGCGCCATGTTTCCGCTTTTACGCAGTGATGCCAGCGACAGCGTGCCGCCGATGCAGATCAGGGCCAGCGGCAAGGTGGTTTGCGCAAGGTACTGACCGGACGTTTCCAGCCATCCCGGCAAGCCGATCTTGAAATACGCAAAGGGGGCCGCCGCAATCACACTGATGATCAGCGGATTGACCATCACGCTCTTGCAGATGCTCCAAGGGTCGGACTTGATCACCGGGCTGTACACCGCCAGCACAATGGTCGAAAGCGTGTTGTAAAACAGGATTACCAGCGCTGCGAGGATCGCCCCGAGGGAAATCCCGTAATCGCCGTACATGCTCGCTGCCAGCGCCAGCCCAATCACTCCATTGTTTCCGCGAAACGCGCCCTGAGTGTAAATCCCGCGATCCTCACGCGGGCACTTCAAGATCGCCCAGCCCCAGGCGATGGCGAAACACGCCAGGGTCGCGACCGAGAAATAGATCAGCAGCGCCGGCTGCAAAGCGGCGTGCAGGTCGGCATGCAAGATGCCCAGAAACAACAACGCCGGCATGGTGACGTTGAACACCAGAGCCGACGCGGTATGAATGAAGTTGTCGTTGATCCAGTCGATGCGCTTGAGCAGCACACCCAGAAACAGCATGGCAAACACCGGCGCGGTGATGTTCAGGGTTTCGAGGAAGATTGCCAGCATGCCGGGGTATACCTTGGTGGGCGTCGTTAGGGGGCTAATGATAGGCCACTTTCGCCCTGATCGTTCCCATGCTCTGCGTGGGAATACCTCAGTGGACGCTCCCCGTCTGCTCTGAAAGGGACGCGGAGCGTCCCGGGCTGCTTTCCCACGCAGAGCGTGGGAACGATCGTCGGCGTCTGGTAGATCCATCGCCAGCAAGCTAGCTCCCACGGGGGATCTTCTTTGTTGCACACACTGTGTGAACACCGAAGATCACTGTGGGAGCCAGCCTGCTGGCGATGAACGATAACGCGGTATCAGGTGATCGGCGCCGGGTTGAACAGGGTGATGTCGTTATGCAGCTTGTGCTTTTCAGCCCATGTCTGTTTCTTGCCACTGGCCACGTCCAGGTAGTAGTGGAACAACTCCCAGCCAAGGTCCTCGATCGACGCCCGCCCGGTTGCAATTCGCCCGGCATCGATGTCGATCAAATCCGGCCAGCGTTGCGCCAGTTCAGTCCTGGTCGACACTTTGACCACCGGCGCCATGGCCAACCCATACGGCGTGCCGCGTCCGGTGGTGAACACATGCAGGTTCATACCGGCCGCCAACTGCAACGTCCCGCAAACGAAATCGCTGGCGGGTGTCGCGCAGAAGATCAGGCCTTTGCGCTTGAAGCGTTCGCCCGGGCCGAGCACGCCATTGATCGCGCTGCTGCCGGATTTGACGATAGAGCCCAATGACTTCTCGACAATGTTCGACAACCCGCCCTTCTTGTTCCCCGGCGTGGTATTGGCGCTGCGATCCGCTTCTCCCTTGGCCAGGTAACGGTCGTACCAATCCATTTCCCGCACCAGTTCCTGAGCCACCTCCCGGTTTTCCGCTCGGGAGGTCAGCAGGTAAATCGCGTCGCGCACTTCGGTGACTTCGGAGAACATCACCGTCGCACCCGCACGCAGCAACAGGTCCGAGGCATAACCCAGCGCCGGGTTGGCAGTGATGCCGGAAAACGCATCGCTACCGCCGCACTGCATCCCCAGAATCAGCTCGGACGCCGGCACGGTTTCCCGGCGACGCTGATCGAGCTTCTTCAAACGCGTCTCGGCCAGCGCCATGATCTGCTCGATCATCTCGGTGAAACCGTGACTCGAATCCTGCAAGCGGTAAAGCCACGGATCGCTCAGATCCACGGAGCTGTCGTTCTCGTGCATCACCTGCCCGGCCTGCAATTTCTCGCAGCCCAGACTGATCACCAAGGCTTCGCCGCCCAGGTTCGGGTTACGCGCCAGATTGCGCACGGTGCGGATCGGGATGTAGGCGTCGGTGGCCGTAATTGCCACGCCGCAGCCGTAACTGTGGGTCAGCGCGACCACGTCATCGACGTTCGGATAAAGCGGCAGCAATTCATCCTTGATGCGCTTGACCGCATGGTCCAGCACCCCGGTGACACACTGAACAGTCGTGGTAATACCCAGAATATTGCGCGTGCCGACGGTGCCGTCCGCGTTGCGATAACCCTCGAACGTGAAGCCTTCCAGCGGTGCCTGCGCCGCCGGCACTTCGGTGGACAGCGGCAGGCTGTCCAGCGGCGGTGCGGTGGGCATGCGCAGTTGATCTTCCTTGACCCAGCTACCCCGAGGAATCGGCAACAGTGCATAACCGATGGTCTGCCCGTAACGAATCACCTGGCCGCCCTCGGGAATGTCTTCCAGAGTGACCTTATGGCTCTGTGGCACGAAGTCCACGGTGACCAGGCCGTCGGGAAATTCCGTGCCGGCCGGCACGCCCTGGTCATTGACCACGATCACGACGTTGTCCCGCTCGTGCAGGCGGATGTAGCGCGGCGAGTCGGAATGTTCAATCAACTGCATGACGCCGCTCCTCAGGAATGCGCTTGAGACAATTTGTTGTGTGTTTCAGGTCCGCTGACTGGCGGCTCTTTGAGCACCACACGCTTGATCGGGCCGACGATCACCAGGTAGCTGAACACCGCGACCAGGGCGTTGCAACCGACAAACACCAGCGCCCATTTGAACGATCCGGTGGAGCTGATGATGTAGCCGATGACTATCGGGGTGGTGATCGACGCGATGTTGCCGAAGGTGTTGAACAAGCCACCGCTGAGACCGGCGATCTGTTTGGGCGAGGTGTCAGACACCACGGCCCAGCCCAGCGCACCCACGCCTTTACCGAAGAACGCCAGCGCCATGAAGCCGACAACCATCCATTCGACGTCAACGTAGTTGCAGGCCACGATGCTGCTCGAAACCAGCAAGCCAGCGATGATTGGCGCCTTGCGGGCGAAGGTCAGGGAGTGGCCTTTGCGCAGCAGGTAGTCGGAAATCACCCCGCCGAGCACGCCACCGATGAAGCCGCAGATGGCTGGCAACGAGGCAATGAAACCGGCCTTGAGAATGGTCATGCCACGCTCCTGCACCAGGTACACCGGGAACCAGGTCAGGAAGAAGTAGGTGATGCCGTTGATGCAGTACTGGCCCAGATACACGCCGAGCATCATGCGGTTGGTCAGCAGCTGACGGATGTAGTCCCATTTCGGGCCGTCGACTTTTTTGCCTTTGCCCTTGTCCTGGTCCATGTCGACCATGCCGCCGTTGTCGGCGATGTGCTTGAACTCGGCTTCGTTGATCATCGGGTGTTGGCGCGGGCTGTGGATAACCTTCAGCCAGATACCCGAGAAGATGATGCCGATCACGCCCATGACGATAAACACGTGCTCCCAGCCGAAGGAGTAAACGATCCAGCCCATCAGCGGTGCGAACAGCACGGTGGCGAAATATTGCGCCGAGTTGAAGATCGCCGAGGCGGTGCCGCGTTCAGCGGTCGGGAACCAGGCCGCGACGATGCGCGCGTTACCGGGGAAGGACGGCGCTTCGGCCAGGCCCACCAGGAAGCGCAGCATGAACAGCGCAACGATCGCCGTGGACATGCCGAATTCACCGACGTAGCCCTGTAGCACCGTGAACAGCGACCAGGTGAAAATGCTCAGTGCATACACTTTTTTCGAGCCGAAACGGTCCAGCAGCCAGCCACCGGGGATTTGCCCGGCCACGTAGGCCCAACCGAATGCGGAGAAGATATAACCGAGTGTGACCGCGTCGATGCCGAGGTCTTTTTGCAGGCTGGAGCCCGCGATGGCGATAGTAGCCCGGTCGGCGTAGTTGATCGTGGTCACCAGGAAAAGCATGAGCAAAATCAAATAGCGGACATGGGTTGGCTTGGTCGCTTGCATGTAGATGTACTCCCACTGATTATTTTTATGCGCGGGTGAATCTTTGGTTCTTGCAGGAGTGAGCCTGCTCGCGATGGAGGTCAACGATGACGCGGGGCATCAAGTTTACCGCCGCGACTTCAAGACCATCGCGAGCAGGCTCGCTCCTACAGGGGTAATGCGTTTACGAGCCGATGTAGCTGGTCTTCACGACCGTGTAGAACTCTTGTGCGTAGCGACCTTGCTCGCGGGATCCATAGGATGAACCTTTACGCCCACCGAACGGAACGTGGTAATCCACGCCTGCCGTCGGAAGGTTGACCATCACCATCCCGGCCTGGGAGTGGCGCTTGAAGTGGTTGGCGTACTTCAGCGACGTGGTGGCGATGCCCGCCGACAGACCGAATTCGGTGTCGTTGGCCATGGCCAGTGCAGCCTCGTAGTCCGCGACGCGAACGATGTTGGCCACCGGACCGAAGATCTCTTCGCGGCTGATACGCATCGCGGCTTCACTGTCGGCAAACAGCGTGGGCGCGAGGTAATAGCCTTCGGTTTCGCAAGTCACCAAACCACCACCGCTGACCAGACGTGCACCTTCGGACTGGCCGATGTCGATGTACTTCAAATCCTGTTCAAGCTGAGCCTGCGAAACCACCGGACCAATGTCGGTACCGGTTTTCAGCGCGTGACCGACCTTGATCGATTTCATGCGCTCGGCCATGGCTTCAACGAACTGGTCGTGAATACCAGCAGTGACAATGAAGCGGCTCGATGCGGTGCAACGCTGGCCGGTCGAGTAGAACGCGCTCTGTACCGACAGTTCGACCGCTTGCTTGAGGTCGGCATCGTCGAGAATGACCTGCGGGTTCTTGCCACCCATTTCCAGCTGAACCTTGGCCTGGCGCGACACGCAGCTGACGGCGATCTGACGGCCGACACCCACGGAACCGGTGAAGCTGATGCCGTCGACTTTCGGGCTCTGCACCAGCGCATCACCGACCACACGACCGCTGCCCATCACCAGGTTGAACACGCCGGCCGGGAAGCCTGCGCGGGAGATGATTTCAGCCAGCGCCCAGGCGCAACCCGGTACCAGGTCCGCCGGTTTCAGCACGACGCAGTTACCGTAAGCCAGGGCCGGGGCGATTTTCCACGCAGGGATCGCAATCGGGAAGTTCCACGGGGTGATCAGACCGACCACGCCCAGGGCTTCGCGAGTCACTTCAACGTTGACGCCCGGACGCACCGACGGCAAATAGTCGCCGGACAGGCGCAGGCATTCACCGGCGAAAAATTTGAAAATGTTGCCGGCACGAGTTACTTCACCGATGGCTTCAGGCAGGGTCTTGCCCTCCTCCCGAGCCAGCAAGGTGCCGAGCTCTTCACGACGGGCGAGGATCTCGCTGCCGACTTTGTCCAGGGAATCGTGACGGGCCTGAATGCCCGAAGTGGACCAGGCCGGAAACGCTGCACGGGCGGCATCGATGGCGGCATGGACTTGAGCCAGGTCAGCTTTGGCGTAGTCGCCAATGGTGTCGGTCAGTTCGGACGGGTTGATGTTGGCGGAATAATCGCCACCGGCAACCCATTCGCCGTTGATGTAGTTATCGAAACGCTTTGCATCTGCCACTGTTCTATCTCCTCACGCAAAAGGCCGCTGATTACTCAGCGGCCTTGCTTAGTCGGTTGTTATTGCGCGCCCTGCTTGTCGATCAGTGCGGCCAGAGCTTCGTACTCTTCTGGCAGCAGATCGGTCAGCGGTGCACGCACAGGACCTGCGTCGTAGCCGACAATTTTTGCCCCGGCCTTGACGATGCTCACCGCGTAGCCGGCTTTGCGGTTACGGATGTCCAGGTAGGGCAGGAAGAAGTCGTCGATGATCTTGCCAACGGTGGCGTGATCTTCGCGGGCGATGGCGTGGTAGAAATCCATCGCGGTTTTCGGGATGAAATTGAACACCGCCGAGGAGTAGACCGGCACACCCAGCGCCTTGTAGGCAGCGGCGTAGACTTCGGCGGTCGGCAAACCGCCCAGGTAGCTGAAGCGATCACCGAGGCGGCGACGGATCGACACCATCAACTCGATATCACCCAGGCCATCTTTGTAGCCGATCAGGTTCGGGCAGCGCTCGGCCAGACGTTCCAGCAGCGGAGCGTTCAGGCGGCACACGTTGCGGTTGTAGACCACGACGCCAATTTTGACCGATTTGCACACGGCTTCAACGTGGGCGGCAACGCCGTCCTGGCTGGCTTCAGTGAGGTAGTGCGGCAGCAGCAACAGGCCTTTGGCGCCCAGACGCTCGGCTTCCTGTGCGTATTCGATGGCTTGACGGGTCGACCCCCCAACACCGGCCAGAATCGGTACGCTGGTTTCGCAGGTATCGACGGCGGTCTTGATGATTTCCGAATACTCGCTGGCCGCCAGAGAGAAGAACTCACCGGTGCCGCCTGCGGCGAACAGAGCCGAGGCGCCGTATGGGGCCAGCCATTCGAGACGTTTGATGTAGCCAGCGCGATGGAAATCGCCCTGGGCATTGAAATCGGTTACCGGGAAAGACAGCAGGCCGGAGGAGAGGATGGACTTCAGTTCTTGTGGATTCATTATTCGAACACCCTGAGTAGCGACGTCTAAGTTGTTGGGAAAACCGTTCAGCCTTCGCCGAGTTGTAGGTCATCGTACAACTTAAAATATAATCGTCAACTGCATTTCATCGCTGCCGGGTGAAAATTGTTCGACAAAAAAGGCTACGACTTAGATTTTTAGCCGGTTTCGGCGCAGAGAGGACCGTTCCGAGCGACATAATAAAAGATCGTTTCAGAGATACGTTGTCGGAAGATGTGGAATGACTACAGGTTTTAGTTTATGGCTTATGGCCCTATCGCGAACAGGCTCGCTCCTACAGGGATCTTCAGTGTGGCGAGATCTACTGTAGGAGCGAGCCTGCTCGCGATAGCGGTAATTCAGACGATGAATGACACGGACAGATTACCTATCCGCGCTGCGCCTCAGCCTCTTCATGCGCATGGCGCAGCCGCTCACGGCTATTGGTCAGGTGCAGACGCATCGCCGCCCGCGCCGCATCGGAATCCTGGCGGGAAATTGCGTCGTAGATCTCTTCGTGTTCACGACTCAACCGGCTCATGTAGTGCTGCTGGTCGTCATGGGCCAACCGCGCGGAGTTGAGGCGTGTTCGCGGAATGATGCTGGTGCCCAGGTGCGTCATGATGTCGGTGAAGTAGCGGTTGCCGGTGGACAGGGCGATCTCGAGGTGAAAGGCGAAATCCGAGGCCACCGCGTCACTGGCGTGGGATGCACTTTCGTTGAGCGCATCGAGGGCGGCACGCATGGTTGCCAGTTGCTCGGGGCTGCGACGTTGTGCAGCGAGGCCGGCGGATTCCACTTCGAGGCTGATGCGCAGTTCCAGAATCGCCAGCACGTCACGCAAGGTCACCACGGTTGCCGGGTCGATGCGGAAACCGCTCGGGCTCGGTGTGTCCAGCACGAAGGTGCCGATGCCGTGGCGGGTTTCCACCTGCCCTGCTGCCTGCAACCGGGAAATCGCTTCGCGCACCACGGTGCGGCTGACGCCATGGGCATCCATGATCGCCGACTCGGTGGGCAATTTGTCGCCACGCTTGAGGTGCCCGTCGCGGATCTGCTCGGACAGCACCGTCACCAGTTCCTGTGCGAGGCTGCGGCGCTTGCGAGGGAGGCGTGGTGCGTCGATCGGATTTTCCATGGTGTGCATCGGTCTCGAAAATTTCGGCTGAAACCGCATCATAGCTCAACGCGGTTGTACGATCACCTAACCCCTTTGGGAGCAACTGTGGTGAGGGGATTTATCCCCGTTCGGCGGCGAAGCCGTCGCAGAACCGCTGCCCTCGGTGTAACTGATACACCGAGGAAGCTGATTTGCGACGGCTTCGCCGCCGAACGGGGATAAATCCCCTCGCCACAAGATCCACCCAAAGGCAGGGCGGAGGAATTTACGCCGTTACGGGCTGTTCATTGAGGTGCCCATTTTCGATACGCACATGCCGTGGGTGGAAGCGCTTCAGGCTGCTGCGATGCCCGACGCTGACGATGCTCAGGCCCGGTATCTCGTCAATCAACGCCTGATGCATCGACGCTTCGTCCTCTTCGTCCATTGCCGACGTCGCTTCGTCCATATAGAGCCACTGCGGCGCGTAGAGCAGCGCTCGGGCAAATGCCAGGCGTTGCTGTTCACCCGGAGACAGCATGCGCTGCCAGTGGTTGGCTTCATCCAGACGGGAAATCAGATGCGGCAAACGACAGACTTCCAGCACGTGTGCGTAACGCTCATCCGGATAGGTATCACCCGTCTGTGGATAACTGAGCGCTTCACGCAGGGTGCCAATCGGCAGATAGGGTTTTTGCGGCAGGAACAGATAGCGCGCCGTTGGCAGACGAATGCTGCCATGGCCCGCTGGCCACAAATGCCCCATCGCTCGCAGCAACGTCGATTTACCACTGCCGGAGCGGCCGCTGATCATCACGCGGTCACCCTCTTCCACTGTCATATCGGCGCTGGTCAGCAGATGACGGCCGTCAGCGAGATCGAGGCCAAGGTTGTGCACTTTCAACACCGAGCCCGAGTTCTGCACATCGATCGCCGGTGGGCGCTGCTCGTTGTCAGTCATGGCCTGGCGGAAGCTCAACAGACGATCACAGGTCGCGCGCCAGGAGGCGAGGCTCTGATACGCGTTGATAAACCAGCTGAAACTCTCTTGCACGTTGCCAAACGCCGAGCTGATCTGCATCAGCTCACCGAGTTCGATCTTGCCGGCGAAGTAACGCGGCGCGGCCACCATGAAGGGAAAGATGATCGCCGCCTGGCTGTAACCGGCCGTGAAGAACGTCAGTCGCTTGGACACCTTCATGATGTCCCAGAAGTTGTGCCAGACCATCCCGAAGCGGTGGCTCAGGCGACGATTCTCGTTGGGCTCGCCGTTGTAGAGCGCGATACTTTCCGCATTCTCGCGCACTCGCACCATGGAGAAGCGAAGGTCGGCTTCGAAGCGTTGTTGTTTGTTGTTCAGGCCGATCAAGCGGCGACCGATCAAGTGCGTCAGCCAGCTGCCGATCACGGCGTAGACCAGCACACACCAGAACATATAGCCGGGAATGGTGAAGCCATAGACTTCAATACTGCCCGACACGCCCCATAGAATGATCGAAAACGACACCAGACTGACGACGTTACGCAGCAAACCAATGCCCAGTTCCAGGGTGTTGGAGGTGAAGTTGTTGAGGTCTTCGGAAATTCGCTGGTCCGGGTTATCGGTGTAACCGCCCTGCTCCAGGTGGTAGTAATTTTTGTTGCCGAGCCAGCGGGCAAAATGCTTTTCGGTCAGCCAGGCCCGCCAGCGGATGGTCAGCATCTGCGTCAGGTATAGCCGGTAAACCGCGCCAACAATCGCCACTGCCGCAATCGCGCAGAAATACAGAATCAGCTGCCAGAACGCGGCTTCATCCTTCTTTTGCAGGGCGTTGTAAAAATCCTTGTACCAGGTGTTGAACCACACCGAGATCCCCACGCTGATTAGCGACAGCGCAATCACCGCGATCAGCAGCGTCCACGCTTTGACCTTCTCTTCACTGTGCCAATAAGGCGTGATCATTGCCCAGACTTTGCGAAAAAACTGCCCGTGCACGGCATCGTTGACCGCGGAATATTCAGCGTTCTGATTCATGGAAAAGGCTCATTGGAGAAAAGAACACACACGAACCGATCATAGATGATCAGCTCGTGTTGTAACGCGGTGTGACAACAATTGTTCAGCACCGGTTCAGCGGCGGACCGGACGCTTCTGCAATTTGCGCTGCAGCGTGCGACGGTGCATGCCCAGGGCGCGGGCAGTGGCGGAGATGTTGCCTTCGTGTTCGGTCAGTACGCGCTGGATGTGTTCCCACTGCAGGCGATCCACCGACATCGGGTTTTCCGGCACCAGCGTGTCGAGGTCGGCGTGCTCGGAGAGCAATGCGGCCAGTACGTCATCGGCGTCCGCCGGTTTGCACAGGTAGTTGCAGGCGCCGCGCTTGATCGCCTCGACAGCGGTGGCGATGCTCGAGTAACCGGTGAGGATCACCACGCGCATTTCCGGGTCCAGTTCAAGCAGCTTGGGCAGCAACACCAGGCCGGAGTCGCCGTCCATTTTCAGGTCCAGCGCCGCGTAATCCGGCAGATCAGCCTGAGCGATGGTCAGGCCTTCTTCGGCGGAACCGGCGGTGCTGACGCGAAAGCCACGGCGAGCCATGGCACGGGCCATGACGCGGGTGAAGGTTGCGTCGTCGTCAACCAATAGCAAATGCGGCAGTTCTTCGCCTTCACCTTCGACTTGGATATCGTCACTCATGTTCGTCTCCTCGGGCGACACGGGGCAGGCGCAGCTCGGTGAGCGTGCCACCTTCCTCATGACTGTAGAGTTTCACTGAGCCGCCAGCGCGTGTCACGCTGGCCTTGCTCAAAAACAGGCCCAGGCCGAAACCTTTGCCCTTGGTGGTAAAAAAAGGTTTGCCGATCTGTTCGGCAATAGCCAGCGGCACACCGGCACCGTGGTCACGGATGCTGATGGTCAGATCTTCGGCATTCCAGTCCAGCGTGACTTGCAACCCTTCTGGGCAAGCATCGGCAGCGTTGTTCAGCAGATTCAGCAGCGCTTGAGTCAGGTCGGGTGGCGGCGCCATGCGCGGCACCGCTCCTTGCCCCAGGCGCTGGAAGCGATAGCTGGCTTCAGGGCGCATCAGGTGCCAGCGGTTCAGGGCTTCGTCGAGCCAGTCGGTGACGTCCTGCATTTCCACCGCCAGGCGCCGATTGGCTTCCGCCGCCCGAACAAGCTGCTGCAAGGTGTCCTTGCACGCCTTGACCTGATCCTGCAGCACCTTCAGGTCGTCCTGCAGCATCGGGTCCGGATGATCCTGCTGCATTTCCTTGAGCAGCACGCTCATGGTCGCCAACGGTGTGCCCAGCTCATGGGCGGCGCCGGCGGCCTGGGTCGCGACAGCCAGCAACTGCTGATCGCGCAAACCCTCTTCGCGCCGAATCGCGCGCAACTCTTCCTGACGACGCAGCTCTTCGGCCATCCGCGCGGCGAAGAAGGTAATCACCGCCGCCGCCAGGGCGAAGCTCAGCCACATGCCATAGACCTGCAGGTTTTCCCGGGCGATGGGGAAGGTTTGCAGCGGATAGAAACGCGCCAGCAACAGGGTGTACATCGTCAACGCTATACCCGACAGAATCACCGAATAGCGCCATGGCAAGGTCACGGCGGCGATGGTCAGCGGAACGAGGTAATACGAGACGAACGGGTTGGTCGAGCCACCGGAGAAATACAGCAGCGCACTGTGGATAAACAGGTCGCAGGCCAGTTGCACGGCATATTCGAGCTCGGTCACCGGCCACGAAGTGCGCAGGCGAATGGCCGTGAATGCACACAGCAGCATCGAGCAGCCGAGGGTGGCGGCCAGTTGAAACCAGGGCAGCGGCAGCAAGTCGAGCCAGTAAGCCAAACCAACGGAGCCGGCCTGGGCAGCCAGCACCAAAGTGCGGATGAACGTCAGACGCCAGAGGTTCTGGCGAGTCGCGGAAGTAATTTGGACGGGGGCGAGCATGAGCTCTCCTGATGAGCGCTCCAGGCGGATCGCCGGGAGTATAACCAAGCGTAGGGCCTGACAGGCAAAAGTGCGGCAAACGGCCACATGCTTGTTGGGCACTGCACAACCCTTGTAGCAGCTGCCGAAGGCTGCGTTCGGCTGAGAAGCAGACGCATATCCGGTATGCGCGGTTTTCCTGATGGACCGGTTTAGCGACTGCTTCGCAGTCGAACGCAGCCTTCGGCAGCTGCTACAGGGGATCGCGTCGATCTGTATTGAAGTTGTAACTGTGCGAACCGGATCAATAAAGCTAGAGTCTGATGGTTTCACGCAGGCTCGGACCTTAACCCCTGCGCACCGTCCAAGGAGTTTTCATGCACACTTTTCGCCGCAGCGCCGCCCTTCTCGCCCTGACCGTTGGCACCGTCGCCAGCCTTCCGGCCCTGGCCGCCGATGAGCTCCATTACAACCAGATTTCCCTGCGCGCAGAAGTCAGTCAGGAAGTGGCACGCGACCTGATGATCGTGACCCTCTATACCGAAGATCAGAACACCGATCCGGCCAAGCTCGCCGCTGACGTCAGCACCACCATGAACAAGGCGCTGGCCCAGGCCAAACAAGTCAAAGACATCACGCTGCGCCAGGGCAGCCGCAACAGCTACCCGATCTACGACACCAAGGGCCAGAAAATCACCGGCTGGCGCGAACGTGCCGAACTGCGCCTGGAAAGTTCGGATTTCGCCGCCCTGTCGAAACTGACGGGCGAACTGCTGACCGACCTGAAAATGGGTGGCATGGACTTCGCCATCGCTACGCCAACCCGCAAGGCCAGCGAAGACACATTGCTTAAAGAAGCCGTGACCGCTTTCAAAGCCCGTGCGCAACTGGCCACGGATGCCCTGGGTGGCAAGGGCTATAAAATCGTTAACCTGAACCTCAACAGCAACGGTTATCCACAACCGTACATGCGCGGCCCGATGATGATGAAAGCAGCCAGCATGGATGCCGCCCCAGTGACCCCGGAAGTCGAGGCCGGCACCAGCCAGGTCAGCATGACGGCGGATGGGTCTATTGAAGTGTTGATGCCTTAACCCGCGTCGCCCCCCGTAGGAGCTGCCGGAGGCTGCTCCTACAGGGAGATCGATGTATGCCGTTATTGAGGGTCGTCCTCAAAAACAGGTATTTCCTCGAATCCCGCCAACAACGCTACCCTGAGGAAGACATCGCTGCCCACATCCTCGGGGACTCCATGGAAAGAACCACCGTCAAACCGCTGTTACTCGCTCTCGCCTTAGCCTCCACCACCCCGTTCGCCCAGGCAGCCACAACACTGGTCTACTGCTCCGAAGCGAGCCCCGCCGGATTCGATCCCAGTCAATACACCAGCGGCACCGACTTCGACGCCTCGGCTGAAACCGTCTTCAACCGCCTCACCCAATTCAAGCGCGGCGGCACGGAAATCGAACCCGGCCTTGCCACAAGCTGGGACGTATCCACGGACGGCCTCACCTACACCTTCCACCTGCGCGACGGTGTGAAATTTCACACCACGGATTACTTCACCCCCACCCGCGACTTCAACGCCGACGATGTGTTGTTCACCTTCCAGCGCCTGCTCGACCCCCAAAACGCGTTCCGCAAAGCCTACCCCGCCGAATCGCCCTACTTCACCGACATGGGCCTGAACACGACGATAAAAAGCGTCGATAAAATCGACGATCACACCGTGCGATTCAGCCTGAACAATGTCGATGCCGCTTTCGTGCAAAACCTGGCCATGAGTTTCGCCTCGGTGCAATCGGCCGAATATGCTGCGCAATTACTCAAAGAAAACAAGGCCGCCGATCTCAACCAGAAGCCCATCGGCACGGGCCCTTTTGTATTCAAGCGCTATCAGAAAGACTCGCAAATCCGCTACACCGCCAACCGGTCGTACTGGAAGCCCGAAGACGTGAAACTCGACAACCTGGTCTTCTCGATCACCCCGGACGCGGCCGTGCGCTTGCAGAAGCTCAAGGCCGGTGAGTGTCAGGTCAGCGGCTACCCACGCCCGGCCGATATCGACGTCATGGAAAAAGATCCGAATCTGCGGGTGCTCAAGCAAGCGGGATTCAACCTCGGGTTCCTGGCCTACAACGTGACGCATCCGCCGCTGGATCAACTCAAGGTACGCCAGGCTCTGGACATGGCCATCGACAAACCGGCGATCATCAAAGCGGTTTACCAAAGCGCAGGACAACTCGCGCAGAACGCCCTGCCACCGGCGCAATGGTCGTATGACCCTGGCATCAAGGATGCACCCCACGATCCGGCCAAGGCCAAAGCGCTACTCAAAGAAGCAGGGGTTGCACCCGGTACCACTATTAATTTGTGGGCCATGACCGTGCAGCGCGCATCGAACCCCAACGCGCGGATGTCGGCGCAGATGATCCAGCAGGATTGGGAAAAAGTCGGGATAAAAGCCAACATCGTCAGCTATGAGTGGGGCGAATACATCAAGCGCGCCAAAAATGGCGAACATGACGCGATGATCTACGGCTGGACCGGCGACAACGGTGATCCGGATAACTGGCTCGGCGTGCTTTACAGCTGTGCGGCGGTGAAAGGCAGTAACTATGCTAAATGGTGCGACCCGGCCTACGACAAACTCGTGCAGCAGGCCAAGGTCTCCACCGACAAGCAGCAACGGATCAAACTGTACCAACAGGCACAGCAAATCCTTAAACAACAAGTACCTATCACGCCGATCGCCAACTCGACCGTTTTCCAGCCACTGCGCAAGGAAGTGACCGACTTCAGGATCAGTCCTTTTGGACTGACGCCCTTCTACGGAGTGGGTATAAATAAGTAACACCCCGCGCCAACCGGGTGCATCCGCTCTCATGGTTGCACCCGTCAGGTGCGCGATCTGCACCGAAAAAAACCGGCGCAAACGGTCAAATGCGCGTGAATTTATACATATGCGACATTAAGGTACGTTCGTGCCACTGTTTAAGGCTTGTAGCCACCCAGCATCTTGCAATGGGTATGGCCCCTGCATAAGTATCCGCAGGCACGACTCACGAGGTCGTCCTCTAATTCCAAAAATGACAACAAATCATGAGGCCACCATGCTTAAACACGCGGTCATTCCGTTTTTAGTCGGCGCCAGCCTGTTGGCTAGCGCTCCTTTCGCCTCTGCGGCGACTAACCTGGTGTTTTGCTCCGAAGGGAGCCCGGCCGGTTTTGATCCTGGTCAGTACACCACCGGAACCGACTTCGACGCCTCTGCAGAAACCATGTTCAACCGCCTGACCCAGTTCGAGCGCGGCGGCACCGCCGTGATTCCTGGCCTGGCGACCAGTTGGGACATTGCCGACGATGGCCTGACTTACACCTTCCACCTGCGTGAAGGCGTCAAGTTCCACACCACTCCGTACTTCAAGCCGACTCGTGAGTTCAACGCTGACGACGTGTTGTTCACGTTTAATCGCATGATTAACAAGGACGACCCGTTCCGTAAGGCGTACCCGACCGAATTCCCGTACTTCACCGACATGGGGATGGACACCAACATCACCAAGATCGATAAAGTCGACGACCACACCGTCAAGTTCACCCTTAAAGACGTAGACGCCGCGTTCATTCAGAACATGGCGATGAGCTTCGCGTCCGTGCAGTCCGCCGAGTACGCTGCCCAGTTGCTCAAGGACGGCAAGGCCGCCGACATCAACCAGAAGCCGGTCGGCACTGGTCCGTTCGTGTTCAAGAGCTACCAGAAAGACTCCAACATCCGCTACACCGGGAACAAGGACTACTGGAAGCCTGACGACGTCAAGATCGACAACCTGATCTTCGCCATCACCACCGACCCGTCGGTACGCATCCAGAAGCTGAAGAAGAACGAGTGCCAGATCACTCTGTTCCCGCGTCCGGCGGACCTGAAGGCGCTGAAAGAAGACAAAGCCCTGAAAGTGCCTGACCAGGCTGGTTTCAACCTGGGCTACATCGCCTATAACGTGATGGACAAGGTCAAGGGCAGCAACGAGGCGAACCCGCTGGCCCAGCTGAAAGTGCGTCAGGCACTGGACATGGCCGTCAATAAACAGCAGATCATCGACTCGGTTTACCAGGGCGCTGGCCAGCTGGCCGTTAACGCCATGCCGCCGACCCAGTGGTCCTACGACACCACCATCAAGGATGCCAAGTACGACCCTGAGAAAGCCAAAGAGCTGCTCAAGGAAGCTGGCGTCAAGGAAGGCACCGAAATCGTTCTGTGGGCGATGCCAGTGCAACGCCCGTACAACCCGAACGCCAAGCTGATGGCTGAAATGCTGCAGTCCGACTGGGCCAAGATCGGTCTCAAAGTCAAAATCGTCAGCTACGAATGGGGCGAGTACATCAAGCGCTCCAAGGGCGGCGAGAACCAGGCGATGATCATCGGCTGGAGCGGTGACAATGGTGACCCGGACAACTGGCTCAATGTGCTGTTCGGCTGCGACTCGCTGGAAGGCAACAACTTCTCGAAATGGTGCGACAAGAAATTTGACGGCATCGTCAAGGAAGCCAAGCGCACAACCGACCAGGCCAAGCGCACCGAACTGTACAAGCAGGCGCAACACGTCCTCAAAGACGCCGTTCCGATGACACCTATCGCTCACTCGACGGTGTTCCAACCCATGCGCAACAACGTGCAGGACTTCAAGATCAGCCCGTTTGGCTTGAACTCCTTCTACGGCGTCAGCGTCAGCAAATAAGATCTGGCAACGGCGACGTCTTTGACGTCGCCGTTGCTTTATCTACCGAGAAAGCAGGAAACGCCCTACGTCGACTTCCGCTGAGGACTACAGCAGCGAGGTGCGACGCGTCGACTTTTCCTACGAGTTTTTAGGACTCTGCGCATTTACTGCCGGCCCCCACGGCTCATACCGTCGGGGGATCCGACCAGTCCATGCGTGGGCTCTCGGTTATTGCTGCATGCACGGTCTGGATTCAAAGAGACCTCCTCCTCCCCGGACGGGACGGCGGGCTCATTGAAAAACACTACGAGAACAAGAGGGAGCGTCATGCGCCATACCTTGGTTTTATCCGCATTGCTGGGCACCGGCCTCTTGGCCGCCACGTCCATCAGCCAGGCCGCCACTGACAGCCTGGTGTTCTGTTCCGAAGGCAGCCCCGCTGGCTTCGACACCGCGCAGTACACGACCGCGACCGATAACGACGCCGCCGAGCCGCTGTACAACCGCTTGGCAGAGTTCGAAAAAGGTGCGACCAATGTCGTGCCGGGCCTGGCGACCAGCTGGGATATTTCCGAGGACGGCCTCACCTACACTTTTCACCTGCGCGAAGGGGTGAAATTTCATACGACCAAGTACTTCACCCCTACCCGCGACTTCAACGCCGATGACGTGCTCTTCACGTTCAATCGCATGCTGGATCCGCAACAGCCTTTCCGTAAGGCCTATCCAACCGAGTTCCCGTACTTCAACGGGATGAGCCTCAACAAGAACATCGCCAAGGTCGAAAAGACCGGGCCGCTGACCGTGGTCATGACGCTCAACAGTGTCGACGCCGCGTTCATCCAGAACATCGCCATGAGCTTCGCCGCCATCCTCTCCGCCGAGTACGCCGACAAGCTGCTGGCCGGTGGCAAGCCGAGCGACATCAACCAGAAGCCGATTGGCACCGGGCCGTTCGTGTTCAAGAGTTATCAGAAAGACTCGAACATCCGGTACACCGGCAACAAGCAGTACTGGGACCCGAGCCGGGTCAAACTCGACAACCTGATTTTCGCGATCAATACCGACGCTTCGGTACGCGTGCAGAAACTCAAGGCCAACGAGTGCCAGATCACCCTGCATCCGCGCCCTGCCGACGTCCCGGCCCTGAAGAACGATCCGAAACTCAAGCTCATCGAAAAGCCCGGTTTCAACCTTGGCTATATCGCCTATAACGTACGCCACAAGCCATTCGACCAGCTCGAAGTGCGCCAGGCGCTGGACATGGCGGTGAACAAGCAGGGGATTCTCAACGCCGTTTATCAAGGCGCCGGCCAGCTTGCAGTCAATGCCATGCCGCCGACCCAATGGTCCTACGACGAAACCATTAAGGACGCCGCCTACAACCCGGAAAAAGCCAAGGAATTGCTCAAGGCTGCCGGCGTGAAGGAAGGCACCGAGATCACCCTCTGGGCGATGCCGGTCCAGCGTCCCTACAACCCCAACGCCAAGTTGATGGCCGAAATGCTTCAGGCTGACTGGGCGAAGATCGGCCTCAAGGTGAAGATCGTCAGCTACGAATGGGGCGAGTACATCAAACGCACCAAAAACGGCGAGCACGACATCAGCCTGATCGGTTGGACCGGTGACAACGGGGACCCGGACAACTGGCTCGGCACGCTTTACAGCTGCGACGCCATTGGCGGCAACAACTACTCCATGTGGTGTGATCCGGCTTACGACAAGCTGATCAAGCAGGCCAAGATCGTCACCGATCGCGACCAGCGCACCGTGCTTTACAAACAGGCGCAGCAGTTGCTCAAGCAGCAAGTGCCGATCACGCCAGTCGCCCACTCGACGGTCAACCAGCCGTTGAGCGCCAAAATCGAAGGGTTCAAGGTCAGTCCTTTCGGTCGTAACGTGTTCTCGGGTGTCAGCATAGAAAAATAACCGATTAGCCGAAAAACGCTGGGGGCGGGTTCCGCCCCCACGCAAGCGTATTGCCTTAATTCGCCTATCAGGCTTGTTGCAAACGTTTGCATGCGTCAAATGAGTTCAAAACCAAAAAGCCGGATCACAAAAAAAGACCGGCATAAAAAAAAGAAAGAAAGGAGCTTCACCCATGAAACTGAGCAGCACCGCGTTATTGGCCCTGGCCATCAGCAGCATCACCGCCACGGCGTACGCAGAGACCCAAAGCCAGGAATTCACCCCGGTATCGGTCAACACCAAAAGCGCCCAAGCCGAAGCCACTGGCTTTGTTGAAGGCCAGTCGATCAGCGGCACGACCCGTAACTGGTACGCCAACGAGCAACTGAAACGCGGCGGCAAGTTCGCTTACAAGAAAGACGGCGTTTCGACCCCGACTGATCGCCGTATCAACTGGGTTCAAGGCACCATCATCAAGTACAACTCCGGTTTCACTGAAGGCACCGTTGGCTTCAGCACTGAAGTCGCTGCCTACAACGCCATTGCGCTGGAGCGCGACCGCGAGAACCTGGCTTCCAACAACGGCGGCGCACCGGGCACCCGTCCAGGCGCGGGCAACAACCGTACCCTGACCAAAGAAGGCGGCGACGCTCAAGGTCAGTGGAGCAAACTGGGCCTGGCCAACGTCAAGGCGCGTATCTCCAACACCACCCTGACCGCCGGCCGCATGAACTTCAGCAGCCCGCAAGTCGACGTTATCGGCAACCGTGCCCTGCCTTCGAGCTTCGAAGGTATCGCGATCCACAGCGAAGAACTGAACAACCTGTCCTTCGACCTGGCCACCTTCGATCGCAACTCACCGCGTACCGAAGAAAGCCTGAGCAAGTTCCGCTCCGAATACGGCTCGATCGACGCCGAAGCCGATCACGTGAACACCGCCGGTATCACCTACACGCCGTTCGCCAGCCTGACCACCAGCCTTTGGGGCACCCAAGCTGAAGACCTGTGGAACCAGTACTACTTCGGCGCCAGCCACGTGCTGGGTGACAGCTCGGTACTGAGCCTGACCACCGGCCTGAACTACTACAAGACCGTCGACGAAGGCAAAAAGCTGCTGGGCGAAATCGACAACGACACCTACTCCCTGTCGCTCGGCCTGACCCACATGGCCCACAGCCTGACCTTCTCGTATCAGGAAGTGAACGGTAACGAGTACTTCGATTACCTGCACGAAACCAACGGCATCTACCTGGCCAACTCCCTGCTGTCGGACTTCAACGGCCCGAACGAGAAATCCTTCCAGATCGCCTACGGTCTGAACATGGCCGAATACGGTGTGCCAGGCCTGAAGTTCAACATCTACCAGGCTCGCGGCTGGGGCATCGACGGTACCCACTACAAAGGTGGCGGCTACGATGGCGTGCAGGCTATGGACGGCGAAACTCACTACGAATACGGCATCGGCGCCGCGTACGCCGTGCAGAGCGGCCCGCTCAAGGCCACCGCGATTCGTGCGACCTACACCGCTCACCGTGCCAGCGAAAACCAGGCTGATGGCAGCATCAACGAGTTCCGTCTCGTGACCACCATCCCGTTCAACATTCTGTAATGCGCCTGCCGAACGGCTGATTCAGCGATGAATCGACCGTTCGGCGTTTGCCTTTCACCTGATTGCAGAGGGTTCTTGATGAAAATGCTTCCCCTACGTGCGGCCATCGCTGCCGCGTTGCTGAGTGTCGCTGTCGGCGTCTCGGCCAAGCCCTTGGTGGTTTGTACCGAGAACAGCCCGGAAGGCTTCGACACGGCCCTGTACACGACTGCAGTCACCGCCGACGCCGCAGCTGAAACCATCTTCAATCGCCTGGCCGATTTCAAGCCGGGTACCACTGAAGTGATTCCGGCGCTGGCCGAGTCCTGGGACATCAGCGAAGACGGGCTGACCTACACGTTCCACCTGCGCAAAGGCGTCAAGTTCCACACCACCGACTATTTCAAGCCGACCCGCGACATGAATGCCGATGACGTGCTTTGGAGTTTTCAGCGCCAGCTGGACCCGAATCACCCCTGGCATAAACAGTCGACCGTGGGCTTCCCCTACTTTGAAAGCATGGGCTTCAAAGAGCTGCTCAAAAGCGTCGAGAAGGTTGACGACAACACCGTCAAGTTCACCCTGACCCGCCGCGAAGCACCGTTCCTGGCCGACGTCGCCATGGCCTTCGCGTCGATCTACTCCGCCGAGTACGCCGACCAGTTGGTCAAGGCCGACAAGATGGGCGACCTGAACAACAAACCGGTCGGTACTGGCCCGTTTGTTTTTCAGCGTTACAACAAGGACGCCCAGGTCCGTTTCAAGGCCAACCCGGACTACTTCCGTGGCAAGCCTCCGGCAGACGCGCTGATCCTGGCTATCGGCACCGACAACAACGTGCGCCTGCAAAAGCTCAAGGCCAACGAGTGCCAGATCGCGCTGTATCCAAAACCGGATGACATCCCGAGCATCAAGAAAGACACCAACCTGAAGGTTGATGAAATGAACGCGATGACCGTTTCGTACATCGCCATGAACACCTCGCACAAGTACATGAGTGATGTACGCGTACGCAAAGCCATCGACATCGCCTTCGACAAAGCCGCAGCGGTCAACGCGCTGTTTGGCAAAGGCAATGCCACCGTGGCGGTCAACCCGTACCCTGACACCCTGCTGGGCTACAACCACAAATTGACCAACCCGCCTCGCGACCTGGACAAGGCCCGCGCCCTGCTCAAGGAAGCCGGCGTGCCAGAGGGCACTGTATTTACCCTGTTCACGCGTAATGGCGGGGGTGCGACCAACCCTAACCCGATGCTCGCCGCGCAGATGATGCAGGCGGATCTGGCCAAGGTCGGGATCAAGCTCGACATCCGCGTCATGGAATGGGGCGAGATGCTCAAGCGCGCCAAAAATGGCGAACACGACATGGTGGCAGCCGGATGGGCGGGTGATAACGGTGACCCGGATAACTTCCTGACGCCTATGCTCAGTTGCGAGGCGGCCAAAAACGGCGAAAACTACGCGCGCTGGTGTAACGAGAAGTTTCAGGCGCTGCTCGACGAAGCCCGGGCTAAAGTGAACCCGGACGAACGCGCAGCGCTCTATGAGCAGGCACAGGAGATTTTCAACCAGGACCAGCCTTGGATCGCCTTGGCACACACCCGTATGTTTACTGCAATGCGCAAGAACGTAGAGGGCTATCACATCAGCCCTCTCACCACTAATAACTTCGCCACCACCCAGGTGAAGTAGATAAGAAAACTCCCGGTGTCCCTGACCCCAGGGATACCGGGCACGCCTAACCGGCTGATGAGGTACACCACAAGATGTTTAGTTTTATTGCCCGCCGATTGGGGTTACTGATCCCCACGTTCTTCGGCATCACCTTGCTGACTTTCGCGTTGATTCGCATGATTCCAGGCGACCCCGTGGAAGTAATGATGGGCGAACGCAGAGTCGACCCCGAAATGCATGCTCAGGCAATGGAACGCCTAGGTCTCAACAAACCCCTGTATGCCCAATACCTGGATTACATTGGCAAACTGGCCCACGGCGATCTCGGCGAATCCCTGCGTACCCGTGAAAGCGTCTGGAGTGAATTCACTTCTCTATTCCCTGCGACCCTGGAACTGTCCATGGCCGCCCTGTTGTTCGCCGGCATCCTGGGCCTCCTGGCCGGGGTGATTGCGGCACTCAAGCGAGGATCCCTGTTCGACCATGGGGTGATGGGCATCTCCCTGGCGGGATATTCGATGCCGATCTTCTGGTGGGGCCTGATCCTGATCATGTTCTTCTCGGTGTCCCTGGGCTGGACCCCGGTGTCCGGGCGGATCGACCTGCTCTATGACATCGAGCCCCGCACCGGTTTCATGCTCATCGACACCCTGCTGGCCGATGATGTGGGCGCATTCTTCGATGCCCTGCACCACCTGATCCTGCCGGCCATCGTGCTCGGCACCATCCCGCTGGCTGTGATCGCGCGGATGACCCGCTCTTCGATGCTCGAAGTGCTGCGTGAAGACTACATCCGCACCGCCCGCGCCAAAGGCCTGTCGCCTTCGCGCGTGGTATTCGTCCATGGTTTGCGTAATGCGCTGATTCCGGTACTGACCGTGGTCGGCCTGCAAGTCGGCACACTGCTGGCCGGTGCGGTCCTGACCGAAACCATTTTCTCGTGGCCCGGCATCGGCAAATGGCTCATCGAAGCCATTGGCGCACGGGATTATCCCGTGGTGCAGAACGGCATCCTGTTAATCGCCTGCCTGGTGATTCTGGTCAACTTCGTAGTGGACATCCTCTACGGCTTTGCCAACCCACGCATCCGTCACCAGCGCTGAGATCATGACCATGACCACTCCAGCTTCAACTGCAAATCAAGCGGTAGCAGTCGATCAAAGCCTGCTGTACCCGTCTCCGTACAAAGAATTCTGGCAAGCGTTCTCCAAGAACAAAGGCGCTGTTGCCGGCTTGTTGTTCATGCTGCTCGTGGTCTTCTGCGCGCTTTTCGCGCCGTGGGTTGCGCCGCATAACCCGAGCGAGCAATACCGTGATTTCCTGCTGACCCCGCCGTCGTGGCTGGAAGGTGGGCAGTTGCAGTTCCTGCTCGGCACCGATGAACTGGGTCGCGACCTGCTGTCGCGGCTGATCCATGGTTCGCGCCTGTCGCTGCTGATCGGCTTGTCATCGGTAGTGATGTCGCTGATTCCGGGCATCCTCCTGGGTCTGTTCGCCGGGTTCTTCCCGCGCTTGCTTGGCCCGACCATCATGCGTCTGATGGACATCATGCTGGCCCTGCCGTCCCTGCTCCTGGCAGTGGCGATTGTCGCCATCCTCGGCCCTGGCCTGATCAACACCATTATTGCGATCGCCGTGGTTTCGTTGCCGTCCTATGTTCGTCTGACCCGCGCTGCGGTAATGGGCGAACTGAACCGCGACTACGTGACCGCCGCGCGCCTGGCCGGTGCCGGTCTGCCACGACTGATGTTCGTGACCGTGCTGCCTAACTGCATGGCGCCACTGATCGTTCAGGCGACCTTGAGCTTCTCCTCGGCGATTCTCGATGCCGCTGCACTGGGCTTCCTCGGCCTTGGCGTACAACCGCCAACCCCTGAGTGGGGCACCATGCTGGCTTCGGCTCGTGACTACATCGAACGCGCCTGGTGGGTCGTGAGTCTGCCTGGCTTGACCATTTTGCTCAGCGTGCTGGCAATCAACTTGATGGGTGACGGCTTGCGCGATGCGCTGGACCCGAAACTCAAGAACGCCGCCTGAGGAGATTCAAATGTCATTGCTAGAAATCAAGAATCTCAACGTTCGCTTTGGCGACAAGAACGCTGTTCCGGTGGTCGACGGTCTCGACATTTCTGTGGACAAGGGTGAAGTCCTGGCCATCGTTGGCGAATCGGGGTCCGGCAAGTCCGTGACCATGATGGCGCTGATGGGCCTGATCGAACATCCAGGGATCGTCACCGCCGACGCCCTGAATTTCGATGGCAAGAACATGCTCAAGCTCAGCAACCGTCAGCGTCGGCAAATCGTCGGCAAAGACCTGGCGATGGTTTTCCAGGACCCGATGACCGCGCTGAACCCGAGCTACACCGTCGGCTTCCAGATCGAAGAAGTGCTGCGCCTGCACCTGAAAATGTCGGGCAAGCAAGCGCGCAAACGTGCCATCGAACTGCTGGAAAAAGTTGAAATCCCGGGTGCTGCGAGCCGTATGGACGCCTACCCGCATCAACTCTCCGGCGGTATGAGCCAGCGTGTCGCGATCGCCATGGCGATTGCCGGCGAACCGAAACTGCTGATTGCCGATGAACCCACCACCGCACTGGACGTCACGATTCAGGCACAGATCATGGACTTGCTGCTGGCGTTGCAGAAAGAGCAGAACATGGGCCTGGTGCTGATCACCCACGACCTCGCCGTCGTGGCCGAAACCGCTCAGCGTGTGTGCGTGATGTACGCCGGTCAGGCGGTGGAAGTCGGTCAGGTGCCGCAACTGTTCGATATCCCGGCACACCCGTACAGCGAAGCACTGCTCAAGGCGATTCCGGAACACAGCCTCGGTGCGTCACGCCTGTCGACATTGCCGGGCATCGTTCCTGGTCGTTACGACCGCCCGCAAGGTTGCCTGTTGTCGCCGCGCTGCCCGTATGTGCAAGAGAATTGCCGCACCCAGCGTCCGGCCCTTGACCCGAAAAGCAACAGCCTCGCCCGCTGCTTCTACCCGCTGAACCAGGAGGTGGCGTAATGGCCGTCGTACTTACCGCCCGCGACCTGACCCGTCACTACGAAGTGTCCCGTGGCCTGTTCAAGGGCCATGCGACCGTACGCGCCCTCAACGGTGTGTCGTTCGAACTGGAAGCCGGAAAGACCCTCGCTGTCGTGGGTGAATCGGGTTGCGGCAAGTCCACCCTGGCCCGTGCGTTGACGCTGATCGAGGAGCCATCTTCCGGCTCCTTGAAAATCGCCGGGCAAGAAGTCACCGGTGCTGACAAGGCTCAGCGCAAGCAACTGCGCAAAGACGTGCAGATGGTGTTCCAAAGCCCGTACGCGTCGTTGAACCCCCGGCAGAAAGTCGGTGATCAACTCGGCGAACCGCTGCTGATCAACACCAATCTGTCGGCGGCTGAACGTCGCGAGAAAGTGCAGGCGATGATGAAGCAAGTGGGTTTGCGCCCTGAGCATTATCAGCGTTACCCGCACATGTTCTCCGGCGGCCAGCGCCAACGGATCGCCCTCGCGCGCGCCATGATGCTACAGCCGAAAGTGCTGGTGGCGGACGAACCGACTTCCGCACTGGACGTGTCGATTCAGGCTCAGGTACTGAACCTGTTCATGGACCTGCAGCAAGAGTTCAACACCGCCTACGTGTTCATCTCCCACAACCTGGCGGTCGTGCAACACGTCGCCGATGACGTGATGGTGATGTACCTCGGTCGCCCGGTGGAAATGGGCCCGAAGAACGACATCTATGCCCGTCCTCTGCACCCGTATACCCAGGCGTTGCTGTCGGCCACCCCGACCATTCACCCGGACCCGAACAAGCCGAAGATCAAGATTGTCGGCGAACTCCCTAACCCGCTGAACCCGCCTTCCGGCTGCGCCTTCCACAAGCGCTGCCCGTACGCCACCGAGCGCTGCAGCACTGAAGAACCGGCCCTGCGCCTGCTCGACAGCCGGCAGGTGGCTTGCCATTACGCCGAGCAGTTTCTGGACGGCGCGGCGTAAAAAAGTGGGAGCAACATTGCTCCCACAGTTTCAGCGTTGACCAAGCCCCTTCCACCCCGGCTGCGCATCAGTCGGGGCTGAAGGGGTTTTCTTTTGCCTGGGATTTACGTTTGGCTATCGCCTTCATCCGGGTCATCGGAGTCCGGCTCATCGGTGGTGGAGTCATCATCGTCCGCGCTGCCACCCTGGCCTTTATCCCCCGGTTCCGATTCGGACTTGGCGATCATCATGCCAGTGTGCACGACCTGCCCGTTCGACACGTGCTCACCCTTTTCCGGGCATTCGGCCCACGCCGCTGACATGCCGACGGCCAGCATCACCAAAACCTTAAGCAACAGCACAATGCGTTGAAAAATGCTCATAGCTGAATCCATCCTTTTAAGGGTGAAGCATGGAAGTGCCTGTGTGGGCGCTGAATGAAATCTAGTTCCGATTGACTCGGTTCTCCAGATAGGACGCTAACGAATGGGTGGAAATGCCAATGATCGCCAGACTGGTTTTGCATAATCATTAGGGCGATTGGTTATTTACGAAGGAAGGGATTCTCGTAGGAGCAAAGCTTGCTCGCGAGGGTGTGTCAGCTAACTTGATGCCAACTGACACACCCTCGCGAGCAAGCTTTGCGCCTACAAGTGTCGGGCCTGGTATCTGAGAGGAGTGTCGGAACAATGGATCTAGTGCAAACCCTGTTCGAGCTGGAGCAATGCCTGATGTCGCAGGCTACTCGAAGCAATGCCGAGGTTATTTCGGGCCTGATCGCCGACGACTTCACGGAATTCGGCGCTAGCGGCGGCGTCTGGCACAAAGCTGACATCGTCCAGCACCTGCCTGATCAACCCTTTACCCCACGGACCATCAGCGAGTTCGCAGTCAAGCAGCTCTCACCCAACACGGCATTGGTGACCTATCACTGTCACACCGGCTCCATCACCCCTGTCACAAGCTTGCGCAGTTCGATCTGGCGTCTGCAGGGTGATCGATGGCAGATGGTTTTTCATCAAGGAACATTGATTCCCCGTAACGACTGTCAACATAAAACGTCTAGGAGCGAGCCTGCTCGCGATGACTGAGTGTCAGTCAACATGAATGTTGAATGATCCGTTGCGATCGCGAGCAGGCTCGCTCCTACAGGGATTGTGTTCAGCCACAAAAAACCCCGCGGCTTTCGAAACGGGGTTTTGGTGTTTCGGATCAGCGCTTAGTGATGCTCACGCGTCGCGCGGAATTTCACGTCCGGCCAGCGCTCTTCCATCAGCGCCAGGTTGACCCGGGTCGGGGCCAGGTAGGTCAGGTGACCGCCGCCGTCGATGGCGAGGTTTTCCACGGCCTTGATCTGGAACTCTTCGAGCTTCTTCTTATCGCTGCAATCGATCCAGCGCGCGGAGTACACGGTGATTGGCTCGTACGAGCATTCGACCTTGTATTCCTCTTTGAGGCGGCTGGCGACTACATCGAACTGCAGCACGCCGACGGCGCCGAGGATGATGTCGTTGCTGCGCTCGGGGAAGAACACCTGGGTGGCGCCCTCTTCCGCCAGTTGCTGCAAACCCTGGCGCAGTTGCTTGGATTTCAGCGGATCGCGCAGGCGTACGCGGCGGAACAGTTCCGGGGCGAAGTGCGGGATACCGGTGAAGCCCAGGACTTCGCCTTCGGTGAAGGTGTCGCCGATCTGGATGGTGCCGTGGTTGTGCAGGCCGATAATGTCGCCCGCGAAGGCTTCTTCAAGCTGCTCACGTTCGGAGGAGAAGAACGTCAGGGCATCGCCGATTCGCACGTCTTTGCCGGTGCGCACATGGCGCATCTTCATGCCTTTCTCGTACTTGCCGGAGCAGATACGCATGAAGGCAATACGGTCGCGGTGTTTCGGGTCCATGTTCGCCTGGATCTTGAACACGAAGCCGGCGAATTTCTCTTCGATCGGCTCCACGGTGCGTTCGTTGGCGACACGGGCAAGCGGTTTCGGCGCCCAGTTGACCACCGCGTCGAGCACGTGATCGACACCAAAGTTACCCAGTGCGGTACCGAAGAACACCGGCGTCAGCTGGCCGTCGAGGAATTCCTGCTGATTGAATTCATGGCAGGCGCCTTGCACCAGCTCCAGCTGATCGACGAAGCGATCGTACTCGTCGCCCAAGTGCGCGCGGGCTTCATCGGAGTCGAGCTTCTCGATGATTTTCACCTCGGTGCGCTCATGGCCGTGGCCGGCGGTGTACACGATGATGTAGTCGTCGGCGAGGTGATAAACGCCTTTGAAGTCGCGGTAGCAACCGATCGGCCAGGTGATTGGCGCGGCCTTGATCTTCAGGACGGCTTCGATTTCGTCGAGCAGTTCGATCGGGTCGCGGATGTCACGGTCGAGTTTGTTGATGAAGCTGACAATGGGCGTGTCACGCAGACGGCAGACGTCCATCAGCGCGATGGTCCGTGGCTCTACGCCCTTACCGCCGTCGAGAACCATCAATGCCGAGTCGACCGCCGTCAGGGTGCGGTAGGTATCTTCGGAGAAGTCTTCGTGGCCCGGGGTGTCGAGCAGGTTGATCATGTGATCGCGATACGGAAACTGCATGACCGACGTGGTAATGGAGATACCCCGCTGCTTTTCCATTTCCATCCAGTCGGAGGTGGCATGGCGGTCGGATTTACGCGACTTCACCGTGCCCGCAATCGCAATCGCCTTGCCCATCAGCAAGAGCTTCTCGGTGATGGTGGTCTTACCCGCATCGGGGTGGGAAATAATGGCGAAAGTGCGGCGTTTCGCGACTTCGGCGGCCTGTTTGGTCATGGGAAATCGCCTGGCGGTGATTCAAAAAAGGGCGGCGAGTATAGCGCAAACCGACCTCGACAGACCACCGTTCACCCAGTCGCCCACGGCGATTAACGGGACCGTTGGGCCATCAAGGGTGGCTAATTGCTGCTAAATATGGAACCTTTTAAAAGGTGCAGACGTCCACTCCCCTGTTACTGCACTCGTACCAGGGGCTGATAAATCAGCAAGTTAGCCTGACGAGGCTGCGCTTATGGCCCGATTCATGTCCCTTTGCGGACATAGAACGAGCTGCTTCTCGCGAACGCCAAACACCCGGCAGCCAGGAATGGCATTGCCACACGGGACTGCGTTCGCCGACAAAGAAAAAAGGAGTCCGCCTGTGGCTATTCGCTATGGCAAAGGGCTGATAGGAGGAGCGGTTGTCGTCGCCCTTCTGGCCCTGCTGGTCCACTGGATTGGCATCAACACGATCGAACATTACCGCGACGATTTGTTGTTTTACCTGCAAGCTCATTTGATTCTTGTGATTGTCTCCATGCTGGCCGCCCTTGTCGTGGGCATACCCGCCGGTATCTTCCTCAGCCGCCCGACCATGGTTGGACGCGCCGAACGCTTCATGCAGATCTTCAACATCGGCAACACCGTGCCGCCTCTCGCCGTACTGGCCATCGCCCTGGGTATCCTCGGCATCGGCAGCGGCCCTGCGATCTTCGCCCTGTTCCTCGCCTCGCTCTTGCCGATTGTGCGCAATACCTACGAAGGGCTGAAAAACGTCCAGGGTTCACTCAAGGAAGCGGCCGTCGGCATCGGCATGACACCGGCTCAGGTGCTGTGGCGGGTTGAACTGCCGAACGCGGTGCCGATCATCATTGGTGGTGTGCGTGTCGCCCTGGCGATCAACGTGGGTACTGCGCCTTTGGCGTTCCTGATCGGCGCCAATAGTCTGGGCAGCCTGATTTTCCCTGGCATCGCCCTGAACAATCAGCCGCAACTAATGCTCGGCGCGGCCTGCACCGCCCTGCTGGCCTTGCTGCTCGACGGCCTGGTGATACTGGCCAGTCGTCTCTGGCTCGAACGCGGCCTACGCCCGTCTTAAGCCTCGGCAAAGGAATAATCATGAAGACCTACTTTTCAAAGAAGTTCGGCTTGTTACTGGGCTGTGTCCTGCTGTTTGCAGGAGTTGCCCAAGCCGCCGACAAACCCGTGATCCGTATCGGCGCCCGGGTGTTCACCGAGCAAACCCTGCTCGCGGAAATCACGTCCCAGTACCTGCGCACCAAGGGATATGACACCCAGGTTACGGGTGGTCTGGGTAGTAACCTCGCCCGCAGCGCTCAGGAAAGCGGCCAACTGGACCTGATATGGGAATACACCGGCGTGTCGCTGGTGGCTTACAACCACATCACCGACAAACTCGACAGCGCTCAGTCCTACGCCAAGGTGAAAGAACTTGACGCGAAAAAAGGCCTGGTCTGGCTGACGCCGTCGAGGTTCAGCAACACCTACGCCCTGGCCCTGCCGGAAAAAACCGCGAAGGCTTATCCGCAGATCAACACCATCAGCGAGCTGAACACGGTGATGCAGGCTGAGGCGAAAACCAACCACCTCGTGGCTCTGGACACCGAGTTCGCCAACCGTTCCGACGGCATGGCCGGCATGGTCGACCTCTACGGCATGAACCTCACCCGTAAAAACACCCGCCAGATGGACGCCGGGCTGGTCTACACCGCCTTGCGTAATGGTCAAGTGTTTGCCGGTCTGGTCTACACCACAGACGGTCGTTTGAACGCCTTCAAGCTCAAACTGCTGGAGGACGACAAGCACTACTTCCCGGACTACACCGCGGCCCCCGTGGTGCGTCAGGAGTACTTGAGCGCCCATCCGAAACTGGCGGAAGAAATCAAACCGCTGGCTGAGCTGTTCGATGACGCCACCATGCGTACGCTGAATGCGCGGGTCGATGTCGGCCACGAAAGCCCTTCATCCGTTGCCGCAGATTTCCTGCGCCAGCACCCACTCAACTGAGGAGGAAAAGACATGGAATTTTTGAACGCCTTTTCCCATCTCGACTGGGCGCAGGTCGCGCACCTGACCTGGCAGCACATCACCCTGGTCGGCATTGCGGTGACCTTGGCGATCCTCGTCGGCGTGCCGCTGGGCATCCTGATGACCCGGTTCCCGAGCCTCGCCGGCCCGTTGCAAGCCAGCGCCACAGTGCTGCTGACCGTGCCGTCGATTGCGCTGTTCGGCCTGCTGCTGCCGTTCTACTCGAAATTCGGCCAGGGCCTGGGCCCGATGCCAGCGATCACCGCCGTGTTCCTGTACTCGCTGCTGCCGATCATGCGTAACACCTACCTGGCGCTGACCGGCGTTGAGCCGGGCATCCGCGAAGCCGCCCGCGGCATCGGCATGACCTTCGGCCAGCGTCTGCGCATGGTCGAACTGCCGATCGCCGTGCCGGTAATCCTCGCCGGTGTGCGCACCGCCGTGGTCATGAACATTGGTGTCATGACCATCGCCGCGACCATCGGTGCCGGTGGCCTTGGTGTACTTATTCTCGCTTCAATCAGCCGCAGCGATATGTCGATGCTGATCGTCGGCGCCGTGCTGGTCAGTCTCCTGGCCATCTTCGCCGACCTGCTACTGCAATGGCTGCAACGCACGCTGACTCCAAAAGGACTCCTGAAATGATCGAACTTCAAAACCTCAGCAAGACCTTCCAAAGCAACGGCAAAGACGTAAAAGCCGTGGACTCGGTAAGCCTGACCGTCAATGAAGGCGAGATCTGTGTGTTCCTCGGGCCATCGGGTTGCGGCAAAAGCACCACGCTGAAAATGATCAACCGCCTGATCAAGCCGACCTCCGGCAAGATCCTGATCAATGGCGAAGACACCACCGACCTCGACGCCGTCACCCTGCGTCGCAACATTGGTTATGTGATCCAGCAGATCGGTCTGTTCCCGAACATGACCATCGAGGAAAACATCACCATCGTTCCGCGCCTGCTGGGCTGGGACAAACAGAAATGCCACGACCGCGCCCGCGAGTTGATGAGCATGATCAAGCTCGAGCCCAAGCAGTATCTGAATCGCTATCCGCGTGAACTGTCCGGTGGCCAGCAGCAGCGGATCGGCGTGATTCGCGCCCTGGCAGCAGATGCACCACTGCTGTTGATGGACGAACCGTTCGGCGCGGTCGACCCGATCAACCGCGAGATGATCCAGAACGAATTCTTCGAGATGCAACGTGCACTGAACAAGACCGTGATCATGGTCAGCCACGACATCGACGAGGCGATCAAGCTGGGTGACAAGATTGCGATTTTCCGTGCCGGCAAACTGTTGCAGATCGATCATCCGGACACGTTGCTGGCGCACCCGGCAGATGAATTTGTCAGTAATTTCGTCGGCCAGGACAGCACGCTTAAGCGTCTGTTGCTGGTAAAAGCCGAAGACGCCGCTGACAACGCCCCGTCCGTGAGCCCGGAAACGCCGGTGGCGGATGCGCTGGAGCTGATGGACGAGCATGACCGTCGTTATGTCGTCGTCACCGACGGTGAGAACAAGGCGCTCGGGTACGTACGACGTCGCGATCTGCACCGTCAGACCGGTACGTGCGCGCAGTACCTGCGCGAGTTCAACGCCACGGCGGCGTACGACGAACATCTGCGCATCCTGCTGTCGCGCATGTACGAGTTCAATCGCTCGTGGCTGCCGGTGATGGATGCCGATCGGGTGTTCCTGGGTGAAGTGACCCAGGAATCGATTGCCGAGTATCTGAGCTCCGGCAAGTCCCGTGGTGGCAAGACCAGTATTGTTTCGCCAGCTGAGACTGCGCTGGCCTGACAACCCTGTGGCGAGGGGATTTATCCCCGTTGGGCTGCGCAGCAGCCCTGAAACCGGCACCCACGGTGTACCTGATATACCGCACGCTAAGGTTTTACGACTGCTTCGCAGCCGGACGGGGATAAATCCCCTCGCCACAACAGCACCACCAATCCCTTCGAAAATCCCCATTCGGGGAACATCACACTGTCATGCAGGTCGGTTACATCAGTAGCTGTCAGGGACCGCACGACGGAAGCGTGCAAAAACGCGACATTTTTTGTTGATCTCAAGCCCCTCACGCCCTAAAGTTCGCGCCGAACGTCCATGCTGGAAACGATCCATCCGGCTCAAGTACTGACGACGAGACAGCAAGGCCAAGGGAAGCTGCACCTCCCGTGGCCTTTTTGCTTTCGGCGACATGCCTTGGGAAGTAGGCGAACCAAAGTGGGGATACGGAGGACGTTCAGGAGGGTGTGTCATCAATGAAATCACGAGTGCGCCGGAGCCTGCTTTTGTGCAGCGCAAGGCGCGAGGCCCGCGATTTGGTTGTTCCAAATAAGGGACGAGCAACGCAGCCCTGCGCAAAAGCAGGCCCGACCCTTCGGGTTGTGCCTGAGCGCGCGCCATGCTGCGTTGCAGGCCTTGCGAAGGGAATGACCATGAGCAGCGGCCTACGCCTTGCCTGGCCCGCGCTCAGGCGCAACGCACTCGCGATTTCATTGATGACACACCCTCGCACCCATTGATTAATCTAGTTTGCCAGTAGGAGTTCCCAGCATGTCGATCAACGTCGAAGACTATTACGCGCGCGATACCTTCAACAAATTGAAGGCGTTCGCCGACACGCAAGAAACCCCGTTCGTGGTGATCGACACCGCGATGATCAGCCAGGCCTATGACGACCTGCGCGCCGGTTTCGAATTCGCCAAAGTCTATTACGCGGTCAAGGCCAACCCGGCCGTCGAAATCATCGACCTGCTCAAAGAGAAAGGCTCGAGCTTCGACATCGCGTCGATCTATGAGCTGGACAAAGTGATGGACCGTGGCGTCAGCCCCGACCGTATCAGCTACGGCAACACCATCAAGAAATCCAAAGACATCCGCTACTTCTATGACAAGGGCGTGCGCCTGTTCTCCACCGACTCTGAAGCCGACCTGCGCAACATCGCCAAGGCCGCGCCGGGTTCGAAAGTCTACGTGCGCATCCTCACCGAAGGCTCGACCACGGCTGACTGGCCTTTGTCGCGCAAATTCGGCTGCCAGACCGACATGGCCATGGACCTGCTGATTCTCGCCCGCGACCTGGGCCTGGTGCCTTACGGCATCTCGTTCCACGTCGGCTCGCAACAGCGCGACATCAGCGTGTGGGACGCGGCGATCGCCAAGGTCAAAGTGATCTTCGAGCGACTGAAAGAAGAAGACGGTATCCACCTGAAGCTGATCAACATGGGCGGTGGCTTCCCGGCCAACTACATCACCCGCACCAACAGCCTGGAAACCTACGCCGAAGAAATCATCCGCTTCCTCAAGGAAGATTTCGGTGACGAACTGCCGGAAATCATTCTGGAGCCAGGCCGTTCGTTGATTGCCAACGCCGGTATTCTGGTCAGCGAAGTGGTGCTGGTTGCGCGCAAATCCCGTACCGCCGTCGAGCGCTGGGTGTACACGGATGTGGGCAAGTTCTCCGGCCTGATCGAAACCATGGACGAAGCCATCAAGTTCCCGATCTGGACCGAGAAGAAAGGCGAGATGGAAGAAGTGGTCATCGCCGGCCCGACCTGTGACAGCGCCGACATCATGTACGAGAACTACAAGTACGGCCTGCCGCTGAACCTGGCCATTGGCGACCGCCTGTATTGGCTCTCGACCGGTGCCTATACCACCAGCTACAGCGCTGTTGAATTCAACGGCTTCCCGCCACTGAAATCGTTCTACGTGTAAACGTCGACGCAGCCATCAAAAAGCCCATGACATGTCATGGGCTTTTTTGTGTCTGCCATTCGCTGCGATGATCGTTCCCACGCTCTAAAACAAGATCAGCCTCGTTGCACTCGACCGCTTCTACAGTGGGGTGAGGTTGTGCTCCAATTCGGCGGTGCGTAGGGCATAGTCATCGGCCATTGCGCGGATGTGTGGATCGGTTGCGTTCATCAGCTCTTTACTCGCCACCCGCAGGAAATTCAGATTCCCGCCAGCCAGTGCCTGACGCAACCAGTCCAGCGCTTGCTCGATATTCCCCTCGCCCGCCAGCACGGCGGCATAACTGAACTGCCCGCGAAAATCCCCGCCGACGGCCGAGCGCCGATACCAGTTGCGCGCCGCCTGCGGATCCGCTGAACAGAACTGCCCTTCTTCCAGATAACGCCCGAGCAAATTCATCGATTTCGCATGACCGAGCTCGGCGGCGTGGCGGTAGAACCCCAAGGCTTGCACTTGATCCTCGACCACCCCGCGACCGGTCGCAAGGAGGTTGGCCAGGTTATACATCGCCCAATCCAGGCCCGCTTCAGCGGCGATTCGATAATGCCGCGCCGCCAATGATGCGTCGGCGTTGCACCCCCAGCCATGCTCATGACAACGACCGAGCATGTTGCGCGCCATCAGATGCCCACGCTGTGCGGCGATCTCGAACCAGCGCACGGCCAGCGGCTGATCCTGCTCGATTCCTTGCCCATCCAGGAGGATCTGACCGAGCAGCGCCTGAGCATCGACGATGTCTTCGCGGGCAGCGCTCAGAATCGCCTGAGCGGCGCGCGCCGGGCTTTCGTCGAGCATGGATTTGAGGCCGTCACCGTCGAGTACTTCTTCGCGGCGTAAACGGAAGTCCGCCACTTACACCTCGACCCAGCGACGCAACAGATTGTGATAAGTACCGGTCAGGCGGATCAGCGAAGGGTGGTCGGGCATGTCCTGGGTCAGCTGCTGGATCGCCCCGTCCATTTCGAACAGCAAGGCGCGCTGGCTGTCCTCACGCACCAGGCTTTGGGTCCAAAAGAATGAGGCAAAGCGTGTTCCGCGAGTGACGGCATTGACCTTGTGCAGGCTGGTGCCGGGGTACAGGACCATGTCGCCAGCGGGCAACTTCACTCGCTGGGTGCCGAAGGTGTCCTGGATCTCCAGCTCTCCGCCGTCATAGTCCTCAGGCTCACTGAAAAACAGCGTCGCGGACAGATCGGTGCGCACCCGCTCAATGCTGTTTTTAGGCTGGCGCACGGCGTTGTCGATATGAAAATCGAAACTGCCACCCGCCGTGTAACAGTTCAGCAACGGCGGAAAGACCTTGTGCGGTAACGCGGCGGACATAAACAGAGGATTTTTCCACAACCGCTCCAGCATCGCCGCGCCGACTTCCTTGGCCAGCGGATGACCTTCGGGCAGCTGCAGATTGTGCTTGGCCTTCGCTGATTGAAAACCCGCAGTGATTTTGCCATCCGCCCAATCAGCTTGCTCCAGGGCCTCTCTGATGCGCTGCACTTCTTCTTTCGCGAACAAGCCGGGAATGTGCAGCAACATGGGAAGACACCTGAAGGCAAAGGGGCGGCAATGGTATTGATTCTTATTGCCTGTGTAAAACCCCCCAGACGAATGAAACACCAAAAACCGTAAGGGTAAATTGTAAAGAATGTAAATTCTTCGCAAATAGTAACGTTTCGCAATTGATACAAATACGCGTCTACCCTATATTCCGCGACCTCAAATCCTTGGGGAGGGGAATTCCGATGTCACGCCAACAACCACAATTACCTGTCAGTTCACCGCGTTTGCTCGCGTCTGCAATTGGCGTGGCAATCACCGCCGGCTCGGCTGGCCAAATGGTTTTCGCTGCTGAAAAGACCGACGCCAAAGCAGCGGGCAATGCGATTTCCCTGGACGCCACCGCCATCACTGGCGAAGCGCAGGACGCTACCAGCTACAACGTCGAGAAAGCCTCCTCGCCCAAGTACACCGCGCCGCTGGTCGACACGCCGCGCTCGATTACCGTAATTCCACAACAAGTTCTCAAGGACACCGGCGCCCTCAACATGCAGGATGCGCTGCGCACCGTTCCGGGCATCACCTTTGGTGCCGGTGAAGGGGGCAACCCACAGGGTGACCGTCCATTCATTCGCGGTTTCGATGCCCAGGGCGATACGTACCTGGACGGCGTACGCGACACCGGTTCGCAAAGCCGCGAGATCTTCGCGGTCGAATCGATCGAAGTCAGCAAAGGCCCGAACTCGGCCATTGGCGGTCGCGGCGCTGCCGGCGGCAGCATCAACCTGGTGAGCAAGAAAGCCCACCTGGGCGATTCGCTCGACGGCGGATTCACCTGGGGTTCGGACCAGACCCAGCGCTACACCTTCGACGGCAACTACCAGTTCACTGACACCGCCGCTGGCCGTTTGAACCTGATGAGCCACGAAAGCAACGTCGCTGGCCGTGACAGCGTCGACTACGACCGTTGGGGCATCGCGCCATCCGTGGCCTTCGGCCTGGGCACCGACACTCGCGTCAACCTTGATTACTACCATCTGGAAAGCAACGACACCCCGGACTCGGGTATTCCGTACAGCATTCCGGTGGCCGGTTCTGCCGCGCGCACCAAGTCCAATCCGAGCACGCCGGACGACGGCGGCGACAGCAGTAACTTCTACGGTCTCGACGGCCGCGACTTCCGCAAGGGTCGTACCGACACCGCAACCATCGCCATCGAGCACGACCTGAACGATGCACTGACCGTCAAGAACACCTTGCGCCACGGCAGCAGCATGCAGGATTACATCCTGACCCAGCCGGACGACTCCAAGGGCAACGTCAACAACGGCAGCGTGTGGCGGCGGGCCAACACCCGTGTCAGCAACACCGATACAACGACCAACCAGACCGATCTGTTTGGTGACGTTTACATCGCCGGGTTCAAGAACAGCTTCGCCACCGGTATCGAGCTTAGCCACGAGAAGAGCGAAAAATCCTCGTACACCGTCAACACGGACACCACGCCAGGCACCGCCGCCGCGACCACCAACTGCACCCCGGCAATGATCGGCGCACCAAGTGGCTACAACTGCACCTCGCTGTCCAACCCGAACCCGAGCGATCCATGGAACGGTTCGATCGCACGTAACTACGCCGGCACCGACACTTCCAGCACCACGCGCGCACTGTACGTGTTCGACACCCTGGAATTGTCCTCGCAATGGCTGGTGAACATGGGTCTGCGTTACGACCACTTCGACACCAAGTACAAAACCTACAACGCAGCCGGCGCGACCGTCGTGACCAACGGCGTTGCGTCCAAAGGCAAAGACACCAGCGAATTCGTCACCGGCCAGTTCGGCGTGGTCTACAAGCCCGCTGAGAACGGCAGCATCTATGCGTCGTACGCGACTTCCGCCACTCCGCCAGGCAACACCCTGGGCGAAGGTCAGGAAGGCAACCCGCTGGGTGGCTCGACCGACCGTGCCGGCAACTTGCTGAGCAGCGACATGGAGCCGGAAACCACCAAGAACTACGAAATCGGTACCAAGTGGGATCTGCTGAACGATCGCCTGTCCCTGACCGCCGATATCTTCCGCACCGAGAAAGACAACGCCCGCGTTCAAGTCGACACCACGTCGTACGAAAACGTCGGCAAAACCCGTGTTCAAGGTGTTGAATTGTCGGCCACCGGCAAGATCACCGAGAAATGGCAAGTCTTCGCCGGATACGCCTACATGGACAGCGAGCAAGTCGATGGTGGTGACCTGCCGGCTAACAAAGCCAACGATGGCAACGAACTGCCTAACACGCCGAAAAACAGTGCCAGCCTCTGGACGACCTATCAGGTCACGCCGAAGCTGACCATCGGTGGCGGCGCGTTCTACGTCGACGACGTATTCGGCAGCGTGGCCAACACCACGATGGTTGATGACTACGTGCGTTACGACGCCATGGTCGCCTACAAACTGACCAAAAACGTCGACCTGCAGCTGAACGTGCAAAACCTGACCGACGAAACCTACTACGACAAAGCGTTCTCGACCCACTTCGCCAACCAGGCGGCGGGCCGTACAGCGTTGCTGAGCACCAACTTCCACTTCTGATCATTAGTCGGTGGTCGAATGCATAACTGTGGCGAGGGAGCTTGCTCCCGCGGGGGTGGCGGTGCCACCCCAATACCAGACAGTGCGGTCTATCAGTTAAACCGCATGACTGCTTAGCGGGAGCAAGCCCCCTCGCCACAAAAGCACTATTGATTTTCAAACGCCCCGTTCATCCAGATGAGCGGGGCTTTTGTGCGTAATAAAGAAGGCTTCTCGATAACCCACGGCATAATGCACGCCGTGATTTTCATTTTCGAACGAACAAGGCGAGCGACGTGTTGAAGAAAACCCTGTTCCAGTTGCACTGGTTTTTCGGCATCAGCGCCGGGCTGGTCCTGGCCCTGATGGGCATTACCGGGGCGACGGTATCGTTTCAGGATGAAATCCTGAGCGCACTGAATCCGTCGGTGCTGCAGGTCGAAAAGCAGGTGGCCGGCGTGTTGCCGCCCGCCGAGCTGGTGGAGCACATCGAAGCCGCTTCCGGAAAAAAGGTCTCGATGCTCACCGTCGAGACGGACAGCGGTGCGGCGGCGAAGGTGTGGTTCACGCCGAAACCGGGTGAGCGTCGCGGCGAGATGCGCTACTTCAATCCGTACAACGCCGAGTTCATGGGCGATGCCTCCGGCCAGGACTTCTTTGGCCTGATGCTGCGACTGCACCGCTTCCTCGCCATGGGCGATACCGGCCGGCAGATCACCGGTGCCTGCACGCTGATTCTGGTGTTCTTCTGCCTGTCCGGACTTTACCTGCGCTGGCCACGGCAGTGGCGAAGCTGGCGCGCCTGGCTGACCCTCGACTGGAAGAAAAAGGGCCGCAGCTTCAACTGGGATCTGCATTCGGTTGCCGGCACCTGGTGCCTGGTGTTCTACCTTTTGGCAGCTTTGACCGGGTTGTCCTGGTCTTACGAGTGGTACAACAAGGGCCTCACCCGATTGCTCTCCGACTCGCCGCAAAACGAACGCGTCCGTGGCGGTCGTGGCCCAGCCCCAAGCGGTCCGGCGCCGACAGCGGATTACGCAGCCATGTGGAGCAGCATCTACAGCGCTGCCGGTCCGAACCTGTCCGCCTACAACATTCGTATGCCGCCGGTGGCTGGGCAACCGGCAACCGTGTTCTACCTGCTTAACACCTCGCCCCACGACCGTGCCCTGAACCAGATCACCCTCGATCCGGCGACCGGCATCGTCAAGCGCCATGATCGCTACACCGAAAAGAGCCTTAATGCGCAATTGCTGACCAGCATTTATGCCCTGCATGTCGGCAGCTATTTCGGCATTGTCGGGCGCGTGATCCTGACAATTTCCGCACTCATGATGCCGCTGTTTTTTGTCACCGGCTGGTTGCTGTACCTCGATCGTCGTCGCAAGAAAAAGCAGATCAAAAATGCGCGCCAAGGCCTGACACAACCCGGTAGCGATACGCCGGCGTGGTTGATCGGTTTCGCCAGCCAAAGCGGTTTTGCCGAGCAGTTGGCCTGGCAGACCGCCGGGCAATTGCAGGCTGCCGGTCTGCCTGTGAAGGTTCAGCCGCTGGCCACTGTCAGCGAGCAGGACTTACGGGATTCGGATAATGCACTGTTCGTGGTCAGCACCTTTGGCGACGGCGAAGCGCCTGACAGTGCACGGGGTTTCGAGCGCAAAGTGCTGGGTCGCGCGTCGAGCCTGGACAGCTTGAACTACGCCGTACTGGGTTTGGGTGATCGGCAGTATCAACACTTCTGTGGATTCGCCCGACGCTTGCACGGCTGGCTGGGTGAGCACGGCGGCAAGACGCTGTTTGCGCCCGTGGAAGTCGACAGCGGCGACCCTTACGCCTTGCGTCACTGGCAGCAACAGCTCGGCGTGGTGACCGGTCAGGCGCCCGTGGACACCTGGCAAGCGCCCAGCTATGACAACTGGACGCTGACCCGCCGGGAATTGATGAACCCGGACAGCACAGGTTCACCGGTTTACCTGTTAGGTCTGACGCCCCCTGCTCCTAGCGGTTGGCTGGCCGGAGATCTGGTGGAAGTGATGCCACGTAATTGCCCGTGGGCGATCGAGCACTTCCTCGACGGCCTGGGGATCGACGGGCGTGCCACCGTGGAACTTGATGGGTTGTCGCAAACACTGGATCAGGCCCTTGCCAGCCGCCAACTGCCCGAGAACCGAACCCACCTGGTCGGCTTGCATGCCCAGGCGCTGGCGGATGCGTTGGTGCCTTTGGCCATGCGTGAATACTCCATCGCCTCGATCGCGGCCGATGGCGTGCTCGAGCTGATCGTGCGCCAGGAAGTCCATCCTGACGGCAGCCTCGGCGTCGGTTCCGGCTGGTTGACGGAGCACGCCCCTGTGGGCGGCGCTGTCAGCCTGCGGGTACGTCGCAACAGCGGTTTTCATCTGCCGGTCGAGCCGGCACCGATGATTTTGTTGGGCAATGGCACCGGTCTGGCGGGTTTGCGCAGCCTGCTCAAGGCGCGGATTGCCGACGGCCAGCAACGGCAGTGGCTGATCTTTGGCGAGCGTAATCGCGAGCACGATTTCCTCTGCCGTGACGAGCTTCAGGAATGGCTGATTTCGGGTGATCTGGAGCGCCTGGACCTGGCGTTCTCGCGGGATCAGGCGGAGAAGATCTATGTGCAGGATCGACTGCGCGAATCAGCAGAAGAATTGAAGAAGTGGCTGGCTGACGGTGCGGTGATTTACATCTGCGGGAGTTTGCAGGGCATGGCGTCGGGCGTGGATCACGTACTCAACGAAGTGCTCGGGATATCCGAGGTCGACCGGTTGATCGAGCAAGGCCGCTATCGCCGCGACGTCTACTGACTGGAAAAACCTTGTGGGAGCCGCCCGGACCAAGCGCGCTCCCACAGGAGGAATGGGTCAGGCGTTGACGGGCTCTACGGCCAGCTCTACCACTTCCGGCCGTTTGAGCAGTGCATACGTCACTGCCGTCAGCAGACTTCCCGCGACAATCGCCAGCAGATACAGCAATGCGTGGTTGATCGCATTCGGGATCGCCAGCACGAACAATCCACCGTGCGGCGCCATGAGTTTGCAGCCGAAGTACATCGACAGCGCGCCGGTCAACGCACCACCGGCGATGCTGGCCGGGATCACCCTTAGCGGGTCCTTGGCGGCGAATGGAATCGCTCCCTCGGAAATGAAGCACAGCCCCAATACCAAGGCCGCCTTGCCCGCTTCGCGTTCGGTCTGTGCGAACTTGCGCCGGGCAATGAACGTGGCGATGCCCAGCCCTATCGGCGGCACCATGCCCGCTGCCATGGTGGCGGCCATCGGTGCATAACTTTGCGAAGCCAGCAGCCCCACCGAGAAGGCATAAGCCGCCTTGTTGATCGGCCCGCCAAGATCGACGCACATCATCCCGCCCAGGAGTACACCCAGCAGAATCGCGTTGGTGGTGCCCATGCTGTCGAGGAAATGGGTAAGGCCTTCGAGCATCCCGGCGACCGGTTTGCCGACCACGTAAATCATCACCAGACCGGTGAACAGACTCGCCAGCAATGGAATGATCAGGATCGGTTTCAGGGCCTCGAGACTTTGCGGCAACCGTGCATAACGATTGATCGCCTGGGCTGCATAACCGGCGATGAAACCGGCAATGATCCCGCCAATAAAACCCGCGCCCAAGGTGCTGGCGAGCATCCCGCCAATCATCCCCGGCGCCAGCCCCGGGCGGTCGGCGATGGAGTAGGCAATGTAACCCGCCAGCAGCGGCACCATCAGCTTGAACGCGGTTTCGCCGCCGATCTGCATCAGGGCGGCCGCGAGGGTGCCTTCTTCCTTGAATGCGGTGATGCCGAACACGAACGACAACGCGATCATCAAACCGCCCGCCACCACCATCGGCAGCATGAACGACACCCCGGTCAGCAGGTGCTTGTAGACGCCGGTCTTCTCTTGTTTCACCGCGCCCTTGGCGCCGCTTGCAGCACTTTCCTGCTTGCCTTCGGCCAAGGCTTTTTTCAGCGTCGCCTCCGCTTGCTTCAACGCTATTCCGGTGCCGCAGCGGTAGATTTTCTTGCCGGCGAAACGCTCGGTAGCGACTTCGATATCGCAGGCCAACAGCACCACATCGGCGTCGGCAATGGCGGCAGCGCTCAACGGGTTGCGTGCGCCAACTGAGCCCTGGGTTTCCACCTGCAAGTCGTAGCCCAAACGATTGGCCGCTTGTTGCAGGGCTTCGGCGGCCATGAAGGTGTGCGCAACACCGGTCGGGCATGCGGTGATGGCGACTATTCGGGGGGCGTTTTGACTTGTGGCAACCGGCTCGACAACGGCGGCAGGGGCGACATACATCTGCGCCTCTTCCGCGCCCTTGCGCAGCACGGCTTCAACGTCCTGCAGGGCCTGGGCCGGGGTGCTCTGGAATACGCGCTTGCCGACGAATCGCGACATGTCCACGGGCGCGCTGGTCACCAGCAGTATCCACTCGGCCGCCTCGATCGTGGCGGCCGACATTTGGCGTTCCGGGTGCGCGGCATCAGTGACTTCGACGCTGGTGCTCCAGCCTTGACGCTGCGCGGCGGCATCGAGCAAGCGCGCGCACAGCACACTGGTGACCATGCCATTCGGGCAGGCCGTAACAATGGCTAACTTCATGACAAACCCTCTTATTGTTCTGTCAGGGGGCGCACGCGCACACCCTGCTCAAGCCGCGCCAGTTGCGCGGCATCACCGATGCCGAAACCGATCTGGGTGACCGCCATGGCGGCGATTGCAGTGGCGGTTCGCAAGGTCTGCTCAGGCGTGTCTGCGCTGAGCAAACCGTGGAGCATGCCCGCCAGCAATGAATCACCCGCGCCCACCGTGCTGACGACGCTGACCTTGGGCGGCGTGGCGTGCATGGCCGAACCGACACTGAACCAGTTCACCCCGTCGGCGCCGTGGGAAATCACCACGTGCTCGATGCCTTGGGCATGCAGGCGGCTCGCCACTTCAGCTTGAGCGGCCACCGACACCACCTCGCAACCGAGCACGTCGGCCAGTTCTTCGGTGTTGGGCTTGATCAGCCACGGGCCGGCCTTGAGCGCTGCGCGCAAAGCCTCGCCACTGGTGTCGAGAGCAACGTTCAGCCCCAGATTTTTCAGCCGCACGATCAACGCCTGCAACCACGCAGGGCTGATACCTTGGGGCAAGCTGCCGGCGACGACGACCGCATCATGACCGGGTGCAATCTGATCGAGTCGATCAAGCAACGCCTGCTGCGCCGCTTCGCTCACGAGCGGTCCGGGGCCGTTGATGTCGGTGATTCGCCCGTCGGCTTCCGCCAGTTTGAGGTTGCTGCGCGTTTCGCCGGGAACCCGGATAAAGGCGTCGACAAAACCGCGCTTGGCGAACAGGGCTTCGAAGGCCTGAAGATTGTCTTCACCGAGAAAACCACTGACGGTGAGCTGATGCCCGAGGTCCGCCAGTACTTGCGCCACGTTCACGCCCTTGCCTGCGGCGTGGGTGTGCATCGCGTCACTGCGGTTGACTTGACCGGGTTCCATACGCGACATCTGAACGGTGAGGTCCAACGCCGGATTAAGTGTCAGGGTCAGGATCCGGGCCATTACAGCGCCTCCACTAATGCGCGCACTTCATTCGCGCTGCCCACGATCAGGGCCTGTTGAGCGAGGGTTTGCACCTGAGTCAGGTCGAGTTCGCGAATGCGCGCCTTGACCTCGGCGATGCTGCGGCCAGAAACGCTCAGCTCATCGACGCCGAGGCCGACCAGTACAGGCACTGCCAGCGGATCGGCCGCCAACTCACCGCACACGCCCACCCATTTGCCATGGGCATGGGCCGCGCGCACGGTGATGTCGATCAGTTGCAGTACGGCCGGATGCAAGCCGTCAGCCTGTGCCGACAAGGTCGGATGACCACGGTCGATGGCCAGGGTGTACTGGGTCAGGTCGTTCGTGCCGACACTGAAGAAGTCGACCTCTTTGGCCAACACTGGCGCCAATAATGCCGCCGACGGCACTTCGATCATGATCCCCAGTTGCAGGTCCGCGACCGGAATTTCCAGGCGCAGGCGCTCGGTCATGTCTCGGGCCTGGCGCCATTCATCGACGCTGCCGACCATGGGAAACATGATGCGCAACGGACGGTTATCGGCAGCGCGCAACAAGGCACGCAATTGCGCCTCCATGACCTTGGGACGCTGCAGGGTCAGGCGAATGCCGCGCACACCGAGGAACGGGTTTTCTTCCTTGGCAATCGGCCAATACGGCAAGGGTTTGTCGCCGCCAACGTCGAGGGTGCGTACCACCAACGGCCGCCCCTCCAACCCGTCGAGCACGCGGCGGTATTCAGCTTCCTGGGTCGCCTCGTCCGGCGCTTGCGGATGGGCCATGAAAATCAGCTCGGTGCGCAGCAGGCCGATGCCTTCGGCGCCCTGCTCCACCGCACTGGTCACCCCCGCGCTTTCACCGATGTTGGCGAACACTTCGACCGCGTGACCGTCGGTAGTGAGTGCCGGCTGATGCCGCTGCTCGGCGGCCATCTTCAGGCGTTCTTCGCGGGTGTCGCGTTCTTCCGTCGCGCGCTGCAACGTGGCGCTGTCGGCGTCGACATGCAATCGACCACGCTGGCCATCAAGCAGCAGCGGCGTGCCCGGCGCCAGTAACAACACGGCGGCGCCAGCACCGACCAGCGCCGGAATGCCAAGGGCACGGGCGACGATCGCGCTGTGAGCCGTCGCGCCACCACGCGCGGTGAGAATGCCGGCGACCCGCACGGGATCGAGCCGCGCCACATCGGAGGGACCGACCTCATCCATCACCAGGATATACGGTTGCTCCGGCTCGCTCGGGGTTTCGACCCCACAGAGTTGCGCCAGTACGCGACGACCGATGTCACGCAAGTCGGCCGCGCGTTCGGCGAGCAAGGCATCCTGCAGCGATTCCTGTTGTCTGGCCGCCGCTTCGATCACGCCCATCCACGCCGCTTCGGCACTTTCGCCTTGCTTGAGGCGCGTGTCGACTTCATCGGTCAATTCCGGGTCGTCGAGCATTTCCTGGTGGGTGATGAAGATCTCGCGGATGGCCTTGGACTGACTGCGTTCGATCAGGCCTTCAATGTCGCGACGCACTTGCTGCAGCGCTTGCTGGAGACGTTCGCGCTCGATGGCGGCGGACTCTCCGCGCAACGGGTATTCGATGGTTTGCAGCACCTGGATATGCGCCGGGCCGATGGCAATTCCCGGTGCGGCGGCGATGGCCTGGATGACGCTGCCGGAGGCGGGTGCGAGCAGCACTTCGGCAATGTCGGTCAACACGGCGCTTTGTTGGCTCACGGCTGGCAACGGTTCGACTTCCTCACCCAGGCCCTCCTCGATGGCGGCCAGCAAGGCCGGCAAGGCGTCTGCCGCAATGATGGGTTCGGCGATGAACTCCAGCACTTGGCCACGACGCGCACCGAGGCTCAGCAACTTGCTCAGGCTCTTCACAGAGACGGCGCTGTCGTGACCATCGACAATGCGTACGCGGATCTCGCCTTCGAAGCTTTTCGCCAACTGAGCCAGAATTTTCGCCGGACGGGCGTGCAATCCATGGGCGTTGGCCAAGGCGATACGGGCGCTTGGCCAATCGGCCGGCAGTTCGCCGCCGAGGACTTCAAGCACGGCGCGACTGCTGGTAGCGCGACCCAATTCATGGCCGCGACCTTCAATCAACAGCGCGCAAAGTCGTTCGAGCAAGGCTTGGTGCGCTTCTCCGAGGCTGGCCAGGCAGAACAGTCCGCTCAGCGGTTGCCCGAGGTAGCGTATCGGCTTGTCTGGCGTGACGAAGGCCAGGCCTGGGCGCTTCACCGTTTGTTCGCTGTGCAACCACCACAGACCATCACCGAGGGGCAGCGCTTCAACCTGCTGCAACACCGCGGCAAAGCCGTTGCTCACGCAATCAGCCTGGCGCAGCAAACGTGCACCACGCCAAACCAGCTCTTCGAAATCATCGGCGGACACGCCAAGGCCGATCATCTGCGCGTCCAGTGCCAGTTCCTGCGGTGCGCCTTGCAGCAGTTTCAACAAGGCTTCGGCGGAGCTGGCACGACGCAGGGCCTGGCCCAGATCGGTTTCGCCGAGGGCTCGAGTGAGCAGTTGCAGCAGACGCAGGTGTTCATCGGACTTGGCGGCAATGCCAATCGCTAGGTAGACAATTTGACCGTCACCCCAGTCCACGCCCTCAGGGAATTGCATCAGCCGCACGCCGGTGGAAAACACCTGATCGCGGGTTTGCGGCGTGCCGTGGGGGATGGCAATACCTTGACCGAGAAAGGTCGAGCCCTGGGCTTCACGCGCTTGCAAACCGGCGAGGTAACCCTCGGCGACCAAGCCATCGGCAACCAGGTGCCGGGCCAGCAAGTCCAACGCTGCAGGCTTATCCACGGCTGATTGGCCCATGGAAATCTGCTCAATGGTGAGCTCGAGCATGCTTTCTCCTTTTGGCACCCTTTGGGAGGCCAGGTATTGTTTTTGAGGATTCAGCTTAGGCGCTTGTTCATCTTATTTGGCAGTTTCGCGGCAGAACTGGCAAAGGCACCTAAAACGTAGAAAATACGCCTGCTGAAACGTTTAATCTATAACGATCGGCACGTTACTCGATAATGTCTCATCCTTGAAGCGCAACTTGTCGGTTACGTTGCGACAATGGTCGCCTGCCGGAATCGGGTAGGATTGTCGAAAATGTCGGGGCACGCTCGAACAAACAAGGAAATCCCGAGTTGAAACTCAGTGATATCGCACAGTTGGCTGGTGTCTCCGTGACCACCGCCAGTTATGTCATCAATGGCAAGGCTGAACAGCAGCGGATCAGCAGCGCCACGGTCGAGCGCGTCCGCGCGGTCGTCGAACTGCATGGCTTTACGCCCAACCCACAGGCTGCCGGACTGCGAAGCCGGCACACCCGCACGCTGGGTTTCATTCTGCCGGACCTGGAAAACCCCAGTTACGCGCGGATTGCCAAGCTGCTGGAACAAGGCGCTCGTGCTCGCGGCTACCAGCTGCTGATCGCCAGCTCGGACGACGCGCCTGACAGCGAACGGCAACTGCTGCAACTGTTTCGAGCCAGGCGTTGCGACGCCCTGATCGTCGCCAGTTGCCTGCCAACCAGCGACGACAGCTATCGCCAATTACAGGCCAAAGGCATACCGATCATCGCGATTGACCGGGTCATGGAACCCGAGCATTTCTGCTCGGTAATCAGTGACGACCGGGAAGCCAGCCTGCAACTGACCCACAGTCTACTGGACCCTGTGCCCAAACAGATCGCCCTGATTGGCGCTCGCCCCGAACTGAGTATCAGCCAGGAGCGCGCCGCCGGGTTCAAAGAGGCCTTGGCCGGGTTCAAAGGCGAGGTGCTGATCGAACACGGCGAATCCTTCAGCCGCGAATGTGGCAAGCAGTTGATGGACGAAATGCTTCAGCGCCTGGGGCATTTGCCGGACGCTCTGGTCACGACGTCCTACGTGTTGTTGCAGGGCGTATTCGATGCCTTGCACGACTTCCCGCTGAAATCCCGCCCGCTGCGTCTGGGCACTTTTGGTGACACGCAGTTGCTGGACTTCTTGCCGTTACCGGTCAACGCCATGGCCCAGCAGCATCAACTGATTGCCGACAAGGCGCTGGAGCTGGCCTTGGCCGCTATAGAACAATCGGACTACCAACCCGGCGTGCAAGCCATCGCGCGGACATTCAAGCAGCGTATTCGCCAGGACTGAACCGTGGAGCTGATCGACACCCACACGCACCTGGATTTTCCCGACTTCGACGCCGATCGCACGGCGTTGCTGGCCGAGAGTCGTGCGCTCGGTGTTCAGCGGATGGTGGTGCTGGGGGTTTATCAGGGGAATTGGCAACGGGTCTGGGACCTGGTGCAAAGCGATCCTGACTTGCACGCGGCGTTCGGCTTGCATCCGGTGTACCTGGATCAACATCAGCCAGAGGATTTGCCTGAACTCGGTGACTGGCTGACACGGTTAGCCGGTCATCGGCAGCTGTGCGCGGTGGGTGAGATCGGTCTGGATTATTTCATCGAGACCCTGGACCGCGAACGCCAGCAAGCGCTGTTCGATGCGCAACTGCAACTGGCGGTGGACTTTGACTTGCCGGCGCTGATCCACGTGCGTCGCAGCCATGCGGCAGTGATTGCTACGCTCAAACGGTTTCGCTTGAAACGCGCGGGAATTATCCATGCGTTTGCGGGAAGCAAGGAGGAGGCTCGCGAGTACATCAAGCTGGGTTTCAAACTCGGCCTGGGTGGCGCTGCAACATGGCCGCAGGCGCTGCGCATGCACCGCGTACTTGCTGAACTGCCACTGGACGCCGTGGTGCTGGAAACCGACTCGCCGGACATGGCGCCCGCGATGTTCGCCGGTCAACGCAACAGTCCGGCGCATTTGCCGGACATTTGCGCCGCATTGGCGCAAATTATGGGGATCAGCCCCGAGCAGTTGGCAGCGGTCAGCAGTGCCAATGCGCGTGAAGTGTTCCGCTGGTGACCCACGTAGCGCCTTGTAGGCGCTGCGGTGTTTTCAGACCCGGAACGCACTGATCAGCTGTTTCAACTCCACCACCTGAGCCGACAATGCACGGCTGGCATCTTCGGTCTGGTGGGCCCCTTCGGCAGTACGCTCACCTGCCCGATTGATCTCGACGATGTTCTGGTCGATGTCGTGGGCCACGGCAGTTTGTTGCTCCACGGCGGCGGCGATCTGCTGGTTCTGATCGACGATCATGCCCACAGCGCCAAGAATATTTTCCAACGCTTGCTGGACCTTCTCCGACTGCCCGACAGTGCCGCTTGCCATCTGATGACTGGTGCCCATGGCTTTCACCGCTGCGCCTACGCCGCTGTGCAGCCTGGTGATCATCTGCTCGATTTCTTCGGTCGATTGCTGCGTGCGCTTGGCCAGTGTCCTGACCTCATCGGCCACCACCGCGAATCCACGGCCCTGCTCACCCGCCCGCGCAGCTTCAATTGCCGCGTTGAGTGCCAGCAGGTTGGTTTGCTCGGCGATGCTTTTGATCACTTCCAGCACACGACTGATGGATTGGCTGTCGCTGGCCAGTTGATTGATCACCAGGACAGATTGATCAATTTCGCCGGCAAGGGCTGCGATGCTGCCCTGCTGTGACTGCACAAGTCCGCGGCCGTTGAGGGTTTCATCGTTGACGCTGTGCGCGCTGCTAACCGCGGCGGCGGCACTGCGCGCTACCTCCAGAGAGGTGGCGGACATCTGGTTCATGGCCGTGGCGACCTGCTCGATCTGCGAGCGCTGTCCCGCCACTGCCTGGTTACTTTGGGCAGAAACGTTTTCGACCTGACCGGCCTGGCGCTCGACCTCGCTGACGGTTTGTCCGACGCGCTCGATCAGGTCATGGATTTTCTTCACGGTCCCGTTGAACACTTCGCCCAACTCGCCGAGTTCGTCGCGACTGTTGGCACTGAACGTCACTGTCATGTCGCCCGCCGCGACTTTGTCCATCACGGCGCCAAGGCGCTTGAGGGTGGTGCGGGTCGAGGCGTAGAAACCGCCGTATAGGTAAAAGATCAACACGAACACCACCGACAGCGCCACGGCCTGAAGGATCATATGCGTGCGATTTTGCTCCAGTCGTTGCTGTAACTGGGTGCCGAGAAATTTCAGGGTGGCTTCGTTGAGTTGGTAGGTTTGGTCCATCAGGCCAGTGACGGTGTCGTAAAAACCTTGCCACGGCGCATCAAGCGTATCGGCCATCACCACCTGTTCTTCGAACAGTTCACTGGCTTTTTTAAGCGAGGCGTTGCTGGTGTCGGCCAGAGCCGTCAGCGAGTCCTTGGCCGCTTTGCTCGACCCCAGTGTGTCCTGCAATTTCAGGCCGTACTCAGCCTGGAGCTTTTCGATCTGCACCAGCAATTCATCAAATCGGGTGCTCGATGCCGAGTTGAGAAAACCCTGCCCCAGGGAAAAAGAGCCCATCGCCCGGCCTTCACCCAACAGCTGGGTGACCGGTGGAGTGACAGTGGTGATGAGTTCGGTCAGTTGGCGCATGTCGCTTTGAGTGTCGCGACTCAGGCCCGCCTGACTGGCAATGATCTGGCTGAAAATTTGTGCGCTGCCGAGTAACTTGCCAATCATCCCGCTTTTGCTTTGCAGGGAGCTTTCCGCTTGCTGGGCTTTGAATGCCGCAATCATCTCATCGCGCTTGGCATCGAATACCGCGATCTGCTCGGGGTCCGTGGACATTGCGGCCAGACCTTGCAGACGAGCCAGTACGCTTTGCTCCAGCGCGCTGATTTTCGATTCGACATTGCCGGCTTTGCCTGACTGACCCAGGGTGACGTTGATCTGCACCAGGTTGTTCAGAGTCTCGAGATCGCGACGAAGTGCCAGGCTGTTGCCGAGTAAGTCGATGCTTTGCAGTTCGATTCGGGTGCCCTGAAATTCGCGATAGGAATCTCGCACCAGATAGAAGTTGGTCACCAGCATCGGTATGAGGAACAGCACGCTGATCAGGCTGAACTTCATGCCGAAGCTCAGGCGATTCATTAGCGCGACGGCGGGATAGAGCAAGCTCTTCACTGTGAAGTCTCCCTTGGATTTCTTATTTTTATTGGCAGGCGCACAGAGAAAGCAGATAGCCACTATTGGGCGCTATCTCTGTATAGCTTAAATCGGCAGGAGGTTTTGTAACTTAAGGTTAACGAAGGAGGGATTCGTGTAGCAGCGGGTGAAGCCGTCATTGGATTTGGCAACCTGCGACGGCTTCGCCGCCGAACGCAGGCTTCGCCAGCTGCTACAAGGTGGTTGTGTTCAGGGAAGGACAGTCCACAAGGCGAACCCGGCGTACCAAAGCAACGCTGCGCGCAGCAGCAGTTCCCAAATGCGGTCCAGGCTGTTGATACCGTCGGGCCCGACCACCGGTGCCGGTATTTCACCGGCCACCAGCCCGACCTTCTCGATCAATTGGGCAGCGCTGATGTTCCAGTTGAGCAGTTCATGCAGCATCACCCGACTGACCGCGACAAAGTTGCCCACCAGCGCAAAGCTCGCCGCCAGCAGGCGCACCGGTATCCAGTCGAACGCATGTCGCAATTGCGCAGCGCGCTCGGTGACCGCCGGGTTTTTCCCGTGTTCTTCGGCCAACGCTAACAGGCGATAGCTGAGTGCCGCGACCGGACCCAGCAGGAAATACCAGAAAATCACAGCGAAAAAGCTTTGGTAAGCCTCCCACAGCAAGTGACCTTCGACGCGCTCCAGCAGTTGTTCGCCGTTGTCGGCACAAATGCCCAGATCGCGGTTCGCAACGTGTGCTGCCGCCTGCAGATCTTCCCGACGCCAGGCATCGCGAAACGGGCCAAGACCGGCCAGCAAATCGCCACGGCCCAGGCTGTAGATCACTACCAGCAAATGCACTGGCAACGCCAAAAGACCGTAGGCCACCGGCTCAAGCACGATCAACAGCAACCCCAGCACCGCGACCGGCAGTAACACGAGCACGATCAATATCAGCCATGGGTGGCTGGCAAAGCGTGGGCTTGCTTCAAGCTTGTTCAGTTCGCTTACCCAACCACTGTCGCGCTGAACACGATGACGAAGGGCCGAGAACTTCTCGATCCAGACCGCCAACAGCAACACCAGAAAACTCATTGTTGTTCCTCTTTTGCCAAGGCCGCGCGATAGCGAGCCCAGTCGAACGCTGGACCCGGATCGGTTTTACGTCCGGGTGCGATGTCACTATGACCGCAGATACGCTGTGCCGTGATGGCCGTGAAGGCGCTTTGCAGCTGTCGGGTCAGGGCCGTCAATGCAGTGTATTGAGCATCGGTGAACGGCAGATCATCCGTACCTTCCAGCTCAATGCCCACGGAAAAATCGTTACAGGTTTCCCGGCCTTCGAAAACCGAGACACCCGCATGCCAGGCGCGCTCAAGACAAGAGACAAACTGGGTGACCTTGCCGTCACGTTCGATCAGGAAATGCGCGGACACCCGCAGATCAGCTATCCCTTCAAAGTAGGGATGCTCTGTGACGTCCAGGCGATTCTGGAAAAACGCCTGCACCTTACCGGTGGCGAACTGCGCGGGCGGCAGGCTGATGTTGTGGATCACCAGCAGGGAAATTTCGTCCGTGGGGCGCGCATTGAAGTTAGGCGAAGGGCAGACCTGCACGCCCTGACACCAACCACTTGCGGGATCCAAGTGCATACCGGTTCCTTGAGCATCGACTGTATTGGCGCCCAGTATGCCGCGATAGACCCTCGCGACGCGATCACTTGCCACAATTGATGTCGCTGGAGAATCGACCAAATACACCTTTCATCACCCAGGAAAGGCCTCTGATGCCTTGGGTTGCCGCGTGCCATGCCCCTATAATCGGATCACTTTGTTTGTGGAGTCCGTTATGCCGAATCTACGTCTCGCCGATTTGACTGCCGAAATCGAAGCCAACGTGCGCCGTGCGTTGCTCGAAGACATCGGCAGCGGCGACATCACCGCACAATTGATCCCGGCTGAACGCCTGGCCAAAGCGACCATCATCACCCGTGATGCTGCCGTTATCGCGGGCACCGCATGGGTCGATGCTGTATTCCGGCAATTGGACCCTCGAGTGGCCGTTCATTGGCAAGTGCGCGATGGCGAACGGGTGAAACCCAATCAGGCGCTGTTCCACCTCGAAGGGCCGGCACGCTCGCTTCTCACTGGCGAGCGCTGCGCACTGAACTTCCTGCAGCTGCTTTCAGGGGTGGCCACTCGCGCGCAGTACCTGGCGGATTACGTTGCCGAGACCCAGGTCAAATTGCTCGACACCCGCAAAACCCTTCCCGGGCTGCGTCTGGCGCAAAAATATGCCGTGACCTGTGGCGGTTGCCACAATCATCGCATCGGCCTGTATGACGCGTTCCTGATCAAGGAAAACCATATTGCGGCTTGTGGTGGCATCCCAGAGGCCATCAACGCCGCGCACAAGATTGCTCCGGGCAAACCGGTTGAGATCGAGGTGGAAAGTCTTGAGGAGTTGAAGCAAGCCCTGGCAGCAGGTGCGGACATCATCATGCTTGATGAGCTGAGCCTGGATGACATGCGCGAAGCGGTACGCCTGAACGACGGCAAGGCGAAACTGGAAGCCAGTGGTGGCATCAACGAAAGTACGCTGCTGCCGATCGCTGAAACGGGCGTGGATTACATTTCGATCGGTGCGATGACCAAGGATGTAAAGGCCGTTGATCTGTCGATGCGCCTTAGCCTTTAAGAAGCTGCAAGCCTAAAGCAGCAAGCCACAAGCCATAAGCAATCTCGCTTCAACTTGTGGCTTGCGGTCGCATGCATGAGACGGCGATCACACCACCAGATTATTCATCTCGCAGTACTCTTCCCACTCGACGCCCAGCACTTCGGCCGCCTCCTTGTGCAAAACCAGGCGCGCCTCCTCAAACTCTTCAGGTGTTGAGGTGTACTTGAGCGTCAGCTCCCAAGGCTGCAATCCCTGGGATTCAGCCTCGTCCTCGAATGCCCATTGGATCTGGTCTTTCTGGTCGTCGGACGGCAGGTCCTTGATCTCATCGGCCAGTTGGGGGGAATCCAGCAAATACTTTTTCAGCGCTTCTTGGTGTCTGGCTTCTTGGGTCAATTCTTTAACGGTCATGGCGTTCTCTTTGATCTGGGGAATGGAAGATGGATCTGGATCATCAAGGATCTCTCTGACGCAAAAAGCCGTTTGAAACCCGGCTTGTCTGGCCTTCAGAACCATTCGGGATCATCTGAAAACAACGTGTCGCTGGTGCCCGAGACAGGAATCGAACCTGCGACCTTCGCGTTACGAGTGCGCTGCTCTACCGGCTGAGCTACACGGGCGGTGGGCTAAACCTAGCACTGACTTTGGGGTCAGGCAACTGACGGCGCTACAAAGATCTTTTGACCTTTTTCTACAGGGCAAAAAAAACCCCGCAGCTTTCACTACGGGGCATTTTTTACAACGTCGAAGCTTTCAAGCGAAGGGGGTAATTAAACGCCCGATGCCTTGGCTGCTGCTACGTCTTTGATGGACAGCTTGATACGGCCGCGGTTGTCCACGTCCAGTACCAGTACTTCCACTTCCTGGCCTTCTTTCAGGATATCGGTCACTTTTTCAACGCGAGCGTCGCTCAGCATCGAGATGTGAACCAGACCGTCCTTGCCTGGCAGGATGTTGACGAATGCGCCGAAGTCGACGATGCGCTCAACCTTACCCACGTAGATCTTGCCGATTTCAGCTTCTGCGGTGATACCCAGAACGCGCTGACGTGCAGCTTCAGCAGCTTCCTTGGTTTCGCCGAAGATCTTGATCGAGCCGTCGTCTTCGATGTCGATCGAAGCCTTGGTCTCTTCACAGATCGCACGAATGGTCGCGCCGCCTTTACCGATAACATCACGGATTTTGTCGGTGTCGATTTTCATCGCGATCATGGTCGGAGCATTTTCCGACAGTTCGGTACGGGACTGACCAATGATCTGGTTCATCTGGCCGAGGATGTTCAGGCGCGCTTCCAGGGCTTGGCCCAGAGCGATTTCCATGATTTCTTCGGTGATGCCTTTGATCTTGATGTCCATCTGCAGCGCGGTAACACCTTTGGCGGTACCGGCTACTTTGAAGTCCATGTCGCCGAGGTGGTCTTCGTCACCCAGGATGTCGGTCAGGATGGCGAACTTCTCGCCTTCTTTAACCAGACCCATGGCGATACCGGCAACCGGTGCCTTCATCGGAACACCGGCATCCATCAGGGCCAGCGAAGCGCCGCAGACCGAAGCCATGGAGCTCGAACCGTTGGACTCGGTGATTTCCGACACAACACGGATGGTGTACGGGAACACGTCGGCAGCAGGCAGCATGGCGGCAATCGAACGACGGGCCAGACGGCCGTGACCGATTTCGCGACGACCGGCGCCACCCATGCGACCACACTCACCTACCGAGAACGGAGGGAAGTTGTAGTGCAGCATGAACGGGTCTTTTTTCTCGCCTTCCAGGGTGTCCAGCAGCTGCGCGTCACGGGCAGTACCCAGCGTTGCAACGACCAGAGCCTGGGTTTCGCCACGGGTGAACAGCGCCGAACCGTGGGTCTTTGGCAGAACGCCGACTTCGATGTTCAGAGGACGTACGGTCTTGGTGTCGCGACCATCGATACGTGGCTTGCCGTTTACGATGTTTTCGCGAACAGTGCGGTATTCGATTTCGCCGAAAGCGGCTTTCACTTCGCTGGAAGAAGGCTGGCCTTCTTCACCGGACAGCTTGGCAACTACCTGATCCTTCAGCTCACCCAGGCGAGCGTAACGGTCGGCCTTGATGGTGATGGTGTAAGCCTGGGAGATCGCATCGCCGAACTCGGCACGGATAGCGCCCAGCAGAGCAGTGGCTTCAGGCTGTGGAGCCCAGGTCCAGGTCGGCTTGGCAGCTTCGGCAGCCAGTTCTTTAACAGCGTTGATCACAACCTGGAACTCGTCGTGAGCAAACAGTACCGCACCCAGCATCTGGTCTTCGGTCAGCTCTTTGGCTTCCGATTCAACCATCAACACGGCTTCCGACGTACCGGCAACGACCATGTCCAGGCTCGAAGCTTTCTGTTGTTCGTAAGTCGGGTTCAGCAGGTAGCCGGTGCTTTCGTGGAACGCAACGCGGGCAGCGCCGATCGGGCCATCGAAAGGAATACCGGAGATGGCCAGTGCAGCCGAGGTACCGATCATCGCAGCGATGTCCGGATCGGTTTTCTTGCTGGTGGAAACGACGGTGCAGACAACCTGCACTTCGTTCATGAAGCCTTCTGGGAACAGCGGACGGATCGGACGGTCGATCAGTCGGGAAGTCAGGGTTTCTTTCTCGGAAGGGCGGCCTTCACGCTTGAAGAAACCGCCAGGGATCTTACCGGCAGCGTAAGTTTTTTCCTGGTAGTGAACGGACAGAGGGAAGAAGCCCTTGCCTGGATCGGCTTGCTTGGCGCCGACTACAGTTACCAACACGCTGACGTCGTCGTCAACGGTGACCAATACTGCGCCGGAGGCCTGACGGGCGATACGGCCAGTCTCGAGAGTAACGGTCGACTGACCGAACTGGAATTTTTTGATTACCGGGTTCACGGTGTCCTACCTTCTTTTGTGGCTCTTGGGGAACTTGTCTTCTTGCGAAATTCTTGGGCAATGTCGGGAATCGGCCCAACGCCTGTCCAGGGTAAAACGTGTATCCAGATAAAACTTGAGGCTGGGAGCCTGCCATGCGCCAGCGGGAATCCCACTGACGTACGACAGACAACCAACCTCTAGCGCAATCGCTTATTAGCGACGCAGACCCAGGCGACCGATCAGAGCCTGATAACGACCCAGATCCTTGCCTTTCAGGTAGTCCAGCAGCTTACGACGCTGGTTTACCATGCGGATCAGACCACGACGGGAGTGGTGATCTTTACCGTTGGCCTTGAAGTGACCTTGCAGCTTGTTGATGTTGTGGGTCAGCAGTGCAACTTGCACTTCTGGCGAACCAGTGTCACCAACAGCTTGCTGGTAGTCAGCTACGATTTGAGCTTTTTCTTGAACGTCGAGAGCCATGAGGCAATCCTTTTATCAGGAAACTGTTTCAAAGAAACAGCTTCAACAGGCCAGGGACAAATCCCTGTATCTAAAAATGAGTAGTGACCGTGCCTGTTAACAGCCACCCTCGTCCGGTCATTCTGACCGAATCAGTCGACGCGGCGCGATGCGCCCGTCTTCGCTCACTTCACCGATTCCGATGAAGCGACCGTTGTGATCCTGTACCCGTACCATGCCGAACTTCGGTGCATCCGGGGCGCGTACCGGCTGGCCGTTAAGCCAGTAGAACGAGCTGTGCTCCGAGAACTGCAACAGCGGCCAATCCAGCAGACCGCTGTCCGATGGCATGAGGAAGCGATCTACCGCTTCGTTGCCGCCTTCGGCGTGTACGGCTTCCAGCTCTTCAAGCGTAACCGTCTGCGCCAGCGTGAACGGCCCGGCCTGGGTACGTCGCAATTCAGCAACGTAAGCGCCACAACCGAGTTGCTCGCCGATATCCTCCACCAGGGTGCGGATATAGGTGCCTTTGCTGCAATCCACTGCCAGCCGCGCAGTATCACCGTCGAAGGCCAGCAATTCCAAGCGCGCAATAGTAACAGAACGCGGTTCGCGCTCCACTACTTCGCCTGCACGAGCCAGCTTGTACAGCGGCTGGCCATCACGCTTGAGTGCCGAGTACATCGGCGGTATCTGACTGATTTGTCCACGAAAATTCGGCAGGGCCGCTTCGACATCGGCGCGACCAACGGTCACCGGGCGCTCCTGCAAAACCTCACCTTCGGCATCCGCCGTCGTGGTGGTTTTGCCCAACTGCGCCAGGGTTTCATAGGCCTTGTCGGAATCAAGCAGGTACTGCGAAAACTTGGTCGCTTCACCGAAGCACAACGGCAACACGCCAGTGGCCAGCGGATCGAGACTGCCGGTATGACCGGCCTTCTCGGCGTTCAGCAACCAGCGAACCTTCTGCAACGCCGCGTTGGAAGTGAAGCCCAACGGCTTGTCGAGCAGGATGATGCCGCTGACGTTACGACGGATACGTTTGACCTGAGCCACCGATTACTCCTTGGCGTCTTCGGGTTCAGCCGCTTCCGGGCGCTGACTGTCTTCAGCCACCGCTCGCTCGATCAAGGCCGACAGATGCGCGCCACGCACGACGCTTTCGTCGTAGTGGAAGTGCAACTGCGGAACACTGCGCAGCTTCATTTCACGCGCTAGCTGCATACGCAGGAAGCCGGCAGCGGAGTTGAGCACCTTGATGCTCTGTGCGATGTCTTCGGCGTTGTCCTGGCCCATCACGGTGATGAAGATCTTGGCGTGACCGACGTCACGGCTGACTTCAACAGCGGTAATAGTCACCAGGCCTACGCGTGGATCTTTGACTTCACGACGGATCAGCTGTGCCAGCTCACGCTGCATCTGATCGCCGATACGTTGGGTACGGCTGTATTCTTTTGCCATGTCTTGTTACCTGTTACTGCCCCACGGTGAAACCCGTGTGGTCTGAAAGCGGCAAACGCCCGGCCTGACAGAAGCCAGACCGGGCGTTGCGTTTAGAGTCCTGACGCCTGACCGCGCATCTGCATGCGGCGGCTCGGCGTGGCCCTTGAAGTGCGCGAGTTAGAGGCTGCGAGCAACCTGAACCTTCTCGAAGACTTCGATCTTGTCACCGACTTTGACGTCGTTGTAGCTCTTCACGCCGATACCGCATTCCATGCCGGCACGTACTTCGGAAGCGTCATCCTTGAAGCGGCGCAGGGATTCCAGCTCGCCTTCGAAGATAACGATGTCTTCACGCAGTACACGGATTGGACGGTTACGGTGAACAACACCTTCGAGAACCATGCAACCGGCGATCGCGCCAAACTTCGGCGAACGGAACACGTCACGGACTTCAGCGATACCCAGGATGTTCTCGCGAACATCACTGCCCAGCATACCGGTGAGGGCTTTCTTGACGTCTTCGATGATGTCGTAGATCACGTTGTAGTAACGCATATCCAGACCTTCCTGCTCGACGATCTTGCGAGCGCCAGCATCGGCACGCACGTTGAAGCCGAACAGTACAGCGTTGGAGGCCAGTGCCAGGTTGGCGTCGGACTCGGTGATACCACCGACACCGCCACCGACAACACGCACTTGCACTTCGTCGTTACCCAGGCCGTTCAAGGCACCGTTCAACGCTTCCAGCGAACCACGGACGTCGGATTTGAGGACGATGTTGAGCGTCTTCTTCTCTGCCTGACCCATGTTTTCGAAGATATTTTCCAGCTTGCCGGCGTGAGCGCGAGCCAACTTGACTTCGCGGAACTTGCCTTGACGGAACAGAGCCACTTCACGGGCTTTCTTCTCGTCGGACAACACGCTCATCTCGTCGCCAGCGTCCGGAGTACCGTCCAGGCCGAGGATCTCGACAGGGATGGAAGGACCGGCTTCCTTGATTGGCTTGCCGTTCTCGTCGAGCATGGCACGTACACGGCCATAGTTCGAACCGACCAGCACCATGTCGCCTTGGCGCAGGGTACCGTCTTGAACCAGAACGGTTGCTACCGGGCCACGACCTTTGTCGAGACGCGATTCAACCACAACACCACGACCAGGAGCCGAAGGAGTCGCTTTCAGTTCGAGAACTTCAGCTTGCAGCAAGACAGCTTCGAGCAACTCGTCCACGCCAGTACCGACTTTCGCCGAAACCGATACGAACGGGGTGTCGCCGCCCCACTCTTCCGAGGTCACACCGTGAACCGACAGTTCGCTACGGATGCGATCGAGATCAGCGCCCGGCTTGTCGATTTTGTTCACGGCTACAACCAGTGGAACACCGGCAGCTTTAGCGTGCTGGACAGCTTCAATGGTCTGCGGCATCACACCGTCGTCCGCTGCAACTACCAGAATCACGATGTCAGTCGCCTTGGCACCACGGGCACGCATTGCGGTAAACGCGGCGTGACCTGGGGTATCGAGGAACGTGACCATGCCGCGTTCGGTTTCAACGTGGTATGCACCAATGTGCTGAGTGATACCACCGGCTTCGCCAGCAGCTACCTTGGCACGACGGATGTAGTCGAGCAGCGACGTCTTACCGTGGTCGACGTGGCCCATTACGGTCACGACTGGTGCACGGGAGAACGTCTCACCTTCAAACTTCAGGGACTCGGCCAAGGAATCTTCCAGGGCGGTGTCGCTGACCAGGGTCACTTTGTGGCCCAGTTCTTCGGCTACCAGCTGAGCAGTTTCCTGATCAAGCACCTGGTTGATGGTCGCTGGAGTTCCCAGTTTGAACATGAACTTGATGATTTCAGCAGCCTTGACCGACATCTGATTGGCGAGATCGCCAACAGTGATGGTCTCGCCGATCTGCACATCACGCACGACAGGGCCGGTTGGGCTCTGGAAACCGTGAGCGTTGCGTTTCTTCAGCTTGGCCTTGCCGCGACCACCACGACGGAAGCTATCGCTTTCTTCGTCGGTAGTACGTGGCGCAACACGTGGAGCAGGCGCTTTCTCTTTGACCGAAGCACGATGTGGAGCGTTTTTGCGCTCGCCATCGCCACTGCCACGACGATTGTTATCGTCGGCGCGTGGTTTGTCCGGACGGCGCTGTTCGTTCTGCTTGTTGCGAACGTCAGCAGACGGTGCTGGAGCAGCAGCCACAACCGGCGCGCTTTCACGCACTGGCTCGACTGCCGCAGCAGGCGCTGCGACAGCGTCGTTAGCAGTCGCTTGCGTACCAGCAGGCTGGCGACGCGCTTCTTCTTCGGCGCGACGCTTGGCTTCTTCTTCAGCCTTCTGACGTGCAGCATTTTCTACTGCGCGACGTTCATCCAGTTCGCGTTTGCGCTCGGCTTCGATTTCTTCCGGGCTGCGCTGTACGAAGACTTTCTTCTTGCGTACTTCAACGCTGATGCTTTTGCTGCCAGCAACACGCAGGGTGCTGGTGGTTTTACGCTGCAGCGTGATCTTGCGTGGTTCTTCCACTTTCGCCTTGTGGCTGCTTTTCAAGTGAGTCAGCAAAGATTGCTTCTCACTGTCAGTCACATGTTCTTCGGCGGCGGTGTGCGGCAGACCTGCCTCACGCATCTGCTGCAACAGGCGCTCTACCGGTGTTTTGACCTCATCGGCCAGTTGTTTCACCGTGACTTGCGTCATGCACTTCTCTCCTCAGGCCGCGCCTAATTACTCGAACCAATGGGCTCGGGCGGCCATGATCAACTTGCCGGCACGATCATCGTCAATGCCGTCGATGTCGAGCAGGTCGTCAATAGACTGCTCGGCCAGGTCTTCGCGGGTAATTACGCCGCGCACCGCCAGTTCCATCGCCAAATCCTTGTCCATACCCTCAAGCGAGAGCAGGTCTTCGGCCGGATGGGCGTCTGCCAGCTTTTCCTCAGTAGCGATGGCTTTGGTCAACAAACGATCCTTGGCACGAGCGCGAAGCTCGTTGACGGTTTCTTCGTCAAAGCCGTCGATGTTGAGCATTTCTTCCAACGGTACGTAGGCAATCTCTTCCAGGCTGGTGAAGCCTTCATCTACCAGCACCTGCGCCAGGTCTTCGTCGACTTCCAGCTCGTCGATGAAGTTGCGCAGGATGTCGCCGGTTTCTGCTTGCTGCTTAGCCTGGATGTCCGATTCGGTCATCACGTTCAGGGTCCAGCCAGTCAACTGGCTAGCCAGACGCACGTTCTGACCACCGCGACCGATGGCCTGAGCCAGATTGTCTGCGCCAACGGCGATGTCCATTGCATGGGCATCCTCGTCAACGATAATTGCCGCCACTTCAGCCGGCGACATTGCATTGATTACGAACTGAGCCGGGTTGTCATCCCACAGGACGATATCCACACGCTCACCGCCCAACTCGCCCGACACTGCCTGGACGCGCGAACCGCGCATACCGATGCAAGCGCCCTGCGGGTCAATGCGTTTGTCCTTGGAACGGACTGCGATCTTGGCGCGCGAACCCGGGTCACGGGACGCAGCCATTACTTCGATCAGGCCTTCTGCGATTTCCGGCACTTCGATGCGGAACAACTCGATCAGCATTTCCGGCGCGGTACGCGACAGGATCAGCTGCGGGCCGCGGTTCTCGGTGCGGATTTCCTTCAGCAGTGCACGCAGGCGCACACCAACCCGGAAAGTCTCGCGGGAGATGATGTCTTCACGAGCCAGCAGCGCTTCAGCGTTGTTGCCCAGGTCGACGATCACGTTGTCGCGGGTGACTTTCTTCACGGTGCCGGAGATGATTTCTCCCAGGCGCTCGCGGTAGGCGTCAACGACTTGAGCGCGCTCGGCTTCGCGAACTTTCTGCACGATGACTTGCTTCGCAGTCTGTGCAGCAATGCGGCCGAACTCGATGGATTCAATCTTTTCTTCGACTACGTCACCGACCTGAGCACCAGGATGCGTTTCTGCAACCTTGCTCGGCCAGGTTTCGATCGCCGGATCGTCCAGGTCGTCTTCTTCGACGACCGTCCAGCGACGGAATGTCTCGTAAGCGCCCGTGTGGCGATTGATTTCCACACGCAGATCGACTTCGTCCTCGAAACGCTTTTTGGTAGCAGTGGCCAGAGCCAGCTCCAGCGCTTCAAAAATTACGTTTGCCGGTACGCCCTTTTCATTGGATACCGACTCAACAACCAGCAGTACTTCTTTGCTCATCGTACGCCTCGCCTTTCGCAAGCCATTGGATCCGCGGGATCCGCGTCTCAGTCAAAACTGGGAATAATGTTGGCCTTGTCGATCATATCGATCGGCAACAGGAACTCATGGTCTTCAACCTGCACCACGACGTCCTGCTCTTCTACACCGCGCAGAAGGCCCTGAAAGTTGCGTCGACCTTCAAAAGGCGAGCGCAGCTTGATCTTCACTTGTTCACCGGCAAATTTTGCAAACTGCTCAATAGTGAACAGCGGGCGTTCCATGCCAGGCGAGGAAACTTCTAGGGTGTACTCAACGGCGATTGGATCTTCAACATCCAGGACACCGCTGATCTGACGGCTGACAATGGCACAATCGTCCACCAGCACGCCGCCCTCTTTATCGATATAAACGCGCAACATTGAGTGGCGACCTTGAGCCGAAAACTCAATACCCCAGCATTCATAGCCTAGGGCCACGACCACCGGGGCCAGCAAGGCCTGCAACTCTTCTAGCTTGCTCGACACCTGAACCCCCTCGTGCATGTATGTGCATGCTATGCAAAATAAAAAAATGGGCGAAACGCCCATCCTTGAAACGCCGTCGAACAGCGGCGTTATAAAGTGTCCAGCTAACAAAAAGCCCCTGAAAAGGGGCTCCTTAAACTGGTTGCGGGGGCCGGATTTGAACCGACGACCTTCGGGTTATGAGCCCGACGAGCTACCAGACTGCTCCACCCCGCGACAAAGCTGGGGCGGAAGTATACGACCGATCCCTGACAGGGTCAATGTAACCTTCCACCTACAAGAAAGCCCGCAACAGCGGGCTCTCCTGATAATTGGTACCGAGAAGGGGACTCGAACCCCTACACCCTATGGGCACAACCACCTCAAGGTTGCGTGTCTACCAATTCCACCACCTCGGCAATACTACGTGTGAAACCCTTCTTACTTTTGCTCTTGAGCTGGAGGCACGTCAGTCGCTGGAGTAGCCGACTTTTGCTCTTGAAGCACCGGTACATCATCAGAAGCCGGTTGTTGCTTTGGAACTTCCAACACTGCTGGATTTGGCAAACCTACTTGAGTCAGCTGATGAGCTTTCTCTTTAGCAAAGTAACCTAACCCTAAGCTGGTTATGAAGAAACCTGCGGCAAGTATAGCAGTAAACTTACTAAGAAAGGTAGAGGAACCTTGGCTTCCGAACACAGTATTTGAAGCACCTGCACCGAAAGACGCACCAGCATCCGCACCTTTACCCTGCTGCAGCAAAACCAGAGCAACTACGCCCAATGCACCCAGCAGATGAAAAACGACTACGACTGTTTCCAGCATTTTTTCAGTTTCCCGCGGCGCGACAAATCGCACCGAACTCATCTGCATTCAGGGAAGCCCCACCAATGAGCCCCCCATCGATATCCGGCATGCCGAACAGTTCGACCGCATTGGCCGCCTTCACGCTGCCGCCGTATAGAAGCCGCACACCTTGCGCGACCTCAGAATTCTTTGCCGCCAACTGAGCGCGAATGGCTGCATGCACATCCTGCGCTTGTTGCGGCGAAGCAGTCAGCCCGGTACCAATGGCCCAGACCGGCTCATAAGCAATTACTGCTTTTGCAAACACCTCGACACCCAACTCGTCAATGATGCTGTCCAGCTGACGCCCGACAACATCAAGAGTTTTGCCGGCTTCGCGCTGCTCGAGAGTTTCCCCTACGCACAACACCGGAATTAAGCCGGAAGCCTGTGCCGCCGCAAACTTGCGGATCAGCATTCCGTCCTGCTCACCCATTATCTGGCGGCGCTCGGAATGCCCAACAAGGACCAGGGAACAACCTGCATCCACCAACTGACTCGGTGCAACCTCACCGGTCAACGCACCTTGCATGGATTCCACCGCAGAGTTCTGCGCGCCGATCATGACCGGCCGACCTTTCAAACCATCAACCACTTGGTTGATATGCAAGCAAGGCGGGAAAACCGCAACATCAACATCGCTCGGCAAGGCCAGATTACGTAGGCCGTTGATCAGCTCAGCGACGCTGGCGCGGGTACCGTGCATCTTCCAGTTACCAGCTACCAAAGGGCGACGCATGCTGTACCTCGTCGGTCAAAGTGGGCGCAGATGTTACCCAAGACAATCATGGCTGGCAAGCCGAAATCAGGCAGAAACTTCAGTTACCAGTTTTGCCAGTTCTTCGGCGTAGCCACGAACCTGTGTTTCGTCCTCGCCTTCGACCATGACGCGCACCAAAGGCTCAGTACCAGACTTGCGCAACAGCACCCGCCCACGACCTGCCATTGCCTGGGTGACAGCCTCACTGGCCTCTTTAACTGATGGATGCTCAAGTGGATTCGCACCGCCGCCAAAACGCACGTTGATCAGCACCTGAGGGCACTTACGCAATGCCTGACGAGCTTGAGCCAGACCTTCCGAGCGTCTCTTCAGCGCCATCAGAACCTGCAATGCGGCAATAATCGCATCACCGGTAGTAGTGTGACTGAAGCAGACGATATGCCCCGAATTCTCTCCACCCACCAGCCAATTACGCTCCAACAGATCTGCGATGACGTAGCGATCACCGACATTGGCGCGAACAAAGGGAATGGACAAATCAGCCAAGGCCAACTCCAGGCCCAGGTTACTCATCAATGTTCCAACTACGCCGCCCTGCAACTTGCCGCGCTCATGCAAATCGCGAGCGATGATGTACAACAATTCATCACCGTCGACAATTGCACCTGTGTGATCGACCATCAGAACTCGATCACCATCACCATCAAAGGCAATACCCAGGTCGGCATGCTCGGCCAATACAGCAGCCTGAAGCTGGCCCATATGGGTCGAACCGCAATTGTCATTGATGTTCAGGCCGTTCGGCTGAGCAGAAAGGACGACAACTTCAGCCCCAAGCTCGCGGAAAACGCTGGGGGCCACCTTGTAGGTCGCACCGTGAGCGCAATCAATCACGATCTTCAAGCCAGCAAAGCTGGTGCCAGTCGGAACACTGCTCTTGCAGAACTCGATGTAGCGACCCGACGCATCGTTGATCCGCGACACCTTGCCAATCTTGCTCGACTCAACCACGGTCATCGGAGTGTCCAGCAGCTCTTCGATCATCAGCTCGACTTCGTCCGGCAGCTTGGTGCCTTTCCCCGAGAAAAACTTGATACCGTTGTCATCGTGGGGATTATGCGAAGCACTGATCACGATACCCGCTTCAGCATGAAATGTACGTGTCAGGTAAGCGATGGCTGGAGTTGGCATCGGGCCCAGCAGCATCACGTCAGCACCTGCGGACGTTAAACCGGCCTCGAGAGCAGACTCGAACATATAACCGGAGATCCGCGTGTCCTTGCCAACGAGCACCTTGCAGGCGCCCATTTTGCGAAACGCCATGCCCGCGGCCCAACCGAGCTTAAGCATGAAGTCAGGAGTGATCGGGTATTCACCGACTCGACCGCGAATGCCGTCGGTGCCAAAATATTTCTTAGTCATAAGTGCTCCATCATTCTTATTCGGCTGATTCCACTGCGGCGATCATCCGCACTACATCAACTGTTTCAGCTACGTCATGGACGCGCAATATACGCGCCCCCTTGGTCGAAGCCAGCGCCGCGAGCGCAAGACCGCCAAACAGGCGCTCCCCGACCGGACGATTCAGCGCCTGACCAATCATGCTTTTGCGCGAAACCCCGACCAGCAGGGGCCGCCCCAAGGCATGCAGAGCTTCCATGTGCTTAAACAAGCTTAGATTGTGCTGCAGGGTTTTGGCGAAGCCGAATCCCGGGTCGAGAATGATCCGTTCGGACGGAATTCCAGCCCGCGCACACTGAACCATTCGCTCAGCCAGAAACGCTCCCACCTCCTGGGTTACGTTCTGATACTGCGGATCATCCTGCATGTCACCAGGCTCCCCGAGCATATGCATCAGACAGACCGGAAGACCGGTGTCCGCAGCCGCATCAAGAGCCCCATCCCGTCGCAATGAACGCACATCGTTGATCAACCCCGCCCCAAGTCGCGCTGTTTCGCGCATGACCGCAGGCGTGGAAGTATCAACCGAGACGATCACATCCAGCTCGCGATGTATTCGCTCGACGACAGATGCCACGCGCTCAAGCTCTTCGAGTGGCGACACCGCTCTGGCACCTGGCCGCGTTGACTCGCCACCCACATCGATCAGTGTTGCACCCGCGACCACCATCGCCTCAGCGTGGCGCAGGGCCGCATCCAGCTGGCTATATTGGCCGCCGTCAGAAAAGGAGTCAGGAGTCACGTTGAGAATGCCCATGACATGCGTCTGGGCCAAATCAAGAACCCGGTTGCCGCAAGGCAACCGGGTTGAGGACTGAACAAAAGTCATTTCAAACCTTAAACGTCAGCAGCAGGACCGCCGATCGGTGTTTCAGGACGCTCGCCCTGCACTACCGGAGGTGTTCCGGAAGTCCCGGTGCCACCAGACCAGTCGCGAGGTTCGCGAGGCGTACGACCCGCCATGATGTCATCGATCTGTTCAGCATCGATCGTTTCGTACTTCATCAGTGCATCAGCCATCGCATCAAGCTTGTCACGGTTATCCGTGAGGATCTGCTTGGCGGTGCCGTAGCACTGGTCAATGATGCTACGCACTTCGGAGTCGATCAGTTTGGCAGTCTCACCGGAGAAGCTTGCACTCTGACCGCCACCGCCACGACCGAGGAATACTTCACCCTCGTCTTCGGCATACATCAACGGACCCAGCTTTTCGGACAGACCCCACTTGGTCACCATATTCCGTGCAATCTGGCTGGCACGCATGATGTCATTGGAGGCACCGGTGGTAACACCGTCGAACCCAAGTGTCATCTCTTCGGCAATACGACCGCCGTACAGCGAACAGATCTGGCTGATCAATGCTCGCTTGGACAGACTGTAACGATCTTCTTCGGGCAGGAACATGGTCACACCCAACGCACGACCGCGCGGAATGATCGACACCTTGTAAACCGGGTCGTGCTCAGGCACGACGCGACCAACGATGGCGTGGCCCGCTTCGTGATAAGCGGTGTTCTGCTTCTCTTTCTCGGACATGACCATGGATTTGCGCTCAGCGCCCATCATGATCTTGTCTTTAGCCAGCTCGAACTCTTTCATCTCAACGACGCGCTTGCCAGTACGAGCAGCAAACAACGACGCTTCGTTTACCAGGTTGGCCAGATCAGCACCGGAGAAACCAGGAGTACCACGAGCGATAACCGCTGGAGCGACGTCGTCACCCATTGGCACTTTACGCATGTGGACTTTGAGAATTTGCTCACGACCGCGGATATCCGGCAAACCGACCACGACCTGACGGTCGAAACGGCCCGGACGCAGCAGCGCAGGGTCCAGAACGTCAGGACGGTTGGTTGCGGCGATGACGATAATACCGTCATTCATTTCAAAGCCGTCCATCTCTACCAGCAACTGGTTGAGAGTCTGCTCACGCTCATCATGACCGCCGCCCATGCCAGCGCCACGATGGCGACCAACGGCGTCGATTTCATCGATGAAGATGATGCAAGGAGCGTGCTTCTTGGCTTGTTCGAACATGTCACGGACACGGCTTGCGCCTACACCGACGAACATTTCGACGAAGTCGGAACCGGAAATGGTGAAGAACGGCACTTTGGCCTCACCGGCAATCGCTTTGGCCAGCAAGGTTTTACCAGTACCAGGAGGACCCACCATCAGCACACCGCGAGGAATGCGACCGCCTAAACGCTGGAACTTGCCCGGGTCACGGAGGAACTCGACCAGCTCGCCGACTTCTTCCTTGGCTTCGTCGCAACCGGCAACGTCAGCCAAAGTGGTTTTCACCTGATCTTCGGAGAGCAGGCGCGCCTTGCTCTTGCCGAAGCTCATCGGACCGCCCTTGCCTCCCGCACCACCCTGCATCTGGCGCATGAAGAACATGAACACGGCGATGATCACCAGGATCGGGAAGCTCGCCACCAGGAGCTGAGTCCAGATGCTTTGCTGCTCAGGCTGCTTGCCTTCAACGACCACATGGTTGTCCACGAGGTCGCCAATCAGACCGTTGTCCTGAATTGCAGGACGAATGGTCTTGAAGCTGTCGCCATCACTGCGCTTACCGGTAATGACGTAGCCGTCAACCGCTACGCGCTCGACCTTGCCATCCTTGACCTGCTGGATAAAGTCGGAATAGTTGAGGGTCTGCGGCTCGTTAGGGCTGGAGAAGTTGTTCATCACTGTCACCAGGACAGCCGCGATGATCAACCACAGGATCAGATTCTTTGCCATATCGTTCAATTAACTACCCTCTGAAGCAAGCTCCGCTAATGGCGCGCGCTTCGCATGATATTCACCGGCCTAACTTACTACATTACCTACGGCTCTGGCAGGCGCCGTCTGTAACCCTTTGTGAAACACTTTCTACACAATATTCGCTAATGCTCACGGGGCGAAATACGAAAATCCTATCGACCCGCTAAAAAACTGCGATTTACTCACTACGGCCGCGGTAGCCCCAAGCCAGCATGTATTGCTCACGGGAGCTGCCGCGGGAAGAGTCCGGCTTGATCATCTGGACCTTGTCGAATTTCTGACGAGCGTCCTTCACGTAAGCATCAAACCCTTCGCCCTGGAACACCTTGATCACGAAATTACCACCCGGCTTGAGAATCCGAGCTGCCAAATCAAGAGCCAGCTCACATAGAAACATGGCCTTTGGCATGTCCACCTCAGGCGTACCACTCATATTGGGGGCCATATCGGAAATCACAAGGTCCACCTGCGAATTACCCACGGCTTCAAGGATCTGAGCGAGCACGTCGTCCCGGGTGAAGTCACCCTGGATGAAAGTCACATCCGGAATGCTGTCCATTTCCAGGATGTCCGAGGCGATCAGACGCCCCTGACCACCGATCAGCCGACTAGTGACCTGCGACCAGCCGCCGGGCGCCGCTCCCAGATCGACAACGCTCATACCAGGACGGATCAGTTTGTATTTCTCCTGAACCTCCAGAAGCTTGTAACTCGCACGCGAACGGTAACCATCCTTCTGCGCCTGCTTCACATAGGGATCATTAACATGTCTTTGCAGCCACTTAAGGCTTGTCTTGGAACGGGCCACGGGCCACCTCGAAAATAAAACGGGTCGTGATTAACTGGGCGGTCCCGGACTCGCTCGGGTAAACTGGCCGCCGCTTTTTACAAGATCAGACGCAGGGGTCAGATTATGCCGCTCACTCAAGAGCAGAAGAAACAGTACAAATCCATTGGCCACCATCTGAAACCGGTTTTGATCGTGGCTGACAACGGTTTGACTGAAGGTGTGTTAGCCGAACTTGAACGCGCTTTGGCGGATCACGAGCTGATCAAAATCAAGCTCAACATCCTCGATCGCGAATCGCGCCTGGCGACCATTGCAGAACTCTGCAAGGTCGGCAAAGCCGATTTGGTTCAGGTCATCGGCAAGATGGCACTGATTTACCGCAAGAACTTCAGCGTCAACAAGCAGCTGTCGAACGTTCATCGCTTCAAGTGATGGCAAGGGTCAGGGGTGTGCTTCGCGCACCCTGCCACTCCATCCCGGCACGGGCTGTAAAACCAGCACAAGCCCGGAAAAACCTAGCACCAGATAGCTGAAAACCTGCCAACGCACGGCATCCGGCCATCCGAAGCGTACCGCGAAAAACATCCCGCACGCGTAGAACGCCATCATCAGCAGTTGCCCGCGAATATCGCGCCATAGACTGGCAAGGCCCTCGGCCTGAACCAGCACCAAAGCCTGAAAAATCACACAAGCTGTGGCAAAAGCGACCAACAGCCCGTTCAACACGCCTGCAATTTCATCAATCAACAGCGGTGCCAAGCCAATTTGCCCCAGCACCGGCAGCAGGCCGATATGCAACAGCCACAGGCCGCCAACCCAAAGCATCTGGGTCAGCTGCCAAAGAACAGCGCCCGCACGTAGCGGGCGCCTTCTTTTAGATGTGGCGTACTTCGACAATCTCGTACTCGATAACGCCACCGGGCGTTTTTACCGCAACCACATCACCCTCTTCCTTGGCGATCAAGGCTCGGGCCAGCGGCGAACCCACCGAAATCTTGCCCAGCTTGAAGTCAGCCTCGTCTTCACCAACGATGTGGTAAGTGACGCTTTCATCAGTCTCGACGTTGGCAATCTCAACGGTGGTGCCGAAAATCACTTTGCCGGTGTGAGGAATAGTCGTGACATCGATGATGACCTGATTCTGAATCCGGCCTTCAATGTCCCGGATCCGCGCCTCGACCATCCCCTGCTGCTCGCGAGCAGCGTGGTATTCGGCGTTTTCCTTCAAGTCACCCAGCTCGCGGGCCGTACCGATGTCCTGGCTGAGCTTCGGACGGACGACCTTGGTCAGGTGAGCGTGTTCTTCTTCCAGGGCTTTGGCGCCCTGGACAGTCATTGGGTATTTGATCATGCCTTCAATCCTGCGTGTAGATCCTGCAAGCGACGCACGGTCTTCTCGGGACCGAACTTGAGCGCTTCGCAGATGGCTTCGCCAGCAGCAATGGTGGTTGTGCAGTAGATCTTGTGCTGCAAGGCATTACGACGAATGGAGTACGAATCAGCAATCGACTGACGACCTTCAGTCGTGTTGATGATCAGCGTAACTTCGTCATTCTTGATCATGTCGACCACGTGAGGACGACCTTCGGTCACCTTGTTCACACGACGCACTTTCAGACCTGCGGCTTCGATCAGCTTGGCAGTGCCGGCGGTGGCAACCACTTCGAAGCCCAAGTTGATCAGATCACGGGCTACGCCTGCAACCAACGGCTTATCGTCGTCACGCACGCTGATGAACGCAGTACCGCCGGTCGGCAGCACTTCGCTGGCACCCATCTGGGCCTTGGCGAATGCTTCGCCGAAGGTGTCGCCGACACCCATCACCTCACCAGTGGACTTCATCTCTGGGCCCAGGATCGGGTCCACACCAGGGAATTTGGCAAACGGGAACACTGCCTCTTTCACACTGTAGAAATTCGGGATGATTTCCTTGGTGAAGCCGATTTCCTTCAGGGTCTTACCGGCCATCACACGGGCTGCGATCATGGCCAGGGAAACACCGATGCACTTGGACACGAACGGTACGGTGCGGGAAGCGCGCGGGTTGACTTCGATGACATAGATGTCTTCGCCCTGCAGCGCCAGCTGAACGTTCATCAGGCCGACAACGCCCAGTTCCAGAGCCATTTTCTTGACCTGTTCGCGCATCTCGTCCTGGATATGGCCAGGCAGCGAGTAAGGCGGCAGGGAGCACGCGGAGTCACCGGAGTGAACGCCGGCCTGCTCGATGTGCTGCATGATCGCGCCGATCACCACATCGGTGCCGTCGCAAACTGCATCGACGTCCATCTCGATGGCGCAGTTCAGGAAGTGGTCCAGCAGCACCGGGCTGTCGTTGGACACTTTCACCGCGTCACGCAGGTAGCGCTTGAGCTCTTCTTCTTCGTACACGATTTCCATCGCGCGGCCGCCCAGTACATAGGACGGACGAACCACCAACGGATACCCGATCTTGCTGGCAGCACGAATCGCTTCGTCTTCGCTGCGCACGGTAGCGTTCGGTGGCTGACGCAGGTTCAGGCGTTCAACCATCTGCTGGAAGCGCTCGCGGTCTTCTGCACGGTCGATAGCGTCAGGGCTGGTACCGATGATCGGCACGCCGGCCTCTTCCAGGGCACGCGCCAGTTTCAGCGGGGTTTGGCCGCCGTACTGAACGATCACGCCTTTTGGCTTCTCGACGCGAACGATTTCCAGCACGTCTTCCAGGGTTACTGGTTCGAAGTACAAGCGATCAGAGGTGTCGTAGTCAGTGGAGACGGTTTCCGGGTTGCAGTTGACCATGATGGTCTCGTAACCGTCGGCGCGCAGGGCCAGTGCCGCGTGTACGCAGCAGTAGTCGAACTCGATGCCTTGGCCGATGCGGTTAGGACCGCCACCCAGGATCATGATCTTGTCACGGCCCGTTGGTGCGGCCTCGCACTCTTCCTCGTAAGTCGAGTACATGTAAGCAGTGTCAGTGGCGAACTCGGCCGCGCAGGTGTCAACACGCTTGTAGACCGGGAAAATTTCCAGCTTGTGACGGTGGCGACGCAGGTTTTTCTCGGTCACACCCAGCAGCTTGGCCAGGCGCATGTCCGAGAAGCCTTTGCGCTTGAGGCGGAACATCACGTCGCGATCAATGCTGGCCAGACCCAGGGTCTTGACCTTCTCTTCTTCCTTGATCAGATCTTCGATCTGCACCAGGAACCACGGATCGATCATGTTCATGCCGAAAATATCTTCGACCGACAGACCGGCGCGGAAGGCGTCAGCCACATACCAGATACGCTCGGCACCCGGCACGGTCAGTTCGCGCTTGAGGATGCTCATGCTTTCCGGGTTGCTCAGATCGAGCTTCTCGTCCAGGCCGCAGACACCCACTTCCAGACCGCGAAGGGCTTTTTGCAGGGATTCCTGGAAAGTCCGGCCGATGGCCATGACTTCACCCACCGACTTCATTTGAGTGGTCAGGCGCGCGTCGGCTTTCGGGAATTTCTCAAAGGCGAAGCGTGGCAGCTTGGTCACGACGTAGTCGATGGACGGCTCGAAGGACGCCGGAGTAGCGCCGCCGGTGATTTCGTTCTGCAACTCGTCCAGGGTGTAGCCGATCGCGAGCTTGGCAGCGATACGCGCAATCGGGAAACCGGTGGCTTTCGAGGCCAACGCCGAAGAGCGGGATACACGCGGGTTCATCTCGATGACAACCATACGGCCAGTGTCCGGGCAAATGCCGAACTGGACGTTGGAGCCGCCGGTTTCCACGCCGATTTCACGCAGTACCGCCAACGAGGCGTTACGCATGATCTGGTATTCCTTGTCCGTCAGCGTCTGTGCTGGCGCAACGGTGATCGAGTCACCGGTGTGGACGCCCATCGGGTCGAAGTTTTCGATGGAGCAGACGATGATGCAGTTGTCTTTCTTATCGCGGACAACCTCCATCTCGTACTCTTTCCAGCCGATCAGGGACTCGTCGATCAGCAGCTCTTTAGTCGGCGACAGATCCAGACCACGGGCGCAGATTTCTTCGAACTCTTCACGGTTGTAAGCGATGCCGCCACCCGTGCCGCCCATGGTGAAGGACGGACGAATGATGCACGGGAAGCCAAGCTTCTCGAGAACCGCATTGGCCTCTTCCATGCTGTGGGCGATACCGGAACGCGGGCAGTCCAGGCCAATGGATTTCATTGCCTTGTCAAAGCGCGAACGGTCTTCTGCCTTGTCGATGGTGTCAGCATTGGCACCGATCATCTCTACGCCGAACTTCTCCAGAACGCCTTCGCGCTCCAGGTCCAGTGCGCAGTTCAGAGCGGTCTGGCCACCCATGGTCGGCAGCAGCGCGTCCGGACGCTCTTTCTCGATGATCTTGGCAACGGTCTGCCACTTGATCGGCTCGATGTACGTAGCGTCGGCCATGTCCGGGTCGGTCATGATGGTTGCCGGGTTGGAGTTCACCAGGATGACGCGGTAACCCTCCTCGCGCAGGGCTTTGCAGGCCTGGGCGCCGGAGTAGTCGAATTCACAGGCCTGGCCGATAACGATCGGGCCAGCGCCGAGAATCAGGATGCTTTTTATGTCTGTACGTTTTGGCATGGGTTTGTCACTCAAATCCGCAGGTCAGTCGGCAAGCCGTCTTGTTCAATCTGTGAAACTTGAGGGGGCCGCCGATCTCGGGACCACCCTCAAGCTTTGCTGCATCAGGGCTGGCGATTAGCGTCGCTTGGCCATTTCGTTGATGAAGCGATCAAACAGAGGCGCTACGTCGTTCGGGCCAGGGCTGGCTTCAGGGTGACCCTGGAAGCTGAAGGCGCTCTTGTCGGTGCGCTCGATCCCTTGCAGGGTGCCGTCGAAGAGCGACTTGTGAATCGCACGTACGTTGGCGGGCAGGGTTGCTTCGTCTACCGCAAAACCGTGGTTCTGGCTGGTGATCATCACAACACCGGTGTCCATATCCTGGACCGGGTGGTTGGCACCGTGGTGACCATGCCCCATTTTCAGGGTCTTGGCGCCCGAGGCCAGGGCCAGCAATTGGTGACCGAGGCAAATGCCGAACACCGGAATCTCGGTTTCCAGCACGTCCTTGATCGCCTGGATCGCGTAGTCGCAAGGCTCCGGGTCACCAGGGCCGTTGGACAGGAACACGCCGTCCGGCTTCATCGCCAGTACGTCAGCAGCAGGCGTCTGTGCCGGCACTACGGTGACGCGGCAACCGCGCTCGACCAGCATGCGCAGGATGTTCAGCTTGACGCCGTAGTCGTAGGCAACCACGTGGTACGGCAGCTCGGAGGCATCGATGGTCGCGTGGCTGTCGGTTTTCAGGTCCCAGACAGTCGAACGCCACTCGTACTTCTCTTTGGTGCTGACGACTTTTGCCAGGTCCATGCCTTTCAGGCCAGGGAAACCCTGGGCAGCGGCGACGGCGGCTTCTTCGGAGATGTTGTCACCGGCCATGATGCAGCCGTTCTGTGCGCCTTTCTCACGCAGGATGCGGGTCAGGCGGCGAGTGTCGATACCGGCGATAGCCACAACATTGTTGGCTTTCAGGTAATCGGACAGGGACATCGTGTTACGCCAGTTGCTCGCAACCAGTGGCAGGTCACGGATAACCAGGCCAGCGGACCATACGCGGTCGGACTCGGCGTCTTCCGGCGTGGTGCCGGTGTTGCCGATATGCGGGTAAGTCAGGGTAACGATTTGTTGGGCGTAGGAAGGATCGGTAAGGATTTCCTGATAGCCGGTCATTGCGGTGTTAAACACCACCTCACCAACGGTTTGACCGTCGGCTCCAATGGCTTCGCCGCGAAAAATGCTGCCATCAGCAAGGGCGAGTATGGCTGGCTTAGTCAAGAAGACCTCCCGTAAATAAAGCCTGAAAGGGCGATCGCAGGTGTAAAAAAGCGGAGTGACGTATGGACACGTCACTCCGCTCATTCACTGAATTATTCTGCGCGCTTTTAGTGAACACACTAAAGCTGTAGCTTACAGAAAAAGGCAATTTTGGTCTACCGCCAATGAGCCCGAAAGGCTGGAGAATGCGACAGGTCGTCGCTTGGCGGAGTAAAACCGGGCTCAAACACGATGTTTGAACCCGATTCCGGATGCATATTAACGCAGGTCGAGCACGTCTTGCATGTCGTAGAGGCCTGGCTCGCGACCATCCAGCCACAATGCGGCACGAACCGCACCCTTGGCGAAGGTCATCCGGCTGGAAGCCTTGTGAGTGATCTCGACACGCTCGCCATCGGCGGCGAACAGCACGGTGTGATCACCAACGATGTCACCCGCACGTACGGTTGCGAAACCGATCGTTTCGCGCTCGCGGGCACCGGTCTGGCCTTCCCGACCATAGACCGCCACCTTCTTCAGGTCACGCCCCAGCGCATCGGCGATGACTTCACCCATGCGTACAGCGGTACCCGAAGGCGCATCGACTTTATGGCGATGGTGAGCTTCGGTGATTTCGATGTCGACATCATCACCCAACACACGAGCAGCAGTATCGAGCAACTTCAAGCACAGATTGACGCCGACACTGAAGTTGGCCGCGAAGACGATCGGGATGTCCTTGCCCGCCTCAGCCAGCAACTGCTTCTCTTCAACGCTGAAACCGGTGGTACCGATAATCATCGCTTTACCGTGCTTGCGGCAGAACGCGAGGTTTTTCAGGGTGACTGTCGGGTGTGTGAAATCGATCAGCACGTCGAACTCGTCGACGACTCGAGCCAGATCACCGGACAGCGGTACGCCAATACGACCCAGCGCCGCCAGCTCACCGGCATCCGCACCGACCAAGGTGCTGTCAGGACGATCGACAGCCGCCGTCAAACCCGCGCCCGGCGTCTGCTGAACAGCTTCGATCAAGGTTTTACCCATGCGCCCCGCGGCGCCCATCACTGCAATACGTCGCATGCCTGTCTCCTTACAAATCGCCGAAGAAGCGCTTCACGCCTTCGAACCAACCGGTGGTTTTCGGCGAGTGACTATTGTCGTCCTCCAGCGAGCTGCGGAACTCTTCCAGCAATTCACGCTGACGACGACCCAGGTTGACCGGAGTCTCCACCGCTACACGGCACATCAGATCACCAGCACCACCGCCACGCACCGGCGCGACGCCTTTGCCACGAACACGGAACTGCTTGCCGGTCTGGGTTCCTTCCGGGATTTTCAGTTTGACCCGACCATCCAGGGTTGGAATCTCCAGCTCGCCGCCCAGCGCGGCATCAACGAAGCTGATTGGCACTTCGCAAAACAAATGCTTGCCGTCACGCTGGAAGATCGCGTGCTCGCGCACGTTGATCACCACATACAGGTCGCCCGTCGGGCCGCCCTGAGCACCCGCCTCGCCTTCACCGGACAGACGAATGCGATCGCCGGTATCAACGCCGGCCGGGACTTTGACGGAGAGGGTTTTGTACTCTTCGACACGACCTTCGCCGTGGCAGGAATCGCACGGATCGGAAATGATCTTGCCCTGACCATGACAGCGCGGGCAGGTCTGCTGCACAGAGAAGAAACCCTGCTGCATACGAACCTGACCGATACCGCCACACGTCGGGCACGTGACTGGCGAGGAGCCTTTCTTGGCACCCGAGCCGTCACACGGTTTGCAATTAACCAATGTCGGAACGCGGATATTCACCGTCGTACCGCGCACCGCCTCTTCCAGGTTCAGCTCCAGCGTGTACCGCAGGTCACTGCCACGCTGAGCGCCGCCACGGGAACCGCCGCGACCGCCACCGAAGAAATCACTGAAGACATCACCAAAGATGTCGGAGAAATTCTGCCCACCAAACCCGGCACCACCGCCACCCATACTCGGGTCGACACCGGCATGACCGTACTGATCGTAGGCCGCACGCTTACCGGAATCGGACAGTACTTCGTAGGCTTCGTTGGCCTCTTTGAACAGCTCTTCCGATGCTTTGTCATCGGGATTACGGTCTGGGTGGTGCTTCATTGCCAGGCGGCGGTAGGCCTTCTTCAGGTCTGCTTCGCTTGAGCCACGCTCAACACCCAATACTTCGTAATAGTCACGCTTTGCCATAAGTCTTTGCACTCTTAAGGACGTTCGACAAAGCTCTCCTGAACCTCGCCAAACTCGTTGAGCCCCAATACAGGCCCGGACCCAACTCACGTCAATTCAACGATCCTGGTCTTTGATTCATTGCGGTACTTTCAGCTCGAAAAGCAGGAGCATCTTCGGCCATACCACCAGCGCGCGAGCGTTGTCGCATGCTGTAAAAATTCGTGTACTCCAGACACGCCAACGCGGGAGCAGGCTCCCGCGCGGCGACATCCTACCAGTCACCGCCTTAAGGCAGTCAACCGGGCGACCAACAACTTACTTCTGGTCTTTGACTTCTTCGAACTCGGCATCGACAACATCATCAGCCTTCTCAGCCGACTCGCCTTGCGGTGCAGCGCCTTCAGCAGGCTGAGCCTGTTCGGCGTACATCTTCTGCGCCACTGGAGCGGAGACTTTCGACAGTTCTTCAACCTTGGCTTCGATGGCAGCCTTGTCGTCGCCTTTAACGGCGGCTTCCAGGGCAACCACTGCCGCTTCGATTGCAGTCTTCTCTTCAGCGCTCACTTTATCGCCAGCGTCTGCGACCATTTTGCGAGTCGAGTGAACCAGTGCGTCGCCCTGGTTACGGGCAGCTGCGAGTTCTTCGAACTTGCGGTCTTCGTCAGCGTTGGTTTCAGCATCACGAATCATCTGCTGAATTTCTTCCTCGGACAGACCCGAGTTAGCCTTGATGACGATCGACTGAGTCTTGCCAGTGGCCTTGTCTTTGGCGCCTACGTGCAGAATGCCGTTGGCGTCGATGTCGAAGGTCACTTCGATTTGTGGCACGCCACGTGGTGCTGGTGGAATCTCGGCCAGGTCGAACTTGCCCAAGGACTTGTTCTGAGCTGCTTGCTTACGCTCACCTTGCAGCACGTGAATGGTCACAGCGCCCTGGTTGTCGTCGGCAGTCGAGAACACTTGCGATTTCTTGGTAGGAATCGTGGTGTTTTTCTCGATCAGCGCAGTCATCACGCCACCCATGGTTTCGATACCCAGAGTCAGCGGGCTGACGTCGAGCAACAGAACGTCTTTAACATCACCGGCCAATACTGCGCCCTGGATTGCAGCACCCATGGCAACGGCTTCGTCCGGGTTCACATCTTTACGAGCTTCTTTACCGAAGAACTCGGTTACCAGCTTCTGAACCAGTGGCATACGGGTCTGACCGCCTACCAGGATCACGTCGTTGATAGCGCCAACGTCGATGCCGGAGTCTTTCAGAGCAATGCGGCAAGGCTCGATAGTGCGTTGAACCAGGTCTTCTACCAGCGCTTCCAGCTTGGCGCGGGAGATTTTCACGTTCAAGTGCTTAGGACCGGTAGCGTCTGCAGTGATGTACGGCAGGTTCACGTCGGTCGACAGAGCAGAAGACAGCTCGATCTTGGCTTTTTCAGCGGCTTCTTTCAGGCGCTGCATGGCCAGCGGATCACCTTTAAGGTTCATGCCACTTTCTTTCTTGAATTCGTCGACGAGGTAGTCGATCAGACGAATGTCAAAGTCTTCACCGCCCAGGAACGTGTCACCGTTGGTGGCCAAAACTTCGAACTGGTGCTCGCCATCCACTTCAGCGATTTCGATCACGGAAACGTCGAACGTACCGCCACCCAGGTCGTAAACGATCACGGTGTGATCGCCTTTCGCCTTGTCCATACCGTAAGCCAAAGCGGCTGCGGTTGGTTCGTTGATGATGCGTTTAACGTCCAGACCCGCGATACGGCCGGCGTCTTTGGTCGCCTGACGCTGGCTGTCGTTGAAGTAGGCCGGAACGGTGATCACCGCTTCAGTCACTGGCTCGCCGAGGTAGTCTTCGGCGGTCTTCTTCATTTTCTTCAGAATTTCAGCCGAGATTTGTGGCGGCGACATTTTCTGGCCGTTCACTTCAACCCAAGCATCGCCATTGTCAGCCTTGGCGATTTTGTAAGGGACCATCTTGATGTCTTTCTGTACGACTTCTTCGTCGAACTTGCGACCGATCAGACGCTTCACCGCATACAGGGTGTTGTGCGGATTGGTCACTGCCTGACGCTTGGCGGACTGGCCAACCAGGATCTCGCCATCGTTGGCGTAAGCGATGATCGACGGCGTGGTACGCGCGCCTTCAGCATTTTCAATAACTTTGGCTACGCCGTTTTCAAGCACGGAGACGCAGGAGTTGGTAGTCCCCAGGTCGATACCGATAATTTTGCCCATGTTCACTCTCCCGAAACTTTGGATTTGGTTGCCGCAGCAGTGATGGCTAACTGCGGTAGTACTTAAACGCTTGACTTCTAAATGGGGGCCTTGCGGCTAATTTCAAGCCTGCTCGTCAATCGAAGGCGCAACTGGCGATGGAGCCTTGCTGACCACGACCATGGCCGGGCGCAACAGGCGGCCATTAAGCTGGTAGCCCTTCTGGAATACCTTGAGGACGCTGTTCGGCTCGACATCAGCGCTTTCCTGCATGGCCATCGCCTGGTGATGAACGGCGTTGAACGGTTCGCCATGCGGGTCGATCGCTTCCAGCTGATAACGCTTGAGGGTGTCCTGGAACATCTTCAGGGTCAGCTCAATGCCTTCACGCATTGGACGAATGCTTTCGTCATCCGGGCTGGACAACTCCAGGCCGCGCTCCAGGCTGTCGATAATCGGCAGCAGGTCAGCGGCGAATTTTTCCAGCGCAAATTTGTGAGCTTTCTCTACGTCCTGCTCGGCGCGACGGCGGACGTTCTGCAGATCGGCGGCAACACGCAAAGCCTGATCCTGCGCGCCTGCCAGCTGCTCTTCGAGCACTTGTACACGTGCCGCCAGGTCTTCACCCGAAGCCTCGGGGCCCTTATTGGCGTCTAGATTTTGCGTATCCACTGTCTGTTCGTCAGCCATAGATTTCTCCTTTCAATATCGTCCGCGAGCTCAACTCGCGCTTCTGCCCAGCTATATGGGGCCGCAAAATTAAGCTTCAAGGGGTCGAGTCGTATTAACCCTACAAAAAGAGCTGCATTGTGAATTCATGGCGGCCTAAGGATTGCTCCCATTCAAACAAATCGAGCTAAGCGAGGGCATTGTCAGCCCGCTTGAAAACACTGTATAAATAACCAGACCTAACACCTGGGAGCGGCCTCTATGCTGGTGCACCTGTCTGTACACAACTACGCCATCGTTGAACATCTCGATCTTGAACTTGATCGCGGGATGAGCGTGATCACAGGGGAAACCGGCGCCGGCAAGTCGATCATGCTCGACGCGCTGGGCTTGACCCTCGGTGATCGTGCCGACAGTGGCGTAGTCCGCCCCGGAGCAGACAAGGCCGATATCCTGGCAACCTTTGACCTGGTCGACATTCCAGAAGCAAGCGCCTGGCTCGCTGAGCGCGACCTCGACAGTGACGGTCCGTGCATCCTGCGCCGGGTGATCACAGCCGAAGGACGCTCGCGCGGTTACATCAATGGCACTCCGTGCCCGCTTGGCGACCTCAAGTCCCTGGGCGAGCTGTTGATCGATATTCATAGCCAGCACGAACACCAGTCTCTACTGAAGACCGATACACACCGCCGCCTGCTTGACGAGTACGCGGGCGCTACCGATCTTGCCCGCCACGTTCAACTGGCCGCCCAGCGATGGCGCCAGACACGACAGGAGCTGGAACGCCTTTCCAACTCCGGTGACGAACAGCGCGCCCGCCACCAATTGCTCAGCTACCAACTCGAAGAGCTTGAAAATCTGGGCCTCGGCGAGAACGAGCTGGAGCAATTGGAGCACGAGCACAAGAACCTCACCAACGCCGAAACCTTGCTGGGCATCTGCCGGCAAGTGGTCGAACAGTGCAGCGAAAGTGACTCCGGCAATGTCCTGAACGCCCTCACCGCCAGCCTCAATCGATTGTCCAGCGTGAACAATTCGATCGGCGCGCTCGGCGAGGCCAGCAGCTTATTGACCAGTGCGCAGATTCAGGTTGAAGAAGCCGTGGGCGAACTGAACCGCTTCCTCGATAACTTTGATGCCGACCCGGCGCGCCTTCAGTACCTGGAAGAGCGCCTTGATGCGATCTACACCATGGCACGCAAACATCGCATCCAGCCGACCGAAGTGGCCGAGATGCAGCAGCGCCTGCTGGATGAAATTGAAACACTGAACGCCAACGATGAATCCATCGAGCGACTGAGCGACGAACTCGCCTCCTACGCCCGTCACTACCAGGAAAAAGCCCGGGAGCTCAGCGACCTTCGCCATCAAGCTTCTAGCAGTCTCGCTGCTGCCGTGGAGCAGGAGATCCAGCGACTGGGCATGCCCGGCGGCCGCTTCACCATTGAACTGCGCCCCAACACCAGCGATGAATTGCTGCCCAATGGACTTGAACAGGTTGAACTGCTGGTCAGCGCCAACCCCGGGCAGCCGCTTAAAGCGCTGGCGAAAGTGGCATCGGGCGGCGAGTTGTCACGAATCAGCCTGGCCATTCAGGTCATCACTGCGCAGACCTCACGCGTGCCTACGCTGGTGTTCGACGAAGTGGACGTGGGAATCGGTGGACCAACAGCCGAGATTGTCGGCCAGTTGCTGCGACGCCTCGGAGAACGTGGCCAGGTACTGACCGTGACTCACTTGCCGCAAGTCGCAGCCCAAGGACACCAGCATCTATTTGTGCACAAGGTGCGTGGCGAAGATGCAACCCGTACAGCCGTCTCCAAGCTAAGCAAAAATGACCGTGTCGAAGAGGTGGCGAGGATGCTGGGTGGCATCGACCTGACCAAGGAATCCCTGGCACACGCTAAGAAGATGGTAGTTACCGCGAAAATTTAAAGAAGGCAGACAGCACGAAGGCGACCCTGGGGTCGCCTTCGCTCGTTTCGCGAACCTTAAGTTCGCGCGACATGCTTACTTTTTCTTGCGTACGTACAGCACAAGATTGTGATCAACCATCTCAAAGCCATACTTATCGACAATGGCTTTCTGCAGACGCTCGATTTCTTCGTCGAAGAATTCGATCACTTCGCTGGTTTCGACGTTGACCATATGGTCGTGATGCTTGCCGTCGTCCAGCTCGAAGACCGCATGGCCTCCGTCGAAGTTGTGCCGCACCACAAGGCCAGCTGCCTCGAACTGAGTCAGTACACGGTAAACCGTGGCCAGACCGACGTCCTCACCAGCCTCCATGAGCGCCTTGTAAACGTCCTCGGCACTCATGTGGCGTTGCTCGGCGGAATCGAGCATTTGCAGAATTTTGACCCGTGGAAGGGTCACTTTGAGGCCGGCTTTGCGTAGTTCGCTATTTTCAACCATGGTCAGCTTTCTCGCGATGCTGCTTCGCAGCTTCTCTTAATGCGGGTATGATCGGCGTTTACGTTGTCCCAGCCAAGATAGTGGAAGTCGCCCACCGATGCAAAACACCAAGCTCTTGCTAACCAGTTTCACCTTTGTGGGACTGCTCGCACTCGCCGGTTGTTCATTCCCCGGGGTTTACAAAATCGACATCCAGCAGGGCAATGTCGTCACGCAGGACATGATAGACCAGTTACGCCCGGGAATGACCCGTCGGCAAGTACGGTTTATCATGGGTAACCCTCTGCTGACCGACACGTTCCATGCCGATCGCTGGGATTATCTGTACAGCCTGCAACCGGGTGGCGGTGAACGCCAACAGGAACGCATTAGCGTTATCTTCAACCCAAATGATCAACTTGTCAGCCTCTCCGGCGATTTCATGCCAGGCGTAAGCCGTGACGAAGCCATTCTCGGTAAGGATAGCGACACAAATGTGACCGCGCCTGCAGAAAACGTCGAGAAGCCGAAACCGGAAAAACCGGTCAAGCCTGGTTCGTTGCTGGATCAGATCCAGAAGGACGTGGATGGCGTAGAAACCGTACCAGTCCCGACTCCAGAACCACTGGACACCACGCCGCAATAATTTGCGACGCATTAAAAAACCCGGCTTGTCCGGGTTTTTTATTGTCTGGTGTTTAGCAGATCACTGGTTTCGAGCCTTGGTCTCGGCGGCCTTGGCTGCACGTAACCGGCGAACTTCTTTCGGATCGGCGAGCAATGGTCGGTAAATTTCAATGCGGTCACCCGCTTTCACCAAACGGCTGTCCGGATCGCTGATCACTTTGCCGAATATCCCGACAGGACAATCGGCGAGATTCAGCTCTGGAAATTCCTTTCCAACACCTGACTGCTGCAACGCCTCTCGCACTGTCGCCACCGCCGGCACCTTCACACTGAGAAGCACCTGACGATCAATGGCGGCGTAAACCACCTCGACCTCGATCATGTCCTCAACCATGCATTTGCTTGGCACGTTGACAGAACGCATCCACCAACGTGTTAGCCGCCTGGTTGAACAACGGTCCCAAGGTCGCGCGGATAATCGGCCCGGCGTAGTCGAACGACAAGTCCAGGCTGATCTTGCAGGCTTTATCGCTCAAAGGCTTGAAGACCCAGACACCATGCAGCTGATTGAATGGCCCTTCCTCGAGATTCATCTCGATGGAATGACCGGGCACCAACGTATTGCGCGTTACGAAATGCTGGCTGAGGCCACCTTTGGCTACACCGACACTCGCGCGCATATGCTCGGGCGAGCTTTCCAGCACCTCCGCTGACGAGCACCACGGCAAGAACTCCGGGTAACGCGCCACGTCGTTTACCAGGTCGTACAGCGCTTGTGCCGGGTAAGGCAGCAGGGCCGAACGTTGAATATGTGTCGTCATGTCAGCGTCACTTCCACAGCTGGGCGGCAAACACTACAAGAATGCCGATGGGCGCCACATAGCGCATCAAAAACAAGGACAGGTTAAACAGTACCGGACTTCGGATCGACAACTCATCACGCACGGCCTCACGGCCCATCACCCAGCCTGCAAACACCACGAAACATAAACCACCGAGAGGCAGCATGATCCGCGAGGTGAAGAAATCGATCACGCCGAAGAAGTCCAGACCGCCTGCCGCACCCCATTGATAGAGGTGGAACATTCCGCCTTCGTTCACGAAAAACTTGGCTTCCTTCCAGATATTGAAGGAAAAAACCGTGCCCAACCCTACGAACCAGCAGGTGAACGCCAACCAGAAAGTCACCCAGGCGCGTCGGACTTTGGTTCGTTCAACCAGATAAGCCACCATCGGCTCCAGCAACGAAATCGCCGAACTCCAGGCTGCAACTGCGACCAGAACGAAGAACACGACGCCCATCAACTGACCGAAAGCCACGTTGCCAAAAGCAAAAGGAAGGCTGACAAACATCAGGCCCGGGCCTTCGCTTGGGTTCAAACCTGCGGCGAACACAATTGGAAACAATGCCAGGCCAGCGATAAGGGATACGAACGTATCCAGCAGCGCCACACCCACAACCGTACCGGAAATCGACGAATTCTTCGGCATGTAGGCGCCGTAGATCATGATCGAGCCAACGCCGACACTCAGGGAAAAGAAGGCGTGCCCCATCGCTGGCAGCAAGCCATCGAGTACTTTTTCCGGATGGAAGTCGAACATGAAATGCACGCCTTCCATGAAATGCCCGGTGGTCATGCTGTAACCCAACAGCACCAGGATCATCACAAAGAGCAACGGCATCATGATCCGCAAGCTGCGCTCAAGCCCGGCAACCACGCCTTTGGCGATCACAACGGCTGACAGGAGCATGAAAACAGTGTGCCAAAGTGTCAGGCGCCACGGGTCGGCGATTACATTGCCAAAGTACGCGCCGACCTGGTCTGGCGTGACGCCCTGAAAGTCCCCACGCCCCATGTCGATGATGTAATCGAGCGACCAGCCGCCCACCACACTATAGAAAGACAGGATCAGCAACGCCGTGATCATCCCGGCGAATGCCCCCCAGGACCACTTGCCCGAATGCCCCGCTTCTATTGCCAGCACCTTCAAGGCGTTGGCCGGACTTTGCCGGGCGCGACGGCCGATAAGGGTTTCAGCCAGCATGACCGGTACACCGATCAGCGCAATACAGGCCAGGAACATCAGCACGAAGGCGCCGCCGCCATAGACGCCGACCATGTAAGGGAATTTCCAGATACTACCCAGGCCCACGGCCGAACCGGTCGCGGCGAGTATGAAGACCCATCGGCTAGCCCAACTGCCGTGGACAGAAACCTTGTCTGTCGACATCGTTATCACGCCCAAGCGTTCAAAAAAGAGGCCGCATTGTCCGGGATTCAATCAACCTGCTCAAGCACGTAGCGATACCGTAGCCGACTCGCGCGCAACTCCCTATAATGCCGCCCCTATGGCTAAACAGAAGAAACACCCCACAGGGACCATCGCGCAAAATAAAAAGGCGCGACACGATTACTTCATCGAACATCGGTTCGAGGCTGGTCTGGTCCTGGCCGGCTGGGAAGTAAAGAGTTTGCGGGCGAGCAAGCTGCAACTGGTTGACAGTTATGTACTGCTCAAGGATGGCGAAGCCTGGCTGCTCGGCAGCCATATCACGCCGCTGATGACCGCAAGCACCCACGTCATCGCCGATCCGACGCGCACACGAAAGTTGCTGCTCAACCGGCGCGAGCTGGAAAAGCTGGCCTCTGCCGTGCAGCAAAAGGGTTACGCCTGCGTCTGCCTGTCCTGGTACTGGAGCAAGCACATGGTCAAGTGCGAGATCGCTCTGGGCAAGGGCAAGAAGGAATACGACAAGCGTGATACCGAGCGCGAACGCGATGCCGGCCGAGAACTGCAGCGCGCAGTGCGGAACAAGGGCAAGGAAGATTAATCCTCCTTTTGCCTGAGGCCTCCATCGCGAGCAGGCTCGCCCCCACAGTGGATTTGTGAACGACACAAAACAATGTGGGAGCGAGCCTGCTCGCGATTGCGATTGCAAACCCGACACAAACTCTGACTGACTACGTCCCCTTGCGCCGCTCCGCCCGAGCCATGCGCTGAACTTCCTGCCGCACCTCCTCCAGCACTTCCTGCACGTACAAAATGTGCCGACTGGACACTTCCCGCGCCTGCTCCGCCCGTCCCTCGACAATCGCCAGGTACAACTCACGGTGCTGAGTAATCAACATGTCGCGCGTTTCCGTACGCTGCTTGTACATCCCGCCAATGTTTGTCACCACGTTGCGCTTGAGCAGATCGAACAGCCCACGAATCGTGTGCAGCAAAACCGCGTTATGACTGGCTTCGGCAATCGCGAGGTGGAATTTTGCATCAGCGGCCCCCTCCTCCGCCCGGCTGACTTCGTCGTGACGGGTATAGCAATCCTGCAGTTCATTGAACGCAGCGGTCAGCCGCTCACGATCCACATCTGTGGCGCGCAATGCTGCGTAATAGGCGCACGACGCTTCCAGTGTGTGGCGAAATTCAAGTAGATCGCGCTGGGCTTCTGGATTGCTCTCCAACAGGTGCAACAGCGGATCGCTGAATGTCGACCCCAGCGACTCCACCACATAGTTGCCACCGCCTTGGCGACTGACCAGCAAGCCCTTGGCCGCCAGTTTTTGAATCGCCTCACGCAACGAAGGACGTGACACCCCGAACTGTTCGGCGAGTGCACGTTCGGCCGGCAAACGCTCGCCGGACTTCAGCGTCCCCTCAAGAATCATCTCCTCGAGTTGCTCGACAATATCGTCAGACAAACGGCGCTGACGAATCTGATCAAACCCCATAACTCAATTCTCCACGATCCCGGCCGCTCGCCGGGGTCTCTATTCTGGCCTATCGGCACTGCAGCAGCACCTACCAGACGACGCTCGACAGCGTAAACAAATCAGTCTCTGCACCCTGCCTGCGACAAAAGTTTTAGGGCGACAAATTGACACACCGCCTACAAGGCTTTTACCCTAGCCAACAGCGATTGTAAATTGGTATTACCAATTAACCAAGAACGCTCATCAGTGCCTGACCAACAACAATTAGGGGCCACCCCATATGCAAACCTGGCAACAGCTCTACAGTCCGCTCGGCAGCCTCGGCCTGTCCGCACTCGCCGCCGTCATTCCCATCGTGTTTTTCTTCCTCGCTTTGGCAGTGTTTCGCCTCAAAGGCCATGTGGCAGGCAGCATTACGCTGGCCCTGTCGATTGCAGTAGCGATCTTTGCCTTCCAGATGCCGGTCGACATGGCGTTCGCCGCAGCCGGGTATGGCTTCGCCTACGGCCTTTGGCCCATCGCGTGGATCATCGTGGCAGCGGTGTTCCTCTACAAATTGACGGTCAAAAGCGGCCAGTTCGAAGTGATCCGCAGCTCCGTGCTGTCGATCACCGACGACCAACGACTGCAGGTGCTGTTGATCGGCTTCTGCTTCGGTGCCTTCCTGGAAGGCGCAGCCGGTTTCGGCGCACCTGTGGCGATTACCGCCGCGCTGTTGGTAGGACTGGGGTTCAACCCGCTGTACGCCGCCGGGTTATGCCTGATTGCGAACACGGCGCCGGTGGCCTTCGGCGCCTTGGGCATTCCGATTATTGTCGCCGGGCAAGTTACCGGCATCGACGCCTTCAAGATCGGCGCAATGACCGGTCGCCAACTGCCGCTGCTGTCGCTATTCGTGCCGTTCTGGCTGGTGTTCATGATGGACGGCATGCGTGGCGTCCGCGAAACCTGGCCGGCGGCACTGGTGGCGGGCTTGAGCTTCGCTGTCACCCAATACTTCACGTCGAACTTCATCGGGCCTGAGCTGCCGGACATCACTTCGGCGCTCGCCAGCCTGATTTCCCTGACGCTGTTCCTGAAAGTCTGGCAGCCGAAACGCACCGCCGGCCAGCACATCGCCGGTGCAGTCTCCGCGTCTGTCGTAACCGCCAGCGCCGGCGGTTTCGGCCTGCCGCGCAGCACCGTGGCTTCTCCCTACAGCCTGGGTGAGATTTTCAAAGCCTGGTCTCCCTTCCTGATCCTCACTGTGCTGGTGACGATCTGGACCCTGAAACCGTTCAAGGCGATGTTCGCTGCGGGCGGCTCGATGTACAGCTGGGTGTTCAACTTCGCCATTCCGCACCTGGACCAGATGGTGATCAAGGTCGCTCCGATCGTGACCGCTCCGACCGCTCTTCCCGCCGTGTTCAAGCTCGACCCGATTTCCGCCACCGGCACGGCGATATTCTTCTCCGCGCTGATCTCGATGCTGGTGCTGAAGATCAACTTAAAAACTGGTCTGACCACTTTGCGCGAGACCTTCTACGAGTTGCGCTGGCCGATTCTATCCATTGGCATGGTGCTGGCCTTCGCCTTTGTCACCAACTACTCAGGCATGTCTTCGACCATGGCGCTGGTATTGGCCGGTACAGGCGCAGCGTTCCCGTTCTTCTCGCCGTTCCTCGGTTGGCTGGGCGTATTCCTGACCGGTTCCGATACGTCTTCCAACGCACTGTTCAGCTCGCTGCAAGCCACCACGGCACACCAAATCGGCGTGAGCGATGTGTTGCTGGTCGCCGCGAACACCAGCGGTGGCGTCACCGGCAAGATGATCTCGCCTCAGTCGATCGCCGTGGCCTGCGCCGCGACCGGCCTGGTGGGCAAGGAATCCGACCTGTTCCGGTTCACCCTCAAGCACAGCCTGTTCTTTGCAACGATTGTCGGCTTGATCACCCTGGCCCAGGCCTACTGGTTCACCGGCATGCTGGTGCACTAAGGACTACACGCTGCACGCATTAAACCGACGCCGTACCACGACTGCGGCGTCAGCTATTCACAACCCGGTCTGTAAGGCTGCTGAAAGCTTCCCTCACTATATTCAGCAGCCGCAGCGGACGGATAACCGGGAAAACCCGGAGACACGCCTGATGAGCGAGCTTTTTTACAACGCTGTGCCGAACGCGACCCGAGTCGCCCCGCCACTGCCCGAGCCACGGCAATACCCCAGCGAAAAACCGCAGCGGGTCTACCTGTTCGGGACGTGCGTGGTGGATTTGTTCTACCCCGAAGCCGGGATGGATGCGATCCACCTGCTGGAGCGCGAAGGCATTCGTGTCGAGTATCCGCAAGGGCAAAGCTGCTGCGGACAACCGGCCTACACCTCGGGTTACACCGAACAGGCCCGGACCGTAGCGCGCTCGCAGCTGGCGCTGTTCGCCGAAGACTACCCGGTGGTGGTGCCGTCAGGTTCTTGCGCGGGTATGTTGCGCGAGCACTACGCCGACTTGTTCAAGGATGAGCCGCACACGTTGAAACAGGTCCAGGCCTTGGCGGCACGGACCTACGAGTTGGCCGAGTTTCTGCTGTTCGTTTGCAAGGTGCAGCTCAAGGACAGCGGTGCGCCGATCAAAGTGGCGCTGCACACCTCGTGTTCGGCGCGTCGTGAGATGAACACCCACCTGCACGGTCGCGAGCTGTTGTCGCAACTGAGCAACGTGGAGCGGGTCGAGCACGGTCACGAAAGCGAATGTTGTGGCTTCGGTGGGACGTTCAGCGTCCGTATGCCAGACATTTCCGGCGCGATGGTGGCTGACAAGACCCGGTCGTTGAAGGAATCCGGTGCGCACAAGGTACTCAGTGCCGACTGCGGTTGCCTGATGAACATCAACGGCTCGCTGGAAAAACAGCAGGAAGCGTTGCGCGGCCAACACCTGGCCAGCTTCCTCTGGCAACGAACCGGCGGTGTTCTATGAACGCTTCCGCGATTATTCCTACGGTTGCCGTAGAAGAAGATTTCCGCACTCGGGCTCACGAGGCGCTGGGTGACACGCAGTTGCGAAACAACTTTCGCTCGGCGATGGATTCACTGATGACAAAACGGGCAGCGTCTTTCAGCGATGCCCACGAAAGGGAACATTTGCGAGCGCTGGGCAACGCTGTCCGCGCTCGTGCGTTATCAAAGCTGCCCGACCTGCTCGAGCAGCTTGAACACAACCTGACCCGCAACGGTGTGACAGTGCATTGGGCGGAAACGGTGGACGAAGCCAATGGCATCGTCTTCTCGATCATCCGGGCTCACGAGGCGCGGCAAGTGATCAAGGGCAAATCGATGGTCAGCGAAGAAATGGAAATGAATCATTTCCTCGCTGATCGTGGCATTGAATGCCTGGAATCGGACATGGGCGAGTACATCGTCCAGCTCGACCACGAGAAGCCTTCACACATTATTATGCCGGCGATCCACAAGAATGCCGGTCAGGTCGCGTCCTTGTTCCACGACAAACTTGGCGTGGAATACACCAAGGACGTTGACCAACTCATTCAAATCGGTCGCAGAGTCCTGCGGCAGAAATTCTTCGAAGCGGACATCGGCGTCTCCGGCGTCAACTTCGCAGTGGCCGAAACCGGCACCTTGCTGCTGGTGGAAAATGAAGGCAACGGGCGCATGTCGACCACCGTGCCGCCGGTTCACATCGCGGTCACCGGCATAGAAAAAGTCGTCGAAAACCTGCGCGACGTTGTCCCGCTGCTGTCCTTGTTGACCCGCTCCGCCCTCGGCCAGCCGATTACCACCTACGTCAATATGATTTCCGGCCCACGCAAGGATCATGAACTCGACGGCCCACAGGAAGTGCATCTGGTCTTGCTCGACAACGGTCGTAGCCAGGCCTTTGCCGACAGTGAGTTGCGCCAGACCTTGAACTGCATCCGCTGCGGCGCCTGCATGAATCATTGCCCGGTCTACACCCGAATCGGCGGTCATGCCTACGGCGAGGTCTACCCGGGTCCTATCGGAAAGATCATCACCCCTCACATGGTCGGGCTGGCAAAAGTTCCGGACCACCCCAGTGCCTCGTCACTGTGCGGCGCCTGCGGCGAAGTCTGCCCGGTAAAAATTCCTATCCCAGCCTTGCTTAGGCGCCTACGGGAAGAGAACGTGAAAGCCCCGGACACGCCCCATAAAGTGATGCGCGGCCAAGGCAGCAAGTATTCACGCAAGGAACGGTTTATCTGGAACGCCTGGGCAAGGCTCAACAGTTCGCCGACGCTCTATCGGCTGTTCGGCTTCTTCGCCACACGCCTGCGCGCGCTGGCACCGAGCAATGTCGGGCCCTGGACGCAAAACCACAGCGCACCCAAACCCGCCGCCCGCTCATTGCATGACATGGCCCGCGCGCACCTGGCCAAACAGGGAGACCGTTGATGAGCGCCAAGCAAAACATCCTCGCCAAATTGCGCAACAGTCTGACAGGCACCACACCAGTGGCTGACAACTTCGACGTCGAACTGGTGACAGCGCCTTACACCTACGCCCCCGAACAACGCATCGCGCAACTGCGCAAACAGATGGAAGCGGTGCACACGGAAATCCACCTGACTTCAGGTGCCGAGTGGCCAACACTGCTCGCGCAATTGCTGCAGGATCGTCAATTGCCGAGCCTGCTGATCGCACCCACGACGCCCCACGGCGAACGTGTCACTCAGCACTGGGCGAACAATCCCACGCTTCCAACGCTCAAAGCCTACGACCGCCCGGTCGAGGAATGGAAAGCCGAATTGTTCAACGACACTCCGGCCAGCCTGACCACTACACTCGGTGCAATCGCTGCCACGGGCAGCCTCATTATCTGGCCGACGCGAGAAGAACCGCGCTTGATGAGCCTGGTACCGCCGGTGCATTTCGCCCTGCTCAAGGCCAGCGAAATCCGCGACAACTTCTATCAGGTGCAGCAAGAGTTCGAATGGGCCAAGGGCATGCCGACCAACGCGCTGCTGGTGTCCGGCCCCTCGAAAACTGCCGATATCGAACAAGTGCTGGCGTACGGCGCGCACGGGCCGAAAGACCTTGTGGTGCTGATCCTGGAGGATCAATGAGTTTACCGACGGCTTTCCTGCGAGATATGCAGCAACTGATTCCCCAGGACCGGCGTTTCGATGATCCGCTGTCGACCCTGGCCTTCGGCACCGATGCCAGTTTCTACCGATTGATTCCGAAACTGGTGATCCGCGTCGAATCCGAAGATGAGGTGGTGGCGCTGCTTAAACTGGCGCAACGGGATCAGGTCCCGGTGACGTTTCGCGCCGCAGGCACCAGCCTCTCCGGCCAGGCCATCAGCGACTCGGTATTGATCGTCCTCGGGGATAACTGGAACGCGCGCGAGATCCGCGGCGAGGGTCTGCAGATCCGCCTGCAACCGGGCGTTATCGGCGCGCAGGCGAACGCCTGGCTGGCCCCCTTCGGACGCAAGATCGGGCCGGACCCGGCGTCGATCAACGCCTGCAAAATCGGCGGCATCGTTGCCAACAATGCAAGCGGCATGTGCTGCGGCACTGCGCAAAACACCTACCACACGCTGGCTGGCATTCGTTTGGTGCTGGCAGACGGAAGCCGTCTCGACACCGAGGATGCAACCAGCGTTGCAGCCTTTCGCACAAGCCATGGGCAATTGCTGGAACGTCTGGCAACCCTGGGCCGTGAGACACGCGCCAATACCGAACTCGCCGCACGAATTCGCCACAAATACCGTCTGAAAAATACCACTGGTCTGTCACTCAATGCCTTGGTCGATTTCGATGAACCTGTGGATATCTTGAGCCATTTGCTGGTCGGCTCCGAAGGCACCCTTGGCTTCATCAGCGCGGTGACCTACGACACCGTCATCGACCACCCAAACAAGGCGTCGGCGCTGATCGTGTTCCCGGACGTGGAAACCTGTTGCAACGCTGTCACCGTGTTGAAAACCCAACCGGTGTCCGCCGTGGAACTGCTGGACCGTCGCAGCCTGCGCTCAGTGCAGGAAAAACCCGGCATGCCCGCTTTCGTACAACAACTGTCGAATAATGCCTGCGCCCTGTTGATCGAATCCCGCGCCGCATCGTCCTCGCTGTTGCAGGAACAGCTCGGGCAAATCATGGCGTCGCTGGCCGGTTTTCCCGTAGAGAAGCAAGTCGATTTCACTGAAGATCCGGTCGAAAACGCGCGCCTCTGGGCGATCCGCAAAGACACCTTTCCCGCCGTTGGCGCCGTACGCCAAACCGGCACGACGGTGATCATCGAAGACGTGACGTTCCCGGTGGAACAACTCGCGATTGGCGTGAACCGCTTGATCGAGCTGTTCGACAAGCATCACTACGACGAAGCCATCCTTTTCGGACACGCACTGGAAGGTAATCTGCACTTCGTCTTCACCCAAGGCTTCAACAGCCCGGAAGAAGTCGCACGCTATCAGGCCTTCATGGACGACGTTGCACAGCTGGTTGCAGTGGAATTTGGCGGTTCTTTAAAAGCCGAGCACGGTACCGGGCGCAACATGGCCCCCTTCGTCGAACTGGAATGGGGCAGCGACGCCTACCAGTTGATGTGGCAACTCAAACGTCTGCTCGATCCCCATGGGATTCTCAACCCCGACGTTGTGCTCAGCAACGATCCGCAAATTCATCTCAAGCACTTGAAGCCGTTGCCGGCCGCCGATGAAATTGTGGATAAGTGCATCGAGTGCGGTTTCTGCGAACCCGTCTGCCCGTCGAAGGGCCTGACTTTGAGCCCGCGCCAGCGCATCGTGATATGGCGCGATATTCAGGCGAAGAAGCGTGCCGGCGTGGACACTACCGAGTTGGAAGCGGCCTACGAATACCAAGGCATCGAAACGTGTGCCGCCACCGGGCTGTGTGCGCAGCGTTGTCCTGTAGGAATCAATACCGGCGAGCTGGTGAAAAAGCTCCGCAGCCGTAAGGCGACGCATACGAAAACTGCCAACTGGCTTGAAGGTAATTTCGCCACGGCACTGCAAGGGGCGCGTTTTACCCTGCACGTCGCCAATGGTGCACGAATGATGCTGGGGGCGCCGCGTCTGGCAAAGCTGTCGGCGACGCTGAACCGATTATCCAAAGGCCAGGTCCCGCAATGGACCAGCGCCATGCCGCAACCGGAAAAAGCCATTCGCTTCAGCCCGACCGTCCCGGACGAGCGCCCTCGGGTGGTTTATCTGGCGGCATGTGTTTCGCGAGTCATGGGACCGGCAGCCGGCGATAACGAACAAATGTCGCTGTACGACAAAACCCGTGGGCTGCTGGAAAAAGCCGGTTACCAGGTTGTCTTTCCGGACAATCAGGACAACCTCTGCTGTGGCCAGCCCTTCGCATCCAAAGGCTACGCAGAGCAGGCCGAGCACAAACGCCAGGAACTGATCGGCGCGCTGCTGCACGCCAGTCGAGGTGGGCTCGATCCCATCTACTGCGACACCAGCCCCTGCACCTTGCGCCTGGTCCAGGATGTGGGCGATGTGCGCCTGGACCTATACGACCCGGTACGTTTCATCCGCACCCACCTGATGGATCGCCTCGACTTCACCCCACAGGAAGCGCCGATCGCCGTTCACGTCACGTGCAGCACCCAGCACCTGGGCGAGAGCCAGGCGCTGATCGATCTGGCGCGCAAGTGCAGCAAAAACGTGGTCATTCCCGAAGGCATTCACTGCTGTGGGTTCGCCGGCGACAAAGGCTTTACCACCCCGGAGCTGAACGCTCATTCACTGCGAACGCTCAAGGATGCGGTGCAACAATGCAGCGAAGGGATTTCCACGAGCCGCACCTGTGAGATTGGTCTGACACAACACGGTGGAATTGACTACCACAGCCTGGTCTATCTGGTGGACCGGGTGACACGGTCGAGGTCACCTGAAGAAAAAATAGAACCCTGACGCGCCGCTGTAGTCCACAGATTAAGCCCGGACATCGCCGGGCTTCCCCCAATCGGCAGCCCGTCCTGATGGCCAGCAAATGCCTGGACCCTCAGCTCAAGGAGATACACATGAAACGTTCTGTACTGTTAGGTCTGTTCGTTACTGCTTCCATGATGGCGTCCACTTCGTTCGCAGCCGAAGACCTCTGTGCGGTCAATTTGAAAACTATCGAAAATGCCAAGTCGCAAATCTCTCCGGAGATGACTGAACAGGTGCAGGCGTCCGTCGAAAAAGCCAAAGCTGATCACGCGACGGGTACCAAAAAAGGCACGGAAGATTGCATCGCCGAAACGACCCAAACGATTCAGGATATTCAGAAGTCCAGTGATGGCGGCAAGCAGTAGTCCCGACAAGGCCAACCTTTGGGATGGCCTGCTTCGCAGACGCTGATGTAAATCACACAGGCTTGTTGCTCATCTCGATTGACAGAGCAACAGGCCTGTCGTCGTTCACGATTCTCTAAAACCGAATTACTTTGCAGTGGCGTGGTCTTTTGAGTAGGCCTCAAGCATCGCGGCCGGTCGATCGACCTCGGCCGAGCCCGGTCATGCGATAGCACCGAGACCATCATTCTTAGGAGATATCCATGAAACGTACCGCACTGGCTGGTCTGTTCATGTCCGCTGCAATGTTGACCTCTCCCGTATTTGCTGCGGATAACAACCTGTGTACGAGCAAGCTGCAGGAACTCGAAGCCAAAGTGAATTCGCTGCCAGCGACCTCCGCCAACGCACCGGAGATCAGGAGGTTGCTGGCCAGCGCCAAAGCTTCACAGGCTGCGAATGATGAAAAAAAATGCGCCACTGAGGCCACCCAGGCATTGTCGATGGCAAACTGAGCAGCGAGCACATAATCACTCGCGGCCAACCTTCGGGTTGGCCTTCTGAGTCTCGTTGGCGTACACTGCGCAGGTCTGTTGCTCACTTGATTCACCGAGCAACAGACTCGGGGCCGTTTAGGATTCGACGCCGGTTGCGAAACTTTAGGTGCATGCCGAGTTGGTAACAGAACTCGTAAATCCACTGTTGCAACTACTTATAGTTGCCAATGACGAAAACTACGGCCAGGAATTCGCTCTCGCTGCGTAAGCAGCCTTAGCCCTGAGCTTCTGGTACCTTCGGGTCCAGCAATCACTAGGGGATGTCTGTAAACCCGAAGTGATTGTCATATAGAACAGAATCGCCGTGCAGTACGTTGTGGACGAAGCGGCTAAAACTTACACAACTCGCCCAAAGCACCCTGCCCTTCGGGTCGCTGAGGGTTAACTTAATAGAAACGGCTACGCATGTAGTACCGACAGCGGAGTACTGGCGGACGGGGGTTCAAATCCCCCCGGCTCCACCAAATACGAAGCACCAACAAAGCCCGCCCAGTGCGGGCTTTGTTGCATCTGGAGGTTTGTAATCCCGGGGCGTCCCTACCTTTCGAAGAGTCCCTGGACGGCCCGACACATCGGAACCTATGCTACGGCCCCACCTGCAAGGATGCTGTCATGACCCTCAAAACCCTGACCGCCGCGCTGATTTTTTCGATGGCCTCCGGCTGCGCGCACTACAACGACCGCACAGCCGACACCAGCAAGGGTGGTCGTATCGCTTGTGATGCTACCCCCGCCATTCAGCCCGGATGCTATGTAAAGCAATCGAAGGAGTGGAATTGGGGCGGGCTGAAATTCGGGCTCGGTGCATCCAAGTAACCAGGTGAGCCGTCCTTTAAACTGACTGTCGACCAAACACTACCCGAACGTGAGTGCGAAAGGTGCTGCCGCTCGTTGAATTGCTCCCACTACATTAGGCGCCTGCTCCCGATACTGGGGGTAGCGCTCTAGCACCCCTTCAACAGCCGTAAGCAGGTGCTGAATTCGCTCCTGAGGTCGCTCGACCTCGCATGTCTGCGCGAACTCCAATAGCCCCTGGCGTGAAGCAAACAGTGATTTGTTACCCGCCAGATCCAGCGCCAGAACATCCTCCGGGATGTAGGCCGTTGTGTTGACGATGTCATACGCCGGCGCCAGTCGCGCGTCGCGTTGGGTCGGCTCGGAATAGAGCAAGCCGTAATTTTTCAAATGCGCATCACCATTTCCGACAATACAACTCAACGCGACGCTATCGAATAGCTGGTCCAATGACGATCTGATGTGCACCGCCGGGCAAAATACTCGGACTGCCTTGGCAATCGCTGCGTAGCTTTTGCTGTACTTTTGATCGGCTGAAAGCCCCATCAGCGCCGCCATGTCCTCGAATCCAATCGGGTTGAGCTGATCGTCACGATCAAATCGACGCATGACAAAGAGCTTGGCGTTTTCCGAAAGGTAAAACGGCGGGACGGGGATGCCCGCCTCCTTGGCCATCGACATACAGAGGAACTCGTTGATTGCCAGCCCGGGAAACTCATCACGGCCACTTTTAATAATCAAGTCAGAGGTTTTGGAGGTGACGCGTGGCAAGTCAACTCCTTGATGTTCAGGAACCATGACTTTTGGCTGAACACCTGAAATGCCTGCCCGCAGAATGTAGCGATCCAGCAGGTCGGCAAAAATATCTTCCGTGCCGTCCCACGTCAGAATCTCTTCGAGATTTTCCCCGGCAAATCTCTGCTCCCCCAGCAGCGCATCAACTGCTTCTGAGCGCACGTGAACCCGACCAATGGGTGCACTGCTACCGGAAAGCGCGAGCAACAGAAACGGATCAACATTGGTTGTTTTAGCCAGGCGATTACGCAACTGCTCCAGCACATACCCTTCCGGCAAGTTCATCTGGAAAACAGGATGCAGATCCCGCCGACGGAAATCGTCTAGTCGCACAGGCATCGACAAGCTGATCGCACTTTCGGAGCGCGCATCGTCGTCGTAGCGGAACACAAAATCTGCTGCACTGGCGAAGACCCTCCCGCTATTGCCTTCGGGAGTACTGACGTTCAGCGAGGTCATTTTCATTAGAACATGTCCCCCAGTTCTTCTAGAGTGGGCATGCGGGCTGGAACCACCTCGAACTCACAATCCAGCGCACCCAACACCCGGGCAAACGCGAGCATGCTCACCGACAATGTACCCTTCTCTACAGCAATGACTTTCTGCCGTGTCAAACCGGCGAGTTGAGCGACCTGTGCCTGAGTCAAGCCGCGATTGATGCGCTTTTCGCGTATCTGTTCGCCGAGACGATCTACAAGAAGAGCGTGATCCATGTTCAATATCCGTAACATTTGTCAATAAATGTACCGCATACATAACATTCGCGCGACCCAAAGATTTTATCCTGGGTAACGCCCTATTTCCTGCCCTGCATTCCTGTGACGGGTCAACAGGCGCATGCGACCGACCATTTGCCCGAGCAATCAAACACCGCCCTTGCAGCCACACCCAGCCGATCTATATGATAAGTATTATCATTTGTGATATTTACTCATCCGGCGCTATCAGACCATGTCCTCACCCTCTCAAACCGGCTTTTGCGACGTGGCCGTGCTGTATCGACAACAGCACAGTTGGTTGCAGAACTGGTTACGGCGCCGGCTCAACTGTTCGCAAAGTGCAGCTGACCTGGCACAGGACACCTTCATGCGACTGCTGGCCAAGGAGCAGGTGCCGGAGTTGCATGCGCCACGCACGTTTCTGGCGAAGGTGGCACAAAGCGTTTTATCCAATCATTACCGCCGGCAAAAACTCGAACGCGCTTATCTTGAAGCCCTGGCAGCCATGCCAGAGCTCACCGCACCCAGTCTTGAAACGCAGGCAATCCTGCTGGAAACCCTGATCGCCCTCGATGCTGTACTGGAATGCCTTGAGCGGCCGGTTCGCGAGGCCTTTCTGTGGTCGCAGGTGGATGGGCTGAGCCATGGCGAAATCGCTGAACGGCTCGCCATTTCCATCACCACCGTCAAGCGCTACATCGTCAAAGCGGGCGCTCTGTGCATCATGCTCGATGACAGCCTGGACTTGCAGTGAAGCCGCCCATCCCCGGCGACGTCGCCGAACAAGCCATGCACTGGCATCTGGAACTGCAGGAACGCGACGTCAGCGAAGACACCCTGGCTGCGTGGATGAACTGGCGCCAGGCACACCCCGTTCACGAGCATGCATGGCAGCGTGCCGAAGCATTCTCTCAACGCATGAGCGATATCCGCTCCCCGAACCAGCGCCCGCTGGTCCACGCCGCCCTTCGCCCGACGATGTCGCGGCGCACGGCGATCAAGCAACTCGGTGTATTGATGGCCGCAGGCGCGGGAGCCTGGAGCATGAAGGACGCCGCGCTCCTCCAGGACTTGACCGCCGATTACCACAGTCGAATCGGCGAGCAGCGGCGCATCGCGCTCGCGGACAACACACGCTTACAGCTCAACACCGACAGTGCGATCAACGTGGTGTTCGAACGAGAAGTACGACGCATCAAACTGCTGCGCGGGGAGATATTGATCACCCTGGACAAGATTGCCGACGGCCGTCCCCTGTCGATAGAAACTGCCGAAGGTCGTCTGGATGTCGCGCTGGCACGGTTCAGCGTCCGGCAGCGCTCGGGCATTACACAGGTCAGCGTTTATCAGGGCTCGCTGGTCATTAATCCGTCGGCGCAACGCCAACTGGCAATGACTTTACAGGCGGGCGAGCAGCTCAGCTTCAACGCCCAGGGCCTGATTACCCGTCAAGCCGTGGCACTCACGCCGCCCGCCTGGAGTCAGGGCATGCTGGTTGCCCAGGGGCAGCCACTCCAAGACTTCCTCGATGAACTGAGCCGCTACCGGCGCGGACATCTGGCCTGTGATCCGAGCCTGGCCGACATACGCGTATCAGGCACATTCCCCTTGGCCAACACCGAGCGGATCATTTTCGCCGTCGCCGACACCCTGCAACTCGACGTTCAGCAATTCACCCGCTATTGGGTCACGCTGAAACCCCGGCTGACCTGACACCACTTTTTTTTGCGATTGGGTGGTCCGTTTTCGAATCTCGCGAGACTTAAACCCCAGACACTTATATTCAATGGGGAACAACTCGTGGATTCCACCGCTCGCAACGGCCAGCTCTGGCACTTATCCCTCAAGCAAAAACTGGCCGGCGCCGTGGTTCAAGGTATCGCCTGCATGACGGCAACCACATCATTGATGATTGCGCCGAACTGGGCGCAGGCCGCCGAACAAACGCTGCAGTCGTTCGATATTCCAGCCGGGGCTTTGGCACCTGCGCTGACGCGCTTTGGTCAAACGGCGCACATCCTGCTGTCCTACTCCACCCCGTTGACCGAAGGCCAGACAACGCCAGGGCTTAACGGCCAGTACGACGTGGAGCAAGGCCTGGCGATGCTCCTGGCGGGCACTGGCCTGGAAGCCAGCCGTGGCGCCAACGGCAACTATTCGCTGGTGGCCAGTTCCGGCGATGCGTTGCAGCTGAGCGCGGTGTCCATTTCCGGCAAGGCGCCGGGGTCGACCACCGAAGGCACCGGCCTGTACACCACCTACTCGTCCAGCAGTTCGACCCGGCTCAACCTCACCCCGCGTGAAACCCCGCAGTCGTTGACGGTGATGACTCGCCAACGTCTGGATGACCAGAACCTGACAACCCTGACCGACGCCATGGATGCCACCTCAGGCATCACCGTCGTTCGTGACGGCCTCGGTGCGGAGACTGACACCTACTATTCCCGCGGCTTCGTCATCCAGAACTACGAGATCGACGGCGTGCCCACCAACACGCGTCTGGACAACTACACCCAGAGCATGGCGATGTACGACCGCGTCGAGATCATTCGCGGCGCCACCGGCCTGATCAGCGGCATGGGCAACCCCTCGGCGACCATCAATCTGATTCGCAAGCGCCCGACCGCCGAGGCCCGGGCCAGCATCACCGGTGAAGCCGGTAACTGGGATCGCTACGGCAGCGGCTTCGACGTGTCCGGCCCCCTGACCGAAAGCGGCAACGTGCGTGGCCGCCTGGTGGCGGACTACAAGACCCAGGATGCCTGGATCGACCGCTTCAACCTGCAATCGCAACTGCTCTACGGCATCAGCGAATTCGACCTGAGCGAAGACACCCTGCTGACCATGGGCTTCAGCTACCAGCGCACCGACGTCGACTCGCCGCTGCGCACCGGCTTGCCCTCGCGCTTCAGCACCGGCGAACGCACCGACCTCAAGCGCTCGATCAACGGGGCGCCGGACTGGTCCTATAACGATCACGAACAGACCACGTTCTTCACCTCCATCGAGCAGCAATTCGCCAACGGCTGGAGCGGCAAGATCGAGTACACCCACGCGGAAAACAAATTCGATGAAGCCTTCAACTATGTGATGGGCGATCTCAACAAGGACGGTAGCGGCACTTCACAATTGCCCGTGCGGTTCTCCGGTACGCCAAGGCAGGACAACCTCGACCTGTACGTCACCGGCCCGTTCGGACTGTTTGGTCGCGAGCATGAGTTGATCGGCGGGATGACCCTTTCCAAATACAAGGAAAGTGTTCCGGGCTGGGGCGGCTGGCAATACGACTACGCCTCTTCAGCGGGAGGCGCCATCGACAACCTGTTCACCTGGGACGGCAACTCACCCAAACCCGACTTCGTCGAAAGTGGAAAATCGTCCATGGACGAAACCCAATACGCGGCCTACCTGACCTCACGTTTCAGCGTGACCGACGACCTGAGCCTGATCCTCGGCAGCCGACTGATCGACTGGAAACGCGACACCACGGACCGCCCGTATGGCGCACCCGAAACCGAGGTCAATCGTGAAGAGAACGGCGTGTTCATTCCTTACGCCGGCGTGGTTTACGACCTCAACGACACCTGGTCGGTGTACGCCAGCTACACCAGCATTTTCAGCCCGCAAGCCTCGTGGGTCACAAACGAAGACAACAAACCCCTCGACCCGATGGAAGGCAAGGGCTACGAGATCGGCCTGAAAGGCACGCACCTTGAAGGCAAGCTGAACTCCAGCGTTGCGCTGTTCAAACTGGAGCAGGACAACCTGGCGATCTGGCAACACGACAACGTGTACAGCGCCGAGCAGGACACCACGTCCAAAGGCATCGAGCTGGAGCTCAACGGTGAACTGGCTGAAGGCTGGCAAGCGTCTGCAGGCTATGCCTACTCGGTGACCACCGACGCGGACGACGCCCGCATCAGCACCATGATGCCGCGCAACAGCGTCAAGACGTTCACCAGCTATCGCCTGCACGGCCCGCTGGACAAGCTGACCCTCGGCGGTGGCGTCAACTGGCAGAGCAAAACCGGCAACGACTTGCACACCTTTACCCAAGGCAGCTACGCGATTGCCAACTTGCTGGCGCGCTATGACATCACCCGTAACCTGACGGCGTCGGTGAACGTGAACAACGTGTTTGACCGCGAGTACTACAGCTCCCCAGCCCTGTCGGCCAACTACGGCGCACCGCGCAATATCATGACCAGTTTCAAGTACGACTTCTGATAGCGGCCAACGGGAATGAGCAAGCGCATTGTGCAAACGGTGCGCCGTGCAGATGAATTTTTCTTCACCCCATCGCGCCTCGTCAAACGGTACATTGCCCTCGCTCATTCAAGAAACTACGGTTTGCCCGCCCTCCCGCGGGCTTTTTTTTGCCTGGAGAAAACCAGCTTGTCATTTGAGTTTTACAACCGCTTAGGCAATTCTGGGGCACCCCTCACTTGCGGAGCGCTCCATGTCACTGCTGACCCTCCCCTGCCAACGCCTGACGCTGGCGGTGCTAAGCCCCGACCAGGCAGACCTGGAAAGCGACTTCTACCAACGCAACCAAAAACACCTTGCACCCTGGTCGCCAATTCGTCCGACTGACTATCACTGCGCTGAAAAAACCCGCGGACGGCTTGAAATTCAGGCCAGCGCGTTCAAAGCCGGCCTGGCGGTGCATTTCGCTGTACTGAACAACGACGGCAACCAAATGATCGGGGCCTGCAACTTCAGCAGTATCGTGCGTGGCGCTTTTCAGGCCTGCTACCTGGGTTACCACATCGACGTATCACACGAAGGCCAGGGCCTGATGCGCGAAGCCTTGGTCAGGGCTATCGATTACATGTTTGATGAACAAAACCTGCACCGGATCATGGCCAACTACATCCCCGGCAACGAGCGCAGTGCGCAACTGCTGGAGCGCCTGGGCTTTGAACGAGAGGGATACGCCAAGGCTTTTTTAAGCATCGCCGGGCGCTGGCAAGATCACGTGCTGACCGCGTTGGTCAATCAGCGTTTTGAAACACCGGATCAGCGCTGGACGCGACGTCTCGCCTGAGCATTACCGGCTTGTTCGACGAAGCCTTCTTGCGCAACACATCTCTACCGTGGAAGTGCGCCTGCTTGCGATAACGCATGACCAGCAGAGTGCACGGATGCGTGCTCCACCGGCAGCTCCAACCGTGCTCTCCCGTAAAACGCCAGCGCCGTCAGCAAACACGCCAGCCACACAAAGATCCCGGCCCAGAATGTGTGGGACATGTAGTGCCAGCCCTGCAGGACACGTGTGGTGCCGTAGACGAAGCCCAGCGCCAGCGAGCCGTACATCAGCGCTTTGGAATAGCGCCAGCGATAGCGACGCGCGACGAAGTACAGCGCCAGCATGGTAAAGCCACCCGAGGCATGTCCGCCCGGCCAGCAGCGCCCGTCACCCGCGACTTTCAGCAAGTCGAAATTCTGATACCACTCCTTGTGCTCGATCTTCCCACCGTACTGCGTCGTTTCAATGGGGCAATACACGCTGGTGTGACCCTTGAGGTAGTGGATCACGCCGGTACTGATGGAGAACGCGAACACCACATACAGAAAGTCCCGACGGTGTCTGGTGGCAAACCGCAGCACCGGGCCAACTTTGATCTTCTCCAGGAACGCGATGATTTTCGAATGCTTCTCAGCCTTCAGGCGCGGCCATAAAAACGACAGCAAGGCACCGATGATGGCGATTTCGCCGGTCCAGTTCGGAATGATGCGCGCCCACTTGTGGGTGATTTTTTCGAACCAGTGCACATGGTCCAGCGGGAATGTCTGCGTGACCGGGTCATAGAAAAGATCGTTGAAGGCGATGTCGATTCGGGTCAGGTCGAACAGCAGGAACACCACGACGGCGAGCGCCAGCGGAATACCGAAATTGAAGCCATAGAAGCGCATGGATTTGCTCATTGAGTGGACACCGATTGCCAGTCCGACGCTTCAACGAAACCGAGCATGCGCGGAGCTTTGAACGCTTCAGCCGTGATGAACAAAGACGCGCCATAACCGAGTGTCGAGGCCGGAAGTTTGAGGTCTTTTTCCAGTTGCGACATGCATTCACTGTGGGTAACCAGAATGAGATTTCGACCCGGCACTTTGTGCTTCAGCGCGTCGCGCAGCATGGTGCCCCGGCAATTGATCAGCCAGTCTTCGCCCACGCCCACTTTATTGAACATGTACCCGGCCGTTTGCGCCGTGCGCAGCAACGGGCTGTTGTAGACATCGGCTTTTTCCAGCCCCAACTGCTCGAACCGCGCCCCAACGCTCACTGCGACGCTGCGGGAGCGATCAGTAATGCCGTCGAAACCATTCAGGCACACGGCGCTGGAGTGATCGCAGCGTTCGACGTGGCGCACCAGCACGATCATGTCGCCTTTGGCCCACCCGTCGACCAATGTCCGGGCGCCCGCGACGTTGCCGTGGGACAGGTCCGGCACGGCAGCCGGCGCCAACAGCCATATCGTCAACGGGATGACCAGCAGCGCCGAGGCCAGCACTACGGCGGTGTTTCGATAACGGCTCAGCCAGCCCACATCAATCGAGCGTTTTATCCCGAACAGACTCAGTCTTAATTCCACATCAAGCCGCCCCGTCGGCATGCACCACTTTCATTCGATGCCGCGAGGGTAGAGAGGGCCGCGTCGGCGGGGAGTGAAACGGTTGTGAAAAAAAGCTTAAAGATTGGCTGCGATTTTTTGATCTTCAGTTACCCAACGTGCGGCCGATACACACCTGCTACCCATTTTTGCTGGCTCTCAAAAACAACAATCTTCCAGCCAACCGACGATCAAGACAGACAACGTTCCTGGAGGAATTTGATGAATAGCTGGTTCGGTAACATCAGCGTCAACCTGAAACTGGGCCTGGGTTTTGGCCTGGTCCTGGCGCTGACCTGCGTCCTCGCTCTGACCGGCTGGACCAGCCTTGGCGGGCTGATTGACCGCAGCAACTGGATGAGCGATATCACCCAACTCAACGCCGGCCTGACCAAGCTGCGTGTGGTTCGCCTGCAGTACATGCTGACCAACGGCGACGAAACCGCCGCACAGAATGTACAAACCACGCTTGATGCGTTTTCCGCCCAGCAACAAGCGCTGCTGGCGAAATTCAAGAGCCCGGAAAACCTCAAGCTGCTCAGGGAGCAAGGCGCCGAGATCGATGCCTATAAGACGTCCCTGAACAAAATGCGCAGCGCCTACCGCACCGGCAACAGCGCCCGCGACGCCATGGGCGCCAACGCTGAAACCGCCAACACGCTGATCAACACCCTTTACACCCACGTGCAGCAAATGCCGCTGAGCGATCAGCGCTTTGAACAATTCCTGGCCATCACTGCCGCCAAGGAAGCGTTCCTGCTGGCTCGTTACGAAGTGCGCGGCTACACCGCGACCACCAATGCCGAGACCGAACAAAAAGCCGTCACCCAACTGGACGCGGCGATTGCCAGCCTGAAATCGCTGAATGTGCATTTTGCCGACACCCAACTCGACGCCTTGCGTCAGCTGGAGACCGCGCTGGGCAACTACCGCAACTCTTTGCTGGCCTATAAAAATGCCAGCAACGATGCCGTGCAGGCGCGCAAGGAAATGACCGACCAGGGCGCCGCCATCGTGTCCCTGAGCGATCAGCTGTATCAGATCCAGCTTGACCGCCGCGACATCGAAAGCGCACAAGCCCGCACCCTGCAACTGATCAGCACCTTGCTGGCGTTGCTGGTGGGCGTCATTGCTGCAGTGCTCATCACCCGCCAGATCACCGGTCCGCTGCGGGACACGCTGGCCGTGGTAGAACGCATCGCCAGCGGCGACCTCTCCCAGGACGTCAAGGTCACGCGCCGGGACGAACTCGGCGTGTTACAGCAAGGCATCGCACGGATGGGCGTGACCCTGCGCGACTTGATCAGCGGTATCCGCGATGGCGTCACGCAGATCGCCAGCGCCGCTGAAGAATTGTCCGCCGTGACCGAACAAACCAGCGCCGGTGTAAACAGCCAGAAAATCGAGACCGATCAGGTGGCCACGGCCATGCACGAAATGACCGCCACGGTGCAGGAAGTCGCGCGCAATGCTGAACAAGCCTCCCAGGCGGCAGCGGCTGCTGACGGCGAAGCGCGTGAAGGCGATAAGGTGGTCAGTGAAGCCATTGCGCAGATCGAACGCCTGGCCACCGAAGTGGCGCGCTCCACCGAAGCGATGAGTGTGCTGCAGCAAGAGAGCGACAAGATCGGCAGTGTCATGGACGTGATCAAGGCCGTCGCCGAACAGACCAACCTGCTGGCCCTCAACGCCGCCATCGAAGCCGCCCGCGCCGGTGAAGCCGGTCGTGGTTTCGCCGTGGTGGCCGACGAAGTGCGGGGCCTGGCCCAACGCACACAGAAATCCACCGAGGAAATCGAAGGCCTGGTCGCCGGTTTGCAGAACGGTACCCAGCAAGTGTCGACTGTGATGCACAACAGCCGCACCCTGACCGACAGCAGCGTCGCACTGACGCGCAAGGCCGGCCTGTCACTGGAGAACATCACCCGTACGGTGTCGAATATCCAGTCGATGAACCAGCAGATCGCCGCGGCTGCCGAACAGCAAAGCGCCGTCGCCGAAGAGATCAGCCGCAGCATCGTCAACGTGCGCGACGTCTCCGAACAGACCGCCGCCGCCAGCGATGAAACGGCAAAGTCGAGCGTTGAACTGGCGCGTTTGGGTGGTCAGTTGCAACAGATGGTGAGCCACTTCCGCGTTTGATCGCGCATTGGGGCCAACTGATAGATCGATTCGCGAGCAAGCCCGCTTCCACAGGTTCGTGGAAGCAGGCTTGCTACGGGCGGCATTCCGACGATGGCGAATTTACTGTTTGCCTGCGTGTTCATGCATCCCACGGATTGATCACTTCGACTCCGGAAAACTCGAAGTCCCGCACATTACGCGTGGCAATCGAAGCGCCATGACTCAGGCAAATGGCGGCAATTTGCGCATCAGCCATGGCCGCCGTTCGCCCCTTCGCTTCGGCGCCTGCGGCCAGCGTCGCGTATGCGACGGCAGCATGAGCATCAAACGGCAATATCCTTCCCACGAAGTCCTCTTCAAACATTGCCATCGCATGAGACTCAAGCTTCTGTTTGCGCTTGCCGGACGGCAGACGCGCAATGCCGTGAAGAATCTCAGCCACTGTGATGGCGCTGATCGCCAGTTCCAGCGTCGGTTGCGCATCGACCCAATCCAGAACCTTTGCATCGGGTTCAACGCGCATGAACTCAGATAGAACATTGGTATCGAGCACTATCATTCAGAGAAGTCCACCGCAGCAGCCTTTTCTGATCGCTCTGGCAGCTCGAGGTCCAATCCACCGACAGCGCTGAATCTATTGTGGATCCGGCTTCCAAGTCCACCGGAGCGATCAACAGTTGCCAAGGCCCGGCCAAGAATCAGGCGAGCCTCTTCTTCCATGGAATGTCCGTTATGCGCCGCCGTGATACGCAATTGCTCCTTGAGCGCCTCATCAAGGTTTCGAATGGTGATGCTGGCCATAACGCCTCCTGCCATCAATGAAATCATTGATTGCAGGCTAGCACACCCTCTCTTGCCAATATCGGGCAATCTCCCGAACGGCCAGTCTGCTTTTAGCGAGTCCCGCGCTGGCGCAACGCCGACGGCATGAAATACGCGTCCTCCGGAATCGGCTGGGCGAAATCCACGGTGGCGGGTTCTTCGTTATCCAGGTTCTGCACGTAGTAGCGGCGCGCCTGCAAGTCGTGGAACACGTCCAGTGCACTCCAGGTGGTCGGCAGGTCGTAGAAGTTTTTCAGGTAACCCATCGACACCCGCCACAACTCCCCTCGTCCGTCGTATTGATCCACCAGGGCAGCGCCCCAGCTGTCTTCGTCCAGAAACAGCACACGCTTGGAATAAATGTGCCGCGAGCCGGGCTTGAGCGTGCCTTCGACCACCCAGACCCGATGCAGCTCGTAACGGGTGTATTTCGGGTTGAGATGGCCGGGTGTCAGCAATTCCGCGTATTTCACATCAGGGCTGCCGACCTTGTAACTGTTGTAGGGAATGTAGATCTCTTGCTTGCCCTTGAGCTTCCAGTCGTAGCGATCCGGCGAGCCGTTGAACAGGTCGGTATCGTCGGCGGTACGCAGGCCGTCGGACGAGGCGATTGGCGTGTCATAAGCGAGGTTGGGCGCACGTCGCACGCGACGTTGGCCGGCGTCGTAGATCCAGGCCTGACGCGGGTCCTTGAGCTGGTCCAGGGTCTCATGGATCAGCGCCGCACCACCGGCAAGACGGGCCGGGCTCTTAACAAAGGCCAGGTAGTAAAAGAGGATGTTTTTCAGGTCCGCAAATTGCCCGCCTGGGCGGTAATAATTGAATAGCGCTTCCTGCTGCGAGGTCACCAACGCGAAGCTGCCATTGCGCTGCACCGGTGCTTCGGACGCGCGACGGACCACGTAGATGCCGCGATAGCGGGTGATGTGGTTCCACAGTGCTTCAACCCCATCCTTGGGCACCGGAAACGGCACGCCGCCATAGGCATCGGCAAAACCGGTGCCGCCGTCGAGCAGCTTCGCCGACGTAGCATTCTTGAACGTGTTGTCGTACAGCCACTGCGGCGCCGAGCCCGAACGGCGAGAGGGGTAGATCGGCATCTGGAAGGTGTCGGGGTAACTGTTGAACAGCGCAATCTGGCCGGCGCTGAGATGGGCTTTGTATTGCTCCAGGTTGGCCTTGGTGATGGTGAACAACGGCTTGTCTGCCGCATACGGATCAAGATGATGCTTGCCAGGCGTATAGCCCTTGGGCGCCTGGGTAATGCCACCGTCCCACGCCGGAATGGTGCCGGCCGCGTTGCCCACGCGTTCGGCGCCCAGCGGGGTCAGCGTGGTTTTCAGTTGCTGCGCTTCCTGGGGCGTAATCGCCGCCAGCGCGCTGCCGGCCGCCAGACTCAGGACCAGTGACAGTGTGGTTTTAATCAGTCGTGACGTAGGAAACATGAACGTTCTCCGAAATGGAAACCTGTGGGAGCGCAGCACTTACAGGAAGTACTTGAGGTTGAAGCCGACGTTGTCTCGGTCGCGAATACCGTTGTTCTGGCCACCGCCGTAGAACTCGGTGTACTGCAGCTCGGCTTCCAGCTTGTTCTGGTAGTTGGCCTTGATCCCGAGGGTGTAAGCCTTGCGCCCCTCGATGGTGTTGCCCGCCTGATAACTGTTGCCCTTGAAGTCGTCCTTGTAGACGACGTAGGGCGAGACGTTGACCCCGGCGTACACATCGTTCCAGGTGCCGTTGACCATCGCGGTATAGCTGTAGGAATCGCGGTTGACCTGATCGCCACGATCACCTCCGGACACGTAGGAATAGTTACCGGTGCCCGCGTAGTAACGGGTGCTGCCGTCATACGCGGTGTAATGCAGGCTGCTGCCGCGCAGGTGCTCGGACGCCAGTTCGAACACCCCGAACATCGAGTCGAACGACAGGCCCGGGCCGAAGTTGTAGATGGTGCCCAGGGAGGTGTTGAACGCCTCGACCCGCTCCGCGTTGTTGATCTGGCTGTCGAGCGTGACCATCTGCCCGCCAATGTTGATGGTCTGCCCACCAGCCGCTGCAGCAGCGCCATTGGCCAGGTCGCCGATCAGGTCATTGGTTGCCGCGACACCGATAGGCAGGTTCGGCCGATAAGCCACTTCACCGAACACCGACGCCTGACCCACCGTGGTGTTGAAGCTGAAGCCATACATGCGAATGTCTTCGGCATAGCGACGATGCGCCTGAATATTGCCCAGCACATCCGCCGTCGCCAGACCGTTGGCGAGTTGCCCGGCCTGACTGCCGGCGACACCGGACAACAGGTTGGTCAGGGCGGCCATGTCGATCCCCTGATAACCGCCCAGATCGGCGGAGATGGTCGGTTCCTTGGCGTGGTAATTGACCATGTACAGACCGAACTCGGTACTGTTGAGTGCTTCCGCGATGTAGCGAAAGGCAAAGCCGAACTGGCCGTCGTTGCGGGCGTTGTAATCCTTGCCGACCGAGGCGACCTTGAGGGTATTGCCGAAGGACGGGGTCACGCCGTTGGCGTACAGGCCAGTCGTGCTCAGGGCCTGGTTAAGCAATGGGTTGTTGCCCAATGCGGTGTACAGATCGATCACATTGCCGAAGCCCGGTACCGGTGTGTCCAGCGCGGTGCCGGTGAAGTTGTTGTAAGCGGTGTTGCCGCCATCGGCGAACAAGTCGGTCTGGGAATAGAACGTGCCGACCGGATCGATGCGGGTCTCCTTCCAGTTGGTCTGATAAAAACTTTCCACCGTCAGGGAATCGGTCAGGCCGATGTTGAAGCTGAGCGCTTCCACCGGTATCAGCACTTCCTTGACCTCGGCGCCCGGCAAGCGGTACTTGGCGGCGTCCACCGGGTTCGTGGTGTTGATCCCGCCGCGGTAGAAAATGCCCTCGCCCCAGTTGAACACCTGGCGCCCGACCCGCGCCGTGACCGGCATCGACGCTACGTCCCAATTGCCATAGAGGTAGGCGTCGAGCATCTCAATCCGGTTACCGGCGATGTCGCGGGTCTGGTCGGTGAAATGGTTGTCCTGCGGGTAACTCTGGCTCGGCTGCGAAGGGCTGTTGTTGCGGTAATAATCGTTGCGCTTATCCATCAGCTGGGTGTCGTAAAACGCCGTGCCACGCATGAACAACCCGTAGTTCTGGTAGTTGGCTTCCAGCTCCGACGTGATCTTGTACACCTCGGAAACCAGCCCGGTATCGAAGTTGCGATTGCCGTCGTTGGTGTTGACGTCATCATTGGTCTTGTCCCGCCCCTGCACCCGCCACAAGCGCCCGTAAGACAAGGTACTGTCGAACGAGCCGGTGACCTGCTGGTCCAGCACGCTGAACTCCACCGCCTGCACCCCTTCGACCGCGCACAGTTGCAGCAGTCCTGCCAGGCCCACGCCGGGTATTGCCGCGCCGGACAGGCGCAGTCGAGTCCTCATCATCTTTCTCCCTTCCCTGATCTTGTTTTTGTTTGCCTGGACAGCGACGCCGCAACGACTACGGCACCAGTCCCGCGCTGACGTAAATCCGGCTGTGCGCACCGAAATGCCCGAGTAACCTGAACAGCTGCTGATTGAGAGCCGGATGGTTGTAGTCTTCGCGCTGGACCTGATTGCCGGCGCTGAAATCGGTGGTGACCGGCGCTGTTTCCAGCCACTGCCCAATGGCCTCATCAAACGCAGCGGACTGTTCAGCGGACTGTGCGCTGACCACCTCGCGCAAGTAATCCACCGAGTAAGGCGGGTAACTGGCGTCCTCTGTGAGATTGACGTAGGCCTCCAGCATCGGGTGTGCCTGACCGGCCCGCAGCAAACGACGGAGCCAGGCGGACTGATACTTTTCCACTTCCATATGGCGGGTGGCGACACGCTCGATGGCCGCGTGTTTGTCGCTGTCAAAACCCGCCAGGGCCTTGCCTTCCATCATCAGCATGCTAGCGAGCTCTACGCCTGGCAGCGGTTTGGCGTGATACGGCTGGGTCAGGTCCTGAATGTGGTGCAGGCCCCAGCCGAGAAAGCGATAACCCCAATACGGATGACCCGTGGCGAACGCCAGGCGCGCCAGGCCCATGTACTGATAGGCACGCCAGTCCGGCCAGCTGCGCTGCAGGAAATCGGCGGCGGCGTACACCACCGCGTTCTCATGGAAGAAGCCCATGTGGAAGGGCGCTTGGGAACTGTATTGAAAACGCGGATCACCGAAAGGCTGTGGGCCGAAGCCATACCGCCCGGCAACCTCGCCAGGGTTGTCGCTGAACAGGTTGATGTCGTGACCGTAATCCGGCTCGTCGGCGGCACTGGCCAGCACCGCCAGGGCCGATACTTTTTCGCCGTGTGCCACGCGGATAAAACGCTGGCGATTCCAGGGCGAGAGGGTCTGCTCGACCATCACCTGCTCGGCTTTCAAGTGTTCGCGTTCTGGCAAATCCTTGCCCGGCATCGGCTGGATAACCATGGCCAGATGAATCTTCGGGTTGATGCGCAGGGCGTTGAGGAATGCCTGTTGCAGATGATCCCCTGGCACGGCGGGCAGCTTGAGGCTGTCGGGGCGTGGCGGGTATTGAGCGAAGTGCTGACGGGCGAAGCGCTCCTGTTCTTCCAGCAACTCGGCTACCGCGCCATATTGCTGAGCGAGAAACTGTTCCAGGGTTTCGACGTCCACCCGGGGTGCTTCGCGCAAAGCGGGCAGGTCTTGCAAGGCCAGGTAGCTGCCCACCGTGTGATTGGACCAACCCCAAGCCGCCGGAGCCGTTCCACACAGCAGTAGCAGGAAAAATGTCAGCTTCATCGCTTTTAATTCTTATTGGATGTGCAGTGGGTTGAGCCTAACAACCGCCCCCACCCCTGACACTGTCCAATCTCGCCAAAAAAACTCTCCGATAGCGCCACGCCCTAAGGCGCAAAAAACCAATTGCCGCCGTGATATCCACGGACGCAAACCAGATCACCTGTGGGAGCAAAGCTTGCTCGCGATGATCGTGAGACACCGCGGGGCATCAGGCTGACAGCGTCATCGTTGACGTCCATCGCGAGCAAGCTTTGCTCCCACAGGTACTTCAGGCGGGATAGCCGGTGATTTCCCGGATGCTCTGGTACAGGGGTTTAAGCTGACGGTACATGCGCAAATACACGTCCTTGTACAGGCGTTCGTAGGTCTGATGCGCTTCGGGCTGAGGCATGAAGACCGCGCCGACCCGGGTCATCGCGGCGATCGCCGAAGGGAAATCGGCGTGCAGGCCAAGGCCGACGGCGCAGCAAATCGCGGCGCCAAGACCGGACGCTTCGTAGACATGCGGACGCTCCGCCGGCAGGCCGAAAATGTCTGCCGTGAGTTGCATGGCCGCATCGCTTTGCGAACCGCCACCGGCAATCCGCAAGCACTTGATGGGAGTCTTCGAGCGCTTCTCGATGTTCTCCATGCCCTGACGCAAGGCATACGCCAAGCCTTCGAGGATCGCCCGATATATGTGCGCGCGGGTATGCACATCGCCGAAGCCGATCATCGCGCCTTTGGCTTCCACACCCGGCTCACGGATGCCCGGCGACCAGTAGGGTTGCAGCATCAGGCCCATGGAGCCCGGCGGCACGGCGTTGACCAAGGCATCGAACAGTTGCTCCGGCTCCACGCCCTGCTCTTTGGCCTGCTGCATTTCCCGCAGGCCAAATTCGTTCTTGAACCAACTGACCATCCAGTAGCCGCGATAGATCATCACCTCGCAGTTGTATTGATCCGGCACCGCCGCCGGGTAAGGAGGAATCAGCGGGACGATTTCCAGATAGCGCGACCGGGTGCTGGTGATTGTGGCTGTGGTGCCGTAGGACAGGCACACCGTGCTGGTGTCGACCACGCCGGCCCCCAACACCTCACACGCCTTGTCGGCACCGGCGGCAATCAAGGGCAGTCCTTCGGGAATGCCGGTGTGACAGCTCGCTTCGGCACTGATGTAGCCCAGGGTCTCACCAGGTTTGAGCAGCGTAGGCAGTTGCTCGGGACGCACGGCCAGCGCCTGCCATTTCCAGTCGGAGGGCGCGGCCCAGCGCAAGCGCTTGAAGTCGAAAGGCAGATAGCCCACGCAGCAGCCCACCGAATCGACAAAGCGTCCGCACAATCGATGGGTGAGAAACCCCGAGAGCAGCAGGAATTTGTCGGTCGCTGCCCACACATCAGGCTGGTGGCGAGCAATCCAGTTAGCCTCGGCCTGGGCGCGAAAATAATCCACAGTGGCTTGGGCGCCAACCAACTTGAACAACCAACCCCAGGGGCCTTTGATGCCGCCTTCGACCTCGGTCTGACGCTGGTCGAGCCACAGGATGGCCGGGCGCAACGCTTTGCCCTGGGCGTCGACGTTGATCAGCGTGCCGCGCTGGGTGGTCAGGGATACGCCGGCAATCTGTGTGCGATCGATCCCGGTTTGCGCCCACACCTGCTGGCACGCCTCCCCCAATTTCGCCCAATAATAATCCGGGTCCTGTTCAGCCCAGCCGGGTTGCGTGGAGTAATAGGCTTGCAGCTCGACCTTGCCTTTGCCCAGCAGATTGCCCTGAAGATCGAACAGCAACGCGCGCACGCTTTGGGTTCCATTGTCGATGGCCAGCAGGTAACGCTTGTTCGAGTGGTTATCCATGGAGCTCTCTTCAATGGGTATGGGTGACGCACGTTCCTGAAATGCTGGGGTTGCAGTTGAGGGCAGCCGTTGAACCTGTAGCAGCTGAGGAGCGAAGCGAGGCTGCGTTCGAGGACAACGTCCTCGCCATCCAACATTTGACGACTGCTTCGCAGCCGAACGCAGCCTCGCTTCGCTCCTCAGCGGCTACAGGTGTTCGGGAGTGTCAGCGCAACAGATGCAGTGGTCCTATTGGTTCAACAACGAACCGCCGGGCAAGCCGTGATGGCGTTGCCACAACGCCCGGTAACGCTGTTCCTCCTGATGCCATCGCTCATCGTCCCAGCCCAACCGGGACTGGCAAAGGTGGCGAATGGCGGGCATGAAATCTTCGCCGCCTCGGGCCAGCAAAAGGCCCAGGCGGGTACGACGCAACAGCAGGTCATCCAGGTGCAAAATCATCTCTGTATCACAGGCAAAGGCCAGTTCAGCCCACAAGGTGTCCGTCGCGCCAACGGTGTCATGACCCAACGCCTCGATGAGTCGCGCAAGCCTCGGCAGGTCACGACCATGACGCCCGGCCAGGCGTCGCCACTGGCTGCCACTGAGCCCCGGAATCAACAGGTCAGGGACGGCGACGAACACCGGTGCGCCGTCATCTTCGAAAGGACGTTCGAGCATCAACGCGCACGCCTTGAGCACTTCGATGGCCTGCGGGCGAAAGGTCGTCAACTTGCCACCGGCCAGCGTCACGCAACCGGGCTCGTGCCACAGCACATGCTCGCGGGTTTCATTCGAGGGTTTGCCTTGGCGCTCACCTGCGGCGCTGCCCACCACCGGGCGCACGCCCGACCAGGTCGACAACACATCGGCAGCGGACACTTGGGCCTGTGGAAACTGTTGTGTGCAGGCAGCCAGCAGGTAGTCGAGTTCCTCAGCGCTGATGCTCGCGCTCTGGTCCAGGTCTTCGTGATGGTCCAGGTCCGTGGTGCCCACCACCGTGGCGCCTTCCCAAGGAAAAACAAACACGGGGCGACGGTCGCTGTCGTGCAAAAAGGTAAACGCCTGAGCCACCGGCAAGCGCCAGCCCGGCAGCAACACATGGCTGCCGCGCAACGGACGCAACTGGCGAGGGACGTCGGATGGGCGAAGACGTTCGGCCCAGGCGCCCGTCGCCACAGCCAAGACGCGACAACGCAGTTGCATCGATCCGCCGCCTTCACAATCCTCGACCTGAACCCCGCACACCCGCCCTTCATCACGTACAAGCTGCTGCACCCGCAGGCCGTTAATCCCCGTAGCGCCATCGGCCCGGGCTTCGCTCAGGACACGCATCACCAAACGCGCGTCATCGGTGAGGGCATCGACGAAACAGGTGCCGCCCAACAGGCCATCTTCCCTCACACCCGGTGCCAGATAACGCAGCTGTTGCGCATTGTGAAAACGATGGTCACGTCGCCCGGCCAGCGCGTCGTAGACGGTCAACAAACCGCCCATCACCCGTGGCCCGGGAAAGCCGCCACGGTAATGCGGCATCATGAAACTCATGGGCTCCACCAGTCCTGGCGCTTCGTCGAGCAGGCGCTGACGTTCGTGGACCGAGTCACGGGTCAGGCGCCACTGCCCCTTGGCGATATAACGCAAGCCACCGTGGACCATTTTCGAAGAACGGCTGGAAGTGCCCCAGGCGAAATCGCGCTGTTCCAGCAGCAGGCAACGCCAGCCACGGCGTGCGGCCTCGCGCAGGATGCCGGCGCCGCTGATGCCACCGCCGATGACGATCAGGTCCCAGGTTTCATCCCCCAGTGTCGGCAGCACGCGCTGTCGCCACGCGGCATTCCAGTCATGGCTCATGCCGTCACTCCTGCAACAGCGTGCCAGGGTTCAACCGCCCGGCCGGATCGAAGTGCCGACTCAGGGCCTGCAACGTGTCCATCGCCAGAAAACCCTTCTCCCGCAGCAAATACGGCGCGTGGTCCTTGCCCACGCCATGTTGGTGACTGATGGTGCCGTGGTTGTCGACGATCGTCTGGCTCGCCGCCTGTTTGAGCGCCTGCCAACGTGCGAGCGTGGCCGGGTAATCCGCCGCCGGGCGAAACACGTAAGTGGTGTAGATGCTCGAACCTTCGCCGTAGACATGGGACAGGTGAGTGAACACATGCACACGCTCGCCTTCAGCGGCCAGGGCATCGCGCAGGCTGGTTTCGATACGGTTCAGCAGGTTGTCGACATTGCTCCAGTCGGTAGCGGTTTCCAGGGTGTCCACCACATAGCCGGCGTTCCACAGGTTCTCGCGCAGGTACGGGAAACGAAAACGGTTTTGCGCCCACTTCTTGCCCAGCAAGGTGCCCGTGAACACCCCGCCGAAGGCTTTAAGGTGCTGTCGGGCCTGAGTGAGGGACAGCGCATTTTGCCGCCGATTGCCGGTCACGCCGAACGTCAGCAGGCATTTGCCTGCAGCGGCGCCACGCAGGGCCAAATATTTTTCCAGCCAGGCAATTTGCTGAGGGTGACCGGCCAGTGCCAGCTGGGTTTCGGTCTCCACGGCATTGGACAGGCGCAGCATCGACAGCGGAACGCGTGCCTGGGCCAATTGCCGGATCGCTCGCAGCGCCTGCGGCCAGTCGGGCAAAAACACCCCGTAGAAACGCTCATCGGCGGGCAGCGCACTGACCCGCACCTTGACCTCGGAAATGATCCCGAAACGACCCTCACTGCCCAGCACCACTTCGCGCATGTCGGGACCGGCAGCCGAGGCCGGGAACGTCGCGATCTCCAGGGGGCCGGAAAACGTTTCCAGGGTGCCACCGGCAAACAGTTGCTCGATTCGTCCATAGCGCAGCGACTGCTGGCCACTGGAACGGCTGGCGACCCAACCGCCTAATGTCGACAGCTCCCACGACTGCGGGAAATGCCCGAGGGTATACCCACGGGCACGTAGCTGACTTTCCACTTGCGGACCACTGGCGCCGGGACCGAAGGTGGCCAGCAAGCTCTGCTCATCAAGGTCGGTCAGGCGATTCATGCGGGCCAGGGACACCGTAACCACGGGCCGCGTGGAGCTCGGAGGGTTGATGTGCCCGGCCACCGACGTGCCCCCGCCATAAGGAATCAGGCACAGATCCCGGGTCTCGGCGAGCGTCAGCAACTGGCGGATCTGTTCGGCACTTTCAGGGAACGCCACGGCGTCGGGATAAATCCCCGGTGCTCCTTCGCGCAACGCCAGCCAGTCCGGCAGGCTCTGGCCTCGGGCATGCAGCAGGCGATCGTGCGGCTCGACGCTATACAGCCCATGCGCCGCCAATCGCGAGACCGGCACCCTGGCCAGTGCTGCCTCAAGCGTTGCATCGGGCAATGCACGACCGGCACCCACTCGCTCGGCGAGAAATCCCGCGCCCTGAGCCGGCAGCTCGACCACCGTGGTTGCATCTCCCCAGCCGTTCCAGCGTCGCATGCGTGTGTCCTTTTATCGTTTTTATCAGTGATCTTTCAGGCCCCCATACTAGCTAGCCGCTGGAAAGTGTCACGGTCGTATCCGGCCAGTTCGAGTAGCCAATTGAGTCAAACCCGCGCCGGTTTAAGTCATTTACTTTAGCTGTGGTTTCAAACTACCTTTCAGGGCATTCATCCGCGCAAGCGGGCCTTGATCAAAGGAACACGATCATGCAATCCCTCGGCTTCACTTCAGTTCCCCCGTTGCTCAAGTACCTGCGCTACGCCGAGCAACTGGGCGTTGCCATTGAGCCTGCGCTGACGGCCGCCGGGTTGCAGTCGCACCAGTTGAGCGACAACAGCCTGCGGTTGCCGGGTGAGGTCCATGAACGGTTGCTCGATTATTTCTGTGAACACTCGAATGACCCGCTGTTCGGCCTCAATGCAGCGCGTTTTGTATTGCCCAACTCCTGGAGCGTGCTGGGCTACATCACCATGAATTGCGCGACATTGGGCGACGCCATGAGCCGCATCATGCCGTTCGAGAAACTGGTGGGGGACATGGGCGTCAGCCGCGCCGAAGTGCAAGACCCACACGTGCACCTGATCTGGACCTGCCGCCATCAACGCCCGCGAATCCGCCGGCACCTGGTGGAGAATGTCCTCGGTTCGTGGCTGCAATATGCGCGCTGGATTGCCGATACCCAGCTGTCTCCGGCCGCTGTCTGGCTTGAGCATTCACAGCCCCACGACACAACGCTGGCGCAGTACGAGGAATTCTTCGACTGCCCCGTGTTGTTCGAGCAGCCCTATTCGGCGCTGATAGTGCCGTTGCCCTATTTACAGCTGCCATTGCGCCAGGCCGATGCGCAATTGCTGCGCACCCTGGAAGAACATGCGCAGGGTTTGATGGCCACGCTGGAAGACGCGTCGCTGGAGCAACGCGTCAAGAGCATCCTGCGCCAGTTGCTCAAGGAAGGGCTGCCACGCAAAGAACAGGTTGCTGAACAGTTCGCCGTGTCCGTGCGCACGCTGCAACGCCAGCTGCATCAGGCGGGCACGTCGTACCAGCAGATCCTCGATGATTTGCGCCAGGAGCTGGCCGAGCACTACCTGCTCAATAGCGCCCTGCCGATTCAGGACATTGCCCAGTACTTGGGGTTTACCGAACCGCGCTCATTTCATCGCACGTTCAAGAGCCGTCGCGGGATACCGCCGGGGGAATTTCGGCAGACTCATCGGGTGGCGGTTGATGACTGAAACTTTCAAGCAGTGGACGGCAGGAATTTTCCGCTTGATACGTAGGATGAATCCGGGTGTGGGTCAGCATTATGTGGCTTGCCTGGTTGATTGAGTTGGGTGTTCGGGCCTCATCGCGAGCAGGCTCGCTCTCACAGTTGGGCATGTGTGTTCTGGAGCGCGCGGGGCTTGTTTAATCGGTGTCAGCTTCACGTCTTGAAAGCTACAGTTTCTTGCGTGGATACCTACAGGTACGCCAGAATCCGCCGGCTTGTGCGGCTTGGGGTGGGTCGGTAACTTGGTTCGGGTCACTGATTTTCAGTGATCGGGTTTAGTCGCCCGGATAGTTCCCAACGGTTGCACACGTGTCATCAGTCAGGCATCTACCTGCACTTGATGGTGGCTGTGCGCGAGGCGTCTTCGGATGCGCCGGATTTGGGTTCTTTACCGGTCGACTAACTTGCGCACAGCCGCCTCCCTTTCGTTTAGTCGCGAGACGGTTGCGGCCTACTAAAGGAAAGATCCCATGGTCAAAGTTACCCCCAATCCGCCAGACGCAGATCCGGCAGCACCATCAGACGAACCCGTCTCAGATACTCCTCACAACACCGCCGAACGCGCCCCCTCATTCGCCGACATCAAAGCCACCCCACACAAACTCTGCTCCCTCTTTACGGTCAATCCCGAGGCCGATACCGAAACGCTGCTGGCCTATGCCTGCGAGTCGCTGGCGTCGGCCAATGTCATGGCCACTGATCTGGTGGATCATCTGGAGGGGACGTCGCGTAATGCGCTGTTGGGAATTGCGCAAGTCATCATGCTGGGCGAGCTGACGGTGAATCGGGTGCTGGATCGCCTCGAATCGCCGGCATGATGGTCTGATCAAAAGATCGCAGCCTCGTTCCACTCGGCAGCTCCTACCTGGGTTTGTGGGTAACCGCGAAATGTGTGGTTAGACCCGGTCAATGTAGGAGCTGCGGCACGCTGCGATCGTTTGACTTTACTGCGCTTAATTAAAACCTACCCGCAAGTCTCCTTCCCGCGCCAAGAACCGCCCTTCCCTACGGCCATTCGCCTGGCCATCGCGATAGCTCAACACACCGTTGACCCACACCCCGTCAATCCCTTGCGCCGCGCGTTGCGGATCTTTGAAATCCGCGACATCGCGAACCGTCAGAGGATCGAACAACACCAGATCCGCCCAATAGCCTTCACGGATTTCACCCCGCTCCTTCAAGCCGAATCGTGCGGCGGACAGCCCGGTCATTTTGTGCACGGCGGTGTGCAGTGGGAGCAGACCGACGTCGCGACTGAAATGCCCAAGCACCCTTGGAAAAGCGCCCCACAAACGCGGATGCGGAAACGGGTCTTCCGGCAATCCGTCAGAGCCCACCATCGACAGCGGATGCGCGAGGATTCTGCGTACGTCAGCCTCGTCCATTCCGTAGTACACCGCACCCGCCGGTTGCAACTTGCGGGCGGCGTCCAGCAGTGGCACACCCCAGTCGGCAGCGATGTCCATCAGGTCGCGACCACCCAGCTCCGGATGCGGCGTCGACCAGGTGATGGTGATGCGATGGGCGTCGGTGACTTGCTTGAGGTCCAGGGTCGAAGAGCTGGCCGCATAGGGATAACAATCGCAGCCCACCGGGTGAGTCTTCGCCGCCTCTTCAAGCGCTGCCAACAGTTGCGGACTGCGTCCCCAATTGCCGGCGCCAGCGCATTTTAGGTGGGAGATGATCACGGGCGTTTTTGCATGACGGCCGATCTGGAAGGCCTCGTCCATGGCGTCCAGCACCGGTTCGAATTCGCTGCGCAAATGGGTGGTGTAGACGGCACCGAAGGCGGTCAGTTCTTCGGTCAGTTGCATCACTTCATCGGTGGAGGCCGAGAAGGCGCTGGCGTAGGCCAGACCGGTGGACAAACCCAGGGCACCGGCTTGCAGACTTTCACGCAACTGCTCGCGCATGGCGCTGATTTCATCCGGCGTGGCGGTGCGGAACAGGTCGTCGAGGTGGTTGCTGCGTAACGCGGTGTGGCCGACCAGCGCGGCGACGTTCAGCGTGGTTTGCGCCGCTTCGACGGCGGCGCGGTAATCGCGAAATGTCGGGTAAACAAACGCTGACGCGGTGCCGAGCAGATTCATCGGATCGGGCGGATCGCCGCGCAAGCTCACTGGCGAGGCGCTGATCCCGCAGTTGCCGACGATCACCGTGGTCACGCCCTGACTGAGTTTTGGCAGCATCTGCGGCTGGCGGATGACCACGGTGTCATCGTGGGTGTGCACGTCGATGAATCCTGGCGCCAACACCCGACCTGCCGCGTCGATTTCTTCGTTGGCCGAGTCGTGTTGCAAGTCACCGATGCGCTCGATGCGCCCGTTCAGAATCGCTACGTCGGCGGTGTAGCCGGGGCTGTTGCTGCCGTCGATGATCAGGGCGTTGCGAATCAGCGTGTCGTACTTCATGTCAGTCTCCCAGCGGCAAATGGTCATCGCCGCCGCGGTAATCGTCCAGGGCGAGTTTGATCCGCCGCAGACGCTCTTGATTGTCTTCAGGATTGGCCAGTGCCACCTCGGTGGCGAGCACGTCGATGGCGAACAACATGCCGTAGCGCGCTGCGGTGGGTTTGTAGATGAATGAAGTTTCAACGCCTTGCAGCGGTATCACCACATCGGCCAATTGCGCCAGCGGCGAATCGGCCCGGGTGATGGCAAGAATCCGCGCGCCGTAGTTGCGCGCCAGTTCAATGACCTCGAGCAGTTCGGGGGTGATGCCGGTCAGGGAGCAGGCGATAACCGTGTGTTCCGCACCCAGGCTGGCGGCGGTGACGCGCATCATCACCGGGTCGTGGCACGCCGCGATCGGGTAACCGAAACGCACCAGTCGAACTTGCAACTCGTCACAGCACAAGGTCGAACAGCCGCCCATGCCGAAGGCGTGAATCATCCGCGCCTGGCCGAGCAACTTGACCGCATCGGCGAAGCGCGACTCGTCGAACGCCGACAAGTGCTGGCGCAGCGTCGACTCGATATCGCCGACGATTTGCCCGTAGAACGCAGACTGCTCAGGCGTGCCCGCCGGGTCGAGAAAACGGCTGCCGACACCGCTGGCCTGGGCCAGTTGCAGGCGCAAATCACGCAGGTCGCGACAGCCCACCGTGCGGGCAAAACGAGACAGCGTCGCGGTGCTCACTTCGGCTCGCTGCGCCAGTTCATCGAGGCTGGCGGACGCGGCAAACCCTACGTCATCGAGCATCAGCCGGGCGATGCGTCCTTCGCCAGCGCTGAAGGAATCCTGACGGGCTCGGATGTGGTAGAGGATGTCCATGGCGGGCGGCTCCGGTTAAAGCAGGTAGGAAAGACCCACGGTCAGACCGAAAGCAACCACCGAGATGATGGTCTCGAGCACGGTCCAGGTCTTGAAGGTCTGGGCGACGGTCATGTTGAAGTATTCCTTGATCAACCAGAAGCCGCCGTCGTTCACGTGGGAAAAGATAACCGACCCCGCGCCCGTCGCCAGCACCAACAACTCCGGATGGGGATATCCCAGACCAATGGCCACCGGGGCTACGATGCCCGAAGCGGTGGTCATGGCCACCGTGGCCGAGCCCGTGGCAATGCGCATCAACGCTGCAAACAACCAGCCCATGAGCAGTGGCGACAGATGAAACTCCTGGGCCAGGCCGACGATCTGGTCGGTGACGCCCGCGTCCACCAGAATCCGGTTAAGGCCACCGCCGGCGCCCACCAGCAAGGTGATGCTGGCGGTGGGTGCCAGGCATTCGTTGGTGAACTTGAGGATTGATTCGCGACTGAAGCCCTGGGCAATGCCCAGGGTCCAGAAACTCAATACGGTCGCCAGCAGCAGGGCGATCACCGAGTTGCCGATGAACAGCAGAAACTGGTTCAAGCCGCTGCCTGGCGTTGAAATCAGGTTCGCCCAGCCGCCGATCAGCATCAGGACCACCGGCAACAAAATGGTCGCCATGGTGATGCCGAAACCCGGCAGACGATCCCGCGGTTCGCGGTCGAGGAACTGGCGCTCCAGCGGATTATCCGCCGGCAGTTGAATGCGCGGCACAATGAATTTGGCGTACAGGGGACCGGCGATAATCGCCGTCGGAATACCGATGAGAATCGCATAGAGCAAGGTCTGCCCCACGGACGCCTGATAAGCCTGTACTGCCAACATGGCGGCCGGGTGCGGTGGCACCAGGGCGTGCACCACGGACAAGCCGGCAACCATCGGCAAACCAACCATCAGGATCGACACGCCCACACGCCGCGCTACGGTAAAGGCGATCGGCACCAGCAAGACAAAACCGACCTCGAAAAACAGCGGCAGTCCGACCAGGAACGCAATGCAGACCATCGCCCAGTGCGCGTTCTTCTCGCCAAATCGATCAATCAGCGTGCGCGCCATCTGCTCGGCGCCGCCGGACTCGGCCATCATTTTGCCGAGCATGGTGCCCAGCGCGACCACGAGCGCGATGTGCCCCAGGGTTTTACCGACGCCGGCCTCGTAAGCGCCGACCACACCGGAAGGTGGCATCCCGGCCAGCAAGGCCAGGCCGATAGACACCAAGGTGATTACGATGAAGGGATTAAGACGGTAACGGGCGATCAGAACGATCAGCGCGATGATGGCGATGGCGGCATAAACCAGCAGCCAATAGCCGAAGGACGGTGTCATGCGGTACTCCTCGAAAGGGTCACGTCGAATGGGTTGTGAAACTCTTAAATCATTTCGAGACGTGATTTTCAAACCGCATGAAAGTTATTTTCGTTCAGGGATATGGTTTGTCGTTTAGAGGCATGCGGCGTCGCAGGTAATGAAAATAGACGCTGCGGATTTTCATCAGTAACAGGGGTCACCGCGTCATCGTTCATCGCGAGTAGGCTCACTCCTACAGTGGATCTTCAGTGGACACAGATTGTGTGTTCGACAGAGATCCATCGTGGGAGTGAGCCTGCTCGCGATGACTGTCTGCTGTAATGTTTGGCGTTCTCGTGTCAGGCGAACTCTGCACCTTCGCGCTTGAGCATTTGCTTGCAGCGTTCCGAGAGGTGAAACACGCGCAGGTGTTTGCCGGCCTTGGCGTAACGTTCCCGCAGGGTTTTCAGTGCGGCGATGGCCGAGTAGTCGACGAATCTCAGGTGACGGCAATCGATCGTCACCACGGCCGGGTCATTGGCGGGATCGAACTGATTGAGAAAGGGCGTGGTCGAGGCGAAGAACAGTGTGCCGTGCAGGTGGTAAAGCTTGCTGCCGTCGGCCTCGATGTGCGCGTCGGCGTACAGTTCGCGGGCCTGCTGCCAGGCGAAGTTGAGTGCTGCGATGACGATGCCGCAGAGCACGGCGGTGGCGAGGTCGGTGAACACCGTAATGACCGTCACGGCGACGATGACCAGCACGTCGTTCAGCGGCACTTTGTTCAGCACCCGCAACGACGCCCAGGCGAACGTTTGCTGCGACACCACAAACATCACGCCCACCAGCGCGGCCAACGGAATTCGCTCGATCAGCGGCGACAAAAACAGGATGAACAACAGAATCAGTACACCGGCCACGACCCCGGACAACCGCCCACGTCCGCCGGAGCTGAGGTTGATCACGGTCTGCCCGATCATCGCGCAACCGCCCATGCCGCCAAACAGCCCGGAGACCATATTGGCTGCACCCAGCGCCACGCATTCCCGATCCGGGTAGCCACGGCTCTCGGTGATTTCATCGGTGAGGTTCAGTGTCAGCAGGGTTTCCAGCAGCCCCACCATGGCCATCAATAGGGCGTAAGGGGCGATGATGCGCAGGGTCTCGAGATTCCAGGGAATGTCCGGCAGCGCGAAGGTCGGCAAGCCGCCGGCAATGTGGGCCATGTCGCCGAGGGTGCGGGTCGGCAGGCCCAGCAAATAAACCGCAAGCCCCACACCGAGAATCGCCACCAGCGCGGGCGGCACGCTGCGGGTCAGACGTGGCAGCAGGTAGACGATCGCCATCGTCGCAGCCACCAGGCCGGTCATCAGGTACAGCGGGGCGCCACTCAGCCAGGCTTCACCGTTCTTGAAATGCTCCAGCTGCGCCAAGGCAATGATGATCGCCAGGCCGTTGACGAAGCCGAGCATGACCGGGTGCGGCACCATGCGCACCAGCTTGCCCAGCTTGAGCAGACCGAAGGCCAGCATGATCAGCCCACCCAGCAGCACGGTCGCCAGCAAGTACTGCACGCCGTGTTGCACCACCAGCGCGACGATGACCACCGCCATCGATCCGGCGGCTCCGGAGACCATGCCCGGGCGGCCGCCGAACAGTGCAGTCAGGGTGCAGATGATGAACGCGCCATACAGGCCCATCAATGGGTTGAGATGAGCTACCAGCGCAAAGGCGATGCATTCGGGCAGCAAGGCGAACGAGGTCGTGAGTCCGGCCAGGACATCGGCGCGCAGACGTTGTGGTTTCATGGGTTACCCAGACTGTACGGGCCGCAGGACGTGGCCGGAAACGAGGGTGGGGATGTTACGGAATTGGGGGCAATTCGGCCAGTTGCGGGGAGGCTGAAAATGCCATCGCCAGCAGGCTGGCTCCCACATTTGATCTCTGCCGAACACAGATTTTGTGTTCAACAAAGCCCCCTGTGGGAGCTAGCTTGCTAGCGATGAACGATGACGCGGTCTACAGCGCACTCACACCATTTCGTCACGAATCCATTCAACCACCGACGTGCGTTTCGGTACCCAGCCCAGCAATTCGCGCGCATGTTTGCCGCGCACACGGCTGTTGGAGCCCAGGCCATAGTTGGCCATTTCATAGCCCCATTCGGCTTCGGCGTCCTTGAGCGGCCAGTCTTGCGGCGCGCCCAGTTTCAACGCTTCGGCCATCGCCGTGGTCATGTCGATGAACGACGCTTCACCACTTTCGACGAAATAGAACGTACCCGGAACGTTGTTGGTCAGCGCCAGCAAATAAAGGGCCACCACGTCTTCGATGTGTACATTGGACCAGATGTTCTGACCGCTGCCGACGTGACGCACCACACCGCTTTTACGCGCCTGTTTCAGCAAGCGCGGCAATTGCACGCTGTCGCGATTGACGCCCAGGCTGTGGCCGTAGATCAGGGTGTTGCAGATCACGGCCGAGTTCACGCCGTCTTTCGCTGCCGCGAGGATCAGGTTGTCGATGGCCACGCGCGCCGCCTTGTCGACGGTAGGCTCCGGCAGGTTGTCTTCGATGTAAATGACGTCGCTGGATTTGCCGCCCGACGCATCGCCGACGATGCTCGAACCGCTGGTGTGCAGGAACACTTTGTTGGAACCGCGCAGCGCGTCGAGCAAGGCTTGCACTGCGCCGCGATGGTCGCTACTGGCGGCATTGATGACGGCGTCGGCCGCCTGGGCTTGCTCGGTCAGCAGTGCGCTGTCATCAAGCGTCCCGATGACCGGAGTGATCCCCAGCGCCTTCAACTCATTGGCTTGTTCAGTGCTGCGAACCAGCCCCGTGACGGTATGACCAGCCCGGACCAGACCGGTAGCGATAGAACCGCCGATAAAACCTGCAGCGCCGGTAACGAATACGTTCATGGAGAAACTCTCTGCGTGAATAAGTGATGTGTCCAGTATTGAGGACCTGGCCCCCTGGAAACAGACGGTGCAGCCCAAATCACTCTTGCGCAGGGATCACGAATCAGCCGTTGAAATCTGCAAGTGCGTACGCGGCCAGTTTCCCCTGAATGAAGTCGAGGAAGCACTGAATCCGCAGGGCCAGTTGCGAGTTGCGGTAGTACACGGCGTTGATCGGCTGGCGATAGCCGCTGTTGAAATCCGCCAGCAGCACATGCAGGCGACCGGCGCGAATATCCTCGATGGTCATGAAGTGCGACAGGCAGGCGATGCCCTGACCTTCCAGTGCCAGCTGCCGGATCGTCTCGCCGCTGGAGGCGCTGATCGAGGCCTGGATCGGCCAGCGGTCACCATGCACGTAGCGCAACGGCCATTGGTTCAAACCTTCGTTCTGGGTGAAGCCCAGCAGGTTATGTTCGGTCAGGTCCGCAACCGCCAAGGGCGCGCCGTGCTGTTCCAGATAAGCCGGGCTGGCGACGATGTGCAGCGGGCTGCAACCCAGGGAGCGGGCGTGCAGCGTCGAGTCGGCCAGGGTGCCGATACGAATGGCGATATCGGTGCTTTGTTCGAGCAGGTCGATGATCAAGTCATTGCTGTTGAGCTCAAGCTGGATGTCCGGGTAGAGGCGGCGGAATTCGTCGATGTACGGCACGATCGCGTGCAGCATGAAGGGCGACGCGGCGTTGATGCGCAGACGCCCGGACGGCGTTTGCTGGCGGGAGGTCAGGCGCTCTTCGAGTTCGTCCATCTGATCGAGAATCCGCTTGGCATGCTCGAAGAAGTACTTGCCCTCCTCCGTCAGGTCCATGCGCCGCGTGGTGCGGTTGATCAAGGTGGTGTCGAGCTTGGCCTCCAGCCGCGACAGTGTGCGGCTGACGGCAGAGGGCGTCTGCCCGACCTGCTCGGCGGCAGCGGAAATCGACCCGCATTCAATCACGCAGACGAAAATCTGCAATTCATCGGATCTGGCTTTCACGTGTGTCCTCTCAGCGTTGCACTTATCGCCAAAATCGCAGCCTGCGGCAGCTCCTGCAGGGAAATGATCACTCTGTAGGAACTGCCGCAGGCTGCGATCTCTTCAATCGTTGCGACCGATAGTAGCCTGAAACACTTAGGCTGACAGGCCAAACACCTCGGCCAGATGCTGTTCATAACGCGCCACATCCGCCTCGATGTTCGGGCGTTTCATCACGTCAACACAGAGGAACGTCGGCAGGCGAGTCATGCCGAGGAACTCGTTGGCTTTATGGAACGGGAAATACACCGCGTCCACGCCCTTGGCTTCAAAGAAGTCGGTCGGATCGTCGAACGCTTGCTGCGGCGCGTTCCAGGTCAGCGACAACAGGTATTGCTTGCCGTGCACCAGGCCGCCGCTGCCGTATTTCTGCGAGGCATCGGAACGGGTACGACCGTCGCTGGCATAAAGGCTGCCATGGCCTTCGGTGAACACTTCGTCGATGTATTTCTTGACGGTCCACGGAGCGCCCATCCACCAGCCGGGCATCTGGTAAATGATGACGTCGGCCCAAAGGAATTTGGCGACCTCTTCGGCGACGTCGTACCCCTCATCGATGAAGGTGGCTTTGACGTCGATGCCGCCACGGTCCAGTACGCTCAGCGCGGCTTCATGCAAGGTGGTGTTGTAGAGGCCATCGGAGTGGGCAAACTTTTTACCGCCATTGAGCAACAGGACTTTTTTCATGGGGAGTTCTCATAAGGTCTGGAATTCGATGGCGGCAGAATATCGACCGGCCTCGCGCGGAGTAACCGCTGAATTCGCAAAACTCATTTGACCTGCACGCACGAATCGACCGCGTATTGTTGCTTTAGACTGGCACTCATTCTTAAACGAGGATTTTTTAGTGAGTGAGATTCAAGGCTTCATCCTGCAGGCCAAGACCCGTCCGGAAAAGGCGGACGCGTTCGAAGCGCTCTTCAGCGGCTACGTGCAAGCGAGTCGCGCCGAACCGGGTTGCATCGAGTACCACATGCTGCGCGATAAACAGGACCCGACACTGTTTATCTTCTATGAGATCTGGCAGTCCCAGGCTCACCTCGACGTGCACTCGAACCTGCCGCACATGGCGAGTTTTCGCGAGATGCGCATGGAGTATCTGGAGCGCGATTTCGATATCCGCGCCATTGATATGCTTAGCCCGTCATCCGCTAGCCGTTAATCAGCAAATGGCCGCCGAGCACGCCGAGGCCAATGAAGAAAACACGCTTGAACAACGGGGCGCTGATGCGCTGGCGTAACCATTGACCCAGCAGCATGCCGGCGACTGCCGGGATCAACGCCAGCAGCGACGCGCTCAACTCGCCTCCACCGAGGGCGCCGCGCCACAGCAGGCCGGCGGCCAGCGCGAGGGTCGAGACGGTGAATGACAGCCCCAGTGCCTGCACCAACTCATCCTTGTTCAACCCCAGCGCTTGCAGATACGGCACGGCTGGAATCACGAACACGCCGGTGGCCGAGGTGATGACGCCCGTCAGTACGCCACAGAGCGGACCCAGCCAGCGCTCGGTGCGCGGGGCGACGTGGAAGGTCGGCAGCAACAAGCCGCTCAACGCATACAGCAGCAACGCCGCGCCCAATCCTCGTACGACCCAATGCCCACCGGCCATGCCGATCCACAGCGTGCCCGCGCCCGTGCCGATGAAAATCGCCAGCAACATCGGCCACAACCGTTTGATCAATCGATGCAGATGACCACCGAAGGCCAGTTGCCAGACGTTGGTCAATGTCGCAGGAATGATCAACAGCGCAGCAGCCTGCGAAGGAGCCATAGCCAGACCGAGCAAACCCATGGCAATGGTCGGGAGGCCGAGGCCGATCACGCCTTTGATCGTGCCGGCCAGGAGGAAGGTGGCGATGACCATCAGCGACAGGGCCAGGCCGAGATTCTGGTAGAACGCGACGAGAGTATTCATGGGGTTATCGTGGGCGTGGATGGGGGAGTTGAAAAGCTGGTTTATACTGAGGTTGCCTCTTGATTTGATTGAGGCTTGGATTTTCTGTATAGCTAATGACGCCATCGCGAGCAGGCTCGCTCCCTCATTTGATTGCATTCCACTGTAGGAGCGAGCCTGCTCGCGGTGAGGACAGCTCAGGCAACATAAACTCATGGAAAAACCATGCACTTCGACCTCACCGACCTGCGCCTCTACCTGAACGTCCTAGACACCGGCAACATCACCGCCGGTGCCGCGCGCAGTCATTTGTCCCTGGCGGCGGCGAGTGCACGGATCCGCGCCATGGAGGCTTCACTGGGGATTGATTTCCTGCAACGCGGTCGCCGGGGTGTCACGCCGACCGCCGCCGGTAAAGCACTGGCGCATCACGCCCGGCTCCTGCTGCAACAGGCCGAGCGCCTGCAGCAAGACCTGGCGGAGTACGCCAAGGGCGTGAAAGGCCAGGTTCGATTGTTGTGCAACACCACGGCAATCACCGAGTACCTGCCGGAATTGCTCGCGGATTTTCTGTGCACCCACCCCAACCTCGACATTGACCTGCAAGAGCTGCCCAGCGCCCGCATTACCCACGCCTTGCGCCAGGGCGCGGCGGAGCTCGGAATCATCTCCGACGCCGTCGACACTCATGACTTGCAGACCCGCGCGTTTCGTGACGATCCGCTGGTACTGGTCATGCCCCTCACCCACCCCTTGGCCGACCTCGAAGCCTTGAGCTTCAGCGACACCTTGCAGCACGATTATGTCGGTCTGAATGCCGGCAGCGCCTTGGCGATTTACCTGGAAGAACAAGCCCTGCACAGCGGTTCACGCCTGCAGATCCGCATCCGTGCCGATGGCTTCGACGGTGTGCTGCGCATGGTGGCTCGCGGCGTTGGGTTGGCGGTCGTGCCTCGTGCCGCCGTCACCCGCTGGACAGGTGAACGCCCCTTCAAAAGCGTCCCGCTGCAAGAACACTGGGCCCAGCGCAAACTGCTGCTGTGCGCCCGGGATTTTGCGCTGCTGCCCGGATACGCGAAGGCGCTGCTGAACGCCTTGACTCTCCCCTGAGGGGCAGACTTTACCCTTGCGCTTTCCTCTTCAAGGACGGTGACAATGGGCAAGCGTATTCTGGTGATTCTCGGCCATCCTTCCAGCAACAGTTTTTGCTCTGCGCTGGCTGAGCGCTACACCCAATCGGCGTTGCGCGCCGGACATGAAGTGCGCCAGTTGTTTCTGGGTCAACTGGATTTCGATCCGGTACTGCGGGAAGGCTATCAACAGGTCCAACCGCTGGAAGCCGGTTTGCGCCAGGCCCAGGCGGACATCCTGTGGGCGGAACAACTGACGCTGGTTTATCCCATCTGGTGGGGCGGGATTCCGGCTTTGCTCAAGGGTTTTCTCGATCGCGTGTTCCTGCCAGGTTTCGCGTTCAAATACCGCGAAGGCAAAGCATTTCCCGACAAGCTTCTGCGCGGCCGTAGCGCGCACTTGCTGGTGACCATGGACACACCGCCCTGGTACTACCGCTGGTTCTATCGCATGCCCGGCCTGCATCAGATGCGCAAGACCACCCTGGAACTCTGTGGCATCAAACCCACCAAAACCCTCACCTTCGGTCCGATCCTCGGTTCCAAGCCGACGCAGCGCGAGCGGTGGCTCAGGCAAGCCGAGGCTATCGCCTGCGGCTGAGTCTGCCGATAATGCAGCCGACTCGATAAAAGGGATTTTTCATGTACATCGGCCAAGCGGCGCAACGTTCCGGCACCACGATCAAAAGCATCCGTCACTACGAAGCAATCGGCCTGCTGCCTGCTCCCCAGCGTCAGGGGAAATACCGCGTGTATGACCAGCAAAGTATCGATCTGCTGATCTTCATCAAATGCGCTCAGCAACTGGGCTTCAAGTTGAAGGAGTTGCAAGCGGTCTTCAGCGGCCATCAAGGTCAGGAAGTGCCTTGGGCATTGGCGCATCAGGCCATCGCGAGCAAAAAGCTCGAAATCAGCGAACGGATCGAGGTGTTAGGGCGGCAACATGCTCAATTGGTCGCGTTCGAACACAGCATCGAACAGGCCAGAGCCGATTGCCCGCTGGAGAGTCTTTAAGGGTACTGCGCGTTTCTGGACACCCCGATGTCGAGCACAGACAACTGATCGTGCGAGGGGCGCTATAGGGTGCGACTTCGTTCTTGCATCCATTGCCTGGAGTCCACATGACCGCACCTATTACCGTTCTTCGCGACACTCACCCGCTGCCGGTACTCGACGCCTGCAAATGGGAAAAACTCGAAGGCGATCCGCACACCGTCAACCTCAACGCCTACACCAGCGAAGACGGCAGCAAGATCATGGGCACCTGGATCTGCACGCCGGGCAAATGGTATGTGGAATACGTGAAGTGGGAGTATTGCCATTTCCAGGAAGGCTACTGCGTGATTACCCCGGAAGGCATGGCGCCGATCCATCTGCGCGCGGGTGACATTTTCGTGGTCGAGCCGGGCATGAAAGGCACGTGGGAAGTGGTTGAGACCGTGCGCAAGTATTTCGTGTTTGCGTGATGCAAAAAAACCGGGAGATCACTGGACGTGGTCTCCCGGAAAAACAGTTTTTCTGGGTCGATAGATAACCCTGTGGCGAGGGGATTCAGCGAATCGTCGCACCGCCCCGTTCGGCTGCGAAGCAGCCCCAAAACTGCGACGGAGGTGTATCAGGTACACCGCGTGCGCTGATTTTACGACTGCTGCGCAGCCGGACGGGGCGGTGCGACGTTTCGCTAAATCCCCTCGCCACAGTAATGTGCTCACCTTAGGCTTTTCTAAGTGAACAGCATTGCGATAAGCGTCTGCCTTATTGCGGCTTGCGATAGCTATTAATGATCGCCGAGAAGTCCTGGCCACCCTCACCGCGCAAACTCATCGCCTGATACAACTGCTGGGCCACCGCGCCGAGTACCACCGGCTGGTGCGCCTGACGTGCCGCTTCAGTGGCCAGTCCCAGATCCTTGAGCATCAATTCGGCTCCGAATCCGCCGGTATAGCCGCGCGAGGCTGGTGCAGTTTCGACCACGCCTGGCCACGGGTTGTAAATCTCCGAACTCCAGCAACGCCCGGTGGAGCTGTTGATGATGCCGGCCAGCACGCCCGTGTCGATACCCAGCGCATCACCCAGGGCCATGGCTTCGCTGACGCCGACCATGGAGATGCCGAGCAGCAGGTTATTGCAGATCTTGGCGATCTGACCGGTGCCGACTTCGCCGCAATGGACAATGTTGCGGCCCATTTGCGCCAGCACCGGTTGCAAGGTGGCGAACAGCTCAGGTGTGGCACCGACCATGAAGGTCAACGTACCGGCAGCCGCACCACCCGTTCCGCCGGACACCGGCGCATCGGCCATCGCCACGCCTTGCTTGGCGGCGGCGGTGGCCACTTCACGCGCAGTCTGCGGATCGATGGTGCTGCAATCCACCGCAGGCACACCTTTGGCAATTCCCGCCAACACGCCGTCTTCACCCAGCCACACGCTGCGCACATGCACAGCAGCCGGCAGCATGGTGATCACCAGTTCAGCACCTTGCGCGGCTTCACGGGCCGAAGCGCTGATGCTGCCGCCCAGTTGCTCCAGCTCAGCCAGCACGGTTTTGTTCAGGTCGACCAGGTTCAGCGAATGGCCGGCCTTGATCAGGTTGCGCGCCATCGGCGCGCCCATGTTGCCGAGACCGATAAAAGCAATTTTCATGTCCGGCTCCTTAACGCAAGTTGATGGTGGTGTTCACACCGTCGTTGACGCTGTTGTCATCGAACCAGCGACTGGTGACAGTCTTGGTCTGAGTGTAGAACTGCACCACTTGCTTGCCATACGGACCGAGGTCGCCGAGTTTGGAGCCGCGTGAACCGGTGAAGCTGAAGAACGGGACCGGCACTGGAATCGGGATGTTGATACCCACCTGGCCAACGTCGATTTCGTTCTGGAATTTACGCGCCGCCGCACCGCTTTGGGTGAACAGGCCCGTGCCGTTGCCGAACGGGTTGGCGTTGACCATCGCAATGGCCTGGTCGAGGGTGTCGACTTCCAGCACCACCAGCACCGGGCCGAAGATTTCCTGGGTGTAGATCTGCATGTCGGTGGTCACACCGGAGAACAGGGTCGGGCCGACAAAGTTGCCTTGCTCGTATCCCTTGACGCTGATGTCACGACCGTCCAGTTCCAGCGTGGCGCCTTCCTTGATGCCGCTTTCAATCAGATCAAGAATGCGCGCCTTGGCACGCTTGGAAATCACGGGCCCCACATCAGTGCCTGGCTCGCTGCCGGCATTCACCGTGAGTTTCTGAGCCAGTGCTTTCAGATCCGGCAGCCATTGCTTGGCCGCGCCCACCAACACCACCACAGAGGTCGCCATGCAACGCTGACCGGCCGCGCCGAAACCGGCACCGACCAGGGCGTTGAGGGTCTGCTCGCGATTGGCGTCCGGCAGTACCACCGCGTGGTTCTTCGCGCCCATCATCGATTGCACGCGCTTGCCGTGTTTGCCGGCAAGGTCGTAAACGTGAGTGCCCACCGCCGTCGAGCCGACGAAGGAGACAGCCTTGATGTCCTGATGGGTGCACAGCGCGTCCACCACGTCCTTGCCGCCATGCACGACGTTGAGGACGCCCGCCGGCACACCCGCCTCGAGTGCCAGCTCAACCAGGAGCATGGTCGACAATGGATCTTGCTCGGAAGGTTTCAGGACAAAAGTGTTGCCGCAGGCGATGGCCATCGGGAACATCCACAGCGGAATCATCGCCGGGAAATTGAACGGGGTGATGCCGGCGCACACGCCGATGGGCTGGCGCAAGGTGTAGGTATCGACGCCGCTGGCAACGTTTTCGGCGAACTCGCCCATTTGCAGGGTGCCAATGGAGCAGGCATGTTCGACCACTTCCAGGCCGCGGAAGATATCGCCTTCAGCGTCGGCGATGGTTTTGCCCTGTTCGCTGCTCAGCACCACGGCGATGCGCTTGGAGTGTTCGCGGATCAAGGCCTGGAGCTTGAGCATGATGCGCATGCGTGCGCCGATCGGCGTCAGCTTCCAGGTCTGGAAGGCGCTATGGGCGGCAGCAATGGCGGCGTCGACTTCGGAGGCGGTGGCAAACGGAACCCTGGCCAGCACTTGCTGGGTCGCCGGGTTGACGATGTCGTGCCATTCGGTGGTCTGGGATTCGACCCACTCGCCGTTGATCAACAGTTTGACCTTTTGCACGGTGGTTTCGTTAGGCGTGAGCGATGCGTTCATGTTGGGTCTCCTGGACTTGTTGTTATCAGGGAGCCAAGGCGAGAAAGTCGCCTTGAGATGAGGCGTGTGTCGCGAATTGGTGATCGGACGGTTTTTGGAGTATAGATGTGCAAACTTCTAATAAGAACGCACATAAAAGCCGGTCCATCATGCAAAAAAACATCACGTCTCTAGGTTCGTTGAACTGGGATGACCTCAAGTTTTTCCTCGAAGTCGCCCGCACCCGCAAGGCCAGCACCGCTGCCAAGCGTCTGGCGGTGGACTACACCACCGTCTCGCGGCGCATCAGTTCGCTGGAATCGGCATTGGGCACGTTGCTGTTCGAAAAGTCCCGGACCAGCGGTTTCGTCCTGACCGCAGAAGGCCAACGCCTGCTGGGTTACGCCGAATCGATTGAAAGCACCCTGCACATGGCGTGCGAGCAGGTGTCGGGGTCGGGCGTGGCGTTGTCGGGTCACGTGCGCATGGGTTGCACCGAAGGGTTCGGCAGCTTTTTCATTACCCCGCAGCTCAGCCACTTCGTCGATGCCTACCCGGCGATCTCGGTGGACATCCTGCCGCTGCCGCACTTCATCAGCTTGTCCAAGCGCGAAGCAGACATCGTCATCGCCCTGGAGCGACCGGAGCACGGTCCTTATGTGTGCTGCAAACTCTGCGACTATCGATTGCAGCTTTACGCGACCCAGGACTATCTCGACAAACACCCACCGATACGCCGCCCGGCAGACCTGGGCAAGCATGCCTTCATCAGTTATGTGGATGATCTGGCGTTCAGTTCAGAGCTGTTGTATCTGGCGAACGCACTGCCCGGCGCCAGCGCCAACCTGCGCAGCACCAGCGTGATCGCGCAGTTCGTGGCAGCGCAGCAAGGACGGTCGCTGGCAATTCTGCCGTGCTTCCTCGCAGCCCAGGATCCACGGTTACTGCCGGTGTTGCCGGAAGAAATCAACATCACCCGGCAGTTCTGGATGTACTGCCGGGAGGATTTGAGGAAGCTCAAGCGGATCACCCTGTTGTGGGATTACATACGCGCGGTGACTGAGCAGAATCAGGGCTTGTTGATGGGTGAGAGTCGGGAAACGCTGTTCGCCGATTAGTCGGCGGACACGACGATTGCTACGCGGCGGTTCTCGGTTCGGCCAGCGGTGGTGGTGTTGGTGGTGACCGGGACGCTGCTGCCCAGGCCGCGTAATTGAATGTTTTCTTCCTTCATGCCGACGGTGCTCAGGACCTTGGAGACGCTTGTGGCGCGACGCACGGAAAGCTGTTCGTTATAGGCCTCTTTGCCCGACGCGTCGGTGTGGCCGTCAACCCGAACCCGATTGATTCCGACGCCTAGAAGCGCCTTGCCGATGCGCTCAACGATGTCGGTGCTGGCGCTATTCAAACTGTCGTCGTCACTGCCAAACAGCACTTTGCCGGACAGACCAAAGGCCCAACCCTCGTCGGTCAATTCGAACCCTTGTTGTTTCAGTACCGCAATCTGCGCAGGTGTCAGGCCTTTCTGGGGTGCCGTCTGGCAACCGGTCAACGCCAATACCGCCATGAACAGCGTAACGGTGAAAAAATGAAGGGATCGTTGGGTCATTGAGAACACGGGGGTTAGCTCCTGGTTTGAACTGCGACGGCAGAGTGCTCCGACTCTGCGGTGTGTTGCGCGCCTCGGGAAAGGCGCTTGGCTTGATACATGGCGGCGTCGGCGGCATGCAGTAGCGCACCCGGCGAGACGCCATGATCGGGGAAAACGGCGACGCCAATACTGAGGGACGTAAATACGTGGGCATCGCCCGGAATCAGGATCGGCTCTTCCATGCTGGCGAGGATATTGTCGGCGATTCGTTCGGCGTCTGCGGTTTTGTGCAACGGCGTCAGCAGGACGGCAAACTCGTCACCGCCCAGGCGCGCGACCAGATCGTCTTCGCGAAGCTGTGCACGCACCCGGTTGGCGACGGCCACCAGCACCGCATCGCCCGCGGCGTGGCCGAAGTTGTCGTTGATTTCCTTGAACCGGTCACTGTCGAGGAACAGTACGGCGACGCGCTCGTTGAGCTTGCTGGCGTTGCGCAGTGCGCGCATCAAGCGACCTTCGAAAAAGGCCCGGTTGGGTAATCCGGTGAGGCTGTCATGACTGGCCTGGTGGGCGAGGGTTTCGTTCTCGCTTTGCAAATGGGTTTGCCAGGATTCGAGTTCATCGAGCAAGGCATTGAAGTCGTTGCCCAGGTCGTCGAGTTCGGCAATGTCGGCCGGGGGGACGCGCTGGTCGAAGGCGCGTTCGCTGCGAGCCGCGTGCGCCACAGACGCCAGGCTGCGTAATGGACCGGTGATCCCGCGCAGTTGCCGACGGGCAAGATAGAGCGCCACCCACGCACTGACAGCGGTGCACAACATGATGCCCATCAGGCCACTGAGCAGGAACCGCAACAAGCTGCCGCCATGGCCGGTGAGCTCGATGCTGCCGACCTCCCGGCCTTGATGGACGATCGGCATGCTGATCGGTTTTTCCAGGAAGGTCTTGGCAATCTGGACTTCCAGCTCGGAAAACAGACCTGTTTCAGGTCGCTGCCAACGCGCCAGCAGCCGACCGTGACTGTCCAGCACCTGAGCATCGGCGACTTCTTCGGTGGAGGCTATCAACGCCAGGGCTTCGGTGGCTGCGGCCTTGTCGTTGAACACCACGGCCGCCTCCACGGTGTAATTGATGGAGCGTGCGATCAGGTGCAGGTTGTGGTCGGCATAGACCCGCAAGGCCAATACACCGAGCAGGGTCAGGGAGACGCTGGCCATGGCCAGGGCCACCAGCGCGACAACCAAATGACCGCGGCCAATGACCGAGCGCAACGTGGGACGGGTGTCAGCTTTAAACAGGCTCATGGCGCCGCCGATTTGCGGCGCGACAGTTGCAGCACGCTCGGGTGAATGCGTACACCGCTTCGGGCGACGGAGTCGAGGTTGACCTCGAAAGACACCTGATCATCGCTGACCCGCAGACAGAACAGACTGCCAACGGTGCATGGATCGTCGGCTTCGCTGATGCTCAACACCGCAAGCCCGGCCAGCGAAGCAAACAGTCGACTGCGTTCGTCGCTGGTCAATTTGCCGATGTAGACGGCATCGCATTCAGTGGCGATTGAAGGGTTGGCGGCCAGTAACCGGCGCACGACAACGGGACGGCCAGTGGCTTGAGTGGTGCCCTTGACCAGGTCGTCGGTGTACTCGGTGGGGCCTACGATGCACAGGCGCAGTTGCGCAGGTTCAACCGGCCAGCGGGCATAGCTGAGGATGCCCAGCACGACTTGAGTAACGGCGCTGGCCCGTTGGTCTGCCATGCTTACCGGTGCTTGCGGCTGTGCGAAAGCGAGATTGGTCAAGAAACAGAGAACCCCGGCGAGCAACAGATGCTTGCAGACAGCGACGCGTCCTGTCGTCCAGACAGCCAGCTTCATGATGCGGGGATTCTCGTGATGTAGCGAAATGATGCCGCAACGATAGCACAGTGCCCTGTTGCCAGCGAGGCCAAGCGCTGCGCCACATCGGACAGATTCCGTTACGGGTCAATCGTTTGGGTTGGCCCCTCTTCCAGCTCCAGCATCAAACCGCTCAAGCGCTTGACCTTGCGCCGAACCGCTTCTTCGAACACGCCCGTACGAGGCTCGATCAACGTGAACCAGTTTTTGGCTCGGGTGATACCGGTGTAGATGAGCTCTTTGGTGAGCACGGGATTGAGGGCGTCCGGCAAGATCAACGCGGTGTGAGCAAACTCCGAGCCCTGGGATTTGTGCACGGTCATGGCGTACACGGTTTCGACATCATTGAGCCGGCTCGGCAGGACGAATCGCACACCGCCCTGACCGTCATTTCGCGGGAACGCCACGCGCAGCACCGGTGCTCCCGCCTCGGGTCCGTCACGCTCAGGCAGCTCGAGGGCGATGCCGATGTCGCCGTTCATCAACCCTAAACCGTAGTCGTTGCGCGTCATCAGCACGGGGCGGCCTTCGTACCATTGGTGATCACTGTCGATCAGTCGAGCCTTGAGCAGCGCTGCCGTCACTCGCTGATTCAAACCCTCCACGCCCCAAGGACCTTTACGCACAGCACACAGCAACTGAAATGCGTCGAAGGCTTCCAGGACCTGGCGAGCCCATTCGGTCCAGCACGGATCATCAAGTGGCCGGCCAAGTGCCGGGCGCTGGGTGCGCAGAAGACTCAGGTAATGCCGATAACCTAATGGACCATCGCCATGACCTTCGAGTAGCAGGCGTTCCAGTGCACGGTCCTGCTCGCCCTTGAGCGACAGCGAGAACACGTCGTCATGGCTACGCGCAGTCAACAGCTTGCGCGCCTCTTCAGGCTGTTGCTGATTGACCCAGCGCGCCAATTGACCGATGCCGCTGCCCTCGCCGAACCGTCGGGAGTGGCGCAGCATCACCACCTGCTGGGCCAGTGGGTGAGTACCGTGGGCGTCTTCGTGCAAGCCGCTGCCCGCCAGGCTTTCACCACTGACCGCTTCCAGCCACTGGCGAGTCTGTGGGCTGTACCAGCCGGCCTCTGCATCGCGGCACAAATCGCCGAGCACGGCGCCGGCCTCTACCGACGCCAGCTGATCCTTGTCGCCGAGCAGCACCAGGCGTGCATGGGCTGGCATGGCATCGAGCAGATTGGCCATCATTTCCAGGTCGATCATCGACGCTTCATCCACCACCAGCACATCCAAAGGCAAGCGGTTGCCAGCGTGGTGACGGAAGTGCCGGGTACCGGGACGGCTACCGAGCAGTCGGTGCACGGTGGTGACGTCCGAGGGGATTTTCTCCCTGACGGCTTCGCTGACTTTGAGTGTTCGAACTTGCTGGCTGATGGACTCGGTCAACCGTGCAGCGGCTTTGCCCGTGGGTGCGGCGAGACGGATGCGCAGCGGTTTTCCCGCCTCGACCGCGGGCGCCTGCAACAATGCCAACAACCGCACGACCGTGGTGGTCTTGCCGGTTCCGGGACCGCCGGTGACGATGCTGAACGCGCTGCGAGTGGCCAGCGCACAGGCGAGCTTCTGCCAGTCAATGACGTCATCCGGTTTGGCGGGACCGAACAGCCCCGTGAGACGCTCGGACAAATCACTCGGCGTTGTTTCGTGCTCGGCCAGACGCTGGCGCAACGACTGGTCGATGCGTCTTTCATAAGCCCAGTAACGGCGCAGGTACAAGCGTTTGCCCGACAGCACCAGAGGTCTTTGCTGCGCCGTTTTACTACCATCGGCCGCCAGTGCGACCAGCTGACTGGCAGCCAGCACCTTGCACCAATGCGCACCGTCCAGCGCCTCGAGCAACTGCGAGGGCAAGACCATCGCACCGCCTTGCAGATCACCTTCCGGCGGCAGCGACAGGGCAAAATCCGGCTCTTTCAAGGTTTCGAACAAATCAAGGCACACATGACCATGGCCCAACTGGTGGCTGGTCAACGCGGCAGCCAGTAGCACCAAGGGATCGTCATCGGGCGCCAGTTCATGCAGAAAGGCCACAAACGCTTTGTCGAGTGCGCGCAACCAGCCGCGTTCGACCCAGCGCGTGAGCAACAGGAGCAAGTCATCGGCCCGACGGAGCGGATCAAGTTCCGCGAGACTGTCTGCTGCCAGTGAGGTGGGCAGCAGATCGGCGAAGGTGCGGCTCATAGCAATACTCCCTGTTCCCAAGCGGGCTCGGCCTTGGGCTCTGGTTTGCCCTGGAACAGACGATCCAGTCGTTCAATCAGCTCACGGGGCGGTCGTGCGAAAAATACACCTTGGCTGGACGCACGCGTGCCGCGCAGGAACAGGTACAACGCACCACCGACATGCCGGTCGTAATCGTAATCGGCAAGCCGCGCCTTGAGTTGGCGATGCAGGGCCAGCAGATACAGCACGTATTGCAGGTCATATCGGTTGTCGAGAATCGATTGCTCCATGGCCTGATCGGTGTAGGCCGTGTCATCGACACCGAGCCAGTTGGACTTGTAATCGGCGACGTAATAGCGACCCTCGTGTTCGAACGTCAGGTCGATGAAGCCCTTGAACATCCCGTTAAGCATCACCGGTTCAGCCGCCACCCGCGCCACACCGTTGTGGGTGTATTGGCGCACCAGTTCATCGAGTTTAAGCACGTCGACTTTATGGCTGGCGAACCAGAATTCCATCTCGACGCGATACTGCGTCAACTGCTCGAACACCACCGGGGCTTGCCCGGCGCCAAGGTGCAGCGGCGATTTGAGCAGGTGTTGCAGCCAGTCGCTCAGCGTGATGATCCAGCCTTCCCAGCCTCGTCGATTGCAGCGACGCCCGATCGCATCCTCGACCGCTTGCGGGCTGACAGAAAAACCTTCATCACCGGCCCACTCCAGCAAACCATGGAGAAAGGTGCCGGGGCCTGGACCACGGGGGAATCGATGGATGTCCGCGCCACCGGCCGCCACTTCTCGTGGTGCGTTTGGATCCAGGCGTTCGTCGTCGAAGAGTTTTTGCGCTTGCGGGTTTTCGGGCGCTTCGTCGCTACCGATGCTCAGGCTGTCGCCAATGCGCAAAGCACTGTAAGAGGCAATCCACCAGTTTTCACTGGCCTTACGCTTGGGAATCAGCGGAGCGAGCAAGCGTGCATCGTTGCGCGGCGGATGATAATGCTTGGCAGTGGCCTCGGGCATCTCTGCATAGCGGAGTGCCGGGCAATCTTGCTGAAGGTCTTCCAGCCAGCGTTTCAAGCCGGCGGATTCGGCCAGTACATTACCGCCACCCAGCAGATAGCCCAGTGCCGACAAGTGCAGCACCGAGCTGTTGTTATTGCCGCGCTTGAGATCGGTCACGCCAAGCCAGCAGGCATGTTGCGCCCTGGTGAGCGCCACGTAGAGCAACCGCAAGTCTTCGGCCAGACGCTCATCATCCGCCAGCGCAATCAATTCGGCGGTTGGCTTCAACGTCACCTGTGCCTTGCCGTTGGCGTCGTGGTAGTGCAACGGCAGACGACTGCCGTCCACCGGTTTGGCCGAGCAAATGAACGGGAGGAACACCAGGGGATATTCAAGGCCCTTGGACTTGTGGATGGTCACGACCTTGACCAACTGTTCATCGCTCTCCAGGCGCAGGATCTGTTCCTCTCCCGCTTGGCCGGACAATGCCAGATGCTCGGATAAATGACGGATCAGCGCCTGCTCGCCATCGAGCTCGGCGGCGGCTTGTTGCAACAATTCCGACAGGTGCAGCAGATTGGTCAACACCCGCTCGCCGTCGCTGCGGGCGATCAATGCCTGAGGCAATTTGAAGTCGTGCAGCAATCGACGCAGCATCGGCAGCACGCCTTGCTTGCGCCACAGCTCGCGATAACCGCGGAACTGCATGACCCGCGCTTCCCAGGCCAACTCGTCCTGATTCAATCGCTCGAGTTCTGCCAGGGACAAGTTCAGGGTGATGCCGGCCAGTGCGGCACGCAGTGGGCGCTCGACATCCGGTTCGGCACAGGCCTTCAGCCAGCCCAACACGTCGTGCGCTTCCTGGGCGGCGAACACCGAGTCCTTGTCTGACAGGTAAACGCTGCGCACGCCACGCACCGAGAGTTCAGCGCGCACGGCCTGGGCTTCTTTGCCGTCGCGCACCAGGATTGCGATGTCGGCGGGCAGCAGACCTCTGAAGTCTTTACCTTCCTGGACAAATCCCGCCTGTCCTTGTTGCCCGCCGTTGAGCAACGCGGTGATCTGACTCGCGCATGCCGAGGCCAGATGCTGCCGGTAAACCGCACCGGACAGTGGTTGTTCGGCAGGAAGGTGCCAAATGTTCAAAGCGGGAACGCCTTCGCCATCGACGAACAGGGTCTCTTTACGTCCCTGGGATTCCACCGGCAGGAAGGGCACCGGATTCGTGCCATCTTTTTCACGGAACAGGAACGCGCCGCGCCCGGTCACGCGCGACTCCGCACGCTCGAACACGTGATTCACCGCGCCGACCATGCCATGGCTGGAGCGGAAGTTGGTACCCAGGGTATGCAGCCGGCCAGTCGTGGCCTGGCGGGCGCGCAGATAGGTGTGGATGTCGGCGCCGCGGAAAGCATAAATCGCCTGCTTCGGGTCACCGATCAGGAACAGGCCGCACTCAGGGTTGTTGTCTTCGATGCGATAAATGGTTTCGAATATTCGATACTGCACCGGATCGGTATCTTGAAACTCGTCGATCAAGGCCACTGGAAACTGTTCGCGGATCAACGTGGCAAGACGCTCGCCGCCTTCAGCTTGCAAGGCTGCATCCAGACGCAGCAGCATGTCGTCGAAACCCATTTCTGCCCGGCGACGCTTTTCTTCCTCGAACCGTGCACCGACCCAATGGGCGGCGTGTTGCAGCACAGCTGCGTCAGGTGTCGGCAATCCATCGAGGCTGGCCTTCAAGCCAGGCATGGCGTCCAGCCCCGGATGACGGGGGGCTTCGCCCTTCCACGCTTCGGCCATGCCGTCGGGCGTCAGCCGCGTGAAGCCGGTGCCAATGTCCAGCTGTTCAGCCAGTTCGTCCTCGGCCCACGTTTTGATTTTTTCAAACCAGGGCTCGAAGTAACGAGCCTGCATCTTGCGCCCATCGACGCTCTTGCTTGCAACGCCTTGGTGACAGATCGCGAGCAACTCGTCCGCCCATTGTTGCCATGGCATCTTGAGCTCGAGCAGCGCAGCGCGACGTTCCTGCAAACACTCGATGATCAGCTCGGCAGGCTCCTTGCCTTCAGCGCTTTCACGCTCGCTGGCGAACAAACCTCTTAATCGAGGCAGAAGTGCGGCCGGGCCTCCCCAATTGCCGCGCACCCAACTCAATGCATCGCCCTGCATCGGATAGCAAAACAGCCGCCAGTAATCGCGCAGGACTTCGCCGAGCAAATCGCTGTGATCCGTTTCCAGGGTCTGGGTAAACAGGCTGCCACTGTCGAAGGCATGCTCGCGCAACATCCGCTGGCACCAACTGTGGATGGTCGAGACGGCCGCTTCGTCCATCCATTGTGCGGCGATGTCCAGACGATTTGCACAACCAGCCCACTGCTGTTCCGGGTACTCATCGCGAAGCTCGGCAATGAGCGTATCGGGAGCGGTTATTTCGTCACGGAAAAACCTTGCCGCTTCCGCCAGACGCGTACGTATACGTTCGCGCAGCTCCTTGGTGGCCGCGTCGGTGAAGGTCACCACGAGTATTTGCGGCGGCAGCAACTCGCGGCCGAAACCGCTGGCTCCGCCACCGTGACCAAGGACCAGGCGCAGATAAAGGGCAGAAATAGTGAAGGTCTTTCCGGTCCCGGCGCTGGCCTCGATCAGTTGACTGCCGCGCAACGGGAACGCCAGGGCGAGGGGTGGTTTTGTGCTCATGAACGAGCCTCCTCGCTGGTCAATGATCGCCATGGAGCTTGCAGCAGTGGCCGGTATAACGCTTCGCACCATCCGGGGAATGATTCGTCGCCGATCAGGGCGTCGTAGTCGGCAAACTGACGAGCCAACGCCGGGCTCTCACGACGTTCGCCATCAGTCGTCAGGCCATCACCTTCATAGGCTTTGCGAGCGCCAGCATCCGCTTTGACGGGATCGGTTTGCCCGAGCCAGGCGAAGGCTGTTTTCACGGCAATCGGCAGAGGTTGGCGCATACCGTTTTTCCAGGCGAGCAGCAGGTCTTCGAGCAATCGCACTGCTTGCGTCTCCTCCAGAGGGGCGAGCAGCAGGCTGTCATCACTGGCCACCAGAGCGGTGGTCATCGGCAGGCCACTGGCGCAAGCGACCAGATGATTTACCCAAGGCCGTATGAGGCGATGCCATTTGCGCGACTTGATCGCGCCGATGCTGTTGGGAATTGTGGTGACTGAAAGCAGCCCACCGTCTGCGCGCTGATGAAGACCGCTGAGCCAACCTTCCAGTCGCATACCTTGCAACTCCAGATTGACCGGCAGCGCACTGGTGAGCGGGGTTGGCCACAACGTCAGAAGTTGCTGATAGCGCAGCAGCAGATCCGGCAGGGGTTCGATCAGCTCTCGTTGCAAGTATTCACCAAAGCCCGCCATCGGCAGCAGCCCACTGTTTTGCAGGCGAATAGCGTGCGACACCAGTGTCTGATCAGACTGATCGGGCTGGCTGAGCGCGGCATCGAGCAAACTGCTGCTCAGGCTGTAGCGCTGCAAAGCGTCGAGCACGAACGGCTCTTCATCCGCCAAGGGCACTTCGGCGGCTTCGAAGAAGACCTTCAGGCGCTGGCTGAAGAAATGTCGCACGGGGTTTCGCAGGAAATCCTGCAGCTGGCCAAGGCTAAGCGGTTCGTCCAATGTGTAGGCTTCGAGCACTTCGACATCGGAGACTTGTTCACGGGCTTGATGGAGCGCCTGCCATTCGTTGGCGTAGCTGTATAGCTCATCGCCTTCCAGGAAGTAACGGGCGCTGAAGGGTTGCAGTGGGTGTTCCTGAGTCAAGGCTTCGAGCAGGTTTTCCCGGTCATCTTTCAGTCGCCACCCACTGGCAAGATGATCACGGAGTTGGCCAATCAGCACCGAAGCCGGACGTTCGCTGTTGTCTCGAATGCTGCGGCCGACCCAGCTGATATAGAGCTGATCACGCGCCGACAGCAGCGCCTCTAGAAGAAGATAGCGATCATCTTCGCGCCGGGACCGATCGCCAGGGCGGTAATCACTGCCCATGAGGTCGAAGTCCAGGGGCGGTTGGGCGCGCGGGTAATCCCCGTCATTCATTCCAAGCAGACAGACCAGTTTGAACGGGATCGCACGCATGGGCATCAGCGTGCAGAAGTTGACCGCGCCCGCCAAAAATCGCTGGGACAAACGGCCTTGATCAAGACCGGCCAGCCAGGCTTCACGAACGACGGTCAGCGGCAACTCGTCATGCAGGCCGACGGACTCACACGTCTCCAGCCAGGTTTCACGCAACTCTTCAAGCTGGCCCAGCAGGTAGTCGTCATGCTCGTTGCTGGCCTGGAAAAACAGTTGCAGCAGCGCTTGCAAACGAACAGCCCATTGCTGAGGTGCGACGGGTTGGGTGAGTTCATGATGAGCGATTTCAAGCGCATCCAGCAGTGCGACCAGCGGGCCAATGAGCGCGGCGTCCAGACCGCCGATTTCGTCATAGGGCTCGATGGTTTCATAGGCACTGGCGCTTCCCACGGCATAACCGAGCAACATCCGTCGCAGGCCGAAACGCCAGCTGTTCTGCTCCAGTTCCGTGGGCAGACCGAGGCCTGCTCTCTGTTCGGCATTCATGCCCCAGCGGATTCCGGCGCCTTCGATCCAGCGATGCAGGGTCGGCAAGTCGCGCTCTTCAACGCCGAATCGCGCACGCAGCGCGGGAACGTCGAGCAGATCAAGAATTTCGCTGACGGGGAAACGGCTGTCGGGGAGTTTGAGCAGATGCTCGACAGCGATCAGCAGCGGATCACGGCCGCGTTGCCCCTGGTCTGCGAGCGTGAACGGGATGAAGCGCTGGTCTTTATGTTCAAGTTGAGCAAACACGGCGCGAATATGCGGCGCGTAGCTGTCGATGTCCGGCACCATCACGATGACGTCCCGCGGTCTCAAATCGGGATCAGCACTGAAGCGTGCGAGCAATTGATCGTGGAGGATTTCCACTTCACGCTGGGCGCTATGAGCAATGTGAAAACGGATCGACTTGTCATCATCAAGATCGACAGCTGGCCAACGCTCGCGTGTTTCGTTCAGAGGGCGTAATTCGAGAATATCGTCCTGCAACTGATTGAGCATGTTCAGGGGGTGAATGTCACTGAACAGGTCAATCCGGCCCTCTCGGAAAGCAGATCGATAACTGCTGGGATCGTCGTAGCTGTCGAGGAGGTTGATATAGTCACGCCCCTGCTTGCCCCATGCAGCCAGCAGCGGATGAGCGTGTTGATGGAGTGTCTGCGGATCAAGCACAACCGGCATGCCACTCTTACGAGCCTGACGCTTGTATTGGTGCCGCAAGAGGTCTTTATCGGCGACGATGTCAGCCCAATGGTGACGACATGGGTTATGGACACACAGCAGAACCTGGCTGAAACGGGCCAGTCCGGCGAGTGCTTCCAGGGCTTGGGCCGGAAGCGAGGAAATCCCGAAAACGATCACCCGTGAAGGCAATCCGGGGGGCGCTGCTTCGAGGCTGTTGATGCGCTCAATGAACCGTTGGTGGACGCCTGCCCGGCTCTGCGCCATGCCTTGCTCACCCACATCGAGCAACAGTGCACGCCACAACTCCGCTTGCCAACAGTTGGCAGGGGCCAGCGGCGTTGCTTCGCCTCTGACATTTCGCAGCTGATGACGGCCCTCTGCCCAATCTTCAAGCCAATCGGCCCGGTAGACCTGGTATTGGTCGAACAGGTCCGCCAGACGCTCAGCCAGTTGATAGCGTTTGCGCAAGTCGGTGTCATGGGTCAGGAAGCGTTGAAGGGGCTCAAAATGTGGCTGGTTGATCACCTGTGGAAGCAGGCGCATCAACCGCCAGGTCAGTGGGGCTTTATCAAGCAAGGACTTGGCGGGAATTTCATCGCGCCCAAGAACCATGCGATAGAGCTGCCACATAAAGCTGCCGGGGAGCTGCACGTCAATCGCAGCGGCGATTCCGCAGCCACCCATATCATCTTCTTCAGGGTCTTCAGCCAACGCCAGCTTCAGCCATTGGGCGATGCCGTTGCTTTGTACCAGGGCTATTTCGTTTTCCAAGGGAGCCAACGGGTAACGTCGCATCCAGCTCACAACCAAGCTGCGCAACTCGTCGAGGCGGTTCCCATGAACCACCATAAAACCAGCATTGAGGGACGTCGCGTCCGGCATAAAGGCTTCCTTGGAAAAATACAAATGCTAGGGGCAGACCTTAGCATTGTCGGCAGGCGGTGACAGCTTGAAGGCTATAAGGTGATGCTGCGGCCACTTTCCTGCGGACAAAACAAAACCCCTGTTCGCGTTAGCAAACAGGGGTTTCGGAATTTAATCTTGACGATGACCTACTCTCACATGGGGAAACCCCACACTACCATCGGCGATGCATCGTTTCACTACTGAGTTCGGGATGGGATCAGGTGGTTCCAACGCTCTATGGTCGTCAAGAAATTCGGGTACCGAGTCGTGGCCAAGTGGCCGCGCTTCAGCAAATTGGGTATGTGACAGCTTTCGGTGTTTGTGAACATCGAACTTTCGGTTCGTTTCGTCTTCACACACCGCAATCTGGTGCTCTTTCGCTTTTCAGCTTCGAAGCAAGCAAATTGCTTGGGTGTTATATGGTCAAGCCTCACGGGCAATTAGTATTGGTTAGCTCAACGCCTCACAGCGCTTACACACCCAACCTATCAACGTCGTAGTCTTCGACGGCCCTTCAGG
>NZ_JACMYF010000030.1:0-2706 GCF_015351605.1 Pseudomonas sp. p50(2008)
GTCTTTGTTGCACCCAGTTGGCGCTATGCCGACCCGCGTATCGGTCTGCTCGATGGCGCAGAATGGCTGTCGGCGCGACCGATCATCTGCCGCTCACTGGGCTTGACCATCGACGCCAAAACCACTTTGGACGCTTTGTCTGCTGAGCTGGATTCAACGTGGCAGGCGGTTGCCGCCCGACTTCCCGACAACCCGGCCATCCAGCTAAGTGAGAGCGCAGAGGGTAAAACCGAGCTGTCCCTCGGGGCGCTGGACAAGTTGGAGGAGCCAAACTCGCTATTGCAACTGCGTGCAGCAGTGGCCGACTTGATGCCGCGTGTCGATCTGCCGGAAATCCTATTGGAAATCGCGGCCCGTACCGGCTTCGCTGAGGCCTTCACCCATGTATCCGAACGCAATACGCGGGCCGACAACCTGGTGACAAGTCTGTGCGCCGTGCTGCTGGGAGGCGCCTGTAACACCGGCCTGGAGCCATTGATCCGCAACGATAACCAAGCGCTGCGCCGTGATCGGCTGTCGTGGGTCAGCCAGAACTATCTCCGTGACGACACCCTGTCAGCAGCCAACGCCATTCTGGTGTCGGCGCAAAGCCAACTGGAGCTGGCTCAGATCTGGGGCGGCGGCGAAGTGGCCTCCGCCGATGGCATGCGTTTCGTCGTACCAGTGCGCACCGTGCATGCTGGGCCCAACCCGAAATACTTCGGTACCGGCCGGGGCGTCACCTGGTACAACCTGATTTCCGACCAGTTCTCCGGCCTGAACGCCATCACAGTACCCGGCACCTTGCGCGACAGCCTGGTACTGCTTGCGGTTGTGCTGGAACAACAGACCGAATTGCAGCCCACACAAATCATGACCGATACCGGTGCCTACAGCGATGTGGTGTTCGGGTTGTTCCGTTTGCTCGGTTATCACTTCTGCCCGCGCTTGGCCGATGTCGGCGGCACCCGCTTCTGGCGCACACGCCCAGAAGCGGATTACGGCAAGCTCAACGGACTCGCCCGGCAGTCGGTCAAGCTCGACCTGATCGCGGAACACTGGGATGACCTACTACGCCTAGCTGGTTCACTCAAGCTCGGTCGAGTGCCGGCGACCGGCATCATGCGCACGCTGCAAACGGGAGATCGTCCGACCCGCCTGGCCCAAGCGCTGGCAGAGTTTGGGCGGATCGAGAAAACCCTGCACACACTGACCTACATCGATGATGAGTCCAAGCGCCGCGCCACCCTGACCCAACTGAACCGAGGCGAAGGTCGGCACAGCCTGGCCCGTGCCGTGTTCCATGGCAAACGCGGCGAGCTTCGCCAGCGCTATCGCGAAGGTCAAGAGGATCAACTCGGTGCTTTGGGCCTGGTGGTGAACATCATCGTGCTGTGGAACACCCTCTACATGACGGCAGCTGTGGAACGGCTAAAGCAGCACGGCTACCCGGTGCAGGAAGAGGATCTGGTTCGGCTGTCGCCGCTGATCTTCGAGCATATCAATATGTTGGGACGGTACTCCTTCGCGGTACCGGAAGAAGTCGCCCGAGGTGAGCTACGGCCACTGCGTAATCCAGAGGAAGACCTGTAGCTGTTTGTGATCGAAAGCGGCCATGCCCAGGCTGACGGTTATTTATTCTCAGGTAAAGAACTCAACCTCTCCACCCACAAGCTTATAGATAGCGCCTACAATTTTTATTTTCCCATCCTGCTCGAGCTTATTCAGGGTGGGGCTGTGTTGACGGATATCGGCCAGCGTCATCTTGATGTTGGTGCGGGCAACGGAATCGACAAAGTCATAGTTGTCAGCCGTACGCTCACCTGCGTATGCCGTTTCAGTAATTGCCGGTTTAATTTTGCTCAGCAATCCAGTCAGGTTTCCCAGTTCGGCGTTGGCAATGGCACCCTTCACCGCACCACAGGAGGTATGCCCCATCACCACTATTACCTTGGCCCCTGCCAGAGCACAGGCAAATTCCATGCTGCCGAGAATGTCTTCGTTTTCCACATTGCCAGCCACACGGCAGTTAAACGTTTCACCAATACCGGCATCCAGCAGGATTTCCGCCGGAGCGCGCGAATCAATACAGCTTAAAATTACCGCTGACGGATACTGCCCCTTTTGACTGGCGCGCTTTTGCGCCAAATAGTCATGCTGCTGCATTTTGCCTTCACGGAAACGCAGATTGCCAGATTTCAGGCTTTCAATGACCTCATCCGGCGTCATTTTATCTCGCTCTTCTTTGCTAAGCGCTGCGGCAAAAGACACTGAAGGCACAGTTAACCCGGCCACTCCAGTAATCGCCAATGTGGAAAGGGCAGCTCCGCGCTTGAGCAGCATGCGGCGGGATGGGTGTTGCGGGTCAGATTGGCTCATTGTTCAGCTCCTAGATTGTGGTGTTGGGCCACATTAACTCGGATGCACATTGCCGTAAGCAATACTTTCGAAAAGTACGGAAGATCAATCGAGGGAATTGCCTAGGAAGAAGGCTCTGAGCGGAGGTGGTAAGGCTTACGTTGGTTTTTGGTTCCATTGCTCCCCAAACCCCCACCTCATCTTCTTGTAGATCAAAGTGTTTGTGCAGTAGTGCCACGCCAAATCTGTCTATGCAGTTGTGCTTTTTCAATATTTCAAATATTTCATTTAGACATGGCAGGTCCTCATCGTCTATGGGTCTAACATTGTCGATATGGTTAATTTCACCCCACAGTAAAGAAATCATTT
>NZ_JACMYF010000031.1:0-2413 GCF_015351605.1 Pseudomonas sp. p50(2008)
GTTGATCGAAGCAGACGTACCGCTGCTCGATGTGGACGATATGCCTCTTGATGTAATTCACCAGTTGCGGCCTGCCCTCGAACGCTTTGCCGGTGATTTTGACCTGTGCATGATCGACACTCCACCCAACCTGCAGCGTCGTATGGTCGCCGCTCTGACGGCTTCTGACGCGGTGGTCGCCCCCTTCAATATCAGTGCTTTCACCTTGGCTCGGCTGCCGAAACTGATGAACACCATCGAGACTGTGCAGGATCGGTACAACCCGAAACTGAAGTTCTTGGGTTACTTGCCGAACCTGGTCAACAGCCGATCACCAGAAGAAATTGATGCGCTCCCCGGTTTGCGCGAAGCCTACGGGGACTCGATGTTTGCTGAACAAATCATTTACCGGCCCTGCATCAACAAAGCCTTGGCCGCAGGCAATCCCGTCTGGTGGAAAGCTCGCAGCGGTAGCCAGCGCGAAGCCGGGAAAGAAATGAAACGGGCCTGCAAGGCTGTTCTCGATAAAGTTTTCACGGCTTGAGGGAGATCCCATGACTACGACAAAGAAACCGAACGCATTCGGGGGAGCAGTCAACAAGCTGTCTGACTTCCAAAAGCAGAAAGCCGTTCAGGAAGGCGAGCGCATCATCAAGGTCAACCCTGGTGAAGTTGAGTGCAAGCCACAGATCCGGGGGAAACAGAATCCGGGCTTTACTCAAGAGTCGCTGATGGAGCTGGGCGACGACATTGAGCAGAACGGTCAGGCAGAGCCTGCCATCCTTCGCCCTCATCCAAATCCTGAAAGCGGCTTCAAATATCTGATGGTAGCCGGTGAACGCCGGCAGCGTTCATGCGCGCTCAAAGGCCTCCTGCTTGAAGCCGTTGTGCGCGACCTTACTGACGCCCAAGCGAAACGGATTCAACGCGCTGAAAACGTCCAGCGCGAGAACCTGACACAGCTTGAGGTAGCCCTTGCTCTCAAAGGAGACAAAGAGGAATTGGGCACCCTGCAGGCCGTCGCTGACGAGTGGAAAAAGAGCGTCAGTTGGGTTGCTGAACGCCTCGCCTATCTTGATGCGGTAGAGCAGCCAGGCGCGAGTCGCACAGCCGTACAGAACGGGGTCACTGCCGATATTTCCGTGGTCAATGACCTGGCCCGACTTGAACGGCTTGATCAAGCCGCAGCGGTCGAGCTGGTGCAGCGCGCCGAAGAAGACCCCGACCTCAACTTGCGTAACGAGGTTCGCACCCAGCTTCGCACCACAAAGGCACTGAGGATCAAACCCGGTGGCAAAACCAAGCCCGCGAAACCAGCCGCCAACACGGACGAAGACACAGAACTCGACGTGCTGAAAGAACAGAACGCCGTTCTGGCCGAGCAGGTAAAGGCTCTGGAAGCCGAAAAGGAATATCTCACCCAGGAGCTGGAAAAAGCCCGGCAACAAATCGCTGAACAGTGGAAGCCAACAGAATGACTGGCCGCACCATTGACCAGGATCTACGGATACCGCTCGAAGACTTCGAGCGGATTCGCAGCAAGTCCAAGATGCACAGCCGTAGCCTCGACGTCGCTTTTGAAATCCTTGTCGAAGGCAAAAAACTGGTTGCCGTGGCCACAGCTCACGGGCTGACCAAACAGCGAGCGATGGCCATCCGCGACAAGATCTATTCAGCCTATTTGCTCCAGGCACCCAAAGGCTGGGCCTATGCGCAGATCTGCGCACCAGAGCAGATGATCGATCGTTTCGTAAAAGAGGCGGACGAAGAACGGTTGAAGTATTGGCAAAACAAATCCATGTCCAAGAAGGATCACGAGGCATGACCGACAAACAAACCCTCGAAGCATTCGCCAAGCTGCTGGAGCCGCTAGCGAAGTCCCTCAACGGCATTGACCGTTCCCTCTCGCTGCTGGCCGATCTCGAACTCGCTAAAGAGTTTCAGCCCGACCCAGCGAAACGCCAGAGTCACTACGCCGAGATCAACGCAGCAGTAGCTGCAGACGCTGCAGCTTTTGAAGCTCTCGAAAAGGCTCGGGTAGAACGTGAAGCCATTGACCCACGCGGGCATGAGCAGTTGGTGAAAGAGAAAGGCGCGGAAGAAGCGGCCAGGATCCTTGCTCCAGTGAAAGCAGCCTTGGACGCTCGCGGGGAATCGCTGAAACATGAACAACAAGTTCGCGACTCATTCCCCGCTCTGGATCGTATTCACCGACGCAGCAACTCGTAGCCCTCGCCTGCCTTTGGAGATCAGCCACATGGAACTGAGTGAGCAACATCCTTTGGTGACGATTACAACGGTGCCAAGTGCTGGGTTGCGATCAATCCCACTATCTGAACGCAATGTGTATTTTTAGGGCATACCCGTGCTGAAACAGCCTTGAGTACATCACTCAAAGCTTTACTTCGATTACTGGTACGCCTAATTTGATACG
>NZ_JACMYF010000032.1:0-2408 GCF_015351605.1 Pseudomonas sp. p50(2008)
ATCTCCAGATAGTGCTGACCTTCCGGTTCCAGTACCCAGATGCGGCTGATGTCGCGCGGATCGCGCCGGATCAGGAAGGCGGGCAAGCGCTCGCGCCGGGCAATCCACGGCTTGAGGGCGTCGGCGTAGTAGTGGATGTGGTCGATGACAAAGCCGGTGCGGGTCAGGGTGCGGCGGATCACCGGCAGGAAATCGACCAAAAACGCGGTGGGGCGGGTAACGACGGCCGGGACGCCAACGCGCTCCACGGCCTCGGCCCAGCGCGCGGCCGGCGGCTGGAGCAGGCCGTTGTGCACGGAGCCGTGATAGGTGCCTACCGCCAACGCGAGCCAGCGCTCCAGCTCGCGCAGCGTCAGGGTGGCCATCTTCTCGGAATCGTACTCGCCGCGCTGGCCGGGATTGGAGAAGGTCGTCCCCGGTAATTCGTCGTGGATCATCTGCATCGCCGTGCCGATGATCCGTTCCACGATGCCGCCGTAGTGCGGCTGGCCTGGTGGGCGATAGTCCAGCCGGATGCCATGCTGTTCGCAGCCACGGCGCAGCGCTTCGCTTTTGAACTCGGCCGCGTTGTCCAGATAGAGCAGCCTGGGCTTGCCGCTCATCGGCCAGTCCATTTCCACATTCAGCCCTTCCAGCCAGGGCCGCTTGTCGCAGGCGGCATGCGCGAGGCATAGGCCGACCGAGACGGCGGACGGCGCTTCCAGCGTGACCACCATGCCGAGTACGCAGCGCGTGAACACGTCGATGGCGAGGGTCAAATATGGGCGGCCAATCGGTTGCCGGTCGCGCTCGTCGACCACGATCAGGTCGATGACGGTGTGGTCGATCTGCACCTGTTCCAGCGGCATGGTGACTTCGGGCGGAATGCCACCCGCGCCTTGCAAGGGACGGGCAGCGTCCTGCCCGCCCCGGCTGCGGGCTATTTTCGCCGGGTGTAGTCCGGCAATCCGCTGGGCCACGGTGTTGCGCGCCGGCACCGGCAGCTTCTGGGTTTTGCACGCCTGCGCGACTTCGCGGTGGAACGCCGCCAGGCTGCGTTTCTGCTTGGTCAGGAAGCGCTTTTGCAGCAGCTCGCGGATGATGCGCTCGACCGGTTCCGGCAAGCGCCCCTTGCCTTTGCCGCCGCCGGATCGGCCGGGCGTCAGGTCTGTTACCAGGCCAGTACCCTGCCGGGCGCGACGGATCAGGACATATACCTGTCGCCGGGACAGGCCCAGCGCTTGGGCTGCCTCATCGGCGGCTTCATGCCCGACCACCTCAAGCGCTGCCAGTGGCCCGATGATTTCCGTCCGGTGCCGGGCTTGCGCCCATGCCTCGTCGGGCAGGGTGGCCACGCCTTGCGCGGCAATCGGTGGAGTGTCTGATGTCATGCCCAAACCTCGCTTTGGTGCACACGAGTATTGAGCATAGTCGAGATTGGTGCAGACGACTCCTGATATTGGGCTGTCAGGAGCCGTATGCACACCAGGCGTTACATCCAGTCAGATGGTGCGGTCGTCTTCTGAAAACGACAAATTGCCTGCTCAGAGCGTGGAGTCCAACAAACGAAGGTTTATTGGACTGTCCGTACCATTGATGTTCACTTGTAGAAAGTGAGCCCATCGCGATGGAATACAGGATCGGTTGGTCAGGCTTTCAATGCCAGGATTCGGCGCGCACCGTTCAATACGATGAGGCCAACGACCGTACCAATCACCAAGTCTGGGTAGGGAGAGCCCGTCCACGCAACCAGCGCGCCGGCGACGATAACGCCAATGTTCGCGAGCACATCGTTGGCCGAAAAAATCCAGCTCGCTTTCATGTGTGCACCGCCTTCGCGATGGCCATAGATCATCAAGAGACAGCTGGCGTTTGCGACGAGTGCAACTAAGCCAATCCCCATCATCAGCATCGACTCAGGTTCGCTGCCATAGTGGAAGCGTCTAGCCACCTCCACGAGTACGCCCAGTGCCAACAGGATCTGAAAGAAACCCGCCAGGTGCGCAGCGCGAACTTGCAGCTGTGCACTGCGGCCGACGGCAAAGAGAGCCAAGCCATAGACGGCAGCATCCGCAAACATGTCCAGCGAGTCGGCAATAAGGCCCGTCGACTGAGCGATCAACCCTGCGCCCATCTCGATAACAAACATGGCAGCGTTGATGCCGAGCAAAATTTTCAGGGTGCTCGCCTCTTTCGACGCCGCTAATTCCTCATCAGCGCGATTGGTCGAGGCTGCTTCCTGACTAGCTGGTTGAGTCCCCAGTAGCGCTGCCCCTAGACCCAGGGACTCCAGCTTGGTAGTGATTGGGTCAACCGCCCCGTCATGGAAAGCGAGTACCTGCCTGCTGCTCAGATCAAAGGACAACGAACGAAGCTCAGGCAAGCTATTCAGCGCGAGCCGAATCATTCGCTCTTCCGAAGGGCAATCC
>NZ_JACMYF010000033.1:0-2267 GCF_015351605.1 Pseudomonas sp. p50(2008)
ACTCAACAGATAAATTGAAAATAGAACCTTGATTAACGATACCAGTATTTAAAACCATAATGAGGCTTAACTCAGAGCAGGGCTGGTCTTCCGTTAAAGTTCTATAAAACGAGGGTTTTATCGAACCATTGCGAAGCGGCAAGGAACGGGTGTATAAACACACAAACACCTGTTATTGGAGAAGTCATGAACACCACTCGCTGGAACGTCGCCGTCTCTACCGACACCGACCAATCGCTTCGCATGTTTCTGGCCAGCCAAGGCGGTGGCCGTAAGGGCGACCTGTCGCGCTTCATCGAAGAGGCGGTGCGGGCACACATCCTGGAACTGAGCGCTGAACAGGCCAAGGCTTTCAACGTCCATCTAAGTGAGGCAGAGCTGACCGACGCGGTTGATGAAGCGCTCGACTGGGCACGTAAACGCTGATGCGGGTTGTATTGGATACCAACATTCTATTCAGCGCGCTGATCTCACCGCATGGGGCCCCTGATGTGATCTATCGGGCCTGGCGTTCGGCTCGCTTCGAGGTAGTAACCTCACGGGCACAGCTCGATGAGATTCGGCGCGCTAGTCGATACCCCAAGCTTCAGGCCATCCTGCAGCCTGCCAAAGTCGGAGCCATGATCAACAACCTGCAACGCGCAGTAGTATTGGAGCGCTTGGTCATCGAGGTTGAAGCCGATGATCCGGATGATTCATTTCTGCTGGCCATGGCCTTGGCGGGCAATGCGGACTATCTGGTGACCGGTGATCGCCGCGCCGGCCTCTTGCAGCGCGGGCATATCGAACGCACGCGGATTGTCACCCCCGCGGTGTTCTGCGCCGAGGTACTGTGATCCATGCCGGTCGGCTTTCTGACCCAGGAGCAGCGCGACGGCTTTGGTCGCTACATCGAGGCACCCAGCCGTGATGAACTGGAGCGCTACTTCCACCTGAGCGATGAAGACCGTGAAGCCGTCCAGGTACTACGCGGCAACCATAACCGCCTGGGCTATGCCGTTCTGCTGACTACCGTTCGCTTCGTGGGTGTTTTGCCGGACAAGCCCGTTGCTGTGCCGGTGGAAGTCCTGCATGTACTTTGTCGGCAATTGGCAATCGCCGACCCTGACTGTCTTGCGCGTTACAGCGATCATCGTCGCTGGATACATACGGCCGATATTCAAGAGCGCTATGGCTATCGCCACTTTACAGACCCTGGCATCGGCTTTCGTTTGAGCCGATGGCTGTATGCCCTCTGCTGGACAGGCACAGATCGGCCTGGTGTGCTGTTTGAACGAGCCGCCTCATGGCTGTTCACACAGAAAGTCCTATTGCCTGGGGTTTCCCAGTTAGAGCGTTTCATTGCCCAACTGCGTAGCCGCGTTGAAGAACGCCTCTGGTACACCTTAGGCCGCAGCGTGACCGAGGAACAGAGACAACACCTACAAGACTTGCTTCTGGTGGCTGAAGGCAACCGCAGTTCCCGGCTGGATCAACTACGCTCCGGCCCGGTGATGGTCAGTGGCCCTGCTCTGATTCGGGCGCTGCGTCGGCTGGATGATGTGCGTGGGTTGGGTATCGCCTTGCCGCCGGCTGCACATATCCCGCCCAGCCGTATTGCAGCCCTGGCCCGCTTTTCCAACACGGCCAAGGTCACGGCCATCAATCGACTGCCGGCGTCGCGCCGGTTGGCGACGCTGGTGGCGTTCGCGGTTTCCCTTGAAGCCAGTGCGCACGACGATGCGCTGGAAGTTCTGGAGGCGCTACTACGTGATATTTTCAACAATGCGGAGAAGGCTGACAAGAAAGCCCGGTTGCGTAGCCTAAAAGACCTGGATCGCTCGGCGGCAACACTCGCTGCTGCGTGCAAGGTCGTGCTGGATAGCTCGATCAGCGATGACAACGTCCGTTCCCAGCTGTTCAACGACCTGCCACGTGTCAGGCTGGAGAAAGCCCTGGAAGAGGTCACTGCGTTGATCCGTCCGGCCAACGATGTATTTTACCTCGCCCTGGAGGAGCGCTACCGCAGTGTGCGCCGCTTCCTTCCCGATCTTCTGAAACATATTCGCTTCGGCTTCAGTCCCGCCGGCAAGGGGGTGGCGGCTAGTCTGGACTGGTTGCAACTGAATCTACCTCGCAGGAAGCCCGAGGATGACGCGCCGCAGGAGATTGTTGCCAAGGCCTGGCAGAACCACATCACCCGCGAAGATGGCTCCCTCGACATGGGCGCCTATGTCTTCTGCACGCTCGATGCACTACGCACGGCCCTACGCCGCCGCGATGTCTTT
>NZ_JACMYF010000034.1:0-1971 GCF_015351605.1 Pseudomonas sp. p50(2008)
CAGCATTTGCTGGGGCTCGAACAGTGAATAGTTGCCGTGGCTTAAGATGTTGATCAGGCGCGCGTGCAGGACGCCGTCCGGATCATCATCGTTTTGCTTTATGCAGACAGAAAAACTCTTGTGCCCGTGAAAGCTTGCCGTCTTCTCCAATATGGTGCGCAGCATGTTGTAGTGGTGGGTGAATAGCCGGTCTTCCTGCGCAGCCTGATACAGCTCAGCCAAAGCAGCTACATGGTGAAAGAATGGCGTATCGCCCGTTTCCTCCCGCAAGAAATAGCTACTGCCTGCTGAGACTTTGTTGACGAAATACCGCTTGGCATTTTTCAGCTCATTGCACAACACATTGAAAAACAGGGTGTGGTGCGTCGAAATGACGGTCTTAAGCTTGCTGTCCGGCCGTTTGAGCAGTTGTGCGAGGTGATTGGCCACGGCAATCGCGTTGTGCTCATCCAGCGACGATATCGGATCGTCAATATAGATGTACCTCACCCACTGATAAGCCTCTGCACCGTCCAGTGCCAGTTCCACGATTGCAAGGAAGAAGCACCAGACAAAGATGTTTTCCTCGCCGCGCGACACCTTGATATTGTCGATGACCTGCCCGTCCACCGTGCGCGAGAAGTTCACCGCCCATTCCTGCGTGTCGATGCGGAAATCAAAATCCGCATAACGCTGCAACAGTGGGCGGATGCGGTTGTCCATTTCCAGCTCGTTCAGGCCGGCAAAGAAGCGAGAATCAGCATTTAATGTAAGCCTGCGCTCGCTGTCCCCATCAAGATCGTTGTCCCAGTGAAACAGATCCTCGGTGAAGGCATTGAAGTAGAGCGTGTCGCGGGCATCGCCTTGCTTTCCGATGTCCTTGAAAGCCATGGATAGTCGCGTCTTGCCGGTGCCGTTATAGGCATAGAGCAGGATGGCCTTCTTGTTCTCCAGTCCCTGCCGCAGATGGGCAGCCAGCCTGGGAAGATCAGCGAAAGGTTGTCCTGGCTTCATACCTGCGCCTCGTCCAACGCAGGAAAAAGCTGCTGCATCAAACCCTTTTTGTGGACTTTGAGATCGTAGATCTTCAGGCCCTGCGCGACGACAAGACCATCGTGTAAAGATAGGCAATCGGCGATGCGCTGCTGCTCGGTTGGCTGCGGAAGCATCACATCGAACTCCTTCAACTTGTCCGTATCGAGTCGCCCCGTTCCGTGACCAGCGATGTCAACCAAGCTGAGCAGTCGTTGCTTGCAACTCAGCAGAAGATACGCCAGAAAACGGCCGTCAAAATCCCCTTTTGGCTCTAGTGCTTTTACATCTTGGTTAAAGCTCATTTGACGATTCAGAATGCAGATAGGTACATCTTTAAGCAAAGTCATCCCACGCGTTAGAATCAAAACAGTGCCAGCGGGCACCTGCTTTGCTCCATTATCGACGGCTATCGAGGTTATGTGGTCTTCGGTGTCATCTAAAAACAACTGCTTCATGTCCTTTGCGGAAGCCCATGGAATCGAGCCATTCCAAAACGCGGGGTTCCCTTTGGAGGGCGTGCCCCCAGATTTGAAGTTCGCAATTTCCCCCACGGTTGTTGGTTCCCACGCTTTCGTATCCCGAAACTCTGGAAAACGGAGGTAGGGGACGGTTTCGCCCTCGCTGGGGAAAAGCTGCTGCATCAGGCCCTTTTTGTGTGTCTTGAGGACATCCAGCTTGTGAGTTTCCGCCGCAATCAGATCGTCGAGGGAAGACAGGCAGTCGGAGATTTTTTGTTGTTCTTTTGGATTTGAGACAGGAAGAGGCAGAGACATGAAGTCACCATTCGGGATGCTCATGCGATCATGTCTTGCACCGGTACTCGAAGCTTGACGCATGTAATGATGCCAATGCGTCGATTTGAAGTAGTGGGCAAAGAAATCATTGTCACTGCTGGAAAACCTGAAGACGGTATATAGGGGAGACATTACCCCTGTGCCAACATTGTTCTTGGATATT
>NZ_JACMYF010000035.1:0-1948 GCF_015351605.1 Pseudomonas sp. p50(2008)
GTCACGGTCAGCGGCACCAACTGTGCCTTGTCGAGGGTAATGGTGAAGCTCGGTGCCTGGTTTTCCAGGACCGGACCGTTGCCAACGATGCTGATAGCGACTTTGTCGCCCTGGTTATCGGTTGGTGTGCCAGTACCTGGTTCGTCAGTAACGGTCGTTTCGAGTTTGCCTTGACCCAGGGTCAGCTGCTCGAAGTTATCAGCACCCGTCACCGACTCCAGCTTGTTGACGATGGTCGGCTGACCACCGACCAGGATGTCATCAGGGGCAGTAATGGTGAACGAGCCCGAAGTGCTGTTAGCTGGGACGGTGACAACCGTGCCGTCAGTCAGGGTGAACGACAGCTCACCGTGATTGTTGATCGGCAAGCCGGCGGCGTTGGTCAGGGTCACGGTGTAAGTGATCTGGCCGCCTTCAGCCACGGTGGTTTTATCGGCGGTCAGGGTCGCAACCACTTCGCTAGGAGTATCGCTGACGACTACTGAGCCCGGATTACCGATGACCAGATTTTCCAGCGCGGTGCCACCGGAGGTGACATTGCTAACGCCCAGCTCGACGGTTTCGCCGTCTTTGTAGACGTCATCACCTTGCGCGGTCAGCGAGTGCACTTTGGAGGTTTCGCCGGCGGCGAAGGTCACGGTCTGGCCGTTGCTCAGGGTCACGGTCAGCGGCACCAACTGTGCCTTGTCCAGCGTGATGGTGAAGCTTGGCGCCTGATTTTCCAGAACTGGACCGTTGCCAACGATGCTGATAGCGACTTTGTCGCCCTGATTGTCGGTTGGTGTGCCGGTACCTGGTTCGTCAGTAACGGTCGTTTCGAGTTTGCCTTGACCCAGGGTCAGCTGCTCGAAGTTGTCGGCACCGGTTACCGATTCCAGCTTGTTAACGATGGTCGGCTGACCGCCGACCAGAACATCATCTGGGGCAGTGATGGTGAACGAACCGGAAGTACCGTTCGCTGGAACGGTGACAACCGTGCCGTCAGTCAGGGTGAACGTCAGTTCACCGTGATTATTGATTGGCAAGCCGGCTGCGTTGGTCAGGGTCACGGTGTAGGTGATCTGCCCGCCTTCCGCCACGGTGGTTTTGTCGGCCGTCAGGGTCGCAACCACTTCACTCGGGGTGTCGCTAACGACCACCGAACCTGGATTACCTATCACCAGGTTTTCCAGCGCGGTGCCACCGGAGGTGACATTGCTAACGCCCAGCTCAACGGTCTCGCCGTCTTTGTAGACGTCATCACCTTGCGCAGTCAGCGAGTGCACTTTGGAGGTTTCGCCAGCGGCGAAGGTCACGGTCTGGCCGTTGCTCAGGGTCACGGTCAGCGGCACCAACTGTGCCTTGTCCAACGTGATGGTGAAGCTTGGCGCCTGATTTTCCAGGACTGGACCGTTGCCAACGATGGAGATAGCGACTTTGTCGCCCTGATTGTCGGTTGGTGTGCCGGTACCCGGTTCATCGGTAACCGTGGTTTCCAACGAATTCTGACCCAGGGTCAGTTGCTCGAAGTTGCCCGCACCTTCGACACTTTCCAGTTTGTTGACGATGGTCGGTTGACCACCGACCAGGATGTCATCCGGGGCCGTGATGGTGAACGAACCGGAAGTACCGTTCGCTGGAACGGTGACAACCGTGCCGTCAGTCAGGGTGAACGTCAGTTCACCGTGATTATTGATTGGCAAGCCGGCTGCGTTGGTCAGGGTCACGGTGTAGGTGATCTGCCCGCCTTCCGCCACGGTGGTTTTGTCGGCCGTCAGGGTCGCAACCACTTCACTCGGGGTGTCACTAACGACTACCGAACCTGGGTTACCAATCACCAGGTTTTCCAGCGCGGTGCCACCGGAGGTGACATTGCTAACGCCCAGCTCGACGGTTTCGCCGTCTTTGTAGACGTCATCGCCTTGCGCGGTCAGAGAGTGCACTTTCGAGGTTTCGCCGGCGGCGAAGG
>NZ_JACMYF010000036.1:0-1824 GCF_015351605.1 Pseudomonas sp. p50(2008)
AACCTTGTACTCGAGATTTTCCAACTGACGACCCGTTGAAACCGGCACGCCATCGGAGAAGGTCGATGCCGCGTAAGCGTCGTTTGCATTGGTCGGTGTCGAAGGGCCATTGCCCCCTCCAAGCGATGAGCCAGATCCACCCTGTTGGCCACCTGCTCCATCCTTGAAGCCGTCCTCTTTCGCACTGGCGAAAATGGCCGACCGTTGACGAGCTGCAAGCATCTTCTGCCGCTCCAGCTCCATCTGCATTTCCAACGCTTGCCGCCGCTTTTCTTCTTCACTCAAGCCGGTTTGTTGGTTCTGCCGATCCACTACCGAACGCGGCGTATCAGCAGGAGCAGACGAGCCGTCATTGCTAACGGGGTTTACCTTTGCCGCTTCACGTTTCGGCGAAGGATCCAGCACACGCTTGGGTTGTGCTGCGACTAGTTCTTCTTTCTTCAAGCCACCCGTGGCTTTGCTATCGCCGCTGTTGTTCAGCCAGTAAACGAAGCCCAACCCCGCAACGGTTGCGACGATCAGCGCAATGCCGGTCGCTTTGTTGGAGCCGCCTTTGGCCTTCAACATCGAATTGGACTGCGATTCGTTCCACTCGCGAATTTCGTCCTCGCGAGTTTTCTCCGTCGCTTGTTTTTCAGGGGTCTGCTTGTTGTCTTCAGTGGCCATGCTTATGCCCCTCCGCCGTCACGGGCACCACGGGTAACAGTGCGTTTGTAGGGATTCGCCAGGTTCTGCACACACACGTAGGAATTGCCGTCACGCAACACAAACATGCTGTCCAGGCGCTCAACGACCACGTAGTCACCCTCACGACGCTTGTTGACCATCGCCTCAGTGCCATCGGGCAGCACGCGGTAGAACTGCGGCATGTCGGCACCTTTCTTGAGCAGGAACTTGGTGAACTGGCCATCGTCCATCACCGACTGCAGGCCGATTGCGTCCTTGTCACCCGAAAAGCCGTAGTTGATGTTCGGCTCGCTCGCGGTGCCGGAGCTGGCCACCGGCGCTGGCTCATTGCTTTTGAACTCCGAGTAGGTGGCCACCCGACTGGTCGGATAGATGAAGCGCACCAGGTACGACTGGCCAGCCGTTTTTTTGGTGCTGCCCAGCTGGAAGTAATAGGTACGTTTGCTGGTGATAACGGTCAGGTTAGTGTCCGCATTCTCTTCAACCGGCTTGAGGAAAAGCCGGTTGCGGAATGGGATGGTTTGCCAGGCGATGGTATCGCCGAGCGCAACAACCTTGACCATTTCGTCTGCTTCGAATTCCAGCGAAGTTTGATAGTTGTACGTCCCTACCAGTTCATAAACTTGGTTCGGGTCGTAAGGAACTTGTTTTACCCGGCTATCACTCATAAGCGGCTTTGGCAACTTTGCGGCATGTGCGATGCCACCCGCAAAACACAAACTCAGGGCGATAGCGGTCGGCAGAATGCAGTTTTTCTTCATGATCAGTTTCCTTGAATTGAATGAATTACCGGCGGCTCAGTTCTTCACTCTTACGGTAGACAGTAGCCAATGTTCCGAGCGGATTTACCCAACGGTCGCCAAGCGATCTTGGCTTCAGTGTGTTATCGACTTTGATGTTTGCCACATAGTTAGTAACAACCGGGTCTTTCGTACCCCACTTGTGCAGATAGGATCTGAAAGAAACCTGGTACACGTCTCCGACTTTGTTCATCCCATACGCCTGAGCTTCTATCAATCGTACATTGGCGAAGAAGTAGCAACCGCCGGGCAACACTATTCCGCTAAGATCCAGACTAAAAACAATAACCTAGGCATTCCAGCCCAGAACAACAAATATATCCCGCACTTACCCGTT
>NZ_JACMYF010000037.1:0-1641 GCF_015351605.1 Pseudomonas sp. p50(2008)
CAAAGCCTTTCGGCTGGTGCGAATGCTCCTTCCGTTCGTGCTGAAGCTGACGCTCTTGCACAATGCCTACCCCGGCGAATGGGTAGCGTATCGAAAGATCCTTGCCAGCATGCAGGATCCCGGCCTTGGCGCTGCTCAGAGCTGCACGTTCATGTGCAATGTGAACGGTCTTCTGTCCGTCGCTGACAGCTTGGATTACCTGATTGCCCTGGAAGCCAAGGATCTTGCCCTCGTAGGTCTGACCACGCTCAGCATTCTTAATGGCAGGCATATCCATCGGTTTGGAAACGGCCAGAGCTTCGGCAGGCTTGCCAGCGGCAGCACCGGAAGGCCCCGATTTTTGCAGCTCCAGCGCTTCCTTGAACGAGGTTTTGAAGTCGGCAGCGCCTGGCATGTTGTCGAACGGCAGATCCTTGTAATACTGGCTACCTTCCTTGCCCACCTGGGCGAATACGCGAGCGCCGCCGCCTTGCTGAACGGTCATCACAGTCTTGTCGGAAAGCTCGGCCTTGAACCAGGCAGCGCCCGCTTCCTTCGGATCGGTGAACGTCTGCAGTTCCTTGCCTTTCTGGAACAGTTGGTACGTGGTCTGGTCAGTGTTTTGCTTTTCCATATGCGTTCCCTCTCAGTATTTCGCCTTGAAAGCGATTCCTTGATCCCAGCGGCTTTGCCAATGGTTCAAGTAGGTTTCAGCGAGCGCCGGGTCATTCCAGACCACTAGTGCGTTCTCGCTGTTGCTCTTGGCCGCTGCAGCGGTGAAGTTGAAACTGCCCGTTTCGACCGTCATACCGTCCACCACCATGAACTTGTCGTGATGGATGGCGTACGCATCGACAGTGCGAGTCGGTATCCCTGCTTTCGCCAGAAGCGTCAGTGCGTGGCGAGCGGCTGACGTGCGTTGTTCCTGCAGGTTGCTGCGATGGTCAGCAACAACGGCAACATCGACCCCGCGCTGTTTCGCAGCGATCAGCGCACGGGTTACGTCCGGGTTAGTGAACACGTAAGCAGACAGGCGAATGGAGCTGCTTGCTACCTCAATGGTTCGCAGCACCAGTTTTTGCGCCGATCCCTCCGGCGAAAAGCCGACTTCAATACGCCGGGGGCCATCTACTTCAGCGGCCAGGGCCAGCGTCTGAACGCTGGCCCCCGCGATCAATGCAAACGCCAATGCCAATGGCTTGAGCACACTAGAAGCCATTCGGGACGCTCCCCCAAATGTCGTTGGCCTTTTTGGCCAGGCCCTCATCGTCCTTGCACGAAGCAACCGCGTCTCCCCGGGCTGCTTTCGTACGCGACGGGCTGAAATTGCCGTGCTTGTAACGCTTAATGCCGAAATAGTTTTTGATGTACTTGTCGCAGTCGCCATCACGGGTCATGCCCAGCAGGCAGAGCACTGCGCCACAAGCATCCGGGTCGCTGTCATGCCCATATGGGAGGTCGGTAGCATTGACAGCACCGGACAAAAACAGCGCACCGAGCAGCGCAGCAAATGGAAGTTTTTTCATAAATCCCCCTTTTCTCGCGTGCGAGAAATTCAGTTGATGATCTGTACGAAAGAAGGTGCTGCTTGGGCTTGGGCTTGCACCGGAGCCGGAGCCGATGCAGGTGCTGCGAGCGGCTGGTCAAAGCGCTGGAATCGCT
>NZ_JACMYF010000038.1:0-1613 GCF_015351605.1 Pseudomonas sp. p50(2008)
TACAAAGCGCCCCTGCGCGATATGCGCTTCGTCCTCAATGAAGTATTCGAGGTCGCCAAACTCTGGGCCGAGTTGCCTGCACTGGCCGAAACTGTCGATGCTGAAACGGTCGAAGCCATTCTGGAAGAAGCCGGCAAGGTCACCAGCAAAACCATTGCGCCCCTGAGCCGTGCAGCGGACGAAGAAGGTTGCCATTGGGCGGACGGTGCTGTCACCACGCCGGCAGGTTTCCCACAGGCTTATCAGACATACGCTGAAGGCGGATGGGTCGGCGTAGGTGGCGATCCGACCTATGGCGGCATGGGCATGCCCAAGGCGGTGTCGGCCCAGGTCGAAGAAATGGTCAACTCCGCGAGCCTGTCGTTTGGTCTGTATCCGATGCTGACGGCCGGTGCCTGCCTGTCGATCAACGCCCACGCCAGCGAAGAACTCAAAGCCGCGTACCTGCCCAACATGTACGCCGGTGTCTGGGCTGGCTCCATGTGCCTGACCGAGCCACACGCCGGTACGGACCTTGGGATCATTCGAACCAAGGCCGAACCTCAGGCCGACGGATCCTACAAGGTCAGCGGAACCAAGATTTTCATCACCGGTGGCGAACACGACCTGACCGAGAACATCATCCACCTGGTACTGGCGAAACTTCCGGACGCACCGGCAGGGCCGAAAGGTATTTCATTGTTCCTGGTGCCGAAGTTCATGGTCAATGCCGATGGCAGCCTGGGCGCGCGTAACGCGGCGAACTGCGGTTCGATTGAGCACAAGATGGGCATCAAGGCTTCATCGACGTGCGTGATGAACTTCGATGAAGCCGTGGGTTACATCGTCGGCGAGCCGAACAAAGGCCTGGCGGCAATGTTCACCATGATGAACTACGAGCGTCTGGGTGTCGGCATTCAAGGCCTCGCCACGGGTGAGCGTTCGTACCAGAACGCGATCGAATACGCCCGTGACCGTTTGCAAAGCCGTTCGCCGACCGGCGCGCAGAACAAGGACAAGGTCGCTGACCCGATCATCGTCCACCCGGACGTGCGTCGCATGCTGTTGACGATGAAAGCCTCGAACGAAGGCGGCCGTGCGTTCTCCACCTACGTGGCGATGCAACTGGACACCGCCAAGTTCAGCGAAGATGCCACGACCCGCAAACGTGCCGAAGACCTGGTGGCGTTGCTGACGCCGGTTGCGAAAGCATTCCTGACCGATCTCGGCCTGGAAACGACTGTCCATGGCCAGCAGGTGTTTGGCGGCCACGGCTATATCCGTGAATGGGGCCAGGAACAACTGGTGCGCGACGTGCGTATCACCCAGATTTACGAAGGCACCAACGGCATCCAGGCGCTCGACCTGGTGGGCCGCAAGATCGTCGGTACCGGCGGGGCGTTTTATAACCTGTTCGCTGACGAGATTCGTCATTTCACCGCGACGGCCAGCGCTGATCTGGCGGAGTTCACCAAGCCGCTGAACGATGCCGTGACCACGCTCGACGAGCTGACCGCCTGGTTGCTGGATCGGGCGAAAAACAACCCGAATGAAATCGGTGCCGCCTCGGTCGAGTACCTGCAAGTCTTCGGCTACGTGGCTTACGCCTACATGTGGGCACTGATGGCCAAGGC
>NZ_JACMYF010000039.1:0-1601 GCF_015351605.1 Pseudomonas sp. p50(2008)
ACTCTCTAGCCTGTAGAATATTTAGACGGATTTTTGCTCCTTCGCAGAAAACCTAGAAACCCGCAAGCATTGCCGTGCTGCGGGTTTCGTCGTTTTAGGCCTTCTCATTGTCTGTGATCGATGGCAAATCAGGCAGCATGCCTTCCAGCGTTTCTTGAACTGGCGGACTCATGCCATCACCAGCAGGTAACTGCATATCACCTGGTGCCATGACCGGCGCTTTTAGCAGCTTGCCGGTACCAAGATCGCTTTGATCTTCCGACGACACCAGCACTCGCGCATTGAAACGCGCAAACCTGATGTTTTCTCGGCTATCAGCCCAAGCGATTCGGCTGTTGACCACGTACGCCAGTGCGCCGCCTCGATCACTGCCGAGCCTGATGGTTTGAATCCACGCCTGATCGATCAGCACCGACAAGGCTCGCTTGGTGGTCGCGGTCGAGGTTTCCATCAGCTTGGCCAATGTGGCCTGGCTGGCGATCAGAGCACCGCTCTTATCCATGTTTGCAACTAAGATGTGTAGCAGCTGAGCAGCACGCGGAGCGTGCGCTATGAGCTGTGCCCAGGCTTCGTGCCCAGCACGCTCTGTCTGTACCCATGTCCCGCGTGGCGCGGGCTGGTGTAGGTTGCGGATTTCCTCAGACATTGACCCTCCTGTCAGATCATCCAAGTTGTGTTCGCTATCTCTCAAACTTGCTCGATAGCGTGCAAGAATGAGCCAAGGGTAGCTCACACCGTGCTCTATGGGTAGATCAAATTTGTTCGATATCTCACAGGCTTGTCAGATAGCGCGCAAGAAATGAGCTAGGGGTAGCTCACTGTATGAGCTACGGGTAGCTCAGGGCTGTTTGCTATCGAGCAAGGATGAGCCATGGGTAGCTCATGGTTTGGGGTAGCTCATCAGGTGAGCTAGGTTAGGTCACGCACTATGAGCGAGGTTGGTTCATCAACCGTGACCGAAGGTTCGCTCATATGTTGAGCTACCTACTGCTCTACAAGCCCCGTAAACCAAGGGTTCGCAACTCCTGCCTCTCATGATCTCTACCTGTCACCCTCTGCCTTTGATGTTAATCAGGCAAAGTCGCCTGCGGCAGCGGCCATTCGTAAGCGCCTGACAGACTACGGCTGCGCCTTCGCTAGTCAGCCACTTCCGACCGGCTCAACTGGTCACGGATTTTGAGCACAGTGGTTGTCGAGCATTTCGCGTGCCTGGCTGCAGCACGAATACCAAAGTTCGCAGCGAGCAGTTCCCGTACACGTTTGTGCAAGTCCTGGTCTGCAGGACGGCCCTTGTATATGCCTCCCTGCTTGGCCTTCGCGATTCCCTGTGCTTGTCTCTCTCGACGCTGCTGATAGTCCTTGCGAGCGATAGCGGCCATCATTTCGACCATCATGTTGTTGATCGCTGCCAGCATGCGGCTGGTGAACTCGTCGTTTTGGTTCGTTCTCATTGCCAGGTGGCTGGTTGGCAGATCGAGGGCGACGATTCGCAAACCCTTTGAATCAATAGCTGCCTTGAGTGTTCGCCAGTCCGGATCTTCCATCCGCGATAATCGGTCGATGCTTTCGACAAGAAGAACATCCCCCTTCCGAGCATCTTT
>NZ_JACMYF010000004.1:0-660515 GCF_015351605.1 Pseudomonas sp. p50(2008)
CACTTGCGCTTTCGATCTCTCGTTAGCGGGAGGCGAATTCTACAGCGTTACTCGCTGCTGTCAACACCTCTTTTTCAACTCCTTTCGCGCTTCGATGACCTGAAGCAACTCACTGCCGAAAACCGCGCAACTCTTTGTTTACCAAGGAGTTTTCCGTTTCGACTGCGCCGGAAGTGGGGCGAATTATAGACATCCTGAATCTGCCGTCAACCTCTAATTTCATAAATCTGTCACAAAGGTCAAAAAAGCCCCGAAAACAAGAAGGCCGCCTATTAAAGGCGGCCTTATTCCCTTCTACTTACAAGCTAGGAAATGCGAACTGCGAAGCTTCATGACTCGCACGTTGCGGCCAGCGCTGCGTAATGGCCTTGCGACGGGTATAGAAGCGCACCCCATCCGGACCATAAGCGTGCAGGTCACCAAACAACGAACGCTTCCAGCCACCAAAGCTGTGATACGCAACCGGAACTGGCAGCGGCACGTTGACGCCGACCATACCGACTTCGATCTCATCGCAGAACAACCGCGCCGCTTCCCCATCACGGGTGAAGATGCAGGTGCCGTTGCCATACTCGTGATCATTGATCAGCTGCATTGCCTCTTCCAGGCTGTTGACGCGGACGACACACAGCACTGGCCCAAAGATCTCTTCTTTATAGATACGCATCTCTGGCGTGACGTTGTCGAACAGGCAGCCACCCAGGAAGAACCCTTCTTCATGGCCTGCCACACTCAGGCCGCGACCATCGACCACCAGCGTGGCGCCGGCAGCAACGCCGTCATCCACATAACCGCCGACTTTGTCCCGCGCCTGCCCCGTGACCAGCGGCCCCATGTCCAGACCGCAAGAAGTACCTGCACCGATTTTCAGTGCCTTGATCTGCGGTACCAGCTTGGCCACCAGTGCATCTGCTACCTGATCGCCCACACACACGGCCACCGAGATCGCCATGCAACGCTCGCCACAGGAACCGTAGGCAGCGCCCATCAACGCGCTGACCGCGTTATCCAGATCCGCATCCGGCATCAATACCGCGTGATTCTTTGCGCCGCCCAGTGCCTGTACGCGCTTGCCGCGCTTGGTGCCCTCGGCATAGATGTACTCGGCAATCGGCGTCGAACCGACAAAGCTCAGCGCCTTGACTTCCGGCGCTTCGATCAGCGCGTCCACTGCCGACTTGTCGCCATGCACCACGCTCATCACACCTTTTGGCAGACCGGCTTCTAGCAGCAACTGCGCGATCAGCAATGTGGAGCTCGGATCACGCTCGGACGGCTTGAGGATGAAGCAGTTACCGCAGACGATCGCCAACGGATACATCCAGAGCGGCACCATCGCCGGGAAGTTGAAGGGCGTAATACCCGCGACCACACCAAGCGGTTGGAAATCCGACCACGCATCAATGTTCGGGCCGACGTTACGGCTGTACTCGCCCTTGAGGATTTCCGGAGCGGCACAGGCGAACTCGACGTTCTCGATACCGCGCTTCAGTTCACCTGCCGCGTCTTCAAGTGTCTTGCCGTGCTCTTCGCTGATCAGCTGGGAAATACGCGCTTCGTTCTGTTCCAGCAATTGCTTGAAGCGAAACATCACTTGGGCACGTTTCGCCGGTGGCGTATTGCGCCAGGCCGGGAATGCAGCCTTGGCAGCGTCGATCGCCTGTTGAATGGTTTCGCGGCTGGCCAATGGCACTTTATGAATGGGCTGACCGGTCGACGGGTTGAACACGTCAGCAGTGCGACCGTTGTCGGTCACCAGCTCACCATTGATCAAATGCGGGATAAGGCTCATGCGGGGCTCCTGAAAATTGTCCACAAGCGCCCTGCTCAGGGCGCCCTCTATATATAGATAGCGTTTGGAATCAGTCGATCTTGTTCAGCACTTCGCCGACCGCATCGAACAAACGATCAAGGTCCTGCGGTTTGCTATTGAATGTTGGGCCGAACTGCAAAGTGTCGCCGCCAAAGCGTACGTAGAACCCTGCCTTCCACAATGCCATGCCCGCTTCGAACGGACGCACGATGGCATCTCCGTCACGCGCAGCGATCTGGATCGCACCGGCCAGGCCGTAGTTGCGAATGTCGATAACGTTCTTCGACCCCTTCAGACCGTGTAGCGCATTTTCGAAATGCGGCGCCACTTCGGCCACGCTCTGCACCAGGTTTTCTTTCTGCAGCAGATCGAGTGCCGCCAGGCCAGCGGCACAGGCCACCGGGTGTGCGGAATACGTGTAGCCGTGCGGAAACTCGACCGCGTACTCAGGCGTCGCCTGATTCATGAAGGTCTGGTAGATCTCGGAACTGGCAATCACCGCACCCATCGGGATCGCGCCGTTGGTGACTTGCTTGGCGATGCACATCAGATCCGGGGTCACGCCGAAGCTGTCAGCACCAAACATGGAACCGGTGCGACCGAAACCGGTGATCACTTCATCGAACACCAGAAGAATATTGTGCTGATCGCAGATCTCGCGGAGGCGCTTGAGGTAACCCTCTGGCGGAACCAGCACACCAGCGGAACCGGCCATCGGCTCCACAAACACTGCAGCGATGTTAGAAGCGTCATGCAGTTCGATCAGCTTCAACAGCTCATCCGCCAGAGCGATACCGCCCTCTTTCGGCATACCACGGGAATAGGCATTGCTCGCCAGCAGCGTGTGCGGCAGATGATCGACATCCATCATCGCCTGACCAAACATTTTGCGGTTGCCGTTCACACCGCCAAGGCTGGTACCGGCGATGTTCACACCGTGATAACCACGCGCACGGCCGATCATCTTCGTCTTGGTGGCCTGGCCTTTCAGGCGCCAGTAAGCGCGAACCATCTTCACGGCCGTATCCGCACACTCGGAACCCGAGTCCGTAAAGAACACGTGATTCAGATTGCCCGGCGTCAGATCAGTGATCTTTTCAGCCAGCTGGAACGACAGCGGGTGGCCGTACTGAAAGCCCGGCGAGTAATCGAGGGTGCCCAGTTGCTTGGCGACGGCTTCCTGGATCTCCTTGCGGGTGTGCCCTGCGCCGCATGTCCACAGACCGGACAATGAGTCATACACCTTGCGGCCCTTGTCGTCAGTCAGCCAACTGCCCTCAGCGGCAACGATCAGTCGCGGATCACGCTGGAAGTTACGGTTGGCGGTGTAAGGCATCCAGTGAGCATCGAGCTTCAACTGGCTGGCCAGGGAAGACTGAGCGTTTTCAGGCATGTTCATGAGCAAAACCTCGCAGGGCAATAAGCGGCATAGAGATCAAAAAGCGTTCTTGCAGCTAAATTGCCACGAGGATAAAGTCTGTGAAATCCAACTTTTCTAACCTTCAGTCTGACCCAGACTAAACTTTGAGTAATTAACAGCATGAGCACTCGCCGCCCCGATCCTCTGGCGCAAGTCAGCGACTTTGATATCCGACTGCTGAGGATTTTTCGTAGCGTGGTGGAGTGCGGCGGCTTCTCTGCCGCGGAGTCAGTGCTGGGCATCGGCCGTTCAGCCATCAGCCAGCAAATGAGCGACCTGGAACAGCGCCTCGGACTGCGCCTGTGCCAACGCGGTCGTGCAGGCTTTTCCCTGACCGAAGAAGGTCGGGAGGTCTATCAATCCGCGTTGCAGCTATTAAGTGCACTGGAAAGTTTTCGCACCGAGGTCAACGGCCTGCATCAGCACCTGCGCGGCGAATTGACCATCGGGCTGACCGACAACCTCGTCACCCTCCCCCACATGCGCATTACCCACGCCCTTGCACAACTGAAGGAACGTGGCCCCGACGTGCAGATCCAGATCCGCATGATCGCGCCCAACGAAGTCGAACAAGGTGTACTCGACGGTCGTCTGCATGTCGGCGTGGTGCCCCAAGCCAGCGCACTGTCGGGACTGGAATATCAGCCGCTCTACAGCGAGCGCTCCCTGCTGTATTGCGCGGTCGGCCACCCATTGTTTTACGTCGACGACAAACAACTGGACGACGAACGCCTCAATAGCCAGGACGCCATCGCCCCCACCTTCCGTTTACCCGCCGACATCCAGGCCCATTACCAGGCGCTTAACTGCACCGCCAGCGCATCCGACCGTGAAGGCATGGCCTTCCTGATCCTGACCGGGCGCTACATCGGCTATCTGCCAGACCACTACGCTGCCCTGTGGGTGCAACAAGGCCGGTTGCGAGCATTGAAGCCCAAAGCACGCTTCTATGACCTGAGTCTCGCATCGGTCACACGCAAGGGCCGCCGCCCCCATTTAGTGCTCGAAAGCTTTCTGGAAAGCCTGGCCGCAACGAGATGAAAAATCACCAGAGTGTCGTAATCAAAGGGCTACAGGCCTTACAACGCAAAATATCTTGAGCACTTGGACAGCTTTTTGCAGGGCATGAGTACCGTCATTCCCGCTTAAAAAGAAGACCAACACCCATGCAGCCAGAATCCTCAAGCCCTAGCGATTTGATCTATGGCCTCAACGACCGTCCGAAGCCACTCGCCGCTATCCTCGCCGCGCTGCAACACGTGCTCGCCAGTTTTGTCGGCATCATTACCCCGCCGCTGGTCATCGGTTCAACGCTGGGACTCACCGCCCACTTGCCCTACCTGATCAGCATGGCGTTGATGGTTTCGGGGGTAGGGACCTTCATTCAGGCACGCAGGCCGTTTGGCATCGGGGCCGGCATGATCTGCTTGCAAGGCACCAGCTTTGCGTTCCTGGGCGCTGTGTTGTCGGCAGGATTTCTGGTCAAACAGCGCGGTGGCAGCCCGGAAGATATCCTGGCGATGATTTTCGGGGTGTGCTTCTTTGGCGCCGTGGTGCAGATAGTCCTGAGCCGCTTCATCGGCCAATTGCGCCGGGTAATCACGCCATTGGTGACCGGGATCGTGATTACGCTGATCGGCATCAGCCTCATCAAGGTCGGCATCACCGATCTGGGTGGCGGTTTCAACGCCGCGGACTTCGGGGCGCCGGGCAATCTCGCCCTTGGCGTATTCGTGCTGTTGACGATCATTTTGCTCAACCGTTCGAACACCCCCTGGATCCGACTCTCTGCCATTATCATCGGCCTGGTACTTGGCAGCCTGGCTGCCTGGTTCAGCGGAAAACTGGTGCCACAGCCATTGCCTGACGTGCCGCTGATCAGTCTCCCAATCCCATTCAAGTTCGGCTTCAACTTCGACTGGAGCGCGTTCCTGCCAGTCGCACTTATCTACCTGATCAGCACCATCGAAACCGTCGGCGACCTGACAGCCAATTGCATGCTCGCGCGCCAGCCCATCACGGGGCCTTCCTATATCAATCGGCTGAAGGGAGGCGTGCTCGGTGACGGCGTCAGTTGCGTCATCGCCGCCACGTTCAGCGCGTTCCCCAACACCACGTTCGCGCAGAACAACGGTGTGATTCAGCTCACCGGCGTGGCCAGCCGTTACGTCGGGTTATACATCGGTGCAGTGCTGTTCTGTCTCGGGTTGTTTCCCCTGATAGGCGCGGTGCTGCAGCAAATCCCCAAACCGGTGCTCGGCGGTGCAACGCTGGTGATGTTTGGCAGCGTCGCGGCCGCCGGCGTACGTATCCTTGCCCAGGCACCGCTGGACCGACGCAGCATGTTGATCATTGCCACGTCCTTCGGAGTGGGCTTGGGCATCGCGGCGCAACCCAACCTTTTGCACCTGATGCCCAAGCTCGTACAGAACCTGTTCGATTCGGCGATCACAAGCGGAGGTCTGACCGCGATTCTGATGTGCCTTATGCTCCCTGAAACCAAAACAAGCCCGGCTGCAGTCAATCAGGCACTGAACGCCGAGCCGACCGAGCAGGTGTAGCGCTTTTATCGTGACAGGACTTGTCTGATACACGTGGGTGCGCTATCAACGCACTGGTTGCACCCACCTATCAGTTCGGAAGTGCCTATGACCTTTGAAGTCCCAGCCCACGGCGGAAAACCCGCCAGCCGCATTCGTCAAAAGAACGAAGAGACCATCATCAAAGCCGCTGAAGACGAATTCGCGCGTCACGGTTTCAAAGGCACCAGCATGAACACCATCGCCCTGAATGCCGGATTGCCAAAAGCGAACCTGCATTACTACTTCACCAATAAGCTTGGTTTGTACGTCGCGGTGCTGAGCAACATCATCGAACTGTGGGATAGCACCTTCAACACCCTGACAGCCGAGGATGATCCCGCCGAGGCGCTGACGCGGTACATTCGCGCGAAGATGGAATTCTCGCGACGTCAGCCGCAGGCCTCGCGGATCTTCGCGATGGAAGTCATCAGTGGTGGCGAATGCCTGACCGAGTACTTCAATCAGGACTACCGTGCCTGGTTCCAGGGCCGTGCCGCGGTGTTCCAGGCGTGGATCGATGCAGGCAAAATGGACCCCGTCGACCCGGTCAATCTGATCTTTCTCCTGTGGGGCAGCACCCAGCATTACGCTGACTTCGCCACGCAGATCTGCCGCGTTAGCGGGCGCTCCAAGTTGACCAAGCAGGACATGGAAGACGCCGGCAACAACCTGATCCGCATCATCCTCAAGGGCTGCGGCCTCACGCCCACTATTTAAGACACCTATGCCTTTTACCCTCAGCGGTTTTTGCGAATACCGCGAAGAGATTCGCAAAAGTCGCTTCATCACCTTCGCCGCACCGATCGGCAGCCCGGCTGAAGCCCAGGCATTCATCGAGCAGCACAGCGACTTGAATGCCACGCACAACTGCTGGGCGTGGAAGCTTGGCGATCAATACCGCAGCACCGATGACGGCGAACCGGGTGGCACAGCAGGTCGTCCGATTTTGGCGGCCATCGACGCACAGGACTGTGATCAGGTCGTGGTGTTGGTGATTCGCTGGTACGGCGGGATTCAACTCGGCACCGGCGGCCTCGCACGGGCGTATGGCGGCGGGGCAAACAAATGCCTGCAAAACGCACCGAAAGTCGAGTTGATCAGCCGGGTACCTCTGAGTTGTGCCTGTGGGTTCGCCGAGCTGCCATTGGTGAAACTTCGTGTAGCAGAGCTGGGAGGCCTGGTGACCGAAGAGACATTCACCGCTAATGGCGTAGAGCTGCAATTGGCGGTGGGTGAAGCCCAGATTGATACCCTTCAAACGCTGCTGGCAGATCTCAGTCGCGGGCGCATTTTGTTGCAACGTTAAGACGCTCAGAGAAGCGCAGCCTGCGATCTTTTAGAGCATCGCCCAATCCTCATGCTCCTAACACTTGCCCACATCTACTGTGCATCCGGCTGTGGATAACCTGAGCACACTCGGCTGTAACCCTTCTGTCATGCGGCTTTGCGGGCTTTGTACATTTTTTGCCCAATCTGCCATGAAAACAAACAAATCAATTTAAAAACAATCAGTTAGCGTCGTATATCGCCGTTAGAAGAAAGCCGGTCAGTGCTTATGCCCGTCGCGGGAGCTTGCGCACAAATACTGTGGAGCAATCTGTGGATAACCCGTTTATGCCTGTCGCTGCCCCATATCCTGCATGGCTTGCGGCGCGCTGCTCGTTTTTTGACCAGCCAAACCAGGGCTAAAACAGGGCTTGCTCAATTGTGCCGCCCTCAAGTAGTGCCGGACCAATACACAATCTCGCTCGAAGTACCGTCCTCAAGACCTCTACCCTGAGTGTTTTCGACTTTTCCTGACTCAATGGCCAGGAAATTGCTTTATCCACAGGCACAACTCCAATCGACCCGAGCCTGTCATGCCCAACCCCGTGCCGATCCCCGACCCAACACCCCGCCTGCAGATGCGCAAAATCTCCAAGCGTTATCCCGGTTGCCTGGCCAACGACGCCATCGACCTCAGCATCGATCCGGGCGAAATCCACGCCCTGCTCGGCGAGAATGGTGCGGGCAAAAGTACTCTGATGAAGATTATTTATGGCGTCACCCAGGCCGATTCGGGAGAGATCATCTGGCAAGGGCAGCGCGTGAACATGCGCAATCCTGGCCAGGCCCGGAGTTTGGGAATCGGTATGGTGTTCCAGCATTTTTCGTTGTTTGAAACCCTGACCGTGGCACAAAACATTGCCCTGGCCATGGGCGGCGCGGCCGGTACGCCGAAACAGCTCGAACCCAAAATCCGTGAAGTATCCCAGCGCTATGGCATGGCGCTGGAACCCGAGCGACTTGTCCACAGCCTGTCCATCGGGGAACGGCAACGGGTGGAGATCATTCGCTGCCTGATGCAGGACATCCGCCTGCTGATTCTCGATGAACCGACTTCGGTGCTAACACCTCAAGAGGCCGACGATTTGTTCGTCACTTTGCGGCGCCTGGCGTCGGAAGGCTGCAGCATTCTGTTTATCAGCCACAAGCTCAGTGAAGTGCGCGCGTTGTGCCACAGCGCCACGGTGTTACGCGGCGGTCGAGTGGCCGGACATTGCGTGCCGACCGAATGCTCCGATCAGCAACTGGCGCGGTTAATGGTCGGAGAAACCGCCGAGCTGATCACCGATTACCCAAAGGCTATGGGCGGTGATGTCTTTCTCAACGTGAAGGGGGTGTCCTGGCACAATCCGGACCCGTTTGGTTGCTCGCTCAAGGCCATCCATCTTGAAGTGCGCGGCGGTGAAATCGTCGGTATCGCCGGTGTCGCCGGCAATGGCCAGGATGAGTTGCTCGCGTTGCTCAGTGGTGAGCAACGGCTGCACCACAACGACGCCGACAGGATCTGTTTCGGCGGCCAACCCGTGGCCCATCTGCGACCCGATGCGCGACGCAAACTCGGTCTGGCCTTCGTTCCCGCCGAGCGTCTGGGCCACGGTGCGGTGCCGGAACTCAGCCTGGCCGACAACGCGCTGCTGACCGCCTTCCAACACGGTCTGGTAAGCAACGGCCTGATCCAACGCAGCAAGGTCGAAGCCTTGGCCGAAGAGATCATCCACCGCTTCGGAGTGAAAACTCCCGACACCCAAGCACCGGCGCGCAGCTTGTCCGGCGGCAACCTGCAGAAATTCATTCTCGGCCGGGAAATCCTTCAACAACCGAAACTGCTGATCGCCGCGCACCCGACCTGGGGCGTGGACGTCGGCGCCGCCGCCACCATTCATCGAGCGCTGATTGCCTTGCGCGATGGCGGTGCGGCGATCTTGGTGATCTCCGAAGACCTCGACGAACTGTTCCAGATCAGCGACCGGCTGGGTGCCTTGTGCAGCGGCCAAATGTCGACGCTCAAGGCCACCGCCGACACCCGACTGATCGATGTCGGTCGCTGGATGGCCGGTCAGTTCGATGCCCCTCAATCACCCGCATCCGCAACGGTTTAACGGAGTCACACATGCTGCTTTCTCTAGAACCCCGCGGTCAGCAATCACGCCTGATGCTGTGGTGCTCGCCCTTACTGGCGGCCATCCTGACGCTGGGCTGTGGCTCATTGTTATTCATTGCGCTCGGGCACGACCCATTGCTGACATTGCACACTTTGCTGATCGCGCCCATCAGCGATCTGTATGGCGTTTGCGAACTGTTGGTCAAGGCGCTGCCAATTCTGCTCTGCGCCTTGGGCCTGGCGGTGGCGTATCAGGCGCGGATCTGGAACATCGGTGCCGAAGGCCAACTGCTGCTCGGCGCGCTGGCGGGCAGTGCATTGGCGGTGAACATCATCGACCTGCAAAGCCGCTGGGCATTGGTGTTTATCCTGCTCACCGGAACCCTGGCCGGCGCGGCGTGGGCCGGGCTGACGGCGTGGCTGCGCACGCGTTTCAACGCCAACGAAATCCTCACCAGCATCATGCTCAATTACATCGCCCTAAACCTGCTGCTGTTCTGCGTACATGGGCCGCTGAAAGACCCCGCCGGGTTCAACTTCCCGGAGTCGGCCATGTTCGGCGACGCCAGCCGTTTGCCCTTGTTGATGGAGGACGGGCGAGTCCACGCCGGCGTGTATTTCGCGCTGCTCGCACTGGTCGCGGTGTGGGTGCTGCTGCAAAAAAGCTTCGTCGGGTTCCAGATCAAAGTGCTCGGGCTGGACAAGCGTGCTGCCGGATTTGTCGGTTTCCGCGAGAAGCGGCTGATCTGGCTGGCGCTGTTGATCAGCGGCGGTTTGGCAGGGCTCGCCGGCGTCTGTGAAGTCACCGGCCCGATCGGCCAATTGGTGCCGCAGGTCTCCCCCGGTTATGGCTACGCCGCGATCACCGTGGCGTTTCTCGGGCGCTTGAATCCGATCGGCATTCTGTTTTCCAGCCTGCTCATGGCCTTGCTGTACATCGGCGGCGAGAGCGCGCAGATGAGCATGAACCTGCCTCAAGCCATCACCCAATTGTTCCAGGGCATGATGCTGTTTTTCCTGCTGGCCAGTGACGTGCTGATCCTCTACCGACCGCGCTTGAACCTGCGCTGGGCCCGCCGCGCACCCACTACCGTCGTACAAGCAGGAGCGCTGTGATGGATATCGATCTGCTGAGCAATATTTTCTACGCCATGGTCCGTTGCGGTACGCCGCTGCTGTTGGTGGCATTGGGCGAACTCATCTGCGAGAAGAGCGGCGTCCTCAACCTGGGCCAGGAAGGCATGATGCTGTTTGGCGCGGTGATTGGTTTTATCGTCGCGCTGAACAGCGGCAACCTGTGGCTCGGCGTGTTGCTGGCGATGCTTGCCGGGATGCTGTTGTCGTCGCTGTTTGCCGTGGTCGCGCTGGTGTTCAACGCCAATCAGGTGGCTACCGGGTTGGCGCTGACGATCTTTGGCGTGGGCCTGTCGACCTTCGTCGGTGCTGCCTGGGTAGGTAAGCCCCTGGCCGGCTTTGAACCGATCGCGATTCCCTACCTGAGTGAAATCCCGCTGATCGGGCGGATGCTGTTTGCCCAGGATCTGCTGGTTTATCTGTCGTTCGTGCTGTTTGCGCTGGTGGCGTGGGTGATCGTGAAAAGCCGCGTCGGGTTGATCATTCAAGCCGTTGGGGAAAATCCGGATGCCGCCAGCGCCATGGGGTTGCCGGTGCTGGGTGTGCGGACCCTGGCGGTAGTGTTCGGCGGTGCGATGGCGGGATTGGCCGGGGCTTACTTGTCCCTGGCCTACACGCCGATGTGGGCCGAAAACATGAGCGCCGGACGTGGCTGGATTGCTTTGGCGCTCGTGGTTTTCGCCAGCTGGCGGGTCTGGCGTTTGCTGCTCGGGGCTTACCTGTTCGGGCTCGCCAGCATCCTGCATCTGGTGGCGCAGGGGTTGGGGCTGGCGATCCCGTCGAGCCTGCTGGCGATGCTGCCCTACGTCGCGACCATTGTGGTGCTGGTGCTGCTATCGCGGGATGCGGTGCGTACTCGGTTGTACGCGCCGATGTCGTTGGGGCAACCGTGGCAGGCCGGGCATTAGGGAGACCGAGTCGAACTCATCGTCGGAACCGGCAACACCTGAGCCACGCCCCACGCCAACTCAAAGACCAGAAAAACCACTAACAACGCAGTGGCGCCATGGAGCAAGGCATACAACTGCCAGGCAGCAAACAGGAATCTGCCAACAGCGTCATACCGTCCATACACCTGCTGCGGATCACGAATCCGCAGCACCGCCCACACGCAGACAATCGACCCCAGCAGATTCGCCATCAGCATGTGCATCGGCTCGAACGCCGGCAGCTCCCCGGGCAGATCAAACGCTGCACTCAAACCCGACAACACCCCATGCAATGCAGCAAAACTCCACGGCGTGGCAAACGCGGCGGTCACGATCAGGTCATACCAGGCGCTGCCCCGCACCAATCGAGTGTATTGCGATGAAGTCCACATCAGCCTTGCTCCATAAATTCAGGGAGCAACAAGGCTAAAGCCTGGAGTATGCTCCAGGGTCAAGCCCCTCTCGAGACGTCATGATGCGCATCGGTGAATTAGCCCAGGCCAGCGCGGTCAGTCGTGACACGCTGCGCTTCTACGAGCAGCGTGGATTGATCGCCGCGCAACGCAGCGCCAACGGCTACCGCGATTACCCCGCGGACATGGTGCAACTGGTGCTCTACATCAAGACGGCCCAACGGCTGGGCTTCACCCTCGGCGAAATCGGCAACAGCGTCGCCGCGTTGTGGCAGTCCCCCGACCCGGACAGCGCCGTCACACAACTGCTGCAAGACAAGCTCAAGCTGATCGAAGCCCGCATGACCGAACTCGGCGCGTTGCGTCACGAGTTACAGCAACGACTCGGGCAACAATGTCCGTTGCAACAGCCTCCGTTAAATCCGTGATCCCCATTCAAAGGAAACCCTTATGACTTCGGCAAAAACCGCACTCATCATCGGCGCCTCACGGGGCCTGGGACTGGGCCTGGTGAAAACCTTGCTGTCCGATGGCTGGCAAGTCACCGCCACCGTCCGCAATCCACAGAACGCCCAGGCACTGCAAGCCTTGGGTGACGTGCGCATCGAAAAACTCGACATGGACGATCAGCAGGCCGTCATCGCCCTCAGTCAACAGCTCAAGGGCGATGTGTTTGATCTGTTGTTCGTCAATGCCGGGGTCAAGGGTCCGGATGTTCAGACGCCGGGCGGCGCGACATTGGCCGAAGTCGGCCAGTTGTTTTTCACCAATGCCGTGGCACCCATCAATCTGGCTCAGCGTTTCGCCGGGCAGATTCGTGCGGACAGTGGCGTGCTGGCGTTCATGAGCTCAGTGCTGGGCAGCGTGACCATGCCTGACTCGCCGGACCTGGCGTTGTACAAAGCCAGTAAGGCGGCACTGAACTCCATGACCAACAGCTTTGTGACGCAATTGGGCGATCAGAAACTCACTGTGCTGTCGCTGCATCCAGGTTGGGTCAAGACCGACATGGGCGGCCAAGGCGCTGATATCGATGTAGAAACCAGTACGCGCGGGCTGATCGATCAAGTGAACGCCTACAGCGGCAAGGGCGGGCATCACTTCGTCAATTACAAAGGCGAAACCATTCCCTGGTAAGTCGCTTCCTATACCTGTGGGAGCTGAGCTTGCTCGCGATGCGGTACCTCGGTCGAAATCATGACGACTGACACACACCCATCGCGAACAAACTTGGCGCCCAGTTGTTCAACGTCTGGTCGGGACGGGCTTGCCCACAACAGCGTTTTATCCGAAACTCCGCACCTCGCCCCCGCGGCGAACCTGGATCAGCAGACAGGGCAACACTGAGCTGGCAACCCTGAACCCAATTTTCAGAGGAGCCGGCCAACATGCCTGCGACCCGTACCTGGTTAAAAAACCCCCTTGCCATTTTCACAGCCAACGACCTCGATGCCCGTGGCGGTCTGGTGGTGCAAGACGGCGTCATCGTCGAAGTGCTCGGCGCTGGCCAGCAACCTTCCGCGCCCTGTGAGCAGGTCTTCGATGCTCGCGAGCATGTGATCCTGCCGGGCCTGATCAACACCCACCACCACTTCTATCAAACCCTGACCCGTGCCTGGGCACCGGTGGTTAATCAGCCGCTGTTTCCGTGGTTGAAAACCCTCTACCCGGTCTGGGCTCGCCTCACGCCGGAAAAGCTCGCCCTCGCCAGCAAAGTCGCGCTGGCCGAACTGCTGCTGTCTGGCTGCACGACCGCAGCCGATCACCATTACCTGTTTCCGGAAGGGCTGGAAAACGCGATCGACGTGCAAGTCGAGAGTGTTCGCGAACTGGGCATGCGCGCCATGCTGACCCGCGGTTCCATGAGCCTCGGTGAAAAGGACGGTGGCCTGCCGCCGCAACAGACCGTGCAGCAAGGCGAAGTCATTCTCGACGACAGCCAGCGCCTGATCGCCGCCTACCACGAACGTGGCAACGGCGCGCAAATCCAGATCGCCCTGGCGCCCTGCTCGCCGTTTTCGGTAACCCCGGAAATCATGTCCGCCAGCGCTGAACTGGCGAACAAGCTCGATGTGCGCTTGCACACTCACCTGGCCGAAACCCTCGACGAAGAAGATTTCTGCCTGCAGCGCTTCGGCCTGCGCACCGTGGATTACCTGGACAGCGTCGGCTGGCTCGGCCCGCGCACCTGGCTGGCCCACGGCATTCACTTCAACCCCGATGAAATCGCCCGCCTCGGCGCTGCCGGCACCGGTATCTGCCATTGCCCAAGCTCGAACATGCGCCTGGCTTCCGGCATTTGCCCGACCCTGGACCTGACCGCAGCCGGCGCATTGCTCGGTTTGGGTGTGGATGGTTCTGCGTCAAACGATGCCTCGAACATGATGCTCGAAACCCGTCAGGCGCTGTACATTCAGCGGCTGCGTTATGGCGCTGAGAAGATCACGCCGGAACTGGTTCTGGGCTGGGCAACCAAAGGGTCGGCCAGTTTGCTGGGCCGCACCGACATCGGTGAGCTGGCAGTCGGAAAACAGGCCGATCTGGCGCTGTTCAAGCTGGATGAGCTGCGCTTCTCCGGCAGCCATGACCCGGTTTCAGCGTTGCTGCTGTGCGGCGCGGACCGTGCGGATCGGGTGATGATCGCCGGCAAGTGGCGCGTGATAGACGGGCAGGTCGAGGGGCTGGATCTGAAAGGCTTGATCGCCGATCACAGCCAGGCGGCCCGGCAGCTGATTGCTGGCACCTGACCTGAAGCCATCGCGGGCAAGCCTTGCTCCCACAGGCTTTGCACAGGTCCTGAGAACGGCGTTTGACCTGTGGGAGCGGGGCTTGCCCGCGATGCTTTTAAAGCCCCAACAGCGACAACATGATGAACGTCGCAAACAGCACAAAGTGCGTCATCCCTTCGATGGCATTGGTTTCGCCATCGTTGAGGTTGATCGCGCTGACGATCAAGGTCAGGAAAATCATCACGGTCTGCACCGGTGTCATCGCCATCTGAAAGGGCTGCCCGGTATAGAGTGCCATCGCTTCCATCACCGGAACGGTCAGGATGACTGTCGACAGCGACGCGCCCATGGCGATGTTGACCACTGACTGCATGCGATTGGCCAAGGCCGCGCGCAACGCCGTCAAAATCTCCGGCGCCGCGGAAATCGCCGCCACCAGAATCGCCGTGATCACCGGCGGTGCTCCCGTCCCTTCCAGCCCCAGATCGAGCGTCTTGGACATCACCTCCGCCAGCGCGCCAATCACCACCACGCCGAATACCAATGTGCCGATGGAAGTGGTCAGGCTGACCGGTGCCGGTTCAGTCTCTACCGGCTCTTTGCGGCGACGCTTTTCCGGGTAGCTGTAGCTGAAAAAATAACTGTGCGGCCCGACCTGCATGCGCAGGAACAGCGCATACAGCACGACCATCGCACCGATGGTGAAACCCGAATAAATTTTCCAGTTCGCCTCGGGAATGAACTCCGGCACCACCATCGACACGCCCATGGCGGTAAGAATCATCACGCTATAGCTGCGCGCCGAATCGTCGTTGTAGGACTGCTCACCATGCTTGAGGCCACCCATCAGCGCCGCCAGGCCGAGGATGCCGTTGATGTCGAGCATCACCGCCGAATAAATCGTATCGCGCACCAAAGTCGCCGAGGCTTCGTTTCTCATCATGATGGCCAGGATCACCACTTCCACCAGCACTGCGGCCAGCGTGAGGATCATCGTGCCGTAAGGGTCGCCCACCTTTTCCGCGAGCAGTTCGGCGTGATGGGCGACGCGCATGGAAGCAGCGACGATGAACGCGATCAGCACCAGACCACCGATCAACGCCACGACCTGGCCGCTGTGCAGTAACCAGTGCTCCAGCGGATAAGCGATGAACGCGGCGATCAGGGCCAGCAGCAGAAACTTTTCTTGCTTGAGGAGTGTGAGCATTGCGGGCCTTTTACCGAGTGAAGCGAAACCAGAGTGATGAGCTACTGACTGCGGCACGGCGCTAACGTTTCGTTACACCTTAGCGCACCAGTGGATGGCGGCAGTGTCAGGCTCTGCACTTTTATTGGCCAATCGCCCCCCTTCGCGGGCACGCCCGCTCCCACAGGATTTGCGCAGGTCATGTGGGAGCGGGCTTGCCCGCGATAGCCGTTACGCGGTCTTTAGCCATTTGTTGTCTTATTGGTCAGCAATTTGCATTGCACTCGTCAACCTCAAAATAAAATGGAGTTCGAGTTCATGCATAAACGTCCGTTGAAGAAACTGATGTGCGCCGTTGCCGCAGCCATCGGTCTGAGCACCAGCCTGACCGCCGCTGCCGTCGAGCCGCTGAAAGTCGGTTTCGTCTATATCGGTCCGATCGGTGACCACGGCTGGACGTATCAGCATGAACAGGGGCGCAAGGCGCTGGCCGAAAAGTTCGGTAACCAGATCACCACCAACTACGTGGAAAACGTCCCCGAAGGCGCCGACGCCGAGCGGGTGATCCGCAACATGGCCAAGGACAAGTACGACCTGATCTTCAGTACCTCTTTCGGCTACATGAACCCGACCCTGAAAGTCGCGAAGCAATTTCCCAAGGTGACCTTCGAACACGCCACGGGGTACAAGCAGGACAAGAACCTCGGCACCTACCTGGCGCGTACCTATGAAGGGCGTTACGTCGGCGGCTTCCTCGCCGCCAAGATGACCAAAAGCAAAAAAATCGGCTACGTCGCGTCCTTCCCGATCCCGGAAGTGATCCGCGACATCAACGCCATCCAGCTGGCCCTGAACAAGTACAACCCCGGCACGGAAATCAAGGTGGTGTGGGTCAACTCATGGTTCGATCCGGGCAAGGAAGCCGACGCCGCCAACGCCCTGATCGATCAGGGCGTCGACGTGGTGTTCCAGCACACCGACAGCCCGGCGCCGATCCAGGCCGCTGAGCGACGCGGTGTATATGCCGTCGGCTACGCTTCGGACATGGCGCACTTCGGACCGAAAGCGGTGCTGACTTCCATCGTCAATGACTGGGGACCGCACTACATCCAGGCGACCCAAAGCGTGCTCGATCATTCATGGAAATCGCAGGATTACTGGGGCGGCTTGAAGGAAGGCACGGTTGAGCTACCAATCAGCGACCTGGTGCCTGCAGCGGTGAAGGCCGAAGCCGAGCAGATCATTGCCGACATCAAGAGCGGCGCCTTCCACCCCTTCACCGGGCCGATCAAGGACCAGGCTGGCGCGGAGAAAATCCCGTCCGGCGTGACAGCGACCAATGCCGAGCTGGCTTCAATGAACTACTACGTCGAAGGCATGAAGGCCGACATTCCGAAGTAATTCCTGCACGACACACAATCCCCTGTGGGAGAGCCTGCTCGCGATACCGGCATCTCAGTAGACATCAGTGCTGCCTGACACACGCAGGCTCACTCCCACATTGGATCTTCAGCGTTCTTAAGGACTGCGCATGAATCAGCTTCCCATCATCGACATCGCCCCGCTCTACACCGACGATCAATCCGCCTGGCAATCCGTCGCCAGCCAAATCGACCACGCCTGCCGCGAATGGGGTTTTTTCTACATCAAGGGCCACCCGATCAGCCCATCGCGAATAGAAGCCGTGCTCGATAGCGCCAAACAGTTCTTCACCCTCCCCACTACCGAAAAACTGCAGATCGACATCACCCAGACCCGCCACCACCGCGGCTACGGCGCCATCGCCACCGAGCAACTCGATCCAGGCAGACCCAGCGACCTCAAAGAAACCTTCGACATGGGCCTGCACCTGCCAGATGACCACCCTGACGTACTGGCAGAAAAACCCTTGCGCGGCCCTAACCGTCACCCCTCGATACCCGGCTGGGAACCTCTGCTGGAGCAACATTACCTCGACATGCAGGCGCTCGCCCAAACCCTGCTGCGGGCCATGACCCTGGCGCTGAACATCGAGCCCGACTTCTTCGACACCCGCTTCAATCAACCCGTCAGCGTACTGCGAATGATCCACTATCCGCCCCGCCACACCGCCAGTTCCGAGGAGCAACAAGGCGCCGGCGCACACACCGATTACGGCTGCATCACCTTGCTGTATCAGGATGCCGCCGGCGGGCTGCAAGTGCGCAACGTCAAGGGCCAGTGGATCGACGCACCGCCTATCGACGGCACGTTCGTGGTCAATCTCGGCGACATGATGGCGCGCTGGAGCAACGACCGTTACCTGTCCACGCCACATCGGGTGATCAGCCCGCTGGGTGTGGACCGTTACTCGATGCCATTCTTCGCCGAACCGCACCCGGACACGGTGATTGAATGCTTGCCCGGCTGCCAGGATGCGCAGCATCCCGCTAAATATCCGATCACCACGTGCGCCGAGTTCCTGCTGTCGCGCTTCGCTGACACCTACGCCTATCGCCGGGAGCCGGAAGGGGTGTGATGAACCGGCTGGTCAGGTTTTACCAATTGTTGCCGCGGGCATCTGTAGAATGCCCGGCATCTGCACCTGATGAGAAAAGACTATGTACGACTGGTTGAACGCCCTGCCCAAGGCAGAACTGCACCTGCACCTCGAGGGTTCGCTGGAACCTGAGCTGTTGTTCGCCCTGGCCGAGCGCAACAAGATCGCGCTGCCGTGGAGCGACGTTGAAACCCTGCGCAAGGCGTACGACTTCAACAACCTTCAAGAGTTTCTCGACCTGTATTACCAGGGCGCTGACGTGCTGCGCACCTCCCAGGATTTCTACGACCTGACCTGGGCGTACCTGTTGCGCTGCAAGGCGCAGAACGTGATCCACACCGAACCGTTCTTCGATCCACAGACCCACACCGACCGTGGCGTGCCATTCGAAGTGGTGCTCAACGGCATCGCCAGCGCACTGAAAGACGGCGAGCAACAGCTCGGTATTACCAGCGGTTTGATACTGAGTTTCCTGCGCCACCTGAGCGAAGAAGAAGCCGAAAAGACCCTCGACCAAGCACTGCCGTTCCGGGATGCGTTTGTGGCTGTCGGCCTGGACAGCTCGGAAATGGGTCACCCGCCAAGCAAGTTCCAGCGGGTATTCGACCGCGCCCGTCACGAGGGCTTCCTGACCGTGGCCCACGCCGGTGAAGAAGGTCCACCCGAGTACATTTGGGAAGCCCTCGACTTGCTGAAAATCCAGCGCATCGACCATGGCGTTCGCGCCATTGAAGATGAACGCCTGATGCAGCGGATCATTGACGAGCAGATTCCGCTGACTGTTTGCCCATTGTCGAATACCAAGCTTTGCGTGTTCGATCACATGTCTCAGCACAACATTCTGGACATGCTGGAGCGTGGGGTGAAAGTCACCGTGAATTCCGATGACCCGGCGTACTTTGGCGGCTATGTCACCGAGAACTTCCACGCGCTGTACACCGATCTGGGCATGACCCAGGATCAGGCCAAACGCCTGGCTCAGAACAGCCTGGATGCGCGGTTGGTAAAGCCATAAGCCTCACTACACGCCCTTTGTAGGCGTGAGCCTGCTCGCGATGAGGCCATTACATTCAACCTGTCAGTTGACTGATAATCCACCATCGCGAGCAGGCTCGCTCCTACAGGGTATGTGGTCAGTCGAGGACAACAGCCTCACTCAACGCCTCCAGTGTCTTCCCTCAAGTCTCCATCCCGAACACCCACACTGGTTTTCACCGCCCCGAACATCGCCGTGATCGCGGTTCAAACAGCCATTTCCAGCTCGGTTTCCCTCGCAAAACGATGGATTTCACGCTGTCCCGTTACCGTCACCAGCAACGCGGGTGAATCGTTCGGCAGGCTCAGCCATCCGGACTGCATGAACAGCTGCAACAACGCCGCACCCAGTGGACCGCCCATGTGCGGACGTCGCTCGCTCCAGTCAGGGCATGCGCAGGCGACTTTACCGTTGTGATGAGTCAGTGCCTGAATGTACACACCGCGCAAGGCCAGCTGTGTCGCGCCCTTGTGCGTGATGGACACTCGCTGATCGTGTTGCTCGATCCAGCCGGCATCCACGAGGCGCTGATACAAATCGGCGGCCAGGGTACCGCCCAAATGTTCCTCGCAAAGCCTTGCGCGCAACAATGGCGAAGGCACTGCCTGGGGTTTGGCCACAGGTACCGAGCGTTTGAAAACATCTGGAATGGGCTGAGGAGTGCTGGCCAGCGTGGCGCTGGCCAAAGCCTGGACCGCGGCGCCGACTTCCGGCGCTGCAAGACGGAAAAACCGCTTGCGTCCACGAACCTCGACTTTCAACAGACCTCCGGCAGACAACCGCCCCAAATGGGCATTGGCGGAAGAGGGCGACAGGCCGGCCAGAAGCGCCAGGTCTTCGGCCTGGCGTGCAGAACCGTCCATCAAGGCCCACATCATTGCGCTGCGCTTTGGGTCAGCCAGCAACGTGGCAATCTGGCTGATGCAAGGTGCATGTTCCATTTATTCACTCCCTGTTGAATCGTTTGTCGACTGCTCGCAGACATCTTGACCCTTATTGTTTTCTCGGCCAAGGCGTCGAAAACACCCTGCTCCGGGGCAACTTCGGCCACCCGCGTACGCCATGTCCGACAAAAGGGGGATGCAAGTATAAGCAGGTGGGACGCCACTTCCTGTCGTCCCTGAAACCCTGGGTGGTGATAGTTCCTGTGGGAAATTTCTCTATTTAGCTGCGACTAATGTTCACCTGCGGCAAAAGTCGGAAATTGCCCGCTCAACGTGCCGCATCGACTGGCAAGCATTTCTCGCAAAAGGTTCACGGGCTTACTCAGTTGTGCGCGATGAGCGCACAACAGGTTCAGCGGCGCACGCTCACAGGTCAACTCCGGCATCAGCAGCTTCAGACGACCGGCCAATACATCCGCCGCCACATCGAGCCAGGATTTATAGGCAATTCCCGCTCCCGCCACTGCCCACAGACGCACGACATCGGCATCATCGCTGAAACGATCACCACTGACCGTCAGCCCGACTTCGCGTCTGCCGTCATGAAAACTCCAGTGATCGTGAACCCGGCTGCCAAGCATGAAAAGCAGGCAATTGTGCTGAGCCAGTTGCTCGAGTTGACGAGGCTCGCCATGTCGGGCGAGGTAATCCGGCGCGGCGCACAGTACACGGCGGTTATGGGGGGCGATGGGCAGCGCCACCAGACTGGAGTCTTCCGGCTCGCCATAACGCAGGGCGATGTCCACCGGCTGGCGGAACAGGTCGGCGATACGGTCTCCCAACAACAAGCGCACCGTGAGCTTCGGATGTTCGCGCTGGAACTCGTCCAGCCAGGGCAGCAACAGGTTGCGGCCGAAGTCCGACGGTGCCGACAGCTGCAAAATGCCGCTGACCTGATCCTGGCCGCTGGCCAACAAACGCCGCCCCTCATCGAGATTGCTCAGGGCGGCACGGGCGTACTCGAGAAAACCTTCACCTTCGGCCGTCAGGCGCAAGCTGCGCGTCGAACGAGCCAGCAAGCGGGCACCCAGCTGCTGTTCGATCCGCTTCAAGGCCGCACTGGCCACCGCTGCCGACATGTCCATTACACGCGCCGCCGCCGAAAGGCTGCCCAGATCCGCCGCCCGGACGAACAACTGCAAGTCATCGAAACGCAGCATTTCTCCACCGATTATCAAAAAAATATTGAAAGAGACTGCTCTTTTAGCGGGTTTTATCTTGTGTAGAAATAGCCAATCATCTGCCTCATCGAAAACAGCCCGTCCCGGAGTCGACCATGTCCCAGCCCTTTACCGCCATCGCCACCCTCATCGCCAAAGCGGGTCAGCAGGACGCCCTCGAAAAGCATCTGCGTGCGTTGCTGGAACCGACCCGTGCCGAGGCGGGTTGCGGTCAATACGATCTGCACGTGGACCTCGCCAATCCGCAGGCCTTCTACATGATCGAAAAGTGGAGCAGCGACGAAGCGTTGCAGGCCCATGACGCCAGCAACCATATCCAGAATTTCCGCGCAACAGCCGGCGACCTGATCGAACACTTCGAACTCAAGCGCCTGGGTTTCGTGGCCTGAGTCCGTCTTTTATTACCCACTTTTTGGAGTTACCCATGAAAGCCATCGCCTACTACGCCTCACTGCCGATCACCGACGCCAAGTCCCTGCAAGACATCGAACTGCCAGAGCCCGTCGCCGGGCCGCGGGACCTGTTGGTGGAGGTCAAGGCCATCTCGGTCAATCCGGTGGACACCAAGGTCCGCCAGAACGTCCAGCCAGAAGAAGGCACGGCGAAAGTGCTGGGCTGGGACGTGGCAGGCGTGGTCAAGGCCGTCGGCAGTGAAGTGACCTTGTTCAAGGCCGGCGACAACGTGTTCTACGCAGGCTCCATTGCCCGCGCTGGCGGCAATAGCGAGCTGCACGTGGTGGACGAGCGGATCGTTGGCCATATGCCGACCACGTTGAGCTTCGCCGAATCAGCTGCCCTGCCGCTGACCGCCATCACTGCCTGGGAGTTGCTTTTTGAACGCCTGCAGGTACGCGAAGGCAAAACCGACGAAGGCCAGAGCCTGATGATCGTCGGCGCTGCCGGCGGTGTCGGTTCGATCCTCACGCAACTGGCCAGCCAACTGACCGGCTTGAAAGTGATCGGCACCGCCTCGCGCCCGGAAACTCAAAGCTGGGTGCGCGAGCTGGGGGCTGACCTGGTCATCGATCACAGTCAGCCGCTGAGCGAAGAGCTCAAGCGTGCAGGAGTCGAGCACGTCACCCACGTCGCGAGCCTGACCCAGACCGATGCTCATTTGGATCAATTGGTCGAAGCGCTGGCGCCACAGGGGAAACTGGCGTTGATCGACGATCCGAAAGCACTGGATGTGACCAAGCTCAAGCGCAAGAGCCTGTCGCTGCACTGGGAGTTCATGTACACCCGCTCGCTGTTCGAAACCGCGGACATGATCGAGCAGCACAAACTGCTCAACCGCATCGCTGAGCTGATCGACGCCGGAACATTGAAGACCACGGTCGGTGAGCACTTCGGCACCATCAACGCGGCCAACCTGCGCCGCGCTCACGAACTGCTGGAAAGCGGCAAGTCCAAAGGCAAGATCGTGCTGGAAGGGTTCTAAAAATATAATTCAAAACATTGCAGCCTTGTGTGGATACGGCCACAGGCTGCTCTGTTCTGAACGTTCAAACCGTCAGTCCGAAGCTTGACCTTCGTCACAATTGCGATCGTATTGAGGACTACAATCGAGTCCTCTGCGATGCAGTCTTTTACCGATAGGAGGTCAGCAATGAATATCCTGATAAAAGAAGTGGCCAAGTCCCAATGGCAAGTTCGTCTGGACCAGCACGCCGTGACATTCCGCAGCGAAGCTGAAGCGCTGGCCTTCACGCGCACACTTGAAGCACGTCTGCACGCCCCTCATCAATTTCCCCAGAACCAGCAGCAGCGCGCTGCTGGTTGAGTCCGGCCTCAGGCCTGAGCTTGCGCCAGCGCCCGGGCATTTTGCAGACGTCGGGTGAGCATTGCTGCACTCACCACCAGAATCCCGCACAAGCTGATGACCATGGCCATCGGCACGGCGGTGCCGTCGTACAAAATCCCCACCAGCGCTGCAGCCCCGGCGGCGACACTGAATTGCAGGCAACCGAGCAACGCTGACGCACTGCCAGCGCGAGCGCCCTGTCCATTCATCGCACACGCCGACGCGTTCGGGAGAATGCAGCCAAGGCTGGCGATGCAGATAAACAGCGGAATCAGTAGCGGCCACAAGTGCTCGGTGTGCAGCGAGCTGACGGCCAACAGCGCCAGTCCGGCAGCCAGGTAGACCCACACGGCTCGTACCAGCAGGAACGCCGGACCACGCTTGGCCAACAACCGGGCATTCACCTGCGCGACCAGAATGAACCCCGCCGCATTGGTACCGAACAGCCAGCCGAAATGTTCGGGCGGCACGCCATAGAGCTTGATGAACACAAACGGAGAACCGGCGATGTAGGCAAACATCCCGGCGATCGCGATACCGCCGGTCAAGGCGTGGCCGAGGAACACCGGGGCCATCAACAAACGACCGTACTGGCGTAATGCTCCCGACAACGGTTGCCGCGGCAGGTGAGCGGGCATGCTCTCCGGCAAGCCAAGCGCCACAGCCAATGCCGCCAGCGCACTGAAACCGGTGAGCACCAGGAATATCGACTGCCAGCCCGTGGTATTAACCAGCAATCCGCCCAGCATCGGCGCGAGAATCGGTGCCAGGCCCATCACCAGCATCAGCTGTGAAAAGACTTTTGCCGAGCCCACCGCATCGCATTTGTCGCTGACGATCGCCCGCGAAATCACCATCCCCGCGCACCCACCCAAGGCCTGGATAAAGCGCGCGCCCATCAGCCATTCAAGATTCGGTGCGAAGGCACAAGCCAACGAGGCAAGGGTAAACAGGACGACACCGCTCAACAAAGGAATACGGCGCCCAAACCGATCCGCTATCGGACCGTAGACAAGTTGACCAATAGACAAGCCAAGGAAGTAGGCCGCCAGCGTCAACTGCACATGCTGCTCATCGGTGCCGAAAGCCAAAGCCATCGCCGGGAAAGCAGGCAAGTAAAAATCGATCGCCAGCGGCCCGAAAGCGCTCAGGGCGCCAAGTATCAAAATGCTACGGAAATTCATCAGGCATCCAGTGGGACAAGAAAGCAACAGCCCCACAGTCTAGCTGCGCATGGACGCCTTGAACATTCCGATAGGTCGCTAACTAATAAAAAGCCTCAGGCGACTTTCACCTCATAGCCCTCTTCAGTGATCGCGGCGATCACCTGCTCGACTGACAACGCGCTCTCAACCCCGACTTCTTTTGCCGCAAGATCAATGCGCACGCTCGCTGCCGGATCCTTCGCTTGCAAGGCCTGGGTGATGGTTTTGACGCAGTGACCGCAGGACATGCCTTGAACGTTGAATACTTGCATGGGATGACTCCTGTAGATGAGGTTTGAAAGCAGTCTCAAGCTTGCCACCATGACAAGGTCAAGTTCTGAAATCATCGGCCGGGCTGGCATTCGCTGCCGCGCTCGGCCAAGCTGCGTACATCAATGACTTCGACATCAGGAGATTCAGCCATGCGCTGGTCAGCTCTCAGCCTGTTTGGCTTTCTCAGCCTCTTCGCCGCCGCGCCTTCGGTCTACGCCGCCGGGGAGGACTACGGAGTGCTGATCATTTCCCGCGAGCGCCTGGAAGTGTCGACCAACTGCGAAATCGGCGTTTATCTCCAGGATCAGCTGTCCGCGCGACTGTTTCAGGAACAAAGCACTTCATTCAACCTGCCACCGGGCGATGTGTCCTTGCGCCTCAAACTGCTGCCAGGCCAGGCACCGGGGTGCAATCCGGGCATGCTAGCACCGGGATCGCAGACCATCACGCTGAAGGCCGGTGATGTGTTGAAGTTCCGCATTGCGATGACGCAGGAAGGGATGTACCTCAAACCCGCCGCGTTGGGGTACTGAATCGCCCTTGAAAGATCGCAGCCCGCGGGATTGTGTTGATACGCGGTCAATGTAGGAGCTGCCGCAGGCTGCGATCTTTTGATCTTTTGATTTCGAAACATGACACTTGACCTTGCCAGCATGTCAAGGTTGATCCTGTAGTCATCCACTACAGGGAGCGTTACCCATGTCCGAATCCACTACGTTCGATCTGCCGATCGCCGGCATGACCTGCGCCAGTTGCGCCGGGCGCGTCGAGCGCGCTTTGAGCAAAGTCGTCGGCGCCACGGCTGTCAGTGTCAATCTCGCCACGGAACAGGCTAGGATCCAGGCACCCAGTGACAGCCTGCCGGCCCTGATGGACGCCGTGCACAAAGCCGGTTACAGCGTGCCGCAACAGAGCATTGAACTGAGCATTGACGGCATGACCTGCGCATCGTGCGTCGGCCGGGTCGAGCGTGCGCTGGCCAAGGTGCCCGGCGTGAAAAGCGTCAGCGTCAACCTGGCCAACGAACGCGCCCACCTCGAATTACTCGGCCAGGTTGATCCGCAAACCTTGATCGCGGCGGTGGACAAGGCCGGTTATTCCGCCAGCGTCTGGGAAGTCGAACACCCGACTGCCGACAATCAACAACAGCGCCTGCACCGTGAGCGCTGGATATTGATCATGGCCCTCATCCTTGCCCTGCCGCTGGTCTTGCCGATGCTGCTGCAACCCTTCGGTGTGCACTGGATGCTCCCGGCCTGGGCGCAATTCATGCTGGCCACCCCGGTGCAATTCATTTTCGGTGCTCGGTTTTATGTCGCCGCCTGGAAAGCCGTGCGCGCCGGCGCGGGCAACATGGACCTGTTGGTCGCCCTGGGCACCAGCGCCGGTTATGGCCTGAGCATTTATGAATGGGCCACTGCCGCCGGGCGCATGCCGCACCTGTACTTCGAAGCCTCGGCGGTGGTGATCGCCTTGGTCCTGCTGGGCAAGTACCTGGAAAGCCGCGCCAAGCGCCAGACCGCCTCCGCCATCCGCGCCCTCGAAGCCCTGCGTCCGGAACGAGCGATTCAGGTGATCGATGGCCGCGAGCTCGACGTCGCCATCAGCGCCCTGCGCCTCAATGATCTGGTGATGGTCAAACCCGGTGAACGCTTCCCCGTGGACGGTGAAGTGGTTGAAGGCCAGAGCCACGCGGACGAAGCGCTGATCAGCGGCGAAAGCCTCCCCGTCCCCAAGCAACCCGGCGACAAGGTTACCGGCGGCGCGATCAATGGCGAAGGTCGTTTGTTGGTTCGCACTCAGGCGCTGGGCGCCGAAACCGTATTGGCGCGCATCATCCGCCTGGTCGAAGACGCGCAAGCCGCGAAAGCGCCGATCCAGAAACTGGTGGATAAAGTCAGTCAGGTATTCGTGCCCACGGTCCTGCTGATTGCGTTGGCAACGCTGATCGGTTGGTGGCTTTACGGCGCACCGATTGAAACGGCGCTGATCAATGCCGTCGCCGTCATGGTCATCGCTTGCCCCTGTGCCTTGGGCCTGGCGACACCGACTGCAATCATGGCAGGCACCGGCGTCGCGGCGCGCTACGGGATCCTGATCAAGGATGCCGAAGCGCTGGAGCGTGCCCATGAAGTCAGCGCCGTAGTGTTCGACAAGACCGGCACGTTGACCTCAGGTACACCGCGTATCGCACACATGAGCGCCGTCGAGGGCGACGAGAATGCCTTGCTGCAAAACGCTGGCGCCCTGCAACGAGGCAGTGAGCATCCACTGGCCAAAGCCGTGCTGGATGCCTGCACCGAGCGCGACTTGACCGTCGCCGACGTCACCGACAGCCAGTCCCTGACCGGGCGCGGCATTGCCGGCACGCTTGATGGTCGTCGGTTGGCGCTGGGCAATCGTCGCCTGCTCGAAGAAAGTGGTTTGAACACAGGTCCGCTGGCCGGGTCGGCAAGCGCTTGGGAAACCGAAGGCCGGACGCTGTCATGGCTGATCGAACAAAGCCCCGAACCCAAGGTGCTCGGCCTGTTCGCATTCGGTGACACGCTCAAACCCGGTGCGCTGCAAGCTGTGCAACAACTCAGCGCACGGAACATCAGCAGCCACCTGTTGACCGGCGACAACCGCGGCAGTGCCAAAGTGGTCGCTGAAGCGCTGGGCATCACCGATGTGCACGCCGAAGTTCTGCCAGCGGACAAAGCGGCCACTGTCGCCGAACTCAAAAAAACCGGCGTGGTGGCGATGGTCGGCGACGGCATCAACGACGCACCGGCCTTGGCCGCAGCCGACATCGGCATTGCCATGGGCGGCGGCACCGACGTGGCCATGCACGCAGCGGGAATCACCCTGATGCGCGGTGATCCGCGACTGATACCGGCGGCACTTGAGATCAGCCGCAAAACCTACGCGAAAATCCGACAGAATCTGTTCTGGGCCTTTGTTTACAACCTGATCGGCATTCCTCTGGCGGCGTTCGGCTTTCTCAATCCGGTACTGGCGGGTGCGGCCATGGCACTGTCGAGCGTCAGCGTGGTGAGCAATGCGCTACTGTTGAAAACCTGGAAACCCAAGGACCTGGAGGACAATTGATGAACATCGGCCAAGCAGCCCGCCGCAGCGGTCTGAGCGCAAAGATGATCCGTTACTACGAGTCCATCGGCTTGCTCAAGGCCGCCCATCGCACCGACAGCGGCTACCGCGTCTACGGCGATGACGACCTGCACACGCTGGCATTCATCAAGCGCTCACGGGACCTTGGATTTTCACTGGAAGAGGTCGGCAAGCTGCTGACCCTTTGGCAAGACCGCCAACGCGCCAGCGCCGATGTGAAGGCCCTGGCCCGCCAGCACATCGAAGAGTTGAACCAGAAGATCTTCGAACTGGGCCAGTTGCGCGACACCCTGCAGGATCTGGTCGAGCACTGTCAGGGCGACCAACGCCCCGACTGTCCGATTCTCAAGAGCCTGGCGTCGGGTTGCTGCGCCGAGCCTGCCCATTCCTGATCGACAGCCCCTTCACCACCAACAAAGTGGTGAGGGGAATGCCGTGAAACAGCAACACCACCGCACCGGGTGTCCACCACGAATAGAACGGCGCGGCGATCAGCATGCCGATGCCGAAACCGGTCATTTGCAGCAGCGTCAGAAAGCTGAAAACCGGCAGGCGCAGATGCTCCGGCTCCCGCTGCAGGCGCGACATCAGTCCGACTTCCGAAAAACCATCCCCCAACCCCGCCGGCAGCGAAAACAGCAGCAGGCCATACAGGGTCTGCTGCTGGAACATCAGGATGAAACCGCAGGACATGAGCAACACGCCGAAGAAAAACCGGCGCTCCAGGTTGATGTTGTCCGAGCCCTTCAGGCGGCTGGCGATGCGCGCGCCGATGAACTTGCCGCTGGCCCAGACCGCCAGCATCAGGCCCAAGGTGGTACTGGCCGACTCAGGGGTCAGCAGTTTTGAAATGATTGGAAAGCCTACGTTGTGTGCGGCACTGCCCAAGGTATCGGCCATGGTGACGGCGAGCATGGCCGCCACCACAGGCTTACCGCGCAGGCCCTGGCGCAAGGCTGACCATTCACCCTCTCCGTGAGTTGTCCCGGCGTCAGGGGCTTGCGTGGAAAACCGCAGCGGCACGATAAACAGCGCCGCCAGCAGATACGTGACGACGTTCAACGCAAAGACCGTTTCAAAACCAAACGCTGCCACTAACAAGCCGGCCACCAGACTGCCTGCAACCATGGCCGCTGACGAGGCAGACGTAATCCAGGCGTTGGTCTTGAGCAACTGTTCGCTTTTGATCAGGTTGGGTAGCTGGCTGTTAAGGCCTATGGCGAACATCGAGTTGCCAAATCCCAGACCGAAGGCAATGACCGGCAACAGCAGCGCTTGCTGGGCAACCGGCAGTACCAGCAACAGACCCAGCAATCCTGCCCGCAACAGATCAAAAACAATCAACGGCATCCGCCCGGCCCAACGGCGATAAAACGCAGTGCCGATCAGGCTGGCGAACACACCCCCGGCCACTCGGCTGGCGAGAAAAATGCCGACGCTCATGGGGCTGTTGCTGAGCAGATAAACGTAGGTGGCCAGGGCGACCATGTTGAGAAAGGCCCCGAAGTCCGAGACCAGACGGGCACTGACAATGAGCCGGGCATTGCGGGTGGAGGTGTTCACATTCAGTCCTTGAGTGTGGTGGGTATGACAAATCCTGGCTGCCTGGGCTTGCCCGCGATGAAAGCGACGCGGTCTCAAAACAGGCTGCCTATAAAAAACCCGGCCGAGGCCGGGTTTTTCGTCAACCGATCACTGCATCCAGGGTGGAGGCGGTTCTTCGGTTTTGCTGGGTGGTGCATCATCCGCCGCGCGCACCGCTTGCTTGCGCTCTTCATCCAGGCGTGCCGCCTCGATCTCGCGAATGACCCCGCCCACGTCGGCCAACTCTTCCGGCTCATCAAACTCACCGGTCAGGATACTGGCCGGGTGCAAGGTGCCGGCTTCATACAACGCCCACATTTCCTTGGCGAACTTGGTCTTTTTCAACTCCGGCGCAAACCGCCCGAAGTAAGAAGCCATGTTGCCCACGTCCCGCTCCAGCATGTTGAACGCGTGGTTATTACCCGCTGCGTCTACCGCTTGAGGCAAGTCGATGATCACCGGGCCGGTCGGGGTCAGCAGTACGTTGAACTCGGACAGGTCACCGTGCACCAGACCGGTACACAACATCAGCACGATCTGCGAAATCAGAAACGCGTGATACTCGCGCGCCTGGTCCGGCTCCAACACCACGTCGTTCAAACGGGGTGCGGCATCGCCGTACTCATCGGCAACCAGCTCCATCAACAGCACGCCTTCCAGGAAGTCGTAGGGCTTGGGCACCCGGACGCCGGCACCGGCCAGACGAAACAGCGCCGCCACTTCGGCGTTCTGCCAGGCGTCTTCGGTTTCTTTCTTGCCGAACTTGGAACCCTTGGCCATCGCCCGGGCCTGACGGCTGTTGCGTACCTTGCGGCCTTCCTGATACTCGGCCGCCTGGCGGAAACTTCGTTTGTTCGCCTCCTTGTAGACCTTCGCGCAACGTAACTCGTTGCCGCAGCGCACCACATAAACAGCTGCTTCTTTACCACTCATGAGTGGGCGCAGCACCTCGTCGACCAGACCGTCCTCGATCAGGGGTTCAATGCGTTTTGGAGTCTTCATCAGCTTTTATTGTGGGTCCTTTATTACCAAACACGCGAAAGTCATTCGTTATACGGCAATCCACTCGCCGGTGGGAGGGGTTGCCGACCTATGAACGTTCCTATTTACCGCAAGACGTACCGCAGGCTGTACCGCAAGAAGCACACAATGTGCCGGATAAATCTGACAACCCTACGGTTATCGGCCGCCGAAGATCATAGCTCAAGTGCAAGCAAGGGCCTTTAGCACAGACGTTAAGTTCGAGCGCTCGTTCCTTCACAGGATATTTCCCCCATCCCCTCAATTTCCGCCGCTCATGGCCGATCTCTTTAGAGACAAACATTTTGTCCGACAATCGGATCAACAACGCCAATGACAATCCGGAGCGCGGATGAACATAAAACAAAAATTGACCTGGGCGTTTGCAGTCATTGCCTGCGTACCGGTGATCGTGGTCGCCACACTGGTGGTGCTGAACCTGCGCAGCGATGCGAAAAACGAATTCATTGACGGCAGCGGTCGCGAAATCCGCCAGGTCAGCAACGCCATGCAGCTGTTTTTCGAAGGCATCAGCCAGAACGTTGATTACCTGGCGGCCCAACCGCTGGTCAACGCGGCGGACAGCAGTGTTAAAAGCCGGGTCGGCGCCAATGCCGGCGACCTGCCGGACAGCGAACTCGACAAGCAACTGTTCGACCTGTTTGCCAGCCTGGCCGCCAGCCACCCGGCGTACGCCTACGTGTCGTACGGCATGAGTAACGGCGCCTACGCGTTCTGGCCGGGCGATCCGAAAATGTCCAACTACGACCCGCGTGTTCGTCCCTGGTACAAAACCGCCATGGCCAACCCCGGCAAGACCCTGCGCACCGAGGCCTATTATTGGGCCGGCGATGACGCCGTGCTGGTCAGTACCGTGCGCGCTGTCGCCAATCAGCTTGGCGCGCAGGGCGGCGTGGTGAACATCGACGTCTCGCTCAAGCAGCTCACCGAAATCGTCAAGCAGATCAAACTCGGTGAAACCGGCTACCTGATGCTGATGGAGAACAATGGCACCGTCCTGGTCGATCCGAAGCAGCCGGAACACAACTTCAAGGCACTGAACAGCCTCGGCGATGGCTACGCGCAATTGGCCAAGGCCGGCAAAGGCCTGGTGGAGGTCGAGCTGAATGGCGAGCGCTACATGGCCAACGTCTGGCCATCGGAGCAATTGGGCTGGACGTTTGTCGGCCTGATCAAACAAGCCGACGTGATGAGCGCGGCTACCCAACTGACCTGGCTGATCGCGATCATCGCTGCCGTACTGGCTGTATTCTTCGCCGTCGTCGGCGCCAGTTTCGCCAGCCTTATCGTGCGTCCGATCCGCAGCGTCGCCAGCGGCCTGGAAGGCATTGCCCAAGGTGAAGGCGACCTGACCAAAAATCTCGACGTCCGTGGCAAGGACGAAACCGCGCAACTGGCCAGCTGGTTCAACCAGTTCCTGGCAGCCATTCGCACCCTCATCCAAAGCATCGGCGGCGCCGCCACCAAGATCCTCGCCACGTCCCAGAGCTCGACCCGGGTCTCCAGTGACATGGCCGAAGCCGCCGGACGTCAGCGTGAAGCCGTGGACATGGTGTCCACCGCCTTCCACGAAATGGTCGCCACCGCCAACGAAGTGGCCCGCTCTTGCAGCCAGGCCGCAGAGTCGGCGGACAGTGGCCAGCGTCAGGCCCGCGAAGGTCAGCAACAAATCGATGCAGCGGTCACCAGCGTCGATCGCCTGAGCCAGGAAATCGAACAGTCCGCCCAATCGATGCAACAGCTTGAGCGCGACAGCAACGACATTCAGTCGATCCTCGGCACCATTCGTTCAATTGCTGAACAGACCAACCTTCTGGCTCTGAACGCGGCCATCGAAGCGGCGCGGGCAGGCGAACAAGGACGCGGCTTCGCGGTGGTGGCGGATGAAGTCCGGGCGCTGGCCAAACGCACCGCCGACTCCACCGCAGAAATCGACGGTTTGCTGGGTAACCTTGCCAAGCGCACCAGCCAGGTCACCCAGCAGATGCATGCGAGCCTGGAGGTGTCTCAGCAATCGGTCAGCCGTATCGGTGAAGCCCGCAGCAGCTTCGGGTTGATTCGAGAATCGGTGGACGTGATTCGCGACATGAACACGCAGATCGCAACTGCGGCGGAGGAACAGCATCAGGTGGCTGAAGACATCAACCGGCACATCAGCCAGATTCATGGCGATGCGCAGTTGGTGGCCGATCTTGCGAACTCGGCGCGGGTCGATTCGCAGAGTCTGGCGGGCTTGTCCAACGAGCTGGACGGGTTGGTTCGGCGGTTCAGGACGTAAGATCAAAAGATCGTCCGAACGCAGCCCGAACCTGCGGCAGCTCCTACAGAAATGCGACTTCCTGTAGGAGCTGTCGAGTGAAACGAGGCTGCGATCTTTTAACGAGGCAGCCCCATTCTCAACGCTCGATGATCGCCGTCACCCCCTGCCCGCCCGCCGCACAAATCGACACCAACCCACGCCCCTTGCCCGCCGCATCCAGCAACTTCGCCAGGTTGGCAACAATACGCCCGCCAGTCGCAGCAAACGGATGCCCGGCGGCCAATGAGCTGCCTTTGACGTTGAGTCGGCTACGGTCGATAGCGCCCAGCGGCGCGTCGAGGCCGAGGCGGGTTTTGCAGTACTCCGGATCTTCCCAGGCCTTCAATGTGCAGAGCACCTGCGCGGCGAATGCTTCGTGGATTTCGTAGTAATCGAAATCCTGCAGCGTCAGGCCATTGCGCGCCAGCAAGCGCGGCACGGCATACACCGGGGCCATCAGCAAACCTTCCGCGCCATTGACGAAATCCACCGCCGCCGCTTCGCCGTCCCGCAGATACGCAAGAATCGGCAAGCCACGTTCCTTCGCCCATTCTTCACTGCCCAGCAGCACCAGCGATGCGCCATCGGTGAGAGGTGTGGAGTTGCCCGCCGTCAGCGTGCCCTTGGCGCTTTTCTCGAACGCTGGCTTCAACGCGGCGAGTTTTTCCAGGGTCAGGTCCGGGCGTAAATTGTTATCGCGCGTCAGTCCAAGAAACGGCGTCATCAGGTCGTTGTGCCAGCCTTCGGTGTAGGACGCGGCCAGTTTGTGATGACTCTCCAGCGCCAACTGATCCTGTTCTTCCCGAGGGATGTTCCAGGTCTGCGCCATCAACTCGCAATGTTGCCCCATGGACAACCCGGTGCGCGGTTCGCCGTTGCGAGGAAACTCGGGGATCAGGTGCTTGGGGCGCAATTGCAGAAAGGTTTTCAGTTTGTCGCCGGTGGTCTTGGCGCGATTGGCCTGCAGCAGAATTTTGCGCAACCCTTCGCTGACGCTGATCGGCGCATCGGACGTGGTATCGACGCCACCGGCAATGCCGCAATCGATCTGGCCCAAGGCAATCTTGTTCGCCACCAGCAGCGCCGCTTCCAGCCCCGTGCCGCAGGCTTGCTGGATGTCATAGGCCGGGGTGAGGGGCGACAGTCGCGAACCGAGCACGCATTCGCGTGTCAGGTTCATATCTCGTGACAATTTCAGCACGGCTCCCGCAACCACCTCGCCAATGCGCAGCCCATGCAGGTTGTAGCGCTCGATAAGCCCCTCGAGGGCTGCCGTGAGCATCGCCTGATTACTGGCCGTGGCGTATGGCCCGTTGGAGCGGGCGAAGGGAATTCGGTTACCGCCAATGATCGCGACGCGGCGCAGCTGAGTCATGAAAAGCTCCTGATGAAATTTTTTGAAACCAAACCGTTGCCCCTGTGGCGGCGGGCCCTTGTGGCGAGGGGACTTGTCCCCGTTGGACTGCGCAGCAGTCCCGAACTTTAGCGATTGGTGTGTCAGGTACAACAGACTCAAAATCGGGTCGCTTCGCAACCCAACGGGGACAAGTCCCCTCGCCACAAAGGCTCACTCCCACAGGGGATGCATTTCAATTGGCGACGTGCTTTCTCCTGAAAGTCCTGCAACAAACTAATCTGCTGTGATCAAGCGTAGGCCTTATCTCGTGGATCGAACGACTGATCGCCATTCGTGGTCCACACTTTGAACCCCAGCTACTGGAGAGCGTTCCATGTCTGACCGCTATATCGACTTCGCCAATTCGTCCATCGGCCATCGTCTGGTCGGTGCCATGGGTCTGCCGGCTCCCGTCCGCCTTGAGCGCTGGCAAGCGGGCCGGCTGCGGCCTGTGGAAGGGGCACTGTTGATTGGCGGCGGCCCGCTGACAGCAAACATCAGCGCCTTCGCCAACCGTCTGACCGACGCTATCTACAGCTACGGCACCGAGCCTTCAACGGCCACCGCGTGGATTCCCGGCCACGGCCCAAAACTCAAGGCTGTGGTGTTCGACGCCAGTGATCTGGTGCACACCGATGAGTTAAAACAGCTGCGCGAGTTTTTCCAGCCACTAATGAAAAACCTCGACCACAGCGCCCACCTAGTCATCCTCGGTCGTGCCCCCCAGAGCCTGAGCGACCCGTTCGCCGCCAGTGCCCAACGTGCCCTGGAGGGTTTCAGTCGATCCCTGGCCAAGGAACTGCGCAGCGGCGGCACCCTGCAACTCATCTACGTAGGCGAAGGCGCCGAGGATCAGCTCGAAGGGCCCCTGCGGTTTTTCCTCTCGCCTAAAAGCGCCTTCGTGTCCGGCCAGGTCATACGCTTGAACGCCTGCGACACCCCCGTGACAGACTGGACCCGACCGCTGGCAGGACGCAAAGCACTGGTGACCGGCGCGGCACGCGGGATCGGCGCGTCCATTGCCGAAACCCTGACCCGTGACGGCGCCGACGTTGTTTTACTCGATGTTCCCCCGGCAAAAACCGATCTCGAAGCCCTCGCCGCACGCCTCGGCGGACGCAGCATCACCCTGGACATCTGCGCCGAAGATGCCGCCGCACAGTTAATCGAACAACTGCCCGAAGGCATCGACATCGTGGTGCACAACGCGGGCATCACCCGGGATAAAACCCTGGCCAACATGACGCCAGAATTCTGGGACGCTGTGCTTGCAGTCAACCTCAACGCGCCACAAGTCCTGACCAAAGCATTGCTCGACAGCGGCACCCTGCGCGACAACGCACGCGTGATCCTGCTTGCGTCCATCAGCGGCATCGCCGGCAATCGCGGGCAAACCAACTACGCGGCCAGCAAGGCCGGATTGATCGGACTTGCCGAAGCCTGGGCGCCGCTGCTCAGTGAACGCGGCATCAGCATCAACGCCGTGGCACCGGGCTTTATCGAAACCCAGATGACCGCCCACATCCCCTTCGCCCTGCGCGAAGCTGGACGGCGCATGAGTTCCCTGGGCCAGGGCGGCCTGCCGCAAGACGTCGCCGAAGCGGTCGCCTGGCTGGCGCAACCCGGCACAGGCGCGTTCACCGGACAAGCATTGCGCGTCTGCGGGCAAAGCGTTTTGGGGGCATAGTCATGATCACCGATTGGCACACACTCAACAGCGAACCTGGTCTGTCCGAGCTGTATGTACGGGCGGCGACACGACGCAAAATTACCGGCACCACCCTCCCCGACTCGGGACTGCGCTGCTGGGTCGATGTCGATCAGAAACGGTTGGCGGCTTATCGCAACGTCTGCGGATTCACCGACAACGCTCTATTACCGCCGACCTACCCGCACATCCTCGCGTTCGCCTTGCAGATGCAACTCCTCACCGCCAAGGAATTCCCGTTCCCGCTGCTCGGCCTGATTCACCTGAGCAACCGCATTCGCGTGTTGCGCCCAATGGGCGGCGTAGGCCGCGTGCGAGTCAGCGTACAAGTGCAGAACCTGCAACCTCACGCCAAAGGCGCGACCTTTGACGTCGTCACAACCCTGGACGATCAACTGGGGCCGTTGTGGGAAGCCGAAAGCCAAATGCTGTGTCGCGGCGTCAAGCTCGAGGGCGAACCGGTTGAAGACGTACTGACACCGTCATTGACCATGACCCAAGTCGCCCAATGGAAAGCCCCCGCCGACATCGGCCGGCAATACGCCAAAGTCTCCGGCGACTACAACCCCATCCACCTCAGCGCCGTCAGCGCCAAACTCTTCGGCTTCCCGACCGCCATCGCCCACGGCTTGTGGAACAAGGCACGCACCCTCGCAGCACTCGCCGATCACCTGCCCAAAGCGAACGTCGAAATCGCCGTGCAATTCAGGAAACCGGTGCGGCTGCCCAGCGAAGTGACACTCCTGGCGAGCCCGGCGGGCTCCAGTGGAGATTTTCAGTTACTGGGCGTGGGGGATCTTGAGCACATGGTTGGGCATTGGCGACCGGTTGCATGAAGATCAAATCGATGCAGTGAGAGGTGGAGTTTTTTTCCGGCAGTCATTCGAGCCTGATTAATCGCCATCGCGAGCAGGCTCACTCCTACAGGGGATTGAGTACATACGCGAAATCAGTTCGGCTGTCAGGCCGCCATCGCTGGCAAGCCAGCTCCCACAGTGGATCTGGTGCATCAGCGGGATCAGTTTGCCTCTCAGTCCCCCATCATCGAAACACCGCCCGCAACTCGCCGCTGCCCCTCACCACTCAAGGCCGAGCGTTAGCTCGCCGTCGCCCCTCACCACTCAAGGCCGAGCGCGTTAGCTCGCCGTCGCCCTTCACCACTCAAGGCCGAGCGTTAGCTCGCCGTCGCCCTTCACCACTCAAGGCCGAGCGTTAGCTCGCCGTCGCCCTTCACCACTCAAGGCCGAGCGTTAGCTCGCCGTCGCCCTTCACCACTCAAGGCCGAGCGTTAGCTCGCCTGAAAGCTTTTGATCTTGATCTGGCTTTTGATCTACCCGCCCCTTCGGGAGGCCGAGTGGAGGTGTTCATCTGGGGGGCAGGCGCGAAGCGCCGTGCGGCGAAGCCGCACACATCGAGAGGAGGTCGTCGCGAAGCAGACCGTAGGCGATGCCCCCAGATGAATACCGGAGCGAGGGAACACCGAGCCTAAGCGAGGTGCCGTACGCCGGGGCGAGCCTTTTTGGGTACTTTTTTGGCGTTTGAAAAAAGTGCCTCGCCGTAAGGGCGAAACCCCAAGCCGCCGTTACCGCAGAAACGGATATACACCCCACCCAACACCCCATGGTCGGCCCACAGGCCGCCACGCCCAAATTACAACTATCACTAAGGTGTTTGAACCAAAAACCCCCACCCCACCCCTCTGATTTAAAAAGAAAAACCCACCTCCCCCACCCCCCGGAAAAAGGCATTAATACCAACTGCAGAATGGCATTCCAAAGCCCCCCCAGCTGTCATGCAAACAACGGACGAAGACACCGTCGGCAACAGAAACCGACAGGCCATCGAAAACAACAAACGTTGGTGCAAGGAATACCCCCATGACCACAAACATCTGGCGCACATCAGCAATCGCAATAGCCCTCTCCCTCACCGTAGGCCTAAGCGCCTGCAGCAGCGGCGGTGGCGGCCACCACAGCAGCTCCGACAGCTCATCCCCTGACAGCGCAGCAGGCGCAGGAGGCTCCGGCGACTCAGCCGGCACTGGCGGATCAGGTGGATCCAGCGGCGACACCGCAGGCACAGGCGGCACCGGAAACACCGGAAACACCGACGGAGGCACTGCGGGCACAGGCGGTACTGGCGGAACCGGAGGCACGGGCGGCACGGGCGGCGGCACCACCGACCCCACCAATCCAACCAACCCCACAGACCCCACCAACCCGACCAACCCCGGCACAACCCCACTGGTCACCACCACACTGCTCCAGGACGTCGGCAAAACCGTCAGTGGCGCAGGTGACGGCGTCGGCCAGATCGGCGACTCCCTGAGCACCGTCCCCGTTGCAGGCGGCATCGTCCAAAGCGTCGCCAACACCACCGGCAACGTCGTCACCACCCTGGGCGATGGCGTCGCCAACGGTGTCGGCAAACTGGGCACCGACCCCAACGGCCTCGGCGTCACAGCGTCCTCAGTCGGCGGAGTGGTACAAGATGTCGGCAACGGCGTATCCGACGTCAGCGGCAAACTCGCCACCGCCACCAACAGCATCCCGGTAGTCGGCGGCGTCGTGACAAAAGTCACCCCGGTACTCGATGGCGTCGGTGAAAAAGTCACCATGCTCGGCGACACCTTGAGCACCGCCACCACGACCGGCCCATTGGGTTCAGTCACCAAAGAAGCCGGCAACAAACTGGTGCCCGTGATCGCCCTGGTCGAGAGCACCACCGACAAGGTGGGCAGCGCCACCGGCCTGGGTGACCCTCTCAACGGCATCGTCAAGAAAGTCGGCGACACCGTCGACGGCGTTGGCAACAAAGTCACCCTGGCCGGCAACGGCAACGCATTGACCAACACCGTCGGCGGCGCCTTGAGCAACACCGGCACAGCGGTCGGCAAGGCCGGCGGACTGGTTGCCAACGGCACCGGTTCAGGCACCGGAGGCGGCCTGGGCGGCACCGGATTGCTGCAGACCGTCGGCGGCGCGGTGGTCAATGTCGGCAGCGGATTGAACGCTGGCAACACCAATGGCCTGGTCAGTGCAGGCGGTGTCACGGCCGCGTCTGCAGGCAGTCTCGTCGCCTCCGTCAACACCGCGCTCGGCGGTTCCGGCGCACCCAACACCGCCGCCACCGCCCCCTTGGCCAACCTCGGCAACGCGGTGGGCAGCGGCTTGAATCCGGTCACGACTGCCGTCACTGGCCTGACCCAAAACATCGGCACAGCGACGGGTCTGGGCGCCCCGGTCAACGGGCTGACGACCCAGGTCGGCGGCGCGGTGGCCAACCTCGGCAGCACCATCGCCACCAGCACACCGAACCCCGTCGTAACGGCCGTCGGCAACACCGTGACCACCGTGGGCAGCACCGTCGGCGCCGTGGGCACACTGGTCACTGGCGGCGCCGGCGACACTGGCACAACCGGGGGCCTTGGCGGCTTGCTGGGTGGCCTGACCGGAAAAGTGAGCGGCAAGAATCGTTGATATTGCACCCGGCCGATTCGACGGCCTTATCTACAGCGCCTACGCTTGGTTGAACGCGGAAGATTCGAAGGAGTCTTCCGCTTTTTCTTTGGAACATGAAGATCCAGGCGAAGTAGTAAATTGAACATGGAGTGTCCTATGCGCGTCTTGGCTAGCCTGCTGTTTTTGACCGTCAGTTCATGCGTTCTCGCCGACACCCTTCCCAGCTTCCTCAACAGCAACGAAACCAACCGCAACCTTCCCGTGCCGAACCTCCCGGCCGACGCATACCGCCCTACCACGGCAGCGCCCTCGGTGCCCGAACCCGGTGCAGCCCAAAATCAGCCGTTGATGATGAACACCCGCGTCAACCTCAAGACCGTGCAGATCGAAGGCGGAACGATTTATCCGCTCAGCGAGCTCGCCACGCTCTACCAGCCTTTGCTAGGCCATGAAACCAGCCTCGCCGATCTCATCGAAGCGACCCGCAGCATCACCCGTCGTTATCAACAGGATGGCTACCTGCTGTCCTACGCATTCCTGCCGCAGCAAACGTTCAGCAATGGGGTGGCCCGAGTGGTGTTGGTAGAGGGCTATATCAAGGACTATCAATTGCAGGGTGACGTCGGACGGGTCAAAGGCCTGCTCGACAAACTGGTGGCCAAACTGCAGGCCGAACGTCCGCTGACGCGCAAGACCTTCGAACGCTACACCACGCTGATGAGCCGCATCCCCGGCGTGACATTGCAGGCGCAGGTGCCGCCGCCGGGCACCACCGATGGCGCGGCTTACCTCGTCGCCCAGGCCAGTCGCAAACCGTTCACCAGTACCCTGAGCACCACCGAGAACAATCGCAACAGTCTCCAGGCGCTGCTCGGTGTCAGCAGCAATTCCCAGACGGCCATGGGCGAACAATTGAGCCTCAGCGGACTGTTTCCACCGGGGGACGATCACGAGCGTTACTACCGCCTGGACTACAACCAGTTCCTCAATGCCGAGGGCACGCAACTGGCGCTGTCAGCCTCGCGTTACCGCGCCGATCCCGGCACCAACGTATTGACCGACAACGGACTGGAACTCAAACCACACCGCGAAAACGATCGCTATTCCATCGGTTTCACCCACCCGCTCATTGCCTCGCCCAACGAACTGCTCAGCGCCGGTGCGAGGTTGTACGCGGTCAACGACAAGACCCGCTATCAGGTCGTCGGTTTTCCGCTAAGCGTCGACATCAACAGCGACATCCGCGCCCTGGCTTTCGAAAGCGACTGGCGCAAAGCCGATGCCAAACAACTGCGCATCATCAGCGGTGGCGTGTACCAGGGCATCGACGGCATGGGGGCGAAAACCAACAACAGCGATCTCGACCTGGACTTCTTTCGACTGCGGTTATCCGGTGTGCAGAGCGACAGGTTTTTCGAGAACTGGCAGGGAGTTCTTTCCGGCGCGTTGTACTGGAGCGACGACACCCTGCCCGACAGCGAACGCGCCGTGTTCGGAGGGCAAAACTTCGGCCGTGGCTACCCCGATGATCAGGCTTCCGGAGACAAGGGGTGGGGCGTGGCCTATGAGGTGAACTACAGCTTCAACCGCGATTGGAATTGGGTGCGGACAGTGCAACCGTACGTGGCGCTGGACCGTTCGAAAACCTGGTTCAATGAGCTGCCTGTCAAAGGCAGCAATCTGTCATCGGCGGCAGTGGGGATTCGTTTTGGTGACGCCAAGTACTACAACATTGCCCTGGAAGCAGCCAAACCGATGTCGGACGAAGCGTTGGACACGTTCAACCGCAAACCGAGGTACAGCATCAGTTTCAGTTATCAGTTGTGAGGGGTACACATCCCACTGCTCCTACAGTGGATTTGTGTTCAGTTGATGACCCGGTGCAACTGAGGCTGTGGAAACAGGTTATTGAGCGTCTCCAGCAACCGTACGTGATAGATCGGCTTGCGAAACAGGTCGAGTACCTGAAGGCGCAGCATGTCACTGACATCCTCCATGTCCGCGTGCCCGGACGTGACGATCACCGGCAGATGCTGGCGTGACGTGTGCTCGCGCAGGCGCTTGATCAGCGACATGCCGCTTTCCTCCGGCATGCGCAGATCAGTGATCACCAAGGCAATATCGGGATGGCGGGTCAGGTGATGCAGGGCGAGTTTGACCGACGTTGCCGTAAAGCAACAGAAGCCCTCGCCCTCCAATAGTTCAGCCAGTTCCAGCAGTGCATCCTCTTCGTCGTCGACCAAAAGCAACTGCTGGCGTGGCATTGAAATGACTGTCATAGGGTGTTCCGAAACCAATGGACCAGGTTGAACCACGGTAGCTCATAAAACCCAGATCGGAAGGTTAAGGTGTGGCTGGTGCAGCAGGACGTGCGTCGATGAGCGCATCCCGGAGTCCGGTAAAAATATCAGTCACCTCTTTTGATATGGGGGTAATGAACACCACAATCACGGCTGCAACCATCGCCGCCACAATCGCATACTCAATCGCCGAAGCCCCTTCAGTGCTTTCAAAAAACACGCGAACTTTCACATACAGTTTGAGGAACATCTGACAACTCCTTGGGCCCTCGGGCGCCGGTATCACGGGCGGTGACATGATTGCTCCGTGCCACCAGAGCATTGTCAACAAACCCGACCCCAGCAACTGTAAGAACGGATTAATCACTAAGTATTAGTCCTGTTTCTGGCGCCAGGAAAAACCCGTCATTTCGGCCACTTCGCAAACTTTGCCAGATATTTTCACCGAGGCTAATGGCGTTTCGCCCTAGCTGCGCTACCGTCAAATAGCGATATAGTTGGAATGTTCATAGCTGCCTGAGCACGGATTAACCCGTCTGGATAACGGTCAATTCTTGCAGCAGGAAAGGGAGAGCCGTCATGAACAGTCGCTTCACCATGGGCCTGGCCGGGCTACTGCTTATCGGCGCCGGCGTTGCCGGATACTGGGGTTTGATGCTCAGCCGTACCCCCGTTGCCGAACCCGTCGCCACGCCAAGTGCTGGCATTGCCCTCGAAAAAACCGTCGCCACCGCTGAAGACCAGACCCGCCAACCGGTGGTCGTCCTGGTGCACGACGTCGCGCCCTTCACGCCGTTGACCGCCGCCGATCTGGCCGTGGAAAAACTTCGCAGCGCCCCGGCGGGCAGCCTGAGCAACATCGAGCAAGCCGTCGGCCGCACGCCTTGGCGTTCACTCAGTGCCGGCACCTGGCTGAGCGAAGACAGCTTCGAAGCCGGTGGAACACTGGCGCGCATGATCCACACCAACGAGCGTGCGCTCGCGGTGGCGGTCGACGAAGTGATCGGTGCTGCCGGTCAGTTGGCACCGGGGGACTACGTCGATGTGCTGCTGTTCCTGCCCCAGGGTGCGAGCAACCTGCAACAGTCGGCACAGATCGTCGTCCCGGCCATGCGCGTGCTCGGCGTTGGCGATCAACTGGGCCTGACCAATGATGGCAAGCCGGCATCCCCCGCCCTGACCGCCGAAGAAAAAATCAAACAGGAACAACGCAAGATTGCCGCGCGAACCGTGCTGCTGGCGGTCCCGGAACCGCTGGTGAGCCGATTGATGCTGGCGACACAAGTCGGCACCTTGCGTCTCGCGGTGCGCAGCGCAGAAGAGCAGCGCCTGGCCAAATACTGGGCTGGAGAAAACGACGCGACAGGGCACCTCGATGCGGCGAACAGCAGCCTGTTTCAGTTCACCCAACTGGCATTGGGTGGCGCGCCTAAAACACCCGTCGGCAGCCCTGTTCGCACCGCCGCGGCCCGCCCTGCGGTGGAAATTATTCGCGGTAATCAGGTTACGCAACAAACCCCATGATCGAGCAAGGATAGCTACATGCCCAGTCGTTCCATGCTGCCGTTCTACCCGTTGCTCGGTTGCTTGATGTTGTCGACGGCGCCTGTCGAAAACAGCTTCGCGGCTGCCAGCAATTGCACCGCACTGAATCCGTTACCCGCCGTTCTGGAGGTGGGCGAAGGCTTGCAACAGGAGCTGCAATCGCCAGTGGCGATCACGCGACTGGCGGTAGGCGATCCGAAAATCGCTGACGTGCGCACCACGGGCAACAGTGGTTTTCTGCTGACAGGTGTCGCACCCGGCGCGACCAGTTTGATGGTCTGGACCGCCTGCTCCACGTCGCCCCGCCAGACCATGGTGTTCGTTCAGGGCAAAGCGACCGCCGCGCTCACCGCCGCCACATTGCCCTCCGAAGACGAATTGCTGCCCTCTCAAGTGCAGACCGACATCCGCTTTGTAGAAGTCAGTCGGACCAAACTGAAGGAAGCGTCGACCTCGATTTTCGGCACCCGCGGCAACTTCCTGTTCGGCGCGCCCAGAACCTTGCCGACGATTGACGGTGTGGTCCAGCCCCGACTGCCCGTGGACAACGGCCAGTTCAACATTTCATGGATCGGTGGCAAAACCATGGTGATGATCAACGCCCTGGAAGGCAGCGGCTTTGCCTACACCCTGGCGCGCCCAAGCCTTGTAGCGCTGAGTGGCCAGAGTGCGAGCTTCCTGGCCGGTGGCGAAATTCCGATCCCGGTGCCCAGCTCCGGCAGTGACAACGTCTCGATCGAGTACAAAGAGTTCGGCATCCGCCTGACGCTGACCCCAACGATTGTCGGACGCAATCGCATTGCCCTGAAAGTCGCGCCTGAAGTCAGCGAGCTGGATTACAGCAACGGCGTGAACATCGCGGGCACGGTGGTGCCGGCGCTGACCGTGCGCCGCACCGACACCAGCATCGCCCTGGCCGATGGCGAAAGCTTCGTGATCAGTGGCTTGATCAGCACCCGCAACAGTTCTCAGGTGAACAAGTTTCCGGGCCTGGGCGATATCCCGATCCTCGGGGCTTTTTTCCGTGATCAGAACATCAACCGCGAAGAACGCGAGCTGCTGATGATCGTTACCCCGCACCTCGTTCAGCCGTTGGCGGCGAACGCGCAACTGCCCTCGCTGCCGGGCGAGAAACTGCGCAACTACGACCCGAATTTCTATCGCATGTACTTCCTCGAAAACGGCAACTTCGATAAACGCAGCGGGTTATCGCAATGAGCCAGAACCTGAGTCAGACCTTCCTGGCGATCACGCGCAACAGCACCGATCTTGAGTGGCTGCAAGGCGCCCTCGCCCCGTTGGGGCAGGTGGTCAGTGCAGGCGGGGGCAGCCTCGACGAGCTGTTGGCGCTGGTCGACGTCACCTTTGCCAGCCTCGTCTTCGTCGGCCTCGACCGAGAACACGTGGTGGCCCAGAGCGCGTTGATCGAGGGTGCGCTGGAAGCCAAACCGATGTTGGCCATCGTGGCGTTGGGCGACGGCATGGACAACCAGTTGGTGCTCAACGCCATGCGTGCCGGTGCACGGGATTTTGTCGCGTATGGCTCGCGCTCCAGCGAAGTCGCAGGGCTGGTGCGGCGCTTGAGCAAACGCCTGCCGCCCGTGGCGCCCAACACGCAACTGGGTGGCCTGACGGTCCTTTACGGGATTCAAAGCAATGCGGACGGCGCGCTGCTGACCACCCACCTGGCGCAAGTCGTACAAAAAAGCGGTCAGCAAACGCTGTTGCTGGACCTGGGATTGCCCCGGGGTGACAGCCTGGCGTTGCTCGGGCTGGAGAGTTCGTTTCACTTCGGCGATGCCTTGCGGCATCTTCGACGCCTGGACGCGACGCTGATCGACAGCGCCTTCACCCGGTGCGACGTCGGGCTGAGGATCCTCGCTTACGCAGGCAACGATGAACCGCTGGAGCACACCAGCGCCGCTGAGTTGTACATGCTGCTCAGCGCCCTGCGCCAACACTTCCAGCACATCGTGGTGAACCTCACCGGACAGCCGGACAGTGAAGCGCTGCGCACCTTCGTCAGCCACTGCGACAAGCTGCTGTGGTACACCGATCAGAACGTGCTCGACTGCCGTCGCAATCTCGCGGTCCTCAATCTCTGGCGCGAAAAAGGCATGAAGCTCGACCACTCGAGATTGCTGGTGGACCGCTACCTGCGCAACGTCGCACCGGACGCCGAGACCCTGGGAAAAAGTTTCGCGATGGAGACCATTGCCACCCTCGCCTACAGCCCTGAGGTGCGGCTAAACGCCAAAAACCAGGGCATGACCTTGTTCGAACTGGCCCCACGCGAAGCCCTGACCCAAAGCCTGCGCACCCTGGGTGAACGCCTGGCCAAACGCTCCGAAGGCCTGGCCAAACCTAAAACAGGCTGGTTCAACCGACTGAGGGGTGCTCAATGAGCAGTGAAAAACTCTTCGGTGCGCCGACGCGCGGACCGGTCGGCAACACCGACCACGAAGGCCTGAAGCTGGTGCTGCACCGGTACATCATCGATGCCATCGAAGAGTCCGGCAAAAACCTGCTGGAGGGTTCCAGGCAGGTGCTGTCGCAGTTCGTGATCGACAAGATCGCTGAATACATTGCCCGACTGCACCTGGCGATTTCCCGTTATGAGATGGAGCGTCTGGCCGAAGAAATCGTCGACGAACTCACCGGCTTCGGCCCGCTCGAAGTGCTGCTGCGCGATCCGGCGGTGACCGAGATTCTGGTCAACGGCCCGCACCGGGTGTTCATTGAACGCGACGGCGTGTTGCACCAGAGCGATCTGCGGTTTATCGATGCGCATCACGTCGAGCGCGTCATGCAACGCATCCTCGCGCCCCTCGGTCGACGCCTCGACGAGTCCTCGCCCATGGTCGATGCACGGCTGCCCGACGGCAGTCGGGTCAATGCGATCATTCCGCCGATTGCCCTCGACGGCCCGTGTTTGTCGATTCGAAAATTCCGCAAAGACATGCTCAAAAGCTCGGACCTGATGGCGATGCAAACCATCGATCAGGCGATCTTCGATTTCATACAGGAAGCCGTGGGCAGGCGCTGCAATATTTTGATCAGCGGCGGCACCGGTACCGGCAAGACCACGCTGCTGAACATTCTCAGCCAACTGATCAATCCTCACGAGCGTCTGGTCACCATCGAAGACGTTGCTGAATTGCAGCTGGGCCATCCACACGTTGTGCGCCTCGAAACGCGACCGCCAAACGCCGAAGGACACGGTGAAGTGAAAGCCAGCGACTTGATCCGCAACGCACTGCGGATGCGCCCGGACCGGATCATCCTCGGCGAGATTCGGGGCGTCGAAGTGGTCGACGTCCTCACCGCCATGAACACCGGCCACGACGGTTCCATGAGCACCGTGCACGCCAACAACGCACAAGATGCACTGTTGCGCCTGGAGACGCTGGTGGGCCTGACCGGGCGCACGATTGCCGAACGCACGCTGCGGCAAATGATCTGCGCAGCACTGGACGTGGTGATCCAGCTGACGCGCATGCCCGATGGTCGCCGCTGCGTCAGCGAAGTCGTCGAAGTGGTGGGTATTCGCGAAGACGTGTACGTCACCAACACCCTGTTCCGGCTTGATCGACGCACCGGTTTCGGCTTTCTGCGCGAGGCGGTCAATCCCGCTGGCGACAAGCTGCGCCGCGAGTCGGCCGTGCCGCATAACTGACCGCGAGGCGCCTGCCCATGATCGGCCCTCTGATGCTGTGCCTGATGTGCGTGTTGCTGCTGACGTTTTCGATTCGCCTGTTTTACCAGGGCCTGCGCAAGACCGGCACAGAACGGGTACTCAATCGGCTGGCTCAGGGTCAACCGGAACTGGAGCCGGCCAAAAGCTCCTGGACCGGGCTGGAGCGGGCATTTTTGCGTGCGGGGCTTGGACGCCCGACAGAGAAACTGGGCCTCTGGCTGGCGCTGTGGGCCATGTCGATGTTGCTGGGTTTTGCGGTGGCGAGCTGGAGCGGATTCTTCCTGTTGCTGGTACTGCCGCCATTGGCGTTACGGGTGTACGTCTCCTGGTGCTATCGCCGGCGGATTCGCCGAATCGTGGAACAACTGCCACAGCTTCTGGACCACACCGTGCGCAGCCTCAAATCCGGTCGCACCCTCGCAGATGCGGTCATGGGCGCCATCGACGTCAGCGAAGATCCACTGAAAACTGCCATGGGACGGGTCCAGCGCAACGTGCAACTGGGCGTGAGCCTGCCGGAAGCGGTGAGCGATTTTGCCGAACTGTATGAGCAGGACGAACTGCGCATGTTCGCCCTCGGGCTGAAGGTCAATCACCGCTACGGTGGCAACGCGAGTGAGCTGCTGGAAAACCTCATCAAACTGATCCGCGAGCGCGAACAGGGCGCCCGGCAATTGCGCGCGCTCACCGGCGAGACCCGCATGACGGCCTGGGTGCTGGGGTCGTTGCCGCTCATCCTGGTGAGCTATTTCATGCTGGTCAATCCTGGCTACATGCTTGGCATGTGGAACGACGCAGGGGGGCGGCAAATGCTCATGATCGCCGCCAGCCTGCAAATCATGGGCTGCCTGGTGCTCTGGCGCATGTTAAGGAGCATTTGATATGGCCACGGCACTGATCATCAGTTCGCTGCTACTGCTCGCCGCCATGCTGCTGGTCGTGGGCGATCTGTTTGCGCGTCACCGTCGGGAACGCCAGATCAACCAGCGCTTGCATGGCCAGATGGTGCGCGACAATCGCTTAGGCAGTTGGCTACGCGTGCTCGGCGACAGCAAGCTGGGACAGCGCAGCGTCAGCCTCGACAATGAAACCCAAGTGCTGCTCAACCGCGTTGGATGGCGCCGCGCCCGGCAGCGCTCGATCTTTGCGGCCTTGCAGGTCGGCACGCCGCTGTTGGTGGCCGGGCTGGTCTTCCTGGCGCAAGAGTTGTTTTATCCCCAGGTGAAGACGCACTGGATCGCGCCATTCTTCGGGCTGGGCATCGGTTACCTGCTGCCAAAACGCTTGCTGGCCTATGCGGCCAAACGACGCCAGAAACAGATCGCCGTGGAGATTTCCACACTCATTCCACTGCTACGGATCTTGTTCGAATCGGGGATGGCCGTGGAGCAGGCCCTGCGCGTCTTGAGCACCGAAGCCCGGAAACTGTTGCCGCAGGTGACTCAGGAACTGAGCCTGATTCTGGCCCGGGTGGACTCGGGCCTGGAGCTCGGGCAGGAATTGAACAAGGCGGCCAATGTGTTGGCCATCGATGAATTCACCGACACCTGCATCATCCTTCAGCAACTGATCCAGCAAGGTGGCGGTGCGATGAAATCCCTGCTCTCGCTCAAGCAGTTGCTCGACGATCGACGCCTGACCAACCTGCAGGAATACATCTCGAAAATGTCGGCCAAGATGTCGGTGGTGATGATGATATTCCTGTTCCCCGCTTTGTTGATTGTGCTGGCAGGCCCGGGATTTACCGCCATCGCCCGCGCGTTCGCGTCCTGAAGAGGTTCTTGATGAAAATACTGTTCGCTGCCCTGAGCCTGCTGATACTGAGCGGATGCGCCACCAACGGCCAAGCGCCCTGGTCGGCCCTGACCGCCTCGACCAGCTGCGCCAAACCCAGCGCCGATCAGGAGCTGGCACTGAACCTGGCCGATGACATGGCCAAGGACGGCAAGCTGCACGCCAGCCTCGCCAACCTGCAAAACCTGCCGGACAACCTGGCCGATGTGCGACTGCGCAAAGCCCGGGTCTACCGCTTGCTGGGACGCAGCGAAGCGGAGCCGTTGTACCGCAGCCTGCTCGGCAGTTGTCGTGCTGCCGAAGCCGAGCACGGCTTGGGGCAACTGGCGGCAGCACGTGGCGACAACGGCCTGGCCCAGGCACATCTGCAGCGAGCGGCGCGACTGTCGCCGACCGACGAAAAAATCCGCAACGACCTGGGCGTGGTCTACCTCAACCAGCTACGCCTGGACGACGCCCGCTTCGAATTCCTCACCGCCATCGAGCTTAAACAGAGCGATCAACTGGCGGCCGTGAATCTGGTGGCGTTGCTGATTTACCAGGATAACTGGCAGCAAGCCGGCGAAGTGGTCAGCCGTGCCGGCCTGAGCCCCGAACAGTTCAGCGACGCCCAGGCCCGCGCCGAAAAACTCAAAAACCCCACCACCCCACGTCCGTCCAGCAGCGGCCAGGTGGCGATCGTTACCGACGTCACGAAGTAGTGGTCAGGAGAACAAAATGAAGCTGATCCTTCTGTGCAGCCTGGGCCTGCTAAGCCTCCCAGCCCATGCCCTCGACCCCGGCCCCTCATCACCTCAACAACAGGAAACCGAAGGCTGGCTGACACTGCAAAGCCGAAACCAGGCCGCCTCCCACACGCCCCAAACCGCCTCGGCAGCCGAACGGGAAAAAGCCATGGCGCGGTTCCTGAAAAGCTTCGAGCACGAGATACCGGATTTTTATGGACAGGACACGGCGGGGACGGTGGAGGGGAATTGATGCGCGCAGTTGCTGGTTACCCCAATTCCTGTGGCGAGGGAGCTCGCTCCCGCTGGGTGGCGAAGCCGACCCAAAATGGTAGCGACTGCTGCGCACTCCAGCGGGACGCTGCGATGATTCGACAATCCCCCTCGCCACAAAAACTGAGCGTTCAGTCTCGGGGATCAAGGTTGTCCAATGCCTGATTCACCGCCAGATCGGCCAGCATCACCACCTGTTGAATACCCAACAGCATGCTGCGCTGCGGCCCATCAAGGAACGTCGCGAAATCACTCGCCATGACGCTGGCCGAAGCCAGGGATTCACAGGCATTTGCCAGCAGGCTTTCGGTGTCCATGTCCGCGACGATTGCGTACATTTTGCTGGGGCTATGGGGTTTTGAGTTTTTCAGAATGGCGGCTTTGAGGTCGAGGTGGGATGCGGTGGTGGTTGATTCGGGGGGATTGGGGGTTGGTTTTGGCATGGCAGTTCTCCGTCCAGGTTGAAGCTGCTCCTTTCGGTTCCAAGGGAAGGTGGCAGCTGTACGCAGGCTGGAACCCGGGCAAACGGTAACCCGACAGACTCGAAGTCTCCCGCGCACAGCCGCCATAACGGAGTGCACACTTTTGAGGTGCGCAAGCATACGTCATGAGAGGCCATTTCGTTTACACATCAGGGGTTCCAATCCTGGCCGCTGAATGGGCAGCGACGGCCAGAGACTAGACATGGCGCTTCCGAAGGCCAACCTTAAAAACCTGTGGGAAAAAACGCGAAAAACGAAACACTCGTAGGCGCTTTGTGTAGGAGCTGCCGCAGGCTGCGATCTTTTGATCTTTTAGTGGCGCGATGCAGAAAGATCAAAAGATCGCAGCCTGCGGCAGCTCCTACCGGTGTTTTATCTAAAGTAATTGGCTGGTTTTCATGACGCCATCGCGAGCAGGCTCACTCCTACAATGGATTGAGTACACCTGCAAGAGACAGGTCGGCTGTCAGGCCGCCATCGCTGGCAAGCCAGCTCCCACAGGGATCGAGTACATCCGCATGAATCAGGTCGGTCAATCGGCCGCTATCGCGAGCAGGCTCACTCCTACAATAGATCGAGTAGACCTGCATGAATCGGATTGGCTGTCAGGCCGCCATCGCTGGCAAGCCAGCTCCCACAGGAATCGGGTACATCCGCATGAATCAGGTCGGTCAATCGGCCGCTATCGCGAGCAGGCTCACTCCTACAATAGATCGAGTAGACCTGCATCAATCGGATTGGCTGTCAGGCCGCCATCGCTGGCAGGCCAGCTTCCACAGGATCGAGTACAGCCGCATGAATGGGGTCGGCTGACAGGCCGTCATCGCGAGCAAGCTTTGCTCCTACAGAGCATCTAAAGAAAACCACCACCCAGCGCCGTTGCCCTTCACCACTCAAGGCCGAGCGTTAGCTCGCCTAAACGCTTTTGATCTTGATCCGGCTTTTGATCCACCCGCCCCTTCGGGAGGCCGAGTGGAGGTGTTCATCTGGGGGGCAGGCGCGAAGCGCCGTGCGGCGAAGCCGCACACATCGAGAGGAGGTCGTCGCGAAGCAGACCGTAGGCGATGCCCCCAGATGAATACCGGAGCGAGGGAACACCGAGCTTTAGCGAGGTGCCGTACGCTTGGGGGCGAGCCTTTTTGGGTACTTTTTTGGCGTTTGAAAAAAGTGCCTCGCCGTAAGGGCGAAACCCTAAGTGGCCGTTACCGCAGCAATGGATATGTACACCTGCAAAAAAAGGGTCGGCCGTCAGGCCGTCATCGCCGGCAAGCCAGCTCCCACAGTGGATCGAGTACATCCGCATAAATCGGGTCAACCCATAGGCCGTCATCGCGAGCAGGCTCACTCCTACAAAAAGCGCAAGCAACCCAAAGGTCAGTGCGCCGTCACTCGCTGCCGCAAGCCAGAACCACTGGGCGACAACGCCAACGCCAACTGCGTCCGATTATGCATATGCGTCAACCGCAACACCTGCGACACATACAACTTCACCGTGTTCTCGGTAATCCCCAACTCACACGCAATCTGATAATTCGTCTGCCCCTTCCCCACCAACCGCGCCACGTCCAGTTGCCGAGGAGACAGCTGATTGAAAATCGAAGGAATCTCCAACCGATCCGCCTCACTCAAACCAGCGCCCGAAGAACCCCGCGGCGAAGGACTGCGCCGAACCTTGTCGAGGTCTTGGTACAGATCATCGATGGACTCGGAAAGGTACTGCAGCTTCTGATTCAAATGCCCCAACTGCAGGCCCTTTTGCCGCTCCTGCAGCGCCACCATCTGACGGTGCAAGCCCTGCAGCAACTCATCAAGATCAATAGGTTTCTGATAGTAATCGGCAAAGCCTGCACGCAATGCCTTGATGACATCCTGCTTGTCTGCCCGGCCGGTCAGCATGATCGCCTCGAACACCCGTTCCTTGCCCGCGATTCGCTGCAACTCCTTGACCAGTTGAATGCCATCCATGCCCGGCATGTGCAAATCACACAGCACCAGGCCGATATCCGCATCTTCAGTGAAACATTCAATCGCCTGTTGACTGGTCTCACAGGGAACACAGCGATATCCACTGCTCTCGAGAAACTCGTTAAGTTCTTCCACGATCAACGGCTGATCGTCGACCACAAGGACTTTTACTACCGAGGTGAGCTTGTTCACGTGTTACTCCATGCCGACGCCAAAACCTGGCCATTCCTGTACCGACAGCCAAACGCTGTACAACTACGAATGACTTGAAAGTAGACGACTTTTTCGGTCTGCACACAGAGTAAGTGACTAGCGGATCCAGGCCATCGTGAGCGCCGCCCCCACCAGAACGAAGGGCGCAAAGGGTTGTTTTTTTGACATTTCAGGGCCCATGTACCGCAAATACCCTCTAAGTGACTGACCCATATAAAGCCAGACTTTTGGCGAAATCAGCAGCCACAAAACACTCGCGACACCGGCCCCGATAAAAGTACCCAGAACGTGCATACCGTCCGTCGCAAGCGCCAAAGCTGTCACTAATTTCACATCCCCGGCGCCCAGGCGTCCCATCCAGTAACCCGGCAATGTGAACGCCAGCGCCAGCAAAAAAGCCTGGCCACCCTGCCAGGCCTCTGCGCCGAGCCAGGTTTTTCCTGTCCACAACAACCAGGCCAGCGCCAACGCTCCAACCCCCAAGGTCAGGGCATTGGCGATGTGCCGCTCCCGAGCATCCTGCGCCGCGCAAATCATCAGCCAGATCAGTAGAAAAACGCTCTGCATAAGTAAAAGCCGTCCGTTTTGGCTGAATGATTCTATGCTGACATTACGTTGTGATTGTCAGGGTAGACGCACACATGAAAACCGCCCTCCCTCGCCAGCAAAAAGGCGCCGCAGCCATCGAATTCGCGTTGGTGTTCGTGATTTTTTTTGCCGTGCTGTATGGCGTGCTCAGTTACAGCCTGCCGCTGTTATTGATGCAGTCATTCAACGAGTCGACCGCCGAAGCGGTTCGCCGCAGCGTTGCCGTGGACCCGACAACCGCCAACTACAAACAGGCTGTCGAGAAAGTGGCGACAGATGTGCTGACCCAACGATTGTCCTGGATTCCGGCCGGGCTGCAATTCAGTGTCCCCAACCATGCCAAGGCGGTTTATGCGGCCGGTGTTTTGACCGTCAGCATCGATTATCCCAGCAGCAAATTGAACAACGTCCTGCCCACCTTGGTGTTGCCGGGGGTCGGTTCGGTGCCCAACTTGCCAACGACGCTCAGCGCTCAATCGAGCCTGCAGTTTTGAGCAGTGGTGACACGCTCTTCGGGCGTTTACTCCAGCGACAACGGGTGGCTCCACCGATTGCACCGGACACGCTGAGCACGCCGGGCATCGGTCTACAAGTCCACCTGGACGCCCACGGCGGCGTCATTCACTTAACCGGTCCGCTCAGGCATGCGCTCGCACACCCAACACCTCACGCACACCCCGCGCCATTAACCAGCTACCTGATGCCCGACAGTTGCCTGTCCGTCGAAGGGACGCCCGAGGAGTGGCTGGGACACAGCCTGGACCTCGACTTTCAGGGGCTCGGCGGACAGCCCCTGCACCTGCGCGGATGGGTTCAGCCGCTGGCAGATACCTGGTTGCTGCAACTGCTCGACATCGGCGATCTGTTGCTGGAACGCCGACAGGCACGCATTCGCGAGCAATGCCAACAGCTGGCAGCACAGGCCAATGAACAACTGCGTTTGTGCAGCCTGGCGCGCCTGCCCGAGGTGCTGACGGAGCAATTGCAGTGCGTGGCCCAGCGCTTTCAGATTCCCAGCATCGCCATCGCATTGCTCGATGAACAGGGCGATGGCTGGCAGGTTCTTCACCACTACACCGCCTTCGACGCGCCCGGTCTTTGGCACGACAATCAGCGCCTGGGCACCCGTCTCGATAGCCTGAACGGCTCCGCGCCCCAGCAACTCAGTCGCAGCGAGCACCCGCGGCTACAAAGCCTCTTTGGCAACGCCGATGGATTCGTCGTGCCTTATCACGATGCGCAAGGCGTGGCTGCCTGGTTGCTGTGTGGTCTGTATCCGGCGCAACAGCGTGCGCCTGACATGCATGATCGCGATTGGCTGGACCTGACTGCCGCGCTGGCCGCTCCCCTGCTGGAGCGTTTGCGCGAGCACCGCCACCGCCTGCAACTGGAACGCATGGAGTCGTTGCAAACGTTGCTCGGCACAGGCTGGTGGGAGCTGTTCGACGACACTGATTCGGTTCATTTGGCCCCTTCGCTGGCGAGCACTTTAGGGCTCGGTAACGCGCAACTGTCACTCCAGGAATGGCTCGATCACGTGCACCCAGCCGAACGCGAAGAATTGAACGCGCGCTTGCAAGCCCTGCAAAACGACAGCGTGGCGTTGTCGCTGTGCGTACGCCTGCATCGCACCGATGCCGCGCAAACACCGATCTGGTATCGCCTGCAGGGCCAAGCGGTGGGCATCGGAAAACACCGGCGTCTGATCGGGTTCATGCTCGACATCAGCGACATCAAGAACCAGCAGCAGGATGCCGCAAAAGCGCACGCGCGCCTGGACAACCTGATCGCCAGTTCACCTGCGGTTATCTACGTGCAGCGCTATGCCGAAGGGGTGTTGCACCCAACCTTTTTCAGCGACAGCCTGTTGCCTCTACTGGGATTGTCCCTCGCCGATTGCAGCGTCGGAGCGCTGGTGGAGCGGATACACCCGGAGGATCGCGATCAGTACTTCGAACGCACACGCCTGTTGCTGCGCGAAGGTTCGGTGCGTGCCCGCTATCGGTTGCGTGACAGTCGCGGTGATTACCATTGGCTGCTGGATGAAGCCAAATTGCTGCGCGATGACCTCGGGTTGCCGGTCGAAGCAGTTGGCCTGTGGCTGGACGTCACCGAAGCGACCCTGGCGGCCGAGCAGGTTAAACAAAGCGAAGAGCGCTATCGCATCCTCGTGGAAGATTCACCGGCCATGATCTGCCGCTACCGCCCGGACCTGACCCTGACATTCGGCAATCGACCGTTGGCGACTTACCTCGAATGCCAGCCCGAACAACTGCCCGGCGTGAACCTCGGCAGCTGGATGTCCACGGAGCAGCGTGAGGCGTTTCTTATGCGGCTAAGTGATCTGAGTCCTGAATGCCCGGTGAGTAGCGCGGAAATCAGTTTGCAACTGCCGGGACGGGAGCACGCCTGGTGGGTCTGGTCGGATCGCGGGGTGTTCGACGAGCAGGGGCGATTGCTGGAGGTTCAGGCCGTGGGCCGCGACAACACCGAAGTCCGGCGAACCCAGCAGCAACTGACTCAAAGCGCAAAAATGGCCACCCTCGGCGAAATGGCCACGGGCCTGGCCCATGAAATCAACCAGCCGCTGAATGTGATGCGCATGGCCATCGTCAATGTGCTCAAACGTCTGAGCAGCGGTGATGTGCAGATCGACTACCTGACCGACAAGCTCAACCGCATCGATGCACAGGTCCAGCGTGCCGCGCGGGTGGTGGATCACATGCGCGTGTTCGGCCGCCGTTCCGAGATCGAGCAGCATCCGTTCAATCCGGCGCACGCTATCGAAGGCACACTGTCGCTGCTGGCCGACGGCATGCGCGGCAAAGGCGTGGAGCTGCGGGTCAGCGAGGTCGACTTCGAAGTGCAGGTTCGCGGTTATGTCGATCAGTTGGAGCAGGTGTTGATCAACCTGATGGTCAACGCCCGGGATGCACTGCTCGCGCAACGTGAAACGAATCGTGAGCTGGAGCCGTGGATTGCAGTGCATGCCGAACGGGATGCGCAGCATGTACGATTGTGGGTCGAGGACAACGGCGGCGGTATCGATCCAAGGTTGCTGGAGCGCATATTCGAACCGTTTTTCACCACCAAACCGGTCGGTGTCGGTACCGGGTTGGGGCTGTCGGTGAGCTACGGGATTGTCGAGAACATGGGTGGACGGCTCAGCGTCAGCAACTCGCCGCAAGGTGCGCGGTTTTGTATTGAGTTGCCGATTCTGCTCGATCCTTAGATCACCAACCCGGCGCGCCCGGGCGGTTTGCAACTTAAGTTGGCGCCGACGTCAATCTTGTTCAGCGTGATCCCGAGTGTGGAGAGCACGCTGTCCAGAATGGGGTCCAGCACTCTACTGAGCAGAAGGTCGATGGTGGCGCCCAGCGTGCTATTGATGGTGTTGAGTGTACCGGCGGCAGTCGTCAGCAATCCGCCCAGCAGACTGGAACCGGTGGGTTTGTAGGCCAGTACTTCGACGCCGTTAAGGGTTGTTTTCAAGCTATCGACGATGCCTTGGGTACCAAGGCTGTAGAACAAGGGGGGTTGTTTGATTTCCGGTGGCTGATTGTAGACGTGGGTGCTTTGAGTACTGAGGACAGGCGCATCGACTTTTACGCCCAGGCCGCCCCCGTAAAAGGCTTTGCGGTTAGCCTTGTCACACACCCAGAGCACGCAGTTGTACATCCCGATATCAATCAAGGCGAGTGGTTTCACGGTGACATCGGCCGAGGATGAAAAGGCGTTGGTCTTATCGATGTTGCCCACCTTGAGCTTTACCACTGCCGTGTTGGTTTGGGTGGTCAGGGATTTCGTGGCATCACTGGCACAGTTGTAGTCCGTGACGTGACTGTCGGCTGCGGCTACTTCCAGGGCGATGTCGATGGTGGATGTCGGCAGGATTTTCAGATCGGTGACCTGACAGGTCCCGGTCAGTGTGCAAAGCAGCGAGCCTACCGCGCCAGCGAGATTCAGGTGCAACAGGTCATTCAGGGCACTGGTCACACCGCCCACGACCGGTGTGCTGACGATGGCATCCAGCAAGCCCGTGATACCCGACAGCAATGGCAAGTTAAGCGAGAGCACCGTTCGCACCTGTGCCGTGCGAACAAATATGCGGTCAGCGCCCATCGGGTTCGCCTTGGCCAGCGCGGGGTTGCCGAAAGCCGATAACTGCGGTGGCTCAATCACCTTGATCTGTACCGAACCGTTGACCAGCGCCGGAATATTCAAGGGAATGCTCGCCACGATCCCGTTCTTGCTGTTGGCCAGTTGCACGAAGGCCTCCACCAGTTGGAAGACCTGAAGATTGGTATTCAATGCCGAAGAAGGCGTCGCTGTTTGCAGTTGCAACAACTGGCCAAGCACCAATGATGTGCTCCCGGCGGCGGCCTTGAGATCGGTCAAGCCGCTGACGGCCAGGCTGGTCGTGGTGCCACCGGCCGTGAGAACGGTGATTGCCGTGTCCAGCAACTGATTCAGTCCAATGCTCGTATTGAGCAACTCGGTGTAGTTTCCGGCGCTAACGTGGGCATCAATTGCCAGCTGATTGAGGTAGCTCAACAAGTTGATATTGGTGTCGACCAGGCCTTGCCAACCCGCCAGGCTTAGATCAAGTTTGCCGCCGAGCATTTTCCCTAGCAGCAGATTCAAGGCTGCCGACTTATTGGAGTCGACCACCAATAATGTGCTGCCAATCGTCAACATGGCCAAGGGCGGCAGCACTGCCGGAGCGCTGACGGCTGTTGCTGTCAATTGGGTATTGAGACTGGTCGGCCCAGAGCTGAACAATGCACCGATGCCAGCGGCAATGCTGGTCGGAACCACGCGTGTGGCGACCACGCGGATAGCGTCCTTTTTGCTGGCATCGAGCGTGAAGCTTCGCAGGTTATCGGTGCCGGTTTTCAGCACACCACAGCTGGTGCTTAAAGTGGTGCCATCGGCCACGGTGAAACCGTTTCGGCTGGCACTTTCTTTGGAGTATTTGGCGGCGGTGAGGTTTGCAAGGCAATCACCGTCGCGAGTCACCGCTTCAAGCGCAGCCACATCAGCCACCCGTTGCAACTTGCGCTGCTCCAGGTACAGCCGACCGCTATCGACCACCAGCAACATGAACATCATCGCCAGGCCGAGGGTCAGCGCCGCCATCAAACCGATCGCGCCGCGTTGAGCGGTCGGGCCGCGAAACTGCATGCGGGGAGACATCGCGCACTCCTTTGCCAGCGTACTGCCGAGGATTACCTCCGTGGGTAAAAATCAGTGTAGACAAGGGTTGGAGAGGTTGCTGGCAACTCGCTATCGCGCACAGGAAAAGCTCTCACAAGAGCAGAATACTGTTCACTGAGACGAACTTCAGACGAGAAAAATACTGTGGTGAGGGGATTTATCCCCGTTCGGCTGCGCAGCAGTCGTAAAGTTTTGGGGCTGCTTCGCAATCCAACGGGGCGGTGCGACGTTCTCTAAATCCCCTCGCCACAAATGTAAGCGTTCAGCTTAAGTGAACAATATTCCCTTTGGGAGCAAAGCTTGGCTCCTACGAGGGTTGCGCTGAATTACTTGGGCGGATAATTGGCCAATATCCGACCGACCGTTTCGCGTATCGCGTTGCTGCGATCGGTCGGGTTCGGGGAGCGGGCGAGCATCTGCTCGTCACTGCCGCGCCACACCAGCTTGCCGTCCTTGCCGTCAAGCAGGTCGATCTGGATCGTCGCCACTTTGTAAGTAATGTTACGGGTTTCGTTGTACATCGGGCCGCCGTAGTAACCATTCCAAGGGCCACCCCAGGCGCCGCCGTAATTGGTGGTCACCTGTTGCTGGCGCTCTTCAATAATCAGATAAGTCTGCACGCTCAAGTCACCTCGAGTGCCGGCAGCGGCTGGACGCAGGCCGCGTTGATCGAGCTGCTCGCTCACCGACTGGCGAATGCGTTGCTCGGTAAGGTCACTCTTGATCCGCGGGTCATCAGGACGATATTGCAGGGCGGGGTCTTTCCAGCTCCAGCTGCGGTAGGCGGCAAAGTCGCGGCTGGCGTCGAAGTCGTGATTGACCTGATCGGAGGCGCAGGCGCTGAGCAGCGCAACCACAACCAGTAAAGCGAGTCGGCGGAACATGATTTTTCTCCGGTGAACGGCATGAACCTGCGCAATGCTTCTTATCTGCAGAAGCTAACTGGGAGGATACGCCGACATGGCCTTTTCCACAGCCGTCCTGATCGCATCCGCTCGCGCACTTTGAGTGCCCGTATCGCTGGTTTCAGCGCTGGCGCTCCACACCGGCTGGCCACTTTGTGCGTCGAACATATCGACGTGCACGACCACGACCTGTTCCTGGTAGGTCCGCACGATCGGCACGCTGTTGTAGACGCCATAACCGCTGCCACAGCAATGGTTGTATCCGCCGTATCCACCACCGTAATAACCGCCGCCGTAATAGTCGTCCCGTACCTGGCGCAAACGGGTTTCCACACGCAGATCGGCGCTGACGAACAGGTCGGCCGGGCGATTGTCATGCAAGGGGCGCAAGCCGCGCTGATCGAGGGCGTTGCTGACGGCTTCGGCAACCTGTGCGGAATCCGCCCACGCAGTTCCCGGCGGCAGTTGCCCGTTCAACCAGGCCCAGCTGCGGTAGCGTCCGTAGTCACGAGGGGGTGCCGGGTAGGCGCTGCGGTCGAAGGTCGTGGCCGCTTGCGGGGGTGCGGGCGGCAAGGGCCTGGACGTGGCCACATAAGGATTGCTGCCCTGACAAGCGGCCAAGCCCAGACAGATCACCAGTAACCCTGAACGACTTTTCATTTCATGCTCCGATCAGACCGGCCGACAGATCCAGTGCAAGTAGCGCCCAAGCCCGGCAAAGCTTGGGTGACGACGGTGAGCCAGCTCCATTTCAAGCAGGTCCACCAGCTCGACGCGGGCCTGGAACTCCACCGGCATGTAGTCGTGAAAAACCCGGACCCCGCTCTGTGTTTCGACCCGCCACAGGCTTTCAAGTTGCGCCGCGAGTTCGCGCGGATCAAGGGGCTGTTGGGGGGTGAGGCTCTGCTTTTCGCCGGCCATGTCGTTCTTGCGCATTTTGCGGAAGTGACCTTTGAGCAGGTTGCGATAGACCAGCGCGTCGCGGTTATAAAACGCCAGGGACAACCAGCCGTCAGGTTTGGTCAGCTGATGCAGCACGGGCAGGATCGCGTGGGGTTCGGCCAGCCATTCCAGAACGGCGTGACACAACACCAGGTCATAGGGTTCGGTGAGCTGGCCGAGCAGGTCCTGCCAGGGGGCTTGAATGAAGGTGGCGTTCTGGCCGGCTTCGGCGAAGCGCTGGCGAGCACCTTCGAGCATGGGTTCGGCGGGCTCGGCGAGCGTGACGTCATGGCCACGCTGGGCCAGCCACAACGACATGTGGCCCAGGCCAGCGCCGATGTCGAGAACGCGCAAGGGGCGGTCCGGCAGGGTTTCAGCGAGGTCCGCCTGCAGCACGGCGAGGCGGATCGCGCCCTTGGCGCCGCCATAGATTTTTTCAGCGAAACGCGTCGCCAACTGATCGAAATGACGGTCGCTCATCAGCTGAACCGCCGTTCGCTGTCCGCGAGTTTGCTGCGTACCACTTCATTCATGTCCAACCCCAACTCACTGCACAACAGCAATAGATAAAGCACGATGTCGCCCACTTCCTGCCCGGCGTGGGCGAGCTTGTCCGCTGGTAACTGGCGGGACTGGTCCTCGGTCAGCCACTGGAAAATCTCCACCAGCTCGGACATTTCAACGCTGGCGGCCATGGCCAGGTTCTTGGGGCTGTGAAATTGCCGCCAGTCATTGCGATCACGGATGGCGTGCAGGCGTTGGGTCAGTTCAACAAGGTTCATCGGGCTCTCCTGAAGGCGTATAGCTTCGGGGTGAAGTGCGATCAAGGCAAGGTCTATGTAGCCTGCGTTCGGCTGCTACAGGGATCTTGCGTCATACTCATAAGATCCCGGGATAAGGGAACTCCCCAGCGCAATCGTTGGCCCAAGCCTCAACCACTTACATCAGGACGTTCACGACATGCAGGTAGAAAGCTTTTTCGAATGGCTCGGCCAGGCACTCGGCTCGGTTATCCGTTTTATCGTTGACGGCCTCAGTGGTCTGTTCAACCTGTTGAGCCATGCTGGCGCCAACTTCGTCGAAGGGCTTTCCCGGGCGCTGGGAATGGACACCTCGATCATCAGCATCATTGCCTTGATTCTTGGCCTGATGCTGCTGTGGTCAGCCATTCGGGCGTTCATGAATGCGTCGATCATCATGGGGATCATCTGGTTGCTGCTGGGGCTTTGGTTATTGAGCTGGATAATCCACTAACCCCCTGCCCTTCTCCCCTGTGGGAGCCAAGCGCCCACAAATGGATCGCTGTAGATTCCAAATGTGTCGCTACAATGCCCGCTCCCCCAAGGAGCCTGCATGTCCAACCTGATCACTGACTGGCGCGACCGCCCGACCCATCGCCGGGTCTGGGCGCTGGCCGCCCCGATGATTCTCTCGAACATTTCCGTACCGCTGGTGGCGCTGGTCGACAGCACTGTCATCGGCCACTTGCCCCATGCCCATCAACTGGGCGCGGTGGCAGTCGGGGCCAGTCTGTACACCTTTCTCGCGTGGGGCATGGGCTTCCTGCGTATGGGCACCACCGGGTTCGCGGCACAGGCCGCCGGGCGAGGCGATGGCGCAGCGTTGCGGCAGATTCTATTGCAGGGTCTGTTGCTGGCCATGGGACTGGCAATTGTCCTGGGTGCAGCGGGCGTGCCGTTGAGCGGAGTCGCGCTGCATTTCATGCAGCCCTCGGCGGAGCTTGATCAGCTGACTCGCGAGTTCTTCCACACCCGGCTATTCGGTCTCCCGGCGGCGCTGGCCAGTTATGCACTGGTCGGCTGGTTCCTGGGTACGCAGAATGCCCGGGCGCCGCTGGCGATTCTGCTGAGCACCAACCTGGTCAACATCGCCTTAAACCTGTGGTTCGTGTTGGGACTGGAATGGGGGGTGGTCGGTGCTGCTCGGGCGTCGGTGATCGCCGAGTGGACAGGCGCGCTCATCGGTCTGCTGCTGACCCGCAAAGCCTTGCGCGCCTACCCCGGTCACATTGCCTGGGCCGCGCTGGCGATCTGGCAGAGCTGGCGGCCACTGCTGGCGGTCAACCGCGACATTTTCATTCGCAGCCTGGCACTGCAATCGGTATTTTTCCTGATCACCGTGCAGGGCGCTCGATTGGGCGATGCCACGGTGGCTGCCAACGCGCTGCTGCTCAATGGCTTGCTGTTGACGGCCCACGCGCTCGATGGCTTGGCGCACGCCGTGGAAGCCCTGTGCGGGCATGCCATTGGTGCTCGGGATCGGGATGCGTTGCGCCGATCCTTGGTGGTGGCCTGCGGCTGGTCGTTGCTGGCGAGTCTGGGCTTTGCCGTGCTGTTCCTGTTCGCCGGGCATTTGTTCATCGAGATGCAGACCGATATTCAAAGCGTGCGCGACACAGCGTTCATCTACCTGCCCTATCTGGCCGCGTTGCCCTTGATTGCCGTGTGGAGCTACTTGCTCGACGGGTTATTCATCGGGGCTACGCGCGCCCGGGAAATGCGCAACGGGATGCTGTTGACGGTCGTGTTGCTGCTGCCATTTGCCTGGGCGCTGCAAGGCTTGGGCAACCATGGCCTGTGGATAACGTTCCTGTTGTTCATGTTGCTGCGCAGCCTGACGCTTGCCGCGTTTGCCTGGTATTTACGCAAGGACGATGGCTGGTTCGCGGGTAAAACTCACTGAGTCGGCGTCGCTCTGATAAAGCCTGTGACCTCATCCAGCACCGGCGCCAGTCCACGCATCGGTCGTGACAGGGTCGCCACCAGCGTGGCATGACCGGTGCGCGCAAAATACAGGTCCTGAACGGGGACCCCGGCTTCACGTAATTTCAACGCCAGGCCACCGGTGTTGCGGGTCGGGTTGACCAGCTCGTCGTCGCGTGAAGCCATCAGCAAGGCTGGCGGCGCGCCGCGGCTGACGTGATTGATGGGTTGTGATTGGGGTGGCGAGTTCGGCCAAAAGAACACCGGGCGCACGTCAGGATTTTCGATGGGAAGAAAATCGTACGGCCCCGCCAGACCAATCCAGCCGCTGATGTTGTGCGGCGATAATCCCACCTCCTCCAGCAACGTCGGGTCCAGCGCCAGCATCGATACGTTGTAGGCGCCAGAACTGTGGCCCATCAAGTACAACCGCTGCGGATTGCCGGAATATTCCCGGATGTGTTCATGCGTCCAGGCGACGGCCTTCGCTCCATCTTCGAGAAACGCCGGATAGCGCACCTGCGGGTACAGGCGATAATCCGCCAGCACGGCCACAATCCCCCGCGATGCCAGGGCTTCGCCGACGAAACTGTAATCGGCCCGTGAACCGCTGTTCCAGCTGCCGCCATAGAAAAACACCACCACCGGCGCGTTTTGCATGGGGTGGCGTGGCACATACACGTCGAGTTTTTGCCGGGGATCACTGCCATAGGCAATGCCTTCGGTCTTGTCGAAGGTACCGTCAGGGGTCAGGGCATTGAGCATCTTCAGCGGTGAACAGGCGGTCGCCCCCACCAGTAACATTGCACCGATGGCCAGGTTGAACAATCGTCGAATCTTGCTCGCCATCAAGGTGAACCTCGGGTTCAGAGTTTGTCGTTCTGCCACAGGTAACGCAGGCACTCGAGACGCTCCTGCGGGGTCAGTCCCGGCAGCGGCTGTGCCAGTAAAGCGTGCGGGTATTGCAAGCGTAGCCACAACCAGTCATCGAGTACCGGGCGCTCGCTGAAACCCAGCGCAAGGCCTTCCTCAACATGGGACCACAGGTGGTGATAATCGGTGCCCGTTGACTGACACCAGTGCCAGGTGTGCTGCTCCAGCAAACAGGTTTGCAGCTTCTCCAGCTGGCGCGGGCTGAGGTTTTCCTGATTGCCCAGCGGGCTGACGACCAGCCCGGGATTGCTCAGTTGTTGCCAGCCCTGACTGCCTATCGCCCGGTCGGCCCACGTCCCGCCAAACCAGCGCAACTGGCGAACCGGTCCCAGCCAGCAACTCAACTCACGGGCATCGCAGGCATCGAAAAAATAACTCGCGGTGTACGGGTTGTAGTAACTCAACAGGGCTCGATGGTGCAGACCGATCGACACCGTGAGCATCCGACGCAGATGAGCGAGCAACTGAGCAGCCGAAGCCTCACTGAACAGCAACAAGCCTGGCCATAGGTGCGTTTCGCTGTGGCATGACTCAGCCAGCCGGGGACAGTCAGCGAGGTCAATCAGGACGGGGCCCTGCTCACGCAACGCATGCAGTTCCGTGCCTTCGAATAACCAGACACGCCGCACATGGGCGAATGAGCTGTGCAGCGTTGCACTCATCTGCGGTGCACCGGTTCCGTCGAACAACAGCCATCGCGCCAATGCGCCACTCATGCGGCGCTGCCCCGGCCTGACCCCATTACGACCCGACAGGTGCACAGGGTCTGCGCACAATGATGGAAACTGCCGCCGCCGGGCAGCAGGCACAGCAGAATCAAAGGCTCTCCCGAGGCCAGCCGCGACGCTAAATCTTCGTCCGTTCCGGCTTCCTGTTCGGGCTCAAGCGCTTGCTCCGCGGGCGCAGGCGCCTGGAGAAACCCCGCGATGACCGGCTGATCCGGATCACCCTCGATAAAGCTCACCACCACTTCGGCCCCTTCGGGCAACAGCGCTGCCGATGAGGAACACAGGTCCTCGGCCAAGGGCAGCCAGCAATGACTGGGCATCGCACCTTCGCCCTCATACAGCCAGTCAAACTGCACGGCCACTGACCGGGATGCATCGGGCTGCACTTCATCGACATCGACTACCCAGGCCCGCTGGAGGCTGTGCATCCGTGGCTTCACGGTCGGTTTGGCCAAGACGAGGGTCTGCTCGCAGTCAACGGCGTGGATCTGGTTGCTGTAGGGAGTCATCCGCTCACGACTCCATTGATGTTCAATACAGGTCAACAGCCAGAGTTGATTCCACTGCGGGATCGGGTGACCGCACAGCTGCATCAACTGGCCACTACGCAACGTCACCACATCCGTACGACCGTAGGCATCAGACTGAAGGGCCTGGCCCTCTTCACGTCCGAACTGGCGCACCGCCGGTTGCTCGCCCGCCGCCTGGAACATTTCACGCCCACCCAGTGGAAAGCGGCCCTGAGCATCACCAAAAACCAGGCAGTGCCCACGCGGGCGATGCTCGAAGAAATAGTGAAGTCCCGCTTCGGCGCAGAGTCGCTGAAGAAACTGCAGGTCCGACTCCTCGTACTGCGTACAAAAATCACGCAACGGATAATCACCACTCAACTCGAAACGCCGATCCTCGTCGGCAATACCGTGCTCGCGAAGCACCTGGCTTAGGATTTGCGGTACCGAACTGGCACTGAACACTCGCTGGCTGTAGCGCTGGGACAAACAACCGAGCCGCGGCCCCAGACGCACCCGACAGCGCCAGGGCGTCGAGCCATGTTCCTGCCGAACCAGTTCATGCAGTTGTCCGTGAATACCGTTTCCCGCTAAACCAAAATTCAAAAAAACCGAGCGGTACAGGAGGCTGGCAAGGTCCAGCGCCGGGTCATCTACCCGCAGTTCCACGTCGAACACAAAAGGCTCGCTGATGGCTTCTCGACCGGTAAAAGACAGGACTTCAAGGGGGTGGTGCAGGCCTGCTACATCCAGACGAAATGAACGTTCGTTGACTGGATTGAACATCGGCGATTCTCTACAAGAGGGGGCGGCCGAGGATTCTCGCTGAGAGACATGGCCGAGTAGAGTGCCGAATTACAACTTAGGAAATGACCTACGCGAAAAGAGGACGATAGGGTTTTAATCGCCACAAAGCAGGATTTTTCAGCAGGTAAAAAAGAAACGTCGCACCAGGCGGTCTGAAGTTTCCCGCAGTACGCGGGAAATTTTCAGACAGCCAGGTGAAACGCAGACTTACCTCAAGAAGACAGGTAAGAGGAGCGGGTCAGGCCCAGACGCAGTGCATCGAGGAACTGGGTACGCTCTGCCGCAGTGATGCGCGCACTGGCGCATTTGTCGCGGTAGTGGGTCATCAGCTCTTCGGGCGACAGGTGCACATAGCGCAGCATGTCTTCGATGGTGTCGTGGGTTTCGATACCCGCGTGGTACACGCTGCCGTCGGCATTCTGGTAGATGTTCACCGAGTCGGTGTCACCGAACAGGTTGTGCATGTCACCGAGAATTTCCTGGTAGGCACCCACCAGGAAGATCCCCAGCAAGTAGTCTTCACCTTCGTTCAGCGCGTGCACTGGCAGGCTGGTCTCGATGCTCTGCTCGTCGACGTATTGCTTGATCTTGCCATCGGAGTCGCAGGTCAGGTCCTGCAATACCGCACGGCGCAGCGGCTCTTCGTCGAGACGGTGCAGCGGCAGGATCGGCAGAACCTGGCCGATGGCCCACGTGTCCGGCAGGCTCTGGAATACCGAGAAGTTGCAGATGTACTTGTCGGCCAGCTTGTCGTTGAGTTCGTCGAGCACCTGACGGTGCGAGCGCTGACGGGCTTTCAACGAGTTGTGCAGGCGACGGCACACGGCGAAGTAGCATTGCTCGGCCAGGGCTTTCTCGGCCAGGGTCAGCTTGCCATCGGCGTACTGGGTGGCCACGTCGCTCATGTAGTGCGTCGCGCGCCAGTAGGTTTCGGTGACCATCTCGATGTCGGTCGGACCCAGCAGGTCAACCAGCCACTGCACGGTTTCCGGCAGCGCTTCCTTGTTCTCGATCTGTGGCACGTCGTCGTTGTGCTTCTCGACGTCGGTGACCTGTACCACCAGCATGGCGTGGTGAGCGGTCAGGGAACGGCCGCTCTCGGAGAAGATGTTCGGGTGCGGCAGGCTCTGCGCGTCGCAGAATTCCTTGAGCATCCCGACCACAACACCGGCGTAATCGTCCATGTCGTAGTTGATCGAACTGGCGTTGCGCGAGTGGGTACCGTCGTAGTCGACACCCAAACCGCCACCGACGTCGATGTGATCGACCGGCAGGCCCAGGTTACGCAGCTCGCCATAGTAACGGATCGCTTCCTTGAAACCGTGCTGGTAGTCCGCCAGGTTGGCGATCTGCGAACCCATGTGGAAGTGCAGCAGGCGAATGCCCTGGTCCAGGCCAGCGGCACGGAAACGCTCGACCACCGACAGCAGCTGCGCCGCCGACAGACCGAATTTGGATTTCTCGCCACCGGTGTCAGCCCATTTGCTCGATGCCAGGGACGACAGGCGCACGCGCAGACCGACCTGAGGCTTGACCTTCAGCGAGGCGGCCTCTTCGATCACCAGTTCAACTTCGGATTCTTTCTCGATCACGATGAAGACGTTGTGACCGAGCTTTTGGCCCATCAGCGCCAGGCGAATGAACTCACGGTCCTTGTACCCGTTGCAGACGATGGTGCCGCCCTTCGGTGCCAACGCCAGTACGGCCAGCAGCTCAGGCTTGGAGCCAGCTTCCAGGCCGATGGACACGTCCTGGGTAGCGATGATGTTCTCGATCACCGCTTCCTGCTGGTTAACCTTGATCGGGTACAGCGCGGTGTACTTGCTCTGGTATTCCAGACGCTCAATGTTCGCATCGAATGCGCCGGTCAGCTGACGCACGCGGTCTTGCAGGATATCCGGGAAACGTACGAGCAATGGCAAGGACAAGCCGCTCTTGCGCAGCTGGTCGACTTGCTCGAACAGGTCGATAGGCGAACTGGTCGGACCGTTCGGACGAACTTCGACGCGACCGGCGTCATTGATCGCGAAATACCCGGCCCCCCAATGGCGAATCCCGTAAACACTGCGGCTGTCCGCAACTGTCCATTGGCTGCCATCGTCTTTGCGTGTGCGTCGTACGGACATTGAAGTCCCCTATAAAGAAGTCATAGAGCGTCGCCTGGGTTCAGGCCGGCGCAGTCTAAAGAATGAAAATGACGGTTCGTCAACGAGGGATAGACCTCGCTGACCGCAGTGAGTTTAGAAACCGGTCAGAACAGGCTCTGTGAAAACCATGTGGGCGACACCAGACCTGCTGTGAGGACCGGATCAAGCCGAGGGTGGTTTTCACAGAGGCTGCTAGCCGCCGGACTTCTTCGCTTTGAAACCGAGTTTGATCAGCTCGGCCAAGAGTAGCTCGACATGATCGCCCTGGATTTCGATGATCCCGTCTTTCAACGCTCCACCCGTGCCGCAACGTTTCTTCAACGCAGTGGCAAGGTCCTTGAGCGCATCTTCAGCCAATGGCACGCCGGTGATGGTCGTCACCGTCTTGCCGCCACGGCCCTTGCTTTCGCGGCGCACGCGAGCAATGCCGTCGCCAGCCGGGATAACGGTCTGTTTGCAGATGCAGGCATCCACCGGTTTACTGCAATCCGGGCAATGACGACCTGCGTCGGTGGAAAATACCAGGCCACCAAGGGCGGCGAAGGATGCGGCTTTTTTGGCCACCGGCAATCCTCTTGGGAGGACAAAGACTGGCCGCGGCACTTGGGTGCCATCGACCGCGAAGCCCCACTCAGGCAGGGGCAGCGCTACTGAAACGGTAAAACAAGCATTTCGCTGTAGGAGCGAGCCTGCTCGCGATGGACGTCAACGATAACGCGCGGCATCAGGCAGCACGCGTCGTCCTTGCGTTTTTCGCGAGCAGGCTCGCTCCTGCAAAAGGTCGCGCAGTGTAACGACAAAAAGCCGGCTTGCTAAGAGCCAATCGGCGCCAATTTATGCCTCTTATGCGACGTCATCGCCGCGGGCTCTCAGATAGCGCTTCAATGCAGCCAGAGAGTCCGGGCAATAAGGCTTTTGCTGTATTTCGAGCATGACCTGATCGACAGGGATAAAGCGCGCTTCGAGCACTTCCTCCGGCTGCAGGATCAATGGGCCATCCCACACCGCCGAAAACGCTGAACACCAGAGGCGATTCCCCGTGTCTTCGAAGAAAAAGTGATCGTGAGCGACCAGCTCCACCCCGCTTACGCCCAACTCTTCTTCCAGCTCACGGGCCGCCGACTCGGCGTAGGTTTCGGTGGCGAGCACCATGCCCCCCGCCGCGACGTCCCAATAACCCGGGTAGATCGCTTTGCTCAGGGTGCGCCGGTGCACGCAGAGTTCACCGGCGGAGTTGAACAGCATGATGTAGGTGCCGCGTCCAATCAGCTCGCGTTCGCGCAAATCGGAACGGACCAGGGCGCCGAGCAGATTATCCTGCTCGTCGACCCAGGCGATCTGTTCGGCATCCGAGGCCACGCGGTGGGCGGCCTCTTTTTCGCTGTCGGACATGACTCAGCCCTGATTGAGCAATTGACGCAAATCGATCACCGCAGCGTTGGCTCGGGAAATGTAGTTGGCCATGACCAGCGAGTGGTTGGCCAGCACACCGAAGCCGCTACCGTTGAGGATCATCGGGCTCCAGACCGGTTCTTGCGACGCTTCCAGTTCACGAATGATCTGACGCACGCTCACGGTGGCGTTCTTCTTGGCCAGTACGTCAGCGAAGTCGACTTCGATAGCGCGCAACAGGTGAGACAAGGCCCAGGCCTGGCCGCGAGCTTCGTAGAACACGTTGTCGATCTGCATCCACGGGGTTTCGACGATTTCTTCGTCGACCTGCGGCACCTGACCCGGCGCCACGACTTCAGTTTTCAACGCCGTGTTCAGCTTGACCCGGCCAACGCTGGCCGACAGGCGTTGCGACAGCGAACCCAGGCGGGTGCCCACATCGCCCAACCAGTTGTTCAGGTTGTCGGCACGGGCGTAGAACAGTGCGTTTTTCTGCGTAGGATCGGACAGGCGAGCCTGGTAACGGCTCAGGGAATTGATGCCTTCCTGATACTCGGATTCACTGGAGGGCAGCACCCAGCTTTTATTGTCAAAGTTGAAACGCGGCTCGGCCTTGGCCAAATCAGAGTCTTCCGCCGACTGCGATTGCGAACGGGCGAAGTCTTTACGCAAGGCGCGCGTCAGATCGCGGACCTGTACCAGCACGCCATATTCCCAGCTTGGCGTGTTGTCCATCCACAGGCCTGGCGGGAAACGGTCGTTGGAAATGTAGCCGCCCGGCTTGTTCAGCAGGGTCCCGGCAACGGTTTTGAGGGTTTCGACCGTGGTGTAGCCGATCACCATCTGCTTGCCTTCTTTCTCGGCAGCGACCTGGGCATTTTGTTGAACCGGAAACAGCGCCGGCTCCTGGCTCCAGTACCAGCCAAGGGCAATCGTCACAATCAGGTAGATGGCGATCAGAGTGGCCAGCGCCCGGCTGAACAGCAGGCCACCGATATAGCTGCGGGCAGCCGATTTAGGTTCAGCGGCACGTTCAGGCGCACTGCCCGCGCGGTTCTTCCAGTCCAGCATGGCGATATCCTTTCAATCACTTGAGTTCATCGGTTCGACCACAACCCTACGCCATCGTGCCTCGTTTGCCGCGCAGAATCTGATCGAGCCGCCACTATAAATGAAGCGCACACCTTGTTGGAGCAAGCGAAGCATACGCCTCGTACACGCGCATCCAAACCAAACCACCCTGTAGCAGCTGGCGAAGCCGGTGGTGAGGGGATTTATCCCCGTTCGGCTGCGCAGCAGTCGTAAAGATTTGGGGCCGCTGCGCGACCCAACGGGGATAAATCCCCTCGCCACGCCGCAGCCGGACGCAGGCTTCGCAAGCTGCTACAGGTATTACGCCTGCCCCGATCACATCCGACCAACCAGTCATAAACTGAATGGAGCCACTTTCCAGATTATTGATGCACGACACTCATCCAAATGAAAAGAGGTGCTAGCATAGAGCCACCAGTCGATCTCAGCATGCACCCTAACTAGTAGTCAGGATATGACCGAGCCAGAAGACCCCAGCCGTGAGCGCCTCAAGCACCACTTTGCCCAGCGGGTAATTCATCAGGCACGTCAAATTCTTGAGATATGGCAGCGCCTGCAACGCAGCGAGTGGTCCACGACCGACCTCTCGGAATTGAGCGAAGCCAACTTGCGCCTGCTACGGTTCGCCGAGCGTTTCGAACAACCGGAACACACTCATCTGGCGCGCCACATCGGCCAGGCGCTGGACGCTGTCGACGCCAACCGTGGACGCCTGAGCAGCGGCTTGATCACCGACCTCAATCGCTTGATGCAGCGCCTCTCGCGCACCGGCTTGCGGCATGGCGATCAACTCGACCAAACGTTCCTGCCTCCGTTGCGCAAACCGATCTATGTGCTGCTGCAGGATCATGAGCGCGCCGAGCGCCTGGCCAAACAGCTCGAGTTCTTCGGCCTCAGCGCCCAATCCCTCGACAGTGTGGCGGCGTTTCGCTCCTCAATGGTCGAGCGATTGCCTGCGGCGATTGTCATGGACGTGGATTTCTGCGGAGCCGGTATCGGTTTGAAACTCGCGGCCGAGGCCCAGGAAGGCCTGGACCATCAATTGCCGTTGTTGTTTTTCAGCCTGAACGAAACCGACACCCCTACCCGCCTCGCCGCCGTGCGTGCCGGTGGCCAGGAGTTTCTGACCGGCACCCTCGAAGCCTCGAGCCTGCTGGAGAAGATCGAAGTCCTGACCTGCGTCGCCCAGTACGAACCCTTTAAAGTGCTGATCATCGACGATTCACGCGCCCAGGCGTTGCACACCGAGCGCCTGCTCAACAGCGCCGGGATCGTCACGCGCACCCTGATCGAACCGATTCAGGCCATGGCCGAACTGGCGGATTTCCAGCCAGACCTCATCATCCTCGACATGTACATGCCCGCCTGCACCGGCACCGAATTGGCCAAAGTGATTCGCCACAACGACCGTTATGTCAGCGTGCCCATCATTTACCTCTCGGCCGAAGACGACCTGGACAAGCAACTCGACGCCATGAGCGAAGGCGGCGACGACTTCCTGACCAAACCGATCAAACCGCGCCATCTGATCACCACCGTGCGCAACCGCGCAGCACGGGCGCGCAATTTGAAAGCACGGATGGTCCGCGACAGCCTGACCGGTCTGTATAACCACACACACATCCTGCAATTGCTCGAAGACTGCAGCTTCCGCGCCCGTCGCGAGAACAAGCCATTGAGCTTTGCAATGCTCGACATCGACCATTTCAAACGGGTCAACGACAGCCATGGCCACCCCATGGGCGACCGGGTGATCAAAAGCCTGGCGTTGTTCTTAAAGCAGCGCTTGCGCAAGACAGACTTCATTGGCCGTTACGGCGGTGAAGAGTTCGCTATCGTGATGCCGGACACCGATCTTGAGTCGGCCCATAAAGTCCTCGATGAAATTCGCCAGCGTTTTGCCGAGATTCACTACCCAGCCCAGCCGCAGGATCTTTGGTGCACGTTCAGCGCCGGGGTTGTGGACCTTGATGATGACTGCGACAGCCTGATGATGGCGAGTCAGGCAGATGAGGCGCTGTACCGGGCCAAGCATGCCGGGCGCAACCGCGTGCAGTCCGCGCGGGCATCAAAGCAAAGTGCCATCTTTTCATCGGAATCCAGCGAACTGGTCATAACCCTGTAACAGAAACGCAATAACTTCAGGCGCTTACCATTCTGCCGTTGGTAGTCCCGCGATGCGCCTGAAGCTGCTGACCAATCTCAACACCCTCCTTTTAGTCGCCGTGTGCCTGGCCCTTGGCGCCACGCTGTGGTGGTCGCAAAAAGCCCTCGAACGCCCTTATCTATTAATGGAGCGTTACCTGGGCCTGTCCCAGCAATTTCAGAATGGCGTTGTGCGTAACGTTGAGGATTACCTCGCCAGCGGCGATGCCCTGCGCCTCAGCAGCGCCAGCCAGGCGATCGACGACCTGAATAAAGAACTCGGTGAGTTACCCCCGGCGTTGGCCGACACCTTGCGTCCAAGCCTGTCGAACCTCGAAGCATTCAGCAAAACCGACTTGCTCGCCGCCGGAAAACTCGCGGGCGACCCACAGGCCTTGCTATTGCAAGCCGAACGCGAACTGGGGGCCAGTCTCGACCAGCTCAGCCAGTACGCCAGCACGAATGCGGCCTACCTGACGCCGCTACTCGCCGCCTCTCAACACCTGGGCAAGCTGTCGCTGGCACGGGACAAACTGGTGAGCAGCGGCCGCAGTGAACTGGCCGCCGACGTCGAACGCGAAGTCGCCAACATCCGCACTCAGGCTGAACGGCTGGATGCCTTGCCACTGTTGGGCGTGACCCGCAGCAGCGAGTCGAACACCGATGATTTCGCCGCATTGATGGGGCTGGAGAACACCGAGAAAGCCGTGGCTGAAGATGCGGGTGTCGGGCTCAAACGCGAACTCAACAGCTTGCTGAGCCGTTATCCGTCGGAGCTTGAGCGCACCCGCGAACAGATTCAAAAACGCAGCGAACTCGGCGCGGCCACGCACCAGAAGATCACGGACGTACAACACGCCATTGCCGGCCTGGAACCCGTGGTGCGCGCACAACATGGGCAAATCCAGAGTGAAGTGCGGCTGATGCAAGGGGTGATGATCGGGCTGATCCTGTTGATTGCCTTGCTCATCGATACGCTGCAGCGCCGCCTGGCGCGTACGCTGACCAATCTGGCACCAGCCCTGTCGACCTGGGCCGAAGGCGACTTCAGCCGGGACATCGAGCTGGGCAACACCAACCGCGAACTGCATGACATTCAATTGTCGCTCAACCGCTTGCGCGCCTATCTGGTTGACCTGGTGGGAACCATCCGCCTCAACGCCGAACAAGTCGCCGGCAGCAGTCGAACCTTGGCCGAGTTAAGCAATGATTTGCACAGTGGCGCTGAACATCAGGCAGGTGACACGGCGCTGATCCGCGATTCGCTGGGGGAACTGGAAGCGACCATCCAACAAGTCGCCGGCGATGCCAGCCAGGCTGCCGACGCCAGCCGCCATGCCGGATTGGCGGTGGCGCACGGGCAGAAAGTCATCGGTTTGAGCCTCACCGGGCTGCATTCGCTAGTCGGGGAGGTGCAAGGCAACGCGCAGATGATCGAACACCTGGCCGAGGAGTCCGCCACCATCGGCGGTGTCCTGACCGTGATCCGCTCGATTGCCGACCAGACCAATCTCCTGGCCCTGAACGCCGCCATCGAAGCGGCTCGCGCAGGGGAAATGGGTCGGGGGTTTGCGGTGGTGGCCGAGGAAGTCCGCTCGTTGGCGCAACGCACGGCGGGCGCTACAGCAGAGATTCAGACGCTGATTGCTGGTCTGCAAACCGCAGCGCGTCAATCGGTGGAGGGCATGCGCGCTCAGGTCGAACACGCCGAAGCCACCGCTCACCAGGCCCAGGCAGCCGACGGTGCGCTGGATAAAATCGTCGGTGCGATTCAAACCATTTCCGACACGGCAGTGCGCATCGCCGATGTCACCGCTCAGCAAAGTGGCGCTGTCAGTGAGATCCGCGATCACAGTGAGCGAATTCATCAATTGGGTGGGGATAACCTGCTGCGGATTGGCGAAGGGCGTGAGCAAGGGGAGCATCTGTTGGTGCTCGGTGGACGGTTGCACACGGCGGTTCAGGCCTTCCGCGTCTGATAGACCGCTATCATCGGCGAGATCAACCCGCGAGACTTCGCCGAACGTGTTCAGAAGGCGAATGACCGGATTTAATCACTCAGTCATATATTTCGCGCAAACATCGGCCATCGTGCTGGCTATTGCATAGAACTGGACAGTCACAAAGGCTTTGCGGCATAGTCGCCGAGTTCTGACAATTGCTCACAGATAACAAGGAACAGCAGATGGCAACCTTACTGGTTCTGCACGGACCCAACCTGAACTTGCTCGGCACCCGCGAACCGGGCACCTATGGCGCCACGACGCTGGCGCAGATCAACCAGGATCTGGAACGCCGTGCCCGTGAAGCCGGTCACCATCTGCTCTACCTGCAAAGCAACGCCGAGTACGAATTGATCGACCGCATCCACGCCGCAAAAGGCGAAGGTGTGGACTTCATTCTGATCAACCCAGCAGCTTTTACACACACAAGCGTCGCATTACGTGACGCGCTGCTGGCGGTGAGCATCCCATTCATCGAAGTGCATTTGTCTAACGTGCACAAACGCGAACCTTTCCGCCATCACTCTTACTTCTCCGACGTAGCGGTGGGAGTGATCTGCGGCCTTGGCGCCAGCGGTTATCGACTGGCCCTGGAGGCCGCCCTAGAGCAGCTTGAACAACAAGCTATACGCCCCTGACCGACCCTTGGGAGTTGATGATTCATGGATATCCGTAAAGTTAAGAAACTGATCGAATTGCTGGAAGAGTCCGGCATCGACGAGCTCGAGATCAAAGAAGGCGAAGAGTCCGTACGTATCAGCCGCCACAGCAAGACTCCAGCTCAGCAGTACTACGCACCTGCTCCCATGCATGCTCCGGCGCCTGCGCCAGTTGCTGCTGCTCCGGTTGCCGCTGCCGCGCCTGCTGCTCCGGCCGCGCCAGTTCTGAACGGCACTGTTGCCCGTTCGCCTATGGTCGGCACCTTCTATCGCAAATCTTCGCCAAGCTCGCCGTCCTTCGTTGAAGTTGGCCAGACCGTGAAGAAAGGCGACACCCTGTGCATCGTTGAAGCGATGAAGATGATGAACCACATCGAAGCTGAAACCAGCGGTGTGATCGAATCCATCCTCGTCGAAGACGGCCAGCCGGTTGAGTACGACCAACCGCTGTTCACCATCGTTTGAACCGCGGAGAAACTTTGATGACTGCGAAGTTGGAAAAAGTTCTGATCGCCAACCGCGGTGAGATTGCCCTGCGGATTCTGCGTGCCTGCAAAGAGATGGGCATCAAGACTGTCGCTGTTTACTCCAAGGCTGACAAAGAGCTGATGCACCTGGGCCTGGCAGACGAATCCGTTTGCATCGGTCCGGCATCGGCCGCGCACTCTTACCTGCACATTCCGGCAATCATCGCCGCTGCTGAAGTGACCGGCGCTACCGCCATTCACCCAGGCTACGGTTTCCTTGCGGAAAACGCTGATTTTGCTGAACAGGTCGAGAACTCCGGCTTCGCGTTCATTGGCCCGAAAGCCGACACCATTCGCCTGATGGGCGACAAGGTATCGGCCAAGCACGCCATGATCGCTGCTGGCGTTCCAACCGTTCCGGGTTCCGACGGCCCGCTGCCTGAAGACGAAGAAACCGCTCTGCGCATTGGTCGCGAAGTCGGTTATCCGGTGATCATCAAAGCCGCTGGCGGCGGTGGTGGTCGCGGCATGCGCGTTGTGCATAAAGAAGAAGACCTGATCTCCTCGGCAAAACTGACCCGCTCCGAAGCTGGCGCGGCGTTCGGCAACCCGATGGTCTATTTGGAAAAATTCCTGACCAACCCACGTCACGTGGAAGTCCAGGTTCTTTCCGACGGCCAGGGCCACGCCATCCATCTGGGCGACCGCGATTGCTCGCTGCAACGTCGTCACCAGAAGGTTCTCGAAGAAGCGCCGGCACCGGGCATCGACGAGAAGGCTCGCCAGGAAGTGCTCGCTCGCTGCGTCAAGGCGTGCATCGACATCAATTACCGTGGCGCGGGCACTTTCGAGTTCCTGTACGAGAACGGGGCGTTCTATTTCATCGAAATGAACACCCGCGTTCAAGTTGAGCACCCGGTCACTGAAATGGTCACCGGCATCGACATCGTCAAGGAGATGCTCAGCATCGCCGCTGGCAACAAGCTGTCGTACACCCAGGATGACGTCGTCATCCGCGGTCACGCGCTGGAATGCCGGATCAACGCCGAAGACCCGAAAACCTTCATGCCAAGCCCGGGCACGGTCAAGCATTTCCACGCTCCAGGCGGCAACGGCGTTCGCGTCGACTCGCACCTGTACAGTGGCTATGCCGTTCCGCCGAACTACGATTCGTTGATCGGCAAGCTGATCACCTACGGCGCAACCCGTGACGAAGCGCTGGCGCGCATGCGCAATGCGCTGGACGAAATCGTGGTCGACGGGATCAAGACCAACATCCCGCTGCACCGCGACCTGGTCCGCGATGAAGGCTTCTGCAAAGGTGGTATCAACATCCACTACCTGGAACACAAGCTGGCTGGCGACAAGCACTAAGCTTAAGCCTGATCAACAAAGCCGCCTTCGGGCGGCTTTGTTGTTTCTGGGACACCTCTTCCGACCTGCAACACACCCGTGTAGCAGCTGGCGAAGCCTGCGTCCGGCTGCGCAGCAGTCGTGAAGAATTGGGGCCGCTGCGCGACCCAACGGGGCGGTGCGACGTTTCGCTAAATCCCCTCGCCACAGCGCAGTCGAACGCAGGCTTCGCCAGCTGCTACGGGGGTGTCACGGTTCAACTGAGCGGCGTTCGGCGCTGTCCGCTCCCACAAACGCCCCGCGCTCGCGTAAACTTGCGCGCTTCTCGCAGCCCGCTAGGCTGCAATCAATATTTTTCAAAGGTGCCCGCCATGCCTTGGCTGCAAGTCCGTCTCGCCATCAGCCCAGAACAAGCCGAAACCTACGAAGACGCTTTCCTTGAAGTGGGCGCCGTGTCGGTAACGTTCATGGACGCTGAAGATCAGCCGATCTTCGAGCCAGAACTCAACACCACGCCTCTCTGGTCGCACACGCACCTGCTGGCGCTGTTCGAAGATGGCACCGAAGCCGCCAGTGTGCTGGCCCACCTTGAATTGCTGACCGGCAGCCCGCTGCCCGAGCATCACAGCGAAATCATTGAAGACCAGGATTGGGAACGCAGCTGGATGGACGGTTTCCAGCCGATGCGTTTCGGCCAGCGCCTGTGGATCGTGCCAAGCTGGCACGCCGCCCCGGAACCGGACGCCGTGAACCTGCTGCTGGACCCGGGCCTGGCGTTTGGCACCGGCACTCACCCAACCACCGCACTGTGCCTGGAATGGCTGGACGGCCAGGACCTGAAAGGCTGCAATGTGCTGGATTTCGGTTGTGGCTCGGGGATTCTGGCAATTGCCGCCCTGTTGCTGGGTGCCAAGGAAGCGGTCGGTACCGACATCGACGTGCAGGCGCTGGAAGCGTCGCGCGACAACGCCGGGCGTAACAACATCGCTGAAGCGCTCTTCCCGCTTTACCTGCCAGAAGACCTGCCACAGGTTCAGGCTGACGTGCTGGTTGCCAACATTCTCGCCGGCCCGCTGGTGTCCCTGGCGCCGCAGCTGTCCAGCCTGGTCAAACCAGGTGGCCGCCTGGCACTGTCCGGCATCCTTGCCGAACAGGGTGAAGACGTCGCCAAAGCCTACGCCCAGGACTTCGATCTGGACCCGATCGCCAATCGCGATGGCTGGGTGCGCATCACTGGCCGTCGGCGCTAGAATGAGCGCCTGCATAATCCGGATCGCCGCATGACCGACAGCTTCGTCACTCAGTGCCCGCATTGCCAAACCAGCTTCCGCGTCAGCCATGCTCAGTTGAGCGTGGCCCGGGGTGTGGTTCGTTGCGGCTCGTGCCTGCAAGTATTCAATGCCGCCAAGCAGCTGCTGGAGCAGAGTCTTGGCCAGGAAGCGGCGTCTGCGGTTCCCGCCACCGTCGAGCCGCCAGAGCAACGGGCAATCAGCCTGAAGCAGTGGACCGCCGCCGAGCTGGATCTCGACAGCCTGGACCTGGACGAAGAACTCGCCCGACTTGAGCAACGGGAAATACAGCCGACCACCGAGTTTGGCCGCCATCGTGAAGACACGTTGAGCGCTCGTCGCGACACCACCGAGCACGATGAAGCGCCGTGGGCCGACAGCCTGTTCAGTGAGTCAGCAGCCGATCGCGTCCGGGCTGACGACGTTGAGGAAGATACGAAACCGCCGACTGTCCTGCTCAAACCGGCACGCACCGAACCGTCGTTGACGCTGGAGCTGGTGGAACTCGACGATGAACCTCGTCCGCCCTTCGTGCGTCAGGACCTGGTGCTCGACTCGCCACCACCGCGCGAACGCTTGTCCGCAACCGCCGACGTCGATGACATTGACGACGACCTGCCCTCGATAGAGCCCTTGCGCAAAAAGCGCAGCGAACCGAACGGCCGCGCCGAAGCCCTGCAGGATCTGACCGACGATCCGCTGCAACTGGACTGGCAAAAACGTCGCTCCCCCTGGGGTAGACGGTTTTTCTGGCTGCTGTTGATCGTGCTCGCCGCCGGCGCCCTCGCCGGCCAGTACGTGGCGTACCATTTTGAAGAACTCGCGCGTCAGGACCAGTACCGTCCCTGGTTCCAGCAACTGTGCCCGCAGATTGGTTGCACCGTGCCATCCAAAGTCGACATTGCCAAAATCAAGAGCAGCAACCTGGTGGTTCGTAGCCATCCGGACTTCAGCGGCGCACTGGTGGTCGATGCGATCATCTATAACCGGGCCGCATTCTCCCAGCCGTTTCCACTGCTGGAGTTGCGCTTTGCCGACCTTAACGGTCACCTGATTGCCAGCCGTCGATTCAAACCTGGCGAGTACCTGAGCGGCGACCTCGAAGGCATGGCAGAAATGCCACCACAAACACCGATTCACATCGCGCTGGACATTCTGGATCCAGGCTCCAAAGCGGTGAACTACAGCTTGAGTTTCCACTCTCCCGAGTGAAACGGTTCACTGATCCCGGATTGGCGACGGATTTCTGACTTTGCCTGCGTGGACCAAACCGCTGGCGATAACAGAATAGTTGTTCAGATTTTGTTCAATTCAGCCTTTATCCAGTCATCGAGAGCGGGTATCATGCCAACCCTTTTTCGAACTCTCATGATCCGGCCCCACAACAGGGAAGTCCTATGTCGGCGGTACGCATCGGTCCATATACATTGCACAACGGCTTGATTCTCGCCCCCATGGCGGGCGTCACCGACCAGCCCTTTCGTCAGCTGTGCAAGCGATTGGGCGCAGGACTTGTAGTCTCGGAAATGGTGACCAGCGACATGAGTTTGTGGAACACCCGCAAATCGCGCATGCGCATGATCCATGAAGGTGATCCCGAGCCACGCTCGGTACAGATCGCCGGTGGGGATGCACAGATGCTGGCGGATGCGGCTCGGGCCAACGTCGAGCTGGGCGCACAGATTATTGACATCAACATGGGTTGCCCGGCGAAGAAGGTCTGCAACAAGGCCGCCGGATCTGCGCTGTTGAAGGACGAAGCATTGGTAACCGAGATCCTGCAGGCCGTCGTGGCCGCAGTCGATGTGCCGGTCACCCTGAAGATCCGGACCGGTTGGGACCGGGACAACAAGAACGGCCTGACGGTGGCGAAGATCGCCGAGCAGGCAGGCATAACGGCGCTGGCGGTCCATGGCCGCACCCGTGCCGATCTGTACACCGGTGAAGCCGAGTACGACACCATTGCCGCGATCAAGCAGGCGGTGTCGATTCCGGTCTTTGCCAACGGCGATATCGATTCGCCGGAAAAGGCCCGGTACGTGCTTGACGCGACCGGTGCCGATGGCCTGCTGGTTGGCCGTGCTGCCCAGGGGCGGCCATGGATTTTTCGCGAGATCGATCATTACCTGCGTACCGGCGAAAAACTTCCGGCGCTGGAACTGATCGAGGTGGAACGCATACTGCTAGAGCATTTGGCCGCGCTGCACGTCTTCTATGGAGATGTCATGGGCGTGCGCATTGCTCGCAAGCATGTGGGCTGGTATCTCGCAACCTTGCCGGGCGCCAGGGAATTTCGCGCCCACTTCAATCGTTTGGAAGATACGGAAGCACAATGCGCCAACGTTCAGGGCTTCTTCGCCGAACGTTATAAGAGCCTGACAGGGGACGGAGAAGGGGTGGCCGCATGACGATGATGACCGAGACTTTAGTGAGTGGAACAACACCCGTGAGCGACAACGTGAATTTGAAACAGCACCTCAATACGCCGAGCGAAGAAGGTCAGACCCTTCGCGGGAGTGTCGAGAAGGCGCTGCACAATTATTTCGCCCACCTTGAGGGCGCTGCCGTCACGGATGTGTACAACCTGGTGCTCTCCGAAGTCGAGGCTCCCCTGCTCGAGTGCGTGATGAACTACGTCAAGGGAAACCAGACCAAGGCCAGCGAGCTGCTCGGACTCAACCGAGGCACGCTGCGCAAGAAACTCAAGCAGTACGATTTGCTGTAAGCATTCAATCAAACCAGAAAGGCGCCCGCGTAAAAACGGTCGCCTTTTTTGCTGACTCCTTTGCTTTTGATGGAAATTGAAATGACCGACCAGACTACCCGCCTGCCGATCCGCCGCGCCTTGATCAGCGTTTCCGACAAGACCGGGATCCTCGAGTTCGCCAAGGAGCTTGAAGCCCTGGGCGTCGAGATCCTTTCCACCGGCGGAACGTTCAAGCTGCTGCGCGACAATGGCGTTGCCGCAGTGGAAGTCGCGGATTACACCGGTTTTGCAGAAATGATGGACGGTCGGGTCAAGACCCTGCACCCGAAAATCCACGGTGGGATCCTCGGTCGTCGCGGTATCGACGACGCCATCATGAACGAGCACGGCATCAAGCCGATCGACCTGGTAGCGGTCAACCTGTACCCGTTCGAAGCCACCATCAACAAACCTGGCTGCGACCTGCCGACCGCTATCGAAAACATCGATATCGGCGGCCCGACCATGGTTCGCTCTGCAGCCAAGAACCACAAAGACGTGGCCATCGTGGTGAATGCCAGCGACTACGCCAACGTACTGGAAGGCCTCAAGGCCGGCGGCCTGACCTACGCTCAGCGTTTCGACCTGATGCTCAAGGCCTTCGAACACACCGCTGCCTACGACGGCATGATCGCCAACTACATGGGCACCGTGAACCAGGCCGCTGACACTCTCAGCACTGAAGGTCGCAGCGAATTCCCGCGCACCTTCAACAGCCAGTTCATCAAGGCTCAGGAAATGCGCTACGGCGAGAACCCGCACCAGAGCGCGGCGTTCTATTTGGAAGCCAAGCCGGCCGAAGTCGGTATCGCCACCGCGACCCAGTTGCAAGGCAAAGAGCTGTCGTACAACAACGTGGCCGACACCGACGCCGCGCTGGAATGCGTGAAGAGCTTCGTCAAGCCTGCCTGCGTGATCGTCAAGCACGCCAACCCATGCGGCGTCGCCGTGAGCCCGGACGCCGAAGGCGGTATCCGTCAGGCCTACGAGCTGGCCTACGCCACTGATACCGAATCGGCGTTCGGCGGCATCATCGCTTTCAACCGCGAACTGGATGCTGAAACCGCCAAGGCTATCGTCGAGCGTCAGTTCGTCGAAGTGATCATCGCCCCAAGCGTCAGTGAAGAAGCCCGCGCCATCGTGGCCGCGAAAGCCAACGTGCGCCTGCTGGCGTGCGGCGAGTGGTCGGCTGATCGCGCTGCGGCGTGGGACTACAAGCGCGTCAACGGTGGCCTGCTGGTACAGAGCCGCGACATCGGCATGATCGGCAGCGAAGATCTGAAAGTCGTGACCAAACGCGCCCCGACCGAACAGGAAATCAACGACCTGATCTTCGCCTGGAAAGTCGCCAAGTACGTTAAATCCAACGCCATCGTCTACGCCAAGAACCGTCAGACCATCGGTGTCGGCGCTGGCCAGATGAGCCGTGTGAACTCCGCACGGATTGCCGCGATCAAGGCGGAACACGCTGGCTTGCAGGTAGCAGGCTCGGTAATGGCTTCCGACGCGTTCTTTCCGTTCCGCGATGGCCTGGACAACGCAGCCAAGGTGGGTATCACCGCAGTGATCCAGCCAGGTGGCTCGATGCGCGATGCGGAAGTGATTGCTGCGGCTGATGAGGCCGGCATCGCCATGGTCTTCACCGGCATGCGCCACTTCCGTCACTAAGTACACGATCCACTGTAGGAGTGAGCCTGCTCGCGATAGCTATTGATCAGTCAAAGCAGCAGTGACTGAAAGACCGCAATCGCGAGCAGGCTCACTCCTACAGAAAAGCATCTCTGCGGTGCTCCACAGAATTAGCGTCATCCGAGGTTTTTGAAATGAATGTTTTGATCATTGGCAGCGGTGGCCGTGAACACGCACTGGCCTGGAAAGTGGCTCAGGATCCACGTGTGCAGAAAGTTTTCGTCGCGCCAGGCAACGCCGGCACCGCCATTGAAGCCAAGTGCGAAAACGTCGCCATCGACGTGCTGGCGCTTGAGCAGCTGGCTGACTTCGCCGAGAAAAACGTATCGCTGACCATCGTTGGTCCGGAAGTACCGCTGGTGGCGGGCGTTGTCGACCTGTTCCGCACCCGCGGCCTGGATTGCTTCGGCCCAACGGCTGGCGCGGCCCAGCTGGAAGGCTCGAAAGCGTTCACCAAGGACTTCCTGGCTCGCCACAAGATCCCGACCGCCGACTACCAGAACTTCACCGAGATCGAGCCAGCCCTGGCCTATCTGCGTGAAAAAGGCGCACCGATCGTGATCAAGGCCGACGGCCTGGCCGCCGGCAAAGGCGTGATCGTTGCCATGACACTGATCGAGGCCGAAGACGCCGTACGCGACATGCTGGCCGGTAATGCCTTCGGTGAGGCCGGTTCCCGCGTGGTCATCGAAGAGTTTCTGGACGGCGAAGAAGCCAGCTTCATTGTCATGGTCGACGGCAAGAACGTGCTGCCGATGGCCACCAGCCAGGATCACAAACGCGTCGGCGACGGCGACACCGGTCCCAACACGGGCGGCATGGGTGCTTACTCCCCTGCCCCGGTGGTCACCAGCGAAGTGCACAAACGCGTGATGGACCTGGTGATCTGGCCGACCGTTCGCGGCATGGCCGAGGAAGGCAACATCTACACCGGTTTCCTCTATGCCGGTTTGATGATCGACAAAGCTGGTAACCCAAAAGTCATCGAGTTCAACTGCCGTTTCGGTGACCCTGAGACCCAACCGGTCATGCTGCGTTTGCAGTCGAGCCTGGTATTGCTGGTCGAAGCAGCACTCGCGCAAGCGCTGGATAAAGTCGAAGCACAGTGGGATCCACGTCCGAGCGTCGGCATTGTGCTCGCCGCCGGCGGCTACCCGGGCGATTACGCCAAAGGTGTTGCCATCAACGGTCTGGATGCGGCGGCGGCACTGGAAGGTAAAGTCTTCCACGCAGGTACCGCGCTGAAAGACGGTCAGGTAGTGACCGCCGGTGGTCGTGTACTGTGCGCAACCGCAATGGGCGTCAGTGTCGATGCGGCTCAGCAGCAGGCTTACAAGCTGGCGGCCAAAATAGACTGGGAAGGCTGCTTCTATCGCAAGGATATTGGCTACCGCGCCATTGCCCGCGAGCGTGGCGAAAATCAGGAATAAACGATTCATTCGGTCGGGCAAGGGCCACAGGCTCTTGCCGGACTATTCCGGCGCCGCGCATAGTTATAATCTGGCATCAACCTACGAAGGGATTTCGCCGTGCGCTGGCTCAGGATTGCCATAAGCCTCACTGTCACTCTGTTGACCTTGCTCTGCATGCCTGCGGCCCACGCCGCGCAAGGCAGTGGCTGGAGTGTATTGCTCGACGAACAGGGCAACCTGCAACTGAGCGACATCCGTTCCGTTCGCTACACCAATCAATTCAGTCCCATCGAACTCGAACGTCTCACCGCGGCCGAGCCCGATGGCGCTTTATGGCTGCGTTTCAGGCTTGCGCCCGGCAAGCACGAGCAAGTGCTGAAAGTGTTCGCACCCGACCTGTCGCACCTCAACCTCTACGTGCTGGAGGGCGACAAGCTCATCGAGCAAACCAATTCCGGGACGGATGAGCCCAAGGCCGAGCACCCATTGCCCAGCAGCGATTTCATGCTGCCACTGCCCCAAAGCGACAAGCCTCTCGACGTTTACGTGCGCCTGGTTTCCGATCACCAGATGCGGCCTTACATCACGCTGCAATCGGCGGTCACCACCGCTGCCAATCAGACCCAGACCCTGATCTATGGCCTGCTATTCGGCTGCATCGGGATGCTGATCCTGCACAACCTCATCCGCTATGCCTATACCCGATCCCGCAGCAGTTTATGGCTGGCAGGTTGTGAGGCCTTGCTGATGCTCAGCCTGGCGATGCTGCTGAATCTGGCGGGGCCCTGGCTGCCCAATTGGCAGGCGCTACAGACGCCGGGAGCTTACGTGGCCTTGCTGATGACCGCTCCGTGCGGTCTCATGTTTGCGTACCGCTTCTTCGCTCCGCTCGGCCCTCACCCGCTGAACAAGCTGCTGATGGGCGACATCCTGTTCATCATTGCTTGCGGCCTGCTACTGCTATTCGTCAACACGCTGCCGCTGAATATCATTACCTACGCAATGGTCGCCCTCGCCGGCCTCAGCATGCTGTTCGTGGGCGCCTGGCACTGGCAAAAAGGCTATCGTCCGGCGCGCCTGTTCGTGGCCGCCATGGTGGTCTTCAATCTCGGCACATTGATTATCCTGCCCGCCTTGCTGGGGCTGACCCTGGTGGAACCCCAGGGATTGATCACGACACTCCTGGCATTCATCTGCGTCAGCGGTCTGCTGATGAGCATCGCCCTGAGCGAACGCCAGCGCAGCATCACCGAAGACCGGTTCAGCGTCAGCCGCGACCTGGCCGCCAGCAACGCCGAAATCAACGCCAAGGCCGAGTTTCTGGCCAAGATCAGCCATGAAATCCGCACCCCGATGAATGGTGTCCTCGGCATGACCGAGCTGCTGCTGGGCACACCACTTTCGGTCAAGCAGCGCGACTACGTACAAACCATCCACAGCGCCGGCAATGAGCTGCTGACACTGATCAACGAGATTCTCGACATCTCCAAGCTCGAGTCCGGGCAGATCGAACTGGACGATGTGCAGTTCGATCTCAATGCGCTGATCGAAGACTGCCTGAGCATCTTCCGCGCCAAAGCGGAACAACAAAACGTCGAGTTGATCAGCTTTATCCAGCCGCAAGTACCACGGGTCATCAGCGGCGATCCGACACGCCTGCGTCAAACCCTGCTGAGCTTGCTGGAAAACGCCCTGAAGAAAACCGACGAAGGCGAAATCCTGATCGTCGTTGCCCTCGACGAGCGCAGCGCCAAGCCGCGGTTGCGCATCGCCGTCCAGGACAGCGGCGAGCCGATGGACGCCGAAGAGCGCGACGCGCTGATGCATGCCGAACTCCACAGTAAAAATTTCCTTTCGGCCAGCCGTCTCGGCGGGAATCTCGGGCTGGTCATCGCCCGTCAATTGATTCGCCTGATGCAAGGCGAATTCGGGATCAAGAGCGGTGCCAACCAGGGCAGCACGTTGTGGCTGACCTTGCCGCTTGACCCCGACCGTCTCGAGCACCCGACCTCCGACCTGGACGGCCCCCTGCAAGGTGCACGGGTACTGGTAGTCGATGACAACGACACGTGTCGCAAAGTGCTGGTGCAACAATGCACGGCCTGGGGCTTGAATGTCAGTGCCGCCCCTTCGGGCAAAGAAGCACTGGCGCTGCTGCGCACCAAAGCGCACCTGCGTGATTATTTCGACGTGGTCCTGCTGGACCAGAACATGCCTGGCATGACCGGCATGCAACTGGCGGCCAAGATCAAGGAAGACCCAAGCCTCAACCATGACATTTTGCTGATCATGCTGACGGGAATCAGCAACGCGCCGAGCAAGATCATCGCGCGCAATTCCGGGATCAAGCGCATTCTGGCCAAACCGGTGGCTGGTTACACACTCAAGACCACCCTGGCCGACGAACTGAATCAGCGCAATAAAGGCGTGGCCGTACCACACCGCCCGCCCACCGGGCCGACACTACCGATCAAGGTTCCCGGCGATTTCCGCATCCTGGTGGCGGAAGACAACAGCATCTCAACGAAAGTTATTCGCGGCATGCTGGGCAAACTCAACTTGCAACCGGACACTGCCAGCAATGGCGAAGAAGCCCTGCAGGCCATGAAAGCCCAACGTTATGACCTGGTCCTGATGGACTGCGAAATGCCAATACTTGACGGTTTTTCGGCAACCCAGCAATTGCGTGCCTGGGAAGTGGGCAACAAGCGAATCCGTACCCCCGTGGTGGCATTGACCGCGCACATCCTCGCCGAGCATAAGGAACGTGCGCGGCAGGCTGGCATGGATGGGCACATGGCCAAACCGGTCGAGCTTTCGCAGCTGCGCGAGTTGATTGAACATTGGGTTGCCCAGCGTGATCTGCTGAACCAGACGGCGACCCAAACGTCCTGAGCCGACAGCCTCGACAGCGCCTGATAGACTCTCCCCCGACTTCCATCGCAGTGAGCTCACCCCATGCTCCACGTGTTGTTCAGCGTTTACTTGAAGATGCTGGTGCTCTACAGCCCCTTCTTCGTCCTGTCCTGCTTTATCAGCCTGACCCGCGGCTACTCGCGCAAGGAACAACGTCGACTGGCCTGGAAAGTGGCGATCGCGACCCTGGTCTCAAGCGTCCTGTTGTATCTGTTCGGTCGAGTGATTTTCGATGTTTTCGGCATCACGGTGGACGCGTTCCGCATCGGCGCCGGCAGCGTATTGTTTATCTCTGCGCTCGGCATGGCCCAAGGCAAATCGGTGGTGCAAACCGACAACGTTCAGCAGGACGTGACCATCGTCCCGCTGACTATTCCTTTGACGGTAGGCCCCGGCACTATCGGCGCCTTGCTGGTGATGGGTGTAAGCCAGCCCCATTGGGACGACAAACTGACCGCCATCCTCAGCATCGCCCTGGCCAGCTTCACCGTTGGCGTGGTGCTTTATCTGTCAAACCGCATCGAACGAATTCTGGGTGACCAGGGCTTGCAGATTGTCAGCCGGTTGATGGGATTGTTTGTGTGCGCACTGGCGGCACAAATCATCTTTACCGGCGTGAAGGGGTATCTGGTGCCTTGATAAACAAGGCACTTTCCTTCGGTGGGTAATTGTTATCGAATGCGCTGATGGCGCTTAAATCTTTTATTCAGCTGTGTGGCCTGCTGCTGATTGAGCACCTGTTCGATATCGTCTTTCACTTGCGCATAACGCAGTGGATTAAAGGTAATGAACGACGCCGCACGAAACACCTCGAGGCTCGTTGTTTTCAAATCAAAAAAGAGCAGTCCGGCATCGTCCTTGTCAGCGTTACTGTCGATGGACGACAACATGATCATGATAAGACCGTTTTTCAGCTGCTCGCAGGGCAAGATCGCCAGTTTCACGCCTTTTGTCTTAGTGACCTCGTAATTAAATACTTTGACGATGTCAGGCTCTTTCTTTATCGACTCCAATGTGGAATCTGCGATAGCCCCTAATACGGTTGCGCCAGGTATGGCGGCTTTGGCCGCGTCGACGCCCGCTTTGATAATATCAGCGACAATATTGGACATCGTCAGATTCAAAGCGCTGCGCGTGTGCTCTATCGTTCCACTGTCGGGAACATAACAGCCCAGATCTTCCATGCAGCTCAAGAACGCACGATGCCACTCCCTGGGCTTTTTATCCCCCGGCACTTCCAGCGTTGCTTCCATCTTCGAGAACTTGATGATGTTTTCAATGATGGTCATATTTTCAAGCGAGACGTTATCGCCATAACCGATCAGCGTATTACCCAGAACAACGGCATCCAGTTCTTTGGTAGGGCTAGAACTGTCCGGCGCAACTAAAGATCTTGCGCGCCCCACATTGGGAATTATTAATTGACGTCTGGCAATACGCCACGCCACTAAAGCCCGACTGACTTCAACACTGACTTTACCTTCCAGATCTTCCATTCCAACAATCCTTGTTAGTTTCGTTTAGTGCGACTGTGCACGCGATAAACCTATCGCACTGAATCCCGCTCTTCAAACACCATTAAATGTCCTTTTATGTGAGAGCAGGATGCGCAGTAACCGCCAGAGTGTTCCGAGCCTGAAGCCCGGACATTCCGGTGTTGATTTAATCAATCATTGGCTTGGCTATATCGAGCAATTGATCGCCGTAACTTCGAGGGGTGTATACCCAGGGCAGACCTTCCGCGCGAGGGAAAACACGCGTCGTGGACGAACCGATCAACACCATCGTTCGCATGTCCACCTGATCGGGGGTCAATTGCCCCAGTGTGGTGACCCGCAACGTTTGCCCCGGACGCCCGATATCACGCCCCAATACCACGGGCGTTTCAGGTGTACGGTGCTGCGCGACTATCTCGAGCGCCCGGCCTAATTGCCACGGACGGGAGCGCGAGATCGGGTTATAGAACGCCATGGCCAGATCGGCTTGAGCGGCCAGATCCAGACGCTTCTCGATGATCGCCCAGGGCTTGAGGTTGTCAGACAGCGACAGCACACAGAAGTCATGCCCCAAGGGTGCGCCTGCCTGGGCAGCGGTCGCCAGCGATGCCGAGACGCCAGGAAGAATCTCCAGGTCGACGTTGTGCCACGCAGGGTCACTGGATTCATGCAGCGCTTCAAGCACCGCCGCTGCCATGGCGAATACGCCCGGGTCCCCGGAGGACACCACGACAACGGAACGGCCTTGCGCCGCCAGTTCGAAGGCGTGACGCGCACGCTGCATCTCTTCGCGGTTGTCGGTGCAATGCAGAATTTGATCAGCGCGAAAAGGCCCTGCCATGCGCACGTAGGTTTCGTAACCGAGCACATCGTTGGCACGAGCCAATTCCGCTTTGACCGCCGGCACCATCAAATCGGCAGCGCCCGGCCCCAGGCCGATAACGGCCAGGCGCCCGCGGGGACGACCGATCAGCAACGGATCCAGCGGATGCTCGGCGACCGCGACAGTGATGCCGTTATGGCTGTGAACAGTCGCCGCCCCAATCGCCCCACTGATCGTATCGCTGACACTGCCAGCCGCAGAAAACCGCAACGGCACACCGAGTTCATCAGCCGCATCACGCAGCGCCTGACTGGCCATCTGCTGATCACTGGCCAACAGACAGGCCAACGATTGCACGGCAATTTTTGCCTGCTGCAGGGCCTGGCGAATCGCATCGGCCAGGTCCGCGGTCTCGGCACTTACCAACGCCAGTACACTTTTCGGGTAAATCAGCAGCTCATTCGCGACAGGCTCACGCTCGGCGCTACCCACATGAATCGCCAGATTCGCCTGCTGATCCTGCAGCAACTGCGCTTGCGCCAACCAGGGCGCGTCACCCTCGATACGAACAGGCTCGCCACCAAGCAAATCGGAAACGAATCGCTTGCCGAGTTCAAGGTCGCCCAGCGCATAGCCTTTCGGCGGGTTCAGCAAACAGGTGCCAAACCGCAATTCGCCACTGGTGGTAATGGCGGCTGCCACGCCCAGCCCTTGAGCAATGTCGCGGGCCAACACGTTCACACCGCCCAGTCCACCCAACAACGGCACCACCGCACTGCCGTCTTCTGCAACGGCCAGTACCGGCGGTTCTGCGCCTTTTTCCAGGAGCAGTGGCGCCAGCGTGCGGATCACGATTCCGGCTGCACACAGGGCAATGATGGGCGTGTTTTGTTGATAGAGCTCGCGCAGGGTGGAGCCGAATTCGTGATAGATGACGTCCACGTCCTCTACCCGTCCAGACAAGCCGTGGATCAGTGCGCCTGGCAGCAGTCGTTGAATCTCACGCGCGGTCGCGAGGCTGCCATCGCCGAGAATGACGATCGCCGGAACTGGATGAGTCATCAGCCCTGCCACCTTTCACCTGGAACGATGATCAAAGAGAAGTACGGCGAGGACATCGGCTCGACCTGATCCAGCGGCACGATTTTCTGGTTAGCCATGGTCGCGCGCTCGACGTACAGCGCACGCTCCGCCAACCCGAGTTCTTCCAGGACCTGTCGAACCTTGGGGAAGTTGCGACCCAGCTTCATGATTACTGCGGCATCGGCATCGGCAAGGCGGCGTTTGAGATCCTCATGGGGCAGGACACCTGATAACACCGACAGGCTCTGATTGCGATAAACCAGCGGCGCGCCCAGTACCGAAGCCCCTCCCAGCATCGAACAGACACCCGGTACGACCTGCGCTTCATAGCGCTCGGCCAGACGATCGTGCAGGTACATGTAGGAGCCATAGAAGAACGGATCGCCTTCGCAGATCACCGCCACATCGCGACCGGCATCCAGATGCGCGGCAAGCTCTTCGCCTGCCGCGTCGTAGAAGTCGCTGATCACTTGTTCATACGACAGCGGCGCCGGCAACGCCTCGGTGGTCACCGGATACACCAGCGGCAACAACGTCTGTGCATCCTGCAAATGAGCCTCGATGATGCCGAACGCATTGCCCTTTTTGCCTTTGGCGACGAAATACGCCACCACCGGCGACTCGCGCAACAGGCGCAATGCCTTGACGGTAATCAGTTCCGGATCACCGGGCCCGACCCCCAGACCGATCAAGCGTCCACGTGGCTGCATCATTCGATCTCCGTGGCGAGGGCATTGACGGCGGCTGCGGCCATGGCGCTTCCACCGAGGCGGCCTTGCATGATTACAAACGGGACGCCGCGACTGTCAGCCGCGAGCGCTGCCTTGGATTCGGCGGCGCCCACAAAGCCCACGGGAAAACCAAGAATCAGCGCCGGTTTCGGGGCGCCGGCATCGAGCATTTCCAGCAAATAAAACAATGCCGTCGGTGCGTTACCGATGACCACCACGCTGCCTTCCAGGTGCGGGCGCCACAATTCCAGCGCTGCGGCGGACCGGGTGTTGCCCAGTTCACGGGCGAGGTCCGGCACGCTGTCGTCACGCAGCGTGCAGATAACCGAGTTGTTGGCCGGCAGCCGTGTGCGGGTAACGCCCTCGGACACCATCCGTGCATCACACAGGATCGGAGCGCCGGCGGCGAGTGCATCGCGCCCGGCCTTGCCGGCGCCTTCGGAAAACTGCAGGCCGTCAATGGCATCGACCATGCCGCAGGCGTGGATCACTCGTACCGCGAGTTTTTCCAGATCGGCCGGGATTCGCTCAAGGTTGGCCTCGGCACGAATGATCGCGAAGGAGTTGCGATAGATCTCCTGACCGTCGCGGATGTAATCAAGCATCAAGGGGGCTCCGTGGACGGGCATCAAGCAATGCGCCCGCCGCTTCAATAGTGAGATTGCGTGCTTGCAGCGCGCCGAAACCCGGCAGCGCTGCATCGCGAAAATAGAGGTCGTAGTGACCCTGACGGGTCGCCAGCAATGTGACGGGGGCGGTGTGTGCGCAAGCACAGGATCGCGGGCAGCCCGACAGGTGGACCTGCTCCTGTGCGTGTCGACCTTGTCGCAATACGGACAGCCGTTGCGCATCACCCTTGGTGTCGGAGAGTCCTTTGCAGCAACCGGCAGATCCGGTGCAAGCAACGAGATGAGTCAGCGGCTGATGGGTGTCGACCAGATATCCCAACGCCTGCAAGCGCCGGCTGACCAGCGATGCATCCGCCTGGCGAATGTTGGGCAGCAGCAGACTCTGCCAAGGGGTCAGGCGCAGGCTTGCATCGGCGAATTCTGCAGCCAGGTAAGCCGCGCCTCTGAGCATCGAAGGATCCAGACGCCCCAGCGGCGGCATGACGCCCACATACACGAGGCCTTCCTGAAGCTGCGGGTAGGTACCTACCGGCAAGCCCGGACCTGTCACCGTTCGACGCCACTGATCAAGGGAGATCAGTGACACGCGACCGGCCAACAGATGTAGCAGTGAATCGGCAGAACGCTCCGCCAACAGGTGCCGCATGCGGGTCTGGTCCGGTCGCGCGAGCTCAAGAAACAACTCCAGGACGGCCACCACCAAAGCATGCCCGTCCTTTAGACGTACCGCCGCGATGGGCGTGTCAGTCGGGCATCCCGCGAAACCGAAAGCAAACAGCAGCTCGCCGTTTCTCTGCGTCGCGCTCAGCCAGAGATCGTGCGGATGTTCGAGCATTGCCAGCGCCTCACCACCATCCAGTTGCACGGCAAACTTGGCCGATAACTCATGGAAGCGCGGATGGATTTGCAGGCTGTCCAGAACCTGTCGGGCCAGGGGACGACTGTCGATCAGCATTTGGGGGTCAATGCCGGCAGCAGGGCTCAGCATCAAGTTGCGAACGTCGTCGCCTGCAACGGTGGTGGGGCCCAATTCGGCGGCCAGCAAATGATCGATCAGCGCTGTTGCCTGTTCACCAATACCGCGAATTTGCAGGTTGGCCCGATTGGTGGCCTCTATCACGCCACCGGCATATCGCTCGGCGGCATCAGCCACTGCCAGGGCTTGATCGGTGCGGATCGAGCCACCGTCGAGTTTGATCCGGCAGATCCCGCCGTCCAGCGCCTGGACGACACGCAACAATCCGGGGCAAGCCGAAGGGCGCAAGGGACTGGAGGTCGGACGTGATTTCACGGGATGGCCGTTAACGGGATCAAGGGCGGCATTATGCCTGCTTTGCCGGGCCGGATGAAAAGCTCAAGCACATAGACGACGAAACGCGCCGTTCCTCAGGCACTTGAATTCTGAAACGCTCTTGGTGCCCTGTCGTCACAAACACTTAACAGCCAGTATTAATTCCCTAAGCCTCTCTTGTTTTAACCCTGTGCCTGCTCTTGTACTTTCAATCAACACTTAAAACGGAAGTTTGATTAATGAACAGGAATCGCACATGAATAATGAAAAACCCCCTGGTTTGCTGACCGGACACAGTCTGGTTTCGTGCATTGGTGACCTCTCACTGCAAGATCACGATGATTTGACTGACAGCACCCAGATCGCCACCCGATCCGCTGACATGGTCTACAGCCGCTTTCTCGACTCGACAGAATGGCTGGACGAATATGTCTCCACGCTGCATTTCCTGGGCTGGTCTGTCTTTCAGGATGCCATCGTTACACGCAAGCGTTCCGGGCTCTCGAGGAGCGTTGCGGATTTCCTCGTTCAAAGTGCTCAAGCCATGCCGGACACCCGACAAGGGAACGCCATGATCGACACGCTCGACGCGCTTAAATACAACGAGCCCGCGCTGTTCTCTCTCGACGAGCAAAGTCTGATGGGACAGCGCTTTCAGGCCATCCCTGCGCGGTACGATGAAAAGGGCGTCCTTACCATCGCAGTGTTCAATCTGGAACTGGTGGCTTATACGAAAAAAAGCAGTTTCCTGTTCTGGGATTGGGAAGGACACGCCGCCGCCATCATTCAGCAACGGGCGTATCTCAAACTGGATAAAAAGAAACTTGAAAGCAATAGAGCAATCATTGAGAGGAAAGTACGGGAGATAAAAATGAAGAAGTTTGATCTGCGAAAAAACAAACAATAAGAACCCGCCCCCGTACCCATCGCTTTGACAATCTCCATCAGTGACCCCATTCAACCGCTATCGACACGCGAATACCCTTAACACCGCGCTATGATGCGCAACCGCACAGGACTACTCAGGCCTGAGCAATGCAATGATTCGGCTTCGCTTGATTAATGAGGAACAGCATGACCCCCTGGCTGACGGTGGTAGGTATCGGTGAGGAAGGCTTCAAGGGGCTGGGCAAAACTGCCCGACACGCGTTGCTAAGCGCTTCGCGAATTATCGGTGGTCAGCGCCAACTCGATTTGTTGCCTGCCTGCATCCGTGGCGAACGGCAATTGTGGCCCAGCCCCTTCTCCCTGGCACCCGTATTGGCAAGTCGCGGCGAACCCGTCTGCGTACTGGCCAGTGGAGACCCGATGTTCTTCGGTGTCGGCGCCAGCCTCGCTCGGCAAATACCCGCAGATGAAATGCTGATCCTGCCCGCGCCGTCTTCCTGCTCCCTCGCCGCCGCGCGGATGGGTTGGGCGTTGCAGGACACGCTGACGCTGTCAGTGGTTGCCCGTCCAGTTGCCGCGCTGAATGCGCATTGGGGCAGCGGTGTTCGCCTTCTGGTACTGAGCAACGACGGCCAAAGCCCTGCCGCGATCGCTGCGCAATTGCGCGAGCGCGGTTTCGGTCCGAGTCGGCTGAGCGTGCTGGAACATTTGGGCGGTGCAGACGAGCGCCGCATCGATGGGGTCGCCGATGACTGGAACGATCCGCTGATCGCCGACCTCAATCTGATCGCCATCGACTGCATTGCCGCGCCCGACACTCCGCGTCTGTCCCGTCTGGCCGGCCTGCCCGACTCCGCCTTCCAGCATGACGGTCAACTGACCAAACGTGACGTTCGCGCCATCACCCTCGCGCGCCTGGCACCGACACCGGGTGAACTCCTGTGGGACGTGGGCGCGGGCAGCGGCTCGATTGGTATCGAATGGATGCGCACCCACCCCAGTTGCCGCGCGCTGGCCATCGAAGCCGACGAAGGCCGACAACGTTTGATCGAGCACAACCGCGACGCACTGGGGGTGCCGGGGCTGCAGCTGATTCGCGGCAGTGCGCCGCAAGCCCTGCAAGGTCTTGAGCGCCCGGATGCGATGTTCATCGGCGGCGGTGTCACTCGCGAGGGCGTGCTGGAGGCCTGCTGGACTGCACTCAAGCCAGGCGGTCGGTTGATCGCCAACGCGGTGACATTGCAAAGTGAAATGACCCTCATGGGTTGGCGCGAGCTGCACGGCGGGGAGCTCACGCGCATCCATATAGCGCAAGCGCAACCCCTGGGCGACTTTGATACCTGGCGTCAGGCGCTGCCCATTACACTGCTGGACGTGGTCAAACCTTTCGATGCGTGACGAAACTGCTGAACAACCCACGCCCCTGCGCAGTGGCCTGACCACCGGTAGCTGCGCCACCGCCACCAGCCTGGCGGCCGCTCGATTGCTGCTCGGCGGAGGGAGTTCGGATGCGGTGGACATCACCCTGCCCAAGGGCAAGCGCGTACAGATGCGCCTGGAGTTCTGCCGGCTGATCGGCAACGGTGCCGAAGCAGGAACGATCAAAGATGCAGGTGACGATCCGGACGTCACCCATGGCGCCCTGCTCTATTCCCAGGTACGCCTGAATTCCCAACCGGGTATTCGCTTCAACGCCGGCCAAGGCGTCGGCACCGTGACCCGTCCAGGACTGGTACTGGGCGTCGGCGAACCGGCGATCAATCCGGTGCCGCGCAAAATGATCACCGACCACCTGACCCTGCTGGCAGACGAACTCGGCTACCGCGGCGGTTTCGACGTCACGGTCAACGTCGAAGGTGGCGAGGCGCTGGCGTTGAAAACCATGAACCCGCGCCTGGGAATTCTCGGCGGACTGTCGATTCTCGGCACCAGCGGCATCGTCCGGCCGTTTTCCTGCGCAGCCTACATTGCGTCGATCCATCAAGGCATCGATGTCGCGAAGACCAACGGCTACCTGCACATCGCCGCCTGCACCGGCAATGCCAGCGAAGACACCATGCGCCGGGTCTATGACCTGCCGGAAATCGCCCTGATCGAAATGGGCGACTTCGTCGGCGCAGTGCTCAAGCATCTGCGCAGAGTGCCTGTGGACAGACTCAGCCTGTGTGGAGGTTTCGGCAAGATCAGCAAGCTGGCTGCCGGCCACATGGACCTGCACAGTCGACATTCGAGTATCGATTTGCCGCAACTCGCGCAGTGGGCCGCCGCAATAGGTGCCGATGAACCGCTGCAGCAAGCGATTCGCGACGCCAACACCAGTCAGCAAGCCCTGGCCATGGCTAGCGCCGCCGGTATCGCGCTGGGCGATGCGGTGTGCCAGCACGCCCTGGATTTCGCCCGCAGCGTGGTACCGGCGCAGGTTCAGGTGGAAGTCTTTGCCATTGATCGTCAGGGCGGCGTTGTCGGCCACGCGGGAGCTTTCCAATGAAACGCATCTTGTTGCTCGGCGGCGTCACCGAGGCCCTGGCCATCGCTCGCACCCTTGGGCCGGAACATATCTATAGCCTGGCGGGGATCGGTCGTGTGCCCACCGATTTGCAGTGTCAGGTACGTGTCGGCGGTTACGGCGGCGCCGAAGGGTTGGCGCAATTCATTCTCGATGAAGGGGTCGAGCTATTGCTGGATGCGACCCACCCCTACGCCGCGCAAATCAGCCGGAACGCTGCCACCGCGGCTCGCGCGAGCGCCATTCCCTGCTGGGCACTGCGACGTCCGGCCTGGCAGCCACAGGCCGGCGATGACTGGCGCGAAGTCAGTGACTGGAGCGAATTGATCGTAGCCCTGAAACCCTTCAGACGCCCGTTGTTCACCCTCGGTCGCGAGCCCTTGCAACACCTGCACGAAATTCCGCCAGAGCAATTCTGGACGTTGCGCGCGCTGGACGCGTATCCGGGTAACGAACGCTGCGAAGTCATCGGCGCCCGCGGCCCGTTCCTGATCGACGATGAGCGCGAACTGTTCGAGCGTCGGCAGATCGATGTGCTGATCAGCAAGAACAGCGGCAGTACGGCCACCGAGCCGAAGCTGGAAGTGGCGCGCGAGCGTGGGGTGCCGGTGCTGGTGTTGAAGCGGCCGGTGTTGCCGGGGGTTGATCGAGAGTTTGGGTCGGTAGGTGAGTTAATAAAAGCGCTGTGCGTGTCAGACGATTCCTGAAGACTGCAAAAAATCACGACTTTGCCGGCAACAATCTCGGAAGGCGCCGGCTATACGATCAGCGGCTTCACTTTTATCGTACGTGTTCTTTGCCTGTGCCAAGCACATTCACCCGCAACTGCGGGACATCGGGCCCGTCCCGAAAAAATGCTGCTTGCCTGCGTGTATCCCAAGGAATACGATCGATCATGTTCAACTTTGAGCGTTCCGAAGCGTTCGCCGTCTGGCTCGACTCATTGAAAGATACCGTAGGTAAAGCTCGGATCATCGCGCGACTCCGGGCTGCCGAACACGGAAACTTCGGCGATTGTGAATCCGTAGGCGAAGCCGTTTATGAAATGCGTGTTCATTATGGTCCGGGCTACAGAATGTACTTCTCCCGCCGGGGCGAGATTGTTTATCTGCTCCTGATCGGAGGTGACAAGTCGACTCAAAAGCGAGATATCAAACGCGCTATCCAAATGGCGCAAAACATCGGCAATGAGGAGTAAATCATGTCCGAACAATTTGTCCGTTTCGATGCTGCAGACTTTCTTAAGACGCCGGCAGAAATGGCGGCTTACCTGGATGCCTGCTTTGAAGAGGATGCAGGCGACGGTGTTCTGATACGTGCAGCTCTCAACGATATCGCCAGAGCTCAAGGCATGACCCGGATTGCCCGTGATGCGGGTCTGGGTCGTGAGAGCCTATACAAAGCGCTGAGCAGCACTGGCAATCCTGAATTCGCGACTATCATGAAAGTTATGAAGGCCTTGGGCTTGCGCTTGCATGCCATCGCTGTCTAAACGTGCTGCGACACCACACCGCATGCCACGTTTTTACTTATCGGCCCTGATCAGGCTAAATAGCCGCGCCTGATCGCCCACCCACCGGATTTGTCCCATGTCCCGACAACGGCTCGCAATTGCCTGGATCGCCTGCTTCGCAGTGCTATTCAACATGCTCGCCATGCCGATGACCGGTGCGATGGCGCAGTCGGCGAAGTCGCCTGCCGAACAACTGTTATGGGGCAGCTTCTGCACCTCCGGCGGCACGAAGATGGTGGCGATTTCCATCGGCGACATCGAGCAGAAAGCCCCGCAAAACGACGATCATTCCAACATGCAGCACTGCTGGTGTTGCTCCGGTTCCTCGCCTCTTGTGGCGTTGCCCGGGCATGAACCACAACCATTTTTCGCCCGTTTCGAAGCCAACCGAAGCCAGCCCCCCGCCGCACTCGACACACCCACTCCGCGCCAGCAATGGCCGAGCCTGAACCCCCGCGCGTCCCCTATGGTGTGATTCCCTCTCGCAATTGACTGCGTCTTGAATCCATCCGGAGTACTGCCATGTTGAACAAACTCATCGTTCTGGCTGCGTTGCTGCTGCCTGCCTGCTTTGCCACCGCCCATGAATACAAGGCCGGCGAGCTGGAAATCGCTCACCCCTGGTCTCAGGAACTGCCGCCCAATGCGCCGACCGTCGCGGCGTATTTCGTGATTCACAACAAAGGCAAAACCGCTGACCGCCTGCTCAGTGTCGACTCGCCAATTGCTGGCGAGGCCCAGTTGCACGAGCACATCAAGCAGAACGACCTGATGAAAATGCAGCAGGTTCCGAGCGTCGAAATCCCTGCCGGTGGCGAAATCACTTTCGCGCCGATGGCGTATCACGTCATGCTGCTGGAGCTGAAAGACCGCAGCCTGCTGGCCGATGGCAAACACTTCCCGCTGACGATGCACTTCGAGAAGTCCGGTGACGTAACCGTTGAAGTCTCGGTGCAGAAGCAGGCGCCGGATGGCATGCAAGCGCACGAGCATACCCAGTAACCGACAGCACCGAGCCCGCCCATGCGCCCGCTTAACGCCAGGTCATCCGCCTCCCGTCGTCAGCCTTTGAGCCTGACCCGCGGCAGCTGGATCAGCCTGTTCGCCATGTTGATGATCTTTATCGGCCCACTGATTTCTCAGTCGATGCCGATGCCGATGGATCAACGCGCGAGCCTGTCCGGCTCCATGAACATGTCGATGGACATGTCGGCCATGGACCACGGCGCCCAACCCGCCGCAGAGCATTGCCCGCCACAACCCGATCACCACGCCCTCTGGGAGAAATGCGGCTACTGCAGCCTGTTGTTCAACTGCCCGGCACTGACCGGCGGCCAGTCTTTCGTCGCATTCGATACCCCCACAGCCACAACCTTCAGTACTCCCTCCCCGCGCCTGGGCCACGCCCGGCAAACCTTCTTCCCCGGTGCTCGCACCCGAGCCCCGCCCGTCGTCGCGTAAACACCCACATCCGATCTCACACGGTATCGAAGACAGCCCAACGCTGCCGGCCGTGTCGTTTACGACTGTTCGATGGAAATTGTCATGTCCAGGTTTTGTGCTGACACACGCTTGAGCGCTGCCCAAGCTACTTTTGCCCTGAATGAATCCCGCGTTCGTTTCAGGCACGCCACCGCCCTTCTTTGTGGCGCTTTGCTGACACCCATGGTGCTGGCCGATGAACACGCAGGTCATGGCGAAGAACTGAGCCCGACGGTGATCACTGCCATCGCGCCCAGCTCCCCGCTGACCATCGTCACCAACCCCAAGGACCCGCGCCAACCGGTACCAGCCAGCGACGGCGGCGATTACCTGAAGACCATTCCAGGCTTCGCTCTGGTGCGCAACGGCGGCACCAACGGTGATCCCGTGTTGCGCGGCATGTTCGGTTCGCGGCTCAACATCCTCACCAACGGCGGCATGATGCTGGGCGCCTGCCCTGGCCGGATGGACGCACCAACCTCTTACATCTCGCCAGAAACCTACGACAAACTCACCGTCATCAAAGGCCCGCAAACCGTGTTATGGGGACCGGGCGCATCGGCCGGCACCATCCTGTTCGACCGCGAGCCTGAACGCTTCGGCGAGCTTGGCACACGAGTGAACGCCAGCGTGCTGGCCGGTTCCAACGGCCGCTTCGACAAGGTGGTGGATGCCGCTGCCGGCGGTCCGCTGGGTTATGTTCGGGTGATCGGCAACACCGCGCATGCCGACGACTACAAGGACGGCAACAACGACACCGTGCCGTCACGCTACGACAAGTGGAATGGCGACGTCGCGGTGGGCTGGACACCGGACGCCGACACCCTGCTGGAATTGACCGCCGGCAAGGGCGATGGCGAAGCGCGTTACGCTGGACGCGGCATGGACGGCTCACAGTTCAAGCGTGAAAGCCTCGGCCTCCGTTTCGAGAAGTCGAACATGGGCGAGGTGCTGGATAAGGTCGAAGCGCAGGTCTACTACAACTACGCCGACCACGTGATGGACAACTACACCCTGCGCACGCCTTCCGGCACCGGGATGATGGCCGGCCCCATGGCCTCGAACGTCGACCGCCGGACCCTCGGCGCACGGATCAAGGCGACCTGGCGCTGGGCCGATGTGCAGTTGATCAGCGGCATCGACGCGCAGACCAACGAACACCGCCAACGCAGCGCCATGGGCATCGATACCTATAAGAACCTGCCGTACACCAAGGACGCCGACTTCCATAACTACGGCGTGTTCAGCGAGCTGACCTGGTACGCCACCGACAACGACCGGCTGATCACAGGTGCGCGACTGGACCGCGCCTCGGCCAAGGATTTCCGTCAGACCACCGGCTCGGGGATGATGACGCGCCCCAATCCGACCGCCGACGACACCCGCGCCGACACCCTGCCCAGCGGCTTCGTCCGCTACGAGCATGACCTGGCGGACAGCCCGACCACGCTCTATGCCGGCCTAGGTCACACCCAGCGGTTCCCGGATTACTGGGAGCTGTTCTCGCCCAACTCCGGGCCTGTCGGATCGGTGAACGCCTTCGATTCGATCAAACCCGAAAAAACCACCCAGCTCGATTTCGGCCTGCAATACAAAACCGAAGAACTCGACGCCTGGGCCTCGGGCTACATCGGGCAGGTACGCGACTACATCCTGTTCAACTACACGCCCGGGATGATGGGCATGACCTCCCAGGCCGAAAACATCGACGCGCGGATCATGGGTGGCGAACTCGGCGCGGCCTACAAGCTGACCAGCCACTGGAAGGCTGATGCAACCCTGGCCTACGCCTGGGGCAAGAACAGCAGCGACGGCAGCGCATTGCCACAAATGCCGCCGCTGGATGCGCGTTTCGGCTTGACCTACAGCGAAGACAACTGGAGCGCCGGCGCACTGTGGAGAGTGGTCGCCGCGCAAAACCGTATCGACCAGAACAAGGGCAACGTGGTCGGCAAGGACTTCGACAAAACGGCAGGCTTCGGGGTGTTCTCGCTCAATGGTGCCTACCGGATCAACAAGAACTGGAAGGTCAGTTCTGGTGTGGACAACCTGTTCGGCAAGGCTTACGCCGAGCACCTGAACCTGGCGGGGAACGCGGGTTTCGGCTACCCGGCCAATGACCCGCAGGCCATTAAAGAACCGGGGCGCACGCTCTGGACCAAAGTGGACATGAGCTTCTAACAAGAAAAGTCAAAAGATCGCAGCCAGCGGCCGCTCCTGCATGAACAGGATCTCCCGTAGCCGCTCTGTAGGAGCTGTGTAGGAGCTGTCGAGTGAAACGAGGCTGCGATCTTTTAACAAACGACTGATTTGCCAAGCGGAGCACAACCAATGAAACAGCCCAAAGTGAATTTCTACAACCTGGCCTGGCGTTGGCATTTCTATGCCGGTCTGTTCGTCGCGCCTTTCATGGTGATGCTGGCGTTGACCGGCGTTATTTACCTGTTCAAACCGCAACTCGATCCGTTGATGTACGGCAGCTTGCTGAACGTCCCGGCCGGCCACCACACGGTGGCGGCCGACGACCTGCTCAAGCGGGTCAAAGAGGCGTATCCACAAGCAACGATCAAGCAATACCTGCCGCCAATCAGTGCAGAACGCAGCGCGCAATTTGTCGTCGTTAACGAAGGCACCGAGCTCAACGTGTTCGTCGACCCCTATCACGGCGATATCCTGGGTGAGCAAGACGCCAAGATGAATCTGCAGGCCATCGCGCGGTCGATTCACGGCGAACTGATGATCGGCACCGTGGGTGATCGACTGGTCGAACTCGCCGCCGGCTGGGGCATTGTGCTGGTGGTCTCCGGCGTCTTTCTGTGGTGGCCTCGCGGTCAGGCAGCTGGCATTCTATGGCCGCGCTTGAGCAGTCGCGGTCGAGTGCTGTGGCGCGACCTGCACGCCGTCACCGGCTTCTGGGGCGCCGCGTTTCTGCTGGTGATGTTGCTCAGCGGCATGACCTGGACCGGCTTCTGGGGCAAACAATACGCGGGCGTGTGGAATGTCTTCCCGGATGCGATGTGGAATGACATGCCCAAGTCCGACGTCGAGGCTCGCAGCCTCAATACCGCCACGCGCCAGACCGTGCCCTGGGCGATGGAAAACACGCCGATGCCGATGTCCGGCGACCACGCCGAACACATGAACCACGGCGATGCGAAAGCTGGTCCTGCGGCACCGACCATCAGCTTGCAAGCGGTGCAAAACATCGCCCAGCAGCGCAAGGTCGAGCCGGGCTACAGCATCACGTTTCCGACCACCGCGACGGGCGTGTTCACCATCGCGGTGTTTGCCGACGACCCGCGAAACGACGCCACCCTGCATGTCGATCAATACACCGGCAACGTCCTCGCTGACGTGCGTTGGGAACACTACGGCAACGTCGCCCGGGCTACGGAAGTGGGCGTGATGTTGCACGAGGGCAAAATGTTTGGGGTGTTCAACCAGATCATGGTGCTGCTGATCTGCCTGATGATTCTGCTCAGTGCCGTCAGTGGCGTGGTGATCTGGTGGAAGCGTCGTCCGCAGGGCAAATTCGGTGTGCCGCCACTGCGTCACGACCTGCCGAAATGGAAAACCGCGATGGTCATCATGTTTGCGCTGGCGGTGGCGTTCCCGCTGGTAGGTGCGTCGCTCGTGGTGGTGTGGATTTTGGATAAGGTGCTGTTTTCGCGTTTCAATCGGCAGACCGAATCGGCCTCCACATCCTGACGCACGCCTCTCTCGAGAAGCGCAGGAGCAACGATCACCTGTAGGAGCAAAGCTTGCTCGCGATGGCGGTGTGTCAGGCAACAACCCTGTGGTGGGTACGCCGTCATCGCGAGCAAGCGTTGCTCCCACAGAGAATGAGCGGGGATACGAGTTCACTTTATGCGCCCCAATCTGGCGCACCACCTCGCACCAGCGCGCCAGACGCGATCCTTCATAGTGCGCCGCCAGGCAGCGCAACCGCTCTGGTACGTCATTTCTCCACCTTTCGCCGACCAGGCACAGCCCTTGCTAAAGACCCTTCAGTAGTCCGCATCTGCCAACCAAGAAAAATATCTAACGTTCATGGAGATCGCACAATGAAGCGTCGCAGCTTGATCAAGGCTTTCACACTATCGGCATCGATTGCCGCGATGGGCATGACCTGGACTGTCCAGGCCGCCGAGACCATCAAGGTCGGTATCCTGCACTCGTTGTCCGGCACCATGGCGATCTCTGAAACCTCCCTCAAAGACATGGCGTTGATGACCATCGACGAGATCAACGCCAAGGGCGGCGTGAACGGCAAGATGCTGGAGCCTGTGGTGGTCGACCCAGCGTCGAACTGGCCGTTGTTCGCCGAAAAAGGCCGGCAGCTGCTGACTCAGGACAAGGTTGCCGTGGTCTTTGGCTGCTGGACATCGGTGTCGCGCAAATCGGTATTGCCAGTGTTCGAAGAGCTCAATGGCCTGCTCTTCTATCCCGTGCAATATGAGGGCGAAGAGATGTCGCCGAACGTGTTCTACACCGGCGCCGCACCGAATCAGCAGGCGATCCCGGCCGTGGAATACCTGATGAGCGAAGAAGGCGGCAGTGCCAAGCGCTACTTCCTGCTCGGCACCGACTATGTCTACCCACGTACCACCAATAAAATCCTGCGCTCGTTCCTGCATTCCAAAGGCGTGGCAGACAAAGACATCGAAGAGGTCTATACGCCATTCGGTCACAGCGATTACCAGACCATTGTGGCCAACATCAAAAAATTCTCGGCCGGTGGCAAGACAGCTGTCATCTCCACGGTCAACGGCGACTCCAACGTACCGTTCTATAAAGAACTCGCCAACCAGGGTTTGAAAGCCACCGACGTACCGGTCGTGGCGTTCTCCGTCGGCGAAGAAGAGCTGCGCGGCATCGACACCAAACCCCTGGTAGGCAACCTGGCGGCGTGGAACTACTTCGAGTCGGTCCAGAACCCGGCGAACACCCGGTTCGTCGCCGACTGGAAAGCCTACGCCAAGAAACACAATTTGCCGGGCGCGGATAAAGCGGTGACCAACGACCCGATGGAAGCCACCTACGTCGGCATCCACATGTGGGCGCAAGCGGTAGAAAAAGCCAAATCCACCGACGTCGACAAGGTACGCGAAGCCCTCGCCGGCCAGACCTTCGCCGCCCCGTCCGGCTACACGCTGACCATGGACAAAACCAACCACCACCTGCACAAGCCCGTGATGATTGGCGAGATCCAGGCTGATGGTCAGTTCAACGTGGTGTGGCAGACCGAAGGCCCGATCCGTGCCGAACCGTGGAGCCCGTTCATTGTCGGCAACGACAAGAAGCCGGATTACGCGGTGAAGAGCAACTAAGCCAATGGATGTCGGGCCCGGACACTTCGTCCGGGACCGACAAAAAACCCTGTAGGAGTGAGCCTGCTCGCGATAGCGGTGGGACAGTCAACAGAGTTGTTGATTGATAAACCGCTATCGCGAGCAGGCTCACGCCTACATATAGTCCGCGCAAGGCCTGCATATGCCCACCGCTCTCTACCGTTTCATCCTCGCCATCGCGCTGCTGATACCGATGGCCACCCACGCCAGCGATGCCGAAGACTTCGTCGCCGCCAATCCCGTGCAACAGGCAAAGCTGCTCGAATCCTGGGCTGCGCAGCCCGACCCTGCCCGTATCGAACTGATCAACGCCCTGCAACAAGGCGCGCTGACCGTCGACGGACAAGTCAAAACCCTGCGCCTGAACAACCGCCTGCGGGGTCTGATCGACACCGCGCTGGCCAGTCACCAATTGCTCGCAGCCGACGCAAAAATTCGTCTCGCCGCCGCGCAGCAATTGCAGAAAAGTGCCAAACCGGCGCAGCTGAAATTTCTCGACCTGCAACTCGCCGCCGAACAGGACGAGGGCGTTCACGCAGCCTTGAGTCTTGCACTGGCCAACCTGCAACTGGTGGACAGTGACCCGGCGGTGCGTCTCGCCGCCGTACGTCTGCTCGGCGAAACGGGCGATCCACTGGCCCGTACCCGCCTCGAAAGTCTGCTGGAGCCCAGCGTCGAAACCGATGCCACGGTACGCACGGCAGCCGAAACCAGCCTGGCCCAGGTCAAACGCAAATTGCTGATCGGCGAGATCCTGGGGCAAGCCTTCAGCGGCATGTCCCTCGGTTCAATTCTGCTGCTGGCGGCACTCGGTCTGGCGATCACCTTCGGCCTGCTCGGCGTTATCAACATGGCCCACGGCGAGATGCTGATGCTGGGGGCTTACTCGACCTACGTCGTGCAGATGATGTTCCAGCGCTTCGCACCACAGGCCATCGAGTTTTATCCCTTGATCGCATTGCCGGTGGCCTTCTTCGTTACGGCGGCCATCGGCATGGCGCTCGAACGCACGGTCATCCGTCACTTGTACGGCCGCCCGCTGGAAACCCTGCTCGCCACCTGGGGCATCAGCCTGATGTTGATTCAACTGGTGCGATTGCTGTTCGGCGCGCAGAACGTTGAAGTCGCCAACCCGCAGTGGCTCTCCGGCGGCATTCAAGTTCTGCCCAACCTGGTGCTGCCGTACAACCGCATCGTGATCATTGCATTCGCGCTGTTCGTGGTGGTGCTGACCTGGCTGCTGCTGAACAAAACACGCCTGGGCCTGAACGTGCGTGCCGTCACTCAGAACCGCAACATGGCAGCGTGCTGCGGCGTGCCCACCGGACGCGTCGACATGCTCGCATTCGGCCTCGGCTCAGGCATTGCCGGACTCGGTGGCGTAGCCCTGAGCCAGATCGGCAACGTCGGCCCCGACCTCGGCCAGAGCTACATCATCGACTCGTTCCTGGTGGTGGTGCTCGGGGGTGTCGGTCAGTTGGCCGGCAGTGTGCTGGCCGCTTTCGGGCTGGGTATCGCCAACAAGATTCTCGAACCGCAGATCGGTGCGGTGCTCGGCAAGATCCTGATCCTCGCGCTGATCATTCTGTTCATCCAGAAACGTCCGCAAGGCCTCTTTGCACTGAAAGGACGGGTGATCGACTGATGAACCAGCCCCTGCTCGTTACCGCGACAAAAAAAGCCGGCCCGAAAGTCACGATCGCCGTTGGTGCGGTGATCCTTGTTTTACTGTTGGCATTGCCGCTGCTGTCGCTGTTATCGCCCCTCAGCGTTTTTCACGTTTCCGCCTACACGCTGACATTGGTGGGCAAGATTCTTTGCTATGCCATCGTCGCTTTGGCGCTGGACCTGGTTTGGGGTTACGCCGGCCTGCTGTCCCTGGGTCACGGTCTGTTCTTCGCCCTCGGCGGCTACGCCATGGGCATGTACCTGATGCGCCAGGCCTCGGGGGATGGCCTGCCCGCGTTCATGACGTTCCTGTCCTGGACCGAATTGCCGTGGTACTGGACAGGCACCAGCAGCTTCCTCTGGTCGATGTGCCTGGTAGTGCTGGCACCGGGACTGTTGGCGCTGGTGTTCGGTTTCTTCGCGTTCCGCTCGCGGATCAAGGGCGTGTATTTTTCGATCATGACCCAGGCCCTGACCTTCGCCGGCATGCTGCTGTTTTTTCGCAATGAAACCGGATTTGGCGGCAACAACGGCTTCACCAATTTCCGCACCATTCTGGGTTTCGGCATCACCGAGCCAGGCACTCGCGCCGTGCTGTTTTTTGCCACCGTGGTGTTGCTGGTGGCGAGCCTGTTCATCGGGTGGAGGCTGGCGCAAAGCAAGTTCGGCCGGGTGTTGACTGCGTTGCGCGATGCCGAAAATCGCCTGATGTTCTGTGGCTACGACCCGCGTGGTTTCAAGCTGTTTGTCTGGGTATTGAGCGCGGTGTTGTGCGGCTTGGCCGGCGCCTTGTACGTACCGCAAGTCGGCATCATCAACCCGAGTGAAATGTCGCCAACCAACTCCATCGAGGCCGCCGTCTGGGTAGCCCTGGGCGGTCGCGGCACGTTGATCGGGCCCCTGTTGGGTGCCGGTGTGGTCAACGGCATGAAGAGCTGGTTCACCGTCGCGTTCCCGGAATACTGGCTGTTCTTCCTCGGCGCGCTGTTCATCGTCGTGACCCTGTACCTGCCCAAAGGCGTGATCGGTCTGCTGAAGAAAAGGGGTGAACAATGAGAGTGACTGCGACGGCTGAATTCATGCTCGAACCGGCCTTCTTTCCCGTGGAGCCCAACAAGGATGCCGGCAGCAGCCGCGATGCCATCGGCCTCGGCCAACGCGCCGGCCCTGGCCTGGACACTCGCCACGGCACCATCCTGACCCTGGAGGACATCAGCGTCAGCTTTGATGGTTTCAAGGCGTTGAACAATCTCAACCTGTACATCGGTGTCGGTGAACTGCGCTGCATCATCGGCCCCAACGGCGCGGGCAAGACCACCCTGATGGACGTGATTACCGGCAAGACGCGTCCCAGTCATGGCAAGGCCTGGTTCGGTGAGACCCTCGACCTGACACAGATGAGCGAAGTGCAAATCGCTCAGGCGGGCATTGGTCGCAAGTTCCAGAAACCGACGGTGTTCGAAGCCCTGAGCGTGTTTGAAAACCTGGAGCTGGCGCAGAAAACCGACAAATCGGTATGGGCCAGCCTGCGGGCGAAGTTGAGTGGCGAACAGAAGGATCGCATCAGCGAGGTGCTGGAAACCATTCGCCTGACCAGCTCGGTCAATCGCCCCGCAGGTCTTCTGTCCCACGGTCAGAAGCAGTTCCTGGAGATCGGCATGTTGCTGATGCAGGACCCGCAACTGTTGCTGCTCGATGAGCCGGTGGCGGGCATGACCGACGCCGAAACCGAGTTCACCGCCGAACTGTTCAAACGCCTGGCCGGCAAACATTCACTGATGGTCGTGGAGCACGACATGGGTTTTGTCGGCTCGATTGCCGACCACGTGACGGTGTTGCACCAGGGCAGCGTGCTGGCCGAAGGGTCGCTTGCGCAGGTGCAGGATAACGAACGGGTGATCGAGGTATATCTCGGTCGCTGAGATGATCGTCCCCACGCTCCACGTGGGAGTGCATCCCGTGACGCTCCGCGTCACATAACGGCGGACGCGGAGCGTCCATGGCGGCATTACCACGCAGAGCGTGGGAACGATCACTGTAGGAGAGTTTGAAATGCTGCAAGTCGACAAGCTGCACCAGTACTACGGCGGTAGCCACATCCTGCGCGGCCTGACGTTTGACGTGAAGGTGGGCGAGGTTACCTGCCTGCTCGGGCGCAACGGCGTCGGCAAGACCACCCTGCTCAAATGCCTGATGGGTTTGCTGCCCGCCAAAGAGGGCGCGGTGAATTGGGAAGGCAAGCCGATCACTACGTTCAAGCCGCATCAACGGGTGCATGCAGGCATCGCGTATGTGCCGCAAGGTCGCGAGATCTTCGGGCGCCTGACCGTGGAAGAAAACCTGCTGATGGGCCTGTCGCGTTTCCCGGGGGCCGAGGCCAAGGAAGTACCGGCCTTCATTTACGAACTGTTCCCGGTGTTGCTGCAAATGAAACAGCGGCGCGGCGGTGACTTGTCCGGTGGTCAGCAGCAACAGCTTGCCATCGGCCGGGCGCTGGCCAGCCGTCCGCGCCTGCTGATTCTTGATGAACCCACCGAAGGCATCCAGCCGTCGGTAATCAAGGAAATCGGCGCGGTCATCAAGAAGCTCGCGGCCCGTGGTGACATGGCGATTTTGCTGGTGGAGCAATTCTACGATTTCGCCGCCGAACTGGCCGATCACTACCTGGTGATGTCCCGGGGCGAAATCGTGCAGCAGGGTCGCGGCGAAAACATGGAAGCCGAGGGCGTACGAGGTCTGGTCACAATCTGAGCTGTTCACCTCACACGCAGCACCAATTTGCCGCACCCCGACCCTCGATGTGCGCCATGTTGGTGCCCCTCAACAAACAACAACCGCCTTCTGCTTGGGAAACGGACGGCACAGCCTTTGCAAATGCCTTCATGACTTCTCACTAAGCACTGACCATGACTCTTCCTGCTTCCGGCGCCTTTACCCCCAGCTGGCACGCCGAACTGGAACTGGGCTACGCCCGTTTCGGCGACAGTACGCGCCCGGTTCAGCGCCGACACCAAGGCCCGTTACGGGTGCAGAAACATCTGTACGCCGAAGGTCCCGAAGTGTGCCAGCACATCATCGTGCACCCACCGGGCGGAATTGCCGGGGGCGATCGCCTGGACATCTCGGCCAGTGTCGGCCGCGATGCCTGGGCGCAGATCACCAGCCCCGGCGCGGCCAAGTGGTACCGCGCAGCCGGGCCCGCCTATCAGCAGCTGCAACTGAACGTGGCCGCCGGTGCGACCCTGGAATGGTTGCCCCAGGAGACGATCATTTTCAGTGCAGCACAGGCCGAACTCAGCACCGCCATCGACCTTGAAGGTGATGCCCGGTTGTTCTACTGGGACGTGGTGGCACTGGGTCGCCCGGCTAGCGGTGAACGCTTCGACCTCGGGCATTTTCAGTCCCGGCTCGACATCCGCCGCGATGGCCAGTTGCTCTGGCACGAACGTCAGCGCATTGTCGGGGCTGATGGTTTGCTTGATTCGCCAATAGGTCTGGATGGCCAACCGGTGTTTGCGACGTTGCTGGTGACGGGCGAAATCGATAGCGACTTGCTGGAGCAATGCCGCTCGCTGCCTCATGACGTGCGCGGCGATCTGACGCAATTGCCGGGGCTGCTGGTTGCACGATGCCTGGCCAGTGAAGCGTTGTTGGCACGCGGTTGGTTGATCGATTTATGGCGGTTGCTGCGCCCTGCGTTGCTCGGCCGGGAAGCCGTCCAACCCAGAATATGGAGCACCTGAAACACGTTCCCCTGTAGGAGTGAGCCTGCTCGCGATGGCGGTGTGTCAGGCAACTTATGTGTTGAATGTGCCGACGCTATCGCGAGCAGGCTCACTCCTACAGGGTTTTGTGTTTACAGATCCTAATACCTTTTTATCTGCCCAGATGGATTCCAAGCGATGGACCTGACCCCACGTGAAAAAGACAAGCTACTGATCTTCACCGCCGGCTTCGTGGCCGAGCGGCGGTTGGCTCGCGGCGTGAAACTTAATTACCCCGAGGCCATGGCCTACATCTCCGCAGCGTTGCTTGAAGGCGCCCGTGACGGTCGGACCGTGGCCGAACTGATGCACTTCGGCACCACCCTGCTCACCCGTGAACACGTGATGGAAGGCATCCCGGAAATGATCCCGGAGATCCAGGTCGAAGCGACGTTTCCCGACGGCACCAAACTGGTGACCGTCCATCAACCCATCGCCTGAGGAAGCGCCATGACTTACCGCATCCGCGATGCCTTGCACGCCGACCTGCCGGCGATTCGCGATATCTACAACGATGCCGTACTCAATACCACGGCCATCTGGAACGAGCAGGCCGTCGACCTGGGCAACCGCCAGGCCTGGTTCAGCGCGCGACAGTCCCAGGGGTATCCCATCCTCGTAATCGTCGACGCTGATAACACCGTACTGGGCTACGCTTCGTTCGGCGACTGGCGGCCGTTCGATGGCTTTCGCCACACGGTCGAACACTCGGTCTACGTGCGCAGCGATCAGCGTGGCAATGGCCTCGGACCGCAACTGATGACGGTGCTGATCGAACGCGCCAAAAGCTGTGACAAGCACATCATGGTTGCCGCCATCGAGAGTGGTAACGCCGCCTCCATTCGTTTGCATGAACGAGCCGGGTTTGTGACGACCGGACAGATGCCCCAGGTCGGCACCAAGTTCGGTCGCTGGCTGGACCTGACTTTCATGCAACTGACCCTCAATCCTGGCGCGCCACCACCGCTCGCCCACAAGGAGTGACACCCGATGAATGCCGCCCAACTGCGTCGCGTCAATGTCGACAGTTTTGCGCACTACCGTCAGGGTCTGATTGACCTGCTGCTCGACGCGGTGGGTTATGGCGCCAGCGTTGGTTTCATGGCTGACCTGGACGCTACCCAGGCTCGCGCCTATTTCGATGACGTCCAGGACGACCTCAACAAAGGCAACGTGTTGCTCTGGGTGGTGGTCAAGGACGAGCAGGTTCAAGCGAGTGTGCAACTGTCCTTGTGCCAGAGAGCCAATGGACTGAACCGCGCGGAAGTGCAAAAGCTGCTGGTGCGTGAACACGCGCGTCGGCGCGGCCTGGGCCAGCAATTGATGAGCGCTCTGGAAACCGCCGCCCTTCAGCACAAGCGCGGCATGCTGTACCTCGACACAGAGGCCGGCTCACCCGCAGAGGACTTCTACAAGGCCCTGGGTTATACCCGCGCCGGCCAGATCCCCGACTTCGCCTGCGACCCGAGCGGCCAGTACAAACCGACCGCCCTCTACTACAAGATCCTGCAAGGAGCCCATTGATGATTCCCGGTGAATACCAGATCCAGCCCGGCGACATCGAACTCAATGTCGGCCGTCGCACGGTCAGCCTGAAAGTGGCCAACAGCGGCGACCGGCCGATCCAGGTCGGCTCGCACTATCACTTTTTCGAAACCAACGATGCCCTGACATTTGACCGTGCCGCCAGCCGCGGCATGCGCCTGAATATCCCCGCCGGTACCGCCGTGCGCTTCGAGCCGGGGCAAAGCCGCGAAGTCGAGCTGGTGGACCTGGCGGGGCATCGCCGGGTGTTCGGGTTTGCCGGGCGGATCATGGGTGACCTCGACTGACTGTGGCGAGGGGATTTATCCCCGTTCGGGTGCGAAGAACCCGCAATCTGGCGAATGCGTTATTGCAGAGAGATCGGAGTGCCAGGTTTTACGACCGCTGCGCGGCCGAACGGGGATAAATCCCCTCGCCACAATACATTTGTGCAAGGAATTACGATGAAGATTTCCCGTCAAGCCTACGCCGACATGTTCGGCCCCACCGTCGGCGACAAGGTCCGTCTGGCCGATACCGAACTGTGGATCGAAGTGGAAAAAGACTTCACCACCTACGGCGAAGAAGTGAAATTCGGTGGCGGAAAAGTTATCCGCGACGGCCAGGGCCAGAGCCAATTGCTCGCCGCCGAAGTGGTCGACACAGTGATCACCAACGCACTGATCATCGACCATTGGGGCGTGGTCAAAGCCGACGTCGGCCTCAAAGACGGGCGCATTGCCGGGATCGGCAAGGCTGGCAACCCGGACGTGCAGCCGAACGTCAGCATTGCGATCGGCGCCAGCACCGAAGTGATTGCCGGTGAAGGCATGATCCTCACCGCTGGCGGCATCGACACCCACATCCACTTCATCTGCCCACAGCAGATCGAAGAGGCATTGATGAGCGGTGTCACCACCATGATCGGCGGCGGAACCGGTCCCGCGACCGGCACCAACGCCACCACCTGCACCTCCGGCCCTTGGCACCTGGCACGCATGCTTCAGGCCGCCGATGCCTTCCCGATGAACATCGGCCTCACCGGCAAAGGCAACGCGAGCCTGCCGGAGCCGCTGATCGAGCAGGTCAAGGCCGGTGCTATCGGCCTGAAATTGCACGAAGACTGGGGCACCACGCCGGCGAGCATCGACAATTGCCTGACCGTTGCCGACCAATACGATGTTCAGGTGGCGATTCACACCGACACGCTTAATGAATCGGGCTTCGTCGAAACCACCCTCGCCGCGTTCAAGGGGCGCACCATTCACACCTACCACACCGAAGGCGCCGGTGGCGGCCATGCGCCGGACATCATCAAAGCCTGCGGCTTCCCCAACGTGCTGCCAAGCTCGACCAACCCGACCCGGCCGTTCACCCGCAACACCATCGACGAACACCTCGACATGCTGATGGTCTGCCACCACCTGGACCCGAGCATTGCCGAAGATGTGGCATTCGCCGAAAGCCGCATCCGTCGGGAAACCATTGCCGCCGAAGACATCCTCCACGACCTCGGCGCGTTCTCGATGATCAGCTCCGACAGCCAGGCCATGGGCCGCGTCGGCGAAGTCATCACGCGCACCTGGCAGACTGCCGACAAGATGAAAAAGCAGCGCGGCCCACTGCCGGGTGACGGTGAAGGCAACGACAACTTCCGCGCCAAACGCTACATCGCCAAGTACACCATCAACCCCGCGATCACTCACGGTATCAGCCACGAAGTGGGCTCGGTCGAAGTGGGGAAATGGGCGGATCTGGTGCTGTGGCGTCCGGCATTTTTTGGCGTAAAACCCTCGCTGATTCTCAAGGGTGGCGCGATTGCAGCCAGCCTGATGGGCGATGCCAACGCGTCGATACCGACACCGCAACCGGTGCACTACCGTCCGATGTTCGCCAGTTACGGCGGCTCGCTGCATGCCACCAGCCTGACCTTTATCAGCCAGGCAGCGCAGGAGGCCGGCTTACCGGAAGCCTTGGGGTTGAAGAAGAAAATCGCCGTGGTCAAAGGCTGTCGCGACGTGCAGAAAACCGACCTGATTCACAACGATTACCTGCCGTCGATCGACGTCGACCCGCAGACTTATCAGGTGAAAGCCGATGGCGTGTTGTTGTGGTGCGAGCCGGCTGAAACCTTGCCCATGGCACAACGTTACTTCCTGTTCTAACGGACGCTGAACGTAAAAAAGCCCCGAATGCGGCATCGCATTCGGGGCCCGTCAAACATCAATCAACTGGCAGACTGGACCGTAAACGGTATCTCCGTCCTTCGCAGCTTTGCACGCTCGATGGCTTGCTCGGTCAAGGACTTTTCCAGGTTCTTGATTGCGATAAATTGGTCCATTTCATCCGCATCCTGCATGGCCAGCTTCAACGCGTCGAAATCACTGCGATACGTTGTTTCCAGGTACGACCTCCAGAAAGGCTGCTCAAGTATGCTCTCCGCGAGCAGCTCCCCCTGCTCCAGGCCCAACACATGGAGACGAGCAGCGGTGATCATTTCCGGTTCAACGCCAGCCATTGTCCTGAACAGCATGCCTCGCGATTGCCACGGCAGATCCAGACTTTCGGCCAAATCAGTCATGTAGGCCAGCTGAACTTCTACTTCATCGATCGTCCCGATAACAGTGCCGTCGGGACCTGCTCGCCTGAATGTCTCTCCGTTCGCCAAGCGATCGGCAATGCGCCGTCGTGCAATCGCGCCGATCTCATCCAGTCGGGACTTGCCTCTGGCCAGTTCCACCAGTTCGGCCTCGACAAGGGCGGGGCTCTGCAGAGCGTAAGCCTCCTTGACCAGCACCTTGACGCCCAGGGCGTTGAACAATTGACTTGCCCCATCGGAACACTCAGTCACGACAATCGATTCGGAGAACGCCGTCTCACGCAATTCAGCATCCTCGTACATGGCCTCCATCAGTCGCCAGACCTTGGCCGTCAGTGCGCTGCGATAGGTCGTTTCAGGAGAGCTGAAATCAGCCGATTCTGTCAGCCGGCGTATGACATCGAAAAATTGTTCGGACCCTGACTCATCCTCAAGCTCGTCCCAAAGAATCAACCTTTCCCTGAACACTGCATCAGGCATGCCCTGCGCCCATTTAAGGCTGTCCAGCAAACCTCGGGGTGGGTAAGGGCGCTCCGGGTCCATGCCCACAGATTCGGTATACCGTTTGAGCTTTTCCAGGACATCAGCCGGCATCCACTCGGGTTCGCGACTGACGAAGGTGCGGGCGAGCAGCTCCGCGCGGAACGAACCCGGTGCAATATCGGGGATCTCTGTCAATCGGTTGAATTTCAGATTCAGATGAATATGACGCGGTCGGGATTTGCCGAACAGCCCGATGGGCCATTCTTTGATGCCGGTGCTCTCAAGATTGAGAACCGCCAGTCTTGGCATCTGGCTGATGTCAGGCACCAGTCCTAATAGATTTCCAGGCAATGAAAGAAGCTCTAACCGGGTCAAGCTTCGCAGTCGCGCCACCGCCTGACGGGTCAATACGATTTGATTGTTATCCATGCACAAACTGGTCAGATGTCGCAGGTCACCGATTACCGGCGGCAACCGGTTTAACGTATTGCTGCCGAGATCCAGCGTGCGAAGCCCGGGAAAATGCTCGAGAAACTCTCCTTGGCTACTGAGCATGCTGGCTTCGCGCATACTCAGGCTCGTAACGTGGTCAAAATTGGCGTTCAGTCTGGGAAAGCTCGAAAGATGCCGGCTCATCGCCATACCGTCCAGATTAAGGTGCTGCGCGCGAACGATGCCAGGGGCATCGACCCCCGCCGGCCCTGTCCTTTGCCAACATTGCCTGATCGCCCGATAGAGCCTGTTTCGCGATTCCCATTCCGCCACTCCGGCGGGACTGAAGCGAAAGGACACGGTCGGAGAGTTCATCCAGCGTTGTAGCGTGCCGTTGAGCTCGTTGAATTCGTTCTCCAAGGCGATGACTCGCGCTTGCGCTGCATCGGCCACGGTTCCCAGTACGGCTGCAATCTGTTCGTCGGAATACTCCGGATAAAGAGTACTGACCCGACGCCGCAACAACGGGTCATCGGCGATCCCACGATACCCCGGCATGCCGCCACGAAGACGCATTGTTTCAGGGTCATAAGCCGGTTTACGCTCCGGGTGCTCGCTTAAAACCGATTCGAATTGCTCGCGATCAAGCGGTGAGCGTTGCAGGTCAAGCTTGAGTCGCTCACCCTCGAAAATGTCATACCCCAGCGCCCGTCGCTCTTTGTCTGGCAATGCGCGCAACAACGAAGCAAAGAAATTATCATTGCCGTGCAAATGCTGATTGCTCTCGTCACGCGCCTGATAGCCACCCTCATCTTCAAGAATCAACACTTTGCGAATGGGGGCCTCTTCAGGGCCTATGCTGGCGTAAAGCTTGCCGTTAAACGAAAACTCGCGGATTTCGATACGCACATCGTTCGACCAACCCGGCAATGTAGCCAACGACGCCAGTTCCAACCGTCGCGTATCGTTGTTCTCCAGCGCCTCAAGGTAAAGCCCCTCATAGGCTCGACTGACGCGCACCCGTTGCTGAGCCTGGCGTGCCTGTTCGCGCAAGCGCAAGGGAAGGGTCTGCTTCTCTGTCAGGTGCTTGAGGTCGGCTGCAGTGGCATCCTGCAACAGGCGTTCGGCCACAGCATTCGGCAATTGCGGATAGGCATCGGTTATCAGACGGACCTGGGCCGCGCCGGCTTCCTCGTGTTGTTTGTACAGGGCTTCAAACAGCTGCTTGTGTTTTTTGGTCGCCTCGCTCGCCAACTGTTCCTTCAGAGCCTGAACGCGCAGCTCCCTTTTACTGGAAATTGATTGCCCAAGCAGTTCATGGACTTCCCGCTCATCAAGGGTTTCCACAGTGCGCTGTGGCAATTTTCCTGCACGGAGTTCGGCTCGGCTCAACTTGATCCGCCGGGCACTGGTTGCATCAATGTTGCCGATGATCGTTGAAGGTCCGTTCAAATCAGGGCTCTCAAAAATTTCTACGGCCCTGCCTTCCGGCCAGCGGGGCAAGTCGGTCATGAGGCGCGTGACATTGTCCGCCAAACGCTCGGGAACCTGATTGGCGATTATTTGCCGGCCTGTTTCGCCCGCTTCGGCATACAGTCTGAAACGTTTGATCGAATCGCTGAGCATGATCGGCGGCGGGTCGAGCTCGACATGCAGCCGACGCAGCTCGCCTTCCGAAATACCCGCCACGGTGCGGATTTGTTCAAGTTTTTCAGTTGACCAGTCGTTCACTGAAGTGCCCAGTCGCCGCAACAAACGCTCCTTGCTCCAGGTCAACGGTTGGTCGACTTCGGTCTTCCAGGCTCCCGCACCGTTATGCTCAACCACAGGTTGATAGGCTTGCGGTCGAGTTGGATGCTGCAAACGGTGCTGCCCGGTTTCAGCGTCCTGGGCGAGCGCGAAATGCTTGTCATCAAGCGGCAGAAAATGCTGACCTTCATGTTGGTAGATACCCAACCCGTTTGCCTGAGCTGACTCAGGCAATACCGATGGGCGTTCGTAAGCGGTCAAATCAGGATTCCAGAGCTTTTCTGCGCCGTTGATTTGCACCGGTTTGAGTTGATCGACGAAAGAAGACGGTTTGATCGCAATGACGTTTGTCGGCAGTAAGTGCCCCGCCCCCATCAGCGCCAGCTGTGCAAAGTTGATGAGGGCGCCATTGATGTATCCCGATGCCTCCTCCTTATCGCCGTTACTCCAGTCCTCAATGCCTTCAGCCAGGTCCGCGAGCATCTGCGCCACCATCACTCCCAGCACCGCTTCACCGAGTCCCGGGACCAGCAACGCGCCGAAATTGAACACATTCCAGCCGATCTCCAGAATGCTGGTCAGACGTTTCCAACGGGCTGTCGCGTCTTCATCGCCGGTCGGCACTGCAATTTTTCGGGCATCCGCGATTGCCTTGTCCCGTCGCTGCTGGAAAAGTGTGCCCCACAGATCACCTGTTATCAGGTTGGTGATCGGCTCTGCATTAGGGTTCTCTATTGCGGTTTCCCGCCACCATGGCCCCATGTCCAATGGTTCAGGTTGTTGCAAGGTAAAGGTCTTGAGACGTTCGTTGACGCGAGTAAAAAATCGCCCTTTGTCCTTCTGCTCCACGAACCGGCTGAAAAACTCCTGATACTCCGGGGTGCACAAGCGGCCGATCAACGTTGCCATGAAATCCGTCAACGAAGCGTATTCCTTCAGCGGATGCTCTGGATCGTCGGGGATATAAGCGATCACCGGACCGTTCAAGCGACTCTGATTGTAAATATCTTCGTTGCGCAGAGTTTCATCGAGGACACCTTGTGGTCCGTTGGCAAAGAAGTTCTGCAGCAACTTGTATCGTTCATACAGGTTTCCCGACAACACCGGTATTCGGCGGGACCAGTCAAGCCAGAAAGATAAACTTTGCGGCGTGAGCTCCTCGATCGCTTTCTTTATTTCCGAGGGTTCGCTCAAGGCACTGAACAGTGTAATTCCCGTCAGTTTGAAACCCATCAGCGACAAACGATGATTGAGCAGTGGGCGGCCATACAACTTGACACTTCGCTTGCCCTCGACAATATGTTGAAGGCTGTCATAGGCGTCCGTACTGATGTCCCGTTTCAGGCGCGATACCAACGCTGAATACCTGAATGCTGCTTTCTCACTGGCGATCGAGCGCTGCGCCAGTGTGCGCCTGGCATTGAGGTCCTTTGGCAGTAGTCGCTCTTTAAGGTGGGTCTGGTATTGCGCACCGATGTCCAGTGTGCGGCATAACGAAGCAAATTTTTGCACCGTTATACGTGTGTCCCGCACGGGGGTGTCTTGAGCATCTTTGCGGAACACACCGGAGCCTGCGCGAAAGGTTCCTTCCTGGGTTTCCGCCTCCTCGAAGTTGTGCAACGCTGCCGCGAGCAACGAAGAGCTCCTGATAACACTGGCTCCGGTGTCGATTCCGAAAATAATCTTGCTCGGCACCGTCAGTTGCAAAGTCAGGCTTTTCGGGTCTTCGTCAATATCGAAATGTGCTTTCAACGCGACCTTGAGCAATGGTTCGGCAAAGGTATCGATACCCTGCTGCAACCCCTCGAAAAGCTGATCTACGGCGCTCTGCAGACGCCAATGATCATTGAGTAATTGTTTGAGGTGATGGCGATCGGCGCTGCTGGCGCTCAGGTACCATCCCGGCATCTTTGTTTCGCTATTAATGAGCGATTTCAACTGTGCCAATGAGGCGTTACGCACGGCGTCGGGAATGGTATTTACTACTCGATCATAATGAATACCACTAACGGCCGTAGAGGTAAGTTCAAGCAGGTGGCTTCCTTGCGAATCAGACATGGTTCAACAACCTTAAAATCAGTTTTTTGAACCCACTAGATTATTCACACACTCAAAAAACAAAAGATCAAATAACTGTCCGTTAATTGTCTAATCAAACGCAAAACAGTCGAGAAACAACATAGTTAAAATACATAAATACAGCCTCAGACAGGAACGTTTGTACCTATCAGATCTGCTAGTACCCGATGGCTGACGAACCGAGTATTTTTAAAGCCCCACGACCTCGACAAGGAAGCCCGTTATGACTCGCTCTCATGCAGATGCCCCCAAATCCTCTCGAACGTCACGCACCCTTCTGCTGGCGACAGACAATAAAAACTCCGTCCTCGCGGAAATCGACGGGGGCAAGCTCAATCCTGTTGCTTACTCGGCTTACGGTCAGCAGTCCGCTCAGGAGGGTGTGGCGACAGGGCTCGGATTCAATGGCGCGCTACGAGAAAGGCAGGTTGGGTGGTATCTGCTGGGGAATGGCTATCGCGCTTACAACCCGACATTGATGCGCTTTCATAGCCCCGACAGTTGGAGCCCGTTTGGGGGCGGTGGGTTGAATGCGTATATGTATTGCGTGGGGGATCCGGTGAATTTTTCGGATCCAACGGGGCATATGCGGTTATGGGACATTTTTCGCTCCAACAGGCGTACATCTGCATCGCCAAACCTAACTCGGATTCCATCTACGCCTAATACCTATGTGTCAACTCCAACTCCAACTCCAACTCCAACTCTAGCAGCGTCACCACCTGGGTCCACGCTTTCAAACATTCAGAGTCGACCATTACCGGAAATACCGACAGCTCTACCTCAGAATGAAACTCCAGCAGGAGTTGTTCTACCTTCAAGCAGCCCACCGCCACGGCCACCCAAAACACCGGTGACTATAAACTCTGATCTGCCTGCTATTCCCCAGAGTGGTTCACCCCTGGTGCAATATGCCCCTATTCCTCCGACAAGAACGCTACCGACTGGCGCCTCACGTCAATACTCTGTCACGTACGACGAGAACGGAAACCCAATGCAGCGAAGTGTTCAAAAATATTCTTTGTCCCTAGAAGGTCAGGCAATTAGAAACACAAATAAAGAATAGGCAGCAGTTTCGATTAAATACGCATGGAGTATGCGTCTTACAGAAATACCTACTCCACCACCAACCGCCCCAACCGCTGCTTCAACATCCGGTTCTCCGCCCTTAGCTGCTGGACCTCTTCAAGCAGGTCCAGCGCCAGGGCGACGCCTTCCCACTCCAGTTCCAGGTCGCGCCGCAACTTGGCGGCACGCTTGGCCAGTGCCAGTTCGTAATCGTTGAAACGCCAGTCCTTGGGCTGCTTGCCCTGAGGTTCGAGGATGCCGTGTTCGACGGTTTCGATCACCACCATTCACTAACAGTTCTGATAGTTCCCAAAACCGGGCAGCGAGGCCAGACTGGAAAGGATGATCAGCCCGCCCCCCCTCATCAAGGAAGGCTCCACGATGTCCGACTCATCTGATGAAAACCAGACTGCCCCACGCCAGCCCCGCACCGTCCTGCTGGTAACGGACAACAACAATTCAATCCTCGCCGAACTCGCCGGAAGCAAACCCAACCTCATCGCTTATTCCAACTACGGCCAGCAATCTGCACAGCAGGAAGTCGCGACAGGGCTGGGTTTCAATGGTGCACTGCGAGAGGAGCGCATGGGGTGCTATTTGCTGGGCAATGGTTATCGCGCTTACAACACGACGCTGATGCGCTTTCATAGCCCCGACAGTTGGAGTCCGTTTGGGGCCGGTGGGTTGAATGCGTATACGTACTGCGAGGGGGACCCGATCAACTTCTCCGATCCAACAGGGCATGGTGCCTTGGAAGTTGTGAAACTTTTCATCTCGGAAAACGTGTCACTGGGGGGTTCACAAGCAAGCATCAATGCTCGAAACGCTAAGCGTAATGCGGCAATCAGCAGAGCATTCAAGGGTTGGCAAGGCATAGGAGGAGCTCGGAACCCGCCCGCGCTGGTAACAAAGTCAAGCCCATTGGCAGGCGAAGGTCTCGTAAGTACTATTTTCGCAGCACCTGGGCCACGTAACGGCCCTCCGCGACAATCGTCCTATAATTATGGGCTTGCGAGCCCTGTTGGATACGTAGATGGAGCTGCGCGAGACAGATTGACCACGGCCACAATAGGAGGATCACGAAGGTCATCGTTTGGGGAAATGGGAGCGCCATCGGGGACATCGTCAGGGCGAAGACATTCATGGGATGGTGGCATGTCTAAAGAGGGCGCCGATTATTTCATAGAGCACACGGACAGGTTTGGGAACAAAACTAAACGTCTTCGAGAACCGGTTCGGGGTGGGCGATCGGTGGCCGACACTTCAACAACGCGTTACACCCCGTCCGAAGTAGCTGCAGTGCGGGACCGGATTTTAGTAGAAGAACGTATAGCGTTGCGAAGAGCAGAATTGGTAAGGGCTATACACATGCAGAATGCAATACAGCGTCACGCTGGACATAACCCTCGAGGATTCAGGATAGGTACACAAGGAAGACGAGCTCAGGCACTTTTTGCATTTCTTCGAGGCCATGGTTGGTAACCCGACTAATTCGTTAATTGTGCATGCCACAATTGGCGACAGTCTTTCACTGACAGGAGCTCTGGATTGACTGAAATGGATAATCCTGAATCCAGCCGGGAGTTATGTAGCGGCGGTCATTCCACCACCAACCGCCCCAACCGCTGCTTCAACATCCGGTTCTCCGCCCTCAGCTGCTGGACCTCGTCAAGCAAGTCCAGCGCCAGGGCGACGCCTTCCCATTCCAGTTCCAGGTCGCGCCGCAACTTGGCGGCACGCTTGGCCAGTGCCAGTTCGTAATCGTTGAAACGCCAGTCCTTGGGCTGCTTGCCCTGAGGTTCGAGGATGCCGTGTTCGACGATTTCGATCACGTAAACGTCCGATAAATCAGTCGCCTCGCAGAATTCGGCCAGGTCCAGGTGAACGATCAGGGGTGTGCTCATGACGGGCTACTCCGATTCTGGATTCAGAAGTTCTCTCTAGGGTTGAACGCAGCTTTCTCGGCCAGTTCCTGCCACAGCGCCTTGACCTCGTCACTGGCCGTTTTCGGCATCACCGCCTTGAGCTGCACAAACAGGTAACCGCGCTCGCCGGCCTTGTTCATCAAACCGTGGCCCTTGGCGCGCATACGCTGACCGTTCTGACTGCCGGCAGGGACCTTGAGGTTGATCTTGCCGGTCAGGGTCGGCACCGCGACTTCCGTCCCCAGCGCCAGCTCCCATGGGGCCAATGGCAAGGTGATGATCAGGTTTTCGCCTTCAACATCGTATTTCGGGTGCGGTGCAAAACGAATGATCAGGTACAGGTCGCCATTGGCGCCGCCACCGACACCCGGGGCCCCTTGGCCCTTGAGGCGGATGCGCTCGCCGTCGGTCACGCCCGCCGGGATTTTCACGTTCAGGCTTTTACTGGTATTGCTGACATACTGCCCGGCAGCGTTGTACTGCGGGACCTGGAAGCTGACCTTCTTCGATTCGTTCGAGAGGGTTTCTTCCAGAAAAACCGGTAATTCCATTTCCACGTCTTGCCCTCGACGTCCGGCGCTGCGGCCCGACTGTCCACCCCCAAAACCAGGACCACGGTTGCCGAAGATCGAACTGAAGAAGTCCGAAAAATCGCCCGTGTCCTGACCACCACCGAAACCGCCCGCACCACGCCCCTGCCAACCTGGCGGGCCCTGGAACGGTTGGCCGTGCTGGCCGTATTTGCGCAAATCGTCGTATTCGGCGCGCTTGTCGGCACTTTTCAGCGCTTCATAGGCTTCCGAGGCGTCCTTGAACTTTTCCTCGGCATCCTTTTCCTTGCTGACGTCCGGGTGGTATTTGCGCGCGAGCTTGCGATAGGCAGCTTTGATCGCCTTATCGTCCGCCGTCGGCTCCACACCGAGAATCTTGTAATAGTCTTTGAAGTCCATCTAAGGATCACCATCCGTTATCAAAATCGCTCAGCCACCTGCAGCATGCGCTGCCAGGCCCAATGCAGACAAGGTTGGGGCGAAGGATAGTCTTTCAAGGCGCTATTAGCCGAGATTTAGCGGATAGTCGGCCTTCGAATCTGTGCCGCACTGACATACACTGCGCGGCCGTTTTTTAACCGGAACCTGAAAGACATGAAAAACGCATCTCCAGCTCGTGCCTGTGGTATCGACTTTGGCACGTCCAACTCCACCGTCGGCTGGATTCGCCCCGGCATGGAAACGCTGATCGCGCTGGAGGATGACAAGATCACCCTGCCGTCGGTGGTGTTCTTCAATATGGAAGAGCGCCGCCCGGTCTACGGCCGCCTGGCGCTGCACGAGTACCTGGAAGGCTACGAAGGCCGCCTGATGCGCTCGCTCAAAAGCCTGCTGGGCTCCAAGCTGATCAAGCACGACACCAGCGTCCTCGGCACCGCGATGCCCTTCAAGGACCTGCTCGGGCTGTTCATCGGCCAGCTGAAGAAGCGCGCCGAGGCTGCCGCCGGTCGCGAGTTCGAAGAAGTGGTACTGGGTCGCCCGGTGTTCTTCGTCGATGACGATGAAATGGCCGACCAGGAAGCGGAAAACACCCTGGTGGACGTGGCCCGCGCCATTGGCTTCAAGGATGTGTCGTTCCAGTACGAGCCGATTGCCGCGGCGTTCGACTACGAGTCAACCATCGAAAAGGAAGAGCTGGTGCTGATCGTCGACATCGGCGGTGGTACGTCCGACTTCTCGCTGGTGCGCCTGTCGCCGGATCGCCGGGCCAATGACAACCGTCACGATGACATCCTCGCCACCGGCGGCGTGCACATCGGCGGTACCGACTTCGACAAGCAGCTGAGCCTGCAAGGCCTGATGCCGCTGTTCGGCTACGGCAGCCGCATGAAGAGTGGTGCGTACATGCCCACCAGCCACCACATGAACCTGGCGACCTGGCACACCATCAACTCGGTGTACTCGCAGAAGTCGACCCTGGCCCTGGGCAGCATGCGTTACGACATCGAGGACACCGGTGGCATCGATCGTCTGTTCAAGCTGATCGACCAGCGCGCCGGTCACTGGCTGGCCATGGAAGTGGAAGAAACCAAGATCCAGCTGACCCACACCGACAGCCGCCATGTTCCGCTGGACCGTATCGAGCCGGGGTTGAGCGTGGAGTTGAGTCGGGCGCTGTTCGAGTCCGCCATCGAGGCGTTGCTGGAGCGTGTGCGCAACAGCGTGACCAAGATGTTGAACGACGCGAACGTGCGGGTTGATCAGGTGGACACGGTGTTCTTTACCGGTGGTTCGAGCGGAATTCCGGCATTGCGTAACAGCGTTTCGGACATGTTGCCGAACGCTCGGCATGTAGAAGGGAACATCTTTGGCAGCATCGGTAGCGGATTGGCCATTGAGGCCAGCAAGCGCTACGGCACGATGGACTGATCCGAAATCCTGTGGCGAGGGGATTTATCCCCGCTGGGCTGCGAAGCAGCCCTAAAACCTCTCATCACAGTACTTCAGGCACACTGCATTCACCGGAGGGGCTGTTTCACAGCCCAACGGGGATAAATCCCCTCACCACAATAGATCAACAGCGCGTCAAACCATCCCCACCTGCTTCAACTCGCTCTTCAGATACGCGTAATAAATCGGCCCCGCCACCACCCCCGGCAGGCCGAACGCGGCCTCGAACACCAGCATTGCCAACAGCAACTCCCACGACTTCGCACTGATCTGCCCGCCGACGATGCGCGCGTTGAGAAAGTACTCAAGCTTGTGGATAAAGATCAGATAACCCAGCGCCGCCACGGCGACCCAGATCGACAGCGACAAGCCGACGATGGTGATCAGCGTGTTCGACATCAGGTTACCGATCACCGGCAACAAACCAAGCAGGAAGGTCAGCACGATCAGGGTTTTGGTCAGCGGTAACTTGATCCCGAACATCGGCAAGATCACCGCCAGGAAAATCCCGGTAAAGAACGTGTTGAGCAGGGAAATCTTGATCTGGGCAAACACGATGTTGCGAAAGGCCTGGACCAGCAGATGCAGACGATCAAACAGTGCAGCGGCCAGTGGTTTGCGCTTGGTCACGTCCGGCACACGCTGCAACGCGATGATCGCGCCCAGCACCATGCCGATCAGCAACGTCACGAACATGTGCGCCGCGTCTTTGCCGACGAGCTGAAGGTCGCTGAGGTGCTTGCTCATCCACTCGCCAATGGCCACCCGAAACTCTGCGGCACTGGCCGGCAGGTAGGCGTCGATGAATGGCGGTAATTGCCCACGCGCCCGGTCGACCACGTGCATGAATTTGTCGAGGGAGGCGCCGGGGTTTTCCGCTTCGTGCAACAGAAAACTGATCGCCCCGGCAAAAATCAGCGCCAGCGCGCTCACCACCAAGGTGCCCAGCAAGGCCACCGCCAGCCAGCGCGCTCGCCGGCCTTCGATCAGACGTTGCAGCTGCGGGGTGAGCATGTTGACCAGTTCGAACACCAGCAATCCGGCCAGCAGGCTCGGCAGCAACCGCAGAGGAATCACCAACAGCAAACCACCAAAAATGATGACCCAACTGATAAGCAGCAAGACATGGCGTTGAGAAAACGTTGGCATACAGCCTCAAAACGAACGGCGTAAAAGGATGGGCAGTCTGCCAGCGTTCCGAGGGCAGCACTAGGGAATGTGTAGGGCGACCTTGGTCGGAGACTCGAAAGATTTTCAGGGTGCTTGCGGGCCTCATCGCGGGCAAGCCCGCTCCCACAGTGGTTATGTGCACACCTGACAAATGTGGGAGCGGGCTTGCCCGCGATGAGGCCCTCAATGCCCCCACATCTTCATGCCCTATCTTTATTTCTTCAGGCAATCACTCATGAACGCTTTGCGCTCGTCGCCCTTCAACGCTTTAGTCGCGGCGTCGGCGTTGCAGGTTTTCATTTTCTCTTGCTGCGGGGTCAATGCTTTAGCGTCATCGTTTGCCGCCGGCGCCGCCTTCAGACAGGTGCTCATGAACATCTTGCGCTCATCGCCCTTGAGGCTTTTAGCCGTCGCGTCGGCGTTACAGGTGGTCATCTTGTTCTGTTGGGCCGTGGCCGCGAAGCCTTGAGAGCAGAGCAGCAAACCGATCATCAGCAAAGGGACACGCAACATCTTCATGGAGTTTTCTCCTGGTCGCCGCACCGAGGGACGCGGCCTTGTTCAGGAGTGTAGACAACGCCTGTTACGCCTTCCTGCTTTCAAGATGGCTACGCCGATACTGCTCCGGCGTGCACCCCGCCTGCCGTTGAAACATCGCGATAAAAGCAGAACCAGTGCTGTAACCCATGTCGAATGCGACGTCCTGGATGCTGCGATGGCTGTCCAGTGCTTCGATCGCTGAGAGGAAGCGCAAGCGCTGCCGCCACTCCCCGAAACTCATGCCCAACTCACGCACGAACTGCCGCGCCAACGTGCGCTCGCTGACATGGATTTGCGCAGCCCAGGCTGACAGCGGGCGGTTATCCCCAGGCTCGGCCTGCAACGCTTCAAGAATCGCGAGCAGCCCGGCACTGCTGGCGTAGGGTAAATAGCACTCATGGACAGGCGCTTGTTGCAGCTGATCGACCAGCACCTGGGCCAGGCGCTGGTCCGCCGCGTTTTCGGGAATCTTCACGTCCCTCGCGGCGAAATCCTTGAGGATCGCCTTGAGTATTTCACTGATCGCCAGCGTGCAAGCCTGCGTGGGCAGGTCGAGGCACAACGAAGGCGCAAGGCAGACTGCACGGTAGTTGACCGGTTGATTGCTGTAGAAGCTGTGTTCGATGTGCGGCGGCACCCACACCGCATACTGCGGGGGTGACATGAACCGGCTACTGCCGATTTCCATGTGCAGCACGCCATTGGCCGAATACTCGAGCGTGCCCCACGGATGACGATGGGGCGCGGCATATTCGTGCGTGTCGAAGTCGGCATACCGGAAGTAGACCGGAGACGGCAATTCGCTGAAATCCAGCAAGTCGATGTGTTTACTGGTCATGCTGTCCGTCATCAAGGGCACGTTGTCTGGATCGAAGTATAAGCTTTCATCCAGACAGACGATAATTGTCCCTCATTAACGTTCTGGTTGTTCCTGATGCAATACGCTTATCCCCTGCTCGCCATTTTTATCTGGGCCGGCAACACCGTGATCAACAAGCTCGCCGTTGGCGCGATCTTTCCTGCCGAGATCGGTTTCTATCGCTGGCTGCTGGCGGGCTTGCTTTTCACGCCGTTCATGCTCAAACCGGTGATCGCCCATTGGTCGTTGATCCGTCCCAATCTGGGCAAGATTTTTATCCTTGGCGTGCTCGGCATGGCGGTTTATCAAAGTCTGGCCTACTTCGCCGCGACCCTGACCTCGGCCACCAACATGGGCATCATTTTGTCGCTGATGCCCTTGATGTCCCTCGCCATGGCGATTGCCAGCCTCGGCCAGCGCCTGACCGCAGGCGCATTGACCGGCGCGGTACTGTCATTTGCCGGCGTGCTGGTGGTGGTGTCGTCCGGTAGCCTGGCGGCATTGCTGGAACACGGCGTGAACCTGGGCGACGCGATGATGTTGATCGCCACCCTGGCCTATGCGATCTACAGCACGTTGCTGAAAAAATGGCAGCTGCGCCTGCCGCCACTGGTGTTGCTGTACTTGCAGGTACTGGTGGCGGTGATTGTGTTGTTTCCGTTGTTCATCGCCTCGCCGAAGGTCGGCCCGACCCTGCAGAACATCCCGCTGGTGCTGTACGCCTGCCTGCTCGCGTCGATGGTGGCGCCACTGGCGTGGATGCAGGCGATTGTGCGTCTCGGCCCGAGCCGGACCACGCTGTTTTTCAATCTGCTGCCGTTGATCACTGCGCTGATTGCGGCGGTGGTGTTGCATGAACAGCTGGCGATGTATCACCTGGTGGGGGGCGTGCTGACGCTGGGTGGGGTGATTCTTTCGGAGCGCTGGACCACTGTTTTGGGCCGTAAACAAAGCATTGCCTGATCTGACGCCATCGTCGGAATGCCGCACAGACCAGGCTCACTCCCACAATGGATTTTGCCTGGCATTAAATGGGTGAACACCTGTAGGAGTGAGCCTGCTCGCGATGAACGATGACTCGATCTGCCTGTTATACGCCGGCCGCTTTCAACCGCGCCGCATGTTCCATGAACAAACGAATCGGCTCAGCCCCCTTTCCCACCAGTCCCAACGACTGATTGACGATGTCGAAGTGATCCAGCGGATACTCATCGCCGATCACCGTCCCCAGGTGCGAACTGTAGCGTCCGACCATCCCGTCGCAATGCCCGACTTCCCGGACAAAGGTCCTGGCAAACAATCGGCAGCTGCGATTTGTCCCGTCGAACAGGTTTCGTCCACGATCAGTCTTGCCCGGCTGCAAGGTCCCGGACCACGAGTAATAGCGCACCCCATTCACTTCTTCCGGCCCCTGTCCGCCCCAGGTTTGCGGCAATCCCTGTGGGTAACGTTGATTGAACAACGCCACCCCTTGCGTGGTGAGGGATTGGTGCGAGGCCGGGATATCCACGGGCAACCTGGGCCCGCGATAACCGGTTTCCAGCAAGCTCATCAACGCGCCGATCAAGCGCAGCAGGACACTGAGAAGACGTCCCTTGGCGCTGTCCGCCGGGTAGTGTTTTTCCAGGTAATCCGCCAGTTCCGAACCATGATTCGGCCCGGCCACAGAGGTCACCGAAGCCACACGATCCGGGCGCACGGCGGCGGCATAGCGGGCCGTTAGTGAACCTTGACTGTGACCAATCAGATTGACTTTCTCGGCCCCGGTTTCGCGCAGAATTTCCTCGATCCGCGCGAGCAGCTGCTCACCGCGCACTTCGCTGGAATTAAGCGGCGACACCTGCACCGCGAACACCGTTGCACCACCCCGGCGCAACGCCGAAATGATCCCGTACCAGTAGGGATAGAGCAGCAAACGGACAAAGCCGAGCATTCCCGGGACCAGCACCAGCGGGTAGCGCGTGGCGGAACCTTGCGACATGGGCGGACATCCTTGTGGGTGGTGGGGAGTTGCCAGGCGGGATGCAAGACATCAGCCAAGCATTGCCATGCAACATGACAACTCGACGACAAGTCTATGACATCCGCCTACTTCAACCCCACCACGCCCGCGACGATCAGCCCGACCGAAACCAGTTTAAGGGCCGTCAGACTCTCGCCGAGCAGCGCAAACCCAAGAAACACCGTGCCCAGTGAACCGATGGCTGTCCAGATCGGATAGGCGATGCTCACTGGCAGCTCACGCATGGCCAACGTCAGGAAGTAAATCCCGGCCACTGCGGCGATCACGGTGATGAGCGAAGGCCACAGCCGGGTGAAGCCTTCAGCGTACTTCATGCCCATGGCGAAGGTGACTTCGAACCCGGCAGCGATCAGCAAATACAGCCAGGCCATCTAGAACTCCCTGACCAGCGCCAGCAAACGCTGTTCGGCCTCGGCGGCGGAGATCTGGAAGGTGCGTTCGGCAGACTCCTCTCCCTCGGCATCGACCACGGTGACATCAGTGATGCCGATAAAGCCCAGTGCCGTGCGTAGCAAAGTATCGGCATGATTCATGGCTTCCAGTTCGCCCCCCGGCCCGAATCCAAAACCACCGCGCGTGGTCACGATCAGCGCTTTTTTGCCCCGCACCAGCGGTTCGTATTGCGCCACGCCATTATCAAGGGTGTGATTGAACGTCAGCCCGAGCCTGACAATCTGGTCTATCCAGGCCTTGAGCCCACTCGGCACGCTGAAGTTATGCATGGGCGTGGAAATCAGCAGCACGTCATGGCCGAGCAATTCGCGAACCAGTTCATCACTGAACGCGAGGTCAGCTTGCATCGCTAATGGTCGAGCATTCGGTTCGGGGTAAAACGCGGCAGCCACGAACGCCTCGTTAACCGGCGGGATAAGTGCCCGACCGACTTCGCGTCGGGTCAGACGCGCCTCAGGATTGGCTGCTCGCCAGGCCTCAATGAACACCTCGGCCAAGCGCCGGGAATGGGATCGCTCGCCACGTGGACTCGCATGCACCACAAGAATTTCACTCATCTGAATCTCCTTTATGACTAAACTCAAATCGTCTGTGGTTCATAGCGTGTAGCGCTGGGCCATCCTCATCAAATGAGTAAAAGTCACTCTGGATGAATTCATTTCATCCATGGAGTATTGAATGTTTGCCTCACTGCCACTCACCGCCCTGCGCGCCTTTGAATCGGCTTCCCGCCTGCTGAGTTTCAAGGCAGCGGCCGAAGAACTGGCCGTCACACCAACGGCCATTTCCCACCAGATCCGCACCCTTGAAAGCTGGCTTGGCCTGTCGTTGTTCGAGCGGTTGCCGCGACAGGTTCGACTGACCGAGGGCGGTGAACGATTGTTCCGCACCCTGCACGGCGCGTTTCTGGACGTGGCGCAAAGCGTTGACACATTGCGCCCGCAACGCAGCGGCGCGAGCCTGACGATTTCCACCACTGCAGCCTTCGCCGCCTTGTGGCTGGTGCCGCGTCTGGGCCGTTTCTATGCGCGCCATCCCGACATCAGCGTGCGACTCGATACCCATTGTGAGGTGATCGACTTGCATCAGGACGCGAGCGTCGATCTGGTGTTGCGCTATAGCCTCGATGACTATCCCAATCTGTTTGGCTTGTGCCTTTTTGATGAGGCCTTCGGCGTTTATGGCTCGCCCGAGCAAGTCGCGTTAGCCCGCGGTCGAGTGCCAACGCTGATCAGCGTGCGATGGCACAACTCAAAACTGTATGCCCACGGCTGGGAAGCCTGGTGTGCGCAGTCCGGGGAGTCCTGGTTGCAAGGGCAACCCGCGGTGCGCGAGTACGATGAGGAACATTACGCCTTGCAAGCTGCCATTGCCGGACAAGGTCTGGTGCTGGCAAGCAACATCCTTGTGTCGCAAAGCGTGGCCAGCGGATTACTGGAGGGGTATCGGAGCGACATTCAGGTCGAGGGCGCGGGATATAGCGCCCTGTGCGTACCGGGTCGCGAGCGTCACCCCCCGGTTCGGGCGTTTTTTGCATGGCTGCAGGAGGAGGCACGCCTGTCCGGTCTGGTACCAAGATCGCAGGCTTCGTCAGCTCGCGACGAACAACGGCAAATTACATAAAACTTTTCGCGGGCCCGATCACTCACACCTTAAGTAGCGATCGCGTCCTCAGAGGCGTGACGCAAACCGGATTAGCCTCCAGGAGAACGAGATGAGTGACATGCATTTGTCCGATGTAACCACCCTTCGAGCACGGGCCCGTCAAAACGTCGAAAACGGCGCAGTGACCGAAAGCTATAGCGCCGACCTTGACGAAGTGCTGCGCCTGCTCAACGAATCCCTAGCCACCGAACTGGTTTGCGTGTTGCGCTACAAGCGCCACTACTTCATGGCCAACGGCCTCAAAGCCCATGTGGCTGCTGAAGAGTTCCTCGAACACGCGAAGCAGGAAGGCCAACACGCCGACAGGCTGGCCGAGCGCATCGTGCAGTTGGGAGGAGAGCCGGAGTTCAACCCTGACACCCTGTCGAAAAACTCCCACGCACAATACGTCGCAGGTAATTCGCTCAAGGAAATGGTTTACGAAGACCTGGTTGCTGAGCGCATTGCCATCGACAGTTATCGCGAAATCATTCAATACATCGGTGAAAAAGACCCGACTACACGGCGAATCTTCGAAGACATATTGGCTCAGGAAGAAGAGCACGCAGATGATATGGCGGACATACTGAAAGATCTTTAATAGCAACACATTACCTTGTCGCACCAACGGTGCGACAAGGCTTTATTTGCAAATGAACATATACACCTCCGGCAACATACCCCGCATAGACTTATTCCCCTACTAATTTAACCTTGAATCCACAGTCCACTCCGGCTGTTCAAATTTAATTAAGAAGGAATAATTTTATGCTATTAGAACAACGATTTGAATTTATCGACGAACTTGCGGCATTGCCAGTCACCCCCATACGCTCTTTCTCGAGTGCTAATGCTCGCCCTGCGCACAACATCAACAGCCCCACCGCCAGCGTCCTGCCAGAAACAGTTAACACTTTTCTTCCCGGCGTATCGGAAGAGATCATTTCCGACGTCAATCTTTGCAAGTTAGTGATGCACAACGCCGCCACCAAGAAGTTTCCCAACCAGAATCAACTGGCCGAATGGTATCAGTTTTATCTCAAAGGGCTGAGCAACATAGGCTGGGCCAACGACGGCGGAATCTACAAGAACATTACTGTCAATAAAATCGGTATCACCCTGGACCAGATTGCGCTGGACTTGGCGATGGGGCTTATCGGAGGCTCTGCTGCAAATGCGCTCAGGAGCGTAGGTAGCAAATCAGTTGAAGCTGTTAAAGGCAGCACCGAGGCCACCACTCTTTTGAACAATGTCAAGGTACTCGGACGACAAGGAAACTACGACTTCGCACCGGTCTGGGTAGACAATGCAGGGCAGCCGCACATGATCATGAGCTTTGCGTCGCTGGACGCAAGCGAAAGGACCAAAAACATCCTGTTTTGGAAAACAACTCGCCAAACCACCGTCATAAAATCGGCCAGTTCACACCTTTACCTGGACAACTCCATCTTTGGAGCCCTGCGTAGTTCGCTCCGCGCTAAATATTTAGCAAGCGCAGAAAAATTTATTATCGACCTTCCAGACCTCGATTAATATTTAGTCTACTTCCTTCAGCGAGAGAGAGATCGTACTTAGGTGTACGATCTCTCTCACTTTCCGTTTCTATCGCAGAGTGTTTATACAATGAACCAACCCTTCGACCTGTATCTCGTCACTGGCAACATCACGTTATTTTGCGGAAAACACAGTGATGCTTTCAAAACAGACCTCTTGCACTCGAGTTTGTACAGCCATATGTTGGCTGCAAAATCCGCAAGCAATCGTGAGCTCCTCTGGTCCACCTATAACAACACGCTCGCAAAAATAGGCTGGTCGCAGAATAGCAATACCTACAAGCGTGTTGAGCAACCCGTAAGCAGCCTGCTCAACATCATTAAAGGCACTACGCAGCATTTAATATCCGACACTGAGCGACAATCGCTCGCCTGCAGCTTTTCACAACTGGCCAATCTCCCTCGAGACTCCTCAGCCATACAGCTTTACTTAAAGCGACTGCAAGCCAATTCTACTAATAAACAGGACGCTGACACCCGACCAACTTCCGTTAAAAAAAACCCATGGAACTCTTCGATGACCGTGACGATTATTCGTGAAAACGGAACGATCATCACAACACTTGTCGCATTCCAAGCAACAGCTATGGATGAGCTTGAAATTTTAAACGGTGCGCCAGTCAAGCCAACACTGGACAGTAAAAACAACATCATGGTGTCTTCAAGTTTCCTGGATGAAACTAACTACCGCACGTTCAGACAAGCCATCACTGGAAAAGTCCAGAACAAACTTGATACTGACTTGGTGCATATTTCGCAGCTGCTTCCAGACTGAAAAATCCGTGCAAACAGCTAATAAAACGTTCTTGATTTTTTATGTCGAGAACGTTTCAGCTGTCAGTTCTTTACGGTCTTGGGTGCCTTGCCCGCCTTCATCTGTTCCAGCAATGGCGCGCACTGATTCGGCTCGCCCCCACTAGGCGCCACCAACGCGAGCAACCCGGCCGCCGGCGCAGCAATCACACCCAACGCAACCATCCCCGCCCCACGCAACAGCAACGGTACAGCTTTCACCCCCGCATCCGGCTTGATGAACTTGCCCCGCACATACAGCGGCGAGCGCAACGAGATCAGGCGCCAGCCTTTTGATTCCGGCGTGATGGTCAGGTCCAGTTGCTCGGTTGCCATGTTTGCCGTTCCATCGATGTAGATAATCGCGTTCTCGGTATCGAAAACGAACAAGCGAGTGGTTGCCAGACCGGTCTTGATATCGAAATCGGCGGCCGCGCAATTAATCTTCACTTCCTTGTCGCCAAAGATCTTGCCGACCACATAGTTGCCCACGTTAAGCCCGGCCAGCTCCATCAACTCGCGGCTGATGGCACCGTCATTGATCAGCATCTTCAGATTGCCATTGGAGGTGGCCAGCAACTTCGCCACCGAGTTGCCACGCCCGGTGATGTCGGCGTCGCCGTTGAGCTCACCGAAGCTGGTTTTCATCGGTTCGAAGGTCGGGAACAGCTGCTTGAGCTTGAAGCCACGCGCGGTCAATTTGGCCTGGCCTTCCAGGGGTTCGGTGTGACCGTTCAAACGGATCTGTGCGTCGAGCTTGCCGCCTGCCACGCCGAAACGCAGGGGCTCGAGGCTCAGGACCCCATCGGTCAGCACGAGGTGGGTATAAAGGTCATTGAACGGCAGCTTCTCACTGTGGACGATGCGCTTGCCGGTGAATTCAACATCGGCGTCCATGTCGCGCCAGCGCTCGGTCTTGAACTCCTCGACCGGCAGCACCTTGTCCGTCGGCTGCTTGCTTTCGCCACCCCGGGCCTTTTGCTTTGTATTGGAGTCGGCGCCAATCAGAGGCGCCAGGTCGGCAAACAGCAACTGGTTCGACACCAGAGCACCGCTGAGTTTTGGCCGCGGCTGGCTGGCAACGTAGGCCAGGCTCCCATGAATGTCGCTTTCGCCGATCTTGCCGTTGAATGCTTCATAGCGGAATACTGCGCCACCTGGCTCATGCAGCTTGGCGATCAAATGACCGTCGGTGGCATAGGGCGGGGTGTCCGGGAGGGTCACGCCTGTCAGCGGATACAGGTTGCCCAGGCTGGCACCAGCCAGTTTCAGACGCAGGTCCAGCGCACCGAGGTTCAGCGGATCGGTCAGGGTGCCGGCCAACTCAATACGGGTGTCGGCAATCTGCACTTGGGCCTGCAGCGGGAAAGGTCGATTCGCGTCCTGCAACGCCAGCAAGCCGCCGATCTTGCCGTCGCCGGTGAGCTTCTGACCGTGGTATTGGCCTTTGGTCTTGATCGCGAAAGCGTAATCCTGTGGCGCGGCGCCCTTCTCCTGCGCGCTTTTCGCGGCTTTGTCGCCGACAATATCGCTGAACGGAATCGGCTTGCCCAGGGGATCAATCAACACATCAAGCTGCGTTTTCAGGGTTTGGTCGTCGAGGGTCACGTGGCCTTTATCAAAACCAATCGCGCCAATATCCACCACCCAGCTCGACGGCTCAGCGTCTGGATCCTTCGGGTCGAACTTGAACGTCCAGTTGGCGCGACCATCGGCCAGGCGTTGCAGGTCGGCATTCGGCTCGGTGAGGTCAATGCGCGGGATCACCACACGCTGCGCCAGCAGGGCCAACGGCGAGATGCGCAGCTCGACCCGTTTCAAGGTGACCATTTGTGGCTTCTTCGACCACTCGGGGTTACCCAGGCTCAGATCTTCCGCAACCACGTGCGGCCAAGGTACCCAGGCACGCCATCCTCCCTCCTCGGGTTCGCGTTGCCAGACCACGGCCAGGTTGCCGTTGATGGCAAAGGGACGGTGCAGCTCTTCGGAGACTTTGGCATTGAGGGGCGGTTTGATCCGGTTCCAATCGAAGAACACGATGATCAACACCAGCACTGCCAGCAGAAGAACGAGGCTGGCGAAGGTCCAGGCCATTACTTTACGAGTGCGCGTCATTGCACAGGGCTCCTTTATACGACTGAGCGCCCTGACTGCGACGCACGTATGGAAACGGTAGGCCAGAACGGGCCGACCATGACATCTAGGACTGGGAAACAGCGCTCAGGTTTAACCGAAATGCCGATTAATCCTTAAATAATCGTCCCTCCACATACTGCCCCCCTCGATAGACGTTACCGCCCCCGCACTTTTGCGTGGCACGGGTGAGTCGAAAATACCCACAGCAGTGCAAAAACGTCCGCCGGAAACGCCCGGTTTAGAGCCATCGCAAGGAACAATCAATTCCGTTGATTATTACCATTGCGTTTATGAACTTTTATATCGACTTATCGAGAGTAGCATTGACCTCGTACCCACTTTATCGCCCTCCCAAGGAGCAACCCATCATGAAACGCCAATTACTGCTTAGCCTTACCCTTTCCATGCTGGCCAGCACCGCTTTCGCTCTGCCAGCTGCTGACCAGGCCACTCCGCAAGTCAAAGACAGCCGCTCGGTGTTCAGTCAAACCGTCGCTGCAGATGGTTCCGACCGCACTCCACAGGGCCAGACACTCGCCGAAGGCGGTAACGATCGCCTGAAAGAAAAAGGCTTGATCACCCAGGATGGTTCGGACCGCACTCCACAAGGCCAGACTTTGGCTGCTGACGGTTCCGACCGCACCCCACAAGGCCAGACCCTGGCGGCTGACGGTTCCGATCGCACCCCACAAGGCCAGACCCTGGCGGCTGACGGTTCCGATCGCACCCCACAAGGCCAGACTCTGGCGGCTGACGGTTCCGACCGCACCCCACAAGGCCAGACCCTGGCTGCTGACGGTTCCGATCGCACTCCACAAGGTCAGACCCTTGCCGCTGACGGTTCCGATCGCACCCCACAAGGCCAAACCCTGGCTGAAGGTGGTGGTGACCGTGTAATCGAACGCAACAGTGCCTTGAGCTAAGCCCATGGCGGCCTTGAAAAAAAGCCCAATCCCCGGATTGGGCTTTTGACTTTTCAGCCTTTGACCTTATGGACGTTACCCCTGCGCGCATAATCCCCGATAGTCGTTCGACGCCGGCAAAGCCTATTTGCTAGAGTGCGTCGCTGCCCTTATCCAGAAATCTCCTTGCGATGCTGCCCCGCGCCGAACAGAAACAACAGACCCGCAACGCCTTGATGGACGCTGCCCGCCATTTGATGGAAAGCGGCCGAGGATTCGGCAGCCTGAGCCTGCGCGAAGTGACGAAAACCGCCGGGATCGTCCCCACCGGTTTCTACCGGCATTTCGCTGATATGGATGAGCTCGGCCTGGTGCTGGTGAGTGAAGTCGGCCAGACCTTCCGCGAAACCATTCGCCTGGTGCGACACAACGAGTTCGTCATGGGGGGGATCATTGACGCCTCCGTGCGGATCTTTCTCGATGTCGTCGCGGCCAATCGATCGCAATTTCTTTTCCTCGCCCGCGAGCAGTACGGTGGCTCGCTGCAAGTGCGCCAGGCCATCGGTCGTTTGCGCGAAGACATCAGCTCCGACCTGGCGTCCGATCTGTCTTTAATGCCCAAACTGCAACACCTGGACATTGCCGGACTGAGCGTCGTGGCGGATCTGATCGTAAAAAGTGTTTTTGCAACCTTGCCGGACATCATCGATCCTCCCGCCGAGGCGCTGCCCGATCACCTCACCCCGCAGGCGAAAATCACCCAGCAGCTGCGCTTCATTTTTATCGGGCTCAAGCATTGGCAAGGACTCGGCAGCACCGAGTGATCTATTTTTGAGCGTCGCAAATTGGTGCGCGCGCTTTTTCCCTGCACCAATTTCAGCCATATTTGCGCAACGAAATGACTCACCAGCCATGATCCGTCAGGCATTTCCTACACATCGTCCGATTGGCAAGCCCCTTGCTCTAGCCTGACTATCGCTCATTGCTGGAAGTCTTCCGATGCTGGTGATTCATCGCAGAATCGACCCTCAACCCGTTTGGGCCGCCGAGTTGCACCTGACCTTCGACGCTCGTAGCAAGAGCCGTTTGCGCTGTTTCAGTGCCGATGGCGAAGACGTCGGATTGTTTTTGGAGCGCGGTCAGCCGCCACTGTATGACGGTGAATGCCTGCAAGCAGAAGATGGTCGCACCGTTCGCGTCTGCGCCCGCCCTGAACAACTGCTGCATGTCACGTGCGCCAACGCATTCGAACTGACGCGGGCCGCCTACCACCTGGGCAATCGCCACGTTGCCCTGCAAGTCGGCAACGGCTGGTTGCGCCTGCTGGACGATTACGTACTCAAGGCCATGCTCGAACAGCTTGATGCCCAAGTCGACTCCATTGAGGCACCGTTCCAGCCCGAACACGGCGCTTACGGCGGCGGCCATCATCACTCGCGCCATGGCGACGAAGATTTCAATTACCCCCCGAAATTGCACCAGTTCGGCGTTCGCTTATGAACCCGGCCTGGGCGCTGCTGCGTCTGGCCAGTCCGCAGCTGCCAATTGGCGGCTACAGCTATTCCCAAGGCCTGGAAATGGCGGTGGATAACGGCCGGGTCAATGATCCGGACAGTGCGCGACGCTGGATCAGCGACCAATTAATGCTCAACCTTGCACGCTTCGAAGCGCCTCTGTTGCTGGCTCACTGCGAGGCGGCCGCGCAAGAAAACTGGGCCCGCTTGTTACAGCACTGCGAAGAACACCGCGCCAGCCGCGAGACGCGCGAGCTGTATCAGGAAAGTCGGCAGATGGGTTATTCCCTCCAGCAATTGCTCAATGGTTTGCCGGAACTGGATGCCGCCGCGCGCGCCTTTCTTGAACAGCGTCCAGAACCGCATTTGGCTCTCTGTTGGGCGCTGGCCGCACGCGCCTGGCACATCAGTGCGCAAGACGCGTTGGCGGCCTGGCTCTGGAGCTGGCTGGAGAATCAATTAGCGGTGCTGATGAAAACCCTGCCCCTCGGCCAGCAAGCGGCGCAGCGCCTGACCAGCCAGCTGCTGCCGCTGTTGCAGGAAGCCCAGCAGAACGCCACTCAAATAAACCCCGAACACTATGGCAGCGCCGCTTTCGGCCTGTCCCTGGCGGGCATGGCCCATGAGCGCCAGTACAGCCGACTGTTCCGTTCCTAGGGCCTTTTCACTTGGAGAATCACATGAACACACAACCCCTGCGCGTCGGCATCGGCGGCCCGGTTGGTTCGGGCAAAACCGCCCTGACGCTGGCCCTGTGCCTGGCCCTGCGCGATCGCTACAACCTGGCCGTCGTGACCAACGATATCTACACCCGAGAAGACGCTGACTTCCTGGTGCGCAACGAAGCCCTCGCACCTGAGCGCATTATTGGCGTGGAAACCGGCGGCTGCCCACACACCGCCATCCGCGAAGACGCCTCGATCAATCTTGAAGCGGTGGATCAATTGAACCGGCGCTTTCCGGGGCTGGACCTGATTCTCGTGGAGTCCGGTGGCGACAACCTGTCGGCGACGTTCAGCCCGGAACTGTCCGACCTGACCATCTACGTGATCGATGTCTCGGCCGGCGACAAGCTGCCGCGCAAGGGCGGACCGGGCATCTGCAAGTCCGACTTGCTGGTGATCAACAAGATCGACCTTGCACCGCTGGTGGGCGCGTCCCTGACCCTGATGGACAGCGACACGACCCGCATGCGCAACGGCAAGCCGTTCGTGTTCAGCAATCAGAAAACCGGCCAGGGCCTGGAAGAAATCATTGCCTTCATCGAACGCCAGGGTTTGCTGACTGCAGCCTGATCACACCCTTTTTTCAACAAGGAAGCTTATCCATGACACTTAAACGCATGCTGGGCGCCATGGCCCTGTTGCTGACTCCGGCGCTCGCCTTTGCTCACCCGGGCCATGGCGACAATGGATTGATGGCCGGTATCAGCCACCCGATCGGTGGCCTCGATCACTTGCTGGCAATGGTTGCGGTCGGATTGTGGGCAGCGCAGCAGAATGGTGCGGCTCGCTGGCTACTGCCCTGCACGTTCGTCGGCACCCTGCTGGTGGGCGGTATGTTGGGGTTTGAAGGCTTGAACTTGCCCGTTCTGGAAGGCGGAATCGCTGCGTCAGTGCTGGCGCTGGGCCTGGCCGTAGCGCTGGCGGTGCGTCCACCGCTGAGCCTGGCAGTGGCGGCGACGGCATTGTTTGCGCTGTTCCATGGGGTGGCGCACGGTCTGGAATTGCCGGACATGTCGAACCCTTGGGCGTATGCCGCAGGATTCGTCGCGGCGACGGCGGCGTTGCATGCCGCAGGCTACGCGGTCGTGCGGGTGTTGCCACAAGCGGCAGCGCCGTTGGTTCGGGTCGCGGGTGCGGCTTCGGCGGCGACTGGCGTGTGGTTGCTCGCGGGCTGAGTTCTCGAGTGTCTTGACTGGCCTCATCGCGAGCAAGCTCGGCTCCCACAGGTTTTGTGGTGGCATTGTTGGCAAGTTCGGCTTCAGCGGATCTGTGGTGGTTGAACATGCCAGCAGCAACACCACAAATCCTGTGGTGGTTGAACTTGCCAGCAGCAACTCCACAAATCCTGTGGTGCTTGAACTTGCCAGCAGCAACACCACAAATCCTGTGGTGGTTGAACTTGCCAGCAGCAACTCCACAAATCCTGTGGGAGCCGAGCTTGCTCGCGATGAGGGCCTGACAGACACCGCATCTCCAAGGCCTGCTACCATGTTGCGCATTCGCCCCTGCCGTGACGACGCCAGCCAATGCCTCATGTTCCCCGCTCCGCCTCCCAGCCTGAATTGACCGCTCTGTTCAACTCGGTGCAACAGCATTTCCAGGATGTGATCGTGCCCCTGTGGCAAGGCCCCGGCTGGAATGCCGAGCTGGCGCTGCCCTATGAGGCACTGGACGCAGACCATCAACCGCTGCCGCCGCAGCGCTACCGGGCGATGGCGTGCGCACGGCAGCTGTACTTGTTCTCCAGCCTGATCGGCCAGGTACCGGCTGCTGAAGAGCGAGCCGAGGCGCTGTTCCGTTCCTTGCAGCAGCACTTCCACGACGCCGAACACGGCGGCTGGTTCTACAGCATCGATCCGCAAGGCGCGCCACTGGATCAACGCAAAGACCTCTACACCCATGCCTTCATCCTGTTTGCCTGCGCTCATTATTGGGACAAGGTTCGCGACCCTTCGGCGGAGTCCGTACTCAACCGCGCCCTGGACGTGATCACGCAACGTTTCGCCACAGGCGACGGCCTGTACGAAGCCAGCCTCGAGCGTGACTGGTCATCGCTGAACAGCGGCCCCCTGCAAAATCCCCTGATGCATTTGGCAGAAGCCTTTCTCGCGACGCTTTCGGCGCGCGAAGACGCCGTCGTGAAAGAGGCACTGGTTGAGTTATGCACAGCCATGCAACAACGCTTCATCGACCCGCAACATGGTGTGTTGATGGAGAAGCCGCTGGGCGCTGTGGATAACTGGTTTGAACCGGGACATCAGTTCGAGTGGTATTTCCTGCTCGAATCATCAGCCCTGCTACGGGGCTCTGCGTTGCACACATCGCTCGACCGGGCGTTTTCGCTGACCGAGCAATGGGGTGTGCATCAACAGTCGGCGGCTGTTCAAGCGATGCTTGATCTGGATGGCCACATCAAGGATGCCACCCAACGAATCTGGGCCCAGGCTGAGTATCTGCGGGCGCTGACCTTGCGCCCGGATGCAGAAGCCGCCGTGCAGCGCCAACTCCTGGCATTGCAGCAGCACTTCCTGCACGCGGGCGGCTGGTATGAGTGTCGGGATGAGCAGGGTGAAGTGAGCCGCAAGGACATGCCTTCGACCACGCCTTATCACTTGGCGACCTGTTATCGCGGGTTGGTTGACTATCTGCGCTGAGCGATCGAAAGCCTTCGCGGGCAAGGTACGCATCAACCTGTGGGAGCGTGCCTTGCCGGCGAAGGGTTCATCAGCGAATCACGCGATCCATTTTTTGTCCCCGGTAAAGCTGATCGTCAGCCATCGCGCCGCATCCGCCTTACCGAGCTTCGCGGAAATCTCCTCCCGCAGCGCATCCAGTTGCCCTACGTTCTGCAACGGATAGTCCGCCGGCAACACCACATGAATCTCGATAAAACACGCCCGCCCGTGCTTCTGCACGTAGGAAATGTAGTCGTCGAAACCGTGCTCGTCCTTGGCCGCTTCCATGACCTGACGCACCTTGTCATCCAGTTGATCCGGCGCAATCCCCAGCACATCACGCAGCGCTGGGGCGAGGATCTTGAAGGCCGGAGGGAGCATGCTCAACGCCAGGACGATCAGGATCAACGGGTCGACGTACATCGCCCACTCGTCATACCCCTGGGTCTTGAGCAGCAGCGCAATCAGGAAACTGACCAGCAGGCCTACCGAGAGCATCGCGTCCACCAGCCAACTGATGTTGTCGAACTGGATGAGCGTTGACCGCAGTTTTCGATTGCGATGCCGGACGTAAAAGAAATACGCAAACTCGACGACGGTGAATACCGCTGCGTAGATGATCACCAACCCGAGCTCGATCTCTCGGCCACCATTGATGATGCCGAACACACCATTGAGAAAGGCGTAGATGGCAATCAAGAACAGAAAGCTGCCCTCGATTAACAACACCATGGGTTCCAGGTGCCAGAAGCCGAACTGAAAGCGGTCGTTACTTTCCTTGGCGATCAGTTTGGCGGTGATGAGCATCAAGACCTTGATGAAGGTCGCGATCAACGAGAAAAAACCATCGAACAGGATGGATTGGGCACCCGAAACAAAACCGGTCACGATCCCGGCGATCGCCACGGCCAACATGAGAATGGTCGATTGCTTGAGCAGTGACTGCTCACCTTTGTTACTCACGTAGCCTCCTCTTGCACCTTGACGCCGCAGGCTGCGGCGGGGTGTTGGGCGAGGAGTTTAGCTTATGTCAGGTGTCGGCCGGCCTTGTGGCGAGGGAGCAGGCTCCCTCGTCATCAATTACGCCTTGCCACCATTACGATCAATGGCAAAGCCGGCCCAGGTCTGGCTCACCGGCATCAGTTCCAGGCTGTTGATATTGATGTGCGCTGGCGCGTTGAGCACCCAGAAAATAGTCTCGGCAATGTCGTGCGGCTGGATCGGATCGACGCCGGCATAGGTCGCGTTGTACCGCTCCTGGTCACCGGCGAAGCGCACCAGCGAAAACTCGCTTTCGCACATGCCCGGTTCGATGTTGCTGACACGCACGCCGGTGCCTTGCAGGTCGCAGCGCAGGCTCAGGGAGAACTGTTTGACGAACGCTTTCGTCGCGCCATACACGTGACTGCCCGGATACGGATAACTACCGGCGACGGAGCCGACGTTGACGATGCTGGCACCACGACCGTGAGCGATCAGGCGTGGCAACAGCAGACGGGTGCTGTACATCAGGCCTTTGACGTTGGTGTCGACCATGGTGTCCCAATCGTCGAGATCGCATTTGGGTGCAGGATCAACGCCCAGGGCCAGACCGGCGTTGTTGATCAGGCCGCGCAATTTGGCGAAGGACGGCGGCAGGTTGCCAATCGCCTCCTCCATGGCTTTGCGATCACGCACATCGAGCACCAGGCCAAGAACCTCAGTCTGTTTCGACAACTCGGCGCACAGGGCATTAAGGCGCTCTTCACGACGACCTGTCAGCACCAGCTTCCAGCCAGCCTCAGCAAAACGGCGGGCACAGGCTTCGCCAAAACCGGAGGTTGCACCGGTAATAAACAGGGTGTTGGACATCGTGTTCTCCTTGCTTCGACTGGTGAACAGCCATTGGAATAGATAATCAGCGGGAAGCATGCCCGGCCAGGCTGTTACGAGCAACCAGAGCCCCGCATGTTGGACTCAATAACGCCCCCTGTAGCAGCTGCCGAAGGCTGCGTTCGACTGCGAAGCAGTCGTGAAATCAGGCACCAAGGTCATTCAGGCACATCGCGAATTCAGGCTTTACGACTGCTTCGCAGCCGAACGCAGGCTTCGCCAGCTGCTACAGGGACTGCATCTTTGTACAAAAATCAACCAGGCAGCTACACACTATATCAGCCGTGGCTTGCAGCTAAGTACGCGCATGTTATCCACAGGCCGGTCCACAGTTTCCGGGGGCAAGTCAAAAAGCTGGAAGCCGCTGTGTATAAGGCTTTGCGGGCAGATTTAAAAGTTTTTCCCTTGACCCTGAAGCGCTCGCTGTGTAGCCCAGGGCATTTTGCATGATTGAACGTTCAAACCGACGATGGCGCCAAGCCAGCAACTACGGCCTTCAGCCGACTCTTTCCAGAGTTTAGTCACAGACTTATCCACAGGCTCGCGGGTGCATTTTCAACCCGCAAACGATGCCAATAAAAAGGTTGACAAAGGCACTCGCCGGTCGGGCAAAAACCGCTGATCAATAAATAACCACATCTCTACAAGCCACGTATTCAAAGGCTCTCAGGCAGCTACACCCACGTTATTCACAGCCAGCTCCACAGTAAACGGGGACAAGTCAAAACGTTGATAAAACAACTATTTGCAGCGGCTTTATGTCGCGGTTTGAGAGCTTGTGAATATTGTTTTCCACAATTTCCCGAAAGCACACAGAGATACCTTGTGAGAGTGAGCCTGCCTCGCTATCGGGGTGGGACCGTCGGCATCAATGATGAACGTCACCCCCCAATCGCGAGCAGGCTCGCTCCCTCAGGGGTTGTGGCGAATTGGGGATGTAAAAAAGCCCCGGCGATTGCGCGTCGGGGCTGCTTTTGCCTCAGCAGGACTTAGTGCCCGCCAAGATAGGCGTTACGCACCTCCTCGTTCACCAGCAACTCCTTGCCGGTACCTGTGAGGCGAATCTCGCCGTTGACCATGACATACGCGCGGTCCGATAACTTGAGGGCGTGGTTGGCGTTCTGCTCGACCAGGAAGATGGTCATGCCGGTACTCGCCAGTTCCCGCAGTGTCGAGAAGATCTGCTTCACCACGATCGGCGCCAATCCCAGGCTTGGCTCATCGAGCAGCAGCAACTTCGGCCGGCTCATCAGTGCACGAGCGATGGCCAGCATCTGCTGTTCACCACCCGACATGGTCATCGCCCGCTGGGTGCGCCGTTCCTTGAGCCGTGGAAACAGCTCGAACATGCGTTGCATGTCCTCGGTGGCGTACTTGTCACCGATTGGGATGGTGCCCATCAACAGGTTTTCCTCGACCGTCATGTCAGGGAAGACACGCCGTCCTTCCGGCGACTGAGCGATGCCGTTGGAGGCGATGTAATGGGATGACTTGTGGGTGATATCGACGCCCTGATAAATGATCTGGCCATCCGCTGCGCGCGGCTGACCGAAGATCGACATCAACAGCGTCGACTTGCCCGCACCGTTGGAGCCGATCAGGCTCACGGTTTCACCTTCATTGATGTGCAGCGAAACTTTCTTCAGGGCCTGGATCGGCCCGTAAAACACATCCAGTTCCTTGAGTTCGAGGATGGGTTGGCTCATAGCACCACTTCCTCTTCATCAGCGCCCAGGTAGGCCGCAATCACTTTTGGATCGTTACGAATGGCATCAGGCCCGCCCTCGGCGATCACGATGCCGTGGTCCAGCACCACGATGTGGTCGGAAATGCTCATTACCATGCCCATGTCGTGTTCGATCAGCACCACGGTCAGATCATGCTCGTCACGCAGCAGACGGATCATCGCGCTCAGCGCTTCGGTTTCCTGAGGGTTAAGGCCAGCGGCCGGTTCGTCGAGGCAGATGATCTGCGGCCGGGTACACATGGCCCGGGCGATCTCCAGACGACGTTGCTGACCGTAGGACAGTTCGCCGGCCAAACGGTTGGCGCAGTCCACCAGGTCGACGACTTCCAGCCAGTAGAACGCATGGTCCAACGCATCGCTCTCGGCCTTGCGATAGCCCTTGGTGTTGAGGATGCCGGCCAGCATGTTTCGATTGACCCACATGTGCTGGGCTACCAGCAGGTTTTCCAGTACCGACATTTCCTTGAACAGCCGAATGTTCTGGAAAGTCCGTGCCAGACCCGCGCGGTTCACCAGGTGAGTGCCGCCGAACATCTTGTAGTACAGCCGACTGAGGAAAGATTTCGGCGAGACGAAATCGGTCGCCTTGAACGATTCGCCCAGCAGCTGGATGACGTTGGTTCGCTCGCCACGCACGCTGAGTTCGATCTTGCCACCCGAGGCCTTGTAGAAGCCGGTCAGGCAGTTGAACACCGTGGTCTTGCCCGCGCCATTGGGACCGATCAGGGCGAAGATCGAATTGCGATGAACCTTCAGGCTCACATCACTCAACGCCTTGATGCCGCCGAAGTGCATCATCAGCTTCTCGACCGAGAGTACGACTTCGCTCATGGCGCTACTCCTTTACGCGGGGTCACACCGGTACGGCTGATCCTTATCAGGCCGCGCGGTCGCCAGATCATCATCAACACCATCAACACGCCGAACAGCAGCACGCGATACTCGGCAAACCCGCGCAGAAGCTCTGGTGCCACGGTGAGCACGAATGCAGCGATCACCACACCGATGGTCGAGCCCATGCCGCCCAGCACCACGATGGCGAGGATCAAGGCCGACTCGAAGAAGGTAAAGGAGGTCGGGTTAACGAAACCTTGGTACGTGGCGAAGAACACCCCGGCCAGGCCCGCAGTCGATGCACCGATGGTGAACGCGGAGAGCTTGACCAATACGTGGTTCAGGCCCATGGAACGGCAGGCGATTTCATCTTCCCGCAGGGCTTCCCAGGCGCGACCGACCGGCATCTTGACCAGACGATGCTTGATGTACAGCACGGCCAGTACCACCAGGAACAACACCGCGTAGATGAAGTAGTACTTCACGTCCGGGTTGTAGGCGATGCCGAAAAACTCATGAAACGGAACACCGCCATCCTTCGCCCGTTTGCCGAACTCAAGGCCGAAGAACGTTGGCAGCGGTGCGGGCATGCCGTTCGGGCCGCCGGTCAGCGAGAGCCAGTTATTGAGGACCAAACGGATGATTTCGCCGAAGCCCAGGGTCACGATCGCCAGGTAGTCACCGTGCAATCGCAAGACCGGGAAGCCGAGAATGCAACCCGCCAGCCCCGCCGTGATCGCCGCCAGTGGCAGCACCGTCCAGAAGCCGAGCCCAAGGTATTGATAACCCAGCGCCAGCCCGTAAGCACCGATGGCGTAGAACGCCACGTAACCCAGGTCGAGCAGGCCCGCCAGGCCTACCACGATGTTAAGGCCAAGGCCGAGCAAGACGTAGATCAGCCCGAGGATGACCACCCCGAGCAGGTAGGAGTTGGAGAAGAACGGGAAAACCACGGCAATGACGATCATCAGCGGGATGATCCAGCGCAGCCGTGATTTGTAATCAGGCGGCAATACATGAACCCCGGAGCCGGTGCTTTCAAAGCCTTCGAGGATTCTCAGGCCCTTGGGGGTTTGCAGGAACAGGCTAAGGGCAAATCGGCCGGCCATGACGATCGCGACAATCCACGCCACGCGCGTCGGTTGCAGGTTGAAGCCGTAGCCGTCGAGGACCACGCCGACAATCGGACCGAACACAATCAGGGCTACAAGGCCGGCAAGAATCGCGTCAACCAGGCTTCTTTTGAGATCAATGGTTTTTTTAGTGGTTGAAGACATCGCTTACACCTTCGACACAAGAGGACGGCCGAGCAGGCCTTGGGGCCGAAAGACCAGAACGAGAACGAGCAGCGAGAAGCTGAAAACGTCTTTGTAATCGGAGTTGACCAGACCCGCGAACAGCGACTCGGAGATCCCGAGAATGATCCCGCCGAGCATCGCGCCAGGCAGCGAGCCGATCCCGCCGAGTACCGCCGCGGTGAACGCCTTGATACCGATGACGAAGCCTGCGTAGAAGTCGAACGTGCCGTAGTTCATGGTGATCAGCACGCCGGCCAGGGCCGCCATCGCTGCACCGATGATGAACACGTAGGAGATCACCCGATCGGTGTTGATCCCGAGGATCGAAGCCATCTTGCGGTCTTGCTGTGTCGCGCGGCACATGCGGCCGAGCTTGGTGTACTTGATGACGTAGGTCAGCAGGGCCATCCCGGCAAACGCTGCGACCAGAATGAAGATTTTGGTGTAGGTGAGCTGGACGAAGCCGGTCCCGACTTCAACTCGCCATGCACCAGTCAGCAATGTAGGAACCCCCTGTTGACGGGCACCCTGGGCGATTTGTGCATAGTTTTGCAGGATCAGGGAAATACCGATGGCGCTGATCAGCGGTGCCAGTCGGGTGGAATTTCGCAGCGGTTTGTAGGCGACGCGCTCGATGACCCAGCCATAGACCGCCGTGACGACGATGGTGAAGATCAGTGTGCCGAGCATCAGCAGAGGGAAGGATTCGATACCGAAGTATGCCAGCAGAGCCAGACTGATTGCCGCGAGGTAAGCGGAAATCATGTAAACCTCGCCGTGGGCGAAGTTGATCATGCCGATGATGCCATAGACCATTGTGTAGCCGATGGCGATCAGGCCATAGACCGACCCGAGGGTCAGGCCATTGACCAGTTGCTGCAGGAAAATACCATCCATAACGCAATCTCACGCAATGAGAACCTGCACATCTGTGGGTGTGCGGTTCTTCTAAGGAAAATACAGATTTACGTCGGAGTAATGTCAGCCACGGTCAACCCGGCCCACACCGTCCCCTGTGGGAGCTGGCTTGCCAGCGATAGCGGTTGAACATTCGACATAGTTTGTCTCCTGCAAGTCCGCCATCGCGGGCAAGCCCGCTCCCACAAGGGATCTGTGGGGGTTCAGGTGATCGAGTCAGCCCTTACTTCTGTTTTTCCAGCTGGTGGTATTTGCCGTCCTTGTCCCACTGGTACACCACGTAGTCGGAAACCTTGAGATCACCCTTGGAGTCCCAGGATTTGTCGCCCATCACGGTTTTGACGGTGTTGGCTTTCAGCCACTTGGCGGCTTCTTCGCCTTTGTTGGACTTGGCACCGTTAAAGGCCGCTGCCAGGGTCTGGACCGAAGCGTAGGCGTACAGGGTGTAGCCTTCAGGCTCGGTGCCTTTCTTGCGGAACTCGTCTACCACGGTTTTGCTGTCTGGCAGCATGCGTGGGTCGGCGCCGAAGGTCATCAGCACGCCGTCGACGTACTGCGGGCCGCCAGCGGTGGTCACCAGTTCGTCGGTCACGATGCCGTCATCGGACATGAATTTCACGTCTTTCAGGCCTTCGGTACGCAGTTGTTTAACCAGTGGACCGGCTTCCGGGTGCAGGCCGCCGAAGTAGACAACGTCGGCACCGGCTGCGCGAATCTTGGTCACGACGGCACTGAAATCTTTCTCGCCGCGAGTCAGGCCTTCATACAGCACCGGCGTAACGCCACGCTTGACCAACTGCGCCTTGGTGGCGTCCGCCAGACCTTGGCCGTAGGTGTCTTTGTCGTGGAGCACGGCCACTTTCTTGCCTTTTAGCACGTCGACGATGTAGTCGCCGGCAACGATGCCCTGCTGGTCGTCACGCCCGCACATACGGAACATGGCGCTCAGGCCGCGCTCGGTGACCTGTGGGTTGGTCGAGCCAGGCGTAATTGCGATGATGCCCGCTTCGTCGTAGATCTCGGAAGCCGGGATGGTCGACGAGGAGCAGAAGTGACCTACCACGCCCGCCACTTTCTGGTTGGTCAGGTCCTTGGCGACCGTCACAGCCTGTTTCGGTTCGCAGGCGTCATCGCCCTTCACCAGTACGATTTTTTCCCCGTTGACGCCGCCCGTCGCGTTGATTGCGTCGGCTGCTGCCTGTGCACCCTTCATGTACTGCTCGCCAAATGCTGCGTTGGCGCCAGTCATTGGACCTGCCACACCGATTTTCACATCAGCTTGTGCAAACGCAGAAACACCCAACGCAGTTGCCACTGCGAGGGCCAGAAAGCCTTTCTTGTAAAACGTCTGGGACATGAGGTGGTGCTCCAAGGTTTTTTTTTAGTTGGCACTGCGACTTCACTGAATGCTCAGAGCAAGGGCCGTGCCATCGGTTTTTTATTCTGAAAAAAGTCGCTGCTTTATTGTTATTTCGACTGTTTCGAGCCCATTTTCATTGGGCGTGCAACCGTCTAAACCGCGGAAGGTGAAACCGTTTATTTTTAAAGGCGCAACCCGAGTGCGCCATCATTGCAACCGCGGCGCCAAACGACGTGCAACCGGCCTGTAACATCGTGCGTCACCGAAGTGCACACCGCTGGTGCGGTACTGCTACAACCCGCACCATTACAGGCTAGTCGCTGCTCGAAAAAGCGCCGTGTTTCGGACACAAATTTCAACAATCAAATGACGATGCGCAAGCACTGGCCTGCGTGATACAGCGAGAAGCCCGCTTCATACAAACAGCTTCTCAAACCTGCTCCCGCCAGGGGCTGCATGGGCGCGAACGGAATCGGCAAAGCCTGAGGATTTCCGTTACACAAATAATCGGCAAAGGCTTTGCCGACCACGGTTCCTGTTGTAACGCCCCGACCGTTGTAGCCAGTGACTGCCACTATTCCCGGCGCCGGCTCAAAAAGGCGCATCAGGTGGTCCGGGGTGAAGGCGATGCAACCGGTCCAGGTGCACTCCCACTCAACGGGTTTGAGGTAGGGAAAATAATGCTGCTGAACCCGGTCCGCCCAGGCTTTGAGAAACCAGGCCGGCTTCTGATTGCCATTCCCCAGACTGCCCAGCAACAGTCGACCGTCCTTGTCTCGACGAATACTGCTCAGCACCTGACGGGTGTCCCATGAGCCCTGGCCACCAGGAAGAATTTGCTGTGCGGCCTCGTCCGTCAGCGGGACCGACGCCACTTGATAGTAATAACCGGGGAAGAAATTGCGTCGCAGCTCGGTCCAGTCCCCTTCGGTGTAGGCGTTGGAAGCGATGACCACCTGTTCAGCGAGCACCGAACCCTGCGCGGTGTGCACCGACCATTTCTGGCCCTGACGCTCAAGTCGCGTGACGGCAGAGTGATCGAACAGTCGACCGCCCAGGCCGATGGCCGCTTTGGCCAGCCCTGTGGTGTAAGCCATCGGATTAAGCGTGCCGGCACGCCGATCAAGCAGTGCGGCGGCAATCTTTTTGGTACCCGTCGCTTGCTCGCAGGCCTGGCCGGTCAACAATTCGACGGGGGCGCCGCGACGTTTCCATTGTTCTTCGCGACTGCGCAGATCCGCTTCGCCACGGGCGTTGTGCGCCATGTGCAAAGTACCTTCGCGGCGTAACTGGCAATCGATGTTGTATTTGTCGACCAGGCTGAACACCAGCGATGGCGCCGCCCCGAGCATGCGATTGAGCTGACTGCCCACCGCCTCGCCGAACCCGGCTTCGATCTCGTCCGGTGGAATCCACATCCCGGCGTTGACCAGCCCGACGTTGCGCCCTGACCCGCCCTGACCGGCACGATGAGCTTCCAGCACACAAACTGTCTTGCCTTGTTCCAGCAGATGCACCGCCGCCGACAGCCCGGTAAAACCTGCACCGATGACGCAAACATCTGCCGTCACTTCGCCCTTGAGGGCGGCGTTGTCAGGCCTTTGCGGCGTCAGTTTTTCCCACAGACACTCTTCGCGTAACGGCATTGCCAGACTCCAACAGAAACCTAACCAACACACAGTTCATTTTGGATGAGCTATGTGGTGAGGAGATTTATCCCCGTTGGCTGCGTAGCAGTCCCATATTCGGGGCCGCTGCGCAGCCGACGGGGATGAATCCCCTCGCCACAAAAGCTCGCTCAGGAATAACCGGTTAGTCGAACGTGATGCCCTGAGCCAACGGCAACTCCAGCGAATAGTTCACGGTGTTGGTCTGACGGCGCATGTAGCCGCGCCATGCATCGGAACCGGATTCACGACCACCGCCGGTTTCTTTTTCACCACCAAATGCGCCGCCGATTTCCGCGCCGCTCGGCCCGATGTTGACGTTGGCGATACCGCAATCGCTGCCCACCGCCGACATGAACTGTTCGGCTTCACGCACGTCGGTGGTAAAGATGCAGGACGACAGGCCTTGCGGTACCGCGTTGTTCAGGCGCAGGGCCTCGTCGAAGTCCTTGTAGCCAACCACGTAAAGAATCGGCGCGAAGGTTTCGTGGCAAACCACGTCACTCTGCTCCGGCATTTCAACGATGGCGGGTGCGACGTAGTAAGCGTTCGGGAATTTGTCTTCCAGTTGGCGTTTGCCACCAAACACCCGGCCGCCTTCGCTCAAGGCTTGCTCAAGCGCGTCCTGCATGTTGTCGAAACTGTGTTTGTCGATCAGCGGACCGATCAGGTTGCCTTCCAGCGGATTGCCGATGCGGACTTTGGAGTAAGCGGCCTTCAAGCGGGTGACGATTTCTTCTTTGACCGACTCGTGGGCAATCAGGCGACGCAAGGTGGTGCAGCGCTGGCCGGCAGTACCGACGGCGCTGAACAGGATCGCGCGAACGGCCATGTCCAGGTCGGCACTTGGGCCGAGGATCATGGCGTTATTGCCGCCCAGTTCCAGAATGCTGCGAGCGAAACGCGCGGCGATTTTCGGCGCTACTTCGCGGCCCATGCGGGTGCTGCCGGTGGCGCTGATCAGCGCAACACGCGGGTCATCGACCAACGCTTCGCCAGCATCGCGACCGCCAATGATCACTTGGCTCAAGTGCGGCGGCGCATCGCTGAAATTCTTCAGTACGCGGTCAAACAGTGCCTGACAAGCCAGTGCTGTGAGTGGGGTTTTCTCGGACGGTTTCCAGATCACCGGGTTACCGCAAACCAGCGCCAGCGTGGTGTTCCAGGCCCAGACCGCGACCGGGAAGTTGAATGCGCTGATCACACCAACGATGCCCAGCGGGTGCCAGGTTTCGCGCATGTGGTGGCCGGGACGCTCGGAGGCGATGGTCAGGCCGTACAGCTGGCGGGACAAACCGACGGCGAAGTCGCAGATGTCGATCATTTCCTGAACTTCACCCAGACCTTCCTGAGTGATCTTGCCCGCTTCCCAGGACACCAGCTCGCCAAGGTCAGCCTTGTATTCACGCAGGATGTCGCCCAGTTGACGCACCAGTTCGCCACGGCGCGGGGCCGGGACCTTGCGCCACAATTCAAACGCATGATCTGCACGACTGATGTGCTGCTCGACTTCAGCGGCACCTTCCCAATTCACCGAAGCGATCTGGCTGCCATCGATCGGCGAATGCACCGGCACTTTGCCGTTCTGGTACAGGGCCGGGTTTACACCTAGACGATCAAGCAATGCGGCAACCATGGGTGACTCCTCAAGCAAAAGACAGAACGTGTGCAGCCGGAAAATCTCGGCTGATCAGACCTGTAGTTTTAGCGCTCTGGAGGTTACTCAACAAACGACCTTTAAGAGAGATATCATTCCGTTTATTCATGCTGTGCATTGCTGGCAATAAAGAAACAAGAAGAAAGGATCGCTCATGCTCAACAAACGCTATCTGCCGTCAATTACCGCGTTGCAGTGTTTCGAGGCTGTCACCCGGCACTTGAGCTTCACCCGGGCCGCCGAAGAGCTGAACCTGACGCAGAGCGCCGTCAGTAAACAGGTCGCGCAACTCGAAGAGTTGCTGCAGCACTTGCTGTTCCGGCGGGTACGCCGACGCCTGCAAATGACGCCTGCCGGCGATTTGTATCTTGTGGAGGTAAGAAAAATCCTCACGCAGGTGGAGATGTCGACCCATTACCTGCGTTCCTACGGCGGGGAGACCGAAGTCCTGCGCGTGTCCACGCCTCCCACCTTCGGCGCGCGCTGGCTGGTGCCGCGCTTGAAAGGCTGGCGATTGCGTCATCCGTCGATCCACCTGGACCTGTGCAGCGAACAGGAAGCCGACGATTTGCTGCAGGGTCGCAGCGACCTGGCGTTCTACTTTGGCCAAGGCTCGCGACCCGGCACCGAATGCCTGAAGCTGTTCAGCGAAGAGCTGGTCCCGGTGTGTGCGCCCGGCAGCCTGCCCGCCACGCCGTTCACCGATCCTACGCAACTCACCGACCTCGTCCTGCTGCAAAACGCTTCTCGTCCACAGGCCTGGCACGACTGGTTCGACAGCCAGGGTTACCACACCGAACACAGCTACCACGGCCCGCGCTTCGAAACCTTTTACATGTGCATCCGCGCCGCTCAGGTGGGCTGTGGCGTGGCGCTCTTGCCCAAGTTTCTGGTTGAAGAGGAATTGGCCGACGGCAAGCTGGTCATACCCTGGCAGCACGCGATGCCCAGCTCCGACGCCTATTACCTGGCGTATCCGGAGCATTCGGCGGAAGTGCCGAAAGTCCGAGACTTTGTGAAGTGGATGCTGGAGCAGATCGATAGCCCGGAAATACCGCAAATTTAATGCCTCACCAAGATCTGAGGCAAAACACGCCACAGAGGTTTCCAGCGTCTAAAAAATTGCTGGCAATTCCCGGCGTTGATATGCGCCACTAGCCCCATTCAATGAAACAGCTGCAATGTCGTGACATCAGCCGCGGCCAGCCTGGAGAACCCCGTTATGAGCGAGAGCGTGTTTGGCGATCGCATCGTGCAGAACCTGCTCGACACCGACTTCTACAAACTGACGATGATGCAGGCGGTGCTGCACAACTACCCCAACGTAGAAGTGGAATGGGAGTTTCGTTGCCGTAATAGCGAAGACCTGCGGCCTTATCTGGCGGAGATCCGCTTTCAGATCGAGCGCCTGGCCGAATTGAGCCTGACAGCCGATCAGCTGGGTTTCATGGAACGCATCAGCTTCATGAAGCCGGATTTTCTGCGCTTTCTCGGGTTGTTCCGCTTCAATCTGCGCTACGTGCACACCGGCATAGAAAACGGTGAGTTGTTCATCCGTCTGCGCGGACCGTGGCTGCATGTGATCCTGTTTGAAGTGCCACTGCTGTCTATCGTCAGCGAAGTGCGCAACCGCTATCGCTACCGGGAAGTCGTGCTGGAACAGGCTCGCGAGCAGCTTTACCGCAAGTTCGACTGGCTCACCGCCCATGCCAGCCGCGAGGAATTATCCGAGTTGCAGGTAGCTGATTTCGGCACTCGCCGTCGCTTCTCGTACCGCGTGCAGGAAGAAGTGGTCAACGTGCTCAAGCACGATTTCCCAGGGCGTTTCGTCGGCACCAGCAACGTCCACCTGTCCCGTGAACTGGACATGAAGCCGTTGGGCACCATGGCCCACGAATGGATCATGGCGCACCAGCAACTGGGGCCGCGGCTGATCGACAGCCAGATCGCCGCCCTCGACTGCTGGGTCCGCGAGTATCGTGGCCTGCTGGGGATCGCCCTGACAGACTGCATCACGACCGATGCCTTCCTCAACGATTTCGATCTGTACTTTGCCAAGCTCTTCGACGGCCTGCGCCATGACTCCGGGGACCCTGTGATCTGGGCGGAAAAGGCCATCGCCCACTACCACAAGCTCGGCATCGACCCGATGAGCAAGACGCTGGTGTTCTCCGACAGCCTGACGCTGCCCAAGTCCCTGGAAATATTCCGGGCACTGCGCGGTAGGATCAACGTGAGCTTCGGCATCGGCACCAACCTGACATGTGATATTCCGGGTGTCGAACCCATGAGCATCGTGCTTAAAATGACCGCCTGCAACGGTCAGCCAGTGGCGAAAATTTCCGATGAGCCCGGCAAGACTCACTGCAAAGACCCGAATTTCGTCGCCTATTTGCGACACGTTTTCAAAGTTCCTGCCGCCCCAACCAGCACATCTAGCAAGGAGTGAATTCATGCAAGCCGTACAGCGTGAGATTGCTGAGCAGCTCAAGGTTCAACCGTCGTTCGCCGACAACGCCGCCCTTGAGGCGGAAGTCGCCCGTCGGATCACGTTCATTCAGGATTGCCTGGTCAACTCCGGGCTCAAGACCCTCGTGCTTGGCATCAGCGGTGGTGTTGATTCGCTGACGGCCGGCCTGCTGGCCCAGCGGGCCATACGCGAATTGCGCACTCGCACGGGTGATGACAACTACAAGTTCATCGCTGTGCGCCTGCCCTACGAAACCCAGTTTGACGAACACGACGCCCAGGCGTCGGTGGATTTCATCAAGCCGGATGAGCGCCACACGGTGAACATTGGCCCGGCGGTTAAATCCCTGGCCAATGAAGTCGCGGCGTTCGAAGGCAAACACGCCGTGTCGGTGGATTTCGTGCTCGGCAACACCAAGGCGCGGATGCGCATGGTTGCCCAGTACACCATCGCCGGTGCAGCCCAGGGACTGGTCATCGGAACAGATCATGCAGCAGAAGCCGTGATGGGGTTCTTCACCAAGTTCGGTGACGGCGCGTGCGACCTGGCACCGCTGAGCGGCCTGGTGAAAAACCAGGTACGCAACATCGCCCGCAGCTTCGGTGCCCCCGAGTCATTGGTTGAAAAGGTGCCGACAGCGGATCTGGAAGACCTGTCGCCCGGCAAACCGGACGAAGCGTCCCATGGCGTGACCTATGCGGAGATTGACGCGTTCCTGCATGGCGAGCCCGTGCGTGAGGAAGCGTTCAGGATCATTTGCGAGACGTACAGGAAGACTCATCACAAGCGTGTGATGCCGTTCGCGCCGTAAGATTTTCGGCGCCTGTTCGGGCGCCTTCGCGGGCAAGCCATGCGAATAACGATGACGCGGTCAAACGACAGATATAAAAAAAGCGTCCCAAGTGGACGCTTTTTTATGACCGCGATTCGATTACTTCAGGGTAACCGTGCCTTTCATCATCGAGATGTGGCCAGGGAACGAGCAGAAGAAGCCGTAGCTTTCGCCAGCTGCCAGCTTCGACACGTCGAAGGTCACGGAATCTGTCTCGCCAGCACCGATGATCTTGGTGTGCGCGATGATGCGTGTATCGCCGTCTTTCAGGTAGTTCTTGTCAATGCCAGCCGCCAGGCCGTCGGTAGCGATTGGCTGCATATCAGCCGTTTTGCTCAATACCCAGTTATGGCCCATGACGTTTTTCGGCAGGCTACCGGAGTGTTTCAGCTCAACGGTAAAGGTCTTGCAGCTTTTGTCGATGCTGACGTCCTTGGTATCGAAGGACATCTGGTCAGTGGAGTCGACAGTGACCTTGCATTCAGCGGCCATCAGCTGGCTGCTGGCCAGTGTCAGCAGGGATACCGCAACAAGTTTGGCAAACATGGTGAATCTCCAAGGCAGGGTTAACAAAAAGTGCGAATGAACAGAAGACTGCCTGAAAACTTCGCAAGTTCCTATGACCTGAATCAAAAATTGTATACAACTTTCGGGCTATGACACTCATCGAAACAATCTACCAGCCAAGCGTCTGCTGCGGCCTTATTATCGAGCCATCGCCAATATCCGGAGCTCGTAGCATGTCCCTGAATAGCCTTTTGTGCAGTCTGCTTGCCGCCTACGCCTGTGGCGCCAGCGGCTCCTGTGAAACGCCTGAACGCGACGTTTAACCCTTGGAGCGCTGCTGCCCTGCCTTTACTCTGTGGCCATCCCGACCCTGGAGTAAGGCATGTCTTTAGCATCCGTCTGTGTATTTTGCGGTGCCAGCACCGGCACCAACCCCGCTTATCGTGAAGCGGCAGTCGCCCTCGGGCGTGCGCTCGCCGAACGTAAATTGACCCTGGTGTATGGCGGTGGCGCCGTCGGTTTGATGGGAATCGTGGCGGATGCAGCACTGGCCGCTGGCGGAGAAGTCATTGGGATCATCCCGCAAAGCCTCAAGGACAAGGAAATCGGCCACAGCGGCCTGACGCGACTGGAAGTGGTCGACGGCATGCATGCCCGCAAGGCGCGGATGGCGGAACTCAGCGACGCCTTTATCGCCCTGCCCGGCGGCTTGGGCACGCTGGAAGAGTTGTTCGAAGTCTGGACCTGGGGCCAGCTCGGCTATCACGGCAAACCGCTTGGCTTGCTGGAAGTGAACGGTTTCTACAGTAAATTGACCGGTTTTCTTGATCATATCGTCGGCGAAGGCTTCGTTCGCGAAGCACACCGTGACATGCTGCAAACGAGCGAATCGCCGCAAATCCTGCTCGATGCACTGGATGCCTGGCAACCGGTGGTCACGCCAAAATGGGCCGAGCAAAAACCCAGCTAACGGCTCGGCACCGATACAGGGCAGAATATGCGCCGCTCAACCTCACCTTCGACCCCAGAGGATCGCCCATGGCTAAACCTAATTATTCCTTCGCCAAACGTCAGAGAGACTTGGCCAAGGAGCAGAAGAAAGAGGAAAAGCTTCAGCGCAAGAAAGCTACAGCTGAAGAAGAAGCCGCCGCACTGAACCCGGAAACAGAGGGTGAAGTGGCCGCAGAAAGTGATGTTGAAGCACCGAAAGATCAGGCGCCCGACGCCTGAGACCCTCAGGGCCCGATGATCTGATCAGGCCCACCGGATCTGTGTCCAGGGTCAGCAGAACCTTGCTGACCCTCACAGCGCCTATCTGAAACACCCAGGCACACACGATCCCTTGTAGGAGCAAAGCTTGCTCGCGATGGCGGTGTGTCAGTCGATATTAATACGTCCTGACACGCCGCCATCGCGAGCAAGCTTTGCTCCTGCACTGGATCTCCCACGGGGGATTGCGTTAGTCCAGCGGCATCACAGTGACGCGCACTTCCGGGTCATGATTTCCACCCCCCAGAATCACCCCGCGCAACGGCGATACATCGGAGAAATCCCGGCCCCAGGCCAGGGTGATGTGCTCCAGCGCCGGTTGCACGTTGTTGGTCGGATCAAAATCCACCCATCCCAGCACCGGGCAAAACACCGACACCCAGGCGTGTGACGCATCGGCACCGATCAAGCGCGGCTGGCCCGGTGGTGGCTGGGTCAACAGATAACCGCTGATGTAGCGCGCGGCCAGCCCGCGGGAACGCACGCAGGCCAGCATCAGGTGCGCGAAATCCTGGCATACCCCCCGTCGACGCTCCAGCACTTCCACCAAAGGCGTCGCCACCTGGGTCGCTTCGGCATCGAAGGTGAATTCGCTGAAGATCTTCTCCATCAGCGCCTGAACCCCGAGCAGCAACGGTCGACCTGCGGGGAAACAGCTTTCAGAAAATTCGACGAAGTTGCGTTTCAAATGCACGTAGGGCGATTCGAACCGGTAACGACAGGCCTCGAGCACTTGGGGTGACAGCGGCTGGCTGCTGTACGTCAACGCGTTGCGGGTGTCTTCCCACGCGCGAGACCGGGTGAAGTCCAGTGCAGGCCGGGGCAACACTTCAATCGTGAGGCTGGCGTTGACCAGCAATTCGTCGTGGGGCCGCTCGAACGCCAGGCGCGTCAGCGGGTTGCCAAAAACATCCAGCTCATCGCGACGCGAAGTCGGGTCAGGACTGATTAGCAATTGCTGATCGGTGCATCGCTGCCAGGCACAGGGCCGAGGCCACAAATGGGCCAGCTGTTGGGCGAGGGACACCGGACTGTCGTAGTGATAATGGGTGTCGTGAAAGATCTGGTAATGGGCGTTCATCAGACGGACACCGTGCGCTGGCTGACATCGTCGACGTGGGCGAAATGACGCAGCGCCAGGCGATCCGACACTTGCCCGCTGGCTTCAGCGATCTCCTGGAGCAAATCCGCCAGCCCGTCGATGGCGGCGCGGACGCTGGCTTCACCGAACAGGGCATTTTCCAGGCAGCCCAGATCGAACCGCGCCAAACGCTCCACCAGGTGCGGCAAACCTGTTTCGCGCGGTGCGCCAAAGTCGTCGTTCAGGCGTTTGAGGGTGCGCGTCACCAGTTTCAACTGGAACAGCACGGCGTGAGGGTTTTGCTCGTCGAGCAGTAACAGGTCCAACACCGGGATCAATTGCGCTACCGCCAGATACCGCGAACGGAAGGTGATGCTGCTGTTACCCAGCTCCAGCAACCACTCCAGCCTTGCCTGCTCGAACGCATCGGCGCCACGCAAGAAAGCCGCGAGGCTGGCGCTGAGAAACTGCAGTCGTTCGATCCGCCGTCCAATCATCAGGAAACGCCAGCCTTCATCCCGGGTCATGTCGTCGAGGGCAAAACCTGACAGTGCCGCCAGGGACATCACCAACCGGTTGAGGAAGTCCAGCAACTCACCAAAATCCGGCTCTTCGGATTCAAGCTCCAAGGCTTCGCGCTGCAGTTCCACCAGCGCTTGCCAGTTTTCTCGAGAGAGTTTGCCGCGTACCTGAGAGGCGGCCCACTGCAAGCGTTGCAGGTTGGAGCGCAGGCTGAACGACCAGTCATCTCCCAGCAACGCGGCGAGTAAGCGCTCGGGCAATTCGCCCTCATCGGGTAGCAGCATCAACCGCTCACCGAGATCGACTGCCGCCTGCAAGGCCTGGGGATCGTCGCCATCGACATAGCGCGCCAGCATGATTCGCAACAACCGCGCGCTGTCATCGCAACGCTCACAGTAACGGCCAAACCAGAACAGGTTCTCCACCACACGTGACGGCAAATACGGATCGCGCCGTACCAGGTCATGAACGCCAATGGTGCGCTGGGTTTTCCATTGCTCGCCACTCGGAGCACGATCACCCAGAACCCAGGTGTCCTTGCTCGCGCCGCCACGTTGCATCGATACCACTTCGGCGTCTGCCTCGGCGGCCACGCGGGTCAACCCGCCCGGTAAAACCCGATAACCGTCGCGGCTGGCCACGGCATACACGCGCATGCCGATAGCGCGGGGTTGCAACAGTCCATCTTCTGCCTGCCAGACCGGCGCCTGGGAAAGCTGCGCCAATTCTTGCGCTACATACGCGTAAGGCCGCGCCTGCATGCGCTCAGCGAGCACCTGGCGCTGTTTTTCACTCAAGTCCCGGCCAAATACCGGCGCAAAACTCTGTGACGGAAAAGCGGGTTTGATCAACAACTCAGGCAGTTTTTCCAACGCCTGGGCCAGCACCGGCGCTTCACCGCACCACCAGGTAGCGATGGACGGCAGGATCAGCTCTTCGCCAAACAGGAACTGGTTGATCTTCGGCAGAAAACCCAACAACCCGGGAGACTCCAACACCCCACTGCCCAACGCATTGGCTACCAGCACCCGGCCCTGCCGCACCGCCTCCAGCAACCCCGGCACGCCAAGGGCTGAGTCGGTGCGCAATTCCAGCGGGTCGCAGAAGTCGTCGTCGAGCCGACGCATGATCGCGTGTACCCGGCGCAGGCCGCTCAAGGTTTTCAGGTAGACCGTGGCATCGCGCACTGTCAGGTCGCCGCCCTCCACCAGCGGGTAACCCAGCTGGCGCGCCAGATACAGATGTTCGAAATAGCTTTCGTTGAACCGACCCGGCGTCAGCAACACGATCAGGGGCGCTTCGTCGTCGCTGGGTGCCTGACGGGCCAGGGTTTCCTGAAGCGTGCGGAAGAAGCCGGCCAGGTGCTGCACTTTGAGGTCACGGTAAAGCTCTGGAAACGCTCGGGATACGATGGTGCGGTTTTCCAGCGCATACCCGGCACCGGACGGCGCCTGCGTTCGATCGGCCGTCACCCACCAGCGCCCATCAGGCGTGCGCGCCAGGTCCACGGCATACAGATGCAGAAATGTTCCGTCTGGCGGCTTGATGCCCTGACAGGGCCAGAGGAAGTTGTTGTGACCGAAGACCAGTTCTGCGGGCAGCAAGCCTTCAGCGATGAGGCGCTGCGGGCCGTAGAGGTCTTCCAGCACCGCATTGAGCAACCGTGCCCGCTGGGCGATGCCGGCGGATAAGTGCTGCCATTCATCAGCCGCAATCACATGGGGCAGCAGGTCCAGTTCCCACGGCCTGTCGGCGCCCTTGGGATCGGCGTAGACGTTGTAAGTCACGCCGTTTTCCTGGATTTGCCGGGTCAGCAGTGCCTGACGCTGCACCAATTGCGCTGGCGTGCTGCGTTGCAATTGGTCGAGCAGCCGACGCCAGTGCGGGCGAACGGCCCCACTGTCGTCGAGCAGTTCGTGGTAAGTGCCCGCCGTGAGCGGGTAGCGGTCAAGCAGGTCAAGCAGGTCAGGCATGGAAAGCTCGGCAGACAGCAAAGTTCGGTCAGACTAACGCAGGCTCATGACACCCGGATAGACGAAAAATCCGGGCGTCGCGTACGGTTCAAAAGCGTCGTAAATCGAGTGTCATCGGCAACTCGTCGTTGATGTCGACACTCGGGACCGGCAGTTTTCCGGGACTGTGTCCGATCCGGAAAAACCGCGCCATCCGCCGGCTCTCCGCCTCATTGGCGTTGACCGGCAGACTGTCGTAGTTCCGACCGCCCGGATGGACGACGTGGTACTGACAGCCACCCAGCGAGCGCTGCATCCAGGTGTCGAGCACATCGAAGACCAAAGGCGCATGCACCGGGATGGTCGGTTGCAGGCAATTGGACGGTTGCCAGGCGCGGAAACGCACGCCAGCGACGAATTCGCCGACGCGCCCGGTGGGCTGCAATGGCACCGGAACGCCGTTGCACGTCAGCAAATAACGCTGGGGCGACAGGCCAGTGAGTTTGACCTGCAGGCGCTCAAGCGAAGAATCCACATAACGCACCGTTCCGCCGGGCGCGCCCTCCTCGCCCAAAACGTGCCAAGGCTCCAGCGCCTGACGCACCTCCAGCTCGATGCCACTGACCGCGTAATCACCCACCTTGGGAAACCGGAATTCCAGGTGCGCGGCAAACCACTCGGCGCGCACGGGATAACCCGCCGCATTGAGGTCGACGATGACGTCAGCGAAATCCTGTTCGATAAAGTGCGGCAACATGAATCGGTCATGCAATTCGGTACCCCAACGAGCCAGTTTGGGCGGCGCATAAGGTTCGCGCCAGAACCGCGCGACCAGCGCCCGCAGCAACAGCTGTTGAGCCAGGCTCATGCGCGCATGGGGTGGCATTTCAAAGGCCCGTAGTTCGAGTAAGCCGAGACGCCCCGTGGCGCCATCCGGCGAATAGAGTTTGTCGATGCAGAACTCGGCCCGGTGCGTGTTACCGGTGACGTCGATCAGCAGGTTTCGCAGCAGTCGATCCACCAGCCACGGCGCGCATTCTTCGCCACGTTCAGGCATCTGTGAAAAAGCGATTTCCAGCTCATACAACGAGTCATTGCGCGCCTCATCGACACGGGGCGCCTGGGACGTCGGGCCAATGAACAATCCGGAAAACAGATACGACAAGGAGGGATGGTTATGCCAGTAGCTGATCAGGCTGCGCAGCAGGTCGGGGCGACGCAGAAAAGGTGAGTCCGCCGGGGTGGCGCCGCCCAGGACGAAATGGTTGCCACCACCCGTGCCGGTGTGACGGCCGTCGATCATGAATTTCTCGGTGGTCAGGCGGGTCTGGCGAGCTTCCTCGTACAAGAATTCGGTGCGATCGACCAGCTCATCCCAGGTCGCCGACGGCTGCACATTGACTTCGATCACGCCCGGATCAGGGGTGACGCGAAAGTTGCTTAATCGCGGGTCGCTCGGGGGTTCATAACCCTCCAGCAACACCGGGCAATGCAGTTCTTCAGCGGTGGCTTCGATGGCGGCGACCAGTTCCAGATAATCCTCGACCTGCTCCAGCGGCGGCATGAACAGGTACAGCCGGCCTTCCCTCGCCTCCGCGCAGAAGGCGGTCCGCGTCAGCCAGTCCGCGGACTCGTCGATCTTCGGCGCACGGTCTTGCGCAACCGCAGGCTCGCCTTGGCTTTGCAACTGAGCAAGGTCGGGCAGCGGCGGGAAATCCTGATTCGGATCCCTTGGATGGATAAAAGGATACTCCGCCGCTTTGACCCAAGGTTGTGAGCCGAGCGGCAGGCGATAACCCAGCGCGGAATCACCCGGCACCAGGCGGCAGTGCTCATCACGCAGGTACCAGCGGCCGCTTTGCCACTGGTCACCCTTGGCGGTACGCGCCAGTGGCAGCACCTGGCCAATCACCGTGTCCAATCCCTGGCTGAAGACTTTGCGCAGGCGCGCACGCTCCAGGGGTTCGTCAAGGCGTGAGTCTTCGGCGCTGACATTCTGCGGCAACGTGCCTTCGCGCCAGAGGTAATAGAAATTGTCTTCGTAGGCTGGAAACACAAAGCGTGTCGGAATTTTCAGGCGCTCGGCGACGCTCGCCAAAAACCGCCCGGCCAGTTCGCCGTTAGCGCCGTAGTCTTCTTGCTCATCGGCGATCAGCGCGTTGTTGCGCCAGATCGGCACACCGTCGCGGCGCCAGTAGCAGTTCAGGGACCATCGCGGCAGCTGTTCGCCCGGGTACCACTTGCCCTGGCCGAAATGCACCAGGCCATTGGGGGCATAGCGCTTGCGCATGCGCTGGAACAGTTCGGCAGACAGGCGACGCTTGTCCGGTCCGAGCGCTGCGGTGTTCCACTCGGCACCGTCCGGGTCATCGATGGACACGAAAGTCGGTTCACCGCCCATGGTCAGGCGCACGTCACCCTCGAGAAGGTCCGCATCGATCTGCCGGCCCAATGCCTGGATCGCCAGCCATTGATCGTCGGTGTAGGGCTTGGTGACTCGCGGTGCTTCCCAGATCCGCTCCACCGACATTTCGTGGGTGAACTCACACTCGCAGGGCTCCACCAAGCCGCTGATCGGTGCCGCAGAGCCCGGATCGGGACTACAGGCCAACGGAATGTGTCCTTCACCGGCAAACAGTCCTGACGTCGCGTCCAGGCCGATCCAGCCGGCGCCGGGCAAATACACTTCGCACCAGGCATGCAGGTCGGTGAAATCCACTTCGGTGCCCGAGGGCCCGTCGAGGCTTTTGACATCGGCCGTCAGTTGAATCAGGTAACCGGAGACAAACCGCGCGGCCAGGCCCAGATTGCGCAGCAACTGCACGAGCAACCACGCGGAATCGCGGCAGGATCCAGAAGCGTGTTCAAGCGTGTGTTCGGGTGTCTGGACGCCTGGCTCCATGCGGATCAGGTAGCCAATGTCTTCACTCAGACGCTGGTTGAGCGCTACGAGGAAATCCACGGCAGGCAACGGGGTGCGGTCGATACCGTCCAGGTAGGCCTTGAACTTCGGCGTCAGCGGCAGGGTTTCCAGGTACGGCGCCAGCTCCTTGCGCTCATCGGTGGCGTAAACGAACGGGATTTTCTCCGCATACGGCTCCAGAAAGAAGTCGAATGGATTGAACACCGCCATCTCGGCGAGCAGATCCACTTCGATGCGCAATTCATCGGTTTTCTCAGGAAACACTAACCGCGCCAGGTAATTGCCCTGGGGGTCTTGCTGCCAGTTTATGAAGTGCTGCTCGGGCGAGACTTTCAGCGCATAGGACAGTATCCGCGTGCGACTATGGGCGGCCGGGCGCAGGCGAACAATCTGCGGCCCGAGCTCGACGGCGCGGTCGTAGCGGTAATGCGTTACGTGATGCAATGCGACATGTATCGACACGGCGTGCCTCCTGCGAGCCCTAAGCGTATGGGAAAGCGCGCAAGACTTATGCCATGCAGCGGCACCGGCGCTTTCTGCGTTTGCTTGAGGCAGTACAGCACCAAAATCGGGCGATGCGGGAAATTGGTTTGGCGCAGTTGCACGCAAATGTGGCGAAGCTGTGACAACAGTCAGTAAATGGAGGGACAGCGAACACAAAACCAGTGGCGAGGGGATTTGATTGATTCAGAAATGCAAAACGCCAACCCGAAGGTTGGCGTCTTGTTATCCGCTGTCAGCGTTTAGCGCGGTACCACCGGCTTGCGGGCAGGTTTAGGGCCCTTGCCTTTCGCGGCATCCTTACGCTCCTTGGCGGCCTGCTGGTTACGGGCAAACGCCGCAGCCTTGGCCTGTTCACGCTTGTCCCACGGATTACCACCGTCACTGGCGCGCGGTGGCAGGCCTGTGTGCTGGGTCAGGATCTTGGTGGTTTTTTCACCCGCGACTTTATGGCTACCTGCTGGCGTCGAGTTCTTGCGACGGGCGCTCTGGTAGCTGTCGGTCGCCGGCTGATGCAGCGGGATCAGCTGGTTTTTACCCGGCCCGATCAGGTCGGCGCGGCCCATGCGGGTCAGCGCTTCACGCAGCATCGGCCAGCCTTTCGGATCGTGATAACGCAAGAACGCCTTGTGCAGACGACGCTGCTCTTCGCTCTTGACGATGGTCACGGCGTCGCTCTTGTAAGTGACCTTGCGCAGCGGGTTCTTGCCCGAGTGGTACATCGCGGTGGCGGTGGCCATCGGCGACGGGTAGAACGCCTGCACCTGGTCGGCACGGAAGCCGTTGCCCTTGAGCCACAGGGCCAGGTTCATCATGTCTTCGTCGGTGGTGCCCGGGTGAGCGGCGATGAAGTACGGAATCAGGTACTGCTCTTTCCCGGCTTCCTTGGAGTACTTCTCGAACATGCGCTTGAACTTGTCATAGCTGCCGATGCCCGGCTTCATCATCTGGTTGAGCGGACCTTCCTCGGTGTGTTCCGGGGCGATCTTCAGGTAACCACCGACGTGGTGAGTCACCAGCTCTTTAACGTATTCCGGCGACTCGACCGCGAGGTCGTAACGCAGGCCGGAAGCGATCAGGATCTTCTTCACACCCGGCAACGCGCGAGCGCTGCGATACAGCTGGATCAGCGACGAGTGGTCGGTGTTCAGGTTCGGGCAGATGCCCGGGAACACGCACGATGGCTTGCGGCACGCGGATTCGATTTCCGGGCTCTTGCAGGCGATGCGATACATGTTCGCGGTCGGGCCACCGAGGTCGGAAATGACGCCGGTGAAGCCGGGCACCTTATCGCGGATCTCTTCGATTTCACGAATGATCGACTCTTCTGAACGGTTCTGGATGATCCGGCCTTCGTGCTCGGTGATCGAGCAGAAGGTGCAGCCACCGAAGCAGCCACGCATGATGTTCACCGAGAAGCGGATCATGTCGTAGGCCGGGATCTTTTCCTTGCCGTACGCCGGGTGCGGAATGCGCGCATAGGGCATACCGAACACGTAGTCCATTTCTTCAGTGGTCATCGGAATCGGCGGCGGGTTGAACCAGACGTCGACTTCGCCGTGCTTCTGCACCAGCGCGCGGGCGTTGCCCGGGTTGGTTTCCAGGTGAAGCACCCGGTTGGCGTGAGCGTAGAGCACCGCATCGCCACGGACTTTCTCTACCGACGGCAAACGGATCACGGTCTTGTCGCGAGTCATGCGCGGGCTGGCCAGGATCTGCACGACCTTGGCTTCGCTCGGATCCTCAACCGGACCTTTTTCCTGCTCAATGGCGCAGGCTTGGGTGTCCTGGGTGTTCACGTACGGGTTGATGATCTTGTCGACCTTGCCCGGACGGTCGATGCGCGTGGAATCGACTTCGTACCAGTCTTTCGGCGTATCGCGACGGATGAATGCGGTGCCGCGCACGTCGGTGATGTCTTCGATCTTGTGGCCGTAGGACAGACGCTGGGCGACTTCGACGATCGCACGCTCGGCGTTGCCGTAGAGCAGAATGTCGGCGCAGGCGTCGATCAGGATCGAGTTACGCACCCGGTCCTGCCAGTAATCGTAGTGAGCAATGCGGCGCAGGGAGGCTTCGATGCCACCCAGCACGATCGGCACATGATTGTAGGCTTCCTTGCAGCGCTGGCTGTAAACCAGGCTCGCGCGGTCGGGACGTTTGCCCGCCAGGCCACCGGGGGTGTAGGCGTCATCGGAGCGGATTTTCTTGTCGGCGGTGTAGCGGTTGATCATCGAGTCCATGTTCCCGGCCGCGACACCGAAGAACAGGTTCGGCTCGCCGAGCTTCATGAAGTCGTCTTTGGACTGCCAGTTTGGCTGCGCAATGATCCCGACGCGGAAGCCCTGGGACTCCAGCAGCCGGCCGATAATCGCCATGCCGAAAGACGGATGGTCCACGTACGCATCACCGGTGACGATGATGATGTCGCATGAATCCCAGCCAAGCTGATCCATCTCCTCCCTGCTCATCGGCAGGAATGGCGCTGGACCGAAGCATTCGGCCCAGTACTTGGGATAGTCAAATAACGGCTTGGCTGTTTGCATGACGATGACCGGTGTTGAGATGAAAAATCGCGGGCGCGGAATATAGCACAAAAAATAACCAATTCCGACGGTAATGGTCGGAAATGTCTGTGGCTGGTTTGTGCACAGCCCCGAAGGTCTTGCATCTACCCTGTGGCAAGGGAGCTTGCTCCCGCTGGGGTGCGAAGCGGCCCCAAAATCGTGAGCGCTGCGCACTCAAGCGGGAGCAAGCTCCCTCGCCACAAAAGCTTCTTGCCACAGTTTTTTGCCGGGTTACTCGTCGTCGAAGTTATAGCTGCCCGGCGCCAGGTTTTCGAAGCGGGTGTACTTACCGATGAACGCCAGTCGTGACGTGCCGATCGGACCGTTCCGCTGCTTGCCGATGATGATCTCGGCGATGCCTTTGTGCTCGGTTTCCGGGTGGTAAACCTCGTCCCGGTACACGAACATGATCACGTCAGCATCCTGCTCGATCGCTCCGGATTCCCGGAGGTCGGAGTTGATCGGGCGCTTGTTCGGTCGTTGTTCGAGGGAGCGGTTGAGCTGGGACAACGCCACTACCGGACAGTTGAATTCCTTGGCGAGGGCTTTCAAGGAACGGGAGATTTCGGAAATCTCGTTGGTCCGGTTGTCGCCGCCGGAACCTGGAATCTGCATCAGCTGCAGGTAGTCGATCATGATCAGGGCGACATCGCCGTGTTCACGGACCAGACGACGGGTCCGCGCGCGCATCTCTGACGGACTGATACCGGCCGTGTCATCGATAAACAACTTGCGATCGTTGAGCAGATTGACCGCCGACGTCAGGCGCGGCCAATCATCGTCGTCCAGGCGACCGGCACGGACCTTGGTCTGGTCGATACGGCCGAGGGACGACAACATACGCATGATCAGCGATTCGCCTGGCATCTCCAGCGAGTAAACGAGAACACACTTGTCACTGCGCAACACGGCGTTTTCAACCAGGTTCATCGCAAAGGTGGTTTTACCCATGGATGGACGGCCAGCGACGATGATCAGGTCGGACGGTTGCAGCCCACTGGTCATCTCGTCGAGGTCGGTGTAACCGGTCGACAGGCCAGTGATGGCGTTGTCGGTGTTGAACAGTGTGTCGATGCGGTCGATGGCCTTGGTCAGCAGGTCGTTCACGCTCACCGGGCCGCCGGTTTTTGGCCGGGCCTCAGCAATCTGGAAGATCTGCCGTTCGGCCTCGTCAAGAATCTCTTCAGCGGTGCGCCCTTCAGGGTTGAACGCACTGTCGGCAATTTCGCTGGCAATACCGATCAGCTGGCGCAACGTCGCCCGTGCACGGACGATCTGCGCATACGCCTTGATGTTAGCGACAGACGGCGTGTTTTTTGCCAGTTCTCCGAGGTACCCGAGGCCTCCGACTTGCGAGGTCTGACCTTCCTTGTCCAATTGCTCGGCCAGGGTCACGACGTCGATTGGCGAGTTCATGTCCGCCAGTTTGGCGATGGCACGGAAGATCAGGCGGTGGTCATGTCGATAGAAATCGCCGTCGGAGACTTGATCAAGCACGCGTTCCCAAGCGTTGTTATCCAGCATCAGACCACCGAGCACGGCCTGCTCGGCCTCGATGGAATGCGGAGGCACCTTCAGGGAAGCAGTTTGCAGATCATATTGCTCGGGAGCGGAGATATCGTTCATGGCCACTTGAATGATTAGTGTGAAATTCAGGAACTGCAGAAAGACAAAGGGCACGACCTGTGAACAGGATCGTGCCCGATGTTACCGACAAGCACCCGAGGGTACCAGTCGATCAAGTGCTGCTTAAGCTGCTACCACGACAACGCGTACGGTGGCTTCAACTTCGGCGTGCAGGTGCACGGCTACGTCGAATTCGCCTACGTTGCGGATGGTGCCGTTCGGCAGACGAACTTCGCTTTTAGCAACTTCAACGCCAGAGGCGGTCAGTGCATCAGCGATGTCGTGGGTGCCGATCGAACCGAACAGCTTGCCTTCGTCACCAGCGGTGGCAGTGATAGTCACTTCCAGCTCAGCCAGTTGGGCGGCACGGCTTTCAGCCGAAGTTTTACGGTCTGCTGCGGCTTTTTCCAGCTCAGCGCGACGCTCTTCGAACGCGGCCAGGTTGGCAGCGGTCGCAGCGGTAGCTTTGCCGTAAGGCAGCAGGTAGTTACGACCGTAACCAGCCTTAACGTTCACTTTGTCACCCAGGTTGCCCAGGTTGGTGACTTTTTCCAGAAGGATCAGTTGCATGTGAAAATCCTCTTAACTTTTAACCTTCACCGTTCGCGTTATCGGCGTCTTTCGGCGCCAGACGACCGCGAAAATCAATCAGGCTGTCGACGATGGCCAAGACCACCAGCAACGGATAGATCAGCTGCATAAACAGCAACAGCGTGACGTACAACCCCACCAGCCAGAACCTGGCCAGTCGCTTTTGCGCCACCAGCCCGTGAATCAGGGCCAGCCCGGCGAACACCAGCGGTACGCTGCACAACGGCGTCAACATGGCCATCTGTGGACCGATATTCGGCCCCAGAAGCATGCACGCCAGCAGCAACATCGCTGGTAGAAGCGGGAAGCGGATAGCGCGAAACTCGCGACCAAAACCACCCGGGTTGTACAACAACGCCTGCCAGTAGCGCCCGACAATCAGGCTCAGCACACTGACGATTTGCAACAAGGCCGCAATCAGGCCGGTCAGGACCGGTGCAATCAGGGACGCAAAATGCGCCTGCTCGTCTACCGACAACTTCTGGTAGACATCGCCGAGTAGCGACGGCATGACTTTTATCAAAGCCTGCGCCAGCATCTCGATCTGGGGACCAAAAGCTATCCCCAGCACCACTGAAAACACCACTCCCATCGCTATGCTGACCAGCAGCACGCGGTTCCAGGACTCACTTGCGCGCAAAACCAACGCAAGGCTCCAAGACCCCAGCAGCACCAGAAGTGAGCGTGGGTCATCGGCGTAAAGCCACCAGATCAATGCCGGTAGCAATCCCAGAGCAAGGACACTTGACGCATCCTTCAATCCGCGCCGCAGGAGCACGAAGCATCCCGCGGCAGCACCCAACCAATACAACAACGGCAATGCCGCGCATCCAGCCACTACGAGAGTGGCCTGCATACGGCCGCGCATGATGAACTCAGCTATGGCACGCATGCATTCAATCCTTTGCTACGTGTCGACTGCCCGGTCTCAGCGGCCGTGGCTGTCGGTGTAGGCCAGCAGGGCCAGGAAGCGGGCGCGCTTGATAGCGGTGGCCAGCTGACGCTGATAACGTGCTTTGGTACCGGTGATACGGCTTGGAACGATTTTGCCGGTCTCGGATACGTAGGCTTTCAGAGTGTTGAGATCTTTGTAATCGATCTCTTTCACGTCTTCAGCGGTGAAGCGGCAGAATTTACGACGACGGAAGAAACGTGCCATGTAATAGGCTCCTCAAAAGGTCCGTGGATTACTCGTCAGCGTTATCGCTGTTGTCGCTGTCATCACTATCAGCGCTTTCAGCGCCTTCGTGCTCAGGACGGTCGCGACGCTCACGGCGCTCACTGCGGTTTTCTTCAGCCTTGAGCATCTCGGATTGGCCGGTAACGGCTTCTTCGCGACGGATGACCAGGTTACGGATCACTGCATCGTTGTAGCGGAAGTTGTCTTCCAGCTCGGCCAGGGCCTTGCCAGTGCATTCAACGTTCAGCATCACGTAGTGAGCCTTGTGAACATTGTTGATTGCGTAGGCCAGTTGACGACGACCCCAATCTTCCAGACGGTGGATTTTGCCGCCGTCTTCTTCGATCAGCTTGGTGTAACGCTCTACCATGCCGCCGACTTGCTCGCTTTGATCCGGGTGGACCAAAAAGATGATTTCGTAATGACGCATGAATGCTCCTTACGGGTTGTAGCCTGCCGCTCAAAAGCGGTCAGACAAGGAGTGAATGACACTTATGGACTTGCTTGCAGTAGACACATGCGTGCCTGCCGTCACAGCAAGGGGCGCAATTGTAGAGAAGGGACAGGAGAGGTGCAAGGCAATTGGTGATTATTTGAACAGTTCGTTCGCCCACCCATTTTTGCCTCACCACAAACCACTGTGGGAGCGAGCTTGCTCGCGATGAGGGCATAACATTCAACATTGATGCTGAATGTTACTCCGGTATCGCGAGCAAGCTCGCTCCCACAGGGACTACAAATGACTTAGGACTTTTTACCGGTTCCGGCAGCTTTGACGCCACGCTGACGCTGAGCTTCGAACAGGCACACGCCAGTCGCCACGGACACGTTCAGACTGCTGACACTGCCAGCCATCGGCAGGTGCACCAGATAATCACAGAGATCGCGGGTCAGGCGACGCATGCCGCTGCCCTCGGCACCCATGATCAGGATGGTTGGACCGGTCATGTCGTGCTGATACAGGCTCTGCTCAGCTTCGCCCGCCGTTCCGACAACCCACAAGCCGCGCTGCTTGAGTTTTTCAAGGGTGCGCGCCAGGTTGGTCACAGCAACCAACGGAATCACTTCCGCCGCGCCACAGGCAACTTTTCGTACCGTTGGGGTCAGCGTGGCCGACTTGTCCTTCGGAACGATCACTGCCAGCGCACCGGCCGCGTCGGCCGAACGCAGGCAGGCGCCAAGGTTGTGCGGATCAGTCACGCCATCAAGCACCAGCAGCAACGGTGCGCCTTCGGTGCGATCGAGCAGTTCGTCGAGCATTGCTTCGCCCCAGACCTGGCTCGGACTCACGTCCGCCACCACACCCTGGTGCACGCCTTCAACCCAGGCATCCAGCTCGCGACGCTCGGCATTGCCGACTGCCACGCGATTTTCGTTCGCCAGTTCGATCAGCGTCTGAACGCGCGGATCACTGCGGCCTTCCGCCAGCCAGATCTGCTTGACGCGTTTCGGGTGGTGACTCAGCAACGCTTCTACGGCATGCACGCCGTAGATTTTTTCCAGATTACTCATGACTTGGCCTTAGGTTTACGCGCCCCGCCGCTTTTGGCTGCTGGAGCGGAACCCGCTTTTGGCGGGCCCTTACGGTGTTTGCTCGGTTTTGCTGGCTTGCCGCCGGGAGCCTTGTCAGGCGCCGACCGCCCGGTCTTTCCCCCAGACGCCGCTTTACCGCCGCTTTTCGCTTCAGACAGCAACGCCTGCTTCATTTCCCGGCTCTTGCGCAGCTCGGCGTTTTTCGCCGCTGCATCGCTCGGGCGATAGGCTTCGACAGCTTTTTCCTTGGCAGGGCGACGACCGGATTTCGCCGGCGCCGGCTCTGCCGCAGCGGCGGTTTTAGCCGCAGGCGCAGTGGTTTCGGTCCCGCGCTTCTTGCGGCCAATCGGCGCGCTGATGGTTTTTTCAGCCATCTCGAAGTCGATCTTGCGCTCGTCGAGGTCAACGCGCATCACGCGCACTTCAACGGTGTCGCCAAGGCGGAAGCTGCGGCCGGTACGCTCACCGGCCAGGCGGTGATGCACTGGGTCGAAGTGGTAGTAGTCACCCGGCAGCGCCGTGACGTGTACCAGGCCTTCGACGTAGATGTCGGTCAGCTCGACGAACAGGCCAAAACCGGTCACCGCAGTAATCACACCCGGGAACGACTCGCCTACACGGTCTTTCATGAACTCGCACTTGAGCCAGTTCACCACGTCACGAGTGGCTTCGTCGGCACGGCGCTCGCTCATCGAGCACTGCTCGCCTAGCTGCTCCAGAGCCGCTTCGTCGTACGGGTAGATGCGCGCTTTCGGAATGGTCATGGCGCCAGCACGACGAACGTGCGGGGTGTCCATTTTCGAATGAATGACGCTGCGAATCGCCCGATGCGTGAGCAAGTCCGGGTAGCGGCGGATCGGCGAAGTGAAGTGGGTATAGGCTTCGTAATTCAGGCCGAAGTGGCCCTGGTTATCAGCGCTGTACACCGCCTGACTCAACGAGCGCAGCATCACAGTCTGGATCAGATGGAAATCCGGACGGTCCTTGATGCTCGCCAGCAGTGCCTGGTAATCCTTTGGCGACGGGCCGTCCTTGCCTTTATGCAGGGACAGGCCGAGCTCGCCCAGGAAGGCGCGAAGTTTTTCCAGACGCTCCGGTGGCGGGCCGTTGTGCACGCGATACAGCGCAGGGATTTCGTGTTTCTTCAGGAATTCAGCGGTGGCCACGTTGGCCGCCAGCATGCATTCCTCGATCAGTTTGTGCGCATCGTTACGCACGGTCGGACGAATTTCGGCAATCTTGCGCTCGGTGCCGAAAATGATCCGGGTTTCCTGCGTTTCGAAATCGATCGCGCCACGCACGTGACGAGCGGCCAGCAACACCTTGTACAGCGAGTACAGTTGCTTGAGGTGCGGCAGCACGTCGTTGTACTCGCCGCGCAGCTGACGCGCCTCGGTGAGTTTCGGCGTTTCCAGCATCGCGCTGACTTTGTTGTAGGTCAGGCGAGCATGGGAATGGATCACGGCTTCGTAGAAGCAGTAGTCGGTCATTTCACCGGATTTGGAGATGGTCATCTCGCAAACCATGGCCAACCGATCAACGTGTGGATTCAGCGAGCAAAGGCCGTTGGACAGCTGCTCAGGCAGCATAGGCACTACGCGCTCGGGGAAGTACACCGAGTTGCCGCGAACCTGGGATTCGTTGTCCAGCGCCGAACCGATTTTCACGTAGCTGGAGACGTCGGCAATCGCCACGTACAACTTCCAGCCACCGGAGAACAGGCGCAATTTGCCTGGCTTGGCTTCGCAATACACCGCGTCATCGAAGTCGCGAGCATCTTCACCATCGATGGTCACGAACGGCAGATGGCGCAGGTCTACGCGCTTCTCTTTGTCTTTCTCTTCGACCTCAGGCTTGAGCTTGGCGGCTTCTTTCAACACCGCTTCAGGCCAGACGTGCGGGATATCGTACGCGCGCAGGGCGACATCGATTTCCATGCCCGGCGCCATGTAGTTGCCCACGACTTCGACCACGTCGCCTTGCGGCTGGAAGCGCGGCGTCGGCCAGTGAGTGATCTTCACTTCGACGAATTGACCAATATTGGCATTGGCGTTGCGACCCGGCGTTACCAGCACTTCCTGCTGGATCTTCGGATTGTCCGCAACCACAAAGCCGATACCGCCCTCTTCGAAGTAACGACCCACGATGGTTTCGTGAGCACGGGACACCACTTCGACGATCATGCCTTCGCGACGACCGCGACGGTCGAGACCGGAAACACGGGCCAGCGCGCGATCACCGTCGAATACCAGACGCATCTGCGCCGGGCTCATGAACAGGTCGTCACTGCCGTCGTCCGGAACCAGGAAGCCGAATCCGTCACGGTGACCGCTGATGCGGCCCAGGATCAGGTCGAGCTTGTCCACAGGCGCATACGTGCCGCGACGGGTATAGATGAGTTGAGCGTCGCGCTCCATGGCGCGCAGGCGGCGGCGCAGGGCTTCGATCTGGTCTTCTGTGGTCAGACCAAACTCTTCGACCAGTTGCTCGCGGTTAGCAGGCGAACCCCGATCAGCAAGGTGCTGAAGGATCAGTTCGCGGCTAGGAATAGGGTTTTCATATTTTTCCGCTTCACGAGCGGCCTCGGGATCGAGGGACTGCCAATCGGCCATTAGAGAGTTTTCACCTTGTCTATATACGGGTTAGTTTGGCATAGGCGTAATGAAACGGGAAATTTCAGGCTATGACAGCCTGTCTAAAGCCCTATATCGACACTCCAAAACTGATTTGAATGCCGCTGGTAATATTTTGCAGGTTTTTTTGCTGCCAGGGGTTTACAGTTAAAAAGACGCTCCGTATAGTGCGCGCCATCGACGACGGAGACGTTAACGATACTGCCCAGATGGTGAAATTGGTAGACACGCCAGCTTCAGGTGCTGGTGACCGCAAGGTCGTGGAAGTTCGAGTCTTCTTCTGGGCACCAATTTCGAGCTTGAGATTAGATCAATTTCAAGGCTCGCACAAAAACCCGCGAAAGCGGGTTTTTTGCATTCCAAGCCCCTGATTTATTAAAAATAAATCAGGGGTTTACAGATCAAAAAGCTCTCCGTATAGTGCGCCACATCAACAGCGGCAACGCTGAAGATTATGCCCAGATGGTGAAATTGGTAGACACGCCAGCTTCAGGTGCTGGTGACCGCAAGGTCGTGGAAGTTCGAGTCTTCTTCTGGGCACCAATTCAAATTCAAGGTTACGGCCTTGGATTTCACAGAAACCCGCGAAAGCGGGTTTTTGCGTTTCTGGCTTTCAAAAATCAATCCCCCTCTTAACAAACACACGACCTGTAGCAGCTGGCGAAGCCTGCGTCCGATTGCGAAGCAGTCGTAAATCTGAATGCACGGATTTCCTGAAGCACTCCATCGCCTGATTTCACGACTGCTTCGCAGCCGGACGCAGGCTTCGCCAGCTGCTACAGGTGCTGTGCCGGGTGCTTTAGCAAAGACTTCTCGGCCTCGCAAGGCGCACTTGAGAAACAATATCGTTTATCATTGTTACAAGTTTTTGCAATGCGACAGTGAGGAACCCTGCGAATGATGTTTCGAAATACCCTGCGCCGCGGCTTGACCATCACCCTGCTCGGCCTGGCAATCGCCACTCCCCTCACCCAGGCAGCTGATCCGGTTTCCCTGACGCTCTACAACGGACAACACAAGGAAGTTGGCGATGCCGTTGCCAAAGCCTTTGAGGCCAAGACCGGCATTCACGTCAACGTGCGTAAGGGCAGCAGCAACCAGCTCGCCAGCCAGGTTGTCGAGGAAGGTGATCGCTCCCCTGCCGACGTGATCTACACCGAAGAATCCCCACCCCTGAATAAACTTGGCGAACAAGGCGTATTGGCCCAGACCGATGCCGCTACCCTCGCCGTCCTGCCCAAAGATTATGTCGCCGCCAATGGCACCTGGATTGGTGTTACCGCCCGCGTCCGCGTCGTCGCGTACAACCCCAAGCTGATCGATGAAAAAGACCTGCCGAAATCGGTCATGGAGTTTTCCGATCCGAAATGGCAAGGCAAGGTCGGTTTCGTGCCCACCAGCGGCGCGTTCCAGGAACAAGCGGTAGCAATCATCAAAGTGCACGGCATGGATGCAGCCGAGGAATGGCTGACGGGGCTGCGTGCGTTCGGCAAGACCTACAGCAACAACATGGTCGCACTCAAGGCCGTCGAGAATGGCGAAGTCGCCACGGTACTGGTGAACAACTACTACTGGTTCGCCCTGCAACGCGAAAAAGGTCAGCTCGATTCGAAACTGCATTATTTCACCGGCGGCGACGTCGGCGGCCTGATCACTGTTTCCAGCGCCGCGGTATTGAAGTCCAGCAAACATCCAAAAGAAGCCCAGCAATTGCTCGCCTACATGGCCAGCGAAGAAGGGCAGCGCGTGATCACTCAAACAACTGCCGAGTATCCTCTGCACAAAGGCATGGAATCGGATCGCGGCCTCAAGCCGTTCAGTGAACTGGAAGCACCTAAAGTCACCCCCGCCGACCTCGGCAACGCTGAAGAAGCTCTGGACCTGGAACGTGACGTTGGCTTGAACTGATGAGCGCATCGTTATCCGCCCCCGCCTCGCGCGGGGGTTACGTGCCGCGACGCAAGCGTCCGTCGATCTGGCTGTTGCTGCCGGTTTTGCTATTGGTGGTTCTCAGCCTGCTGCCGCTTGCCTATGTCGCACTCAAGACCTGGCAGGCGGGCTGGGCAGAAGCGCTGCATCTGCTGTGGCGGCCCTATGTGTTTGGCCTGTTGCGCAATACGCTGGCGCTGATGATCGGCGTTACTTTCGCCTGCGGCGTCATCGGCCTGTCATTGGCATGGCTGCTGGAGCGCAGCGATCTTCGTGGACGGCGAGTTTGGGGAGTCATCCTGTGTTTGCCGTTCGCGGTACCGGCGTTTGTCAGCAGTTTTACCTGGGTATCCCTGAGCGCCAACTTCGAAGGGCTGGGCGGGGCAATCCTGGTGATGACGCTGTCCAAGTACCCGCTGATATTTCTGCCGGTCGCTGCAACCCTGCGAAATCTGGACCCTTCTCTGGAAGAGTCCGCACGCACGCTGGGCCAGAACCGTTGGGGTGTATTTTTCCGGGTGACCCTGCCACTGCTTTGGCCGTCCTTGCTGGCCGGCTCGCTGCTGATCGCATTACACATGCTGGTCGAGTTCGGCGCTCTGTCGATCATCGGCCTGCAAACGTTCACTACCGCGATCTACCAGCAATTCGAACTGGAATTCAGCAACGCCAATGCCGCCATGCTCTCTGCAGTGCTGCTGGCGCTATGCCTGATCCTGCTGTGGCTGGAACTTCGGGTACGCGGCAAAGGCCGGCATGTGCGTACCGGCCAAGGCGCCGCGCGACGTGCTGAGCAGGTACGCCTGGGACCCTGGGCGCTGGGGGGCCAGGTTTATTGCCTGGCACTGGCAATCATCGGCAGCGGCATCCCGCTGGGAATGCTCGCGTATTGGCTGGCGGTAGGTTCTTCAGCAGCCTTCCCGGTGGCTGCGATCAGTGAAGCATTGCTGTCGTCACTGGCACTCTCGTTGGGTGGTGCAGCGTTGTGCCTCGTGCTCGCGGTGCCTGTGGGGCTATTGGTAGTGCGCTATAAAGGCCAACTGGCGATTTGGGCCGAACGGCTGCCGTACTTGCTGCATGCCCTGCCTGGCCTGGTGATTGCCCTGACGCTGGTGTATTTCGCCCTGCACTATGTGCCAGTTCTGTATCAAACGTCGGCGCTGTTGCTGATCGCCTATGCGCTGCTGTTCCTGCCTCTGGCGCAGGCGCCGATTCGCACGGCACTGAACAAGGCAGCACCGCAATTGGAGGAGGCCGCCCGCACGCTGGGGGCGTCATCTTTCAGTGCATTCTGCCGGGTGACCTTGCCCATTATTTTCCCGGCACTGGGCGCGGCGTTTGCCTTGGTGTTTCTGGATGCGATGAAGGAACTGACGGCGACGCTGCTTTTAAGTCCTACCGGCCTTAATACGCTGGCGACGGAAGTCTGGGCGCATACGGCCAATGTGGAGTTCGCGGCGGCGGCGCCGTATGCGGCGTTGTTGATTCTGGTTTCCGGACTACCGGTTTATCTGCTGACGACGCGGATGTATTTGAGCCGCTAAAAGATCGCAGCCTGCAGGAGCCCCTACAGGATGCTCACCCCGTAGGAGCTGCCGAAGGCTGTGATCTTTTGATCTTAAGCCCTGAACTGCCCCAGGCTCGCCTTCAGCTGCGCCGCCAACCCATCCAGCACCTTGCCGCTGGCCGTGGTTTCCACCACCGCCTGCGCCGCTTTCTCAGCCTGCGCATGAATGGTCTCGACACGTCCGCGCACAGCCTGCGCACCTTGCGCCTGATGCGCTGCTGCTTGTGTCGCCAGGCCAATCGCCGCATGCACCTGCTCGACCGACGTCTGCACCGACTGCTGCAAGCGCGCACTGTCACGCAGCACCAGCAACCCTTCATTGGCCTGACGCCCGGCCTGGCCGATCGCTGCGACCGCCTCACGCGCACCTTGCTGCAAGGCTACGATGTGCGCCTGGATATCCCCCGTGGAGCTCTGCGTCTTGCTCGCCAGTGCGCGCACTTCGTCAGCCACCACCGCAAATCCGCGACCGGTTTCACCCGCGCGCGCCGCCTCGATGGCCGCGTTCAACGCCAGGAGGTTGGTCTGCTCGGCGATCCCATGAATGACCGTCAGCACCACTTCAATTTGTTCGCTTTGTTGCGCCAGTCGCTCGATGACTTTCGCACCGGTATCGACCTGCCCCGCCAACGCCTCGATCAGACCGCCGACTTTCGCCGAAGTCCGGGTGTTTTCATCCGTCGCCGAACGAATGTCCACCACCTGCTGCAAGGCAGCCTGCATGGCATGACTTTCAGACTGGGCATCGTCGGCCATCTGCGACAGCGCACGCAGGCTCTCAGCCACCTCATCACGCTGCATGCCCGCCGCCGCATCCGCACCGGCGTTGCGCAAGGTCATCGCGCCGATCTCCACACCGGTACGCTGCGCCACGTCGCCTGCTTCGCGCACAATCGGCTGCAACTTATCCACAAAGCGATTGACCGCCGAAGCCATGTCGCCGATCTCGTCCTTGCTGTTGATTTGCACACGCTTGGTCAGATCACCCTCACCTGCCGCGAGGTCATCCATGGCAGCAATCAACAGCTTCAAGCGATTGACCACGCGACGACCCAGAACGACCGCAAGCAACAGCAACACACCAAAACCAACCACCGCCAGGCTCATGCCGATGCGCCAACGCAATGTCGACGCAGCCTCTTGCACGGTGTTGGTGGTGTTGGCTTTCATGTCTGATGCAGTGGATTGCGCCGACTGCAGACGCGCACGCATTGCCGTTGCGCTGTCAGCAGCTGCGCCCTTGAGACTGTCGGCGACCAGTTGATCGCTACTGGCGATCAGGGCCGAGAAGCGCTTGTCCAGGGCCGCCAGATCGGTTTCCACCGAGGCGGTCGAGACACCCATCAAGACTTTCCCGATCTCGACGCCGTTAGGGCTGATCGAGGCTTCGAGGTAGTAGACCGACGGGTCGTTCTTCGCCGCATCCAGCACTTTGTCCAGCGCCCGTTCGCCCTGACCTTTTTCCAGAAGGGCCTTGTTAACCGGATTTTCCCGGTTCAGATAACGCGTCAAATGCTGACCCGTCGCGTCGTCGTAGACCACGAACAACACGTTAGGATTACGCTGAGCCCGACGGGCAAATTCGGAGAGCGTTGGAACGTCGCTGTCCCACATGGCACGAGGTGCTACCGAGGCCAGCAACTGCGCCATGTCGTTCGCCGAATCTTTCAAATCCTTTTCCAGCGTCGCACGCAGTTGGGCCTGCTCTTCCTCCAGCTTCGAAGACAATCCGGCCGTCAGACGCTGACGCGTACTGGTCGACAAACTTTCGAGACTCGACGTGACTTCACGCCCGGCCTGCTCAAGTTCGCCGGACAGTTTTTGACTGTCCGCACCCAGGCGTACACCCAGGTCAGCTTCCAGCGCAGTCACCGTGCTCCGCGTCAGAGCAACAGCAACCAGCACTTGCACCAAAAGGGCGATACCGAGGGTAACGAACACAGGCCGCAACAAACGGCTTTGTAACAGTGAGAGAACGGCTGACACAGGAAAGCCCTCTGTATTGACGCCATTAAATTGATGGCACGCCAGAAAAGGTATTCACAGCAAAGGTCATGCCGCCCGGAGGGCAGAAACGACAAAGGCCCCAATTAAGGGGCCTTTGTGTTTTACATCAATAACTTATTAAGCGAACGGATGACGCAGAACGATGGTTTCGTTGCGGTCCGGGCCCGTCGAAATAATGTCGATCGGCGCGCCGATCAGTTCTTCAACGCGTTTGATGTAAGCACGAGCGTTGGCTGGCAGCTCTTCCAGGGTTTTGGCACCCACGGTCGATTCGGTCCAGCCCGGCACTTCTTCGTACACAGGCTGCAGGCCTACGTAGCTGTCAGCATCAGTCGGAGCAATGTCCTTACCCTCTGCATCTTTGTAGCCGACACAGATGTTGATGGTTTCCAGACCGTCGAGTACGTCCAGCTTGGTCAGGCAGATGCCCGAAATGCTGTTCACATCGATAGCGCGACGCAGGATTACGGCGTCAAACCAGCCACAACGACGAGCACGACCGGTAGTCGCACCGAACTCGTGACCTTGTTTGGCCAGGTGCGCACCGACTGCGTCGAACAGCTCAGTCGGGAACGGCCCCGAACCTACACGCGTGGTGTAAGCCTTGGTGATGCCCAGAATGTAGTCCAGGAACATAGGACCCACACCCGAACCGGTAGCAACGCCGCCAGCAGTGGTGTTAGAGCTGGTCACGTACGGGTAGGTACCGTGGTCGATGTCCAGCAACGAGCCCTGGGCGCCTTCGAACATGATGTCTTTGCCAGCGCGACGCAGGTCGTGCAGCTCGGCAGTCACGTCGAGCATCAGCGGCTTGAGCAGCTCAGCGTATTCCTTGCACTCGGCCAGGGTCTTATCGAATTCAATGGCTGGCTCTTTGTAGTAACCCACCAGCATGAAGTTGTGGTAATCCACCAGTTCACGCAGCTTGTCTTCAAAGCGCGGCATGTTGAGCAGGTCGCCAACACGCAGGCCACGACGCGCAACCTTGTCTTCGTATGCCGGGCCGATACCGCGACCGGTAGTACCGATCTTCAGCTCGCCACGGGCCTTTTCACGCGCCTGGTCCAGCGCAACGTGGAACGACAGGATCAGCGGGCAGGACGGGCTGATACGCAGGCGCTCGCGCACCGGTACGCCTTTCTCTTCCAGCTTGGTGATCTCGCGCAGCAGGGCATCAGGTGCAACCACCACGCCGTTGCCGATCAGGCACTGCACGCCTTCGCGCAGCACACCCGACGGGATCAGGTGCAAAACGGTTTTCTCGCCGTCGATCACCAGGGTGTGACCAGCGTTGTGGCCACCTTGGTAGCGCACTACGGCGGCAGCATGTTCGGTCAGCAGATCAACGATCTTGCCTTTGCCCTCATCACCCCATTGGGTGCCCAGGACTACGACATTCTTACCCATAACACTTGTCCTCATTCGCGCAAACTTGGTGCCGGCGGCGGCCGGCAGGAAAACTCAAGAAGCCAGTGGCGATAGTTGCCAAAGCCCGTTCTGCTGAATCAATTGCCGGTCGCAGTCCGCTTCACGGGCGGCGGCCAAAGGTTGCCCAGGCAAGGCCTGAACGACACGCTGACCCTCACTGCGCAACTGGCAAACCTGCTGCCAGAGTGCCGCATCCGTACTGTCAGGCATCCAGATACCGCCAGACGGTAACTTGATCTCAGCACGCCCCAGGGTCACCAGGGTTTTCAAATCGGTGGAGAAGCCGGTTGCCGGACGAGCGCGACCGAAGTCGGCGCCGATGTCGTCGTAACGACCGCCCTGGGCAATGGACTGGCCAACACCCGGTACGAACACCGCGAACACCACACCGGTGTGGTAGTGGTAGCCGCGCAACTCGCCCAGGTCGAAGTAAAGCGGTAATTCCGGGAAGCGCGTGGACAGTCGCTCGGCAATGGCCAGCAAATCATCCAGCGCTGCCAGAACAGGCGCCGGTGCATTGGCCAGGCGTTCACGGGCAGCATCAAGCACTTCACGACCGCCACACAGGTCAACCAACGCTCGCAGCATGCCTGACAGATCGGCAGGCAAGCCTTCGGTCAAGGTAATGACCTCATCGATGGCCTTGCGTTGCAATGCGTCAAACAGCTGCTGTTCCACTTCACCGGACAGACCGGCAGCGCGGGCCAGGCCACGGTAGATACCGACATGACCGAGGTCCATGTGCACATCCGGCACGTCGGCCAGTTGCAGCATGGCCAGCATCAGGCTGATGACTTCCACGTCGCTGCTCGGGCTGCCATCGCCGTACAACTCGGCACCCAACTGAATCGGGCTACGCGAGGACGACAAGGCGCGCGGCTGCGCATGCAGCACGCTACCTGCATAGCACAGGCGGCTTGGGCCTTCGCGTCGCAGGGTGTGCGCATCGATGCGCGCAACCTGCGGCGTGATGTCCGCCCGGAAACCCATCTGCCGACCCGATTGCGGATCGATAACCTTGAAGGTACGCAGATCAAGGTCCGAGCCCGCGCCGGTCAGCAGGGATTCCAGGTACTCGATATGGGGGGTCACGACAAACTCGTAACCCCAGCTCTGGAACAGATCCAACACCTGACGGCGCGCTACTTCGATGCGCGCCGCTTCTGGTGGCAGTACTTCTTCGATGCCATCTGGCAGCAGCCAGCGGTCTACCGTTGCCATTACGCCATTCCCCTATGATCCGGGCGGCCAGCCTTGGGGCGAGCCTTGAGTGAAGCAGAAAGTGCCTGGCCCATGCACACAAACTTCGCGCATGAACGACGTGGCAAAAAGCCTTGAACCGGCTTCGCCAATCACTTTCCTCGAAAAATCTTTCGAGTCATTCAACTCGGTCGCCTGCATAAAAACAGCAATCAAACATGCAGACGCAAAAAAGCCGGGAATTTCCCGGCTGCCGCATCATACACACGTTTTCCCAAAGGATCACCCCGCCAGAGGCTTTAGCCGCCCGGCGGGATGAATCAGGTCAACGGTGCATCAAGGTTTGGCTTTTTCCAGGTAACGGAAGAAGTCGCTGCTTGGGTCGAGGACCATGACGTCGGATTTGTTCGCGAAGCTTTCACGGTAGGCTCGCAGGCTACGATAGAAACCGTAGAACTCCTGATCCTGACCGTAGGCCTTGGAGTAGATCGCAGCAGCCTGGGCATCACCGTCACCGCGAACCTCTTCAGATTCACGATAGGCTTCAGCCAGCAGCACGCGGCGTTGACGATCGGCGTCGGCACGAATGCCTTCTGCCAGCTCGTTACCCTTGGCGCGGTGCTCGCGAGCTTCACGTTCACGCTCGGAACTCATGCGCTCGAACACGCTGCGGTTCACTTCTTTCGGCAGATCGATAGCCTTGACCCGAACATCGACAACTTCGATGCCCAGCTCCTTCTCAGCCATCTTGTTCAGCGACGCAGTGATGTCGGACATCAGTGCATCACGCTCACCAGAAACAACCTCGTGCAGCGTACGCTTACCGAACTGGTCACGAAGACCCGATTCCAGACGACGGGACAGACGTTCGTCGGCGATTTGCTTGAGGCCGGAAGTTGCGGTGTAGAAGCGCTCGGCATCTTTCACGCGCCACTTGGCGTAGGCATCGACCATAACGGCTTTCTTTTCCAGCGTCAGGAAGCGTTGCGTCGGTGCGTCCAGCGTCATCAGGCGTGCGTCGAATTTACGCACCTGGTTAACGTAAGGCACTTTCACATGCAGGCCCGGCTGAACATCAGCCTGGACCACGCGACCGAACTGCAGCAACACCGCACGCTCGGTCTGAGCCACGATGTAGAAGCAGTTCCAGGCAGCGATCGCCACGACGACGGCGACAATAAGGGCGATCAGCGATTTATTGCTCATCAGCGACTCTCCCTGGTACGTGCTTGCTGTTGCTGCAGATCAGCTGCCGCACGCGCATTCGCTTCATTGCTGGTGGCTGCCGCACCCGTTACCGGGGCGCTGGTAGTGCTGCGGCCACTGTCGATCATCTTGTCCAGCGGCAAGTACAGCAGATTGCTCTGGCCATTCTTGTTGCCGGTCACGAGAACCTTGCTGGTATTGCTGAAGACTTCCTGCATGGTGTCCAGGTACAGACGCTCGCGGGTGACCTCAGGTGCCTTGCGGTACTCACTCACCAGTTTGGTGAAGCGATCGGCCTCACCCTTGGCGCGCGAGACGGTTTCGTCACGGTAACCATTGGCATCCTCGAGGATGCGCTGGGCCTGACCACGTGCTTCCGGCACGACGCCGTTGGCGTAGGTTTCAGCCTGGTTGCGCGAACGCTGCTCGTCTTCACGGGCACGAATCACGTCATCGAAGGCTTCCTGCACTTCACGCGGTGCCGCTGCGCTCTGTACGTTGACCTGAGTGACGGTGATACCGGTGCGATAGGTATCCATGAAGCGTTGCAGACGCTCCTTGATTTCGCTGGCCATCAATTCACGACCTTCGGTCAGCACCTGGTCCATTGCGGTGGATCCCACCACGTGGCGCAAGGCGCTTTCAGTCGCGTGTTGCAGGCTGATTTCCGGCTGATCAACGCTCAGCACGAAGTCCTGCAGGTTGCTGATCTTGTACTGCACGGTCAGCGGAACTTCGACGATGTTCTCGTCTTCAGTCAGCATCTGACCTTGCTTGGTGTACGCACGCTCACGCGTGACGTTTTCAAGATACTTGCGATCGATCGGCGGGAAATAGATGTTCAGACCCGGGCCGACGGTCTCGTAGTACTTGCCGAAGCGCAGCACCACGGCTTGCTCCTGCTCGTCCACGACATAGACCGCGCTGTACAGCCACACGGCCGCCAGCACAACGAGAACGACGCCAAGAATGCCGCCGAAGCCGCCACCCTTGCCCGAACCACCGCCGTCATCACCACGTTTCTTACCACCACCGAACAACCCATTCAGGCTTTCCTGCAGCTTTCGGAAGGCCTCGTCGAGATCTGGTGGTCCCTTGCGGTCGCCGTTATTACGACGCTTGCCACCCCAAGGATCCTGATTATTCGAGTTGCCACCCGGCTCATTCCAAGCCATAGCGCTCTCCATCTGATAAAGCAAAGACGCACCCACGGCGCGCCGACCAATGCTACAGAATGCCTGTCACTGCGGCACAACCGCTTTCTCAGGCTTTTATTGCAAAGTGTGTTCCTCGATGAACTCTGTCGGTACAACGCCTTCGCGGCTAACCAGCCGGTTGAGCTCCGAGCGCGGCAATCGAACGGCCAGCAAGCTGACACCTTCTTCGTCGTGTTCTTCTTTCTGCACCGCTCCGAGTTCGAAGAACTGCGCACGCAGTCGAGCGAATCGTTGCGGCAAGCGCAAGGTACCGATGAATAACTCACTGCCCAGCAACTCGGCAATAGCTTGTTCAAGCAATTCCAGACCACTGCCATCACGCGCCGAAAGCCAGACCCGTTGAGGCTTGCCGTTTTCGTCGCGCTGGATTTGTGGCTCAACGCCTTCGAGCAAATCGAGTTTGTTATAGACCTCGAGGATCGGCAAGTCCTGGGCACCAATCTCGCCCAGCACCACCATCACTTGCTCGATCTGCAACATGCGATCCGGCTCGGCCGCGTCGATAACGTGCAACAGCAGGTCGGAATTGCTCGACTCTTCGAGGGTAGACCGAAATGCCTCAACCAGCTTGTGGGGCAAGTGACGAATGAAACCCACGGTGTCAGCCAGGACAATCGGCCCCAGGTCGTCCAGTTCCAGACGGCGCAAGGTCGGGTCCAGCGTGGCAAACAGCTGGTCGGCCGCGTACACGTCGGATTTCGTCACGTTATTGAAGAGCGTGGACTTGCCGGCGTTGGTGTACCCCACCAAAGACACGGTAGGAATATCCGCACGGGAGCGGCCACGTCGCGACTGCTCTCGCTGGCTGCGCACTTTTTCCAGCCGGCCTTTGATTTGTCGCAGGCGAACCCGTAGCAAACGGCGGTCGGTTTCAAGCTGGGTTTCACCCGGGCCACGCATGCCGATACCACCACCTTGACGCTCAAGGTGAGTCCAGCCACGAACCAGCCGGGTGCTCATGTGGTCAAGCTGAGCCAGTTCAACCTGGAGCTTGCCTTCATGGGTACGGGCGCGCTGGGCGAAAATATCGAGAATCAGACCGGTGCGGTCAATCACGCGACACTCGAAAACACGTTCGAGGTTACGTTCCTGACTGGGCGTTAGCGTGTGATTGAAGATCACCAGGTCGGCTTCTTTAGCGTGAACCAGGTCACGCAGTTCCTCGACCTTGCCGCTACCGATTAGGAATTTGGCGGTTGGCCGATGACGCGGCACGTTAAAAAACGCAACGGTCTCGGCGCCGGCCGAATTAGCCAATTCCTGAAACTCCTGCGGATCTTCGCGCGCCTCAGGGTCCTGTCCATCCAAGTGAACGAGGATTACTCGCTCACCACCACCGTGGCGCTCAAAGAACAAAGGAGACTCCTATCAGGCGTTACCTGGCTCAGCGTCACCCGCTTCGGATTCGGTTGCGCTAGGCAGACGAATTGGACGAACAGGTACCACTGTAGAGATAGCGTGTTTATAAACCATCTGGCTAACGGTGTTTTTCAGCAGGATGACGAACTGGTCGAAGGACTCGATCGTGCCTTGCAGTTTGATCCCGTTGACCAGGTAGATGGAAACCCCAACTTTCTCTTTACGTAAAGTATTCAGGTAAGGGTCTTGTAGCGAATGCCCTTTTGACATGTGCCGCACTCCTTTAAGGATTCAATATAAAAAAATAGGTAAACAGATGGCTTGTGGCCGTCACACCCCCAAGGATAGACGGCAATTGCAAGGACTCAGCTCAATATGGAGATGGTCCCCAAGTATTTCAAGGCGCGCGGCAGATTGTCGCAATCCAGGCTGTCCAACCAATGTAGATCAGCCCAACTGCGCAGCCAGGTGAACTGACGCTTCGCCAACTGGCGCGTGGCAATGATTCCACGTTCCTGCATCTCGGCTTGCGTCAGCTTGCCATCCAGGTAGTCCCAGACTTGTCGATAGCCAACTGCACGTATAGACGGCAACCCGGAATGCAGGTCACTTCGCTTACGCAGGGCTACGACCTCATCAATGAATCCCTGTTCCAACATTAACGTGAATCTTTGTTTAATTCGCTCATGCAGTACTTGGCGATTTGCCGGAGCAATAGCCAAGTTCGCGACAGTATAGGGCAATTGTTGACGCCCCGAAGCGGCTGCTTCAGTACTTTGCGCAGATTGTTGCAAGCGTAGCGCAGTCATGCTTTGACCGCTCACTCTGTAAACTTCCAGTGCGCGACTGAGGCGCTGCGGATCGTTCGGATGAATACGCGCGGCCGACTCCGGGTCGATCACCGCCAATTGATCGTGCAGGGCCTGCCAGCCCAGACGTGCAGCTTCTTCTTCGATCTGCGCGCGAACGTCTGGATCGGCTGCGGGCATGTCCGCCAGACCTTCGACTAACGCCTTGTAATAAAGCATCGTGCCGCCCACCAGCAGCGGAATTTTCCCTCGCGCGGTGATATCGGCCATGGCTTCGAGGGCATCTCGACGGAAATCCGCCGCAGAATAGCTTTCGGCTGGGTCGAGAATATCGATCAGGCGATGCGGAAATTCGGCCAGCGTCTCTTTTGAAGGCTTGGCCGTACCGATATCCATACCGCGATAAACCAACGCCGAATCGACACTGATCAGCTCGCAGGGCAGGACTTTGGTCAGCTCGATGGCCAGATCAGTCTTACCCGCTGCCGTCGGGCCCATCAGGAAAATCGCAGGAGGGAGCTGGTTCATCAACGACCGCGCAGAAACAGTTTGTCCAGATCGTCCAGTCCCAGTTGGGTCCAGGTCGGTCGGCCATGGTTGCATTGACCACTGCGCTCGGTGTTTTCCATATCGCGCAACAGACCGTTCATTTCCGGCACGGCCAGACGCCGATTCGCTCGGATTGCGCCATGACAGGCCATCGTCCCGAGCAACTCGTTCAAATGCGCCTGAATCCGGTCACTGGTCCCGTAATCCATCAGGTCCGCCAGCACATCGCTGACCAAACGGTTAGCTTCGGCCTGCTTGAGCAAGGCTGGAATCTGCCGAATGGCCAGAGTTTCCGGACCAAGGCGCTGCAGTTCGAAACCCAGGCGCTTGAACCAGTCGACATGCTCTTCGGCGCAATCGGCTTCACGCTGACTGACAGCCAGGGACTCCGGCACCAACAGCGGCTGACCACTCAAGCCCTCACTGGCCATGGCAATTTTCAGACGCTCGTACATGATCCGCTCGTGAGCGGCGTGCATGTCCACCAGCACCAGCCCTTGGGCGTTCTCGGAAAGGATGTAGATACCTTTGAGCTGCGCCAGCGCATAACCCAGCGGCGGAATATCATCCTGTCCGGCCGGCAACGCGGCGGCATTGGCTTCTGGCAGCGGCGCGAAAAACTCACGATAGGCCGCCTGGGCTTCGGCCACGGGTACGCCCGCGGATTGAGTCCGCGGCGTGTATTGATACTGGTAACCGGCTCCAGCGCCCGAGCCCGCAAGCGCATTGAACGACGGCTGAGCCTGGGGTTGCTCCAGCAACGCATTGGCTGCCAGGCGCATTTCGCCCTGGGGACCGAATTCCCCGGCATCGATGCCGGTCGGTCGAACAATAGCCGTGGCAACGGGGGCCGCCAGATGATCTTCCGGACGCACATCGCCCAGGGCGCGGTGCAAGGTGCCGTAAAGGAAATCGTGGACCATGCGCCCGTCACGGAAGCGCACTTCATGCTTGGTCGGGTGCACGTTGACGTCGACGCCCGCCGGATCGACTTCGAAAAACAGCACGAACGTCGGGTGCCGACCATTGAACAACACATCGCGATAGGCCTGGCGCACGGCATGCGCCACCAGTTTGTCGCGCACTGCGCGCCCGTTCACAAAGAAATACTGCAAATCTGCCTGGCTGCGGTTGAACGTAGGCAACCCGACCCAACCCCACAAATGCAGGCCATTGCGCTCGATTTCGATCGGCAGTGCCTGCTCAAGGAAACCCGCACCGCAGATGGCAGCCACCCGCCGGGCACGGGCCGCATCATCGTGAGCCTCGTGCAGGCTGAGGATGGTCTTGCCGTTATGGCGCAGATGGAACGCCACGTCGAAGCGCGCCAGCGCCAAGCGCTTGATCACTTCTTGGAGATGATCGAATTCGGTTTTTTCAGTCTTGAGAAACTTGCGACGCGCCGGCGTGTTGAAAAACAGGTCACGCACTTCAACCGAGGTTCCCACCGGGTGAGCCGCCGGCTGCACGCGAGGCGCCATATCCCGGCCTTCGGTCTCGACTTGCCAGGCCTGATCGGCATCCTTGGTACGGGACGTGAGTGTCAGGCGCGCCACGGAACTGATGGACGCGAGGGCCTCACCGCGAAACCCGAGGCTCATAACCTGCTCGAGATCCTCCAGGTTGCGGATCTTGCTGGTGGCGTGACGGGCCAGGGCCAAGGGCAGATCATCTGCCGAAATGCCGCTGCCATCGTCGCGTACCCGCAACAACTTGACGCCACCGAGCTCGACGTCGACGTCGATGCGTTTGGCGCCAGAATCGAGACTGTTTTCCAGCAACTCCTTGATCACCGACGCCGGACGCTCGACCACCTCGCCAGCGGCAATCTGGTTCGCCAGCCGAGGGCTCAGCAGCTCGATGCGAGCACCGTTCGTCACCTCCTGATTCATTCTTTGGCCGCCAGTTCGGTGCCAGGAATGGTCAGGTGCTGACCCGCTTTCAAGTCATCGCTCTTCAGGTTGTTGGCGCTGCGCAAGGTCGCCGGGGACACCTGGTAACGCACTGCAATCATCGCCAGCGTCTCGCCAGGGTTGACCCGATGATCCCGAGGACCTTGGGCAATCCCGCCGGAATCGCGCAGCCAGGCTATATAGGTGCCCGGCGGTGGATTCTGCTGGAAGAACTGGCGCACGCCGCTGCTGATGGAACGTGCCAGCGCCTGCTGATGGTTCGCTGCCGCGAGTTTCGAGGCTTCGTTGGCGTTGGAGATAAACCCGGTTTCCACGAGGATCGACGGGATGTCCGGGGATTTCAATACCATGAACCCGGCTTGTTCCACGCGCTGCTTGTGCAACGGCGTGACGCGGCCAATGTTGGTCAGGACCTTTTGGCCGACGTTCAGGCTGGAGGTCAGCGACGCGGTCATCGACAGGTCGAGCAATACGCCCGCCAGCATGCGGTCCTTGTCGTCGAGGCTGACGTTGCCGGCACCGCCGATCAAGTCGGAACGGTTTTCGCTGTCGGCCAGCCAGCGCGCTGTCTCGGACGTGGCGCCGCGATCAGACAAGGCGAACACCGATGCGCCGAAGGCCGCTGCAGAAGGTGCGGCATCGGCATGGATAGACACGAACAGGTCGGCGCCTTTTTTGCGCGCAATCTCGGTACGGCCGCGCAGCGGGATGAAGTAGTCGCCTGTACGGGTCAGTTCGGCGCGGAAACCTTTCATGCCGTTCACCTGACGTTGCAGCTCACGTGCGATGGCCAGTACGACGTCTTTTTCACGCTGACCGCGAGAACCCGACGCACCCGGGTCTTCGCCACCGTGACCGGCATCGATCACCACAATGATGTCGCGCTTGCCCGCAGGCGCAGGCGGCAATTTCACCGGCGGATCGATCGGCGTTACCGGGACCGGGGCCACGGTAGCCACGTTGGTCGGTGCAGGGATTGGCGCGGCGTCGGCGGCGTCATCGAACAAGTCGACCACCAGGCGATTGCCGTACTGGGCATTCGGCGCCAGCGTGAAGCTTTTCGGTGTGACGGCTTTTTTCAGGTCGATGACCACCCGCAAGTCCGTCGGCGTGCGTTGTGCCGACCGCATGGCGGTAATAGGTGTGTTCGATGTATTGACGTTGAGCGGCGCGCCGAGCGATGCACCATTGATATCAATGACCAGTCGATCAGGTGCCGTCAGGGTGAAGACGCTGTGCTGGACAGGTCCGGTCAGGTCAAACACCAGCCGTGTGTTATCCGGCGCCCGCCACAGGCGCACGCTACTGACCTTCGATTCGGCCACAGCGTTGACGGTTACCGCCAAAAGCAACAATCCTACGGCAGCTACCATCGCGCGAAAGCGCATACCTGACCCCATCATTTAATTGGATTCCAATGCCAAAGCGGCACACCACAACTCGCCACGCGAGCTCTGGGACACTATTTGCAGCGAACGCCCGCTGTCTTGCGGGCTAATGGTAATGGTCAGGTCGGGCTTTGGCAAAAAGCCTGCACCTTTACGGGGCCATTCAATCAGACACAACGCATCATCTTCGAAGTAGTCACGAATGCCGAGGTACTCCAGCTCTTCGGGATCGACCAGTCTATACAGGTCAAAATGGAAGGCGCGGATGTCACCGATCTCGTAGGGCTCGACCAAAGTAAACGTTGGACTTTTGACCGCCCCCACATGCCCCAGCCCCCGAATAATGCCCCGGGACAGCGTGGTCTTGCCCGCGCCCAGATCGCCTTCGAGAAAAATCAGACCATGCCCTTCAGTGGTTTTTGCGATACGCGCCCCAAACGCGGTCATTGCTTCTTCATCAGCCAGGTACAGGGTTACTTCAGACACGGTGCATGCTCCTCCAACAACTGACGAATGGCTGGAATCAGATCACTGGCCGCCAGCCCACGGCCAAATTTCCCTTCTTGCGCGCCGGCATTGGCGTGTAGCCACACCCCCAGGCAGGCGGCGTCGAACGCATCCATGCCTTGCGCTAGCAATGCGCCAACCAGCCCCGCCAGCACGTCGCCCAGTCCCGCAGTGGCCATGGCTGGATGCCCCTGATGACATAGCGCCAATCGCCCATCGGGACTGGCAATCAGGCTGCCGGCCCCCTTGAGCACCACTACCGCTGTATATTTTTTGCTCAATGCATGGGCCGCCGCAGGGCGGTCTGCCTGAACCTGCGCAGTCGTGATACCCAGCAACCGCGCCGCTTCTCCCGGATGCGGCGTGATCACACACCCCTTGGGCAAACTCACCTGTGCTTCAGCCAGCATGTTCAGTGCATCAGCGTCCCAGACTTGCGGCAGCGGCGCATTGGCCGCCGCTGACAAAAGACTGCGCCCCCAGGAAGCCTGCCCTAAACCAGGCCCGACGACCAACACGGAAACCTTCTGCAGCAACCCCATCAGCTGATTGGCGGAGGAAGTCCCCAGCACCATGGCCTCGGGGATTCGGGCCAGCGCCGCAGGCACGTGCTCGCTGCGAGTGGCCACGGAGACCATGCCCGCACCGCTGCGTAACGCACTTTGCGCGCTCAACAGGATTGCCCCGCCGAAGCCATGATCACCGCCGATCAGCAGTACATGACCGAATGTACCTTTGTGCGAAGTGGGCGCCCTGGCCGCCAGACGCGGGAGATTGCCCGTCGTCAGTCGTCGAGCGCTGGCGTCCGCCTGGTTAATCAACTGCGAATCAGCCTGCAGATCGTTGAACACCAACGCACCTACGCAGTCCGCCGCGTCACCGGTGAACAACCCGAGTTTCAAACCGATGAACGTCACTGTAAGGTCGGCTCGCACCGCATCACCGAGCATGCGCCCGGTATCGGCGCAAAGGCCCGAAGGGATATCCACTGCCGCCACTGGCAGACCGCTGGCATTGATCGCAGCAATCGCGCTGGCGTAGGGCTCGCGCACATCACCTGTCAGACCGGTGCCCAGCAAGGCATCCAGCACAACACCGCGCAAAGGCGAATGCGGATTCCAGGCGTCGATGGTCACGTTATCGGACACGGCTTCGGCATGAGCCAGCGCTGCATCGCCCTGCAAACGCTGGGGTTCACCGACGGCCAACACCCGCACTGTCCAGCCGGCGCGCTGGGCAAGTACCGCGACCAGATAACCATCGCCCGCATTGTTGCCATGCCCGGCCAGCACGCTTAACGTGTCCGCCGTCGGCCATTGTCGGACCAGCGCACGCCAGGTCGCGCGCGCCGCCCGGTGCATCAATTCGAAGCCCGATGTGCCTGCCGCTATCAGGCTCGCATCGAGCCCTCGCACTTGCGCGGCACTGTACAGCGCGTCGGGTAAATCATCTTTAGTGTGCGGCATGCGTCTTCAGGCTCCGATGTCTGGCAGAATTATACGCATCTCAGCTCCGGTTTCTCTCGCCTCATGCCCGCTATTACTACAGACCTGCCCGCCCTCGCCCAATCCATCAAGGACTGGGGCCGCGAACTAGGCTTCCAGCAAGTCGGCATCAGCGGTCTGGACCTGGCTGAGCATGAGCAGCACCTGGAACGCTGGCTCGAAGCTGGCTACCACGGCGAAATGGAATACATGGGCGCCCACGGCAGCAAACGCTCGCACCCGGAAGAGCTGGTACCCGGCACGCTTCGAGTGGTTTCACTGCGCATGGACTACCTGCCAGGCGACACCGAAATGGCCAAACGACTGGCCGAACCGGAAAAAGCTTACGTTTCGCGTTATGCCTTGGGCCGCGATTACCACAAATTGATCCGTAAACGTGTGCAACAACTGGCAGAAAAAATTCAGGCGGTCATCGGCCCGTTCGGTTATCGCGCCTTCGTCGACAGCGCCCCGGTGCTGGAAAAGGCCATCGCCGAAAAAGCCGGCCTCGGCTGGATCGGCAAAAACACCCTGGTATTGAATCGAAAGGCGGGCAGTTACTTCTTCCTCAGCGAATTGTTCGTCGACCTGCCCCTGCCGGAAGATCCGCCCCACGCGACCGAGCATTGCGGTCGCTGCACCGCCTGCCTGGACATCTGCCCCACCAATGCCTTCGTCGGACCTTATGTTCTGGACGCTCGGCGCTGCATTTCCTACTTGACCATCGAACTCAAAAGCGCGATTCCGGAAGAGCTGCGACCGCTGATCGGCAACCGTGTGTTCGGCTGCGACGATTGCCAGATGGTCTGCCCGTGGAATCGCTTCGCCCGTCCGTCCGGGGAAAGCGACTTCAAGCCGCGACACAATCTGGACAATGCCGAACTGGCGGAGTTGTTCATGTGGGATGAGGCGAAGTTTCTCAGCAACACCGAGGGCTCACCGTTGCGTCGCGCAGGTTACGAGCGCTGGCTGCGCAATCTGGCGGTAGGTTTGGGAAATGCACCGTCGAGCATTCCGGTGATGGAGGCGTTGAAAGCGCGCCGGGACTATCCGTCCGAGTTGGTGCAAGAACACGTCGAGTGGGCGCTGAAACAGCATGGACTCCTGTAGCAGCTGCCGAAGGCTGCGTTCGAGGCCGCAGGACTCGCTTAACAATTCCACGCCTACTTTGCAGCCGAACGCAGCCTTCGGCAGCTGCTACACCGGTCGTGCCGGAATCACGCTTCGTCGTTGTAAACGAACTTGGGCATTTCCCAGTGGAAACGGATAGCCAGCAAGCGCAGCAGGAACCCGCCGAACAGCGTCACCAGAATCGCCTGTTCGCCTGGCATCTGCAGATAGATGCAGAGCATGTAGCACCAGGCCGCAGCAAATGAAACGCTGGCATAGAGCTCGCGGCGGAAGATCAGCGGAATGTCGTTGCAGAAGATGTCTCGAAGGATGCCACCAAACACCCCGGTGATCACGCCACTGACCGACGCCACCAACATGCCATGCCCCATTTCCAGTGCCGTCATGCAGCCGATCAGGGTGAATGCCACCAGTCCCACGGCATCGAGTACCAGAAACAGTGAGCGCAGGTGGCGCATCCAGCGTGCCGCAAAAACGGTGAACATCGCGGCAATGGACGTCAACACCAGGTATTCCGGATGTTTGACCCATGTGAGCGGGTAATGCCCGAGCAACACGTCGCGCACTGATCCACCGCCCAGGGCTGTCACGCAAGCGATCAGCACCACGCCAAACCAGTCCATGCCACGCCGGCCGGCAGAAAGGGCACCGGTCATGGCTTCGGCGGTGATGGCGATCAGGTAGAGCATCAGCAACATGGTGGCGGTCCTTGCAGAAAGGCGCGCAGTCTAGCCATTTCGGAGCAGCACCAAAAGAGGGCGAGAAAGCATCACTCGCAACCTGTGGCGAGGGGATATAGCGAAACGTCGCACCGCCCCGTTCGGCTGCGTAGCAGTCGTAAAAACCATTGCCCGCGATACGATTAATACACCGCGGTTGCCGGTTTGGGACCGCTACGCGATCCAACAGGGATAAACCCCCTCACCACAAAGGCCCTGGTGCCACCGTCAGAACTTGATGAAATGCTTGCGGTAGTGCTGCAGCTCGGCGATGGATTCGCGTATGTCATCCAGCGCCAGATGCGTGCTGCCCTTCTTGAAGCTGTCACGCACGTCCGGGGCCCAGCGTGCGGCCAGCTCTTTGAGCGTCGACACGTCGAGGTTGCGGTAGTGGAAATAGCTTTCCAGGGATTTCATGTGGGTATAAAGAAAGCGACGGTCCTGGCAAATGCTGTTGCCGCAGATCGGCGACTTGCCCTTCGGCACCCATTTTTCCAGGAAGGCGATGGTCTCGGCTTCGGCTTCGGCCATGCTGATGCGGCTGTCGCGGACCCGTTGGGTCAGGCCGGAGCCGCCGTGTTGACGGGTATTCCACTCGTCCATGCCGGCCAGGATTTCATCGCTGTGGTGGATTGCGATCACCGGCCCTTCGGCCAGGGTGTTCAGATCACTGTCGGTGACGATGGTGGCCATTTCGATGATGACATCGGTATCAGGGTTCAGACCGGTCATTTCCAGGTCGATCCAGATCAGATTCTGCGGGTTTTGCATGTGTCGGCTCCTAGGCAATGCTGCGCAGTTTAGCCTAGGGAGGCGGCCGGGCGTGCTAAACTCGCGGCCGTTTTACCTAATCGCTGCATTATTGATACGGAACACCCATGGCCAAACGCCAACTCAATCGTCGTCAAAACTGGCGCATCGAAAAGATTCAGGGCGAACGCGCTGCCCGCGCCGCCAAACGCGAGTCCTCGGCTGTCGAGGCCCTCGAAGGTGGCGACCTGGGCCCGGAACAAACCGGCCTGGTGATTGCTCACTTTGGTGTGCAGGTCGAAGTCGAAGCCCTTGATGGCGATTTGGCCGGCCAGGTGTTCCGCTGCCATTTGCGCGCCAACCTGCCTGCGCTAGTGACCGGCGATCAGGTCGTCTGGCGCGCCGGCAACCAGGGCATCGGTGTGATCGTGGCGCAACTGCCACGTAAAACCGAACTCTGCCGTCCGGACAGCCGTGGCCAACTCAAGCCTGTAGCCGCCAACGTCGACATGATCGTCATTGTCTTCGCACCGCTGCCTGAGCCTCACGCCAACCTGATTGACCGCTACCTGGTTGCCGCCGAGCACGCCGGTATCCGGCCGCTGCTGCTGCTCAACAAATTCGACCTGATCGACGAGCAGAACGCCCCGGCGCTCAACGCTTTGCTGGCGGTCTACCGCACGCTGGGCTACCCGGTGCTGGAAGTATCAGCGCACCACGGCAATGGCATGGAACAGTTGCAAGAGCAGCTGGACGGGCGCATCAGCGTGTTCGTCGGCCAATCCGGCGTCGGCAAGTCCTCGCTGGTCAACAGCTTGTTGCCAGAAGTCGAAACCCGCGTCGGCCCGCTCTCCGAGCTGTCTGGCCAGGGCACCCACACCACCACCACCGCGCGCTTGTTCCACTTCCCCGGTGGCGGTGAGTTGATCGACTCCCCGGGTATCCGCGAATTCGGTCTTGGCCATGTCAGCCGTGCCGACGTCGAAGCGGGCTTCATCGAGTTCAATGACTTGATTGGCACCTGCCGCTTCCGCGACTGCAAGCATGACCGTGAACCCGGCTGCGCCCTGCTCAAGGCGCTGGAAGAAGGCCGCGTGCAACAGCAACGGATGAACAGCTACCGCTCGATCATCGCCAGTTTGCCCGAAAGCACCTACTAAACAGCTGTACCCGCCCTCCTCGACCCCGAGGAGTCGCGGGCTGCTGTTGTCTGCCTAAACAAAATCCACATTTTTAGACGTCAGACATTTCTGAAGGGCTTCTGCACGCCTGCTTGTAGGACTTTTCTCTTTTACCTTTCGGCACTTGTTAGCGCCCGCCTGTTACCTACATTCAAGCCCTCTTCGCACGTTGCGATATCGAGGGATACCCCATGCAAACCTACCACCTGTTCATCAGCCATTCGTGGAACTACGCCGACAAACACGACAGGCTGGTCGAAATGCTTGCTGCGCACTCGACGTTCACTTTCAAGAACTTTTCGGTGCCGCCGCACAACCCGATTGTCGGCGCCCTGACCGACCAGCAACTTGAAATCGCCATCGAAAACAAGATTCGTCCCTGTTCCGCCGTGCTGATCATGGCCGGGATGTATTCCACCTACAGCAAGTGGATCAACAAGGAGATCGCGATCGCCAAGCGCATGGGCAAGGTCATCATCGCGATCAAACCGTTCGGGGCCGAGCGGATATCCACCGTGGTGCGCCGGGCCGCGCATGCGGAATGCGCCTGGAACTCCCTTAGCATCATCAGTGCCATTCGCACTCACGCGGCGGACTGAATCATGCGCAGAGGCCTGTTTATCGGAATCAATAACTACCGCCATCTCTCCCAGCTGAACGGCTGCAACAACGATGCGATGGCCATGGCTTCGGTGCTCAAGACTGATGCCAATGGCGACCCGAACTTCAAGAATATCGTGCTGACCTCCGCCGAAGATTACTTGAGCCGCGAAAAAATCTAGGATCAAATTCGCGAACTGTTTTCAGGCGACTGCAATGTCGCCCTGTTGTACTTCGCAGGCCACGGCGCTTTCGACGGGGATACGGATGAAGGGATGCTGTTGCCTCAGGATTACAAGTCCAGCAAGGACGGGATCCGAATCAGCGACATCCTTAATTGGGCGTCCAAAGCCGTAAAAATCAAGAACAAGATCATCATTCTCGACTGCTGCCAGGGCGGCTCGGCAGGCGAAGTGCGCGCTTTGCGTAGCGAAAGCAGCATAGTTGGCGAAGGCATGACCATTCTTACGGCCTGCAAGAAAGAAGAATCGGCCATGGAAGGCGCCAACCATGGCGTCTTCACCGGACTGCTGCTTCAGGCATTGCACGGTGGTGCTGCGAACATCCTTGGGAAAATCACTCCCGGCAGCCTCTATTCGTTTGTCGACAATGCGCTCGACGCCTGGGAACAGCGTCCGGTGTTCAAGACCAACGTCTCGCAGTTCATTTCGTTGCGGGAAGTCTCACCGTTAATTCCCAAAGAAATATTACGCAAGCTGTCTGACTGGTTCGCCGAAGCCGAGTCGATATTCGCGCTGGACCCGAGCTACGAACCCACCGAAGCCCGGTTTGAACCGGCTCACGGTGAAGTCTTCGCCCAGCTGCAAAAGTGCAACCGCCACAGCCTGATTGAACCGGTGGACGCCGAATACATGTACTACGCCGCGCTCAACTCCACTGGCTGCCGCCTCACCGCGCTTGGCGCCTATTACCGTGAACTCGCGATCAAGGGACATTTCTGATGCCAGTGTTTATCAGCTACCGCCACATGGATCGCGCCCATGCGATGCAGATCAACAGTCGTCTGATGCAAGCCAATATAAAAACCTACCTGGACGTGCTGGATCCGGAATCCCAGACCACCGATGACATCACCGAGGTCATCACTCGCAACATCAGCGAATGCACACACTTGCTGGCAGTCGTCTCGGAGAGAACCGCACTGTCGTGGTGGGTGCCGTTCGAAATTGGCGAAGCGACGATCAGTAATCGCCGCATCTGCTCCTTCAGGACCGGGCCGACGGAGTTGCCGCTGTACCTGGATAAGTGGCCGAAACTGAGCAGTGCAAAGGACCTCGATTTTTCATCGAGGCCTACAAAACCGAAGTGAACCTCAAGCGCTCCGCATCCCTGGAATCGATCACGGGCAGCGAGTCCACGCGCAGCTACAACAAGACCAATGCTGACCGCTTCCACGCTGATCTCAAAAACCGAATCCGCCGCGGCGTCTGAGACAAGCGCCAGCGCCCACAAAAAAGCCGACATTCACTGTCGGCTTTTTTGTGGATTACTGCTTCGGCGCCTCGCCGGGTTTCGGTGCGGCGTCCTCGAACAGATTCAACCGTTCTCGAATTTCATGCGCCGGCACTGGCTGCTTGTCTGCCGGCAGGGCATTCGGATCGACCGGTTCGGCCGGCACTTCACCCGGAGCGCCCTGGCCTTGGGGCAACTGACCGGAAGGATCGGCGCCCTGTGCGCCTTCAATCGCTGCCTGAGCCTTTTTCGTCAGCACGACAATGTCGATTCGACGATTGACCGGATTGAACGGTTTTTCCCGATCGAACAGCGCCGAAGAGGCATACCCGACAACGCGCGCCACCTGAGACTCCGGATAACTCCCGGCGACCAGCGCACGGCGAGCGGCGTTGGCACGATTGGTCGACAGTTCCCAGTTACCGAACTCGCCTGTGCCGGTGTACGGCGTGGCGTCGGTGTGACCGCTGATGCTGATCTTGTTGGGTACCGCTTTGATGGTATCGGCCATGGCCAGCAGGATGTCTTCAAAGTACGGCTTCAGACGGGCGCTGCCAGAGTCGAACATCGGCCGGTTTTCCGCGTCCATGATCTGGATGCGCAAGCCGTTCGGCGTGATCTCGAACAGGATCTGATCCTTGAATTTCTGCAACTGCGGGTTTTCGTCGACCTTGTTCTGCAGTTCCTGCAGCAACAGTTCCAGGCGTTCTTTCTCGACCTGCTCGGCCATGCCTTCGACTTGTTCGGTATCGATGGTGACCTTGTCCGGCTGCGGCTGGGATTTCACTTCCGGGTTGAGAGTGTTTTCCGGCGCCAGGGTAGGCGTGCCACCCAGATCAATAATGTAGGGCGTGCCGCTTTCGGAAAAACCGATCGGGTCCTTGAAGTAGCCCGCAATGGCAATCTTCTGTTCAGGCGTCGCAGTGGACAGCAGCCACAACACCAGGAAGAACGCCATCATCGCCGTCGCGAAGTCGGCGAAAGCGATTTTCCAGGCGCCCCCGTGATGCCCGGCAGCGATGCGCTTGACGCGCTTGATGATGATCGGCTGATTATTTTCCATGATTTAGCGACCGCGAACCGCTTGTTCCAGCTCAGAGAAACTAGGACGGTGCGCCGGGTAAAGGACCTTGCGACCGAACTCCACCGCCAGCGACGGCGGCATGCCCGATGCGGATGCAACCAGCGAGGCCTTGATGGCTTCGTAGACGTTCAGCTCTTCCTTGGCATCGTGAGCCAGGGAATGCGCCAGCGGACCAAAGAAACCGTACGCAGCGAGAATACCGAAGAAGGTACCGACCAATGCTGCGCCCACGTGCATGCCGATGGCTTTCTGATCACCCTCGCCCAGGGACGCCATCGTCACCACGATCCCCAATACCGCTGCGACGATACCGAAACCGGGCATGGCGTCGGCAATACCGTTGACCGCATGGGAGGGATGCTCAAGGTCTTCCTTGAGGCTGTAGAGCTCCATATCGAACAGACCCTCCAGCTCGTGGGGTGCCATGTTGCCGGAGGACATGATGCGCAAGTAGTCGCAGATGAAAGCAGTCATGCGCTCGTCTTTGAGCACCGTCGGGTACTTGGCAAAAATCGGGCTCGCGGCGGCATCTTCGATGTCACCTTCAATCGCCATCATGCCTTCGCGGCGGCTCTTGTTGAGGATCTCGTAGATCAGGCCCAGCACTTCGAGATAGAAGGCGTGAGTGAAGCGCGACCCGAACATGCTCAAGGATTTCTTGAGCACGTGCATTGTCATATAGCCGGGGTTAGCCTGCAGGAATGCGCCGAGGGCCGCACCGCCAATGATCAATACCTCGAAAGGCTGGATCAGGGCGGCAATTTTGCCGTGGGAAAGTACGTATCCGCCGAGCACGCTCGCGAATACGACGATGATGCCGATTATTTTAGCCATAGGTAGGAGAGCACTTACTGAGTCGGGTTCAAGGTCATATTCGGAAGTTAAAAAATCTCTTCTTCTACTTATCGGCAAAACTGCGCCAGACTATAGGCCGTTCAGGCGAAAAGCCACTTTGACCCATTCAGGGCGTAGGTAATGCAGACGATGATTGCGTCCAACCATGGCTAACGAAACGAGCGTTCCAACACTAACACCCTCCACGCTCGAAGGCTGGATCAAGCTTCTCGACAGCGTTCGCCTGCCGGTTCCGCAAGCCAGTCATGACCGCGTTTGCAGCGCCATTCGCAACAACCGCAGTTCACTGCGCGACATTGCCGAATTGATGCAGGGCAGTCCGGCCCTGGCCTTGAGTGTGATTCGCGAAGCCAACCGGCAGCTACACGGCGGTTTGAGTGAGCCCGCGGAAAACCTTGAGGTGGCGATCAATCGCCTCGGTTTGAAGCGTACCGAAGAACTGCTCGCTCGCCTGCCCGCGCTCCCGTTGTCGGAAATTCCCGTCGCCTTGCGCCAGCTGCAAATGATCAGCCAGCACGCCACACAACAGGCCAACGGTTTTTTTGCCCATCGCCTGGCGCGACTGTGGCAGGACATCCACTGGGGCAGCCTGTTGTTCCTCTCGCCACTTTGGCCGATGGCGTTGACTCATCCGCAACTGCTCCAGGAATGGGAACTGCGGGTGATCCACAGAGGTGAATCCGCGCGCAAGGTTGAAAAGCAGTTGTTCGGTGTACGCCTGCTGGACATCTGCCAGGCCCTGGCCGATATCTGGCGCCTGCCAATTTGGGTGCAGCAGGGTTATCGACTGTTAATGAGCGAGCAGCGCGAATTGGTCCAGGTCCTGCGCATTGCCCGTGACAGCGATCACCCATTGCGCCAGCAAAATCGCCTCGATGACGACCCGACCCTGCGCCGCTGGCTCAATCAGCCGGCCAATACAGTATTGCTGGCCAATGGTCTGGCGCTGTCGGCGCAACACGCCTGGGACAGTCCGCACAGTGAACGCTGGCAGTACCTGACCAGCCTCTACCTCCAGATACCGATGGACCACGTACAGCAGCAGTTGCACCAACAGGCCGCCAATAGCGCCCGTTACCACGCGATGCCCGACCTTTGGCACCCCGCCGTCTCGCTGATCTGGCCGTGGGGCATGAACCGGGTGGCGGCAGGTTCGCTTGCGGCCCCTGCGCCCACTGCGCAAGATTTAGCCAAATGGCGTAAACAATGTGCCGAGCTGCTGGCGGAACCGAGTCGCTTCGCCAATGCGATGCATCTGACCACGTCTGCCCGGGACGCGTTGCTCGCCTGCGGCATGCGACGGGTGATGATCCTGATGGCCGATCGCACTCACGCCAATCTTCGCGTGCACCAGTGCGCCGGTTTGCCCAAGGACGCATCCAGCCTGAATCTGCAGGTGAGTCAGAGCACCGTGCTGCAACGACTGCTCGCGCAACAGGCTCAGGTCCGCCTGACGCCGGAAAACAGCGCGCAGTTTTCGGCGCTGTTACCGGCGAGCCTGCGCTCACTTTTTGGTGGCGAGCATCTCCTGCTAAGGTCATTGGTCAACAATGGGCGGGTGATCATGCTGGTCGTGGCCGACCAGGGTGGCGGGCCGTTCTCGGAAATCACCGTGCAAGCCTTCGGCAAAACCGCCCAGTGCATCGAGAAGGCCCTGCACAGCTTTAGCCACCGCGGCCAATAAGGCTGCGTTACAATCCCTCCTTTTGTGCTCTGGAGACCTCACATGTCTGACTTCTCTGGCTTGGCGCTGGTGATAGAGCCCGGCGACCTGCTCGCCCGTCTTGACGCCCGCAATCTGATTTTGGTGGACCTGACCAGCAGCGCCCGCTATGCCGAAGGGCATATTCCTGGCGCGCGGTTTGTCGACCCCAAACGCACGCAACTCGGCCAACTACCCGCTCCAGGCCTGATGCCGCCGCACGCTGCGCTCGAAACGCTGTTCGGCGAACTTGGCCACAACAAAGACGCGGTCTACGTGGTTTATGACGACGAAGGCGGCGGCTGGGCCGGACGGTTTATCTGGTTGCTCGATGTCATCGGCCACAAAAACTATCACTACGTGGATGGCGGCCTGCTGTCGTGGCTGGCGCAGGACTTGCCGGTATCGACTGAGGTCCCTGCCCCGGTGGGTGGCCCGGTGAGCCTGACCCTGCATGACGAACCCACGGCCACCCGCGAATACCTGCAAAGTCGCCTGGGTGCCGCCGACCTGGCGATCTGGGACGCACGCGGTCCGCTGGAGTATTCCGGCGAGAAGGTCCTGGCGGCCAGGGCCGGACACATTCCCGGCGCGGTCAATTTTGAATGGACCGCAGGCATGGATCAGGCGCGCAACCTGCGCATCCGCACAGACATGCCGCAGATCCTGGAACAACTCGGGATCACCCCGGACAAAGAAGTTATTACTCACTGCCAGACTCACCATCGCTCTGGCTTCACTTATCTGGTGGCCAAGGCACTCGGTTATCCGCGCGTCAAAGGCTACGCCGGTTCCTGGGGCGAATGGGGCAACCATCCCGACACCCCTATTGAGAATTAAGGTTTTTAAGGACAGTTAATGAATAAGCGTTTGTTTATCCTCAGCCAATACCTGCTGCCCCACCACTTGCTCTCGCGACTGGCCGGCTGCATTGCCGAATGCCGCGTGCGCTGGTTCAAGAATGCGTTCACGGCCTGGTTCGCCAAGCGTTATCAGGTGGATATGTCTCAGGCACTGGTCGAAGACCTGACCGCCTATGAACACTTCAATGCCTTCTTCACCCGCGCACTGAAAGACGGTGCCCGTCCACTGGACGAGACGCCGGGCGCGATCCTCAGCCCGGCCGATGGCGCGGTCAGCCAGCTCGGCCCGATCGAGCACGGCCGCGTGTTTCAGGCCAAGGGTCACAGTTTCAGCGTGCTGGAACTGCTGGGCGGTGATGCGGCCAACGCTGCACCTTTCATGGGCGGCGACTTTGCGACCATTTACCTGTCGCCGAAGGACTACCATCGCGTACACATGCCACTGGCCGGCACCCTGCGTGAAATGGTCTACATTCCGGGCCGCATCTTCTCGGTCAACCAGACCACGGCTGAAAACGTGCCAGAGCTGTTCGCCCGTAACGAGCGTGTGGCGTGCATTTTCGACACCGAGCGCGGACCAATGGCCGTTGTGCTGGTCGGCGCGATGATCGTGGCGTCGATCGAAACCGTCTGGGCCGGATTGGTGACGCCGCCAAAACGCGAACTGAAAACCTTCCGCTACGACGAAGCAGCTCGCGCACCAATCCATTTGGAGAAAGGTGCTGAACTGGGTCGCTTCAAGCTGGGATCCACCGCGGTCGTGCTGTTCGGGCCTGATCAGGTGAAGTGGGCTGAAGGCCTGGGCGCTCTTTCCCCGGTGCAGATGGGCCAGGGCCTGGGTTTGCCGAAAGTCTGATCCACCCTCGCCGCCCCCCTGTGGGAGCAGAGCTTGCTCGCGATGGCATCCTCAAGATCGCCATCGCCAGCAAGCCTTGCTCCCACAGGAGCGGTGCACATGTCGCGATACCTCCAGCAGCCATAGCTGCTACAGTCAGGTCATTCACTGCCCATTTCCCGGTTGGAGTTTTTACCCGGCATGAATGAGACCAATCCCCTCCTGCTGCTCCGTGCGCCTGTCCCCGAACAATTGCGACTGTCGTTCTGTGAGCCCACCCCGCGCGACCTGAAGCGCTGGATAGCTAATCTGCCCAAAGCCAACATTGGTGAGACCGCTCGCCTGCTTTATAAGGGTCTGGGCGGACTCAACCAGTTGCTTACCCCCAGTGAAAACCGCCTGCAACTGCTCGAACTGATGCGACCCGAGGTGTACTACGTCTGCAAGCACCTGGAGCGGCATTTCCTGCATCAGGCCATTGTGCTCGACGAACGCTCACGCAAAATCGCCAACCTGTGCCAGGCACTGCAAAGCCATCTGGCGATTGGCTATAAACAGATCGTTGTGCGCATCGTCCCGCGCTTCAGCAAGGACCGGGCGCCACTGCTGACCCAGGCGTTGCAGCGAGCGATTCATTGCCTCAACGGCCCCATGGTTCGCGCTACTCAGCTTTATTGTCCTGTGCCCGAAGGTCTATGGCTGGAATTGCATCAACTGTATCGGATCGCCTGTTCGCACCAACTCCAGCATTTGAGCCTGCGTGACGAACTGGCCAGCCAGACACACACCCTGAGCATCGAGCAAACCTATGTCGCGGCGCTGCTGATGGGCGCCGCGCGCTGTAATCAGTTACGCCAGAACCAAATCGCTCGCCTCGCCGAAGTGCTGGAACCCTGGAGCCATTTGATCAAGCTGCAACCCGGCAAACCGAACGGGTTGTTTGCCGTCGCACCCGAACTCGACACCGGGCCTCGTTATCGCTCCAAATTCCGGCTCGAGCAGCAGGAGCAGTTGCTGGCCATCGATCCGCAGCCGTTAGTCGCCGCTATCGAAGCCCATGTGCTTAAAACCGAAGGTGCCAACCCCTTGCTCGTTCCTGCGGGGTTGAACCTCGACACGTTGCAGCACCTGATCGCGGCCTGGGGCCAGACGGCCGAACGCAGTTTTCAGCGCACCGCCAGCCAGGGCACCTTGACCCTGTGCGTGGGCATGAGCGCCCTGCATTATTACCTGAGTGGACAACGTTCATTCAGTGATCTGCTGAAACATCAGGGCTCCCGGCACGCGAAATTTGCGGCGACGTCCCCGACCGCGAAGGGACATGATCAATGGAGCCACGCCTTTGATGCAGCGCCCCATGGCAACACCGACGCCATGCTGCCTTACGAGGAAATCGAATACCCGCAGCTGCAAAGCGATGACGGTAATGAAGCGTCCGACAGCAACCGGCATTTTCCCACCTATGCACTGCCCGTGATCAATCACAGCCCCGGCGGTTATTGCCTGGCCTGGCCTGGTGCGGTACCGACCGAGCTTCAGGCGGGCGAGATGGTCGGCATCGAGGACGTTGCGGGGCAAGGCTGGAGCATCGCGGTAGTGCGCTGGATTCGTCAGGTCCGTGGCGGTGGAACGCAAATGGGCATCGAACAGGTCGCACCTTATGCCGAGCCTTGCGGCCTGCAACTGATGCGTTCGAGTGATGACCATAGCCACTATTTGCGCGGCCTTTTATTGCCAGCCATCAGCGCGGCCGACCTGCCCGCCACACTGCTCGCTCCCCGATTGCCTTTTCAGGAGGGCAACAAGGTCATGATCAACACCAATGGCGACGAACGCCGCGCCGGCCTGGATCGGCGGGTGGCGAGCACCAACAGCTTCAATCAGTTTGCTTACCGTGCACTGGAGACTGTCAGACACGAAAACGCCGCAGAGAGCGGCGTTGAAGAGGAATTTGATTCGTTGTGGAAATCGCTTTGACGAGTGCATCTTGATGACCGCGATTTTGCAATCGCGGGCATGGTCAATCAACACAAGAATCAGAGCTGCCCGTCACGATCCCGAAAGCCCAGCAGATACAGCACCCCATCCAGCCCAAGCGTGGAAATCGCCTGCTTCGCCGACTGCTTTACCAGAGGCTTGGCGCGGAACGCCACACCCAAACCGGCAATCGCCAGCATCGGCAGGTCGTTGGCGCCGTCGCCGACGGCAATCGTCTGCTCCAGTCGCAACCCTTCCTTGTGCGCCAGTTCTTTAAGCAGATCCGCTTTGCGTTGCGCATCGACAATAGGCTCGACCGCCACACCGGTGACCTTGCCGTCGACCACTTCCAGCTCATTGGCAAACACGTAGTCGATGCCCAGTTTGGCCTGCAACTGCTTGGCGAAGTACGTGAAGCCACCTGACAGAATCGCGGTCTTGTAACCCAGGCGTTTGAGTTCGGCAAACAGGGTTTCTGCGCCTTCGGTCAGGCGCAGAGAGGCACCAATCGAATCCAGCACGCTGACGTCAAGCCCTTGCAGCAAGGCCAGGCGTTCCTTGAAGCTGGCACGGAAGTCCAGCTCGCCGGCCATCGCCCGCTCGGTAATCGCGGAGACCTGCTCACCTACGCCGGCCGCTTTAGCCAATTCGTCGATGACTTCGGCTTCGATCAGCGTGGAATCCATGTCGAACACCGCCAGACGACGGTTACGGCGGAACAGCGAATCTTCCTGGAAAGCGATATCGACATTCAGGTCCTGCGCCACGCTGAGGAACTCAGCCCGAAGCGCTTGCGGATCGGCCGCTTCGCCACGCACGGAAAACTCGATGCACCCTTTGCCCTTGTCGGCCGGAGTGTCCAGAGGCATACGACCGGACAGACGATCGATGTGGTCGATGTTCAGGCCGTATTTCGCGGTAATCGAACTCACGGCCTGCAACTGCTCGGCCGTCACTTTGCGGGTCAACAGGGTGACGATGTGGCGTTTTTTGCCCTGATTGCCGACCCATTGCTGGTAATCCTCTTCGGACACCGGCGTGAACCGCACCTGCTGATCGAGCTTGTAGGCGGTGAACAGAATGTCCTTGAGGACCGACTTACCTTGCTCGGTGTCAGGAATTTCAACCAGGATCCCGAACGACAAGGTGTCGTGGATGACCGCCTGACCGATGTCGAGAATGTTCACACCACCTTGTGCCAGAACGCCGGTAATGGCAGCAGTCAGACCCGGACGGTCGACTCCCGTGATGTTTATCAGGACGATTTCGCGCAAGGCGCACCCCCGCAGGTGGAAAAAAACCGCATTCTACCCACTTTCAGTGACCATCGGGCACCGTCAGCGCTTTGCCGGTCTAGGGCCTGTCGCTATACTGCGCGTCAACTTCACGGACAAAAGAGCCGAGCTCAAGTGAACCGGCCCACGCCAGTAAAAACCGATAACTTCTTTCTGCTGATCTTCCGGGCACTGCGCCATCGCCGTGTACCGATTGCATTACGCATTGCCAGCCATAACGTGATCCTGGTCGCTCTGGCCCTGGTTATCTATGCCTGCGTAATGGGTTTGCAGTTCAAGCAGGCCATGCACGAGCAGGCAGATGCGCTGGGCGAAAGCCTGACCACGCAAACCGCCACGTCCGCTACGGAGTTGTTGGTCTCCAACGACATCCTCAGCCTCAACGTGCTGCTCAATAACCTGACCAAGAACAAGCTGGTGGCGCACGCCGCCATCTATAGCGTGGATAACCGCATCCTCGCCGAAGCCGGTCAGCGTCCCAAGCACAGCCTGCTGGGCGAAGCCGAAGGCATGTACCAGAGCAAGATCACGTTCCAGGACGTGACAGCCGGGCAGCTGCGCATCAGCCTGGACATGGATCAGTTCCAGCAGCCGATGACCATCAGCCTGCAAAGCATGGGCATTTTGAGTGCGATTCTGTTGGCGCTGTCCCTGGCCTTGAGCCTGCGCCTGGGTCGACACATCTCCACGCCACTGCTGCAATTGCGGGTTTGGCTGCGCAACATCGACGAGTACACCCCGGCCACCGAGCGCCAGGATGAAATCGGCGATCTGGCCCGTCAACTGCACGCCAACTTCGCCCCGGAACCCGTAGAGCCCGAGCCGGAACCGGAGCCCGAGTACGACGAAACCGAAGACGAAGAAGCCGACGAACCGGCCTTCGAAGTCCGCAACCTGCGTGATCCAAGCTTCGATGAGACCAAGCCTGTCGCCGGCCTCAAGCCTGCGCCTCGGCGTATTGTCAGCACGGTCGAAGATGATGACGACGAGGATCCGTTTGCCGATCTGCGTGAAGAAACGCTCGCGAGCGCACCCAAACCTGTCGTCAAACCGCCAGTGTCCAGCGTACCTCAGCACAGCGCTGTCCTGGCCGTGCAACTGGGCGCCCAGGATCAACTGCGCCGCCTGCCGCGCACACGCCTGGAAGAACTGCTCAAACGCTACCGCGATTGCCTCGATCAGGCGGCTTCTCTCTACCAGAGCGAACTGCATACCCTGAACGACGGCAGCACGCTGATGCTGTTCCACACCGAAGACAGCGGCGACGATTACCTGACCAATGCCATCTGCTGCGGCGAGTTGCTGCGCGCGCTGGGGCATCAACTGCAGATAGAAGTGGCTGACAGCGGCATCACCCTGCAACTGCAACTGGGCCTGACCTTGGGCGATGGTCTGTTTGGCCTGAGTCAGATCGACCTGCTGCTGACCGAGTCCGCGCAGGACGCCCTGGCCTTGTCCCAACACAGCCGCAACCTGTTGCTGGTGGAACGCAAGATCAGCGATGACGTGCTGATCCGTCAGCGTGCGCGCATCCGGCCGATCGCCAGCCCCGAGGGCGCTTGCTGTGTGGAGCGGTTGATGGAACCTTATCCGTCGATGCTGGAGCGGCAACTGGCGCGGATGCATGAACGCCGGGCCTGAAGCCCTGATGTGAAGAAGCCCGCAGATGAGTGATTGTCTGCGGGCTTTTTGTTGCCACTTGATCTTGTAGCAGCTGCCGAGCCTGCGAGGCTGCGTTCGGCTGCGCAGCAGTCGTGAGGCAATGGGTAAACTCTGATAGACCGCACTCACAGGTCTTGCGAGGACTTCGTCCTCGAACGCAGCCTCGCAGGCTCGACAGCTGCTACAAGTGCCCCGCAGAAACAACAAAGCCCGCATCTCTGCAGGCTTTGTGTTGAATCAATCCAGGCTTAGAACCTGAATACTTCCATATCTGTCCGGATCGGCGAGGCCATCGGGATCTTCGGCTGTTTATCCTTCTCAGCCGCAGGTGCCACAGGCTTGGCAGCCTGCTTTTTCGGGGCTTCAGCAATTGGAGGCTGATTAGCCAGTGGCTTGAGTGCCACCGACAGCTGCTCGGCCAGACGCTGCAGCAACACACCTTGTGCCTGAACCTGAGCCGCGGTGCCACCTGCGTGTTGTTCCTGTAAATGCACAATGCGGTTATCGCGAACCTGACCACGGCGATCGATCAGACGCCATTGCGCGTCAAGGATTGCCGGTTGCGACTCACCCGAATCAAGACGGGTAATGGTCAACAACACCTGTACATCAGGCGTGAAGCCCACGGTTGCGGGGGCGAGGACAACGCGCTGGCTGTCCAGGTGACCGGCAACCTGACGCAACAGCAATTGATCGATATCCGACGACAGGCTCCCTGCCCAGCGACCATCGGTCGAAGCCTGGAGGCTGCCATCCGGTTGACGCTGCAACAGGGTTTCACGTTGCAGATAGTCAGCGATCGTTACCGGGCCAAGCAATACAGCCATGCCTGCAGTTTGTGCAGGCTCAGCCGGACTTCCACTGTCCAGCTGATACAGCGACACCGGTTGGTGAACGCTGCAACCCGCCAGGCCAAGAACCCCGGCGAGCATCAAAATAAAAGGAAGGCGCAGAGCAGTCATCGTCCCATCCAGGTGGCTGCCACAAGGCTAACCACTGTGAAAATACTCAATAAATATGAAGAACGCTCGGCCACGCCGGCGCTTGAAAGGCCATATCATCCGTGAATATGCGTTCCGACTCCAGCGGCAAAGCGTCGATCTACGCGTTAAATCGTAGATCGAGCGCTCTAGGACGCTTAATTGAGGTTTTCGACGAGCAGCGCATCGACCCGCTGAAAGCCACGTGGCAATTTGTTACCACGACGTCCACGTTCACCTTTGTAGTGTTCGAGGTCGTCTGCTTTCAGTGACAAGGTACGTTTTCCGGCCTGGAGCACCAGAGTTGCACCTTCCGGCAGTACGGCGATGTCTGTGACATATTCTTCGCGATTGGCAACGCGCTCACCGGAGATGCCGATGATCTTGTTGCCTTTGCCCTTACCTAATTGTGGCAGGTCGCTGATCTTGAAGATGAGCAGGCGACCTTCGGTCGTCACCGACGCCAGCCAGTTGTTCTCGCGATCCGTCACCGGCCGCGGAAGAATGACCTTCGAGTTGTTCGGCAGGCTCAACAGCGCCTTGCCCGCCTTGTTCTTGGCCTGCAGGTCTTCGCCTTTGACCACGAAGCCATAACCGGCGTCGGACGCAATCACGTACAGCGAATCGTCTTCTGGCATCAGCACGCATTCAAACGTCGCGCCTGGCGGTGGCGTCAGACGACCGGTCAGTGGTTCGCCCTGGCCTCGGGCCGATGGCAACGTGTGCGTGGCCACCGAATAACTACGGCCAGTGGAGTCGATAAACACCGCAAACTGGTTCGAGCGCCCCGCTGCCAGCGCCTTGAAACCATCCCCGGCCTTGTAAGACAGCCCGGTAGCGTCGATCTCGTGGCCTTTGGCGGAGCGCACCCAGCCTTTTTCCGACAAGACGACGGTCACTTTCTCGTTCGGCAGCAGATCGTGCTCAGTCAGCGCCTTGGCTTCGGTGCGTTCGACGATTGGCGAACGACGGTCATCGCCATAGGTTTCAGCGTCCTTGATCAGCTCGGTGCGCACCAGTTTCTTCAACTTGGCTTCGCTGCCCAGCAGGGCTTGCAGTTTGGCTTGTTCCTTGAGCAGTTCATCCTGCTCGGCACGCAACTTCATTTCTTCCAGTCGCGCCAACTGGCGCAAGCGGGTGTCGAGAATGTAGTCGGCCTGGATTTCGCTCAGCGCAAAACGGGCGATCAGCGCGGCTTTAGGGTGTTCCTCGGTGCGGATGATGTGAATCACTTCATCCAGGTTGAGGTAGGCAATCAACAAACCGTCCAACAGGTGCAGACGGCGCTCGACCTTGTCGAGACGGAATTGCAGGCGACGACGCACGGTCTGCACCCGGAATTCCAGCCATTCAACCAGCAAAGCACGCAGGTTTTTCAGCTGCGGCTTGCCGTCCAGGCCGATGATGTTGACGTTGACCCGATAGCTCGATTCCAGCTCGGTGCTGGCAAACAGATGCTGCATCAGCGCATCGTGGTCGAAATTTTTCCGGGCACCCGGAATGATCACGATCCGGCACGGGTTCTCGTGATCGGATTCATCGCGCAGATCAGCGATCTGCGGCGCTTTGGACGGTTTGGCCTGCATCATCGCAGCGATCTGTTCCAGCACCTTGGCGCCAGACACTTGATGCGGCAACGCGGTGACGATGATGTCGCCGTCTTCGATGTGGTAAACGGCGCGCATGCGCACCGAGCCCTTGCCGGTTTCGTACATTTTCAGCAGATCGGCACGCGGCGTGATGATCTCCGCTTCGGTCGGGTAGTCCGGGCCCTGGATGTGTTCACAGAGCTGTTCGACCGTGGCTTTAGGCTCATCGAGCAAGCGCACACAGGCGGTGGCGACTTCGCGCAGGTTGTGCGGCGGAACATCGGTGGCCATGCCCACGGCAATACCGGTGGTGCCGTTGAGCAGGATGTTCGGCAAACGTGCCGGCAACACCAGAGGTTCGTCGAGGGTGCCGTCGAAGTTCGGGCCCCAATCCGCAGTGCCCTGGCCCAATTCGCTGAGCAGTACTTCGGAATAACGCGAGAGCCGCGCCTCGGTGTATCGCATGGCCGCGAAAGACTTGGGATCATCCGGCGCACCCCAGTTGCCCTGCCCGTCGACCAGCGTGTAGCGGTAGCTGAACGGCTGGGCCATGAGCACCATGGCTTCGTAGCAGGCCGAGTCGCCGTGCGGATGGAATTTACCAAGCACGTCACCGACGGTACGCGCCGATTTCTTGTGTTTGGAATCGGCGTCCAGCCCCAACTCGCTCATCGCATAGATGATGCGCCGCTGTACCGGCTTCAGGCCGTCGCCGATATGCGGCAAGGCACGGTCCATGATCACGTACATGGAGTAGTTGAGGTAGGCATTTTCGGTGAAGTCAGCCAGCGACCGGCGTTCTACACCGTCCAGGCTGAGATCAAGGGAGTCGCTCATGCGGGCCTCATCGGTTCGTTGTCTGGCGCAGCAGCATGGTGCCACCGCGCTGGGTAAATTCAAGTTTGTTCAGCGCGCTCATACCGAGCAGCACCTGTTTACCGCCCAGGCCGGGCGCGACCAGCGCACGTACATCACGCAAGACAATATCGCCCACCTGCAAACGGTCGATTCGGGTTCTATACCCCTGGCTCAAGCCGTTGGCCGTGCTCAGGGTGACGCCGAAGCCTTCTTCCAGCTTCAGCTGCTTGGCCATTTCCGCCGGGATAGAAACATCGGTTGCCCCCGTGTCCAGCATGAAATCCACTGGCTGGCCGTTGATCTGGCCGCTGGCGACGAAATGCCCCTGACGGTTACTGACCAGTTTCACTTCGATAAAACCTTCGCCCTGCTCCGAGTTGACGACGACATTGGGATTTTCCTGTCGCGCTTCCCATTGGCCAAAAAACCGCGTCGCCAGGAATAACGCCGCGCACCAGGCCAGCACCATGAACACTCGACCGGCGCGCTTGCCCGGCGTCTGCTGACTCACGGCTTGGCACTCCAACCGCCTTCAGGTGCGGCGAAACGCCAAACGATCGGACGAACCTCGCCATCGTCGCGGGCACAAACGTTGTTATCGACACCGATCCAGGCACCTTTGGCGTCCACGACCAATGCTTCTTCAAGGCCAAAGCCCTGAGGGTATTGCCGGTTTTCCTGCAACAACTCGGCGGCATAGGACCAGCAGCGCTCGACCTTTGCCGTTACTGCATCGCGGCGGCAGATCTTGTAAGCGTTGCGTTCAAGGGTAAACAGCTTGCCGTCGAACAATGACAGGTCGGCGAAATCCCGGGAAACCGCCTTGGCCTTGCGAAACTGCGCAGGCTGCATTTCCTTCCCGGCCTCGCTCAACAGCACGCAACCCCCGTCGCAATCCCAGACGACTTGCTTGCGCTTGATCAACAGCAAACCGCGGCGATCGCGTTCGGCGGCCAGCCACAATTTGTCACCTTCAGGGTTAACCGCGAGACCTTCAAACAGCGCATTGAAATGCAACAGCATGCCACTGGCCCGTGCCTCGCGAACCAGCATCGGCGAGATTTTCAGCCAGGATGCCGGTCCCGATGGTGGTACTTGCAGCACCGCGGCATGGGACTCGCTGACGATGTAGCGATTGCCGGCGCTGTCGCAGGTGATGCCTTCAAAATCCAGGTCGCCACCGCGAATGAACGACGCCGCCCAACTGCGCGAACTCAACCCCCACGGCAAACCACTGGCAGGCACGATCGGGACATCGATCGGCACGGCTTCAGCTTGCCAGGTGTCTTGGCGGGTATCGAGACGGTAGATCTGTTTATCGTCTCGATCGGAGATCGTCCACAGCGCCTCGCCGCACTGCGCCAGCCCCGACAGGTTGCCACCGCGCATGCCTTCGACGGCATGCTCGGATAACAGGCGCAGCTGCGGAGTCGGTTCGGCCAGTGCCGTCGAACTCAGGAGTAACGCAGACAACAGGGCAAAGCCAACCCGCATCAACCAAGAACCTCGGCCAGGTTGCCTTTGGACTCCAGCCAGGACTTGCGATCACCAGCGCGCTTTTTCGCCAGCAGCATGTCCATCATTTCTGCGGTTGCGTCGTAATCTTCCAGGGTCAACTGCACCAGGCGCCGAGTGTTCGGGTCCATGGTGGTTTCGCGCAGCTGCGGCGGGTTCATTTCACCCAGACCTTTGAATCGGGTGACCTGCGGCTTGCCACGTTTCTTCTCGGCCACCAGGCGATCGAGAATGCCATCGCGTTCGGCTTCGTCCAGGGCGTAGTAGATCTCTTTGCCGAGGTCGATACGGTACAGCGGCGGCATGGCGACATAGACGTGACCGGCATCCACCAACGGCCGGAAGTGCTGGACGAACAACGCGCACAACAGCGTGGCAATGTGCAGACCGTCGGAGTCGGCGTCGGCGAGGATGCAGATCTTGCCGTAGCGCAGCTGGGCGATGTCCGCCGAGCCGGGATCGACACCGATGGCCACGGCGATGTTGTGCACTTCCTGGCTCGCCAGCACTTCGCTGCCGTCGACTTCCCAGGTGTTCAGGATCTTGCCGCGCAACGGCAGAATCGCTTGAAACTCCTTGTCTCGCGCTTGCTTGGCCGAACCGCCAGCGGAATCACCTTCCACCAGAAACAGTTCGGAACGCATCGGGTCCTGGCCGGCGCAGTCGGCGAGTTTGCCGGGCAGTGCCGGGCCCGCGGTGATGCGTTTGCGCTCTACCTTCTTGCTGGCCTTCAGGCGACGGCCAGCGTTATTGATCGCCAGTTCCGCCAGCATCATGCCCGTTTCCGGGTTGGCGTTGAGCCACAGGCTGAATGCGTCCTTGACCACACCGGAAACAAACGCCGCCGCTTCACGGGATGACAGGCGTTCCTTGGTCTGACCAGAGAATTGCGGTTCCTGCATTTTCATCGACAGGACGAAAGCAATGCGTTCCCAGACGTCTTCCGGCGCCAGCTTCACGCCACGGGGCAGCAGGCTGCGGAATTCGCAGAACTCGCGCATGGCATCGAGCAGGCCCTGACGCAAACCGTTGACGTGAGTACCGCCCTGGGCCGTCGGGATCAGGTTGACGTAGCTTTCCTGAACGCTGTCGCCACCTTCCGGCAACCACAGCAGCGCCCAATCCACCGCTTCTTTATTACCGGCCAGGCTGCCGCAGAAAGGCTCGTCCGGCAGGCGCTCGAACTCGCTGACCGCATCGACCAGGTAGGAACGCAGGCCGTCTTCGTAATGCCATTCGACTTTTTCACCTGTGGCTTTGTCTTCGAAACTGACCAGCAGTCCCGGGCACAGTACAGCCTTGGCCTTGAGCACGTGCTTGAGGCGGCTGATGGAAAATTTCGGAGAGTCGAAGTACTTGGGATCCGGAGCAAAAAACACGCTGGTGCCGGTATTGCGCTTGCCGACGGTACCGATCACTTCCAGATCGGTTTTCTTGTAACCGTCTGCGAAAGTCATCTGGTATTCGTTGCCGTCACGCTTTACGCGCACCCGGACTTCGGTCGACAAGGCGTTAACCACGGAAATACCCACCCCGTGCAAACCGCCGGAGAACTGGTAGTTCTTGTTGGAAAACTTGCCGCCGGCATGGAGCTTGGTGAGGATCAGTTCAACGCCCGACACACCCTCTTCCGGGTGGATGTCCACGGGCATGCCACGACCGTCATCGCTGACTTCCAGGGAGTGGTCGGCGTGGAGGATGACCTGCACCGAGGAGGCATGTCCGGCCAAGGCTTCGTCGACGCTGTTGTCGATGACTTCCTGGGCAAGGTGGTTCGGCCGACTGGTGTCGGTGTACATGCCGGGGCGTTTGCGCACCGGGTCGAGGCCCGAGAGGACTTCGATGGCGTCTGCGTTATAAGAGCTAGCGCTGGGAGTGGCCATGGGGTCTCGTCGTCCTTCAGTGAAAAAAGTGTTCTGTGAAAAAGAGGCCGGTCACAGCGCTTCGAAATCGATCGACTGATAAACATCTGCGCCGATGCCGGCAAAACTCAACATGGCCGGCAATTGCCTGGAAAAACCCTGGAAACCATGGTCGCCACCGGCCTGGATGCGCAAGGCACAGGCCCGGTAGTACTGCTGGGCGAGGCGATAGTCCAGCGTTTCGTCGCCAGTCTGCAACCACACCTGATACCGCTGCGGATCCTGAGGCGCCGGCACTTCCAGCTCGGCCAGGGCCGTCACGTGGTCGTGGGTCATTTCCCAGGTCTCATCGGTGTACAGGTTTGTTTGCGGCCCCAGAAACCCGTCGAACATCCGGTGCGGACTCACGGCAGGATTGATCAACAGGGCCTTGAGGCCATGGCGCTCGGCCAAGTGAGTCGCATAGTAGCCGCCGAGTGAGCTGCCGACCAGCAGAGGCCGCCCCAGCTCGTCAATCGCCTGCTCCAGCTGACCGATGGCTTCACGCGGGTGGTGATGCAAGGCCGGAACGCGCAATTGATCGCTCAAACCCAGGCGGTCCATCACGTCCATCAACTGAGTGGCCTTTTTCGAAGCAGGCGCGCTGTTGAAACCATGGATATAAAGGATCGAACCAGACATTTGAGCGCCCTGTGCGTCGGGTAAAGAAGGCGGAGTTTACAGGGAGTCGGGGGAATCGGGGATATCCGTGGAATTCAGCTCGCCTGAGCGGATGCCATCGCCAGCAGGCTGGCTCCCACAGGGATTTGCGAGCACCTCGGATCCCTGTGGGAGCGGGCTTGCCCGCGATGGCCGCGCCTCGGTCTATGTAAGTTGCAAAAAACTCAGTAACCGTTGGAGCCGTAATCCACCTGAAAGTCGAACCCGGTGACCCGCTCCACGCCGGTTTCGAGCTGACCATCGGGCAACAACCGCATCCACCGATAGCCTGGCGCTTGATCGCCCACCTTGAATTCTTCACTGCCCGGCTCGAACTGAATGCAGGTAGACGGAGAGGCCATCAAACGCACGCCATTGCGCTCCCGATCGATCTCTTGGTGAACATGCCCCCATAAAACCGCGCGCACCTGGGGAAACCGATCCAGCACCGCAAACAGCGCTTCGGGATTTCGCAATCCGATGGGCTCCATCCATGCACACCCGATCGACACTGGATGATGGTGAAAACACACCAGATGATGCCGCTCCGGCGCCTCGCTCAACGAACGGGCCAGCAGTTGCAGCTGTTCGTCCTGAAGATAACCCGGCACCGATCCGGGCACTGCTGAATCCAGCAAGGTGATGCGCCAGTTCCCGAGATCCACCACCGGCTCCAGCAGCGCACTCTGCACCGCGGCTTCGGCCATGATGTGTGGTTCGTCGTGATTTCCGGGGATCCAGCGCGCCGGTGCGTCGAGCTGCCGAGTCAGGTCACGAAACAGCTGATAAGACTCCAGCGTCCCGTCCTGAGACAGATCACCACTGGCGACGATCAGGTCGATTTTCGCCTGCTGAGCGCGTACCAGCTCGATGACCTTCATCAGACTGTCGCGGGTATTCATCCCCAACAACGTCCCGTCCGCGTCGGCAAACAGATGACTGTCGGACAGTTGCACCAGCAACGCCGAATCGGCGGTGGTCAATGTGGATACGCTCGGCAAGGCGTTCTCCCAAGGCTGAATCACGGGTGTGGGTAAGTGCCGCAATTATGCTGGGGGACGACCAAAAGAGGAACGCTGTGAACCGAACACAGTTCACATCTGGCACTTAACGAACAGCTTCGTACTCATGCCCCAACGCCAGACAATGGCTCAACCATTCCCCCAGGAACATATTCAGCTGCGCTTTTTCGTCCGGCTGATGCATCGAGGCATTCGGATAAGGATAGATGCCACGGAAGCGTCGTGCATGCTCGGCACTGACGACTTCGGCCATGCAGGCATCGTGATAGACCTGAACTTCCAGCTGGGGCACCGGCAGCCACGGCAGGCTGTGCTCCTGGCGTACTTGCAACGTGGTGGTGTACGGACAGACTTGCAGTACCTCCAGCGCCAATACGCCGAGCATCTGGTCGCCATGGGTCACGGCTATGCGCCGGGCTGCCGGCTCGTTGCGCATGTCCGGGAGCAGTCGCATAAGGCGCGCGTAGTTGGCCTCGCAGGAGGCTTGCAGCCCCACGAGGTCAACCCGATAGCGATCGCGCAGTTTGTTTACGACCATAGCCCCCTCACTTCAGCGCGGTTTAAAGCTAACCATTGCAAGGCAATGATGCTGGCCGCGTTGGCAATTCGTCCGTCGCGTACGGCTTGCAAGGCATCCTCGAACGCCCAGACCGTGACGCGAATATCTTCTGCTTCTTCCTCCAGCCCGTGCAGGCCGCCAGCGCCAGTACTGTCGCAACGCCCCAGGAACAGATGCACAAATTCGTTACTGCCGCCCGGCGATGGAAAATATTTGGTCATCGGCCAGAGCGCCCCGAACACAAGCCCAGCTTCCTCCTGCGCTTCGCGGTGAGCAACTTCTTCCGGCACCTCATCCTTGTCGATCAGACCAGCGACCAGTTCGATCAGCCAGGGATTATCAGTCTTGCCCATGGCGCCGACGCGGAACTGTTCGATCAACACCACTTCGTCACGCTGCGGGTCGTAGGGCAACACACAGACGGCGTCATGGCGGACGAACACTTCCCGATTGATTTCGCGGCTCATGCCCCCGCCAAACAATTCGTGGCGCAAGTGCACACGATCGAGCTTGTAAAAGCCCTCGTAGCACTTTTCACGCCGAACGATATCAACGGCGGTCGGAATGGCGTTGGCAAAATCAGTCATGACAATCCTCGTATCTACACACACCGAGGCTCCAGCCTCGACTTCGCGCCATCCTAACGCGCCCGTGACGTTTGATGCAGCCCCTTTCCCGTCAGCGGGATAGACGGTGAGGGCGAAACCAACTCTAATTAGCTTAGTGGCGAACTGACTGCTTCGTTGAGAGTCGAAGCGGATAACTTTTCGCCTTTCCCAGTTTTATCAAGGACGCCCATGTCGCTTTTTAAAATCGCCTCCGTGGCCGCAATCGCTTTGACTCTGGGCGCTTGCCAGAGCCTGTTCCAGCCCAACTATCGGGCGCCGCTGGAAACGACCCGCGATGCGTCCGAGCAGCTGAAGCCTGGCTGCACGACACCTGATTGCCCGCTGGTCAATATCGACACGCTGCGCTTCCCTGCCGAGCCTGCACTGGACGGCATCATCGAAAAACGCCTGCTGCAAATGACCCGCACATCGCCCGATGCCCCGGTGGAGCCAACGCTGGCGGCTTATCGTGACGAGTTTTTGCGCACCGCCGCACCGCGTTACAGCAGCTACCTGCAGGCCAAGGTACGTAAGCAGCATGACGGCTTGGTGATCGTCGAGTTTTCCAGCTACCTGGACACCGGCGGCGCACATGGCACGCCAGGCCGCAGCTTCATCAACTATTCGCGCCAGCAGCACAAGGTGCTGACGCTCTCGGACATGTTGTTGCCAGGGCAGGAAGAAGCATTCTGGAAAGCCGCACAAGTGGCGCATAACAGCTGGTTGATCAGCACCAAGCTCGATCAGGAAGCAGAGTTCGTGAAGAGCTGGCCGTTCCAGAAAACCCAGAACGTGGCGCTGACCTATGGAGCGGTAGTCCTCAAGTACGAAACCAGCACCATCGCGCCTTACGCGCTGGGCCACGTCGAACTGAAGATCCCCTACCCTCGCCTGAACGGCATTCTCAAGCCCGAGCTGTTTCCTGGCCGTAACTGAAGGCCCGACCCAGCACCAGCTGCAGCAACCCTGCCAGAATCAACGACGGCAGGGTTGCGCCGATGTCCGGGTAGAGATTGGCCAGCAAGTGATACGTGCTTACCCCGCCGAACCAGGCGAGTAGCGCCGGCCAGCGCAAGGCGGCTGACGCCACCTGAGCACTGCGCTTGCGCAGGATGAAATGATCCACCAGCACCACGCCGAACAGCGGCGCAAACACCGAACCGATCAACAGCAGGAAATTCTGGTACTGGGCCAATGGCGCCAGCAAGGCGATCAATGTGCAAATCACGCCGATGGCCAGGGCCAGATGCTCGACTTTCAAGCGCAGCAGAAATCCGCTGGATACGGCCGCCGAGTGAATGTCGGCGAAGGCGTTTTCCGATTCATCCAGCAGAATCAACAGCAGCGGAATCCCCAGCCCAGCACCGGCCAATGCCAGCAGTAATGCGTTGACTTCACCGCTCGGCGCGAAGGCCAGGGTGTAGGCCACGCCCAGGCTCATCAGCCAGAAATTACCGATAAAGAAACCCACCGCGGTACCACCAAAGACATTCCTGGCGCGCTTGCCGAAACGCGAGTAGTCGGCAATCAACGGCAGCCATGACAGCGGCATGGCGATGGCGATATCAAAGCCCACGGCAAACGGCATCGAACCATCACCTGCCTGGGCCCACAGGGCAGCCAGATCGGCTTTGGCGAAGAGGTTCCAGGTCAGCCAGATACAGGCGGCCAAGAGCAACCAGATACCCCATTTACGCAGGATCTGCCGCACAAAGGTCAATGGGCCGCTTACCGCCAGCAAGGTCGCCAGGCCGCCGAAGAACAGGGTCCAGAGCAGTGGACTGGACAATACGCTGCCTTCGCTGAAGGCACGGGCACCCAACAGGCTGGCCGCGTCACGCATGACGATGATTTCGAATGAGCCCCAACCGATCAGTTGCAGCAGGTTCAGCACCGCAGGCAGGCTCGCGCCGTGTTTGCCGAGGCTGAGTTTGAGCGCGGCCATCGACGACAGGCCGGTGTCGCTGCCGATCACGCCGACGGCAGCCAGCAGCAGAACACCTACCAGCGTGCCGAGGAAGATTGCCAGCAGCGAGCCGGACAGACCCAGACCTGGCGCCAGTAATGCACCGGTCTGCAGAACCATCAGGCCGATGCCGAGGGAAAACCACAGGGAGAAGAGATCGCGGCCGCCGAAGACACGTTTGTCCGTGGGCACCGCGATGTCTGGGGAATAAGTGCTGGGTTGAATGCTCAAGGGTGTTATCTCAGAGGGACTTTTGTTGTTGTATTGATCGCTATCGCCAGCAGGCTGGCTCCCACAGGGGACTTGTGAACGCCACAGATCCAATGTGGGAGACAGCCTGCTGGCGATGGGGCCTGTGCAGGCCCCACCCATTCAGGTCAGATCAAACCTTCTTGTACAGCTGACTGCCTTCCTGCTTGAACCGCTCGGCCTGTTCCGCCAATCCCTGGGCGACTTCGGCGTCAATGGTTTCAAGCTGCTGGTTGGCCGCGTACTCGCGGACTTCCTGAGTGATTTTCATCGAGCAGAATTTCGGCCCGCACATCGAGCAGAAATGCGCGACCTTGGCCGAGTCCTTCGGCAACGTTTCATCGTGATACGAACGAGCGGTATCCGGATCCAGGCCCAGGTTGAACTGGTCTTCCCAGCGGAATTCAAAACGCGCCTTGCTCAAGGCATCGTCACGGATCTGCGCGCCCGGATGGCCCTTCGCAAGGTCGGCCGCATGGGCGGCGATCTTGTAGGTGATGATCCCGGTTTTCACGTCATCCTTGTTCGGCAGGCCCAAGTGCTCTTTCGGCGTGACGTAGCAAAGCATGGCGCAACCGAACCAGCCGATCATCGCCGCACCGATACCGGAGGTGATGTGGTCGTAGCCCGGCGCAATGTCGGTGGTCAGCGGGCCGAGGGTGTAGAACGGCGCCTCGTCGCAGCACTCGAGCTGCTTGTCCATGTTCTCTTTGATCAACTGCATCGGCACGTGGCCCGGGCCTTCGATCATGGTTTGCACGTCATGCTTCCAGGCGATTTTGGTCAGCTCGCCGAGGGTTTCCAGCTCGCCGAATTGCGCGGCGTCATTGGCGTCGGCAATCGAACCCGGACGCAGGCCATCGCCCAGCGAGAAGCTGACGTCGTAGGCCTTCATGATTTCGCAGATTTCTTCGAAATGCGTATAGGCGAAGTTTTCCTTGTGGTGCGCCAGGCACCACTTGGCCATGATCGAGCCGCCACGGGACACGATACCGGTCACGCGCTTGGCGGTCAGCGGTACGTAACGCAACAGCACGCCCGCATGGATGGTGAAGTAGTCGACGCCCTGCTCGGCCTGCTCGATCAGCGTGTCGCGGAACAGCTCCCAGGTCAGGTCTTCGGCCGCGCCACCGACTTTTTCCAACGCCTGATAGATCGGCACGGTACCAATCGGCACCGGCGAGTTACGAATGATCCATTCGCGGGTTTCGTGAATGTGCTTGCCGGTGGACAAGTCCATGATGTTGTCCGCGCCCCAGCGAATGCCCCAGGTCAGTTTCGCCACTTCTTCTTCGATGGACGAACCCAAGGCACTGTTGCCGATGTTGCCGTTGATCTTCACCAGGAAGTTACGGCCGATGATCATCGGTTCCAGTTCGGTGTGGTTGATGTTGGCCGGAATGATCGCGCGACCGCGGGCGATTTCTTCGCGGACAAATTCAGGGGTGATGATTTTCGGCACGCTGGCACCGAAGCTGTGGCCGGCGTGTTGCTGGTCCAGCAGACCGGCGGCGCGGGCCACTTCAAGCTTCATGTTTTCGCGGATGGCAACGAATTCCATCTCGGGCGTAATGATGCCTTTACGGGCGTAGTGCATCTGGGTGACGTTGCCGCCGGCTTTGGCGCGACGCGGGTTGTTCACATGGGCAAATCGCAGCTTGGTCAGCTCGGCGTCGGCGAGGCGTTCACGCCCGAAATTCGAGCTCAGGCCAGGCAGACGCTCGGTGTCACCACGGGCTTCAATCCACGGCGAACGCACATCGGCCAAGCCTTTGCGCACGTCGATAATGACATTGGGATCGGTATAAGGGCCCGAGGTGTCGTAGACCACCACCGGTGCATTGATCTCGCCGCCGAGGTCGGTCGGGGTGACATCGAGGCTGATTTCGCGCATCGGCACGAGAATGTCCGGGCGTGAACCCTGAACGTAGATTTTTTGCGAGCGGGTAAAGGGTTGAACGGACTGTTGATCGACTTGGGCCGAGTCACTCAGGTTCGTTACGTTTTTTAGTTTTATCGTCATCACGGGCTCTCCAGACAGCATCCAGGCGGTGGAATTTTGTCGGAGCGAACCTGTAACGAATGGACGCGACCAATCAGCTGTGGCGCTGTTGGTGCTGTGCTCAGTACTCGAGGGGTGTTCGATTGTCGAACAACATCCCGGACGAAGCACAAGAGGACTCGCCGGGTGACGAGAAATCTTGTTCCCTACGCAGGCGTTAACCTGATCAGGTTCAACGGGATCCGAAATTATTCGATCTCAGCCTCATAGCAAGGCACCCCGACAAGAACCCGGCCAGTCTAGACACAACTGGCAAAGAACGCCAACCCCAAGGTAAACACCATGATGAATGGCGTAATTACAGGATTGTTGCCGGACGGATGCCCAACTACACTCGCTACGCCGTGCCGCGCATCGACGCTGTGCATTGACGATGGACGAAGCCGCGCCGTACCTTTGGCGCAAATTATCAGCGTAATTTTTAGGGATGGCCGCATGCTGCGCAAACTTTCACTGGCCCTTGCCGTGTCTTGTGCTTCCAATGGATTGGCCTGGGCAGCAGAAGCGCCCTTATCGACCAGAACCGATCTTGTGAGCGTCTACCAGGAAGCGGTAGACAACAACGCCGACCTGGCTGCCGCCCGCGCCCAGTACGGCGCCCAGAAAGAAGTAGTGCCTCAGGCACGTGCCGGCCTGTTGCCGAACATCTCCGGCGGCGCTCAGATGGCCAGTGTGCGTACCGATATCGATCAACCGGCCGCCGTCGCCAATCGCAGTGCCAACTCCTATCAGGCAACATTGGCTCAGCCACTGTTCCGGGCCGATCGCTGGTTCCAGTACCAGGCCGCCAAAGACGTCAACGAACAGGCTGCACTGCAACTCTCGGCTACCGAGCAAAACCTGATCCTGCAGACCGCCGAAAACTACTTCAACGTGTTGCGTACCCAGGATAACCTGGCCTCGACCAAGGCCGAAGAAGCCGCGTTCAAACGCCAGCTCGACCAGTCCAACGAACGCTTTGACGTGGGCCTGTCGGACAAGACCGACGTGCTGCAATCTCAAGCCAGTTATGACACGGCGCGAGCTAACCGAATCCTCGCTCAGCGCCAGGTGGATGATGCATTCGAAGCACTGATCACCTTGACCAACCGTCAGTACAACTCGATTCAAGGCATTGTTCACAGCTTGCCGATCCTGCCGCCGGCACCGAACGATGCCAAGGCCTGGGTCGACACCGCCGCCCGACAGAACCTCAATCTGTTGGCCAGCAACTATGCGGTGAGCGCCGCCGAGGAAACCCTCAAGCAGCGCAAGGCCGGCCATGCGCCCACTGTGGATGCGGTGGCGAAATACGAGAAAGGTGACAACGACGCCTTTGGTTTCAGCAACCCGAGCGCGTTCGGTCAGTCGTATCGGGGCCCGGTCGAACAAACCACCCTGGCCTTGCAACTGAACATCCCGATCTACAGCGGCGGCCTGACCACCTCGCAGGTTCGTGAGTCCTACTCGCGCCTGGACCAGACGGAACAACAGCGGGAAGGCCTGCGTCGGCAAATCGTCGAAAGCACCCGTAACCTGCACCGCGCGGTGAACACCGATGTTGAGCAGGTTCAAGCGCGCAAACAGTCGATCATCTCCAACCAGAGTGCGGTGGAAGCGACTGAAATCGGCTATCAGGTGGGGACACGGAACATTGTCGATGTCCTGGATGCCCAGCGTCAGCTGTACACCTCGGTGCGCAACTACAACAACACCCGCTATGACTACATCCTCGACAACCTGCGTTTGAAGCAGGCTGCCGGCACGCTGAACCCGGGCGACCTGGAGGACCTCAAGCGTTACCTCAAGCCTGACTACAACCCGGACAAGGACTTCCTGCCGCCCGATCTGGCGAAGGCTGCGGCGGAACAGTTGAAAGCCCGGCCATAAGCGACTAAATACCGAGGTGCCATGGCGAGGTAGTTTACTCCCTCGCCACAGGTGCAGTGTCGCGGCAGAATCAGTCGAAGGACGCCGGCGCGGGGCACAGGATGAGCTGAATCAACGCTCGATCAACCGCCCCAACCCCTCCAGCAATCGCTGCAATGCGCCCTGATTGCTGCGCATTACCTTCAATCCGGCATCCGCCATTCGCTGCGCATCCCGCGGCAGTTCAAACAGGCGCTGCACCGCCACAGCCAACCCTTCGGCATCCTCCACTTCCTGCAATGCGCCGGCATTGCGTAAATGCGCGGCGATTTCGAGGAAGTTGAACAGGTGCGGACCGCTCAAGACCGGTTTGGCCAACGCGGCCGGCTCCAGCAGGTTGTGCCCGCCATTGGGCACCAGGCTGCCGCCGACGAACGCGGTATCGGCCAAGGCGTAGAGAAACAGCAACTCACCCATGGTGTCGCCCATCAGCACAGCAGTATCGCTGCGGACTGGCTCACCGGAGGAACGACGAACAGTGGCGAAACCTTGCTGCTGACACAGCTCGAACACGGCGTTGAATCGTTCCGGATGACGGGGCACCAGGATCAACAAGGCATCCGGATGACTGGCCAACAGCTGACGATGGGCCGCCAGCACTACTTCGTCTTCACCGTCGTGGGTGCTGGCAGCAATCCATACCGGGCGTTCCTGTGCTTGCCATTGCCCGCGCAACTCGGTGGCACGCTGAAGCAGTTGCGGGTCAATGGTCAGGTCGAACTTGATCGAACCGGTCACTTCGACCGTCTCCGGGCGTGCACCCAGATCACGAAAGCGCTGGGCTTCTGCTTCGGTCTGCACCGCGAACAGGCTCATTTCGACAAGCATCGGCTGGGTCAGTTTTCGGAAACGACCGTAGCCTTTGGCCGATCGCTCGGACAGCCGCGCATTGGCCAGCGCCACCGGGATCCCGCGCCTGGCGCACTGGTGAATGTGGTTAGGCCAGAGTTCGGTCTCCATGATCACTGCCAATTTCGGCTGAACCCGATCCAGAAATCGCTTGGCTGCGCAGGGCAAGTCATACGGCAAGTAGCAGTGCTGGATGCGCGGTTCATTGCCGAACAAGGCCTGGATGCGCTCCGAGCCGGTCGGGGTCATGCAGGTCACGGTGATCGGCAACTGTGGATGACGTTGCAGCAAGGCACGAATCAACGGCGCTGCGGCGATGCTCTCGCCCACCGACACCGCGTGCACCCAGATGCCCCCTGGTTTCATCGCCGGTATCCCGTAGGAAAAACGCTCGCCGATACGTTTGGCATAGGCTGGCGCTTTACGCGCTCGCAACCAAAGCCGAATCGCTACCAGTGGCAGCCCCAGGTAAAACAGCGCGGTGTAGAGAGTTCTATTCATGGCGGCGGAGTTTATCGGCTTTTATCGCCGATCGCCCGCAAGTGCACAGCAAAACGTTCCGCCAGCCATCGAGCTGCCGGCCCCAGCGGCTCATCACGGCGCCAGACCAACTCCACGACCAACGCAGGCGGAGTCCATTCGCTGGCCAGTTCGATCATCTGCCCCTGATAAGCGGGGTATTGCACCACATGACGCGGCAGCCAGGCCCAGCCGAGACCGCGAACCAGCCACTCTGCCATGACGTAGAAACTGTCGGCGCGCCAGACTTGCGGGCTGGCAGGCTCGCTGCCGGGGTAGACGCTGGACTGCGTGGACATCAGCAGTTGCCGGTGCTGCGCCAGTTGCTGACAGTCCACCGCCGCTTTCCCCGCCAACGGATGACCGGCACCGCACACGGTGACCATCTCAACGCTGCCCAGCACTTGCCGCTCAAGCGCTTCGGGAATCTGATCGTGGTAAAACAGCAAACCCAGATCGGCCTGACGCTCCACCAGCTTGCGCGCCACTTCCCCTTGGGCGGCGCTGGTCAATTGCACCTCAAGGCTGGGAAATTTTTCCGCCAGGGCTTCAAAACTATCCACCACCGCCTGATAAGGCATTGCCTCATCCTGGGCCAAACGCAGCCGCGCCTCCTGGCCGCGCATCATCGCCCATGCCCGTCCGTTGAGGCGCTCGCATTGACGCAGTACTTCCCGCGCCTCTTCAAGCAACGCGTTGCCGGCTTCGGTCAGCGTCGGCTGACGGCCACTGCTACGATCAAACAGGCTGACGCCGAGGTCCTCTTCAAGCATCGCAATTGAACTGCTGACCGCTGACTGCGCCTTGCGCTGATCCCGCGCAACGGCCGAAAACGATCGCTGCTCCGCTACGCTGACAAACAGTCGTAACTGTTCCAGATTCCATTGCGTGTTCATGGCCAGCCCATCTCCAAAACAGATAGGTAATGACTTTACCGCATCTGACGAAGCTCTAGAATGCCCAGCCAAGACAGCAACACTTCACTTGAGGATGCACCTATGACCGCTTACTACTACCTGGCCATTGCCATCTGTGCCGAAGTGGTCGCGACCGTTTCAATGAAAGCCGTCAAAGGATTCAGCACGCCCCTGCCCCTGGTGCTGGTCATCGTCGGTTATGGCATTGCCTTCTGGATGTTGACGCTGGTGGTGCGCAGCGTTCCGGTCGGCGTGGCCTATGCGGTATGGGCCGGGATGGGGATCGTGATGGTCAGCGTTGCGGCGTTGTTCATCTATGGGCAAAAGCTTGATGTGCCGGCGATGCTGGGGATGGGGCTGATTGTGCTGGGGGTTGTGGTCATCCAGCTATTTTCCAAAACGGCGGGGCATTGACCGAACCTTGGAGACAAACAGTAACCTGTGGCGAGGGAGCTTGCTCCCGCTCGGCTGCACGGCAGTCGCAGGGCCAATAGACGCGGCCAGTCTGAAAAACCGCGGTGTATGGTTTTAAGGGCCGCTTTGCGCTTTAGCGCCAGCCCGGCCCAGCGGGAGCAAGCTCCCTCACCACAGGTCGTGCGTATATCCTGATTGATCCATCAAATCCCCTTTCCGTCGAGTCTGTATACTGCGCCCTCGTCTTGAACACTGAGGTCGCTGCATGCCATCCGTTATTTCCACCGACGTTCTGATTGTCGGCGCTGGTGTCGCCGGCCTCTGGCTGAATGCGCGTCTGCGCCGTCAGGGTTTTTCGACGGTATTGGTGGAAAGCGCCAGCCTCGGCGGCGGTCAGAGTTTGAAGTCCCAGGGCATCATCCATGGCGGCGCCAAGTACGCGCTGCACGGCGCCCTGACCGGCGCGTCGGAAGCAATCGCCGACATGCCACGGCGCTGGCGTGAAGCGCTGGCCGGCAATGGCGAACTCGACCTGTCTGGCGTGCGCCTGCTGTCCGAAGCGCATTACCTGTGGTCACCCGGCACACTCGCTGGAAACCTCACCAGTTTCTTCGCCAGCAAAGCCGTGCGCGGCCGGGTTGATCAGGTAAAGGGCGATCAACTGCCACCTGCGCTGCAAGACAAGCGCTTCAAGGGCAAGGTTTATCGTCTGGCCGAGCTGGTGGTCGATGTCCCGAGTCTGATTCAGCGTCTCGCCGACCTGTCGGGTGACGGTCTACTGGCCGGACAGCAGATCGAACCGTTGCTGGAAGGTGGCCTTCTGGTGGGATTGACGGTCGATGGGCGCGACATTCGCGCCCAGCGCATCGTTCTCAGCGCCGGTGCAGGCACGGCAGCGCTGCTCGAAACCTTGGCGCTGAGTCGGCCAGCCATGCAACGTCGGCCACTGCACATGATCATCGCCAAAGGTCCAGGCCTTAAACCGCTGTATGCCCACTGTCTGGGTGGCGGCACCAAACCTCGCATCACCGTCACCACTCATCCGGCCGCCGATGGCCAATGGGTCTGGTACCTGGGCGGTGACATCGCTGAATCCGAAGGTGTTGCCCGCGAACCCGCCGAGCAGATTGCCACGGCGCAGAAAGAGCTTGGCCAATTGCTGCCATGGATCGATTTGAGCACCACGCAATGGGCCACGTTGCGGGTAGATCGCGCCGAGCCCCTGCAATCGGGACTGACGCGACCGGACAACGCATTTCTCGCCGAGGAAGGCCGACTGTTGGTCGGCTGGCCTACCAAACTGGCGCTGGCCCCGGACTTCGCTGACCGTGTCATCGCCTCTCTGCAGCGCGACGGCATTGAACCCAGCCACTGCGCGCCACTGCCCGAGCTACCCAAACCACCGATGGGCGTTCCTGCCTGGGAGCAACTGCTGCCATGACCCAACCGACCCTGCACGATTTGCATCGCCCCTTGGGCAGCACAGGCCTGATGGTTTCACCGCTAGGCCTGGGCACCGTCAAACTGGGACGTGATCAAGGTGTGAAGTACCCGAACGGCTTCCAGATCCCGGGCGACGATGAAGCACGCATGTTGCTCAAACTGGCGCAGAACATGGGCATCAACCTGATCGACACCGCACCGGCCTACGGTCGCAGTGAAGAGCGGCTTGGCCCGTTGTTGCGCGGTCAGCGTCAGGACTGGGTGATTGTCAGCAAGGTCGGCGAAGAGTTTGCCGACGGTCTATCGAGTCACGACTTCAGCGCCGCCCATACCCGCCTGTCGGTCGAGCGCAGCCTGCAACGTCTGGAAACGGATTTTATCGACCTGGTGCTGGTGCATTCCGACGGCAACGACCTGGCCATCCTCAACGACTGCGAGGTCTACGCAACGCTCGCTGCGCTCAAGGCCGAAGGGAAAATTCGTGGATTCGGTTTTTCCGGGAAAACCGTCGAAGGTGGATTGAAGGCTCTGGAACAGGGTGATTGCGCGATGGTCACTTACAATCTGAACGAATTGAGCGAGAAAGCCGTCATTGACTATGCTGCTGCTCACGGCAAAGCCATTCTGGTAAAAAAAGCACTCGCCAGCGGCCACGTCTGCCTGAGTCCGGGTGTCGATCCGGTGCGTGCCAGCTTCGAGTTGTTGTTTGAGCATCCGGGTGTAGCCAGTGCTATTGTCGGGACCATCAATCCGCTGCACCTCGCCCACAACGTCGCGACCGTTGCCAAGGTCCTACGTAGTCACTGACGCCGCCCACGCGGCCTTAAGCAGGAGCCGACATGCCGCGTACGCTCATTAGAAAGAACCCGAGCAACTTCAAGACCCTGCCGTTATTCGTTGAAGCGACTCCCGAAGGCTTGAGTTATCAGAGCGTCGGGATGCCGCTCAATTTTTCCCAGACCCTGCAACGTCGCCGCCCGGTGGCAGTGCCTGACAGCGAGCGCTTTGCGGTCGAGCTGGCCAACCTTGGGGTGTCGGTGCGACTGACCCTGCATTGGCAGAATCGGGATTACTGGGTGCTGGTCCGTCAACGCCGGCAAGACCGTGGCGATGTGGTGCTGAAGCTGATCTCAGGTTACGTGCCCGCCCATGAGCTGAACCTGCCGCTGCACACGGCCATCCAGGAGATTGCTGAAGAGTGTCTGCTGGAAACACCGGAAGGCTGGCTGGGAGGGCGTTTCAATGACACCTGGCTACCGGCACCCTACTCCTCCGCCCTGCATTATCGCGAAGCCCTGCCGTTTCGCCTGACGCCATTGTCCGGCTCGGCGCGACCAGTGCGTTGCGCCAACATGCAGTTGATCGAACGGCCGCGGGCCTATGTGCATTTGCCGACGGCGTCGCTCCAACTGATCTATGACTTGCGACTGGACGTGCCCAAGGAAGCGAAATCCTTGAGCCTGTTTCATGTCGATGAACGATTGGAGGGCGATCAACTGGTCGCGCGACTCGATCGCAAACGGCCCGATTTGTATCTGATGCCCTTGCAGGACGGCCAGCCGATGGCTGAACTCTATACCCTTAAAAAAGATCAGCTGTATCCGGCGAGTACGCGAGGGTTGTACCTGGCGGAGAGCTTTGCACTGCAGGATGGCTGGCTGGTGCGGGATGAGCGGATCAAGTGGAAGGATTGGGTACGCCAGCAGGGCTTGAGCCCGCAGGGGAAAGATTCAGGTCTGGCGCGATTGCGCGGGAAGGCGAAGCAGTTGTTGAAGAAGATCGTGCCGCGCAAGAAGGTGAGTTCTTGAAATCAAAAGATCGCAGCCTTCGGCAACTCCTACAGGTGTACACATAACCTTGTAGGAGCTGCCGAAGGCTGCGATCTTTTGTTGTTTCACTCGGACTTGCGGATTTTCTCCACAATCGCCGTGGTCGAGCTGTTTTCCACCAGCCCCAGCACTTTCACCGTTCCGCCGTAAGCCGTCACGATGTCAGCACCCACCACCTGCTCGATTCCGTAGTCTCCGCCCTTGACCAACACGTCCGGCTTGACCTCGCGCAGCAGGTTTTCCGGAGTGCCTTCGGCGAAGCTGATCACCCAGTCCACAGCGCCCAGACCGGCAAGTACAGCCATGCGACGGTCGACGCTATTGATCGGGCGACCCGGTCCCTTCAAGCGGCTCACAGAAGCATCGTCATTGACCGCAACGATCAGGCGATCACCCTGGGCTCGCGCCTGCTCGAGGTAGGTCACATGACCCGCATGCAAAATGTCAAAGCAGCCATTGGTGAAGACGATCGTCTCTTTGTGCGCACGCGCATCGTCGACCGCCAGCAATAATTGCTCAAGTCCCAGCACGCCGCGCTCGGAGCCCTCTTCACGCTGAATCGCGCGACGCAGCTCGGGCGCACTGATGGCCGCGGTACCCAACTTGCCTACCACGATGCCTGCGGCCAGGTTGGCGAGCGCCACTGCGTGGGGCAGTTCTTCGCCTGCAGCAATCGCTGCGGCCAGGGTAGATATCACCGTGTCACCAGCACCTGTCACGTCGAACACTTCACGCGCTCGCGCCGGCAAGTGCAGCGCGGGATGATCCGGACGAAGCAAGGTCATGCCGTGTTCACCACGGGTGACCAGCAAGGCGCCGAGATCGAGCTCGTGCATCAAGGTCGCGCCCTTGCTCACCAACTCGTGCTCATCAACGCACTTGCCGACGATGGTTTCGAATTCGCTGAGGTTCGGGGTGATCAGGCTCGCACCACGGTAGATGGAGAAATCCTTGCCCTTGGGATCGGCCAGCACCGGAATGCCTCGAGCTCGCGCAGCCTGGATCAACACCTGATGGTTTTTCAACGCGCCTTTGCCGTAATCGGACAACACCAATACCTTGATGCCGTCGAGCAGCTCGTCGACCTGTTCGCCCAACGCCAGGGCGTCGGTGGCGAAGGGTTCTTCGAAGTCGATACGCAGCAATTGCTGGTGACGGCTCATGACTCGCAGCTTGACAATGGTCGGCTGGTGCGCGATGCGCTGGAACAATGCCCGGACGCCCGCGCCCTTGAGGCTATTGACCAGGCTGTCGGCGGCTTCATCGTCGCCAGTGACGCCAACCAATGAGGCTGGTGCACCGAGGGCGGCAATGTTCAACGCAACGTTGGCGGCACCGCCCGGACGGTCCTCGATTTGCTCGACCTTGACTACCGGTACTGGCGCCTCGGGAGAAATCCGTGAGGTACCACCATGCCAGTAACGGTCGAGCATGACATCGCCGACCACCAAGACAGGGGCTTGATCGAATCGCGGCATGGACAACTTCATGGTGCAACCCACATACAAAATGAACAGGGTCGCGATATTAACACAGGGTTGGCACAGGCTTGCGTGACGGCTGCAAGAGGATGAATACAGGGGATTTTCTGTTCAAAAATTGAGCTGAAATAAAGGTTGTCTAAACACCGGACGCATTGCACGCCGGTGATCCGAGAGGGTGAGCCTGGACCCACCCTCTCGTCACGTCAGGCTATGTTTTCCACCGGAGCATCGAGCCCCATGGCGTGCAGACGCGAGTAGTAGCCATTCTGCGCCAACAGTTGCGCGTGGGTGCCACGCTCGACGATTTCACCGTGATCCATGACCAGGATCAGGTCAGCTTTTTCGATGGTCGACAAGCGGTGAGCAATCACCAGTGTGGTCCGACCTTTCATGACCTGATCCAGTGCCGCCTGAATATGGCGCTCGGACTCTGTATCGAGCGCCGAGGTTGCCTCATCGAGAATCAGCAACGGGGCGTTCTTCAACAGTGCCCGGGCAATCGCCAGGCGCTGACGCTGACCGCCGGACAGCAACACGCCGTTTTCGCCAACCTGGGTATCCAGGCCTTCGGGCATTTGCGAGATGAAGTCCATTGCGTAGGCGTCGGTGGCTGCTTTTTCAATGTCGGCACGCGGAGCGCCGGCCAGGTCGCCGTAGGCAATGTTGTTGGCGATGGTGTCATTGAACAGGGTGACATGCTGCGTGACCTGCGCCACGTGCCGGCGCAGATTGCGCAGGCGGTAATCTTCGATCTCTACGCCATCGAGCAGGATCTCGCCGGTTTCGTGATGATAGAAACGCGGAATCAGGCTGGCCAGGGTCGACTTGCCGCTGCCCGAGCGACCTACCAGCGCAATCATCTGCCCTGGCGCCGCAGTGAAACTAATGTTCTTCAGCACTTCACGTTCGGTATCCGGGTAGGTGAAGCTCAGGTTGCGTACGTCCAGGTAACCATCGACGCGATCGCGCTCGACTGTACCGTGATCAACCTCGGGCTCGACATCCAGCTGCTCGAAAATGCTTTCGGCACCGGCTACGCCTTTCTGGATGGTCGAACTGACTTCTGACAGCTGACGAATCGGCTTAGGCAACAGTCCCGCCGCGGTGATGTAGGCCACCAGGTCGCCCGCTGTGGCATCGCCCCGCAGGAACAGGACCAGGAACATCAACACGGCCATGGCGGTATAAATCACCAACTGCAACATCGGCGTGTAGACCGCACCGGTCTTGGTCATGCGCAATTGCTTGTCGGTGTTGCCCTGACTGGCTTCGGCGAAGCGACGCTCCTCGTAGCTCTCGCCACCGAAGCTGCGCACTACGCGATAGCCCTGGATGGTTTCGGACGCCACATGAGTCACGTCCCCCATCGCCACCTGGATCTTCTTGCTCTGCTTGCGAAATTTCTTGCTGGTATTACCGACCATGAAAGCGATCACCGGCAGGATTGCCAGCATCACGATCGTCAGTTTCCAGTTCATCCACAACAGATACGCGAACAGGAAGACCACCGTCAGGCCTTCACGGATGACCACTTTGATGGCATCCGTGGCGGCACCAGTGACCATGGTGACGTTGAAGGTGATGCGGGAAATCAGATGACCGGAGTTGTGGGTGTCGAAATAGCGGTTCGGCAGCACCAACAGCTTGTTGAACAGCTCGACGCGCAGGTCATGTACCAGTCCCAGCGAAACTTTCGCCAGATAGTAGTTACCCAGAAACGAACCCAACCCCTGCCACGCGGCGATCAGGATGATCAGCAACGGCACCGCCATCAGCAGCTGCAAGTCTTTCAGGTAGGGGACGTTGGGGAAGAGCACCGCTTCAGGGTTGCTCAGGCCATCGACGAAATATTTGAGAATCCCCGCCAGCATCGGCTGGGTAGAGGCAAAGATCACGAAGCCCACGATACTCAGCAGGAAAAGGCCCACATAGGGTTTTACATACCCCAACAGCCGAAGATAGATTTTCAGGCTGGAATCCTGTCCCGCTTTGGGCGGTGCGTCACTCATCGTAGAGCTCACTTGTTAGGAAGAACGCGAAATTTTATCACAGCCGCTGGAGTTGACCCGTGCCCATACCAAAACACTGGCCAAGCCAATGGGCAACCAACTGATGAACCATTCGGCCCTTGGCGTTCCGGTCAGGCTGGCCGCGTCAAACTGCATGGCAAGTGTCGAGAAGAGCCAAATACCGATGATGCCCTGGCCATACAGGGTTTCCCGGGCTTTCCAGGCTTCACGCAAGACCGCGAACCACACCGCGCACCACAATAGCAGGCCCGGCAAACCCAGCTCGATCGCCACGTGACTGAACAGATTATGGGCGTGTTCAAAGTACATGCCTTCGGCAAAGACTTTGTAGTTTCCACCCAGGCCGAGACCGAGCCATGGGTGCTCCGCGACCATATTCATACTTGCCATCAGGATTTGCGGGCGGAAAGAAGCGCCGCGAGCCATCACCAACGGCTCGAAAAGCCAGAATGCCGCCATCGCCACGATCAACGCACCGATCGCCACGACACAACTGCGTCGATTGCGGCACCAGAGTGGCATGGCGAGCAATGTGAAGAACAACGCCAGACCAGCACCTCGACTTTGGCTGAGCACCACAAACAAGCCCAGCAGGCTCAGCGCGACCACCCAGACGGCTTGCAACCAGCGATTGCTCGGCACCCAAAGAACAAGCCACACCGCTGCGAGCCCAATGACATACCCACCCAGAATTGGATGCGATAGCTCGCCCAACCCTTCAAGACGCGCGACCCAACTGTTGGCATGGAGCCCATAAAACTTAACGATGGCGGCCAGCGCCGTCAGCGCGAGACCTATACCGCCCCATTGCATGATGCGAATCACGCGCTCGGGCCGGGAATTGGCGAAAGCCGGGAAGAACAGCAGGAAAACGACGATATACAGCAAGCGCTTCGCTTCGCGACTCGGTTCTTCGACATTGGTCCAGGACAGGCTGATCACTGACCAGACCAGCAATCCGAGCATAGGCAGGTAGACCCAACGCTGCTCATGGAACAGTTCCCTGAAGCGAGCTCGCGCTGGCCAGGCAAACACCAATGCCGGCAGCCAGATCAGGGCAATAAGGCCCTGTTGGTAGACCTTGTTGGACGGCGCAACGGCAATAGCCAGCAAAAACCACAGCAGCCCCGTCGACATCCATAGTTGCGCCCAGCGTGTTTCCTGCATCAATTTGCTCCTTGGATATTCACCCTGCCCAACCCGGCATGGTTAAAACTGAAACTTTTGGGCATCATTGCCCGCCACAGTGCCCGCTATTCCGACAAGGCTTTATACGATGCAATGTTCCCGACTTCCGCAAGACGCTTTAAATCGCATGATTGAAGGCGCCAGAGTACTGGAGGCTGACAGCTACGGCCCGAAAGTCTACCTGTTGCAGGATGGGAATATCCTCAAACTGTTTAGACGTAAACGCATATTTTCTTCTGCGATGTTCCGTCCGTACTCGAAACGTTTCATCGACAATGTCGCGGGACTGCAAAAGCTTGGCGTACCCACCCTTCAGGTACTGCAGTTCTATCGCCTGCAAGCGCCTGGCATGACGGCTGTGCTGTATGAACCTTTGCCGGGAGAAACCTTGCGCCAGATCGCCGGCAAGGAAGGCTTCACCTGGCAACAGGCCTTGCCCGCACTGGCCGGGTTGATACGCAGTCTTCATTCGTCGGGGATCTACTTTCGCTCACTGCATCTGGGCAACATCGTGGTCACGCCAGACAACCGGATGGGCCTGATCGATGTCGCTGACATGCGTTTTTTGCGTGCGCCACTGCCCAAGCATTTGATCAAGCGCAACCTGCGACACTTCGCGCGATATATTGCGCGCGAGAACCTGAACGGGAGCTTTCCAATGCAAGCACTCGAGCAGGCTGTCCTGTCGTCATGAAAGCAATGCGCGGGCAGCCTGACTGAAGTTCAGCCAGGCCTGCTCGGGCGCCAGCTCCTGGCGCTGGTCGGCAGCGACCGTCGTTGCGGAGTTGTTGAATGCGCGAACGATGACATCGCTCCAGGCATCGACATCAGCGGCAGCTGCATACAACCCCTTGTCAGCGAGCTGTTCACGGAACACTGGCAAGTCGCTGGACACCACCGGCACACCCGCCATCACAGCTTCTTGCATGATCAACCCGAGTCCCTCGCTCAGCGAAGGTATCGCGACCCAGTCGAAAGCACGGTAAAGCTGCGCGGCGTCAGTCAAATGACCTGGCAACGAGATACTGGAACTCAACCCGAGGTGGTCGATACGACCCTGCAGGGACGCCCGGTTCGACCCTTCACCGATAATGACCAGGCGCAAATCGGCCCGCTGCCTCAAAGCGCCGGCAAATGCCTCAAGCAGGCATCCGAAGCCTTTCTTGTCTTCCAGTCGCCCCACCGCCCCAAGTACCGGCGTTCCGTCCACCGGCAAACCCAGGCGGACACGAGCATCGTCTCGCGACAATACTTGCGAGCGAAAGGCAACTGGATCGAAGGCACTGCGTAGCGTAATGATGGGTAGTTGAAGATCCTGCCCCAGCTTGGTCGCCAAGGTGTCCGACACGGCAACCAATGTCAGCTGAGACGGCTTGAAGTGTTGAAAGAGGACTCGATCCTCGGCACGTATCCGCGTTGAGCCATGGAAAATAACGACAGCACGGATATGGGGGAGTTTTTTGAGCAGAGGCAAAAGTGCGCGCGCAACCCCAAGGCCATCAAGGAGCAGTAGTTTCGCACCGCTCTCCACCAGCGCCTTCTTGAAGCCAGCCCGCATCCAGGGTTTAGCCAGCCGCCAGAAATGTCGCCCTTTCAAGCGAGCAGAAGACAGCTTCCATTCCCTGGCACCATCAACATTCACGCCGCAGTCAGAAACACCGCCCTGGAGTAACCAGGTCTCTACAGGAGTTGTAGAACCGGCCTGCGACAGTATCTGCTGATGAACCTTGTGAATCGACGCGAATGGCGCACCGCCTGACCACATGACGTTGAGAATGCTCATAGCGCCCCAAGCCCATGCAGGACCTTGGGTAGAGATGCTCTGGTGCACTTAATTGATGAACCAGCCAATGCAGACTCCCAACAGTAGAGACAATGCAAACTTGATCTTTTCGCGCCGACTGCGACGCGCCTTGCGTTGACGCTCTTCCGATGTCTGGACGTGGAGCCCAAATCCGGTGTGGCGGACAGCATCGCCTTCCAGCGTCACAGCCGTCAAATTCAGCTGCGCGTACCGCTTGGACAACGCCTTCTCTCCGTCGTGCGCGGAATATGGAGCACACAGCCGATATTCCTTGATGCGGCGCAAACCTGGGTTCAGAGAAAAACTTTGCCACTCGGGCTTGTCGGAAATCAGCGGATAACAGGCCACGCCTGCGATGAATTCCCGCTCGCCCAAACGGATGTAAGGACTATGAACACTCAGATCATAAATATAGCTGCGCATCCAGACCTGGAGGATTTCCGGTCGCACTTCAAGAACCGCCAAAGAGTCTTCAACGAAACCTGGACGATAGAACTCCCAATCATCCTCGCAATGGAAAATGTAGGGCGTAGTGACGTGTTCATAGGCCAGGTCGATGGACGCTAACTGACCCAGCTTGGGTCGATTGACGAAAACGGTGCAATGACCTTTCCAGCTAGCCGGAATGACCGAATGAACGGCATCGTCGCCTGCATCTTCGGTGATGAAGACCTCGCGAATGGCAGCCGTATTGAAGCGGTCAAAGCTTTCAAGGGTCGCCTTGAGCAGATCAAGACGGCCACAGCTGGTAACCACTAATGTGATGTCACTTCCTTTAGAAAACTGCACCAGACCTCCAATCAAGCCAAAGTGCCAGCAATATCGATGGCTGGCTACCCCTTGTCAAACGCCCAGTTTCAAGCGCGCTTTTTCCAAAAAACTCAACGGTGCGCGAGGACGTAATGGCGGCTCGAGTTCTTCGACAATACGCTGTCCGATACGCGCAAAACTGAGTTGACCAACCACCAGTTCGCGGCCATTGCGAGCGATACGTTGCGCCAGCTCCGGGTCTGCCCGCAGCTGCGCCAGTTTTTCCTGAAGCTGCGCGATGGTCTGGTAGAACACCACGTTATGCATGTCCTGTAACCCCAGCGCGCGGCTTTCTGCCTCGCCTTGGTCATACGCCAGCAACACGCAACCGCACGCCATCGCTTCAAAGTTCTTGATCATGAACTCGCCCATACCGACATCGGCGCTGACGAAAAAGCGAATACGGTTGAGGGTTTCGCAATACTCTTCGCCAGACTTGGTCCGAGTGACCACCAGCGACTCTACGCGCCCCAACTCATCAAGCAGGGCTTTACGACCGCTGTAGGCGACGCTGTTGGTACTGCCGACAAATGCCAGCTCGATATCCCGCTCACGACCCCGGTCCTGCAGCAGTGTCTGGTCGTATCCCTTGGGAACGAACACCGCATCGAAGCCTTCCCCACGCAGACGCTCGGTGACCACATACCCCGAGCTGATCACCCGCACCCATGGCAGCTTGCGATAATGGGCGCTGAATTTACCGGTGTACTTGCACGGGATGTAATTCTGGTAAGCATCGTGTTCCAGAAAGACCAGGTTGGGCACGGTCTGGATGAACCTTACCTGCCTCATTTCTTTTTTGAATCGCAGGAAAAACACAATGCGATCGTAGAGCGTCACGTCGACGTGCTTGCGAAAGTACCCGCGCAAGTCGCCCTGTTCTTCACTGGTCAGCTCACGTTTGTCGCAATCGCAATGCTCGGCGATGCCGTCATAGAGTCGATCCAGGATCGCCCTCTGCTCCTTCTGCACCAGAAACAGAACTTTCAATTGTTTTCTCTCTTTCCAGACAGCTCTTGGACCCAGAACAATTCGTGGCGCCGCACCGTTTTACGGAAAAACTCATTCTCGCCATAAACCGGCCAGCGTCGGGCAGCCAGACATCGCTGTATCACACGCCGAAGAAGTCGTTTGAGGGGAAGTCGCGGCTGAAGGTCATGCATCATGCCCAGCGACATTGCCTTGTGCCATTGTTTCTCGGTCGACAGGCCCAGCGTCCATGGCCGCAACGGCTCATCCGCCGTGATCTGCGGCGGAAGCGCCACTCCCGTGCCAGCGTCGCCCATCGGCCAGCGATCGTTGTCGTGCAAATGGTTGGCGTAGTACAGCAGGGTTTCAGGCTGCCAGGTTGTCGCGGCAAGCGCCTGCAGGACAGCCTGCTGCGAGCAGAGGTGATCTGGGTGAGGGTCGAAGCGAGGGTGCGGCAACACAATGACTTGAGGCTGGATGCGCTCGATCAGCTCGTGCAGGTCCCCAAGCAGATTGTTCCAGGACGGCACGCCATCAACATCGCTGTGCAGGGCAAACGGATTGAATCGTCGGAAGTATCGGGTATCTCCCAGTTGCGCATCATTCGATGCCACCGGCTCAGCAGGTGCCCGTTGCATGACGGGCAACTGAAGACAGAAGTAACCCAACTGGATACAGCGCTCCTGCGGAACACCGCCCCATAACGGCACGCTGACACTGTCCCAGGCACGAAGAGAGCCTTTCAGCCGCGACGCTTCAACGCGATCGAGCCCCATCTGCTGATAGTGCCCGGCCTCGATTTCACCGGCAGTCAACGTCACGATCCAGCTTTGCTCGGCGCTGCTGTACAGCCCGAACGCGGCCAGTTCGGCGTCGTCGGCGTGGGGGGCGATGACCATCACCCGCTTGTTGCGGTAGTCCGGGTACTCGAACGCCCAAAGCACCGGCTCGCCGAGTAGTCGGCAGAATCGACCACGAAGACGCAATTCGCCTTGGGATAACGCCGACGATTGACCACTGAGGTTGAGGTAACGCAGACCATCGACGCCGCGTTCAAAGGTTTGCCGGTCGGGGTTGCTGCCGCCCGACAGCTCGACAACCGGGTCAATGAAGCGCCCCAGCCAGCTACTTTTAATTCGCAGCGCCAGTATCAACGTGGCGTCGTCGACCAGCATGACACCGTCATCCAGCCTCAAGCGCTCACCGTCCAGATGGACCTTCGGCTGCTGAGTGTAGGGCGGAAAACTGTATTGGTAATCGTCTGCGGGGGAATAAAACAAATGGTCAGCGAACCAGGCTTCGTGGGCAACCCAGCCCAGCACCGCAAGTACCACCGGCAACCACCATGCCACCAACACCCCTATGGCGATCAGCAACAAAAGCGCAATGATGAGACCAAAACGTTTATTGCGCCGATGGCGCTTGAGCAGTTGTTGTTTGCGGCTCATGGGCTGTCTCATACGGTGAATACCGGCACAGGATTGCACCAGCGATCCTTGTATTCACGGTCGGCGCGACCAAAGGAAAAACGCAACGGTTTGTCCAGCGCCCGGGCATGCTCCCACGCACTTTGGGTATTGAGAAAACTCAACACGCTCCCAGGACTGAACTCGCGGGTTTCGGGGTCGACGCCACCGTTGATGTACTCGACGCTGATCCATTGCGGTGCTTCAACGCGGTAAACCAGCTGAATCGCAATCGGCGCATCGTTAAGGAAAATCACCGAGCCGATCAGCAGCTCTCGCAGCAACTCGATGACCTCAGCCATGCGCTCGGCCCCCGTTGCAGGAAAACCCCAGCGACGCTGGAACAGGTCGCAATAGATCGCTGCCAGCTCGCTGCTGGAAAAGTCGGTGACCGGCCGCACCACTCCGCCCGCCTCTTCCAGCAAACGCAATTCACGGCGCTGGTTATAGCGAAATTTCTTCGACAGTTCTTCAGGGGTGCGGGCCATGGCCAATTGCTCGGTCTGCGCCTTGAGGCCGATAAAGCGGCCTTCGTTCAGCGCCGACAGATAACGCGCGCGATGACGCAACGGCGCCTTGGCATCGGCAACAGCCGGCAGGATGAGTTCGGCATTACCCAGGTCGAACAAACCCTTTTTACCGCTGCGCTTAAGCACATCCTTGGACAAGGCAAGGTCGCGGCCCCAGGTCGGAATCGCTGCTTTGATCTCCCCGTCTTGTTCCCACGCCAGATAGCGCACCGGGATTGCGGCCAATTGTGCCAGCCGTTCGACCACCATGGGATGAGTGGCGACGCTACCGCCAAAACGCTGCCAGGCGTCGGCATAAGTCGAGGCATCGATGACCGACCAGCCACGTTCACGCCAGCTTTGAAATCTGTTGAGCATCAGGCCCTCGGTGCCAGTTCGCGAACACGCGGCAAACGCCAGAAAGCGTCACGCACGGCTTGATCGCTGAAGCGTTCATGCAAGCGGTCGAGCATCAGCTCGGCACACTGGCGACGCTGTTGCTCATCCATCGCTGCCAAATGTTGAAGTCCTTGAGCCAAACGCTCGGCATCGCCCAGCGGAAACAGAATGCCGACACCCTCAACGACTTCCCTGGCACCGCCCGCCGCTGTAGCGATTAACGGCACACCGGCGACCATGGCTTCCAGGAGCACCATGCCGAAGGGTTCGTGATCGGAGCTCAAGGCAAAGACATCGAAGGCACGAAAGTAACGTCGAGCCTCAGGCACCTGACCGAGAAACAGCACGCGATCGCCGATTCCCAGTTCACGCGCCAGGCCTTTGAGGTCCTGCTCCAGCCGACCGGTACCCAGAATGACCAACTGACTGTGACTCGGCAAACCCGGCAATGCCGCAGCAAAACCATGCAGCAGCGTAGTCTGGTCCTTGTCTGGATGCAGCCGACCGACATTACCCACGATCCAGGCATCCATCGAAAGGCCGAGGGTTTCCCGGGCTTCCTGAATCGATACCTGGCCGTCTAGCAACGCCTGCACGTCAATTCGGTTGTAGAGCGTCTGAATCCGGTCGGCCGGCCATTTCGGGAGGCACTCGCGCATGTCGTCGCGCACAGCATCGGAAACGCCCAGCAGGCTCAGGCGTTTACGAAAAATATGGGCGAAGAGTCTGCGTGTGCCGCGCTTGTAATCACCAAACGCGTGATGCACGCCAATGACCGGTAATGAAGTACCGAGCAAGGCGATATAGATGGGTTTGAAACGGTGAGCAATGCAGAAACTGAAATTGCGCGAAGCGGCAATCTTGCGCAGATCGCCGATGGCGCCCAGCTTCAGGCCACGAATGGCTTTGGAGCTGTATTCCATGAACAACACTTCATCGCTGGCACAGCCCGCAGCCACTTCGGCATCGGCGCCCCCGGTCAGGAACACCGTGGTCACTCGATAGCCGGTACCCGCGAACAGACTGGCATACTGCCGGGCGCAGTCCAGAAACGGCCCGTCATAGCCGTGACAGAACTGCAGCACATGGCGTTCAGCCGAGCGAGTCATATGCGTCCGCGCCCTCTTTGACGACCAGAATGTCTTCCATGATCAGATACTGTAGATCGGACCCGAAGAACATGTTCAGGGCGTCGGTCGGCGAGCAGATCATGGGTTCGCCGCGGCGGTTGAGGGACGTGTTCAGCGACACGCCGTTACCGGTGAGCACTTCAAGTGCCTTCATCATGTCGTAGTAGCGCGGGTTGTATTCGCGCTTGAGCACCTGGGCGCGGGACGTACCGTCTTCGTGGACGACTTCCGGTACGCGGGTCTTCCACTCTTCCGCCACTTCAAAAGTGAACGTCATGAACGGGGCCGGGTGATCGATCTTGATCATCTGCGGCGCGACGGTGTCGAGCATCGACGGGCAGAAAGGCCTCCAGCGCTCGCGGAACTTGATCTGGTGGTTGATCCGGTCAGCCACGCCGGTGGCACTTGGGCAACCAATGATCGAACGACCGCCCAACGCACGCGGACCAAACTCCATCCGGCCCTGGAACCAGGCCACAGGGTTGCCATCGACCATGATCCTGGCGATGTTTTCCGGCATGTTGTCGAGCTTGCGCCAAACAGGCTTGCTTGGGTGGCGAGCACACGCGGCAAGCACGTCTTCGTTGGTGTACGACGGGCCGAGGTAGACGTGTTCCATCTTCTCGACCGGCACGCCACGGGCGTGGGACACATAAGCCGCCGCACCCACCGCAGTACCGGCGTCGCCAGATGCAGGCTGTACGAACAGCTCCTTGACGTCATCGCGGGCAATGATCTTCTGGTTGAGCTTGACGTTCAGCGCACAGCCACCGGCGAAGGCCAACTTGCCGGTTTCCTTGAGCACATCGCCCAGGTAGTGGTCGATCATCTGCAGCGAGAGCTTTTCGAACAGCGCCTGCATGCTCGCGGCGTAATGGATGTAAGGCTCGTCGGCAATGTCGCCTTCGCGCTTTGGACCCAGCCACTCGATCAGCTTTGGCGAGAAGTAGAAGCCTTTGCCCTTCTCTTTATAACGACGCAGACCGATGACATTCGCGTATTCAGTGTTGATCACCAATTCGCCATTCTCGAAAGAGGCCAATCGGGAGAAATCGTACTTGCTGGCATCGCCATACGGCGCCATGCCCATGACCTTGAACTCACCGTCGAGCATCTCGAAACCGAGGAATTCGGTGATCGCGCCGTACAGGCCGCCGAGGGAGTCCGGATCGAAGAATTCCTTGATCTTGTGAATCTTGCCGTTTTCGCCGTAACCGAAAAACGTCGTGGCGTACTCACCCTTGCCGTCGATCCCCAGGATCGCGGTTTTCTCTTTGAAACCGGAGCAGTGGTAAGCGCTGGAGGCGTGGGCCAGGTGATGCTCGACCGGCTCGATCTTGATTTTCTTCGGATCGAAGCCCAGTTGCTCGAGGCACCAGACGATCTTGTTGCGATAGCGCTTGTAGCGACGGTTGCCCATCAGGATCGCGTCAAGAGCGCGGTCCGGGGCATACCAGTAACGCTTGGCGTAGTGCCAGCGGGCCTTGCCAAACAGGCTGATAGGCGCGAACGGGATCGCTACTACGTCAACGTCGGACGGTTTGATACCTGCCTGTTCGAGACAGAACTTCGCCGATTCGTAAGGCATGCGGTTCTTTGCATGTTTATCGCGCACAAAGCGCTCTTCCTCAGCCGCCGCAACCAGCTTGCCGTCGATGTACAAAGCAGCGGAAGGATCATGGCTAAGGGCGCCGGACAGGCCAAGAATCGTCAATGCCACAGGGGTCTAGCCTCTTTAGTCTGCATGCAGGCGCAAGGCGCCTCGAAAATTGATGTGCCCCTCGCAAGGGGCGAGAGACAGCTAAAGGGCGGGATTATAGCGTAAACAGGGTGGGAATGACCCTGCGGTTGTTTACACCGGTCTGTCGCAACAGAACGCTTTGCACGTAATGCCTTCACTTGATCCAGAGGCTTCCATCCTCGCTCTGGCGATAAATGGTGTAAGGCAAGATGACAGTGTCCAGTACGCCGGAAACCACGAGGTCGACAAAGATGAGTGGAATAGAGCCCACCTGCGCTGCACCTGCCGTCTGATTGGGGGGCGAGTTGAGTATGCAGAAATCGTAGGCCAGACCGCTGTAGACACGCGGGATGGATTGGCAGTAGGTCTGCCTCTGCCGCAGATCCTTTGCCGTTTCAGCGTCATCCTGCAGCACCGTAACGGCGGTTCCGCAGCCGGATAAGGCCAAAGCGACAGCACCAATCGCCGTACTCATTTTTATAGTCACAAGCTGCCCTCCGAAAACGTCAGGCAAGCTAGCATCGTGACTATTCAGGGCATAGCTCATGAATCTGAGGATGATGTAGGACATTTCATAAAAACTTGTCCGCCAGATCTCGGGAGATTGCTCGCGAAGACGATTCAGCCAGCGCTGGAGACGTCTCTGGGCAGACGCTGATCAATAACCTGATACAGCGCACTGCTCTCAGGCCAGTTGCGCATGAACCGCGCCCGATCCCGCGCATAGGCCGGGGCAAAGCTGCTTACCGAAGCGTGCTGACGCATCGCATCCAGATCGATCAGCGCCCAACGGTCCTGCTGCCAGAACAGATTGTGCCCTTTGAAATCACCATGACTGATCCGCTCGCCAATCAGCTCGGCGAACAGATGATCCAGCGCCAGCAACTCAGCTTCAGGCGCATCGCCGCTCTCAACGTAGGGCGCAAAGCGCTCGATAATGTCCGGCCCCGGCAAAAATTCAGTCACCAGGTAAGCCCGACTCCGCAGCCAGAAAAAACGCTTCTCCAGCACCGCCAGTGGCTTGGGTGTCGCAATGCCAAGGAACGCCAGGCGGTTACCTTCGCGCCAGGAGTGCCAGGCACGGCTCGGACGCCAGAAGCGTTTGAGCCAGTGAGCGAAGCCTTTGATGTTGTAGCGCTTGATTACCAGCGTGCGACCATCAATCTGGACTTTTCCTACGCTCGCAGCGCCACCGGTTTTATAAAGATGCCCCTGATCAAGCAAGGCGTCTGCCTGATCCAGCACCGGCAACATCGCCGCCTCTTCTTCTCGCCGTATCGCCCGCAATCCAAATGCGCCGCGCTGGACGCTGAACAGCGTGCACTCGCGTCCCACCTTGTCCAGGAAGTCTTTAAGCCGCCAACTACGCACCTTGTTGATCTGCTTTTGCAGCGCCTCCATCGGTAACGCATGTTCGCCATTGCTCAGCAGGTAATACACCAGCAGCTCTTCGGTGAACGGTTCCAGGGATTTAGGCAACTGGGCAAAAAACACACCCAGGTTTTCCAGCACTTTCTGTCGTGAAAGCGGCTGTCCCGGTGTTTCTGCACAGATACCGGCACCATCAATCAAGTACAACCGACCGCGCTGACGCAGCAGGTTGTCCAGATGCAGGTCTTCCTGCCACAAGCCTTTTCGATGCAGTTGGCCAATCGCGCCCAGGGCATCGGCCAACACCGCCGATTGCTCGTCCGCGAGCAGTGGCAGGGATTCGACCTGTTGCCAGGCATCCCCCAGGCTGTGGGCACCTTCGAGAAAATCGAACAGCAGCCAACCGCCCTCGCCTTCTTTCAATCCATCGGCGAGCAGCAAGGGTGTTGTCAGTCCTTGATCAGCCAGCAAACGCACGCCGTTGAGCTCACGCTGAAAGTGTCGCGATGCTTTGCTACCGACCAGCAACTTGGCCAGCACCGGCCGACCACGCCACACACCGGAACCGACATAGCGCTGTCCCGGCAACACTCGCAACAAGGTCAGCAACTGCAAGTCAGCAGGCCCGGCAGCATCTGCCAGTGAGATGCTCAGCGGCAGGCTCGGGCTGCGCCCCGCGTTTTTCAGTTCGGATAAACGCATCAACGCACTCCCTTGTAACTGCGCCGCGCGGTCAGCCGCACCAGCCAGGTGTCGATCAGCGAGCTATCCGGCGATTGAACCAGGTAGGCCGCCAGCAACTCGCGCAACTGAGCTTCGTTCCACTGTGGCGCTCGGCGCAGTAACGGTTCCAGATCCTTGACCCGATCACGAAGACCGAACAGCAATGGCCGGGTCTTTTCCAGATCGATGAGCTGGGCTTGATAACCGTCGCCGGTCGCCTGAAGAAAAATGTGTTTGGGGTAAAAGCAGCCGTGAACCTGACGAGCGCCGTGCAGGCGTCGAGCCAACTGCCCACAGGCGTTCATGATCGCCGAGTGCTGCGCCTCGCTCAGCTCCGACCAGCGCTGCAACAGCGAATCCAGATCGTCCCAGCCATCCAGCGCACGGGTCAGCAGAATCGCCCGGACTTCACCCTCGACCTTGCGTTCACCGTAGAACGCAGCTTTCAGTGCGGGAATTCCAAGGTTTTCGTAACGACTGATATTGCGAAACTCACGAGAGAAACTTGGCTCGCCAAAGGGCGCATGCAGCGTGCGCATCTGATAGTTGCTCTGGCGCTTGAGGTAGTAGCCATGACCTTCAAGATCCAGGCGAAACACGCTGCTCCAGCCACCGCGCGCGGTGTTGGGTTCGTCCACCGCCTCGAGTTGCTTGGCCCAGAGCGCATCAAAGTTGCCGAGCCCGTGACGCTCCAGCAGCGCACGGTCTTCAGCCGCCAGAAAATCAGTCATTCGCGTCCCTCGAAAAATCTTACAACGTGCCGAATGCGCTTTTTGTCCGCGTCATTCAGACGATCACGTTGGCGATACTGCAGGTAAAAGCGCAGACGCTGAGTGGCCGACAGTTGATACTTGGCGACTTTGTCGAGGCACGCCAGATCCTTGGTAATACGGTACTTGAGCCAGAAGCCACGCCAGAAATCACCGTTGGGGCAATCGATCAGGAACAGTCGGGTCTGATCATCGATCAACAGGTTGCGCCATTTCAGATCGTTATGGGTGAACCGATTGTCGTGCATGATCCGGGTGTAACCGGCCAGTTGCCGGCTCACCGTATCGACCCACGCACGATCTCGCAGCTTCGGATCGTGCCGCTCGGCCAGTGCCGACAAGTCTTCGGTATGCGGCAATTCGCGGGTAATCATCGCCCCGCGATCATAGGCCGCGCCGCGACGTTCCAGCCCCCAGGCCACGACTTCGGCTGTCGGGATACCCCACTTGGCGAAGCGTTTGAGGTTCTGCCACTCGGCTTTGACACGAGGCTTGCCCAGGTACCGACGCAAGCCCTTACCGGCACCGACGTAGCGCTTGACGTAATAGTTGACGCCATTGCGCTCGACCCGGATGACTTCGGACAACGGGTCGCGGGTCAGGCGCTCGCCCTGAAGCGAAAACACCGCTTCGAGACTGCCGAAATCTTCTGCCAGGTCGCTGTAAGCCGGTTCAAGTTTCCAACCCGACATCAGAGCGCGTCCCCGTATCGCTGCTTACGATCGTAAAGCTTGTTGGCCTTGCCTTCGAGCCAGGCCAGCAACGCCGCTTCTTCCGCCAGGATCTGGCGCAGCGGCTGCTGAAAGTAGCCTTTTAGAAAGCGCAATTTGTCGCGTTGGGTGAGGCCGATATCGAGGGCCGAAAAATACAAGGCGGCCAGGTCTTTGTTGCGCCAGCGTTGAGTGATCGCCGGGCGAGTCTGGGCACGATGCAGATCGATGATCGAGAGTTTGAAATCTCCGGCCGTCACAGGCTTGTCGATGTGCAGCAGAAAGTGGCAGATGTAGCAGTCGCGGTGGTTGACCCCGCCGCGGTGCATCATGCCGGTCATGCGCGCCACTTCGGCAATCAATGCGCGCTTGAGTGCGGGTTCCGGCGGCTGCTTGCGCCAGTTGATACTGAAGTCTTCGAGGCTGACGGTCGGCGCCAGTTCTTCGGTGACGATAAACGAATGCTGGTCTGCGGGGTTGCTGCCCTTTTCGCCATAGGCGACAGCCGTCATGGTCGGCACACCGACTTCTTTGAGGCGCTCAATGGCCTTCCATTCCTGCCCGGCGCCGAGCACCGGCAACTTGGCGGTGAGCAGGTTCTTGAAGATCTCGCCCCAACCGATGCCACGGTGAATCTTCACGAAGAACCCATTGCCATCGACGACGGTACGCAGGGTCCGGCGCGCTTCGAGTTCGCGATACACCTCGCCCTCAAGGCGTTCGACTTCGGTAAATGGATCGCGTCCAGCCCACAGGCTCTTGAACGGTTCAGCCAGCATCAACTTCATTAAGCGTGCTCCGCCAGAATCACATCAGCCGCGTGTTGCGGCATGCTATAGAGGTCGGCCGTCTCAGCGAAGGCCAGACCGTTACGGCTCCAGGCCGCGCGGGCATGAGGGTCTTTCAACATATCGCTCAGGTAACCGTTCAGCTGGGTCTGATCGAAAGGCTCGTCCAGCACCAGGCCAGCGTCGGCCTCGGCGATGTAATGGGCATAACCACAGACCGCGCTCACCAGCACCGGCAACCCGGCCACCACGGCTTCGAGCAACACGGTTCCGGTATTTTCGTTGTACGCCGGGTGGATCAACAGGTCGGCGCCCAGCAGAAAACGCGGAATGTCGCTGCGTCCCTTGAGGAACGTCACGTTATCGCCAAGCCCCAGCGTCGCGCTCTGCATCTGGAATAATTTGGGGTCGTCCTGGCCAATTACAAACAGCCGGGTACGTTTCTTCAGATCAGCGGGCAATGCGGCCAGGGCTTTCAGGCTGCGATCGACGCCCTTGGTCTTGAAGCCGGAGCCGATTTGCACCAACAGCAGCTCGTCGTCTTTCAGGTTGAATTCGCGACGAAATTCAGCGCGAATCTCGGCCGCATTCGGCGGCGCACGACGGTCCTGGGAGATGCCCGGCGGCAGCAAATGGAAACGCTCCAGCGGTGTGTCGTAATGCTTGATGAACAGCGGTTGCTGAACTTCGGAAATCATCAGGACTTCGGTCTTGGCGTCCTTGGCGAACACCGCACGCTCATACTCGGCAAAATGCCGGTAGCGGCCCCAGCGACGGTAAAGGGAATTGCGCAGGTTCTGCGCCTTGTCCTCGAAGCACCCGTCGGCGGCGTAGTAGACGTCCAGACCCGGCATTTTGTTGAAACCGATCAATCGGTCGACCGGGCGCTTGGCCAGGTCCGCCGCCATCCACTCGCTGAGCTTTTCGTTGCGGCGATGGTTGAAGAACGCTTTGACCGGCGCCACCAGCACTTCGAAACCGGGCGGAATGTCGCCTTCCCAGATGAGCGTATAGACGCGGATCTGATGACCACGCTGCTGACACTCCAGCGCGATGCGCATGAAGTCACGCTGCAAGCCCCCGAATGGAAAATACTTGTACAAGACGAATGCCAATTGCATCAGCGCAGCTCCTCAGCCAGTAACAACGTGCTCAGTCGGGTCGCGACACGCTCGGGATTCAAACGCGTGAAGCACAGGGGCCACTCGCGCTTCAGGTCGAACCGACGAGCATCTTCAGCCGTCGGTTGATAAGTGCATTTCTTTTGCAGGCACGGCGCACAGGGGAAATCGCTTGCCATGTGAATCTGCGACTTGCCGTAGGCGCCAGTCAGACCGGGGTTGGTCGGGCCGAACAATGAAAGCGTCGGCACGTCCAGCGCGGCCGCCAGATGGCCCAGACCGGTGTCCACTGCCACACAGGCTTGCGCCCCGGCAAGCACTTTGCCAACGCCCGCCAGGTTCAGCTTCGGTAGCACTTCGACGTGTCGCATGTCTTTGGCTATGCGCTCGGCCCTGGCTTTCTCTGCCGGGTTGCCCCACGCCAGTTTCACCCCGACGCCAAGATAGCCTACGCGCTCGGCCAGCTCGCGCCAGTACGCCTCCGGCCAGTGCTTGGTGTCCCAGGTGGTTCCGTGCAGGAACAGCACGTAAGGATTTTTGCGTGGCAGCTCCACCAGTCGTTCAACGTTCAGGCCATAGTCGCCCAGGCCTTTGGGCAAGTCATAACCCAGGGCCACGGCGAACAACTGACGCACACGCTCGACCGCGTGCTGCCCACGGGCGACGGCAAGACGCCGGGAATAGAAGCGCGCAGCGATCGGTTCACGGGCGGAGTTTTTGTCCAGCCCGGCCACCGGCGCTTTGACGTAACGGGTCAGCAGCGCACTTTTCAGCAAGCCCTGGGCATCGATGACCAGATCGTATTTCGTGGCGCGAACGCTTTGCTTGAAGCGTTTCCACTCGCCACTCTTGAGGGTCTGCCAGATGTTCTTGCGCCAGCGACGGATCGCCACCGGAATCACCTTGCCGACGGCGGGATGCCAGGTCGGAATTTCGGCGAAACCTTCTTCCACGACCCAATCGAACTGGATGCCAGGAATTGCCCGTGCCGCGTCAGTCAACGCCGGCAACGCATGGATCACGTCACCCAGCGATGAAGTCTTGATCAACAGTACCCGCAAACTAATTGACCTCGACCACAGTGCCCTGCAACCGCTGCAAGGCTTCGTTCACCGCTTGCGGCATGAGCTGGCGCAAGCAATTGTAATGACCGAAGCGGCACGTACGGTCGAAGCAAGGGCTGCATTCAATGCCCAGGCGAACGATTTCGACGTGCTCGGCCAAGGGTGGCGTGAAGCCTGGCGACGTCGAGCCGTAGACCGCAACGAGGGGACGGTTCAGTGCGGCGGCGACGTGCATAAGGCCCGAGTCGTTAGACACCACCGAGTCGGCGCAGGACAGCAGATCAATGGCTTCAGCCAGGGACGTTCCGCCGCTGAGGTTCACCGACTCCTCGCGCAGGCCAGGGATCAACCGGGCGCGAATGTCTTCGCCCACCGCGTGATCGTTTTTAGAGCCGAACAACCAGACCTGCCATCCTTCGCGAATCTTCGTTTCTGCGACCTTGGCGTAATGCTCGGACGGCCAGCGCTTGGACTCACCGAACTCGGCGCCTGGGCACAGCGCCAATACCGGGCGGTCGAGGGTCAGGCCGAATTTGGCCAGAGCCGCCTCGCGGGTGACCGGATCGATCTGCAGGGTTGGCCGGGGATATGGTTTCGGCAGTTCGGTGCCGGGCTCGTAAGCCAGCGCCATGAAGCGCTCGATCATCAGCGGATAGCGTTCTTTATCCAGCGTGCGCACGTCATTGAGCAGGCCGTAGCGAAACTCGCCGCGCCAGCCTGTGCGTTTGGGAATGCCGGCGAAGAACGGCACCAGCGCCGACTTGAGGGAATTGGGCAGCAGGATCGCCTGGTCGTACTGGCCGGCCAGGGATTTGCCGATGCGCCGGCGGGTCGCCAGCTCAAGAGCGCCGTGGCCGAGCGGAAAGCTCAAGGCCTGACGGACTTCGGGCATGCGTTCCAGAATCGGCCGGCTCCACTCGGGGGCCAACACGTCGATTTCGCATTGCGGGTGGCGCTGTTTAAGACACTGAAAGAGTGTCTGCGCCATCACCATGTCACCGACCCAACTGGGCCCAACGATCAGAATTTTCATGTGGTTTCCAAAAACGAACCGGGGAGGCTTACGCCTCCCCGCCTCGAGAATCACTGTGGAAGCATGCAGGCTTGCGATGGGTCATCACCTTCAACATGACTGTCGACTGTCACTCCGCTATCGCGAGCAAGCTCGCTCCCACATTGGGTATTGGTGCACATCCAGTGCGGTGCAGCTTAGCTGCCTCAATCTACAAAACAATGAAGATCTACTGTGGGAGCAAGCCATGTGGCGAGGGGATTTATCCCCGTTGGGTCGCGAAGCGGCCCTAAAAAATGGGACTGCTGCGCAGTCCAACGGGGATAAATCCCCTCGCCACATGGCTCGCTCCCACAGGGTAATACGGTGCTGCCAATCTCCGGTTTCAGCTTAGCCCCAACTCGCGCCAGATTCGCAGCACCTGCCGTCGTTCGTCCGCGAACTGATCACCAGGTATTACACCAGCATCCTTCTGCAAGGCCTGTCGGTGCGCGGCGGAACGATAGGCTTTATAGGCCTCGCGCAACAAACCGGCGTCTTCGGCGGGCATCAGCCCTTCCTCCTCCAACCCTTCCAGAATGCGGATATTGTCGGTCCAGCGCAGCAATGACGGGTGCGTTTCGGACCACGCCAGGGCCGCGTATTGCACCATAAATTCAATATCGACGATACCTCCGGCATCCTGCTTGAGATCGAACGGCGCGGTGGCTTCGAAAGCATTTGTCCCGGTGCCGGCCGCCGTGCTCTTGCTGCCGAGGTTATCGCGCATCTTGGCGCGCATCTCGCTGACCTCCTGGCGCAAGGTCGGCAAGCCCCTTGGTTTACCCAAAATCGCCGCACGGACTTTCTCGAACGCCAGCCCCACATCCTGACTGCCCACCAGTACTCGCGCCCGCACCAATGCCTGGTGCTCCCAGGTCCAGGCTTCGTTTTCCTGATAACGCGCAAACGCACCCAGCGAACTCACCAGCAAGCCCGATGCACCGGATGGTCGCAGGCGCATATCCACTTCATACAACTGGCCCGAGTTGGTTTGGGTCGTAAGCAAGTGAATGATCCGCTGCCCGAGCCGCGTGAAGAACTGGGCCCCATCAATCGGTTTTGCCCCGTCCGTTTCTGCCTGCGGATCACCGTCGTGGATAAACACCAGGTCCAGGTCGGAACCATGCCCGAGTTCCAGCCCGCCGACTTTCCCATAACCGACAATGACGAAGCCGGGATCGCACAACGTGCCGTCAGTGCGCAGGGGCGTGCCATATTTGGCCACCGTTTGACGCCAGGCCAGTGCCAGCACTTGCTCCAGGATCGCTTCCGCCAGCCAGGTCAGGTAATCACTGACTTTCATCAGCGGCAGGCTGCCGGCGATTTCCGAGGCGGCAACACGCAAGCGGTGCGCCAGTTTGAAATGGCGCAGCGCCTCCATTTGCTGCTCGAGGTCGTCTTCAGGAATTCGTGTCAGGCGTTCGCGCAGCTCGGCGGCCAATTCCGGCGCCAGGGGCGGCTTGAACAACCGGCCTTCGTTAAGCAGTTCGTCGAGCAACAACGGGAAGCGGGTGATCTGCTCGGCAATCCACGGGCTCGCGGCACACAGGGTTAGCAGGCGGCGAAGTGCACCCGGGTTTTCGGTCAGCAACACCAGGTACGCGGAACGACGGGCGACGGCCTCCACCAATGGCAATACCCGCTCCAGCACCAGGTCCGGGTTGGCGTGCTCCACGGCCTGAGCCAGCAGCCGCGGAATAAAGGCGTCGAGCCGTTCGCGACCGAGGCGCTGCATGGCGCGCAATTGCGGGCTGCCCCGCAGACTGGCCAAGGTTTTCAAGGCTTTTGAAGCGTCCGCAAAACCTCCGTCCTCCAACTGGCGGCAAGCGGCTTCTTCATCCTGAGCCTCTTCCCACAGCGGCAGCCACTCACCCCCGACCACCACTTCGCTCTCGGTGCCTTCCTCTTCGTCGGGATCGGCGATCACCTGACCGAAGTGCCAGGCCACACGATCGCGCCAGTACATCAATTGCTCGTGGAAGGCAGGCCAATCGGCAAAACCCATCATAAAAGCAATGCGCGCCTGATCCTGCGCGCCGTCCGGCAACATCTGGGTCTGGCGGTCGGCAATCGCTTGAATCGCATGTTCGGTGTAACGCAGGAATTCGTAGCCTTCGCGCAACTCGCTGATCACCGCGGGTGGCAGGTACCCCTGGCCTTCCAGTGTGCTCAGTACTTTTAATAGAGGGCGTTGTTGCAAGCTCAGGTCGCGACCGCCGTGAATCAGCTGGAAAGCCTGAGCGATAAATTCGACTTCGCGGATGCCGCCAGAGCCGAGCTTGATGTTGTCAGCCATGCCCTTGCGGCGGACTTCCTGCTGGATCAGCTGCTTCATGGTGCGCAGCGCTTCGATGGCCGAGAAGTCCAGATACCGTCGGTAAACGAAAGGACGCAGCATCTCCTGCAATTGCGCGCCGGCCACCTGATCGCCGGCCACCACCCGCGACTTGATCATCGCGTAGCGTTCCCAGTCACGCCCCTGATCCTGGTAATACTGCTCCAGCGCATTGAAGCTCAGCACCAGGGCACCTGCCGAACCGTAGGGCCGCAGGCGCATGTCAACGCGGAACACGAAGCCGTCGACGGTCATGGGGTCCAGCGCTTTGATCAGGCGCTGACCGAGGCGTATGAAAAATTCCTGATTATCCAGCGAGCGCTTCACACCGACGGTTTCGCCGCCCTCGGGGTAGGCGAAGATCAGGTCGATGTCCGACGACAGGTTCAGCTCGACCGCGCCAAGCTTGCCCATGCCCAGGATGACCATTTGCTGCGGCTCGCCGCTGCGCCGTCCCGTAGGTACACCGAACTGCTGGCAATGGCGCGCGTACAACCATTGATAGGCCTGATCGATGCTGGCATCGGCCATGTCCGAAAGGTCGCGGCAGGTCTGGACCAGATCGGCCTGCCGGGTCAGATCGCGCCAGATGATCCGCACCTGATGGCGGGTGCGCTGCCGACGCAAGACACGCCCCAATTCGTCCTCGGTTTCAGCCAGCCCTACTGCCGCCGCGATCTGCGCACACAGTTCACCGGGGGCAAAGCCACGGTCGAGTTCGCCGGACCGCACCAGTTCAAGCAGCATTAAAGGGTCACGCACACTCTGTTCGGTGACAAAGTCGCTGGCGGCGGTAATACGGGCAAATTGGGCCCAACGTTCAGGCGTCCAGCCGGACAGGTTCGAGTCGCCATCGAGTGCAGCGACGGCTTCACGGAACGACTGCTCGGCACGGGTGACAAACGGCAGGAGTATGGCGGGCAGTTCGGCAAGCGAAGGGAGGCTCATGGTCTATCCTTGATCGGCGTGTAACGGGCTGCATGTAGTGATTTCTGAAAACCCACTACCTGATCGACTGTCGAACAAAGGTTAGAAATAGCTGAAATTCTTTTAATGTTGGCAGCGATCATCAAGCTTTCACCTTTTTCGGTTGGCAAAAGACCAACCTTAACGATTATTCTCACAACGCAGCTGGAGGCCACAAGCCGCTCATCTGTAGTTTTACTACTCGTCTATACATTCGAAAGGCTGAAATGCCCGAAGATTTGTAGTAAAACTACACGCCGCCGGAACAACCTCTCGGCAATCCAAGAATTTATATCGTCTGCCCACAAGGCCAGTCGCAAACTCAGGCAACCGATTCTGGAAGCCTTTCCGCCCTGGAGCAAGCCATGCAAGACCTCGATCCCGTCGAAACCCAGGAATGGCTGGACGCCCTGGAATCGGTTCTCGACAAAGAAGGCGAAGACCGCGCTCACTATCTGATGACCCGTATGGGCGAACTGGCGACCCGTAGTGGCTCGCAGCTGCCATACGCCATCACCACGCCTTACCGCAACACGATTCCTGTGACCCACGAAGCACGCATGCCTGGCGACCTGTTCATGGAACGCCGCATTCGCTCGTTGGTTCGCTGGAACGCGATGGCCATGGTAATGCGTACGAACCTGAAAGATTCTGACCTCGGCGGTCACATCTCCAGCTTCGCCTCCAGTGCGACCCTGTATGACATCGGCTTCAACTACTTCTTCCAGGCCCCGACCGAAGAACACGGCGGCGACCTGATCTACTTCCAGGGCCACACCTCGCCAGGCGTCTACGCCCGTGCGTTCATGGAAGGCCGCATCACCGAAGACCAGATGAACAACTTCCGTCAGGAAGTCGACGGCCAGGGCTTGTCGTCCTATCCGCACCCTTGGCTGATGCCAGACTTCTGGCAGTTCCCGACCGTATCCATGGGTCTGGGCCCGATCCAGGCGATCTACCAGGCACGCTTCATGAAGTACCTGGAAGCCCGTGGCTTCATCCCTGAAGGCAAGCAGAAAGTCTGGTGCTTCCTGGGCGACGGCGAGTGCGACGAGCCGGAATCCCTGGGCGCGATCTCGCTGGCTGGCCGCGAGAAGCTCGACAACCTGATCTTCGTCATCAACTGCAACCTGCAGCGCCTCGACGGCCCGGTTCGCGGCAACGGCAAGATCATCCAGGAGCTCGAAGGCGTGTTCCGCGGTGCTCAGTGGAACGTGACCAAAGTCATCTGGGGCCGTTTCTGGGACCCACTGCTGGCCAAAGACGTCGACGGCATCCTGCAACGTCGCATGGACGAAGTCATCGACGGCGAGTACCAGAACTACAAAGCCAAAGACGGCGCGTTCGTGCGTGAACACTTCTTCAACTCGCCAGAACTCAAGGCGATGGTTGCTGATCTGTCCGACGACGAGATCTGGAAGCTCAACCGTGGCGGCCACGACCCGTACAAGGTCTACGCGGCGTACCACGAAGCGGTCAACCACAAAGAACAACCGACTGTCATCCTGGCCAAGACCATCAAAGGTTATGGCACCGGTGCCGGCGAAGCGAAAAACACGGCGCACAACACCAAGAAAGTCGATGTCGACAGCCTGAAGTTGTTCCGTGATCGTTTCGACATCCCGGTCAAGGACGAAGAGCTGGAAAACCTGCCGTTCTTCAAGCCGGAGCCAAACAGCGCAGAAGCCCGCTACCTGAGCGAGCGCCGCACTGCATTGGGCGGTTTCGTGCCGCAACGTCGCGCACAGAGCTTCAGCGTGCCGACCCCGCCACTCGATACCCTCAAGGCCATCCTTGACGGTTCGGGCGACCGTGAAATCTCCACCACCATGGCCTTCGTGCGGATCCTCGCGCAGCTGGTCAAGGATAAGGAAATCGGCCCACGCATCGTTCCGATCATCCCGGACGAAGCCCGTACCTTCGGTATGGAAGGCATGTTCCGTCAGTTGGGCATCTACTCGTCCGTCGGCCAGCTCTACGAGCCAGTCGATAAAGACCAGGTGATGTTCTACAAGGAAGACAAGAAAGGCCAGATTCTCGAAGAAGGCATCAACGAAGCAGGCGCCATGAGCTCCTTCATCGCCGCCGGTACTTCGTACTCCAGCCACAACCAGCCAATGCTGCCGTTCTACATCTTCTACTCGATGTTCGGCTTCCAGCGTATTGGCGACCTGGCCTGGGCCGCTGGCGACAGCCGCACCCGTGGCTTCCTGATCGGCGGCACCGCCGGACGGACCACGCTGAACGGCGAAGGCCTGCAACACGAAGACGGTCACAGCCATATCCTGGCCGCTACCATCCCGAACTGCCGCACCTTTGATCCAACCTACGGCTACGAGCTGGCGGTGATCATCCAGGACGGCATGAAGAAGATGACCGAAGAGCAGCAGGACGTTTTCTACTACATCACCGTGATGAACGAGTCCTACCAGCAACCTGCCATGCCGGCCGGTGCCGAGGAAGGCATCATCAAGGGCATGTACCTGCTCGAAGAAGACACCCGCGAAGCGGCGCACCACGTACAACTGATGGGCTCCGGCACCATCCTGCGTGAAGTGCGTGAAGCGGCGAAGATTCTGCGTGAAGAGTTCAACATCGGTGCTGACGTCTGGAGCGTTACCAGCTTCAACGAACTGCGTCGCGACGGCCTGGCCGTTGAGCGTACCAACCGTCTGCACCCGGGCCAGAAGCCTAAACTGAGCTACGTCGAAGAGTGCCTGAACGGCCGTAAAGGTCCGGTCATCGCCTCCACCGACTACATGAAGCTGTTCGCTGAGCAAATTCGTCAGTGGGTCCCGTCCAAGGAATTCAAAGTCCTGGGCACCGACGGTTTCGGCCGCAGTGACAGCCGTAAGAAGCTGCGTCACTTCTTCGAAGTCGATCGTCAATTCGTGGTGTTGGCAGCCCTGGAAGCATTGGCTGACCGTGGTGACATCGAACCTAAGGTCGTGGCTGAAGCCATCGCCAAGTTCGGTATCAACCCGGAAAAACGCAACCCACTGGACTGCTGAGGAGACACTCTGTGAGCGAACTCATTCGCGTACCTGACATCGGCAGCGGTGAAGGTGAAGTAATTGAACTGTTTGTGAAGGTCGGCGACCGTATCGAAGCCGAGCAGAGCATTCTGACGCTGGAATCGGACAAGGCGAGCATGGAAGTGCCTGCGCCGAAGGCCGGTATCGTCAAAAGCCTGAAAGTAAAGCTGGGCGATCGCCTGAAAGAAGGCGACGAACTGCTGGAGCTGGAAGTCGAAGGTGACGCTGCGCCAGCCCCTGCGGCGGCCGCTGCACCGGCGGCCAAGGCTGAAGAGAAACCGGCTGCCGCACCTGCTGCTGCCGCGCCAGCCGCTGCACCTGCCGCCGCTTCGGTTCAACAAGTGCACGTGCCGGACATCGGCTCGTCGGGCAAGGCCCAGATCATCGAGATCCAGGTCAAGGTCGGCGACACCGTCGAGGCTGATCAATCGCTGATCACCCTGGAATCCGACAAGGCCAGCATGGAAATCCCGTCGCCTGCCGCGGGCGTGGTCAAGGCCATCAGCGTCAAGCTCAACGACGAAGTCGGCACCGGCGACCTGATCCTGGACCTGGAAGTGGCAGGTGCTGCGGCGCCTGCTGCTGCCGCTCCAGCTCAGGCAGCTGCACCTGCACCTGCCGCTGCGCCTGCTGCAGCGGCAGCTCCGGCGGCACCGGTTGCCGATAGCGTTCAGGACATCCACGTTCCGGACATCGGCTCGTCGGGCAAGGCCAAGATCATCGAAGTCCTGGTCAAGGCCGGCGACACCGTTGAAGCCGACCAGTCACTGATCACCCTGGAATCCGACAAGGCGAGCATGGAAATTCCATCGCCTGCCGCTGGCGTGGTGGAAAGCGTTTCCATCAAGCTGGATGACGAAGTCGGTACCGGCGACCTGATCCTCAAGCTGAAGGTCAAGGGCGCTGCGCCTGCTGCTGCACCGGCTCCAGCTGCCGCTGCTGCGCCAAGTGCTCCGGCCGCTGCTGCTCCGGCTGCCGCTGCACCTGCGGCTGCCGCTCCAGTTGCTGCACCCGCCAGGCCAGGCGCCAAAGTTCACGCCGGCCCAGCCGTGCGTCAACTGGCCCGTGAGTTCGGTGTCGAGCTGAGCGCCGTCGGCGCCAGCGGCCCGCACGGTCGCATCCTGAAAGAAGACGTACAGGTTTACGTCAAAGCCATGATGCAGAAGGCCAAGGAAGCACCGGCCGCTGCTGCTGGCGCAACCGGTGGCGCGGGCATTCCGCCGATTCCGGTTGTCGACTTCAGCCGTTTCGGTGAAACCGAAGAAGTGCCGATGACTCGCCTGATGCAAATCGGCGCATCGAGCCTGCACCGCAGCTGGTTGAACATTCCACACGTGACTCAGTTCGATTCGGCTGATATCACCGACCTGGAAGCGTTCCGTATCGCTCAGAAGGCTGTTGCAGAGAAGGCCGGCGTCAAGCTGACCATCCTGCCGCTGCTGCTCAAGTCCTGCGCGCACCTGCTCAAGGAACTGCCGGACTTCAACAGTTCGCTGGCACCAAGCGGTAAAGCGATCATCCGCAAGAAATACGTGAACATCGGCTTCGCCGTCGACACGCCTGAAGGCCTGCTGGTACCGGTCATCAAGAACGTCGACCAGAAGAGCCTGTTGCAACTCGCCGCTGAAGCTGCCGCGCTGGCCGCCAAAGCCCGCGACAAAAAGCTCACCGCTGACGACATGCAAGGCGCCTGCTTCACCATTTCCAGCCTCGGCCACATTGGCGGCACCGGCTTCACGCCGATCGTCAACGCGCCGGAAGTGGCGATCCTCGGTGTTTCCAAGGCAACCATCCAGCCAGTCTGGGACGGCAAAGCCTTCCAGCCGAAACTGATGCTGCCGCTGTCGCTGTCCTACGATCACCGCGTGATCAACGGCGCCGCTGCAGCACGCTTCACCAAGCGTCTGAGCGACCTGCTGGCGGACATTCGTACCATTCTGTTGTAACACCTGGCGGCCCTCCTTCACTGGAGGGCCTGCCGCGTTCCATGTTTTCCGGGCGCCACGCTCGTACCTCAACCCCGCCAATTTGGCGGGGCTTTTTTTGCCTGAGATTTTTTAATTTAAAAGTGTGCCTTCCTACATTTGTAGCTGATATCGCCCACAACTCGAGTCCATTTCCGCTCCGTATTTTTTAAGGTCCACTCACTAGTCTTGGTGATGCGACGCCTTAATAAACGCGCCGACATTGTTAATTTTCTGACTGGCGCAATACTGAATGGACTCAACTATGTTCAAACCTACTGTCGGCCCTATTGTTGGCCACACGACAACTCATCAGACACGCCTCTTCCTGCGCGGCACGCCACGAAAAAACATTTCTGTTTTCGCCGGTATTCGTTATCGACGAGCGGGAGAGGTGTGCTGGCTGAACAGTATTTTTGCGAAACTGGAACCTGTCCGTGACGGGTGCGAAGTCATCGCACTCAATGAACTGAGCGCCGACACCGAATACGAGTATCAGGCTGGCTGGTTCAGCCCCGCAGGCCCGACGCACACGGTGGAGACAGCGCAACAGCTACCGCTGCAATGGCCGCAAGACCTCTACCGCTTCCGCACGCCGTCCACAACGACGACCAAACCACGCGCCTATATCGTCGGCTCATGCCGATACCTGCGAATGACCGGCGGCATGCCCGTTCTACCGCACCGGAGTGACCGAATCTTCGCGTCGATCATGCAACAGGTACGCCACGCCCAACCACCCGTCAGCGCGGTGTTGATGACCGGCGATCAAGTCTATGTCGATGATTTGAACATCGTGGCGCCCGACCGTGAACTAAACGATATCTTCAGCAAGTACTGCGCCGCCTTTTCTCAGCCCAATATCAGTCAGTTAATGTCCAGTGTGCCGACTTACATGATCCTTGACGATCATGAAATAGAAGACAACTGGCCCGCCAACAAGAGCAATAAAGACGACTACTTATATACGAATGCGATGACTGCTTATGAGATATACCAGGCCAGCCACAGCCCCATTCCTGAGTTACTCGATAATGGCCGGGTAAGTTCGACACTCAACAGGTATTGGTATCAGTTTACCGAGGGCGATATCGAATGGTTTGTGACCGACAGCCGAACACGGCGAAATCTATCCACCGCTGACCGGCGCATTCTTGATCAGGCGCAAGAAATCGCCTTATGTGAATGGTTGATCAACAGTTCGGCCCGAGTGAAGTTCGTCGTGACCAGCGTCATGTTCTATCCCGATAAGAAAATTCAGGGCGACGATGCCTGGAAAGCGTTTCCCGAACAGCGACTGCGCCTGCTGGAGACGATCCGCCAGCACCGCATCAAGAACGTCATCTTTGTCTCCGGCGATGTCCACGGCTCCCTGACCAGCCGGCTGACGCACAGCGAGGACCCGGATTTTGAGGTGCACACCGTGGTGTCGTCGCCTCTAAGCAACAGCAAATTACTGCCTTACGCCAATGCCGCCAGCTTTATCCTCGATCAACCGTTGGCCCGCACGGCCGAGGGCGAGTACCGGCACGCATTGACCGGCGCAGTGATCAGCCAGGACAACTTTGCCCATCTGGTGGTTGATGCCGGGCAGATTCGTGTCAGCTACCACGATCGGGAGGGCCAATTACTGCAACAGACCGATATCCCTTTGCGCTAACGGTCAAAAGATCGCAGCCTGCGGCAGCACCTACGGGTCTACCCACTTGATGCAGGCGCTGCCGCAGGTCACGGTCTGTATTGTCTGGCACTTACTTTGGCGCAATCACTGAAGAAATCTTCTTCTCTGCCGACATATTCTTATAGCACTTGGCCTTCATGTCTCTTGTCAGTCAGTGTTGCAATGATGCAACCTTGCCGCACGCAAGAGTAAAGAGGGCGAAAGCCCGGCGCGATCAGCACTTTCGAAGCGAGTTCCCTCCATGAAAAGCCAACCCGATGCCGCCAGCCGTATGGTGGCCGAGGTAGTGACGCAGTTGCCTGTGCCCTCGCGGCTCGGCATGCTGCGTTTCGAACGGCTGAATGAGGCGAGCTGGGCGCTGTTGTTTCTCGATCCGAACTGCGAAAGACAGTTCGGCCTGGCGGCTACGGAGCTCTGCTCCCTGATCAGTTCGCCCTACGCCAGCCTGATGGAGCCGCAAGCGCGCCATCAGTTGCATGACGCGATCCAGCAGCAACTGACTGAAAGCCCCAATTACCTGATCCGCTACACCTTGCACACCCCCTCCGGCGCCTTGAACCTGCTGGAGCTGGGTGAAGCCTTCAAACAGCACAATCGGCAGTTGCTGCGTGGCTACTTGATGGTTGTAGACGACCTGTTCGAGGGCAATCCGCAGCTGTCGGCGCTGGACCTGGAAACTCAGAACTCGCGCCTGCAAATCGCACTGGAACTCAATCAGCGCGCACAGCAGGAACAACTGCTGCACCTGGATCGGGTTCGCGCACAGCAGGACCTGATCCTGTTGCTGACTCGCCAGCGTTACAGCAGCAACAATTCCCTGCAGGAAGCCGCTGAGCTGATAACCCGCAGCGCGTGTGACATCTACGAAATCGACTGTGCCAGCCTGTGGAACCTTGAAGATTCATTCCTGGTGCCAATCTCGGCCTATCATCGCGCCACCCGGAACCATCAGCTGCCGGAACCGATCGACGTCAGCGGCTTCCCGAATTACCTGGAAGCCTTGAACACCGGCCGCGCCATTGACGCCCACAACGTGATGCACGACCCGCGTACCCGGGAACTGGTGGACAGCCTGCGACCGCGGGACATCATTGCGATGCTCGATGCCAGTATTCGGGTTGATGGCAACGTCGTGGGCGTGCTCTGCCTGGAACAGATCGGTATCACTCGCGCCTGGCAATCGGACGAAATTGCCTTCGCCGGTGAGCTGGCAGACCAATTCGCCCAAGTGATCAACAACCACAACCGCCGCGCCGCCACCAGTGCCTTGCACTTGTTCCAACGCGCCGTGGAGCAAAGTGCCAATGCCTTTTTGCTGGTCAATTGCGACGGGGTGGTCGAGTACGTCAATCCGAGTTTCACAGCGATCACTCAATACAGCACTGAAGAAGTCCACGGCCAGCGGCTGTCGGAACTGCCGGCACTGGAGAACCTGAGCGAGCTGCTGTTCGACGCGCCCTCGGCACTGGTCAAAAGCAACAGCTGGCAAGGCGAGTTCAAAAGCCGCCGTAAAAACCTCGAACCCTATTGGGGCCAGTTGTCGATCTCCAAGGTTTACGGCGACAACCGCGAGCTGACGCATTACATCGGCATTTACGAAGACATCACCCAGACCAAACTCGCCCAGCAGCGCATCGAGCGCCTGGCTTACACCGACAACCTGACCAACCTGGGTAATCGCCCGGCGTTCATCCGCAACCTTGACGAACGCTTCGCGCGCGACACCGATACGCCCATCAGCCTGCTGCTGGTGGACATTGATAACTTCAAGCGCATCAATGACAGCCTCGGCCACCAGACCGGCGACAAGCTGCTGATCAGCCTGGCCCGACGCCTGCGCAACAGCCTGAGCCCGAGCGGCAGCCTGGCGCGTTTTGCCAGTAACGAGTTCGCGGTGTTACTGGACAACACCGACCTGTGCAGCGGCCAGAAGGTCGCCAATCAATTGCTGGCGACCCTCGACAAACCCATGTTCGTCGACAACCAGTTGATCAGCGTCACGGGCTCAGTCGGCCTGGCCTGCGCACCCCTGCATGGACGCGACCCGCAAACCCTGATGCGTAACGCCGGCCTCGCGCTGCACAAGGCCAAGGCCAACGGCAAACATCAGGTTCAAGTGTTCACCGAAGCGCTGAACGCCGAGGCCAGCTACAAGCTGTTCGTCGAAAACAACCTGCGCCGCGCCTTGACCCAGAATGAACTGGACGTGTTCTACCAGCCCAAGCTTTGCCTGCGTAGCGGTCGCCTGCTGGGCATGGAAGCGCTGCTGCGCTGGAACCATCCGGAAAAAGGCATGATCCGCCCGGATCAGTTCATCAGCGTGGCAGAAGAGACCGGCCTGATCATTCCCATTGGCAAATGGATCGCCCGACAGGCCTGCCGCATGAGCAAAGACCTGACGGCGGCCGGCCTGGGCAATCTTCAGGTGGCGATCAACCTGTCGCCCAAGCAGTTCTCCGACCCGGACCTGGTGGCGTCCATCGCCAATATCCTCAAGGAAGAAGCGCTGCCGGCCAATTTGCTCGAACTTGAGTTAACGGAAGGCCTGCTGCTGGAGGCCACCGAAGACACTCACTTGCAGCTCGACCAGCTCAAGCGCCTGGGCCTGACCCTGGCCATGGACGATTTCGGTACGGGTTATTCGTCGCTCAGTTACCTGAAAAAATTCCCGATCGATATCATCAAGATCGATCGAAGCTTCATTCACGAAATCCCGGATAACCAGGACGACATGGAGATCACCTCCGCCGTGATCGCCATGGCCCACAACCTGAAACTCAAGGTAGTGGCTGAAGGCATCGAGACGGCTGAACAGCTCGCGTTCTTGCGGCGCCACCGTTGTGATGTCGGTCAGGGCTACCTGTTCGACCGCCCGATCCCGGGCACCGAGCTGATTGAAAAGCTCAAGCGCTATCCGCGCGGACCGATTGCCTGACGGCACACCCTCGCTCCCAAAGGGATAATTGGGCAAACTGCGTGTCTAACAATTCACATTCAACCTGACTGAGAGGACTGATGATGGTTCTGCGCTCGGAAATTCTGGTGAACAAAAACGTGCTTCCAACTAAAGAACAAGCCCTGCCTGGCCGCGAAACCCCAATGAACTTGCCGGAAAAACACTTCGTCCACGACTCGCCGCTGCTGGGCCCGTTCGTCACGGATGTGGATTTCGCCATCTTCGGTCTGGGGTGCTTCTGGGGTGCGGAGCGTCGCTTCTGGCAGCGTGAGGGTGTGGTCAGTACCGTGGTTGGCTACGCCGGCGGTTTCACGCCGAACCCGACTTATGAAGAGGTCTGCTCGGGCCTGACCGGCCACACTGAGGTGGTACTGGTAGTCTACGAGCCGGCGAAAGTCAGCTACGACGAGCTGCTGAAGATGTTCTGGGAGCTGCACAACCCGACTCAAGGCATGCGCCAGGGCAACGACATCGGCACGCAGTATCGCTCGGTCATCTACGCCACCAACCCGACACAGCTGGACGCGGCCAAGGCCAGCGCGAAGATCTTCCAGGCTGAATTGAACAAGGCTGGCAAAGGCACTATCACGACCGAAATCGATGAAGCCCCGACGGTCTACTTTGCCGAGGCCTATCACCAGCAATACCTGGCGAAAAACCCGGAAGGGTATTGCGGGATTGGTGGTACGGGCGTGACTTGTCCGATCTGAAGTGAGCTCTGATCGTTCCCATGCTCTGCGTGGGAATGATCGGTCAACTCTCGGCAATCAACCAATCCATCTGCCACCCGCCCTGAGTCTGTCCCAGCTTCTTGGACAACCACGGCAGCAGCTCACGCAATTCTTCCTCCAGTCCCCACGGCGGATTGGCAATCGCCAGCCCGGAACCGTTCAAGGTGTTCGGCGTGTCCAGTGGATGCACCAGCAACTCCACCCGCAACAACTTCGGCGCGCCCGTGCCGGCCAGGTCCTGATAGAAACGGCGCAACATGCGCTGGTCCTTCACCGGGTACCAGATCGCAGCCACGGTTTGACGCATCCGTCCAATAGCCTCTTTCAGCGACGCCGCACAACGCTGCATCTCATCCAGTTGCTCGAACGGTGGATCAATCAACATCACCGCCCGCTTCTCCTGCACCGGCAACATGGCACGCGGCACGTGCCAGCCCTCGCCCAGATGCACCTTGACCCGGCGATCACCCGCCATGTTGTCCTTGAGCAACACACCGTCTTCGGGGTGCTTCTCGTTGAGCATCAACCGATCCTGTGGCCGTGTCAGACGACGCGCCAGCTCCGGCGAGCCCGGGTAATAGCGCAATTGGCCATCCGGGTTCATGTCGTGCAGCACCTTCATGTAATCGGCGGTCAACGCCGGCAGATCAGGCTGATCCCACAACCGGGCAATCCCTTCCAGGTACTCACCGGTACGGTTGGCCTGATCACCCTGCAGGTCATACAGACCAATGCCGGCGTGAGTGTCGAGATAGGCAAACGGCTGCTCCTTGCGCGACATCAGGGCGATGAGGCGGGTCAAGGTCAGGTGTTTGAACACATCGGCGTGATTGCCGGCATGGAAGGCGTGACGATAATTCATGATTGCTCCTGCGAAGGCCGGGAAGTTTACCTTGTACCGAGCCGAACGTCAGGGCTTCGCAGCCGAGCGGGTGGCGGCACAAAAAATCCAGGACATTGGCAAGACTTGTGACCAGCACTGGCAGAACCTGTGGCAAGGGAATTTACGCCCTCACCACAACAGCCCGTTACGATCCTGAAGGTCGAGGCCGCAACCGCCGCCGCACCACTTCCAGCACATCACAGCCGTCCCGCAGCGGAATCGCGCAGAGCAATGCAAAGTCACTGAGAATGAAAGAGTCGCACTCGACCGATCCGCGCATGGACAGATTTTCGAGCACTTGGGTAACAGCCTGGATTCGGTAGTTGGCCGCGTCGGTCAAAACGTCGATGGGTGCCTGGGTATCCAGGAACAGGGTGGGCATGTCACTGCAGTTGCTGGTGAGCGCCTTGAAGCGGTTATCCGGATGAGGAGCTGGCTTTACATACGGAGGATCGGGATGAAGTGATGGCATTTGAAATCTCCAATGATAATGGGAGCTGCCATCAGCCTTCCTACGGGCTTGGGTGGCAGCTATACGCGGGGTAGGAATACCGAGCATCGGAGAACTCGACCACGCCGAAGCATGCCCGCGCATAGCCGCCGCAACTGATCTTACGGACGCACAATAACGGCCGCAAATTGGTTTCGATGCTAATGCTTTCCGATGCCACTACCGGGTTCCTACGCCCCACCACTGAATCACAGTGGCAGCCAAAGACTATCGATACATCACCCACCGCACCAGTTCATGCAAACCGCCAAAACTCGAAGGAAATCTCCGAAGACTTTGCCCAGAAATTTCCTCGGACCTACTCCATCAAATCAACCCAGCTCCATCATCAAGTGCTCCAGCAACTTCACCTTCGGAACTGAAGGAACCCCAGGCTGCGCAAGAAACGCCTCCACCTTCCTGCGCAACACGCTTTCCGAAAAGGCCTCGAACAGCGTCTGATGCTCCTCACTCAACCACTGAATCAAATTGTTGAGCTGAGTCGAAACATCCTCATCCCCCAACTGCTGCAGCAGCGAATCCGGCACCGCCCACCATGGAAAAACCTTCGCCGATTTCAACGCGTTACCGCCAATTTCAACCGTCTGCCCATTGATCAGACACCGGTCAAAAACCGGCAGCAACTCAGCCGCATTCACTTGCGCAGACTGCAAAATCGGCAGCAGATATCGCCCATCCCAAAACCGGAAAAACACCGCATTACCATTGGGCAATGTCACCTGGGTAAGGCTGCGCATGTGCTCAACCACGACTTTTAAGGGCGCCGCAGAAACCGCCAACCACCCCCAATCCTGAGACTCAGTTGTCGCAACCCACTGCAAAAACTCACCGTCAGCCGCGACAATTCCTACATAAGGCATCACCTCTTCCCACTCGGCATAAATTGTTTCGGCCCAAACCGGGCTGGGAGCCTTACCTCCCTTCGAAGCCCGCCAAACTTTGAAAGGTTCAGCAGCGCTCGCACTGCTGAAAATGGCAAAGAGTTGTTCCGCACTCTTGAGCGGGTTGTTGTGGAGCCAGGTATCTGTATGCTCGTTAGTCATTAATTTATCCATGAGAACTAAAAACCAAACCTATCCAAGCCATCCATTTTTATAAAAATAGTGCACGAGCATTGAAACCATACTCCCAACTGCCGTCATATATAAACCACGTATGAGATACAGTAACCCGCGAGGAAAATTCAAATAATCCAGCTCATCTAAAGCGCCACTTCTAATTGATCTATTTGGATACAACAAATATGAAGCTATTTGATTCATCATAAAACCAGCCCTGAAAAAACCACTTCTCAGGAAAGGGTGAAGTATCACGACCCCAAACGAATTACTGAGCGACCTTAAAATTCGTTCCAGCTTAAAAAAACAGAGATAGATTTGTCCTATAATAAAAATAAAGCCGAGCCCAAAAGCCAAACCACCAAAATCCAAGAAAAACCATACCTCGCTATCGTTTGTCATTCATTAAATACCTTATAAGTGATTTCACGTGATTTCTCCTCGCCAGATGCTCCGATCACACCCCAACCATAAGTGTTTTCCCCCAGCACTATCGATGGGACGTTCTTGCAAGCATGTTCCGTCCCAATCCGACAAGTCTCCTTAACCTCGACCCATCGAGCAGCCCCATTTCGGCCGAACCTCAACTGCCCCACCTTAATAGCCAAGCTCGCTTATTAACTAAAGCCAACCCAAAAATTTCCCGACTACAAACATGCTAATCAGCATCCAGCCTATTACCAACGCAGCAAAATAAATCAATTTCATACACAGCAATAAATTCGCTGGAATTGCGTCGTAATCCCGCTGATCAAGCTCACCATTTTTTATTGATTTCTTATATTGAACAAGCATCATTGCAATGTTCGCAGACACAAAAACCCTACTCATCGGATCTCTACCCAGCATTGACTTCCGGATATCGACCCCATACGAATTTGGCAGATTTTTTAATAAGCAATCAAGCTTGAAGTACGCGAAATACAACTGAAATAGAAACATCCCCACCCCTGACACAACAACAATCATCGCAACTAAAAAATAGATCCCCCTTGCATCTAACATCACTCAGTCCACGCGTATACTAATTCGCCAATACCTTCACCAATTGTCTCTCCTATCAACCCGCCACCGATCGCGCCAACACCTGCGGCGACTACGGCACAAACCAGCAGGCCATGGGGAGACTTACCAACGGCAGCACATGTTTTACCGACCACAACTGGACCAGCACTACTTCCTGCTATAGCCCCCATCAATTTCCAACTTTCAACGATTTGCACTTTTTTGCATTCTTGCTCTCGGCCAGCGCGGCAAGCTTCGCTTACCCTCACTCCCGAAGCAGCAGCACCCAATCCAATCCCGACATACCCCCCCCGCCCTAATCACCTTACTCGCCCTACTCACCCCCTCAATATGCGTGGCATACCCCGGAATCCCGCCTGCCGTACCCGCCTGTTTCCAATGCCGTACCAGACTTCGGGTAGAAATACCCAACGCGTTTTTTCATCAATCGTTGGCGTTCGGCGTAAAAGTCGGCGCCCGTCAGTTTCCCGTTCTTATCGAAGGTCCTTTTGTGCAGCGCTTCAATGTCTACTAACGTCTTTTTTACGCCGCCAAAACATTTACAAAAAATAGCAGCACTTATCCCGGCGCCCGTTGAACCACTCGCAGTGCTATGGCAGCTTCCCCCATACAATTAAGAGCACTACTAATAGCGACCAAACAAAGCAATTGCAAAATTTCACCAAAAACTTTAACCGTTTAGGAAATCGCGCGTAATCATGAGCGCTTAATGTTCCGTTTTTTATGCATGACTGCGGTAAGGTCAACATCATTCCTATATAACCAAGCAATGCAAGACGCATTAAAGGTGCAATCCCAAGCGGAAAATCATAACCACTAACAGAAGAGGATGATTTTAAATTAGCAAGTATTTCTTTTAACCTAAAATACGCAAGATAAACAATTAAACAAAAACATAGCAAAGTAACAACTATTAAAGCTAGCCCACCAAACATTAATAGCTCACCGAGATTCTCCTTCACTTGGAAACCTCATAAACCAACTCCCCACCCAATTCTCCCAATTCTGCCCCAACCGCCCCTCCCAAGACTGTGCCAACTCCAGTAAGTACAAGTCCGCAAGCTATCCCTCCTATCCCGGCAGTACCTATTCCTACTAGGACACATGTGGTTGCTCCGGCAACCCCGCCGATCGCCCCTAGAGCAACGTTCCCGCTAAACTTCCCCGCCTCCGTAAACTTCACCTTCCTGCAAGCTTCTTCCGTTCCAACCCGACAAGTCTCCTTGACCTTCAGCCCAGAAGCAGCAGCACCCAATCCAATCCCGACATACCCCCCCGCCTTAATCACCTTACTCGCCCTACTCACCCCCTCAATATGCGTGGCATACCCCGGAATCCCACCTGCCGTACCCGCCTGTTTCCAATGCCGCACCAGACTTCGGGTAGAAATACCCAACGCGTTCTTCAGTTTCAGATGATCAGGAATGCCAAGGCCTTTGCGCACCAGCGGTCCAAGGCCGTTATCCAGTTGTTTCATCAATCGTTGGCGTTCGGCGTAGAAGTCGGCGCCCGTCAGTTTCCTGTTCTGTTCGAAGGTCCTTTTGTGCAGCGCTTCAATGTCGACCAGTGTCTTTTGTACGTTCCCCAGGTGCGTACCAAACATCGCAGCACCTATCCCGACGCCGGTCGAACCCTGCGTCAGGAACGATTCAACCTCATCATGATGCCGCGCCATGAACTCGGCTTCGGCATCACTCATTGGCTCCAGCGCCGCGTCGACGGTCTGCGCCGCTTCCATCAGCAACGCTTCTTCGCGGGTGCATTGGGTGTTGCCGGGGTCGCTCAGGACGATCAGTTGACCAGGCTTGGCGTAGCCACTCACTTGCGGATTGAGGCGGCGAAATTTTTCAATAACGGCCGGGGTCGGCTGGGGGAAGAGCAGAGACTCGAGCGCCGCACGGCACATGGGTTGCTCGACGATGTGAAAACCCGGTTCAGCGCCTTCGCTCACGGCGGCTTTGGAAGTGTCGAGTAACGAGTTCGGAGGAAGGCAGAGGCCATCCTTGCAACGCTCGCATTCTTCGCAGAACGGCGCGGGGCTTTTGAGGCTGCGGATTTGTGCGGGGCTTAACGCGGCAGGTACCACTTTAGGGGTCGCGGCGCCCATTACAGGCATCAGCGCACCACCAAGCTCTATCTCTACACTGCTGAAGATTCCGCCAGGGCCAATGTTGATCCAATGCCCGCCCGCCTGGATCGACAAGCTGGCACCGCCGTCGATAACAACCTGCTGGCCCGCACGCACATGGAAATGCCCGCTCGCCTCAAGGTTCTGATTGTTTACCCGGACAGATTGATCACCGTGCACTCGCAGGTTGTCGCTCGCCCCCTGCGACTGATCGCCACCAATCACGACGTGGCGCTGATTGCCCACTTGCACATGCTGATCGTTGAGCACGTGTTGATTCCAGTTCCGCTGAGCTCGCAGATAGATCTCTTCAGAGCCCTTGCGGTCCTCGATTCGCACTTCGTTGTAGCCACCGCCACCCGGACTGGTCTGGCTGCGAAAAATACTGCGGGTCTTGTCCGCTGGCAGATTCAACGGCATCGGATTGGCCGCATTCGGCACGCAACCCATTACCAGCGGTTTGTCCGCGTCGGCATCAATGAACCCCACCAGCACTTCCATGCCTACCCGCGGGATCATCACGCTGCCATATCGGTCGTGCGCCCAACCCGAGGCCACGCGCAGCCAGCAGCTGGAATGTTCATCGCGTTCACCTTCACGGTCCCAGGCAAGCTGTACCTTGACCCGGCCAAACGCGTCGCAGTGGATTTCGCTGTCCTTGGGTCCCGTCACCACGGCGGACTGGTAGCCGAGCATGCGCGGCTTTTCTGGACCCAATGGCGGGCGAAACAGCACGTCCCACGGCGTCGCCAGAAAGGTGTTTTGATAGCCTTTAAAATCATTCGGGCTGTCGTCAGGCGTCGACTCTTCGAGCACCTGCGGCTGCCGACCGCGATGCTCGGTTTGGGTAATCAGCCACAGGTCGTTCCATTTCTCTTGCGGGTGCTCGGCTAACCGCAGGAATGTCCCGCTGATTAACGCAGGCTGATCGCTGAGCCCTTCGGCCTGTTGATAATCGGCGCCATGCCGCTCCAGAGCCCGCTGCGCCAGACGCTTGCCATGCTCCGGCTCGGCGAATTGCCCCGGAAATTGATAATCCTCATGCACCGACTGTTTCTGGCCGACGCGGCTTTCAAGGTCCAGATGCGGCTTCAGGAAGTCGTAATCGCGACGAGACACTTTTGTCGTGCGGGTTTCAAAGCGTACGTCGAAGCGTTTGATGACGGGTTGATCCGCCACTGTTGCGTTTCGCGGCCGGTAAACAGTCGGTTCGGGCAGCAGCGTAAAACCCGTCTGGTGATCGGCGAACACCAGCAAATGCCCGTCGGGGCTGTGTCGAAAATGGTAGTGAAAGCCGATCTCCGCACACAGGCGTTGAATGAACGCCAAATCGCTTTCCGCGTATTGCACGCAGTACTCGCGTTCCGGGTATTGATGGTCGAGCTGAAAGTTGAAGGCATCCCCCAGGATGCCGTGCTCCTTGAGGACCAGGGTGATGATGGCCTGCACGCTTTGATGCTGGAAAATACGTTGATTGATGCGCTGGCCGAGGTACGCCAGACGCGGCACAAGGCTGATCTGATAGTGCGTTCGCCGATGATCGGAGTGTCCCTGGCCTACCCGAAAGATCTGGCCGTGAATGCCGGCCTCGCCCGAATCAAAGCTTAGAAACGCCTCACGATGCAGGAGCGTTTCGAGGTCTATGTCCGGGCGGTCGCTGACCAGTTCCAAGTCAAAACGGTAGGGCTGGCTGATGGCCTCCTTACCGGTGAATTCAAGCACCTTGAAGTCACTTTTTGAATCGCCATCGAGGGTCAACGTGAAACGCGGCTGATTGGCAGGAGCGAACATCCGATGTGTCTCTGCAGAACGAAGGTGGGCGATTCTGTATGAGCGACAACGGGTACTGACGGGGGGACAGGAAAAACAGACTTTTCTTACTGCGCCTGGCGCTTTTGCCGACCGAAAACAGGCTTTGGGCTACAGACACCCCTGTTGAATAGAGCGAGTGCTACAGGCATAAAAAAACGGCCCGCCTCCAAAAAGAAGCGGGCCGTTTTAGTGTTCGGCAACAGGTCGGAGCTTCAGCTCGTCCCCATTACTTGTTCAGGCGGAAATCAGCTTCAGCAGCTTCGAAACGCTGCAGCATGCCGGCAGTCGGCGCGCCCAGTTTGCTGACGATGTAGATCGCCAGGCTGGCGAAGATGAAACCAGGGATGATTTCGTACAGACCCAGCAACTCGAAGTGTTTCCAGACAATCACAGTGATCGCGCCGACCAGGATACCGGCCAGTGCACCATTACGGGTCATGTCTTTCCAGATCACGGAGATCAGGACAACGGGGCCGAACGCAGCACCGAAGCCGGCCCAGGCGTAGCTGACCAGACCCAGTACACGGTTTTCCGGGTTAGCCGCCATCGCGATGGCGATCAGGGCAACCAGCAGGACCATGGCGCGACCGACCCAGACCAGTTCAACCTGGGAAGCGCTCTTGCGCAGGAAAGTCTTGTAGAAGTCTTCGGTCAGGGCGCTCGAGCAGACCAGCAACTGGCAGCTCAACGTACTCATCACCGCCGCCAGAATGGCCGACAGCAGCACACCGGCAACCCATGGGTTGAACAGGATTTTTGCCAGCTCGATGAACACACGCTCAGGGTTTTCAGTCACAGGACCGGCCAGATCCGGGTGCGCCGAGAAGTAGGCGATGCCGAAGAAACCGACCGCTACGGTGCCGCCCAGGCACAGGATCATCCAGGCCATGGAGATGCGACGCGCCTTGGCAATCGACTTCACCGAATCCGCGGCCATGAAACGCGCCAGGATGTGCGGCTGGCCGAAGTAGCCCAGGCCCCAGCCCATCAGCGAGATCACGCCGATGAAGGTGGTGTTTTTCAGCATGTCGAAGTTGCTTGGATCTTGCGCTTCGATCGCCAGGAACGTGGTGTCGACACCACCGGTGGCCAGCAGCACGATGATCGGTGTCAGCAACAGGGCGAAGATCATCAGCGTGGCTTGTACGGTGTCAGTCCAGCTCACGGCCAGGAAACCACCGACGAAGGTGTAGGCAATCGTTGCCGCAGCACCGGCCCACAGCGCGGTCTCGTAGGACATGCCGAAGGTGCTTTCGAACAGACGGGCACCGGCCACAATGCCGGAAGCGCAGTAGATGGTGAAGAACACCAGAATCACGACCGCAGAAATGATCCGCAGCAGGCCGCTTTTGTCTTCGAAACGGCTGGAGAAGTAATCCGGAAGGGTCAGCGCATCACCGTTGTGCTCAGTCTGCACACGCAGACGGCCAGCGACGAACAGCCAGTTCAGGTAGGCACCCACGATCAGGCCGATGGCGATCCAGCTTTCGGAAAGCCCAGACATATAGATGGCGCCCGGCAGGCCCATCAACAACCAGCCGCTCATGTCGGAAGCACCGGCGGACAATGCAGTCACGACGCTACCCAGGCTACGACCGCCCAGAATGTAGTCAGAAAGGTTATTGGTGGAGCGATAGGCCATGAAGCCGATCAGCACCATTGCTGCGATGTAGATCACGAACGTGATCAGGGTTGGATTGCTTACGCTCATTGAGTTACGCCCTGGCTTTGTTTTTATGTAGCGGCGGTCTTGGTTAACCGCTCGCAAACGACGACGTTTGACAGACGATTCCGGATCCCGCGCATTTATGACTGATGTTTCCCCAGGAAAGCCATCAGCCGGAGCACCGAGCTTTGTAGTCGGTTGCACCTTGGGCGCGAATGCTATTCAACAAAGTAAATAAGGTGCAACCAGTTTCTGGAGAATAAGTTGCACCTAGTCGGAAATAAGCGGCAAAGGTATGTTTTTGCTCCTTTTTAGAGCAGTAACTTGATGTTGCTATAAGTAAAAGCACCAAGCAAAGGCAGGAAAGGCTTCCAGAATCCATTTCCTGACGAGCTGCCTATTTTTCCTACAAAAAAAGGGTTGCACCCGGTTGCACCTCGTTCAGTGCGCAGCTAATCTTGCCGCCAGCTGATGCCACGCAGTCGTGGCAAACATGAGGATAAAAATATGGCTACCACCACCCTTGGGGTCAAACTTGACGACCCTACCCGCGAGCGCCTCAAGGCTGCCGCGACCTCGATTGATCGCACGCCGCACTGGCTGATCAAACAGGCGATTTTCAATTACCTGGAAAAACTCGAGGGTGGTGCAACCCTGACCGAGCTGAACGGTTTGACCAAGGACTCCGACGACACCGTCGACGCGCCGCTGGATCACGCCCATCAGTGCTTCCTCGAATTCGCCGAAAGCATCCTGCCGCAATCGGTACTGCGCGCTTCGATCACGGCCGCTTACCGTCGCCCGGAACCGGAAGTCGTGCCGATGCTGATCGAGCAGGCTCGCCTGCCGGTTGCCATGGCAGAAGCCACCAACAAGCTCGCCGCCTCGATTGCCGAAAAATTGCGCAATCAGAAAAGCGCTGGCGGCCGTGCAGGCATTGTTCAGGGCCTGCTGCAGGAATTTTCCCTGTCCTCCCAGGAAGGCGTCGCACTGATGTGTCTGGCCGAGGCGCTGCTGCGCATTCCGGACAAAGGCACACGCGATGCACTGATTCGCGACAAAATCAGCACCGGCAACTGGCACCCGCATTTGGGCAACAGCCCGTCGCTGTTCGTCAACGCCGCCACCTGGGGTCTGCTGCTGACCGGCAAACTGGTCGCCACCCACAATGAAGCCGGCCTGACTTCGTCCCTGAGCCGCATCATCGGCAAGAGCGGCGAGCCGATGATCCGCAAGGGCGTCGACATGGCCATGCGCCTGATGGGCGAACAGTTCGTCACCGGCGAAACCATCGCCGAAGCCTTGGCGAACGCCAGCAAGTTCGAATCCAAAGGTTTCCGCTATTCCTACGACATGCTCGGTGAAGCTGCACTCACCGAACACGACGCCCAGAAGTACCTGGCCTCGTACGAACAAGCCATCCACTCGATCGGCAAAGCGTCCCACGGTCGTGGGATTTATGAAGGCCCGGGCATCTCCATCAAGCTGTCGGCACTGCACCCGCGCTACAGCCGCGCGCAGTACGAGCGTGTGATGGACGAGCTGTACCCGCGCCTGCTGTCGTTGACCCTGCTGGCCAAGCAATACGACATCGGTCTGAACATCGATGCCGAAGAAGCCGACCGCCTCGAGCTGTCGCTGGACCTGCTGGAACGCCTGTGCTTCGAGCCGCAATTGACCGGCTGGAACGGCATCGGCTTCGTGATCCAGGCTTACCAGAAGCGTTGCCCGTACGTGATCGACTACGTGATCGACCTGGCACGCCGCAGCCGTCATCGCCTGATGATCCGCCTGGTAAAAGGCGCGTACTGGGACAGCGAGATCAAGCGCGCCCAGGTCGAAGGCCTGGAAGGCTATCCGGTCTACACCCGCAAGGTGTACACCGACGTTTCCTACATCGCTTGCGCACGCAAACTGCTGTCGGTACCGGAAGTCATCTACCCGCAGTTCGCCACGCACAACGCCCATACCCTGTCGGCCATTTACCATATTGCCGGTCAGAACTATTACCCCGGCCAGTACGAGTTCCAGTGCCTGCACGGCATGGGTGAACCACTGTACGAACAGGTCGTAGGCAAAGTTTCCGAAGGCAAGCTGAACCGTCCGTGCCGCGTGTACGCACCAGTTGGCACCCACGAAACGCTGTTGGCGTACCTGGTACGTCGTCTGCTGGAAAACGGCGCGAACACCTCGTTCGTCAACCAGATTGCCGATCAGTCGATCTCGATTCAGGCGTTGGTGGCCGATCCAGTGGCCAGCATCGAGCAGATGGCGACGCTGGAAGGCGGCTTCGGCCTGCCGCACCCACGTATCCCGCTGCCGCGTGATCTTTATGGTGCCGAGCGCGCCAACTCCAGCGGCATCGACATGGCCAACGAACATCGTCTGGCTTCCCTGTCCTGCGCCCTGCTGGCTACCGCTCACAACGACTGGAAAGCCGCGCCGATGCTCGGTTGCGCCTCCAGCACTGAAACTCCTGCACCCGTGCTGAACCCGTCCGACCTGCGTGACGTGGTAGGCCATGTGCAAGAAGCGACCGTCGAAGACGTCGACAACGCGATCCAGTGCGCCCTGAACGCGGCACCAATCTGGCAGGCCACTCCGCCGGCCGAGCGTGCTGCGATTCTGGAACGTGCCGCCGATTTGATGGAAGGCGAGATTCAGCCGCTGATGGGCCTGCTGGCTCGCGAAGCCGGCAAGACCTTTGCCAACGCCATCGCTGAAGTGCGTGAAGCCGTGGACTTCCTGCGTTATTACGCGGTGCAGGCTCGCAACGATTTCACCAACGACGCCCACCGCCCATTGGGCCCCGTGGTCTGCATCAGCCCGTGGAACTTCCCGCTGGCAATCTTCAGCGGCCAGGTCGCTGCGGCGTTGGCTGCCGGTAACCCGGTATTGGCCAAACCTGCGGAACAAACCCCGCTGGTGGCCGCTCAAGCCGTGCGCCTGCTGCTCGAAGCCGGTATCCCGGAAGGCGTGCTGCAACTGCTGCCGGGCCGTGGCGAAACCGTCGGTGCCGGCCTGGTCGGCGACGATCGCGTCAAAGGCGTGATGTTCACCGGTTCCACCGAAGTCGCTCGCTTGCTGCAACGCAACATTGCCGGACGCCTGGATGCACAGGGTCGTCCGATTCCGCTGATCGCCGAAACCGGCGGCCAGAACGCGATGATCGTCGACTCCTCGGCACTGACCGAACAAGTCGTGATCGACGTGGTGTCGTCAGCTTTCGACAGCGCCGGTCAGCGTTGCTCCGCTCTGCGCGTCCTGTGCTTGCAGGAAGATTCCGCGGACCGTGTCATCGAAATGCTCAAAGGCGCGATGGCTGAATGCCGTCTCGGCAACCCGGAGCGCCTGTCCGTGGACATCGGCCCGGTGATCGACGCCGAGGCCAAGGCTGGCATCGAGAAGCACATCCAGGGCATGCGCGACAAAGGTCGCAACGTGTACCAGGTGGCCATTGCCAACAGCGAAGAAATCAAACGCGGCACCTTCGTGATGCCGACCCTGATCGAACTGGAAAGCTTTGACGAGCTTCAGCGGGAGATCTTCGGTCCGGTACTGCACGTGGTTCGCTACAAGCGCAAAGACATCGATCAACTGATCGGTCAGATCAATGCTTCCGGTTACGGCCTGACGCTGGGCGTGCACACGCGCATCGACGAGACCATTGCCAAGGTGATCGACAACGTCAACGCCGGTAACGTCTACGTGAACCGCAACATCGTGGGCGCCGTGGTCGGTGTGCAACCTTTCGGCGGCGAAGGCCTGTCGGGCACTGGCCCGAAAGCCGGTGGTCCTTTGTACCTGTACCGTCTGCTGTCGACGCGTCCTACTGACGCTATCGAACAATCCTTCGCTCGCGGTGACGCGATCGCTGCGCCGGATGTGCGTCTGCGTGAAGCCATGAGCAAACCGCTGACCGCGCTGAAAGCCTGGGCCGACAGCAACAAGCTCGCCGACCTGAGCACTCTGTGCGTGCAATTCGCCGCGCAATCGCAAAGCGGGATTACACGTTTGCTGGCCGGCCCGACCGGCGAGCGCAACAGCTACGCGATCCTGCCACGTGAACACGTGTTGTGCCTGGCGGAAGTCGAGGGCGATCTGCTGACCCAACTGACGGCGGTATTGGCAGTCGGCGGCTCGGCAGTTTGGCCGGAAGCGGAATTGACCAAGGCGTTGTTCGCACGTTTGCCGAAGGACGTTCAGGCACGCATCAAACTGGTTTCCGACTGGAACAAGGATGAAGCGGTGTTTGACGCCGTTCTGCATCACGGCCATTCCGATCAGCTGCGTGCGGTCTGCCAGCAAGTGGCCAAGCGTGCCGGAGCAATTGTCGGGGTCCATGGCTTGTCCCAGGGCGAAACCAACATTGCGCTGGAGCGCCTGGTGATCGAGCGGGCGTTGAGCGTTAACACCGCTGCGGCGGGTGGTAATGCGAGCTTGATGACGATCGGTTAATACCGATGAACCGGGCTCCTGCATAGGTGCCCGATTCAGCGAAAATCCCTGTGGGAGCTGGCTTGCCAGCGATAGCGATGTATCAGTCACCATTAATGTTGACTCATCTGCCGCCATCGCCGGCAAGCCAGCTCCCACAGTGGTTTGTAGTGTTTGTTAAGCGGCCACGCGGCTACAACATCACCGCTATCAATCATCCTGTTCAGCCTTAATTCCCACGCCTAGACTCGGCCCATCCCAAAAAAAGGTAGGCCGCCATGTCCGAGACGTTGCTCAGTTCCCGCAATCTGGCTTTCGAGCTGTACGAAGTCCTCGATGCCGAGGGCCTGACCCAGCGTGAGCGGTTCGCCGAGCATAATCGCGAAACGTTCGACGCCGCCCTGGGTACCGCTCGCAACATCGCTGAAAAATTCTTCGCGCCGCACAACCGCAAGGGCGACGAGAACGAGCCGCGCTATGAGGACGGTAAGGCGATTCTGATTCCAGAGGTCAAACCGGCGGTGGATGCCTTCCTCGAGGCCGGATTCCTCAACGCCGCGCGCAGTTTCGACGCGGGCGGCATGCAATTGCCAACGTTGTTGTCCCAAGCTTGCTTCGCTCACTTTCAGTCGGCCAACGCGGCATCGACCTCGTACCCGTTCCTGACCATGGGTGCGGCGAACCTGATCGAAAGCTTCGGCACCGACGAGCAAAAGCAGCGCTTCCTGCAACCCATGATCGACGGTCGCTTCTTCGGCACCATGGCCCTGACCGAACCTCACGCAGGCTCGTCGCTGTCGGATATTCGTACACGCGCAGAACCGGCGTCCGACGGCACCTATCGACTCAAGGGCAACAAAATCTTCATTTCCGGTGGCGATCACTCGCTGTCGGAAAATATCGTGCACATGGTGCTGGCAAAACTGCCGGATGCACCGGCCGGGGTGAAGGGCATTTCGCTGTTTATCGTGCCGAAATTTCTGGTCAACGACGATGGCAGCCTGGGCAAGCGCAACGACGTGCTGCTGGCCGGGCTGTTTCACAAGATGGGCTGGCGCGGCACCACCTCCACCGCGCTGAACTTTGGTGATAACGGTGACTGTGTCGGCTACCTCGTCGGCAAGCCGCACCACGGTTTGAGCTACATGTTCCAGATGATGAACGAAGCACGGATCGGCGTCGGTATGGGCGCAGTGATGTTGGGTTACGCCGGTTACCTGTATTCCCTGGAGTACGCCCGCGAGCGGCCACAGGGCCGGGTGCCGGACAGTAAAGACCCGAACACGGCGCCGGTGGCGATCATCCAGCACGCGGACGTCAAACGCATGCTACTGACCCAAAAAGCCTACGTCGAAGGCTCGTTCGACCTTGGGTTATATGCCGCTCGTTTGTTCGATGACACCACCACGCTGGAAACCGAATCCGAACGTAAACAGGCCCATGAGCTGCTCGATTTGCTGACGCCGATCGTCAAATCATGGCCGTCCGAGTTTTGCCTGAAAGCCAACGAACTGGCGATCCAGATTCTTGGCGGCCACGGTTACACCCGTGAGTATCCGGTAGAGCAGTATTACCGCGACAACCGCTTGAACCCGATCCATGAGGGCACCCACGGCATTCAGTCGCTGGACCTGCTGGGACGCAAACTGGCGCAGAACGGGGGGGCCGGACTCAAGCAACTGATCCGCTTGATCGCCGATACTGCGGAGCGCGCGCAAGCGTACGAATCGCTGACCACCCTGCGTGAGCCACTGGAGAAACTGGTGGCGCGCCTGCAAGCCGTGACCATCGGCCTGCTGACCGATCTTGGCCAGGGCAAAGTCAACAGCAGCCTGGCGAACTCGGCGCTGTACCTGAAGGTATTCGGCCACTCGGTCATCGGCTGGCGCTGGCTGGAACAGGCGATTCGTGCCGAGGAAGGACTGGCCAGAGGCAATGCAGCGGATGTGAGCTTTTATAAAGGAAAGCTGCAGGCGGCGCGGTACTTCCTGACCTGGGAAGTGCCGGGTTGCCACCATGAACTGGCCATTCTTGAGGCTCGGGATGATGTTTGCCTGACGATGCAGGATGAGTGGTTCTAATCAGCGCCTTGTGTACCGGCTGAAACCGAATCACGGGCAAGCCACGCTCCCACAGGTTATGCGACGTACACAGATTTTGTGTTCACTCGATAACCCTGTGGGAGCGTGGCTTGCCCGCGATGGCGTCCTAATGGACGACCTGTCAGCTCAACCGAAAACCACCCATTTGCCGCGCCAGATCATCTGCCAGGCGCTGCAATGTCTGACAATCCTCACGACAAGCCCTGACCTCCCCCGCTGTCGCTCGAGCCAGATCCGAAATCCCCTGCACGTTTCGGTTGATCTCTTCCGTTACCGCCGACTGCTCTTCCGTCGCCGTCGCGACTTGATGGTTCATGTCGCTGATACGTTCCACCTGCCCGGTAATCGCGGTCAACGATGCCCCGGTGCGCTGACTCGACTCAACCCCCGTGCCGGTCGCCGCTTGCCCGGAATGCATCGATGAAACAGCATTCTGCGCACCTTGCTTGAGGCTGCCGATCATCTGCTGAATCTCATCCGTGGACGACTGCGTGCGCCGCGCCAGCGTCCGTACTTCATCAGCCACCACGGCAAATCCTCGGCCCATTTCACCCGCTCGAGCGGCCTCGATGGCGGCATTGAGCGCCAGCAGATTGGTCTGTTCGGAAATCCCGCGGATCACCGCCAGCACTTGATCGATGGACGCGACCTGATGGGCCAATGCCCCCACAGCACTGGCTGCGAGACCGATTTCGTCGGACATGCTCTCAATGTGCCTGATCGAGCCACCGACCACTTCCCGGGCTTGCATCGCCTCATCCCGCGCATGTTGTGAAGCCACCGCAGCATTGCCGGCGCTCTGGGCAATGTCCTGCACAGTCAGGCCCATTTCATGAACGGCAGTCGCGACCATGTCGGTCATTTCCTGCTGCCGCCCGGAGCGTTCGGCCGTGTTGTCCACCACTCGCGCCACCTGGTTAACCGCCGTGCGCAGACGCTCGCTGGTGCTCAGCACTTCGCCGATCAACTCGCGCTGACTGTCCAGGAACCGATTGAAACCGCGCGCCAGATCACCCAGCTCATCGGCGCGACCGGCATCGAGTCGGTGAGTCAAATCTCCACCACCGCTACCGATGGCTACCAGCGCCGCTGTTACCTGTCGGATCGGCCGCACCAGCCCACGGGCCAGCAACACGACCAACAGCAAGCACACCAGCGCCACAGCGAGACCGATCCCGGCACTCATCCACATGGCCTGACGGGCTTCGGCATAGATTTGCGACTGCGGCACTTCGGCCACCAACGTCCAGCCCAGATCTCGCAACGGCAGGCTCAGCGCCAGATAATCTTCACCGTCGCGCACAAAACTGCTGTGCGTGGCGGACGCGTTGGAGGAAGCGCGCTGCCCCATCACCGCTTGGGCGCCTGCCGCGCCAATTTGCTCCACTAACGTGCGTTTACCGCTCAATTGCGCGTCAGGATGGACCTGGATCAACCCGTCGGAGCGCACGAGATAGACCTTGCCCCGCTGGCCAAAACTGAAATTGTGGATCAACGCCGACAGCTCTTTCATGCTCAGGCCAAGCCCGGCAACGCCCACGACTTTGCCGGCCTGTTCGACCTTGAGATCGATAAACAGCGCCAACTCACCGGTCGCGGCGTCATTGTCGATATTGAGGGTGCGTGACTGAGGGCTGTCGAGGAACGCGTAGAACCAGGCGTCCTTGGGGCTCGAACGACTGAGGGTCCGATCAAGGCCCTTTTCGTTGTAGTAATGACTGGACGCTGTGCCGACTATCAATGCGTTGAAAGCGTCATGTTCGGCGCGGATGCCTTCCAGATAGGTGACGAATTTTTCAGCCTGGGCGCTGTTTTCACCTTCGGCCAGCCAGTCTCGCACCATGCTGTTGCTGGCAATATCCTTGGCGGCGGTGAGGGGTTGAACGAGGATGCGCTCGATGTCATTGCGCATAGCTTCGATGCTCGACGGCAGCGCCTGTTCGACCAGATAGCTCTGGGCGAGGCGATTGACCACGAGGGTATAAATGCCAACCACGATCAGCACACTGACCAGCAGGGCGGTGCCCATGCTCAGGATCAGTTGCCATTGAATACTGCGTCGCCAGAACTGCATGGAACACCCCCAAAGAATAAGAGGCTGAAACACTGCAACAGCCGTGCCGATTGTATACAACTCAAACGACAATTTATTCTTTGGTTGTGCGCAAAGCGGATCAGGCCTGATTGATGGTCTTGGCGATCACTTCAACCGTGGCGCTGACTTGCTCTTGGTAACGGTCGAGTTCGAGCTTGTGTTGCTTTTGCATGTCGATCTGCTGGGAACACAGATTCATCGCGGCCAATACGAGCAGCCGGTCACCGATCAGCGTCGGGTACTTCTTTTTGGTGTCGGCCAGTGCAGCCTTCAACATTAACGCCGCGTCCAGCAGGGTTTGCTCTTCCCCGGCCGGCGCCCTGATCGAATAGTCCTCCCCCAGGATCGAGACGACTTTTACCCCTGCGGCGCCCTGATTCATGCGCTGACTGGGCCGGCGCTGACGCGCTCAACCAGGGCCTGGATGCGGGCAGCGGTGGCGCCTTGTTTTTCTTCCTGTTCCATCAGGCTCAACTGCAGGCTTTCGTTTTCATCCTTGGCCTGAGCCAGTTCTGCGCTCAGGGTCTGATTAGTGCCGAGCAGGGTCTGGTTCTGTTGTACCAGTTCGCTGACCAGCTGTTCCAATTGGCTAAGGGATGCTTCCAACATTTTGATTTTCCAAGCATTTTCAAGGGGCGCGTACGATAAAGAAAAGTCACCACGGATGCCAGGGTTATTCAGGCGCAAAGCCTTGATTTTCCTGGCGGGCGGCCTTCCTCGCGAGTTTTAAAGACTGTGATTGACCCATCTGGTTCCTGCACTTCGTCGCCGAGCCCGTTGTGCGACAAAAACGCGCAGGCGCTCAAGACTTTAGTCGTAGGACCGATAAGCACTTCATACGTCAGCCTCAGCGCCGCATGAATGCGCTTTTCCCGGTAAATACCATGTCCCTTCGTAATATGAATATCGCTCCGCGGGCGTTCCTCGGCTTCGCCCTGATTGGCGGTTTGATGCTGGTTTTGGGGGTATTTGCCTTGAATCAGATGAGCAAGATCCGCGCGGCGGGTGAAGACATTGCTTCGGCGAGCGTGCCGAGTGTGAAAAGCCTCGACGAATTCACTCAACTGACCCTGCGCCTGCGGGTGCTGTCCTATCGCCTGCTGATCAACCGCGAACCCGACGTACAGCAAAAGACCTTTGAGCTGTTCGAGATGCGCAATCAACAGATTCGCGACGCACAAAAAGTCTACGAGCCGCTGATCGATGGTCCGCGCGAACGTGCAGCCTATGATCAATACCTGCAATTGCTGGCGCAGTACCGCCAACTTGAAGACCAGATGAAGAGCCTGTCGCGCAACAACCAGGTCGAAGACTTGCGCAAGTTGCTGAATACCGAATTGCTCACCAACTCCGAAGCCGTTAACGCCGCACTCGCGAAGTTGCTTGAGATCAACACTCAGCAAATCGAAGAAACCAATCAAGAAGCCGCCGACCAGTATTCATCGGCCTTCAACCTGGTCGTTGCGCTGCTGGTCCTCGCCACGGGCCTGACCTGCCTGTTCGCCTGGTTGCTGACCAACAGCATTACCAAGCCGATCGCCAATGCCTTGAGCGCCGCCGAAGCCATTGCCGAGGGCAACCTGACTCGCCCGATCACCGTTGATGGCGAGGATGAAGCGGGCCGCTTGCTGCTGGCCATGTCAAAAATGCAGGACAAGCTGCGCGACACGCTGCAGCGGATTTCAGGTTCCGCCACGCAACTGGCCTCCGCCGCTGAAGAGCTCAACAGCGTCACCGACGAAAGCGCCCGAGGCCTGACCCAGCAAAACAATGAAATCGAACAGGCCGCGACGGCGGTCAACGAAATGACCAGCGCCGTGGAAGAAGTTGCCCGCAACGCTGTCAGCACGTCCGAAGCCTCGAAGAACGCCACCACTTCCGCCGGCGATGGCCGTGACCTGGTGCAGGAAACCGTCAGCGCCATCGAACGCATGAGTGCCGACGTACAGAGCACTGCCACGTTGATCGGCGACCTGGCCAATGAGTCTCGCGACATCGGCAAGGTGCTCGATGTTATTCGTGGCCTGGCCGACCAGACCAACCTCCTGGCCTTGAACGCAGCGATTGAAGCCGCTCGTGCCGGTGAAGCCGGTCGTGGTTTTGCGGTGGTGGCGGATGAGGTGCGTGCGTTGGCTCATCGCACCCAGCAGTCGACCAGCGAAATTGAACGCATGATCGGCAGCATCCAGGGCGGCACCGAGCATGCGGTGAATTCGATGCGTAACAGCACCGAGCGTGCAGAGTCGACCTTGAACATCGCGCGGGGCGCCGGCCTGTCGCTGGACACGATCAACACTGCCATCGTCGAGATCAACGAGCGCAACCTGGTGATCGCCAGCGCAGCAGAAGAACAGGCGCAGGTTGCACGAGAAGTGGATCGCAATCTGGTGAACATCCGGGATTTGTCGGTGCAGTCGGCAACGGGCGCGAACCAGACGAGCGCGGCGAGCAACGAACTGTCGCGGTTGGCGCTGGATCTTAACAATATGGTTGGGCGGTTTAGCCTCTAAGAACGCACCGAAATCTCTGTGGTGAGGGGGCTTTTCTCTGGATGAGCGAATTTACCTGTGGCGAGGGGATTTATCCCCGTTCGGCGGCGAAGCCGTCGCAAGACCTGTTTACCCGGTATGCCTGAAGAAACGCAGGGGCCGCTTCGCAGCCCAACGGGGATAAATCCCCTCACCACAGATAAATCCCCTCACCACCGATAATCCCCTAACCACAGATAAATCCCTCACCACCGATAAATCCCATAACCACAGGCAAATCCCTCACCACAGATCAATGCCTTGCCACCGTGATTTCACCCCGCGTCGCGGGTGTCATCGGGATTCTGCAAAACCTTTTTGACAGCATCACATTTCAACAGGTTAGAATCGCTGGCACGCAGACTGCATGGTCAGTTTGTGCCCGCCTTTCAGCTTTTCTGGAGTACTGCCTTTGAATGCGACGACCATCAACAGCCTGTTCTTGATCGGCGCGTTGCTGGTAGGTGCGAGCATTCTGGTGAGCTCACTTTCGTCCCGCCTCGGCATCCCGATTCTGGTCATCATTCTTGCCGTCGGCATGGCCGCCGGTGTCGATGGTGGCGGCATTATTTTCGATAACTACCCAACGGCCTATCTGGTCGGCAACCTCGCACTGGCGGTCATTTTGCTCGACGGTGGGTTGCGCACCCGAGTGTCCAGTTTCCGCGTGGCGTTATGGCCGGCGCTCTCGCTGGCCACGGTCGGGGTATTGATTACTACCGGACTGACCGGCATGGCAGCCGCCTGGCTGTTCAACCTGAACATGATTCAGGGGCTGCTGATCGGCGCCATCGTCGGCTCCACCGATGCCGCGGCGGTGTTCTCGCTACTGGGCGGTAAAGGCCTGAACGAGCGGGTCACCGCCAGTCTCGAGATCGAGTCCGGCAGCAACGACCCGATGGCGGTGTTCCTCACTGTGACCCTGATCGACATGCTCGCCAGCGGCCAGACCGGTTTGCATTGGAGCTTGCTGACGCACCTGTTGCGCGAGTTCGGGATCGGCGGCGTCATCGGCCTTGGTGGCGGCTGGGTCATGCTGCAACTGGTCAACCGAATCAACCTGGCCAACGGTCTCTACCCGATTCTGGTGATAGCCGGAGGCCTGGTGATCTTCGCCCTGACCAACGCCCTGCACGGCAGCGGTTTCCTTGCGGTGTACCTGTGCGGTCTGGTGATCGGCAATCGCCCGGTGCGCAGTCGCCACGGGATTTTGCACATGCTCGACGGCATGGCCTGGCTGGCACAGATCGGGATGTTCCTCGTACTCGGCCTGTTGGTAACACCCCACGATTTGCTGCCCATCGCCCTGCCAGCCCTCGGGTTGGCGCTGTGGATGATTCTGTTTGCGCGGCCACTGTCGGTGGTCGTCGGGCTGCTCCCGTTCAAAGCGTTTCATGGCCGCGAGAAAGCCTTTATTTCCTGGGTGGGCCTGCGCGGCGCGGTCCCGATCATTCTGGCGGTGTTTCCGCTGATGGCCGGGCTGCCCAATGCCCAGCTCTATTTCAACCTCGCGTTCTTTATCGTGCTGGTGTCGCTGCTGGTTCAGGGCACAAGCCTGCCGTGGGTGGCGAAGCTGCTGAAGGTCACCGTGCCGCCAGAACCTGCGCCTATCTCTCGCGCCGCCCTGGAAGTCCACGTAACCAGCGAGTGGGAGCTGTTCGTTTATCGCCTCGGCGCCGAAAAATGGTGCATCGGTTCGCCCCTTCGTGACTTGAAAATGCCTGAAGGCACACGTATCGCAGCCCTGTTTCGTGGTCAGCAACTGCTCCATCCGTCGGGTAGTACCGTGCTTGAAGTCGATGATTTACTGTGTGTTATCGGCCATGAACACAACCTTCCGGCCCTCGGAAAACTCTTCAGCCAAGCGCCGCAACGGGGTCTGGATTTGCGCTTCTTCGGCGACTTCGTGCTCGAAGGAGATGCCCAGCTGGCCGCGGTTGCTGCCCTGTACGGGCTGAAGGTCGAAGGCATCGATCCGGACATGTCACTCGGCCACTTCATCGCGCAGAAAGTGGGCGGTGCGCCAGTAGTGGGCGACCAAGTCGAGTGGAACAGCACCATCTGGACAGTCGCGGTCATGGACGGGAACAAGATTGGTAAAGTGGGCGTCAGATTCCCCGAAGGAAGTCGCCCGGGTCCGGGACTCTTCCTCTAAACTCCCTACTTCGCCAGCTTTCGATCGGTCTCTATGTCAACCCTGCGCACCTATTTCTTCATGGCCCTGCTGGGCTTGAGCCTCACGGTCGGTACGTTGCAAGCCGCCGAACCACCTTCCAGCGAAGCCGTGCAAGCAAGCCTGGACAAGATCGCCGATCGCAAACTGCCGGAAGCCGATCAGAAAGCCCTGCAAAGCATCCTGCAAAACACGCTGACCCAGCTAAACAATAAGCGTGATTACGAGCAGAAGCTGATCGATCTCAAGCAGCAACTGGCGACCGCCCCCAAGCAGAACATCGAGAATCAGCGTGAACTGACCCGGTTGAAGGGCACCAAGGTGCTGCCGGTGGAGCAACGCTTCGCCAACCTGTCGATTCAGCAACTTGAGCAGATGCTCACCGAGCGCTCTACCCAGCAAAGCGATCTGCAAAAGGCATTGGCCGATGCCAACAGCCTGGTCATCACGGCCCAAACCCGTCCCGAGCGCGCCCAGGCGGAAATCTCCGCCAGCCAGACGCGCATCCAGCAGATCAACAACACCCTCAAGGCCGGCAAGGACAACGGCAAGGCCCTGAGCGGCGAGCAGCGCGACCAGCTCAATGCCGAGCTTGCCGCCCTCAATGCCCTGATCCCGCTGCGACGCCAGGAACTGGCCGGCAACAGCCAGTTGCAGGACCTGGGGAACAGCCAGCATGACTTGCTCACAGAGAAATCCGATCGTCTGGATCAAGAGATCCAGGAACTGCAGAACCTGATCAACCAGAAGCGCCTGGCCCAGTCCCAAGAGACGGTCACGCAGCAGTCCATCGAAGCCCAGAAGGCCGGCGGCAGCAGCCTGCTGGCCACTGAAAGCTCGATCAACCTGAAGCTGTCCGACTACCTGCTCAAAAGTACCGATCGCCTCAACATCGTCACCCAGCAAAACCTGCAAACCAAGCAGCAACTCGACAGCGTCACCCAGAGCGATTCGGCGCTGGACGAGCAGATCAATGTGCTCAAAGGCAGCTTGCTGCTCTCCAAGATTCTCTACAAACAGAAACAGGCCCTGCCGCGCCTCAAGCTCGACCGCGACCTTGCGGACCAGATCGCCGACATTCGCCTGTATCAGTTCGATGTCAGCCAGCAACGCGAGCTGTTAAGCAATCCCGCCACTTACGTTGACAACTTGCTGGCGACTCAACCTCCGGAGCAAGTCACCCCGCAACTGCGCAAGAGCCTGATGGAACTGGCCAACACCCGCGCCGATTTGCTGGAGCGTTTGAACCGCGAATTGAGCGCAGTGCTCAATGAATCCATCACGCTGCAACTTAATCAGAAACAACTGCTGAGTACCGCGCAGAGCTTGCGCGCAACCCTCGACGAGCAGATGTTCTGGATCCCCAGCAACAAACCGCTGGATTTCGAGTGGATGCACAGCGTGCCGGAGCGCCTGCAGCGTCAGGTCACGACCCTGCCCTGGGCCTCCAGCGTAAACGAGCTGTACGACGGTCTGACCCAGCGACCGCTGCTGTTCCTGCCGCTGGCGTTGTTGATCGGCGCGCTGCTGTGGCGTCGCAAGAGCCTATATGCCCGCCTGAACAAGGTTCACCAGGACATCGGTCACTTCAAGCGTGACAGTCAGTTGCACACGCCGCAGGCGATCCTGATCAATATCCTGCTGGCGATGCCGGTTTCCCTCGCCCTCGCCTTATGTGGCCTGGCCTTGCAGATCGATGCTCGCGGGCAAAACGCCAACATGGGCGCGGCACTGTTGCAAATGGCGCAGGCCTGGCTGGTGTTCTACACCGCCTACCGGATTCTCGCGCCGGGTGGCGTGGCAGAGCTGCATTTCCGTTGGGAAAAGCCCCAGGTCGAATTCCTGCAAGGCTGGGTCCGCCGACTCGGGCTGGTAGTGATGGCGCTGGTTGCCGTAGTGGCGGTTGCCGAGTTGCAACCGGCGGCGCTGGCGGATGACGTGCTCGGCATGCCGGTGGTGCTCACCTGTTATGCGCTGATGGCCTGGCTGCTCAGCCGTCTGCTGATCAGCAGCCCGACTCACGAGAATGCCTCACTGTTCCGCAAGGCTGTGGGGATCATGTTCACGGCGTTGCCGATAGCGTTGTTCGTGGCGGTGTGCTTCGGCTACTACTACACCGCGCTGAAACTCAGCGATCGGCTGATCAACACCCTTTACCTGCTGATGTTCTGGCTGGTGATCGAAGCGACCTTCGTCCGCGGCCTCAGCGTTGCAGCCCGACGCCTGGCCTATCAGCGTGCCTTGGCCAAACGCCAGGCCGCCAAAGAGGCCGGCGATGGCGAAGCGGTGATTGAAGAGCCGACGCTGGACATCGAAAAGGTCAACGAACAGTCCTTGCGCCTGATCCGCCTGGCGCTGCTCGGTGGGTTCATGGCCGCGCTGTATTGGGTCTGGTCGGACCTGATCTCGGTGTTTTCGTACCTGGACAACATTACCCTCTACGAATACACCAGCGGCACCGGCGCCAACATGAGCATGGTGCCGATCAGCATCGGCGACATGCTCGGGGCGCTGATCATCATCGGCATCACCTTCGCCCTTGCGCGCAACTTGCCGGGGCTTCTGGAGGTTCTGGTGCTGTCCAAGCTGAACCTCGCCCAGGGCAGCGCCTACGCCACGACTACTTTGCTGTCCTATGTGATCGCCGGCATCGGCTTCGTTACCACCCTGTCGACCCTCGGCGTCAGCTGGGACAAGTTGCAATGGCTGGTAGCGGCGCTGTCGGTGGGGCTTGGTTTCGGGATGCAGGAGATCTTTGCGAACTTCATCTCCGGGATCATGATCCTGTTCGAACGCCCGGTGCGGATCGGCGACACGATCACCATCGGCAACCTGTCGGGCACCGTGAGCAAGATACGTATTCGCGCCACGACCATCACCGACTTCGACCGCAAGGACATCATTGTCCCGAACAAGACGTTCATCACCGGGCAATTGATCAACTGGTCCCTGACCGACACCATCACCCGTGTCACGCTCAAGCTCGGCGTCGATTACGGCTCGGACCTGGACCTGGTCAAAGAGCTGCTGCTCAAGGCCGCCAGGGAAAACCCGCGCGTCCTGAAAGATCCGGAACCCCACGTGTATTTCCTGAACTTCGGCGAAAGCACGCTCGACCATGAGCTGCGCATGCACGTGCGGGACCTCGGTGACCGTAACCCGGTACTCGACGAGGTCAACCGCTTCATCAATCGCGAGTTCAAAAAGCAGCACATCAACATCTCGTTCCGGCAGATGGAGGTTTACCTCAAGAACCTTCACGGCCAGGAATACAAAATGGTGCCGATCGAGCCGGAAACCAAAACCATCGTGCCGCTGGTCGATGGCAAACCGCCGCAAGAACCTCCTGCCGCCAAGCTCGACTAACCCGCTTATCCCTAGCAGAATGCTCGGACATTCTGCTGGAGATGGCCGGTGAAAGCCCTCGACGAACTGACCTTCGATAACCGCGTCGCCCGCCTGGGCGATGCCTTTAGCGCCCATGTGCTGCCTGAACCCATCGACAACCCTCGACTGGTGGTGGCCAGCCCTGCTGCCATGGCGCTGCTCGATCTCGAACCGGCCGTGGCCGACACCCCGGAGTTCGCCGAGTTGTTCAGCGGCCACAAGCTCTGGGCGGACGCGGTGCCGAGGGCGATGGTCTATTCCGGTCACCAGTTTGGCTCCTACAACCCCCAATTGGGCGACGGTCGCGGGTTGCTGCTGGGTGAGGTCTACAACGAAGCCGGGGAACACTGGGATTTGCACCTGAAAGGCGCCGGTCAGACGCCCTTCTCGCGCATGGGTGATGGACGGGCGGTATTGCGCTCGTCGATCCGCGAGTTTCTGGCGTCTGAAGCGCTGAACGCCCTGAACATTCCGACCACCCGGGCGCTGTGCGTGATCGGTTCAGACACCCCGGTCTGGCGCGAGAAACAGGAGCGCGCGGCCATGGTCTTGCGCCTGGCGCCGAGCCATATCCGTTTCGGACATTTCGAATATTTCTACTACACCAAGCGCCCCGAGCAGCAGAACGAACTGGGCCAGCACGTCCTGGCCATGCACTTCGCGGAATGCCTCGAACAACCAGAGCCGTACCTGGCGATGTTCCGGGAAATCGTCGAGCGCAATGCCGAGCTGATCGCCAAATGGCAAGCCTATGGTTTCTGCCACGGCGTGATGAACACCGACAACATGTCGATCCTGGGCATCACCTTCGACTTCGGTCCGTTCGCATTCCTCGATGACTTCGACGCCAACTTCATCTGCAACCACTCTGATGATCAGGGCCGCTATTCCTTCAGCAACCAGGTGCCGATCGGCCAGTGGAACCTCAGCGCCCTTGCCCAGGCACTGACACCGTTCATCAGCGTCGAAGCCCTGCGCGAAACACTGGGCTTGTACCTGCCGCTGTATCAGGCCCATTACCTGGACCTGATGCGCCGTCGCCTCGGCCTCACCACCGCCGAAGACGATGACCAGAAACTGCTCGAACAGCTGCTGCAGCTGATGCAGAACAGCGGCGTCGACTACAGCCTGTTCTTCCGTCGCCTGGGCGACGAAGCACCGCAACTGGCCGTCGCCCGACTGCGCGATGACTTCGTCGACATCAAAGGCTTCGATGCATGGGCCGAGCGCTATGTGGCCCGGGTGGCTCGTGAAGGAGAGATTGACCAGCCGCAGCGCCGCGAACGGATGCACGCTGTGAACCCGCTCTACATCCTGCGCAACTATCTGGCGCAGAAAGCCATCGATGCGGCAGAGGGCGGCGATTACTCAGAGGTTCGCCGCTTGCATGCGGTGCTGAGCAAGCCGTTCGAGGAACAACCGGGGATGGAACGTTACACCGAACGGCCGCCGGAGTGGGGCAAGCATCTGGAGATCAGTTGTTCGTCCTGAGGTTTGTCAGATAAAGGTTTCCACCGACACCCCAAAGCGCTCGGCCAACCAGCGGATCTGCCGCAGGTTGAGCTGGCGCTTGCCGCTCAGTATTTCCGAAACGACCGATTGCGTACCTACACCCGGTAGGTCGCTCTGAGTCAGGCCATGCTCGCGCATCATGTATCCGAGAACCTCGGCACCGCTCGCCTCGGCCATGGGGTGGTGCGTGTGATCCCACTCCTCAATCCAGTCGCCGATGATGTCGACAAGGCTCATGAGTGGGTGCGACTCATCATCGCCGGTTATTTCAAGCAACTCATCGAGCGCAAGCACCAGTCTGTCATAGCCGTCTTCGTTTTTCGGCTTCTGCAGCAATGGCGATACGAACTCCCAATGCTCCGCTGCCTGTTTGATCAGTACACTCACTCTCTGCCCTCTTTCCATTTCCCTCGGTCATATTCGCGATGATCCAGCACATGCTTGATGTAGAGCTTCTGGTGCTGGTATCGAACATATGCAATCAAGCGCAGCTTGTTTCCTCCGATATCGAATACGTGTAACTCCCCAACCTTGTCGGTCGCGGGAAACAGCGATTTCATAGCAGCAAAATCACAAGGGTTGTTTCGCCTGATCAGTCGAAACCAGTGATCAAGCGCACTCGCTGAGTTTGGCCATTTTTCCTTTGAGTCGCGAATCCGTTTTTCTGAGAAGACACGCATGCAATTCCTTATCGCATTTTGCTATGGATGAGTTAACCACAGGGAGAAAATATCGCAAGTTGCGATACCGATAAGCAGACCAATGGCCGGTTGGCATCCTCCCAGCGTAGATTCGCTGCGCTAATTGGAACGATTGAAAATATAAGCAAACGTCTCCAAATAAGAAGAATCAGCTTCTCAACTGGAACCTTCTTATGACCGACCCTCTCCTCATCCCCTGCCCCCACTGCAACGGACTGAACCGCATCCCCGCCGAACGCCTCAACGACCACCCTAAATGCGGCCGCTGCAAGGCCGAGGTGTTGTTGAACAAGCCGTTCGAATTGAAGCAAGGCGATTACGCCAGTCAGATCAAGGGTGATCTGCCGCTGCTGGTGGACGTGTGGGCGGACTGGTGCGGGCCGTGCAAGTCATTTGCGCCGGTGTTCGAGCAGGCGGCTGTGCAACTGGCGGGCAAATGTCGACTGGCCAAGCTGGACAGCGAAGCTAACCAGGCGTTGTCGGTGCAGTTGGGGATTCGCTCGATTCCGAGCCTGATTTTGTTCAAGAACGGCCGGGAAGTGGCCCGCCAGAGCGGAGCGTTTCCGCTGCCACAGCTAATGAGCTGGTTGCGTAGCCAGGGGATTTAAAATCACGGCACATTCAAATGTGGGGGCGAGCCTGCTCGCGCTAGGGCCGTAACATCCAACATCGTTGTTGACTGTTACACCTCAATCGCGAGCAGGCTCGCTCCCACATGGGTTCTGTGTTCTCGGTAAATCAGGCGTTTTCGAGAAGGTTATGCAACTCGACAAATTGCTGGGTCAGCTTGTGCCGAGGATCGAGATGAATCAGCGGCGTATTGGCCTGATGGGATTCGCGCATGCGCACCGACGTCCCCAGGTAAACAGGCAGCACCGGCAATCCTTCCGCAATCAACTCGTCGAGAATTTGCTGCGGCAGGCTGGCCCGGGCCTGAAACTGGTTAACGACGATGCCCTCTACTTCCAGCCCCTCGTTATGGTCTTCCTTCAGCTCTTCGATCTCAGCCAGCAAACCGTACAGTGCCTGGCGCGAAAAACTGTCGCAATCGAACGGTATCAACACGCGATCGGCTGCGATCAATGCCGAAACCGCATAGAAATTCAGTGCTGGCGGCGTATCGAGATAGATCCGGTCGTAATCTTCGGACAATTCGTCGAGCAGTTTGCGCAGCTTGTTGATCTTGTGTTTCGCCTCAAGTTTGGGCTGCAAGTCGGCCAGCTCGGCAGTGGCGGTGATGACATGGAGATTATCGAAAGGGGTTTCGTAGATATCGACCCTGTTTTTCTTCGAGAACGGCCCGGAAGACAGGGTCTGCTTGAAGAAATCGGCAATGCCCATCGGGATGTCATTACCGGTAAGACCTGTCAGGTACTGAGTGGAGTTTGCCTGGGCATCGAGATCCACCAATAGGGTGCGATAGCCTTCACTGGCGCTGACCGCCGCCAGATTGCAGGCAATGCTGGATTTGCCTACGCCACCTTTTTGATTAAACACCACGCGACGCATGTCAAAACCTCCGTGTATCAAAGAATGACCGAGTGTAGTGGTCTACCACGCCGCTTAGCTACCTCCTCCGTCGCAATATGAATGCTGGCCAAACGACATCTTTTCCCGGACCAACCGGTACATTTTGTTGAGCAAAATGTAACCAGCATTTGCTACGCGCCCGCCGCACCGGGATAATGCGCGCCACTCGGCGCCTGGCGCCACGCAAGGCATGTCGCTGGTTCGTGACTCACTGCGTCAAAAAAGCCCCAGGGGCGGGATGAATGTCTGTGATCAATTTCAACATCGCCCAATGGCGCGCTTGGGCCCCTGGGCTCGAAAGTGTGGACGACTGGCAGGCCTGGAGCCGCGATCCGGTCGTGCTGCCGAGCAGCGATGCAGCCCCCGACGTCTCTTTTCTACCCGCGATGCAGCGTCGCCGACTCAGCCGTCTGGCGCGGATGGCTTTCAGTGTTGGCTGGCCGTTGGCCGATGGTCTGAAGGATTTACCGCTGGTCTTTATTTCCCGACACGGCGAAACCCCACGCACCTTCGACATCTTGAGTGAACTGGCCGCTGATCAGCCTCTTTCACCGACCCAGTTCAGCCTCTCTGTTCACAACGCGATAATCGGTCTCTGGTCGATCATGCGGGGTGAAACCAGTGAAATGACCGCGCTCGCGGCGGCCGGCGACGGGCTGGAACACGGCATGCTAGAGGCGGCGGCGCTGCTTGAAGAAGGCGCGACCGCGGTGCTGGTGGTGGTCACCGAAGAGCAACCGCCCGAAGCCTACTCGACCTGGATTGACGATGTGCCGTTCCCGTATGCGCTGGGCCTGCTACTCACACCCGGTAAAGATTGGCAGCTGTCCCTGAACAGCACCCCACAAGCATTGTCCAAACCCCACTGGCCTCACGCACTGAATCTCTTGCGTACCCTGCTCGGCCAGCAGACCACCTGCCAACATGCCTGGAAAAATCGTGTATGGACCTGGCAACGCAACCAGTAACCGAGAAAGCCCGCGACGCCTATTACTGGCGTCTGCTGGCAACCGCCGCCAGCTTCACCCTCTTCGGGTTGGGCGGGCTGTGCCTGCGCCTGGTGGTTTTCCCGATCCTGAACTGCCTGCCTGGTGATACCCAGACCCACAGGCTGCGGGCAAGGAAAACCGTCAGTCGCTGCTTCTGGTTTTTTGTGCGGTTCATGGCCCGCTCCGGCGTGCTGACCTACAACATTCAGGGCGCCGAAAAGCTCGGCCGGCCAGGGCAGATGATCGTGGCCAATCACCCGTCTCTGATCGACGTAGTGTTTCTGATCGGCCTTGTGCCCCATGCCAACTGCGTGGTCAAAAAAAGCCTGTGGGAAAATCCCTTCACCCGTGGCCCCCTGCGCAGCACCGACTACATCAGTAACGACGGCAGCATGGACATGCTCGATGCCGCCGCCGATGCGCTGAAAAGCGGCCAGACCCTGATCATCTTTCCCGAAGGCACTCGCACCCAGCCCGGTAAACCACCGGCCTTTCATCGGGGGGCCGCGGCAATCGCGCTGCGCGGTGCGAAAATCCTCACTCCGGTGACCATTAAAGTCAGCCCCACGACGCTCACCAAGGCCGAGCCCTGGTATCGCATTCCGAAACGCCGCGTGCACTTCAGTTTCCACGTCGGGGCCGATATAGACCCACAAGCCTTCGCCGCGTGTGGCCCGGCGCCCCAGGCCTCACGGAAGCTCAACGATTTTTTGCATTCTTACTACATTAAGGAGCTCGCCGAAGATGAGCGATCTACACCGTGAAATCAAACAACTGATCATTGACGCCCTGGGCCTCGAAGACATCAGCGCACAAGATATCGGCGACGACCAGACACTGTTCGGTGAAGGCCTGGGCCTGGACTCTGTAGACGCGCTTGAACTCGGCCTGGCGATCCAGAAAAAGTACGGCATCAAAATCGATGCCGATGCGAAGGACACGCGCAATCACTTCAGTAACGTGGCGAGCCTTGCGGCGTTCGTCACCGCAAAACAGGCAGCTTGAGACCGGACCATGCAAACTCGTGACGACATATTCAACACCTTGCGCGATGCCTTGGTCGAACTCTTCGAGCTGGACCCCGAGCGCGTGAGCCTCGAATCCAATCTGTACCAGGACCTGGAAATCGACAGTATCGATGCCGTCGACCTGATCGATCACATCAAGCGTCAAACCGGCAAGAAAATCGCCGCCGAGGAATTCAAATCGGTGCGTACCGTCAGCGACGTGGTCGAGGCGATTTACCGCCTGGTTGAACCCGCCGCATGAGCCGATTGATCGGCCTGGGCCTGCTGCTGGCGGGCCTGCTGTACCCTTTCGCGGTGTATTTCGGCATGGAGCATTTCGCCCCGTGGCAATTTGGTTTGCTACTGGGCAGCTTGTGGCTGGCGCGGGCGCTATTGGGGTCACGCAAGCCAGGCAGCGTGTGGATGGCGATCACCGCGATAACGTTTTGCCTGTTACTGGCGGTGTTCGACAGCCCGCTGTTGCTGCGCTGGTACCCGGTGCTGATCAGCGCATTCATGCTCGGCCTGTTTGGTCTGAGCCTGAAATTCGGTACGCCGATGGTCGAACGCCTGGCTCGCCTGCGTGAGCCGCATCTGCCGGCCAAGGCCATTGTTTATACCCGCCAGGTGACCATCGCCTGGAGCGTATTTTTTCTGTGTAACGGTTTGCTGGCCGCCGCCCTGACCCTCTGGGCTCCGCTGAGTTGGTGGATGTTGTACACCGGCCTGATCTCCTACGGGTTGATGGGGCTGCTGTTTGCCATTGAATGGCTGATACGCCAACGGGTACGAGGCCACCCATGAATTGGATAAAACTTGAGCATCTGCTGCTCAAGGCTCAACCGGAACGCGTGGTGACGGCCGACCCGGTACTGAATCACGCGCACCTGTGCGCACAGGCATTGAGTCTGGCCGCCGGCCTGAAAGAGCAAGGCGTGCAGCGCGTCGCCGTGCATTTTGAAGACGCAGCGGATCTGGCCATTGCCCTGCTCGGTGCCTGGCGCGCCGGTGTCAGCGTGCTGCTGCCTGCCGATCTGCAACCCCAGACGCGCCAGCGCTGGTCGAGCGACGTCGACCTGTGGCTGACCGATCTGGCAGACGATGGGCACCTGACCGATTATCAACATCCGCCAATGCCCCCTGCCGAACTGGATCTGGACCTTTGTCGGTTGAGCGTGTGTACCTCCGGTTCCAGCGGTGAACCCAAGCGGATCGAGAAAACCCTTCGTCAACTGGCCAATGAAGTCCAAGCGCTGGAAGCGCTCTGGGGCGAGGACCTGGGCGAGGCTTGCATCATCTCGAGCGTCGCCACCCAGCATATTTATGGATTGCTGTTCAGGGTGCTGTGGCCGCTGTGCGCCGCACGCCCGTTCGTGCGCACGCAACTGGCCTTCCCGGAGGACCTGCAACGCGCCAGCCGCGAACAGGGCACCTTCGCCTGGGTCGCCAGCCCGGCGCTGCTCAAGCGTATGGGCGACAACCTCGACTGGCCAGCCTTGAGCGCGGTGCGTCGGGTGTTCTCATCCGGCGGCGCCTTACCGGCCGAGGCCGCGCAACGTTTGCATCAGCGCTTGCAACAGTGGCCGACAGAAATTCTCGGCAGCTCGGAAACGGGGGGTATTGCCTGGCGTCAGGCAGATGACCTGTGGCGACCCTTTACCGGTGTCGAGCTGAGCCAGGACAGCGACGGCGCGCTGCTTGTCGCTTCGCCTTATCTGCCACCCGGTCATACCGAACACACTGCGGATGCTGCGCGAATCGCTGCCGACGGCCGATTCGAATTGCTGGGGCGGCTGGACCGAATCGTCAAACTGGAAGAAAAGCGTATCTCGCTTCCGATGCTCGAACACGCCCTGATGGCACACGGCTGGGTGGCTGAAGCGCGCCTTGGCGTCGTGCAGGAAAACCGCGCCTCATTGGGCGCGCTGCTGGTGCTGAGCGAGTCCGGCCTGCATGCCTTGCGCAATCAAGGCCGGCGCACACTCACTGAAGCACTGCGTCAGCACCTTAGCCAGCACTGCGAAACCCTGGCGCTGCCGCGACGGTGGCGTCTTTTGCGACAACTGCCGCTGAACGCGCAGGGCAAGCTGCCGCAAGCCCAGGTCGAAGCATTGCTGTTGGCGCCGCGTCCGAAAACACCGGAGGTGCTCGAACAGGTTGAGGTCGAGGGTGAGTGGAGCCTGCAACTGGCGGTGCCACCGGACCTCGCCTTCTTCAGTGGTCATTTCCCGCAGACGCCCGTGTTACCGGGCGTGGTGCAGGTGGATTGGGCGTTAAGCTTTGGTCAGCAACTGATGAACCTGCCGGAAAAATTTGCCGGCATGGAAGTCCTGAAGTTTCAGCAACTGGTGCGTCCTGGGGATGAAGTGCAACTGCATCTGCGCTTCGACCCGGTACGCAGCAAGTTGTATTTCGCCTATCGCAACGAGACCGCGACCTGTTCAAGCGGGCGGATTTTGCTGGAGGCCAATGTTGGGTAATGTACGATCCCCTGCAGCAGCTGCCGAAGGCTGCGTCCGAGTGCGAAGCTCTCGCCTTGGCCCGCCCATTCACTCCAAAAAACCCTCAACGACCGCTTCGCGGCCGGACGCAGGCTTCGCCAGCTGCTACAGGGGTGTGAATCTTCATGCATAAGCCCTGCGCCATCATCCCCGTCTACAACCACGAAACCGCCATCACCGCCGTGGTCGATGCGGTGCTCGGCAGCGGTTTGCCCTGCATTCTGGTTGACGATGCCAGCGATCCAGTCTGCGCAAAAGTGCTCGACCACCTGGCCCGGCGCGAAAACGTCTTTCTGATCCGCCTCACCGCTAACCAGGGCAAGGGCGGCGCGGTCATGACCGGTCTGCGCGAGGCTTCCCGCCTGGGTTTCAGCCACGCCTTGCAGGTGGACGCCGATGGTCAACACGACCTGCTGGATGTGAGTGTTTTCATCGAGCAATCGCGCGCGCATCCCGAGGCAGTCATCTGCGGTTATCCGCAATACGACGCCAGCGTGCCAAAAGGTCGCTTGTATGCCCGTTACCTGACTCATGTGATGGTCTGGATCAACACGCTGTCGTTGCAGATACGCGACTCCATGTGCGGCTTCCGCGTTTATCCAGTGCCACCGACCCTGGCGCTGATCAATTCGGCAAAAATTGGCAAACGCATGGATTTCGACTCGGACATTCTCGTGCGACTGGCCTGGCGCAACCAGCCCATGCACTGGTTGCCCACCAAGGTTCATTACCCGCTGGACGGCGTTTCGCATTTCCGCCTTTTCCACGACAACGTGCTGATTTCGAGCATGCACACACGCCTGTTCTTCGGCATGTTGCTGCGGGCGCCGGTGATTCTCTGGCGGCGGTGGCGAGCATGAGCGTCGACAACGAGCACTGGGCCGACCGCGAGGAACGGGGCAGTTTCTGGCTGATGAAATTCACCGCCGTCTGCGCCAAAGTGCTGGGCCGGCGGTTGCTCAGCCCGCTGCTGTACGGCATCGTCCTGTACTTTTTCCTGTTCGGCCGCAGCGCTCGTAAAAGCGCCTGGCAATACCAGCAGCGCCTCGCCGACTGGAGTGGCCGCAGCGAACTGCGCCCGACCCATTGGCGGGTGTTCGGTCAGTTCATGGCGTTTGCCGATTCGATGCTCGACAAGCTCGACGTGTGGAACGGCAAACTGAGCATCGAGCAGATCGAAATCATCGACCCGGCGCTGCTGCGCAATCAGCTACGCGGTACTCGCGGGCAGATGCTGGTGGGCGCACATTTGGGCAACCTCGAAGTCTGCCGCGCGCTTGCCGAGATCGGCGAAAAGGTCACCATGAACGTGCTGGTGCACACCAAGCACGCCGAACAATTCAACCGTTTGCTGGGCGAAGCCGGGGCGACCAACCTGCGCCTGATCCAGGTCAGCGAGCTGAACCCGGTGATCATGCTGCAACTGCATGAGCGCCTGGAGCGCGGCGAATGGCTGGCGATTGCCGGCGACCGCGTGCCGCTGCACGGCGGGCGAAGCGTCACGGTGGATTTTCTCGGCCATCCCGCGGCGTTCCCCCAAGGGCCTTGGCTGCTGGCGGGCCTGCTCAAGTGCCCGGTCAATCTGTTGCTGTGCCTCAAGAAACCCACCGGCGATTATCGACTGACCCTCGAACCGTTCACCGACGCCGTGGCCTGGAAACGAAGTGAGCGCGAGCAGGTCATTCATCAGTGGGCGACCCGCTACGCCGAACGCTTGGGTCACTATTGCCTCGAAGCCCCTCAACAATGGTTCAACTTTTACCCTTTCTGGAAGACCGATGACGACGCCAACGCTTGAGCCGGTAACTTTCGGCGAACTCCCTTTGTCCATCGAAGACGTGCTGGTCCTGGCCAACCGTCAGGCGTCGACGCAATTGCAAGGCGACCCCGAGTTCCGTCGGCGTATCGCCAAGGGCGCGCAGTTCCTGGATTCCCTGCTGGACAAGGAAGGCGTGATCTACGGTGTCACCACCGGTTATGGCGACTCTTGCGTGGTGGCGGTGCCGCTGCATCACGTCGAGGCGCTGCCCCGCCATCTGTACACGTTCCACGGCTGCGGCCTGGGCAAACTGCTCGACGCCCAGGCGACTCGTGCGGTACTCGCGGCGCGTTTGCAGTCGTTGTGCCAAGGAGTGTCCGGGGTTCGCGTGGAACTGCTGGAACGCCTCCAGGCGTTCATCGAACACGACATCCTGCCGCTGATTCCCGAGGAAGGTTCGGTAGGCGCCAGCGGGGATCTGACGCCGTTGTCCTATGTTGCCGCGACGTTATCGGGAGAACGCGAGGTGATGTTCCGTGGCGAACGTCGACAGGCCGCTGATGTGCATGACGAACTCGGCTGGGAGCCGTTGGTGCTGCGTCCCAAGGAAGCGCTGGCGCTGATGAACGGCACCGCCGTCATGACCGGTCTCGCTTGCCTGGCCTATGCCCGCGCCGATTACCTGTTGCAACTCGCCACGCGCATCACGGCGCTGAACGTGGTTGCGCTGCAAGGCAATCCGGAGCACTTCGACGAGCGCCTGTTCGCCGCCAAGCCTCATCCCGGGCAGATGCAAGTGGCCGCCTGGCTGCGCAAGGACCTGGCAATCGACGCGCCGACTGCACCGCTGCATCGCCTGCAGGACCGCTATTCCCTGCGTTGTGCGCCGCACGTTCTCGGCGTGCTGGCCGACAGTCTTAACTGGCTGCGCTCCTTCATCGAAATCGAGCTCAACAGCGCCAATGACAACCCGATCATCGACGCCGAAGCCGAGCGTGTGCTGCACGGCGGGCACTTTTACGGCGGTCACATTGCCTTCGCGATGGACAGCCTGAAGAACCTGGTCGCCAACGTCGCCGATCTGCTGGATCGCCAACTGGCACTCCTGGTGGACGAGCGTTACAACCACGGCCTGCCAAGCAATCTGTCCGGCGCCAGCGCTGATCGCGCGATGCTCAACCACGGCTTCAAGGCGGTGCAGATCGGCACCAGCGCCTGGACCGCCGAAGCGCTGAAAAACACTATGCCCGCCAGTGTGTTTTCGCGCTCCACCGAGTGTCACAACCAGGACAAGGTGAGCATGGGCACCATCGCGGCGCGCGACGCCATCCGTGTGTTGGAGCTGACCGAACAGGTCGCCGCCGCCACGCTGCTGGCCGCCAACCAAGGCGTCTGGTTGCGCAGCAAAGCCGAGGACGCGCGTCCTTTGCCACCGGCCCTGGCGGCCATGCACGAAGCCCTGGGCAAGGACTTCCCGCCGGTCATCGAAGACCGGGCACTGGAAGGCGAATTGCGTCTGTGCCTCAAGCGTATCGCCGAACAACACTGGAGGCTTCATGCGTAGCAAGGGCGTGCTTCACATCGATACGGAAATCCAGGTGCCATTTTTCGACGTCGACACCATGCACGTCGTCTGGCATGGCCATTACGTCAAATACCTTGAAGTCGCCCGCTGCGCGTTGCTCGACAAGATCGGCCACAACTACACCGCCATGGTCGAATCTGGCTATGCCTGGCCGGTGATCGACCTGCAACTGCGTTACGTACGCGGCGCCGTGTTCGGCCAGAAGCTGAATGTTCGGGCCAATCTGGTGGAATGGGAGAACCGCCTGAAGATCAACTACCTGATCAGCGACCTGGACACCGGCGAACGCCTGACCCGCGCCGTGTCCGTGCAAGTCGCTGTCGACATGGACAGCCGTGAGATGCAACTCGCATCGCCCAAGGTCTTCACCGACGCAGTCGAAAGGATGCTTCCATGAACCTGCTGACGATCCTCTGTAGCAGCTGGCGAAGCCTGCGTCGGCTCCGGGGTCGCGCTCGACCTAAGCAGACGCCCGGCGAGATACCGCATGCTCAGGTTTCACGACGGCTTCGCCGCCGAACGCAGCCTCGCGGGCTCGGCAGCTGCTACAGAATGGTGGCGGGCTTGGTTTTAATGTTGGGTGTGTCGGCGGCACAGGCGTTTGATCTGCAACAACTCAGCAATCAACTGGCCAAACCCGATGTGATCCACGGCCATTTCATTCAGGAAAAACACCTGCGCGCCCTGCCTCAACCGTTGACCAGCAAGGGCACGTTCGTTCTCGCAAAAAATCAGGGCCTGCTGTGGTTACTGAAAACGCCGCTGCAACAGGATTACCGCATCAACGACAAAGGCATCTCACGACGTGATGCCAACGGTTGGCAACTGCTACCGGGCAAAAGTGCCGGCGCCGAGCAGAACCGTTTGTTCCTCGCCGTCTTGCAAGGTGACAGCAGCGGACTGACCCGGGATTTCGAGCTGTCGCTGAGCGGCGATGCACAGGACTGGAAGCTGACCTTGATCCCCCGCTCGATGTTGCTCAAGCAGGTGTTCAACCAGATCAACATCACCGGGGGTGAATTGGTGCACAGCATCGAACTGCTGGAAACCCAGGGCGACAGCACGCTGCTGCGCATGCAGGACAGCACCAGCGCACAACCGTTAACCGAAGCGGAGCAGCATGACTTTGCCGAGTGAACGCAGGCTCCCCACGTTCTTTCTGATCCTGCTGCTGGCGGTGCTAGCGCTCGCTGGTTGGCAATGGCGTGACGGCCCCCCGCTGTCGGCCAACCTCATGGAGCTGGTGCCGGGCACCGCCCCGGACGCATTGGAACTGCGCGCCGAACAACGCATGCAAGAACCGCTCAACCGGGAAATGCTGGTGCTGGTCGGCCATACCGATCGCCAGCAAGCCGTCGCGATGGCGCAGAAACTCGGGGAGCAGTGGCAGGCCAGCGGCCTGTTCGAAAAGGTCCAGTGGAACCTGCAAGCCGACCTGCCGGCATTGCGCACGCAACTGTTGCAAGGTCGATTGGCAATGCTTTCCGCAGAGGATCGGCAACAGCTGATCGAGCACCCCGACGCGTTCATCCAACAGCGCGTACAAGCGCTGTTCGACCCTTTCACTGGCTTCACGCTGGTGCCGAGCCAGGATGACTGGCTCGGCCTGACCGGACGCATCCAGAACAGCCAGCCGCAGCACGGCGCAGTGCAGCTGGACATCGGCAGCGGCGCGCTGATTGCCGACGCCGACGGCAAAAGTTGGGTGTTGCTGCGTGCACGCACCACCGGCAACGCCTTCGACATGAAGCTGCCGTTGCAAGTGGCCGACCTGCTCCAGACCAGTCGTGAAAAAGCTGCGCAGGCCGACGTGCAACTACTCGCCGCCAGTGGCCTGCTGTACGCCGCCAACGGACAGCAGCAAGCCACCCGCGAGATGACCTGGGTGGGCGGCGGCGCGACGGTCGGGATTTTGCTGTTGCTGTTGCTGGCCTTCCGACGCTGGCGCGTTGTGCTCGCGTTCGTCCCGGTACTGGTGGGCATGCTGTTCGGCGCAGTCGCGTGCGTCGCGTTGTTCGGTCATATGCATGTCATGACGCTGGTGCTGGGTTCGAGCCTGATCGGCGTTGCCGTCGACTACCCGCTGCATTACCTGTCCAAGAGCTGGAGCCTGAAACCCTGGCACAGTTGGCCGGCCTTGCGCCTGACGTTGCCCGGCCTGACGCTGAGCCTGATCACCAGCTGCATCGGCTATCTCGCCCTGGCCTGGACGCCCTTTCCGGCCCTGACCCAGATCGCCGTGTTCTCTGCCGCCGGGCTGCTTGGCGCTTACCTGTCTGCGGTGTGCCTGTTACCTGCGCTGTTCAAGGGCGTGGATCTGCGACCGGCGCAATGGCCGCTGACAGTCTCCGAATACTTGCTGAAGCTGCGCGAGGCATTGCTCAAACATGCCAGCACGCCGGTGCTGCTGGCCTTGCTGATCGCCTTCTGCGTGGGCGGTCTGTTGAAGCTCGACAGCAAGAACGATATTCGCCAATGGGTCGGCGCACCGCAGCAATTGACCGATGAAGCTCAAGCCATTGCGCGCATCACCGGCTATCAACCCACCAGTCAATTCTTCCTGGTGCGGGCGACCAATCAAGAGGAATTACTCGAACGGCAAACCGCGCTGAGCGACCGCCTGGATCAACTGGTCAACCTGGAAAAACTTCAGGGCTACCTCTCGCTCAATCAATTGGTCAGTCAGCCAAGCGAGCAGTTGCAGGTGCGCAAAGCGCTGCAAAAACTGGCGCAATTCTGGCAGCCACTGCTCGACCTCGGTGTGCCGGCCGAAGCGCTGCACGCCGAAGTGACGAAGCTGCAGGCTTTGCCCACTCAGGACATCGACGCGGCACTGGCCGGCCCCTTGGCGGAGCCTTATCGCCCACTCTGGCTGGGCCCGACCGATGACGGCGGTGTGGCGGCCATGGTCAGCCTGCAAGGTCTGAACAACCCTGCGCTGCTGCAAATTCAGGCGAGGGACTTGCCGGGAGTGGAACTGGTCGATCGCCTCGGTGAACTGAATTCGGTGTTTGCCGCCACCCAGATCAGCGCCGCTGAATTGAAACTCGCCTCCTGCGTGTTGATCGTGCTGGTGCTGATCCTGCCGTTCGGCCTCGGCGGTGCCCTGCGCATCGTCGCCCTGCCGTTGCTGGCCGCACTGTGTAGCCTGGCCAGTCTGGGCTGGCTGGGACAACCGCTGACGTTGTTCAGCCTGTTCGGCCTGCTGCTGGTGACGGCGATCAGTGTCGATTACGCGATCCTCATGCGCGAGCAGGTCGGCGGCGCTGCCGTGAGCCTGCTGGGCACCTTGCTGGCAGCGCTGACCACCTGGCTGTCGTTCGGTTTACTCGCGGTTTCGAGCACCCCTGCCGTCAGCAACTTTGGCCTCTCGGTGAGCCTGGGCCTGGCCTTCAGCTTCATGCTGGCGCCGTGGGCCGGGCGCCAAAACCATGCGGTTGTGGTTGCGGAGCGGGCAGCGTGATGATCCTCGGGTTTTGGGCAATGGCCCTGGCGCTGTTCGCCGTGGCCACTCGTGTCGGGCGCCACTCCGGCCTGATCCCGATCGTCAGCCAATTGCTCCTGGCGACCCTCGGCTTGCCGCTGTTGATGTACTTCTGGATCGAGCCGGGCTGGCAGTTGAGCGGCGCTCAACTGATCTCGCCCACCTGGTTGAAAAATCTCTACAGCCTGAGTTTTGCCCTGCTGCTGGGACACATCCTCAGTGATGTGATCGACCTGCGCCTTGATCGCCAGAGCCTGAAAATCGCTCTGCCGAGTTTCTGCATTCCGTTCGCCTGCGGACTGGCGACGGCCGCTTGGCTGCTGCCGGCGCAACCGTGGATCAGTTCACTGGCGGTCGGTTTGCTGTTCGCCATTACCGCGATCCCGGTGTTGTACCTGTACCTGCGGCACATCAACTACCCGACTGCCGCCACTCGGCGACTGGTGCAAACCGCGATCCTGATCGACCTCACGTGCTGGACCCTGTTCGCCATCGCCCAGGGCAGCCTGCACCTGAGCAGCCTGTTGCTGCCACTCGCCGGGGCGTGCCTGCCGTTGCTGCTGCGTCTGCTCAGGCTGCGCCAACCGTTGCTGCACAGTGGCTGCTTCTTCGCCCTGCTGGTGGTCGCGGAACACTACAGGCTTAACGCGCTGATTCTCGGCATCGGTTATCTGTTGTGCATGGCGGCATTGAAAGTGCCGCTGATTCTGCCGCTGCCGGCCCTGTGGATGAGTCGCCTGCAGACGTACATTGCGATCCCGCTGATCCTCACGTTCGGTATCGTGCAGATCAACGTCCACAGCGCCATGGACAGCCTCAGCGGACTGCAACTGAGTGCACTGCTGCTGTTGCCGATTGCCAGTAAACTGCTGGGCAACTGGCTCGGCCTGGGCTGGGCTGGTGCATCGTTCGAAGGCGCCAGCCGCTGGCGCGAAAGTATCCTGCTGAACATTCGCGGTTTGAGTGAGATCGTCTTTCTCAACCTGCTGTTGCAACAACAACTCATCAGCCCGGCGCTGTACTTTGCGCTGATGCTGATGGGCCTGATTGCGACACTGCTGCCGGCACTGGCCGGTATGCACCGAACCCCCATGAACATCGCCGCCCCGACAAGGAATCCCCATGCCAACAGTTGAAATGGAACGTCGCCAGGTTGTTGTCATCGGTGCAGGCCCGTCGGGCGCAATCGCCGCCGCGCTGCTCAAGCGCAAGGGGCACGATGTGCTGATGATCGAGCGCCAGCATTTCCCGAGATTTTCCATCGGCGAAAGCCTGCTGTCCCACTGCCTGGATTTCGTCGAAGAAGCCGGCATGCTCGAGGCAGTGAACGCCGCCGGGTTCCAGCTGAAAACCGGCGCCGCCTTCGCCTGGGGCGAGCAGTACAGCGCCTTTGATTTTGGTGACACCTTCAGCAACGGCAAGCCCACCACCTTCCAGGTACAGCGCGCCGATTTCGACAAGCTGCTGGCGGATCAGGCCGCGTTGCAAGGCGTGGAAGTCCGCTACGGCGAAGCCATTGTCAGCGTTGATATCGACCGGCCAAACCCCCTGCTCGGTGTGCAGCGAGAAGACGGCAGCGAGTACCAGATCGAAGCCGGGTTCATGCTCGATGCCAGTGGTTACGGCCGCGTCCTGCCGCGCTTGCTCGACCTCGAAGCGCCCTCGAATTTTCCGGTGCGCCAGGCCGTGTTCACCCACGTCGAAGACCATATCGACAACCCGTCTTTCGACCGTACGAAAATCCTCGTCACCACCCACCCGACCCAACGGGACATCTGGTTCTGGACCATCCCCTTCAGCAATGGCCGATGCTCGGTAGGCGTGGTCGCGGCGGCGGAACATTTCGAAGGTCGCGCCGATAATCTCGACGACTGCCTGCGCGGATTCATCGCTGAAACCCCTAGCCTGTCCGGCGTGCTGAACAATGCCGTGTGGGATACGCCGGCGCGCACCATCGGCGGTTACTCCGCCAACGTCAAAACCCTGCACGGCCCGGGCTTTGCGCTGTTGGGTAATGCGGCGGAATTCCTTGATCCGGTCTTCTCCTCCGGCGTGACCATCGCCATGCGTTCGGCGAGCATGGCCGCCGCCGTTCTGCACCGCCAACTGCAAGGCGAAAGCGTCGACTGGCAGACCGAATTTGCCGAACCGCTCAAGCGTGGCGTGGACACGTTCCGCTGCTACGTCGAAGGCTGGTACGCCGGGACTTTCCAGGACGTGATTTACCACCCGGACAGCTCCCCCGATATCCGCCGCATGATCAGCGCGATCCTCGCGGGCTATGCCTGGGACGTGCGCAACCCGTTCGTTGCCGAACCCAAACGCCGACTGCGCATGCTGTCGGAGCTCTGTGCAAGGGATGCGACATGAGTTACCTGAGCGACAACTACGTCGAGGAAACCCGCTTCGGCTTCTGGTTCCTGCGCAGCCATACCTGGCAGCACCATGTGTTGCGAGTCGCCATCAATGACTTGCGCAACCTGTTCACTGAAGCGCTGCCGTGCAATCCCGTGTTGCTGGATGCCGGTTGCGGTCAGGGCAAGTCGTTCCAGTACTTGCACCAGCGCTTTTCGCCTCAGCGATTGATCGGTCTGGACGCCGACCCACACAGCTTGCTCCTTAGCCGTGAAGAAGCGGCCCGTCAGGGGATGGACGTGGAGTTGATCGGCAGCGACTGCGCCCGCATCAACGTGCCGGATGACAGCGTTGACCTGCTGTTTTGCCACCAGACGTTCCACCATCTGGTCGAACAAGACGAAGCCCTGGCCGAGTTCTACCGGGTGCTCAAGCCGGGTGGTTATCTGCTGTTCGCCGAGTCCACCGAGGCTTACATTGATACGTGGGTGATCCGCTGGTTGTTTCGTCATCCGATGCACGTGCAGAAAAGCGCTGCCGGGTATCTGCAGATGATCCGCCAACAGGGTTTCGAATTCAGTCCGCAGAACGTTTCGTACCCGTACCTGTGGTGGAGCCGCGCCAGGGATTTCGGTTTGCTTGAACGCTTCGGCTTGCGTCAGCCAAAGCCCTTTGGCCAGCGGGAAGAAACCCTGGTCAATGTGGTGGCCCGCAAACCGCTTGAGAGAGCACTGTGATGTTCACTGTCGTCAAATTCTGTGGGAGTGAGCCTGCGCGCGATTGCGGTGGCTCAGGCAACCTGACTGTTGGATGTAATACCGTCATCGCGAGCAGGCTCACGCCTACCGGGATAGCGAGGTTTTTGCTACTGGGCGCCGCCTTGCTGTTGAGCGCCTGTGCCAGCCGCGCGCCGCTGCCCGAGCAGACCCCGGACCTGCCGTTGCCACTGCAACTGCACGTCCAGCGCCTGCAGGACAATCAGCGTCTGGACTGGGTTTTGGTGATCCAGCGCGAAGGCCCTGGCATTCGCTGGTCGATGATGGACTTGTTGGGTATCCCGCAGGCCCGCCAGAAACTGATCGACGGTGAATGGCACGCCGACGGTCTGCTGCCGCCGAATCCGGAAGCGAGAGAGCTGTTCGCGGCACTGATGTTTGCGCTGACGCCCAAGGATCAACTCCAGGGTAACTATCCGCTCGCCTGGCAACATGGCGCACAACGGAGCCTGCCCGAGCACTGGGATGTGCGTTACGCGCAGCCGATGAATTTTGAGCTGACCCTGCCTAAAGGCCCGAAATATCAGGTCACGCCGCTGAGCGGGGACACGCCATGACGGCCTATCTGAACGCACTCGGGGTGATCTGTGCCCTGGGTCGCGACAAGCAGGAAGTAGCACACCATCTGTTTGCCGGTGACTGCTCCGGCATGCGCAACGAAAGCGGCTGGGTCGCAGACCGCTCATTACCGGTGGCCGCCGTACGCGGTGAGCTCGCCGCCATTCCCGCTGGACTCGCGGACCAAGGCACCCGTAATAATCAATTGCTGCTCGAAGCGGCACTGCAGATCCGCGGAGACATCGACCAGGCCATCCAGACTTACGGTCGTGACCGTATCGGCGTGGTCCTGGGCACCAGCACATCGGGCATCGACGAAGCCAGTCGCGGGCTCGCTCACTACATTCGTGAAGATGAATTTCCCGCCCAATACGACTATCAGCAACAGGAACTCGGCGCGCCGGCGAATTTCCTTGCGCAATGGCTGCAATTGAGTGGTCCGGCCTATGTGATTTCCACCGCCTGCACGTCCAGCGCACGGGCGTTGATGAGTGCCCAGCGCCTGCTGAATCTCGGCCTGTGCGACGCGGTGCTGTGCGGCGGGGTCGACACCCTGTGCAAGCTGACATTGAACGGGTTCTCAGCGCTGGACGCGGTATCCGGGCAACGCTGCAATCCGTTTTCGGTCAATCGCAACGGCATCAACATCGGCGAAGCAGCGGTGTTGTTTCTGATGACCAGACGTGCCGGCGAACATCAATCGATTGCCCTGCTCGGCAGCGGCGCCAGCTCCGACGCGCATCACATCTCCGCCCCGGAACCGACCGGCCGCGGTGCCCTGCAAGCGATGCGCAAAGCCCTGAGCCGCGCGAGCCTGCAACCCGAACAGATTGGCTACCTGAACCTGCACGGCACCGCCACGCAACACAACGACGCGATGGAAAGCCTGGCGGTGGCCACGCTGTTCCCGGCAGGCGTGCCGTGTTCGTCGACCAAACCGATGACCGGTCATACCCTTGGCGCGGCCGGGGCACTCGAAGCGGCCTTCTGCTGGTTGAGCCTGAGCACTGACAATCAACAGCACGCCTTGCCGCCGCACGTCTGGGATGGCCAGCCAGACCCTGGGCTGCCCGCACTGAAGTGGGTGACCCCGGCCGATCGGCTGACGTCCATTGCACCTCGCTACCTGATGAGCAATTCCTTTGCCTTCGGTGGCAACAACGTCAGCCTGATAATCGGAGACGCACCATGATCGACTGGCCGCTCGCCGAATTGCTGCCTCACGCTGGCGACATGATCCTGATCGAGCAGGTTTTGTCCTTCGATGACGAGCAGATCCTCACCCGGCTGACCGTCAAACCCGACGGCCTGTTCAACCGTCCAGACGGCAGCCTGCCAGCCTGGGTCGGCATCGAACTGATGGCCCAGAGCGTTGCCGCCTACGCCGGCTGCCACGCACGCCAGCGTGGTGATGCCGTGGCGCTGGGCTTCCTGCTGGGCACCCGTAAATTCGAATGCAACGTCGAACATTTCCCCGCCGGCACCGAGCTGACCATCCACGGGCTGCGCTCGCTCGAAGACGATAACGGCATGGGCGTGTTCGAATGCCACATCAACGCCCCCGGCATCCACGCCACCGCCCGTCTGAACGTGTTCCGCCCGCCTCAGCCTGCGCAATATCTTCATGAATCGAAGGAGTCCAGTCATGACTGAATCCGTACTGGTCACCGGTTCCAGCCGTGGCATCGGCCGCGCTATCGCCTTGCGTCTGGCCCAGGCCGGGCATGACATCGTGCTGCATTGCCGCAGCGGTCTCGCCGACGCGCAGGCGGTGAAGGCAGAAATCGAAGCCCTGGGCCGCTCTGCACGCATTCTGCAATTCGACGTATCCGACCGCGCCAGCTGCAAAGCCATTCTTGAGGCAGACGTGGAAGCCCACGGTGCTTATTACGGGGTTGTTCTGAACGCAGGGCTCACACGCGACGGTGCTTTTCCGGCGCTGAGCGAGGATGATTGGGATGTGGTGATGCGCACCAACCTCGACGGTTTCTACAACGTGCTGCACCCGGTGATGATGCCGATGATTCGTCGTCGCGCCGCCGGGCGGATTGTCTGCATCACGTCGGTGTCCGGGTTGATCGGCAACCGTGGCCAGGTCAATTACAGCGCCTCCAAGGCGGGCTTGATCGGTGCGGCGAAAGCCTTGGCGATCGAACTGGGCAAGCGCAAGATCACCGTCAACTGCGTCGCTCCCGGCCTGATCGATACGGCGATGCTCGATGAAAACGTGCCGGTGGAAGAACTGATGAAAATGATCCCCGCACAGCGCATGGGCACCCCGGAAGAGGTGGCCGGTGCAGTGAATTTCCTGATGTCGGCGGAAGCGTCGTACATCACCCGGCAGGTTTTGGCCGTCAACGGAGGCCTGTGCTGATGAAGCGCGTCGTCGTCACCGGCATGGCCGGCATCACTTCTCTGGGCAGCGATTGGGAAACCATCGCCGGCAACTTCGCGGCCAACCGCAGCGGCATTCGCCGAATGGACGAGTGGGACCGGTTTACCGAACTCAACACCCGCCTGGCCGGGCCCATCGATGACTTCAAGGTGCCCAGCCACTGGACTCGCAAACAACTGCGCAGCATGGGCCGCGTTTCGCGCCTTGCCGTTGGCGCGTCAGAGCGAGCCCTCGCCGATGCCGGGTTGCTGGGCGATGAATCGATCAAGGATGGGCGCATGGGCGTCGCTTGCGGGTCTTCCACCGGCAGCACGGACGAGATCAAGGCCTTCGGCAACATGCTGCTCAACTCGGTCGCCGAGGGGCTCAACGCCAATTCCTACGTGCGCATGATGCCCCACACTACCGCCGCCAATATCAGCATCTTCTTCGGCCTCACCGGCCGGTTGATTCCGACGTCCAGCGCCTGCACCAGCGGCAGCCAGGGCATCGGTTACGCCTACGAATCGATCAAGTTCGGCCGCCTGCCGCTGATGCTCGCTGGCGGTGCCGAAGAACTGTGCCCCACCGAAGCCATGGTCTTCGATGCGCTCTACGCCACCAGCCTGAAAAACAACGCCCCGCAAACCACCCCGCGCCCTTATGACAAGGACCGCGACGGCCTGGTGATTGGTGAAGGTGGCGGCATGCTGGTGCTCGAAGAACTCGAACACGCCCTGGCTCGCGGTGCGCGCATTCATGCCGAACTCGTCGGCTTCGGCAGCAACGCCGACGGCCAGCACACCACCCGTCCGGAGCAACTCACCATGCGCCGGGCCATGGAGCTGGCACTGGAAGACGCAGGCTTGCAGCCGTCTGACATCGGCTACGTCAACGGTCACGGCACCGCGACCGAACAAGGCGACATTGCCGAAACCCTCGCGACCAGCGCGCTGTTTGGTGAACACATGCCGATCAGCTCGCAGAAAAGCTTCCTCGGCCACACCCTCGGCGCCTGCGGGGCGTTGGAGTCGTGGTTCAGCATCGAAATGATGAACAGCGATTTGTACGCACATACCTTCAACCTCGATGAAGTTGACCCGCATTGCGGCAAGCTGGATTACCTGCGCGGCGAGTTCCGGCAGATGAGTAATCAGTACGTGATGAACAACAATTTTGCGTTTGGCGGGGTGAATACGTCGCTGATTTTTCGGCGTTGGTCTTCATCTGCAAGCCCGCTCCCACATTGATGGTTTATTGATCGTTCCCACGCTCTGCGTGGGAATGCAGCCCGGGACGCTCAGCGTCCCATCCAGAGCCGAATGCGGAGCGTCCGTTGAGGCATTCCCACACGGAGCGTGGGAATGATCAGTGGTGTAGCTGCTTACGGTGGATCAAGGTTATCCAGCACCCGATTCACCGCCAGCTCTCCCAGCATGATCGACTGCTGAATCCCCAGCAGTGTGTTGCACTGCGAGCCCTCCAGATACCGCGCAAAGTCGCTGGCCATCACGTTCGCTGAGGCCAGGGATTCGCAGGCGTATTCCAACAGGGTCTGGTTGTCGATATCAGGGGCGATGAGGAAGATGGAGCTCGGTTGGCGCGTGCGACCGGCCATGTGATCGGGGGCTTCGAGCGGCTTTTCAGAATTGGGGGTTTCGTGCGGCGACGTCGGATCGGTGTCCGGCGGATTGGGTGTGACCTTTAACATTTGCCAACTCCTTGAATGGAGCCGCAACTGCCTCGCGACTAAACGAATGGGTGGCGGCTGTGCGCAGGTTAGTCGACCGGGGAGTTAGCAATACCGGCGCGCCCGAAAGCGCCCTGCGCACAACCACCATTAAGTACAGGGATGAGGGATACCTGACTGAATAGAACGCTGTGCACCTACTAACAACCCCGGGCGACTAAACCCGATCACTGGGAATCAGTGACCGAACCAAGTTATCGACCGCCCCCAAGGCGCACAAGCCGGCGGATTCTGGATTAGTTGTAGGCAATGCCGCAAGGCGCTGTGGCCTGCTCAAGGCAATATGGAAATGTCCTACACCTTGCAGCGAAACATCCGTTCCGGCATCGATAACTGAACCCTTTCCGGTGAGCTAGCAGACGCTTTCGCGGGCAAGCCCGCTCCCACAGTTTTTTGCAGTGTGACGGCAATCGCGTTCACGCCGCCAGACCCTGTGGGAGCGGGCTTGCCCGCGATTGACTGCGCAGCAGTTGCTTATGTGACACCAGAAACGACAAAGGGCGCCTTTCGGCGCCCCTTCACAAACAGGTCGGCTTGTCATCGCTCTGTACCTGTCTGGCTCTGCGATGGCTGGTTACCCAGGATCCTCAGAGTCTCACAAGCCCCTTTCGGGAACTCCGGTAGTATTGCTTGAAACTGAACCAGGGACAACAGCTGGCAGTTGGCCCGTATGCCACACCTCATGACATCACAAGCCAAGCGCGCTGCGAACTGCGGCTTTGATTGCGTGAAACTCATCTGCTTCAAGCTGTGAAATTAAATAAACGCGCTTCCCTTGGCGATCTCGGCTTTTGATCCGGTCAAGTCTCGACAAGCCGACTGTTGCAACCATATCGCACTTTTCCCAGCAAACTGCATTGGCACCCTGGAGATGGCTTTGCAGTTCCAAATGGTGTTCCAGCAGACGATCCGGCGCAGTGGTGCTTAAAGGGACAACCGTTACCAACAAGCTGTTCGTCCTGTGTTTGCGTATAACGACAACAGGCCTGACTTTAATCATTTCGGGGACTTCAAAACCTCTGAAATCGCAAATCAGCACACTACCTTCCTTAGGTTGATACAGAAGTGGCATCCGTGGCACTCATCAAAAGAAATCGATAATGCGCAAGGAACAGACAAATCTCTAAGGTCGATCCGTAACTTCAAATGTACGGGGTGCGGTGCTTTGATTTTCCCCTTCAACCTTCCTCGTCAACAACTCCACAAACGCCCGCGCCATCGGCGATTTCTGATCCTTGCGCTGCACCAGCCACACCGCCGACACCGCTGCCGGATCAAGCAAAGGTCGGTACACCACCCCATCAATGCGCATCCGCTGATAAGACGCCGGCAGCACCGACACGCCCAACCCCGCCGCCACCAATCCAATGATGGTCATTGCCTCGCCGGCTTCTTGGGCGAAGTGCGGGCTGAAGCCGGAGTCTCGCGCCAGGCTCAGCAGTTGCGCGTACAGCCCGCTGCCGTAGCTGCGTGGGAAAAAGACGAACGGTTCGAGAGCCAGGGCTGACAGAAACAGGCCGCCCTCGCTGCCATTCACCAGCGGATGCTTGGAGCTGAGCACCGCCACCAGCGGCTCACGCATCAGCTCCACCACGCTCAGAGAATCCGGCAGACCCAGCGGTCGCATGATCCCGACTTCGATCGACTCATCCACCAGCGCCTCAGCCACTTGGGTACTGCTCATTTCCCGCAGGTTCAAATGCACCGCCGGAAAACGCTGGCGGAACGAAAAAATCGCTTGGGGAATGGTCGAGTTGAAGGGCGCCGACGAGGTGAATCCAATTTTCATTTCGCCCAGCTCACCGAGTTGCGCCCGGCGTGCGACGTCCGCAGCCTTGTCGACCTGCGCCAGCGCCAGTCGCGCCTCTTCCAGAAACAGTCGGCCGGCTTCGCTCAGCTCGACCCGACGATTGGTACGCTCGAACAAGCGCGCCCCGACTTCCTGTTCCAGTGCCTGAATCTGCTGGCTCAGCGGTGGCTGCGAGATGCCCAGCACCTGTGCGGCGCGGCCAAAGTGCAGTTCTTCAGCGACGGCGATGAAGTAGCGCAGGTGGCGCAATTCCATGAAAACTCCATTAGGTCGTAAAAGCTCTCAAACAGGTCGAACAATATATTGGATTGAATCATTAGGCAGCTATATGCTTTTTTCATTGCCTGACCGGCTGCCTGCTACCGAGGTCCGAAGTGAAAACTGTTGTCGCTCCACTCGCCCATGAAGTTCCACCCGCCGCGCTGGACGATGTCGTCGCCGAGATGAAGGAGATCTACATCGAAAAAGGCACGCCGATGTTCATGCGCACGGTGCTGGCGCTGTTCTGCGGCGGCTTCGCGACCTTCGCCCTGCTGTACTGCGTGCAACCGATGATGCCGCTGTTGTCCCACGAATACGCCATCAATGCGGCACAGAGCAGCCTGATCCTATCGGTCGCCACCGGCATGCTCGCCATCGGCCTGCTGATCACCGGCCCGATCTCCGACCGAGTGGGGCGTAAACCGGTGATGGTTGCTGCATTGTTCGCCGCAGCGTTGTGCACCATCGCCAGTTCGATGATGCCGAGCTGGCACGGCGTGTTGCTGATGCGAGCGCTGATCGGCCTGTCATTGAGCGGTCTGGCGGCGGTCGCCATGACGTACCTGAGCGAGGAGATTCACCCACAACACATCGGCCTGGCGATGGGCCTGTACATCGGCGGCAACGCCATCGGCGGGATGAGCGGGCGTTTGATCACCGGCGTGTTGATCGACTTCGTCAGCTGGCACACGGCGATGCTGGTCATCGGGGGCCTGGCGCTAATTGCAGCGGCGGTGTTCTGGAAAATCCTCCCGGAATCGCGCAACTTCCGCCCACGCTCGCTGCACCCGCGCAGCTTGCTCGACGGTTTCACCATGCACTTTCGCGATGCCGGCCTGCCGCTGCTGTTCCTTGAAGCCTTTGTGTTGATGGGCGCGTTCGTCACCCTGTTCAACTACATCGGCTATCGCCTGCTGGCCGAGCCTTACCACATGGAACAAGCCTTCGTCGGACTGCTGTCGGTGGTGTACCTGTCGGGGATCTACAGTTCAGCAAAAATCGGTTCGTTGGCCGACAAACTGGGCCGCCGCAAAGTGCTCTGGTCGACCATCGTATTGATGATCGCCGGTCTTGCCCTGACCCTGTTCACGCCACTGCCCCTGGTGATCATCGGCATGCTGATTTTCACCTTCGGCTTCTTCGGCGCACATTCGGTCGCGAGCAGCTGGATTGGCCGACGCGCAACCACGGCCAAGGGCCAGGCGTCCTCGCTGTACCTGTTCAGCTATTACGCCGGGTCGAGCATTGCCGGGACGGCGGGCGGCGTGTTCTGGCACCTGGGTGGGTGGAACGGGATCGGGCTGTTCGTTGGCACCTTGCTGGTGATTGCGCTGCTCGTGGCATTGAAGTTGGCGAAGCTGCCGCTATTGCCCGGCAACGGCACCCCTATCTGAACACCACCCGCGCCTCCAGCAGCGCGTCCCGTTTTTCCAGCGTCAACGATTGCAGCGCAACCCCCTCACGCTCGACGCCGTCGAGCCATTGCATCACGGCGTTCGCGTTGCCGCTGAGGGTCAGGCGCACTGTATCGACGTCTGTTTCCATCTGGTGGATATCGAGCCCCGCCGCCGTAGCGTTGTCGCTGATGCGCAGCGACAGGGGCTGACCGGAATCAGCTGGAGCATTGCTGCGCGGTTGCGCGTGTTGCAGCTGCGCAACCAGTGCCAACTGATGCCGATGTTGACGCTCGACGGTTTCCAGGCGCTGACGAGTCGGCTGCCAGATCAGACTGAATGCCACAACGATCAGCAAGAAAGCACCCAGGGCTTGCAGCAACCGTTGTTCACGCACAGAAATGCGCTGCCATACCTGCTTCATGCGTTGTCTTCCACGGTGAGGGTGGCGTGCACGTTGTCGCGCTCTTTGGTGGCGCTATCGAGCCTGACGGACATGCCTTGCTGCCGCCCCCGCTCACGCAACTGTTCAAGCTCGGCAAAGCTGTTGGCGGTCAGCTGGATTTTCCATCCGTCCCCCACCCGAAACTCGATACGACGCACCTCGACAGCGCTGGCACCGATGACTTGATCAATCAGTTTCACCAGGTCGGCAATGCGCGTGTTCTGCGACTCTACCGGTCGATTTTGAAGTGCCTTGAGTTGCGCGGCCAGATCCACGATGCGGCTTTGATCAGGGTAGATCGCCTTGAACCGCCGCTCGTTTTGCGTGACAAGACGACGGGTTTCACTGTCCAGAAAACGAATGCGCATTTCACTGGCGCCCCAGGTCATCAACAACAGCATCGCCATCGCAAACCCGCCGAGGCGCCAGGGCAAAGACCTGCGACGCGGCGCGAAAGCACCTTGCAGCAGATTGATTGCATGCGCTGGGCGCGTCTTCAGCCATTGATCAAGGGGTGGGCCATCCTGACGCTCGTCGCACCACTGAATGTCCGCGGGCAACATGGGCCGCAGTTGCGTCAGCCCGTCTTCCGACAACGCCATCCGCGCCGGCAGCCCCCCACCCAGAATCCATCGACCCCACCACCAGACGCCTAGCGCGTGATCGTCGGGCAAGACGTCGGCATCAACGAAGATCGAACGAACCTCAATGCCCGACGCCGCCAACAACGTCAGGATGGCGGTCAATCGTTGTCGGGCAATGACCATCACCGGGTAGCGTCCTTCACGGTCACGCGAACCTATGCAGAGGTGCAGCGCCTCGAGCGCCTCGCTGAGTTGATCTTCCACCGCAAACGCGATGACTCGTTTGTCGGGAGCACGTCGCGAAGGCCAGGGATCGCTACGCACCCAGCTGCATAACTCGATTGGCAACAGCAGGTCGACGGCCTGCCCGTTCAACGCCTGCGCTGCTTGATCCATGGGCAGGGTTTGAAGTTGGCCGGTCGGTGGCCAGACGCAGCAGGGCCAGTCAGTCGACCCTGCATCGAGGCCTTCGGCGGTCAGGTAAAGCCAGGTGTTCATCGCAAAGTCTCGTTGGCCATCGAAGGGAGAAAACGTTTTTGCAGGACCGTCAGTTGGCGGGTCTTGAGGTCACGTTCGACGTCGGTCACCAAGCGCAAACTGCGCTCTCCAGACGTCGCTTGCACCGTGATCCGAAACCAGCGGCTGGCGATCCCCAGGCCATGGCTGCTCAGGCCCAAACCGGAAATCATCGGGTCCTGGGTAAACGCCTGAACACTGCCCCAGGCGGAGGTCGACGCCTGCCGAACCAATGCATCGCCTAGTGCGGCGTCCACCTCACCGAGGGTCCTCAAGATCAGCGCCGGTGCAGTGTTGATGTTCAGAGCCGCCTCTGGAGGTAGAAGCGCCACCCAGGGTTCAAGTTGACGCAACACCTGACCGTCAACGCCCGGCAGTAATCGGAGCTGGCTCAGCTCCCGCAATTCCCCCACTTGGCCGAGTTGCAGTGGTGCAAGATCGAGCGATGCCTGCAAGCGCGCCCAACGGTTGAGCGTGACCTGATCAATCTGTCCCGGCTTCAGTAATGCGTTGAGGTTGAAGCGTCCTGCGAGATCCTCGATGTCGACACTGATTTGCGCCTCTTCAATGTCGAATGCAGGCGTCAGGCGAGCCCAGTCCTGAGTCAGATCAACGGTTTTAGGTGTGCCTTGTTCCGCGTCCTGTAACTGCAGCCGTGCCCAGGCTTCGGCGCCTACGACCAACTGACGCAGGTGTAACTGCTGCAGCTGTTGAGCGCTGCTTTGCAGCATCAGGCGATGACTGCGCAGCAAGCCGCTGGTGATCAACAGCACCAGGCTCATGACCAGCAATACGCTGATCAATGCGATGCCTTTTTGGCGCCCGTTCATGGCCGCGAGCCTGGCATCAGCAGCACCCGACGGATCGCGTCGAAACGTCCGACCGAGACCTGAACTTCCAGCGCCATTGGCGCGTTCTTGTGTTGTCCGGCCGGCCAATCGCTCAGCCAGCCGGCCTCGTCATCGAACAGTCTCCAGCTCAAATCACGCACCTCGTCGAGCAATTTCTGTCGTTGCACGATCGCCGTGCCGTCCCCGCGACTCTCGCGCCACAGCGCGCCGTTCTCCAGCTGATAGCTCAGCGTTTGGCGTTCACTGCGGGGCTGGTCCAGGGGATTACGCCAGTGGCTGCGCTGTAATTGCAGGCCTGCCTGCGTCAGCACGACAGGCTGCCCGGTCACGTGCATCAGGTCGCGTTCGATCACGGCCACGGCGCGTTGCAGGCTTCTGAATTCACGTTCATGAGCCGTCGTACCTTGCTGCACGCGCACCACACCATCGAACAACCCCCAACTGGCCAACCCCAGCAGCGCGAATATCGCCAACGCGATAACCAGCTCCAGCAACGTGAACCCTTGCTGGTTATTCATGGCGATTGGGTGCCCAGCCGTTGGCGCGATACAAGGTCTGCTCGCGACCCGCCAGCGTGACCTGGATGTCGATGTTGAGCAGGTCCGGATCGCTCGCCGCACTGATGGTCTGGCGCAGCATCCAGTCGCGACGATCCATGTGCACGATCAGGTGTTGTTGACCGATGGCCAAGTGCGGTTGCAGACGCAGTTCGTTGAGCCGGTTATCCGCCAACCACGCCGCGAAGACGCGCGCTTCGACACCGGCGGTCTGCTTCACCACGTATTGACTCGCGGACAGTACAGCGGCCGCCAGCGTCGCAAAAATCGCCAGGGCCACCATGATTTCCAACAGCGTGAAGCCGCGCATGTGCGTGATGGAATGACGGCTACCCATCGATCACGACCTCACCGATGCCGTCCCCGGAAAGGCTCAGCCAGGTCCTGTCGGCGGACATGAACGTCAGCGTGAACGCGCTGGTTTCATCGCTGCTGAGCAACAGCAATTGAGGCGGTCCCGCGTCAGCGCCGAGGATCAGCGAATACCCGTCTTGCTTGAGCCGCACCCGAACGTTATCGGGCCACCGATAAAAGCTGCCCGCCGATTCCCAGCCGCGAATGTCATACCGCATCACGCGATAGCCCTCGATGCTCAGTCGCAGGCCATATTCGCGCCCCTCGATCACGGCGCGCTCTCGCAACTGTTGCATGACCTGCGCAAGCGCGTGCGCCTCCTGCCTTGCCTGGCGCGCCGGATTCAGGCCAGTGGCAAAACTCGCCATGCCCAGCAACACACCGATCAAGACGATGACGATCATCAACTCCAGCAAGGTGAAGCCTGTACACCGCTTGCGCATTGGTCAGCGACTCCAGTTGCCGATATCGCTCGCCTGCCCTTCACCCCCGATCACGCCGTCGGAACCCAGCGACACAATGTCGTAGTCCCCGTCGATCGATCGCACCCCGGGATTGAGGTACTGATACGGCGTGCCCCACGGATCGACGGGCAGGCTTTTCAGGTAACCCTGAGGGTTCCAGTTGCGTGCGGCCGGGAGCCCGGAAGGGCGCTTGGTCAAGGCTTCCAGACCTTGTTGCGTCGAGGGGTAGGCAAAGTTGTCCAGGCGATATATTTCCAGCGCGGTGGCGATGGCCTGGATGTCGATTTTGGCGGCAGTGACTTTGGCCTGATCGGGTCGGCTCATGAACTGCGGCACCACGATCGCCCCCAGTACACCGATGATGACGACCACCACCATAATTTCAATCAGGGTGAAACCGCGCTGGGCGGAGGAGGAGTTTTTGCGTAAGCGTTGCATGGTTCAATTCACCAATTGGTTGAGGCTGAGAATCGGTAGCAGGATGGCCATGACGATCAGCAGCACGACGCCGCCCATCACCACCAGCATGGCGGGCTCAAAGAGGCTGACGACCAGTGCGATTCGCGCCGCCAGGCTGCTTTCCTGTTGATCCGCGGCACGGGCGAGCATGCGATCGAGTTCGCCGGCGCGTTCACCGCTGGCAATCATGTGCAGCATCATCGGCGGGATATCGCCGCTCAATTCGAGTCCGCGAGTCAGGGTTCCGCCTTCACGGACCGAGCGGGCGACATCGACCATGCGGGCGCGAATGGTCAGGTTGCCGATGACCGCAGCGGCGATTTCCAACGCGTCCACCAAGGGCACCGCGCTCTTGCCGAGGATCGCTAACGTGCTGGCAAACCTCGCGGCTTCCATCGCACGCCATACTTCGCCCATGACCGGCAGGTGCAAGGCCAGCCGATGCCAGCGCAGGCGCCATGAGTGCTGACGCAGGCTCCAGCGCCACAGGCTGATGAGTGTTGCCAGCAGCGCCAGCAGCAGCAGAAAGTGGTTGCGCAGCCCGTTGCTCACGCCGATCAACGCTTGGGTCAGCCAGGGCAATGGCTGCCCGCTGTCGACGAAAATTTTCACGACGTCCGGCACGACAAAACCCAGCAGAAAGCCGACGATCGCCACACTGGCCAGCATCAAAATGAGCGGGTAGACAAGGGCCATCTGGATTTTTTGGCGCGAGGCCTGACGGGTCTGGGTGTAAGCCGCCAGTTGCTCCAGCACGTGGCCGAGGTGCCCGGAACGTTCACCGGCGGCCACGGTGGCCCGGAACAATTCGGGAAACGCCCGGGGAAACATCCCCAACGCTGCCGCCAAGGCATGCCCTTCCATCACCCGGCTTCTGACGGCGGACAGCAGACCGGCCACCTTGCGCTTGGCGCTCTGCTTCGCCACCGCCTCGAGCGCTTCCTCCAGGGGCAAGCCGGCCTGGACCAGCGTCGACAACTGCAAGGTCAGCAGCGCCAGTTCAGCCGCACTCAAACGCCCCCCGCGCGGCTTTACACCTCCGTCGCTGCCGGAACGGGTCTCGGTCAACTCAAGTGGCCACAACCCACGCTCACGCAACAATTGTCGGGCATGACGCGCGCCATCGGCTTCCAGTCGACCTTTACAACTGCGGCCATGGGCATCGTGGGCGCGGTAATCGAACGTCGGCATGTGCTAATCCTCCTGCGTCACACGCAACAACTCATCGAGACTGGTCAAACCGTCCAGTACCCGCTGGCGACCGTCCTGAAACAGGCTGCGCGAGTGCTTGCGGGTTGCCTCGGTCAAGGCCTGTTCACTGCTGCCTTGATGGATCAGTGCGGACACTTCGGGTGTGATGCTGATCAGTTCGTAAATGCCGACCCGACCGCGATACCCGCGCTGGCACTGTTCACAGCCTTCGGCCCTGAAGAGTTGCTGCGAGGTTTCGGGGTCGATCCCCAAACGCACACAGGTCGCCGCATCAGCGAGGTACGGCACCTTGCAATGGGGACACAACGTACGCACCAGGCGCTGGGCCAAAACCCCCACCAGCGACGACGCCAACAGGTAGGTGTCGACGCCCATGTCCACCAGCCGGGTTACCGCACCGACCGCGCTGTTGGTGTGCAATGTCGAGAGCACCAGGTGACCGGTCAGTGAGGCCTGAACGGCAATCTCCGCCGTCTCGCGGTCTCGAATTTCGCCGACCATCACCACGTCCGGGTCTTGACGCAGGATCGCCCTCAAGCCTCGGGCGAAGGTCATGTCCACCTTCGGGTTGACCGGCATCTGCCCTACCCCCGGCAGGTGATACTCGATGGGGTCTTCGACCGTGAGAATGTTGCGGGTCTGGTCATTCAGACTGCTGAGCGCGGCATACAAACTAGTGGTCTTGCCCGAGCCGGTGGGGCCGGTCACCAGCAGGATGCCGTGGGGCCTGGCCAACAATTGGCGCAGGCTCGCGAGGGTATCGTCCGGCATTCCCAGGCGTTGCAACTGCAGGCGTCCTGCCTGTTTGTCGAGCAGGCGCAACACCACTCTTTCGCCGTGGGCCGAGGGCAATGTCGAGACCCGCACATCGACTTCATGCCCCGCCAGGCGCAACGCGATACGACCATCTTGAGGGACGCGTTTTTCGGCGATGTCCAGGCGCGCCATGACCTTGATTCGCGACACCAACAGGGTCGCCAGCTCACGCCGGGGGCGAAGCATTTCGCGCAGTTGCCCATCAACACGCATGCGCACCGACAGGTACTGCTCGAAGGTTTCCAGGTGCACATCAGATGCCTGCTCGCGCACCGCTTCGCTGAGCAGTGCATTGATCAGCCGGATGATCGGCGCATCACCTTGCTGCTCCAGCAGGTCGGCGGTTTGCGGGACTTGATCGACCAGGCTGAGCAGGTCCAGTTCGTCGTCCAGCCCTTGGGCGACCTGCTCCGCAGCGCTCTGACCTTCGCGGTAGGCCGATGCTAGGCGCAAGGCGAAAACATCCGCATCGAGGATTCGGAACGACAGGTCCTGACCGCACATTCTGCGAGCTTCTGCCAGCGCCGTCAGCGGCGTGTCGGCCCGCAGTGCCAGGCTCGGCTTCGGACCTTCACGCTCCAGTAGCACACCAAAACGCCGCGCGAAGCCGAAGGGCAATTGCTCGTAACCTTCTTTTACGGGCTTATCGCTCAAGGACGCACCGGCGTTTGCTTGCGCAAATCAATCACGGGCGTATCGCTCACCGGCTCGAACAACTGACGCGAATCCGCCGGCAGCAGCAATGAGTTATTGCCCTGCGCGCCAGACTTGCTCAGGTCGTGCAGCGCGTTGTAACGCTGCTGGCTGACCTCGGACAGATCCTCCTTGCTGCGCACAATGGTCGGGCGCAAAAAGACCATCAGATTGCTTTTGCTCTGAGTGTCTTTTTTCCAGCGAAACAGCGCGCCGAGGTAAGGGATATCACGCAGCAATGGCACGCCGCTCTGCTGAGTGCGGACGCTGTCCCTGATCAGGCCACCGATGACGATGATCTCGCCATCGTCGGCCAGGATGGTGCTCTTGAGCGCGCGTTTGTTGGTTATCAGATCAGAGGAATCGACGCCAGATACTGAGGGCGCGATGTCGGACACTTCCTGCTCGACCTCAAGACGCAACGTCGAGCCTTCGTTGATGTAGGGCTTGATCTTCAGGCTGATGCCCACGTCCTTGCGCTCGACCGTGGTGAACGGATTATCCGCACCGCTGCTATTGGTGGCATAGGAACCGGTTTTGAACGGCACGTTCTGGCCGACGATGATTTCTGCCTGCTGATTGTCCAGCGTCAGCAGACTCGGCGTGGACAGCAAGTTGCTGCGGGTATTGCTTGCCAGCGCTGAAATCAACGCACCGAAGCGGTCGCTGCCCAACTGCAGAATGGCGCCTTCCGGTGCGCTCTTTATCTCGTCGAATCTCAGTCCACCGACGATCGGGATGTCGGTACCGGGGAAGTTCAGGAAACCCTTCGCGTCACCGGTGTTGATGCCCCACTGGACACCCACGGCCTCGGCCATGTCGCCAGAAATTTCCACAATCGCAGCATGAATCAGCACCTGTGCTCTGGGCTGATCCAACTGACGCACAATGTTTTCGATGGTGCGGATCTGCGCCGGCTCGGCAATCAGCACCAATGCATTCTGGCTTTCATCTGCCTTGATGATGAACCCGGGGCCAGAGGCTTGTTCCTTCGCCCCTCCCATCGTCTGGGTCGGCTTTCTGCCCTGGCCCATCGTCTCAAGGACTTCGGCCAGTTGCTTGGCATCGCTGTAGCGCAGGCGAATGACTCGGGCGTTGTCGAGGTTCGCGGTAGCCGGCGTATCCAGGCTGCGCGCCAGGTCGACCAGACGCTGGCGGACCGTCGGCGGACCGACGAGGATCAAACGGTTGGTCCGCGTGTCAGCAATGACCTGAATGGCGGTATCGGCATTGCGTTTACCCAGCGTCGCTTCCATCACCGGCGCCACGTCAGCCGCCTGGGCGTGACGTAACTGCACGACGGCATGCTGTGTGTTCTGGCCAGCGTCCAACTGCCGGACGAGCTGGGCAACACGCTGCACATTGGCGGCCGCGTCGGTCACCACCAGGGCGTTGGCCGACACCGACGGGCCGACGTAGCCATTGGCCGAAATCAATGGCCGCACCAGCCCGGCAATGTCGGCGGCGTTGCTGGTATCCAGTTCGATGACCTGGGTGACAAATTGCGAGGCTGTAGCGTTCTTCGCCACGCCTTGGCCGGCACGGGTTTTGGCTTCGGTCACCGGCGTGATCAGTATCCGGTCGCCCTCGTCGATCACCGTGAAGTTATGCGCATCCAGCACCGAGTAGAACAAGCGACGGACACCCTCGCGATCAAGGGCCTGACGGGACATGACGGTAATGCGCCCAGTGACTCTGGGATCAAGCACTACGGTGGTTCCGAGAATGGTGGAAATCTCCTCGACGATGTCCCGCAGCTCGGCATTGTTCATTGCCAGCTGCCATTTTTCGTCTTCGGCTTGAAGCGTGCCGGGCTCGTTCGCCGACACTAAAAGGACGAGAAGAAGCAGGACGCGAGACGCCTGCGCACGGAAGAAGCTGTTCATGAAATGATCACTCTGACGGCCCGAGAAACGGACGTAGAAAACGCGAAGAAGCGGCCGCTGCATTTGGTGCGGAGGGCGATTCAAGCCTGCGCAGAAAACGTTCGGCAGATGGCTGCAACGTCAGCAGTTCTTCGCGCCCCTTGTTCCACAATACGACCTGGTTGGGTTCGACACGGCGCAGCACGCTGCCACCCGGCAATTGTTCTCCCACCTGGTACATGCGCGAGCCTTGAGCGTCGGCGAGCAGCGCCCTCGACACACCCGACGCGACGACAAAACTGGCCTGCAAGCTCAAGGATTCAGCACTTGGCAACCGCGTCGCTTCATCCACCAGGCCAAACACCGTAGCAACTGCCGTCGTATCAAGATTCTCACGGGAAGGCGCGGCGATTGGCGCGACCACGGAATGCGCCACAGAAGCGAGGTTTTCGCGCCAGAGCCACTCTTGCCAAGCGAGAAATGTCCCGTAGCTGACGGGTATCAGCAACAACAGCCCCTTGGTCAAGGCGCTCCCGGTGAGCTGTTTCAGGAAACGCTTCATGGCAACTTCACTCGAGGTGCTCATTTCGGCGCTTGCTGCAAAAAGACATCCGTCTGAGTACGCGGTGGTTGCATACCTCATGGACGATCACTGCACCGACATGCAGTGCGACAAGCAAAGACAGCAGGACACATGCCCAAATATGGATCGTGAAGAACAACTGGATAAATGCTGGTTGGGTCAGTGGCTGAGCAATCTCGACGACCCCAAATACATCGATCGGGCGATCCATCATCAAAACGCCGGTGACCAACACAACGCTCACTGTGATGTAGATCGAGAGGTGGGCAAGCAGCACACGTCCTTCGACCCTCGATAGATGGATGACACCCCTAAGTTTGGTGTGAGAGATGAAAGCGAAGAAACGCCAAATGAAAAAAGGAATGAACACCGTGGTCAGAGAAACGTTGAAGAACGCAACCGTCTGTTTGAGCTGCGCGGGCACTTGAACGCTGGCCACGTAAAACCCCGAGGCCAGGGTCCAGATAATGACAACCGCCGACAACCAATGCAGCCAAACTCGTTGTCTGGAGTAACCCGAAACCGTCATCTTCAAACTCGATTCAATAGAGGCACAAGTCTTCAGGCGATCGGACAACGATCGCCTGAAGCGTCACCTGAGGGGCTTAGAGTTTGTCCCACGCCATGTGCCAGTGAGCACCGACACCCGGCTCGAAGCCGTTAGCGGTCGGGCTGTACTGCTTGCAGTAACCGGACTCCGGGAACGGCTTGCACTCGAAGACTTCATCGGTTTTGGGCTGCAGTACCTTGGTGCCGGCGGTGTAGTCGCTTACGCCTTCAGGGAACACGAAGTCATATTCGACGCCTGCGCCTTCACCCGTCATGTTGGTTGGCTGCGTATCCTGGCGAGTCGTGCGGCCATCCAGTGTGGTGCCGACGAGCGTCAACGTGTGCGCGCCCGGGTTGCTGCGAACATCCATGGAGAGCGACGCAAGTCCGCTATCCACTTGGCCCGAGGTAGTGCCGACCGGCTTGTTGTTCTGATCGAACAGGGTCGCTTCGACGTTCATTTTGCGATTGGAAATGATGCTGAAGTCGACCTTGGCACGACCTTTATCCAGTACGTACTCCGCTTGCTGCGAAGCCACCGACAGGCGAGCCGCAGCGTCTTCTTTCATGTCCAGCTGCACTTCGTAACGGGTGATTCCGCTTTCCTTTTGCGCGTACAGGCGGTTGTTACCCTTCACCGGTTCGACGTTGCCGTTCTCATCACGAACGCCAGCACGGACAAGGGTGTGGGTCGCATTGATTTTTTCGGCCAGCTTGAAGGCCCAGTTGTTCGGCGAACCTTCCTCGACGTTGTCGATGGATATTTCGACGCTGTATTGCGGGCTTTCACCATTGGCCGAGAACGCGCGAGCTTTGACCTTGTCACCGACCAGCAATGCGGTCGACGGCGCGATGCCACCCACGGCGGACCAGCCACCGGGCAGCGATGCCTCGGCCAGAATGTTCACATCGGCCACGTTGTAAAAGGCCGCATCGGTATCGCCGACTGTCCAGATCGCCAGGATGACATGCTGACCGGACTTGTCTTCAGGAAGGGTGCAGCTGTGCTTGGCACCGGAAACGGGTTTCTGGTTGCCGCCATCGATAGTGCAGAACGGCGTGCTTTCGAAGGTGGCGCGTTTGAGCGACTCATTCGGGTTCCAGCCGTTGCGGGTGATGAAATATTCGTGCTTGGTCGCAGGGTGAACGGCGGTGTATTGCCATTCGAAATTGATGTTGCGGTCTTTGATTTCGGTCAGCTGCCAGCGGGTCGCGGACTGAGCGTCCAGAGCGGAGAATGACGAGTGGCCGCCACTGGCGATCTTGCCATCGACCGGTCCTTGCAATGGAGCACCGCCGACGCCAGCCGGGAAGCCCTTGAAGGTTTCACCCACGCTTTGCGGTTCGTATTGCGCGTTCCCGCAGTGGGTGTTCACGCCTTTTTGGCACAGCAGTGCCCGCGAAGGCGGCACGTCCAGATAGCCGTGGGCAGAAACGGTTTGCGAAGCGAACATTGCCGATAACAGGATCATTGAAGAAGTGCAGGCGGCTAACGCACTTCTCTTTTCGAAGTTGTTTTTCATGATGGATTCCAGACTGCTTATCGAAATACAGACGCTCGGAAAAGCGCCAATGGGTGCGATATCACCGGGTGCATAACGCACCCGACGAGGGGCTGGAACCTTACGGGGATAGCGGCAATTTCTATGTAGGAGTAATCGCTTTCAAAAGCAGGAATGGTCTTTGTAGTGATCTCTCTGTCAGCCGATAAAAATGTTCCTACGGACAAGCACGCGCCTTACGACAGTCATTTCAACAGGCATAAAAAAAGCCTGCCGGGAACGCGTCCCGGCAGGCTTCAAATACTTCAGTAGCCGTTACTCGTGATACTGCGCCGACAACTCATGCACTGCGCGCAGGAACGCGCCGGCGTGTTCTGGATCGACTTCCGGCGTGATGCCATGGCCGAGGTTGAATACATGACCGCTGCCCTTGCCGTAGCTGGCGAGGATGCGCCCGACTTCGGTACGAATGACTTCCGGTTTGGCGTAGAGCACGGTTGGGTCCATGTTGCCTTGCAGGGCGACTTTGCTGCCGACGCGATCACGGGCGCTGCCGATGTCGCAGGTCCAATCCAGCCCCAGCGCATCCGCACCAGCGTCGGCGATACTTTCCAGCCACAAACCGCCGCCCTTGGTGAACAGGATCACCGGAACCTTGCGGCCTTCGTGTTCGCGGATCAGGCCGCTGACGATCTTTTTCATGTAGGCCAGGGAGAATTCCTGGTACGCCGCCGCCGAGAGGCTGCCGCCCCAGCTATCGAAAATCTGCACGGCTTGCGCACCGGCCATGATCTGGCCGTTGAGGTAGCTGGTGACCGTCTGCGCGAGTTTGTCCAGCAACAGGTGCAAGGCTTGCGGGTTGTCGTAGAGCATGGTTTTGGTCTTGCGGTAGTCTTTCGACGAGCCGCCTTCAACCATGTAGGTCGCCAGGGTCCATGGGCTGCCGGAGAAGCCGATCAACGGCACACGACCGTTCAGTTCACGGCGGATGGTGCTGACAGCATCCATGACGTAGCCGAGGTCTTTGTGCGGATCAGGAATCGGCAAGGCTTCGATGTCGGCCAAGGTACTGACCACTTTCTTGAAGCGCGGACCTTCACCGGTCTCGAAGTACAGGCCTTGGCCCATCGCGTCGGGAATGGTCAGGATGTCGGAGAAGAGAATCGCCGCGTCCAGTTGCGGATAGCGGTCGAGCGGTTGCAGGGTGACTTCGCAAGCGAACTCCGGGTTCATGCACAGGCTCATGAAGTCGCCGGCCTTGGCACGGCTGGCGCGGTATTCCGGCAGGTAGCGACCGGCCTGACGCATCATCCACACGGGCGTGACGTCTACGGGTTGCTTGAGCAGGGCACGAAGGAAACGGTCGTTCTTCAGGGCAGTCATGTCGGCATCCGGAAAAAAAGTGCGGGCATTTTCTCAGAGCGCGACGCAAAAGGCACGGTTGCAGGTCAGCCTTTTGTCTATCGGGTCAATTTGTCGCGGGGGAATGCGGTTTTCGCAACACCGCGAAACAACTGTAGGAGTGAGCCTGCTCGCGATGGCGGAGTGTCAGTCATTGCATCTGGTGACTGATTCACCGCTATCGCGAGCAGGCTCACTCCTACAAGGTTTTTTGTCGCGGAGTCAGACGCCCAGGTAATCCAGGATCCCTTCAGCGGCATTGCGGCCTTCGAAGATCGCCGTTACCACCAGGTCAGACCCGCGAACCATATCGCCACCGGCGAAGATTTTCGGGTTGCTGGTCTGGTGCTTGTACTGACCTTGTTCCGGCGCCACAACACGGCCCTGGCTGTCGGTCTGGATGCTGTGCTGTTCGAACCACGACGCCGGGCTTGGGCGGAAACCGAAAGCGATGACCACGGCGTCGGCCGGGATGATCTCTTCGGAACCCGGGATCGGCTCGGGGCTGCGACGGCCACGGGCATCCGGTTCGCCGAGACGGGTCTCGACCACTTTCACGCCTTCGACGCGGTCTTCGCCGACGATCGCGATTGGCTGGCGGTTGTAGAGGAATTTCACGCCTTCTTCCTTGGCGTTCTTCACCTCTTTGCGCGAGCCCGGCATGTTGGCTTCGTCGCGACGATAGGCGCAGGTCACCGATTTGGCGCCCTGACGAATCGACGTACGGTTGCAGTCCATCGCCGTGTCACCACCGCCCAGCACCACCACCTTCTTGCCTTTCATGTCGACGAAATCTTCCGGCGACTTTTCAAAGCCCAGGTTTCGATTGACGTTGGCGATCAGGAAATCGAGCGCGTCATGCACACCCGGAAGGTCCTCACCGGCAAAACCGCCCTTCATGTAGGTGTAGGTGCCCATGCCCATGAACACGGCATCGTACTCTTCGAGCAGTTGCTCGACGGTCACATCCTTGCCCACTTCGGTGTTCAGGCGAAACTCGATGCCCATGCCGGTGAAGACTTCGCGACGATTGCTCAGCACAGTCTTTTCCAGCTTGAACTCGGGAATGCCGAAGGTCAGCAGACCGCCGATTTCGGGGTTCTTGTCGAACACCACCGGGGTCACGCCGCCGCGCACCAGCACGTCGGCACAGCCCAGACCGGCCGGGCCCGCGCCGATGATTGCAACGCGCTTGCCGGTCGGTTTGACCTTGGACATGTCCGGGCGCCAGCCCATGGCGAACGCGGTGTCGGTGATGTACTTCTCGACCGAACCGATGGTCACCGCGCCAAAACCGTCGTTCAGGGTGCAGGCACCCTCGCACAGACGATCCTGCGGGCACACCCGGCCGCACACTTCCGGCAGGGTGTTGGTCTGGTGCGACAGCTCGGCGGCCTGAAGGATGTTGCCCTCGGCCACCAGTTTCAGCCAGTTTGGAATGAAGTTGTGCACCGGGCACTTCCATTCGCAATACGGGTTACCGCAACCCAGGCAGCGGTGGGCCTGATCGGCCGAATGCTGGGGTTTGAAGGGCTCGTAGATCTCCACGAACTCTTTCTTGCGTTGACGCAACAGTTTCTTCTTCGGATCTTTGCGCCCGACCTCGATGAACTGGAAGTCGTTATTCAGACGTTCAGCCATTGTTAAAACCTCATCAAACTCTTCAGGCGCATATCACTGCGGGTTGGCACGGGTGCTGGAAAGCAACGATTTCAGGTTGGCAGCCTTGGGCTTGACCAGCCAGAAACGGCGCAGATAGTCATCGAGGTTTTCAGCGAGGTTACGACCCCATTCGCTGTCGGTTTCCGCGACGTATTCGTCCAGCACGCGCTGCAGGTGGCTGCGATAGGCTTCCATCGCTTCGCCGCTGATCCGCTGGATTTCCACCAGTTCGTGGTTGACCCGGTCAACGAAAGTGTTGTCCTGGTCGAGCACGTAGGCGAAACCGCCGGTCATGCCTGAGCCGAAGTTGTAACCGGTCTTGCCCAGGACGCAGACGAAACCACCGGTCATGTACTCGCAGCAGTGATCGCCCGTGCCTTCTACCACGGTGTGAGCACCGGAGTTACGCACTGCGAAACGCTCGCCCGCGGTACCGGCGGCGAACAGCTTGCCCCCCGTGGCACCGTAGAGGCAGGTGTTGCCGATGATGGCACTGTCCTGAGTCTTGTAGATGCTGCCCTTGGGCGGAACGATGACCAGTTTGCCGCCGGTCATGCCTTTGCCGACGTAGTCGTTGGCGTCGCCTTCCAGGTACATGTTCAGACCGCCGGCGTTCCACACACCGAAGCTCTGACCAGCCGTCCCTTTGAAGCGGAACGTGATCGGCGCGTTCGCCATGCCTTGGTTGCCGTGCTTGCGAGCGATTTCACCGGAGATCCGCGCGCCGATCGAACGGTCGCAGTTGCAGATATCCAGTGCGAAATCGGCACCGCTCATGTCGTTGATAGCCGAAGTGGCCATATCGACCATTTTCTCGGCCAGCAAACCTTTGTCGAACGGCGGGTTGCGGTCGACCTGGCAGAACTGTGGCTTGTCTGCCGGGATGTGATCGCTGCCGAGCAACGGAGTCAAATCAAGGTGCTGCTGCTTGGCGGTCTGGCCTTCGAGGATGTCCAGCAGATCGGTACGGCCGATCAACTCTTCGAGGGAACGCACGCCCAGCTTGGCCAGCCACTCACGGGTTTCTTCGGCGACATAGGTGAAGAAGTTCACCACCATGTCGACGGTGCCGATGTAGTGATCCTTGCGCAGCTTCTCGTTCTGGGTCGCGACGCCGGTGGCGCAGTTGTTCAGGTGGCAGATACGCAGGTATTTGCAGCCCAGCGCGATCATTGGCGCGGTGCCGAAACCGAAGCTTTCAGCGCCGAGAATGGCCGCCTTGATCACGTCGAGGCCGGTTTTCAGGCCGCCGTCAGTTTGCACCCGGACTTTGCCGCGCAGGTCGTTGCCACGCAGGGTCTGGTGGGTTTCGGCCAAGCCGAGTTCCCACGGTGCGCCAGCGTATTTGATCGAGGTCAGCGGCGATGCACCGGTGCCGCCGTCGTAGCCGGAGATGGTGATCAAGTCCGCGTAGGCCTTGGCCACACCGGCGGCGATGGTGCCGACGCCCGCTTCTGCTACCAGCTTCACCGAGACCAGGGCCTTCGGGTTGACTTGTTTCAGGTCGAAAATCAGTTGCGACAAATCTTCGATCGAATAGATGTCGTGGTGCGGCGGCGGCGAAATCAGCGTCACACCCGGCACTGCGTAGCGCAGCTTGGCGATCAGACCGTTCACTTTACCGCCTGGCAGCTGACCACCTTCGCCGGGCTTGGCACCCTGAGCGACTTTGATCTGCAGCACTTCAGCGTTGACCAGGTATTCCGGGGTCACACCGAAACGGCCGGTTGCCACTTGCTTGATTTTCGAGCTCTTGATGGTGCCGTAACGCGCCGGGTCTTCGCCGCCTTCGCCGGAGTTGGAACGCGCACCAAGGCGGTTCATGGCTTCGGCCAGGGCTTCGTGAGCTTCCGGCGACAAGGCGCCCAGGGAGATGCCCGCGGAGTCAAAGCGCTTGAGCACTGATTCCAGCGGTTCGATCTCGCTGATGTCCAGCGGCGTGTCCAGGGTTTTGACCTTGAACATGTCGCGGATCATCGACACTGGTCGGTTGTCCACCAGCGACGTGTATTCCTTGAACTTGCTGTAGTCGCCCTGCTGCACAGCGGCTTGCAGGGTGTTGACCACGTCCGGGTTGTACGCGTGATATTCGCCACCGTGGACGAACTTCAGCAAACCGCCCTGCTGGATAGGCTTGCGCGGGCTCCAGGCTTCGGCGGCCAGGGCTTTCTGCTCGGCTTCGATGTCGACGAAACGTGCACCTTTGATGCGGCTCGGCACGCCACGGAAGCTCAGGTCGCACACTTCCTCGGACAGACCGATGGCTTCGAACAACTGCGCACCACGGTACGAAGTGATGGTCGAGATGCCCATCTTCGACAGGATCTTGAGCAGGCCTTTGGTGATGCCTTTGCGGTAGTTCTTGAACACCTCATAGAGGTCGCCCAGGACTTCACCGGTACGGATCAGGTCGCCCAAGACTTCATACGCGAGGAATGGGTAAACGGCAGAGGCGCCGAAACCGATCAACACGGCGAAGTGATGCGGATCACGTGCAGTCGCGGTTTCCACGAGGATGTTGGAGTCGCAACGCAGGCCTTTTTCGGTCAGGCGGTGGTGCACCGCACCAGTGGCGAGCGAAGCGTGGATCGGCAATTTACCTGGACCGATGTGACGGTCACTCAGCACAACCTGGGTACGACCGGCGCGAACAGCTTCTTCAGCCTGATCGGCAACGTTGCGGATCGCCGCTTCGAGGCCGACGCTCTCGTCGTAGTTGAGGTCGATGATCTGGCGTTCGAAGCCCGGACGATCGAGGTTCATCAGCGAGCGCCACTTGGCCGGGGAAATGACCGGCGAGCTGAGGATCACGCGCGAGGCGTGTTCCGGCGACTCCTGGAAGATGTTGCGCTCGGCACCGAGGCAGATCTCCAGCGACATGACGATGGCTTCCCGCAGCGGGTCGATCGGCGGGTTGGTGACCTGCGCGAACTGCTGGCGGAAATAGTCGTACGGCGTGCGCACGCGCTGGGACAGCACGGCCATCGGCGTATCGTCGCCCATGGAGCCCACGGCTTCGTAGCCTTGCTCGCCCAGCGGACGCAGCACCTGATCGCGCTCTTCGAACGTGACCTGGTACATCTTCATGTATTGCTTGAGCTGATCAACGTCGTAGAACGCCGAACCGTGGTCGTTGTCTTCCATGGTCGCCTGGATGCGCAGGGCGTTCTTGCGCAGCCATTGCTTGTACGGATGACGGGACTTCAGGCGGTTGTCGATGGCGTCGGTGTCGAGGATCTGACCGGTTTCGGTGTCCACGGCAAAAATCTGACCCGGGCCCACGCGACCCTTGGCGATCACGTCTTCAGGCTGGTAGTTCCAGACACCGATTTCCGAGGCCAGGGTGATGAAACCGTTTTTGGTGGTGACCCAACGCGCCGGGCGCAGACCGTTACGGTCGAGCAGGCACACCGCGTAACGACCGTCGGTCATTACCACGCCGGCCGGGCCGTCCCACGGTTCCATGTGCATCGAGTTGTACTCGTAGAACGCACGCAGATCCGGGTCCATGGTTTCGACGTTCTGCCACGCAGGCGGAATGATCATCCGCACGCCACGGAACAGGTCGATGCCACCGGTCACCATCAGCTCAAGCATGTTGTCCATGCTCGAGGAGTCGGAACCAACGCGGTTGACCAACGGGCCGAGCTCTTCGAGGTCAGGCATCAGGTCGTTGGCGAACTTGGTGCGACGGGCCACAGCCCAGTTGCGGTTGCCGGTGATGGTGTTGATCTCGCCGTTGTGCGCCAGGAAGCGGAACGGTTGAGCCAGCGGCCATTTCGGCAGGGTGTTGGTGGAGAAGCGCTGGTGAAACACGCAGATCGCGGTTTGCAGGCGCTGGTCGCTCAGGTCCGGATAGAAGGCGGTGAGATCCGCCGGCATCATCAGGCCTTTATAAATGATGGTCTTGTGGGAAAAGCTGCAGATGTAGTGATCGCTGTCAGCGGCATTGGCCACCGACGAACGACGACGGGAACTGAACAGCTTGATCGCCATGTCCTGATCGCTCAGGCCTTCACCGCCGATGAACACTTGTTCGATCTGCGGCAAACGCTCCAGCGCCAGACGGCCGAGCACGCTGGTGTCGATTGGCACCTTGCGCCAGCCGATCAGCTGCAGGCCAGCGGCCAGGATCTCGCGGTTCATGTTTTCGCGAGCGGCCTCGGCTTTCACCGGGTCCTGGTTGAAGAACACCATGCCCACGGCATATTGCTTGGGCATTTCGACGCCGAACGTCTCCTGGGCGATGGCTCGCAGGAATACATCCGGCTTTTGAATCAGCAGACCGCAACCGTCACCGGTTTTGCCGTCGGCATTGATCCCACCGCGGTGGGTCATGCAGGTCAGGGCCTCGATGGCCGTTTGCAAAAGGGTATGACTGGGCTCGCCCTGCATATGGGCTATCAGGCCGAAACCGCAGTTATCCTTGAATTCATCTGGTTGGTACAGACCTGCTTTCATAGACACTTTCTCACCAGGCTGCCTCTTTACGAGGCAAATTTCTTTTCAATTCAACCACTTACCATCCGCGCCGAACGTACGCCAGCTTTGCGGGGGCAAAAGGGAGGTCATTGTACACACCGACACAGGGGCTCACAAATTTGACGACGAACTGTCGTAAATCTATGTCGCATTTGTGAAAGGTTTAAAGCGATATGCTGTGCTAGTCAAAACATTTTTAATGTTGACCGCTACGACTCAAAGACTACTGTGACGCAGACACCACAAGGCACGCGGTCTGTAGAGACGGCGCGCACTCGTAGAATTTTGAGGTGCTTGGAGAGGCGGCCTGGGTAAGGCCGCCGAATCTTCAGCGAGTTGTTGCCAGTTCTTGTTGGACGCTGGCGACAGTACGAGGCCAAGGTTTACCAGCCTGAACCTTCGCTGGCAAGGCCTTGATGGCGGTAAGGGCTGCATCGCGGTTGGCGAAGTTACCGTAGGTGATGACGTAAAGCGGCTTGCCGTTGAGCACTTTCTTGAAATAACGGTACTCGCCGCCCTGCTCTTTCACGAAGTTTTGCGCGGACGCTTCGGAGCTGGTACCGAGGATTTGCACCACGTAATTACCCGGAGCCTGACCGGCGTACCAGGTGCCACCCGCGGCCTTGGCTACTGTCACCGGCTTTTCGGCAGGTTTGGCAGCGGCAGTGGCGGCAGGTTTGGCTGGCGCTGGAGCAGGCTTGGCAACAGGTGCCGGAGCGGGCTTGGCAGTTGCGATCTGAGTCGGAGCAGGCTTGGCCGCTGGCGTCGGCGCAGGGCCTGGCTGAATGCCAGCAGGCGGCGCCGTCGTGGTCACGGTCGGCGGTGTGGCGCTGGAGCCTTCTACCGGCACGCCATCGTCGCCTTCGGTGATGCCGCCGGCCGCTTCGGCCAGTGGACCGCGCATGACCGGTTGCGAGTTGCCGACCAGCGGCAATGGCATCGGTTGCGAGTTACCCGCGAATTCAACGGAAGGATTACCGCTGCTGTTGGTTTGTGGCGCGCCCTCGCCGAGCGGCAATTGCGCTTGCTCGTTGGCAGGAGCACCTGTGGTTGGTGCTTTGCTGCGACCTGGCATCAACCAGGCGGCCGCTACCGCGACCACGACTACGGCGGAAATCGCCAATACGTGTTTCTTCGGCATAGTGAACCCCATACTTGGACGCTTGACCGCTGAGCGGCTGGCAATCATGGCTTCGATCATTGCATCGCGGGCAACCTGGTTGATGTTGCCAGGCCAACCGTCGGAGCTTTCATGAATATCAGAGATCTGATTCGCGGTGAAAAGTTCGATACCCCGACCCGCGCCTTCAAGCCGCTGGTCCAGATATTCACGGGTTTCTTCTTCGGTGTAAGGCTGCAACTCAATGACGTGAAAACGCTCTTCTTCGAGGCTCAACTCATCGAGCTGTGCAATGAGCGAAGACTCACCGAACAGGAACACATGCGGTCGACCTTCCGGTGCGCCAGCGGCCAGGGCCAGCAAGGCTTCCAGGGCGGATTCGTCTAGCTGCTCGGCGTCATCCACCAGCAGGTAGACTTCCTGCCCGGTGAGTGCCAGCTGAACCACCTGGGCCAGAATCGCATTGATTTCAGGCTGAGCGACGTTGAGCGCTTGAGCCACCTGACGCAGCACTCCCGCTGCATCGCCGGCGCCACGGGCGGAAACCACCACGCTCTGCACTGACTGCTTGTTGGTGCTGGCCACCAGGGCCTGACGCAACAGGGTCTTGCCACTGCCTTGCGGGCCGGTGACCACCAGCAGCAGCTGGCTGTAGCGGGCCAGGTGATGCAGTTGTCCCAGCACCGGTTTGCGCTGGGCCGGGAAGAATTTGAAGCCAGGCACCCGAGGAGCGAAAGGGTCGTGACTCAACTGGTAATGGCCGAGGAAAGCCTCGTCGGCGTGCAAACTAGTCATCGGGATCTTATTAACCTTTAAGCTGAGCCAGGGCGCGGTAATCCGCTCCCAGCGTGGCCTGTAAAACCTCTTTCGGATAATCGTCGGTCACCACCGCTTCGCCCATGTGGCGCAGCAGCACCAGGCGCAAACGACCGTCGATCACTTTCTTGTCAATTGCCATATGTTCGAGAAAATCAGCTTCAGTCATCTCTTCAGGCGGGATGACCGGCAGACCGGCACGCTGGAAAAGACGAATGCCACGATCGCGTTCTTGCTCGCTGATCCAGCCCAGGCGGGCAGACATTTCCAACGCCATTACGGTGCCAGCAGCGACCGCCTCACCATGTAGCCAGACACCATAGCCCATATGGGTTTCGATGGCGTGGCCAAAGGTGTGACCGAGATTCAACGTGGCACGAACACCCGTTTCCTTCTCGTCGGCACCGACTACTTCGGCTTTTGCCTCGCAGGAGCGCTGGATAGCGTATGTCAGGGCGGTCTGATCCAGGGCACGCAGTCGATCGACGTTTTCTTCAAGCCAGGTCAGGAACGGCTCGTCGCAGATCAGCCCGTATTTGATGACTTCTGCCAGACCGGCGGAGAGTTCGCGCGCAGGAAGGGTGTTGAGCGAAGCGGTATCGATCAGGACAACGTTCGGCTGATAGAAAGCGCCGACCATGTTCTTGCCCAACGGATGGTTGATGCCGGTCTTGCCGCCCACCGAGGAGTCGACTTGCGACAACAGTGTGGTCGGGACCTGAATGAAATCGACACCGCGCTGATAGCAGGCGGCCGCAAAACCGGCCATGTCACCAATCACTCCTCCACCGAGGGCGATCACTGTGGTGCGGCGGTCGTGCCGTGCGGTCAGCAGACCGTCGAAGATCAGTTGCAGGGTTTCCCAGGTCTTGAAGGCCTCGCCATCGGGCAACACCACGGAAATCACCGAGAACTGCGCAAGGCTGCGGGTCAGACGCTCGAGATAGAGCGGCGCAACAGTCTCGTTGGAGATGATCGCTACTTGCCGTCCGCGAATATGCGGGGCCAGCAGCTCAGGCTGATCCAACAAACCTTCGCCAATATGAATCGGGTAGCTGCGCTCGCCTAGATCGACCTTGAGTGTCTGCATGTGTCCCCACAGTAAAGATGGAATCAGGCGTCCTGCCTTGAGTTTTCGAATGTCCACGGCCTCTGCTGGTGTGACGCCGTTCGGTAGCCATCCGCCACACACCTGTGCGGCCGTGACAGGACGCCGAGGATAGCGCATTTCGCGCCGCGCTTTAACGGGGAGGTAGCTGCTGCAAGCGTTCGAGAATATCGAGCACCACCATCCGCGGCGGCCGCTCATCGGTTTCCACCACGAGGTCGGCAATCTCCCGATAAAGCGGGTCGCGGATCGCCAGCAGATCCCGCAGGGTCTTGGCCGGATCAGCAGTGCGCAGCAAGGGTCGATTGCGGTCCCTAGCCGTGCGCCCTACCTGCTGCTCAACCGAGGCATGCAGATAGACCACCCGACCACCGGCGTGCAGTGCCCGACGATTGGCTTCGCGCATGACTGCGCCGCCGCCGGTCGCCAGCACCACGCCATCGCACGCGCACAGCTCGGCAATCATCGCCTGCTCGCGGTCACGAAAGCCCGGCTCGCCTTCCTTATCAAAAATCCATGGGATATTGGCGCCCGTGCGCAATTCAATTTCCTTATCGGAATCTTTGAACGGCAGGCGCAGCTCTTTGGCCAGCAACCGGCCGATGGTGCTTTTTCCAGCGCCCATCGGTCCTACAAGAATCAAATTTCGCACAGAATCAACGACTCACAGCAATCGCCTGGTTATTCATGATACGCGGAGTGAGAAACACCAACAGCTCGGATTTTTTCTCCGAAACCACGTCACGCCGGAAAAGGCGGCCAAGATACGGCACATCGCCGAGAAATGGCACCTTATCTACAACCTTGCTCTGAGTATTTGAGAAAACACCACCGATCACGATGGTCTCGCCGTCGTTAACCAGCACCTTGGCGTTGACTTCATTTTTCTTGATGGGCGGTACGTCCTGCACCTTATTCAGGTAGTCCGGCTCGTCCTTGGTGACCTTGACCTCCATGATGATCCGGTTATCCGGCGTGATCTGCGGCGTCACTTCCAGTGACAGCGAGGCTTCCTTGAACGACACCGACGTCGCACCGCTGGAGCTGGCTTCCTGATAGGGAATTTCGGTGCCTTTGAGGATTTTGGCGGTTTCCTTGTCGGACGTGACCACCTTGGGTTGCGAAACGATTTCGCCGTTACCGGTTTTCTCCATCGCCGTGAGTTCAAGATCGAGCAAAACATTGTCGGTAATAAAGGCGATGCCGATACCCGAAGTATTAGCGGCGGCGCCCATGTCGACGAACGGAGAATTGGTGCTGGTGCTACCCGGTGTGCCGATGGTCGACGACGCATTGGCGCCGTTGTTGCTCACGCCAGACGTATTCCAGTTGCCCTTGTTCTGTACCGAACCGCCCCAGCGCACGCCCAGGCTTTTGTCGTAGTCGACGTTGGCTTCGACGATCCGCGCCTCGATCATTACCTGACGCACTGGAATATCGAGCTGCGCGACGATACGGCGCAGTTCGTCGAGTCGTTCCTGAGTCTGATAGGCAATGATGTTGTTGGTCCGCTCATCAACCGTGATCGACCCCCGCTCGTCAATCTTGGCATCCGCACTGGTCACCGACTGGAACAACTTGGAGATATCGGCAGCCTTGGCGTAATTGACCTGCAACAGCTCGCGACGCAGAGGGGCCAACTCGGCGATCTGCTTCTGCGACTCCAGCTCCTGACGCTCGCGGGCAGCGATTTCATCGGCGGGCGCCACTAGCAGAACGTTACCGATCTTGCGTTTATCCAGCCCTTTGGTTTTCAGCACCAGGTCCAGCGCCTGATCCCACGGTACATTCTGCAAGCGCAGGGTAATACCGCCCTGTACCGTGTCACTGGCCACCAGATTGAGGTTGGTGAAATCGGCGATCAGTTGCAGCACCGAGCGCACATCGATGTCCTGGAAATTCAACGACAGCTTTTCACCGGTGTAGGCGAATCGCTCGGCATTACGCTTTTGCAGGTCGTCCACGGTCATCGGCCGGATGCTGACGGTCAGTTTGTTATCGGTCTGATAAGTCGAATAATCAAAGGCGCCGCTGGGTTCGATACTGATTGTGGCCCGATCGCCCGTGGCGCTGGCGTTGACGAACTGCACCGGCGTAGCGAAATCCTTGACGTCCAGGCGTACCCGCAACGGCTCGGGAAGCTGGGTTCGGGCGAAACCGAGGACGATCTTGCCGTCACGCTCCTGAATGTCCGGGGCGATGGACGGGTCGGAAAGATCGATGACGACATTGCCCTCGCCTTGCGTACCACGCTGGAAATCCACGCCACGGATAGCCTTGCCAACAGGTGCATAGGCTTTCGCGGGAGCCGGGGTCGGCGTAGCGGCACGCGGTGCGCTGGCTGCCGGTTTCGACGGCGCTTTAGTCGCCCCTTGCCCCACCACCACGAACAGATTATTGCCTTCGACTCGCGACGTGTAAGGCGTCAGCTGCGTCATATTGATGATGAGTCGCGTACGGTCAGTGGTTTCCACCACTGTCGCACTACGGGCATTGCCGCCGCCCAGGTCACGGGTCTTGCTGGTCAGCTTATTGGCGACACCGGGCAAGTCCAGCGCAATCCGTGCGGGCGACTCAGTCGTATAACCTCGGGGTGCAGGGGGCGCGCCGTCGAACGACAGCTTCAACTCGACGCGGTCTCCCGGTAGAGCAGCCACATCGAGCGCCTTGAGATTGGCGGCTTGAACCATCGGCGAAAGCAGCGCTATCCATAGCGAAATACCGAAGGTTGAGAAAATCCTGTTCATTGTTCGAGTCCCACTATGAGTGCTCTTTCAAAGGGATGGTCCGGGGCCGTTCCAACCAGGCGCCTTCGCCATCGGGAACAATTTCGACCACATCGACTTGCGAGCCGCTGATGGCGACGATTCGCCCATCGTTACGTCCCAGATAATCGCCGACTTTCAACCGATGCACACCGCCCGCCCCGCGCAACAGCGCGAAGGAGCCACCTGCATTGGATATCGTGCCGACCATTTCAAACTGCTCGATGTTGAAACCTTCGAGGTACTGCTTGACCCGAGCGGGGTCGGGTTTGACGTTACGCGATCCGTGCTTCTGGCCGGCCAGGTCGATTCTGACCTGGCGGGAAAACGGGCTGCGAAGATTGGCTGCGCTATAGGTAAACGTCGGATAGGACTGAAACGTGGGCGCGGGTTCAATCTTGCCGGGGGGTCGCAGACGAACTTCGTTCATGTAGGCATCGAGATCGCTGACGTCATCGCCTCCTCCACAACCCGCCAGGCAGAGCAGTACGGCAAACATTGATAAACAACGAATCGGGCTCATTTCTGCGGCCCTTTGTCGTTGTAGCGGTATGTCTTGGCCAGAATGCTCATGCGCAGCTTCGTTCCACCCTCTGGATTCGCCGGGGCAATGTCGAAGTCATGCAGCGTGACAATGCGTGGCAATCCCGCCACGCCGCTGACAAATGTGGCCAGGTCGTGATAGGCGCCGGTGACGGTGATCTGGATCGGCAGTTCGATGTAGAACGGCTGAGTGACCTCCGGCAACAGTTTGATTTCTTCGAACTCCAGTCCGCTGCCGAGGCCCGTGCGCGTGATGTCCTCCAGCAAGCCGGGGACTTCAGTGTCGCTGGGCAATTGCCGCAACAGCACGCCAAAGGAGTTTTCCATCTCCTTCATCTGCTGGGTGTACAGCTCAAGATTCGCCGCCATGCGGGCTTTGCTCGCGAACTGTTCCTTTAGCGTCGTCTCTTCTTCGCGTTTTGAGTCGAGCTGACTTTCCAGCTCACTGAGGTAGAAGTTGTAACCCAGTGCCAGCACCAGAACCATCAGCAGGGCACCTGCAATCGCTTTGATAGCCGGTGGCCAGGAGCCCATGTTATTGGTGTCGAGGTCATTGATATCGATGTTACGTAAACCGGCAAACCATTCGGATGGACTCATTGGTCGCCCTCCACAACCGCCGGTTGAGTCTGACGAACCGTCAACTGAAAGACGTTCGCCTGGTCCAGCTGACCTGCAGTGTTCGCCTTGACCTCTGTGAGGCTGGGCGCATCGAACCAATCGGAGGCATCGAGATTACGCATCAAGTCCGACACGCGATTGTTGGATTCTGCCGCACCGGTGATAGACAAGGTCTTGCCGACCATTTTCACTTCGGTGAAATACACCCCGTCCGGCAACGTACGAGCCAGTTGATCAAATACCCGACCACTGATCGGCCGGTTCCCCTGCAGATCCTGAATGATGCGCATACGCTCGACCAATTGCTGGCGCCGAGCCTTGAGGTCACTGATCTGCTTGATGCGTTCGTCGACAATAGCGATCTGCTTGCTGATGTAGTCGTTACGCGCAAGTTGCCGGTCGATGGCGCGATTGATGACCTGATCCGCCAACAGCACTGCGCCGATAGAGCCCGCCAGCACAACGACAAGGCTCAACAGGAAGCGTTTGCGGCGTTGTTCTCGCAGCTCTTCACGCCATGGGAGTAGATTGATCCGCGCCATCAGTCGAAACTCCTGAGCGCCAGACCGCAAGCGATCATTAGTGCCGGCGCATCACCGGCCAGGGCACCGGCGTTGACCTTGCTGCTCAGGGTCATGTCGGAAAACGGGTTGGCAACCTGGGTGGGCGTGGCCAATCGCTGCTCGATCAATCGATCAAGGCCCGGCACCGATGCAGTCCCGCCGGCAAGCAGGATGTGATCGACCGAGTTGTACTGCCCGGAGGCGAAGAAAAACTGCAGTGAACGCGAAACCTGCTGCACCAGCGCATCACGAAACGGTTGCAATACCTCGCTGACGTAATCGTCCGGCAAACCGCCCTGCTTCTTCGCCAACCCTGCCTGCTCCAGGCTCATGCCGTAGCGACGCTGGATTTCTTCGGTCAGTTGACGGCCACCGAACAATTGCTCACGGGTGTAAATAATTCGTCCATTGCGCAGCACGCTGAGGGTCGTCATCGTCGCGCCAATGTCGACCACGGCCACGGTCAATTGCTCCTGGGAAGCAGCCAGGTGGCCTGTCAGCAGGCCGAAAGAACGTTCCAGCGCATAGGCTTCGACATCGACCACACGCGCCGTCAGCCCGGCCAGGGCCAGCGCCGCTTCACGCACTTCGACGTTTTCTTTGCGGCAAGCGGCCAGCAGGACAGTGACCCGCTCAGGATTGCGCGCGGAAACGCCCTGCACTTCAAAATCGATGGCGACTTCATCCAACGGATAGGGGATGTATTGATCTGCCTCGATCTTTAGCTGGTTCTCCATTTCGTCATCGGAGAGCCCGGCATCCATCTCGATCGTCTTGGTGATCACCGCTGAACCGGCGACCGCGACCGCAACATTCCTGAGGCTGGTTTTGGCCTTGACCAACACGCGAGACAATGCCTGCCCGACACCCTCGAGCTCAGCGATGTTTTTCTCGATTACAGCATTGGCAGGGAGAGGTTCGACAGCGTATGCCTCGACCCGATAGCGCTCACCTTGACGGCTTAACTCCAGAAGCTTCACTGACGTGGAGCTGATGTCGATCCCCAGAAGCGTATTGGCCTTTTTATTGAAGAGTCCTAGCACTACCAATTCCCTATGACTATCCGTGAGTTACGGACTCTGTAATGTCCATTGCGTTCAACCCGCCCGTCTTGACAGCAAGCGCAAATGACGCCTCTGGCGGAAAAATGCTTATAATGCCCAGCGATTTTTTTCTGCTATTTACTTCAAGCTCGGGTGCGCTCCTGCTCAGTCAACCCTGATGCCTAATTCATTCTTTGCCCTGGATGTCCAAAAGCCTTGATTCGTCTGCTGAAATTTTTCGGTTGGTCCATCGTCGCCGTTTTCTGCGGACTGCTTCTGGGTCTGAGTGGCGCTTATCTTTACCTTAGTCCTGGATTGCCGTCTGTGGAGGCGCTGAGAAGTATTCAGTTGCAGATTCCTCTACGGGTATACAGCAGCGACGACAAGTTGATTGCAGAATTTGGTGAAATGCGCCGGACTCCGATCCGTTTCGCCGACATTCCGCCAAATTTCATTAATGCGTTACTAAGTGCTGAAGACGACAATTTCGCCAATCACTACGGCGTCGACCCTGGCAGCTTGATGCGTGCCGCGTCCCAGCTGGTTAAAAGCGGTCACATCCAGTCCGGCGGCAGCACCATCACCATGCAGGTGGCGAAGAACTTCTTCCTGACCAGCGAACGCAGCTTCTCCCGCAAGACCACTGAAATTCTCCTGGCCTTGCAGATCGAACGGCAGCTGACCAAGGACGAAATCCTTGAGTTGTATGTCAACAAGATCTACCTCGGCAACCGTGCCTACGGTATCGAAGCCGCCGCTCAGGTTTACTACGGCAAGTCGATTCGTGACGTGAGCCTTGCGCAGATGGCGATGATCGCCGGCCTGCCGAAAGCCCCGTCGCGCTTCAACCCGCTGGCCAACCCGGCTCGCAGCAAAGAACGTCGCGACTGGATCCTCGGGCGCATGTACAAGCTGGGCAAGATCACCGAAGCCGACTACACCACCGCGATCAACGAGCCGCTGAACGCCAGCTACCACGTGCCGACCCCGGAAGTGAACGCACCCTACATCGCTGAAATGGCCCGTGCCGAAATGGTCGGCCGCTATGGCAGTGATGCCTACACCGAAGGCTTTCGCGTAACCACCACGATCCCAAGCAATCTGCAGGAAATGGCCAACACAGCCCTGCACGAAGGCCTGATGACCTATGATCAGCGTCACGGCTACCGTGGCCCTGAATCGCGCCTGCCGGGCAAGACTCGCGAAGCCTGGGCAACCGAACTGACCAAGCAACGCACCATCAGCAGCCTCGAGCCCGCCATCGTTACCCAAGTCGACAAGAACGGCCTGCAGGTGATGACGCGCACCGGTGACGAACACGTCAGCTGGGACACAATGAAGTGGGCGCGCCCCTTCCTGAACACCAACAGCATGGGACCAAATCCCAAGCAGCCGGCGGATGTTGCGCAGGTGGGCGACCTGATACGCGTGCAGCGCCAGCCGGACAATTCGCTGAAGTTCAGCCAAATCCCGCAGGCTCAAGGCGCATTGGTCTCCCTGGATCCACAGAACGGGGCCATCCGCTCGCTGGTCGGCGGTTTCGCCTTCGAACAAAGCAACTACAACCGTGCCCTGCAGGCCAAGCGTCAGCCAGGCTCGAGCTTTAAACCGTTCGTCTACAGCGCTGCACTGGACAATGGCTACACCGCCGCCAGCCTGGTGAACGACGCACCGATCGTGTTTGTCGACGAGTACCTGGACAAGGTCTGGCGTCCGAAGAACGACACCAATACGTTCCTCGGTCCGATCCGTCTGCGTGAAGGGCTGTACAAATCGCGCAACCTGGTTTCGATCCGTCTGGTACAGGCCTTGGGCGTCGATCGCACCATCGACTACATCAGCAAATTCGGCTTCAACAAGCAGGATCTGCCGCGCAACCTCTCCCTGGCGCTGGGCACCGCGACCCTGACACCGATGGAAATCGCCACGGGCTGGAGCACGTTTGCCAACGGCGGCTACAAAATCACGCCGTACATCATCGACAAGATTGAAAGCCGCAACGGCGATACGCTGTTTGTCGCCAACCCGCCGAGCGTTCCAAAGGGCAATGTCGCCAGTGACGGCATTGCCGCCGCTCCGGAGGCTAACGCATTCACGGTCAACGCGACGCCGGAAGACGCCTCAACTGCGCCACCAGCGACTCAAACACCTGCCGTGGCCGAGCGCATTGTCGATGGCCGCACCACTTACATCCTCAACAGCATGCTTGAGGACGTGATCAAGCTCGGTACCGGGCGTCGCGCACTGGCGTTGGGCCGTCCCGACATCGCGGGCAAGACAGGTACGACCAACGAATCCAAGGACGCCTGGTTCTCCGGCTACAACGCTGATTACGTCACGACCGTCTGGACCGGCTTCGACCAGCCTGAGAGCCTGGGTCGCAGGGAATTTGGTGGCACCGTGGCTCTGCCGATCTGGATGAACTACATGGCCGCGGCCCTCAAGGACAAGCCGCCGCACACGCTGCCAGAGCCGGAAGGCATCCTGAGCCTGCGGGTAGACCCGGTCAGCGGCCGCGCAGCCCCTCCTGGCACGCCTGGCGCCTACTTCGAGCTGTTCAAGGCCGAAGATACGCCTCCTACGGCCAGCGAGCTGGGCAACGGCAGTGCGCCAGGCAGCCCGCTGCCGGCCGATGAAGCGGCACCGATCGATTTGTTCTGATCAGGTAGCGCAATGCGAAAAGCCCCGCCTTCGAAAGAAGAGCGGGGCTTTTTTTGCACCGATCATTCCCACGCTCTGCGCGGGAATGCAGCCGGGACGCTCCGCGCCCCATCCTAAGCCGAGCGCAGAGCGTCCATTGAGGCATTCCCACGCAGAGCGTGGGAACGATCATCTACGGGAAATAAAAAGCCCCGACTCTCGCGAGCCGGGGCTTTTTTGCTTGAAGCGTTACAACAGCTTAGCCGTTGAACACATCATCCACGCTTTTCAACGGGTAGTTCTTCGGATACGGCAGGGTTGCAACACCGGTCTCGATGGCGGCTTTCGCCACGGCATCGGAGATCACGGTGATCAAACGTGCATCCATTGGTTTCGGGATGATGTACTCACGACCGAATTCCAGCTTGATGCCACCGTAGGCGTCGCACACTTCCTGAGGTACTGGCAGTTTGGCCAGTTCACGCAGGGCGTTGGCAGCAGCCACTTTCATTTCTTCGTTGATGCGCTTGGCGCGAACGTCCAGGGCACCACGGAAGATGAACGGGAAGCCCAGTACGTTGTTGACCTGGTTCGGGTAGTCCGAACGGCCGGTGGCCATGATCACGTCGTTACGGGTGGCGTGAGCCAGTTCCGGGGAGATTTCCGGATCCGGGTTGGAGCACGCGAACACGATCGGGTTAGGCGCCATCGCCAGCAGGCCTTCAGCGCTCAGCAGGTTCGGGCCGGACAGGCCGACGAACACGTCAGCACCGGTCAGTGCGTCAGCCAGGGTGCGCTTCTCGGTCGCGTGAGCGAACACAGCCTTGTACTGGTTCAGGTCGTCACGGCCGGAGTGGATCACGCCGGTACGGTCAACCATGAAGATGTTTTCGATGTTGGCGCCCATGCTCACCAGCAATTTCATGCAGGAGATGGCAGCTGCACCGGCACCCAGGCAGACGATCTTGGCGTCAGGCAGGGTTTTGCCAGCGATTTCCAGGGCGTTGATCATGCCGGCCGCGGTCACGATAGCGGTGCCGTGCTGGTCATCGTGGAATACCGGAATGTCGCACTGCTCGATCAAAGCGCGTTCGATCTCAAAGCACTCAGGTGCCTTGATGTCTTCCAGGTTGATGCCACCGAAGGTGATGGAGATACGCTTGACGGTGTCGATGAAGGCTTGCGGGCTTTCGGAGTCGACTTCGATGTCGAAAACGTCGATGCCGGCGAAGCGCTTGAACAGCACGCCTTTGCCTTCCATGACTGGCTTGGACGCCAATGGACCGAGGTTACCCAGACCAAGAATCGCGGTGCCATCGGAAATAACTGCAACCAGGTTGCCTTTACCGGTGTATTTGTAGGCCAGCTCAGGATCGCGAGCAATTTCGCGTACTGGTTCGGCTACGCCGGGGCTGTAAGCCAGCGACAGGTCGCGGGCGGTAGCGGTGGCCTTGGTGAGCTCGACGCTCAGCTTACCTGGACGAGGATGGGCATGATATTCGAGAGCGGCAGTTTTCAAATCAGACATGGGGGCATTCCGCTTTTACTGTTGGACAGACTGGTCAGCGAGGATACGCGCCTCGCAAAGTCCCCACAAGACTGACCAGTCACCCCTGTCAAGCGCCCGGCCCTACGACTTTGGGCCAAGAGCCGCGGAACACAAGGGGTCGACTGTTCACAATCCACTTAAAAAATGTCTACAATTTTTTCTTATGGAGTCGCCTGAAGCATTACGGGGTCAGTCAATGGCAACAACCAACGCGCCTGCCCTTCTTTCAACCCTCCACGCCGCGAACGGTCGAGCACCCAGCCACGCGCCTCGATTTGCCTGCCTTTCAGTTTTTCCAAAGACGCCACATCGAACTGCTGCAGCAGATTGGGTGCAACACGCAATACAACCGAATCCTGCAACTCGATCCAGACTCCGCCACGATTACGCTGAACCTTGGTCACACGGCCGCTGACAACCGCAAACCCTGAAGTGTTGACTTGCTCAACTTTGAGGACCGGTGATTGGCGCCATATCCCCAGCCTGGCCTGACGTGCAATGCGCTCAGCCGCTTGCTGACACTTGGCCAGGTCGATATTCGGCGCCACAGCCACCTGGAAACCCAGACCTTCGGCAAGCATCTGCGCTTCCAGGTTGGCACCATCGGCGCCATAGAGATGGGCCAGGGTGCGGCCGTAGCGATCTTTGTTCTCTTTACCAGGAAGCAGACCGAGCTGTCCGTCGCTGGCGGCCACCAGGGATTCCAGGCGTTTGCGCGCTGCAACAGCGAACGGCTCGTCTGTTCGGCCCTTCTTGCCAAGCTCCGGCGTATTCAAACCGATCATGCGTACGCTGCGACCATCGCTGAGCCGCACTGTGTCGCCATCAACAACCCGCTGTACCGTGACGGACTTCAGGCCGCTTGGCGCCGGGCAATAAGCCTGGGCAGCCGGGAACCAAATCGCGGACACAAAAAAGGCGCCCGCAAGGGACGCCTTTTTCAACAGCAAGGAAAAGCCCAAGGGGCTCTTCAACCTTACTCTGCAGCAGATGGAGCTTTCTTGCCGAAAGCGCCGAAACGGTCTGCGAAGCGCTGTACACGGCCGCCAGTATCCAGAGTCTTCTGCTTACCGGTGTAGAACGGGTGGCACTCGTTGCATACGTCAGTACCCAGTGGCTTGCACAGGTTCGAACGAGTTTCGAACTTGTTGCCGCAGCTGCAAGTTACTTCGATGGTTTCGTATGCTGGATGGATATCGGCTTTCATGGTGTATTCCTCAGGCTAGTGTGCCGCCACTCAACACTATTGTTGAATACCGCACATAATTAGGCCGCGGATTCTACCAGACAATGCTAATCGCGCAAGCTGTCGCTTCTACCGACCGTCTGCTAGGCTCCCGCTCCTGATACCGTCCCTGCGGGAGCCACAGTCAGCTCTCTCAGGTCTTGCACCCTGCTGTTATTAGCTGCTTATCGAGAATCCTCCGCGTGCCCGACGCCATTTTGCGCCTCGCCCTGCCCTCGCCGCTGCGCCGCCTGTTCGATTACCGTGCTCCAGCCGGAGTCTTGCGCGCCCAGCTGCAACCAGGCATGCGTTTGCGGGTACCGTTCGGCCGTCGGGAGATGATCGGGATTCTGGTAGAGGTCACCGACACCAGCGAAGTGCCGGCGGAAAAACTCAAGCCGGCCATCGCTTTGCTCGACGCCACGCCGCCGCTGCCTCCAGCCTTGTTCAAGTTGTGCCTGTGGACCTCCCAGTATTACCAGCACAGCCTCGGCGACACCTTGAGCTGGGCGCTGCCGGTGCTGCTGCGCCAGGGTGAGTTGGCGGAAGCGCGCCAGGAGCGCTTCTGGTCCGCCGCGCCCGGCGCCAGCCTCGATGACCCGCGCATCGCCCGCGCCCCGCGCCAGCGTGAAGCGCTGGCAACCCTTGCCCAGCACCCCCACGGCGTCGCCCATCAATTGCTGAGCAAACTGATGCTGAGCAAAGACAGTCTGGATTTGCTGCTGGCCAAAGGCCTGGTGCAGGTGGAGATCCGCAAGCACGCCCCCGGTGCTCGGCATGAGCACTGGCTCGCTCAGCCAGAATTGCCCCTCAATCCCGAACAACGTGCGGCATACGAGGCCATTCGCGCCGGGTTCGACAGTTACCACGCCTTCCTGCTCGCCGGCGTGACAGGCAGCGGCAAGACAGAAGTCTATTTACAACTGATTCGCGAAACCCTCGAGGCCGGCAAACAAGCACTGGTACTGATTCCAGAGATCAACCTCGGCCCGCAAACGCTGGCGCGCTTTGAACAGCGATTCAATGCGCGCATTGCGCTGATTCACTCAGCCGTGAACGACCGCGAGCGCCTTGAAGCCTGGCTCGCCGCCCGCGATGGCGACGCCGACATCATAATCGGCACGCGCTCAGCACTGTTCACGCCGATGAAAAATCCCGGCCTGATCATCATCGACGAAGAGCACGACGGATCCTACAAACAGCAGGAAGGCCTGCGCTACCACGCCCGCGATCTGGCGCTGGTGCGCGCACGGCAGGAAAACATCCCGATTGTCCTCGGCTCGGCGACGCCGTCCCTGGAAAGCCTGCACAACGCCTATACCGGTCGATACGGGCTCCTGCGCCTGAACGAGCGAGCCGGCGGTGCCAAGCAGCCGCGCTTCCTGCGTCTGGACGTGAAAAGCCGTCCACTGGACAGCGGTATTTCCGGGCCCATGCAGCAGGCCATCGGCCAGACGCTTGCGGCGGGACAACAAGTGCTGGTGTTCCTCAACCGCCGCGGATTTGCCCCGACACTGCTGTGTCACGATTGCGGCTGGATGTCCGAATGCCAGCGCTGTGATGCGCGAATGACCGTGCACCAGCGTTCCGGCGAGCTGCGCTGCCACCATTGCGGCTACGTTGAGCGTGTGCCCCGGCATTGTCCGAAGTGCGGCAAAGTCGACTTGCGGCCCGTGGGAGCCGGCACCGAGCGTGCCGAAGAGCGGCTGGCGATTCTGTTTCCGGACGTGCCGGTACTGCGGGTGGATCGCGATAGCACGTCGCGCAAAGACGCGATGAATCAATTGTTCGCAACCATCCAGAAGGGCCATCCCTGCATTCTGGTGGGCACGCAGATGCTTGCCAAAGGGCACCATTTCCCACGGGTGACCCTGGTGTCGATCCTGGATGCCGATGGCGGGCTGTTCTCCGGCGATTTCCGCGCCAGTGAGCGCATGGCGCAATTGATTGTTCAGGTCGCTGGCCGCGCGGGCCGGGCTGAAGAGCCGGGACGAGTGATCATCCAGACGCACCTGGCCGATCATCCACTGCTGGTGCAACTGACCGAGCAGGGTTATTTCGCCTTTGCCGAACAGGCGCTCAGTGAGCGGCGCTCGGCAGGTTTGCCTCCATTTGCGCATTTGGCGCTGCTGCGGGCTGAAGCGCACAAGCCAGGACAGGCCGAGGGATTTCTCGATGAGGCGTGCAGCGAGGCCGAACGCTTGCTGGCCGAACAGAATCTGACCGGAATTGAGCTGCTTGGGCCAGTGCCGGCTCCCATGGAACGTCGGGCGGGGCGCTATCGCGCGCAGCTGCTGTTGCAGGCGACAGCGCGGGCGCCGCTGCATCGATTACTGAGCAGTTGGTTGCTGGTGTTGGAGCAGATGCCGAGCGGGCGGGCGGTGCGCTGGTCTCTGGATGTTGATCCCGTCGATCTGTATTGATACCTGTGGGCCTGACGCACCGCTTTTTGTCACCACATATCCATAACCTGCCCGCTATAGTTGGCAAGCCCGTCTCCGCCACGGATAATGCCCAGTTTTTCCACCCGCGCATCCAGGCGCCGCCGCGCTTGCGGTCGAAAGAGAGCCCCATGAAAGACACCATTCGTCAGCTGATCCAACAAGCCATCACCCAACTCGTCAACGAAGGTGTGTTGCCTGAAGGCCTGTCGCCGGCGATCCAGGTGGAAAACTCCCGAGACAAAAAGAACGGCGATTTCGCCAGCAACATCGCGATGATGCTCGCCAAACCGGCCGGCATGAAACCGCGCGACCTGGCCGAAAAAATCATCGCCGCGCTGCCGGCTGACGAGAACGTCACCAAGACTGAAATCGCCGGCCCAGGCTTCCTGAATTTCTTCCAGAACACCCAAGCCCTGGCCGCTCGCCTGGACGCCGCACTCGCCGACGAACACATCGGCGTGCGCAAGGCCGGCCCGGCCCAACGCACCGTTGTCGACCTGTCCGCCCCCAACCTCGCCAAGGAGATGCACGTCGGCCATTTGCGCTCGACCATCATCGGCGACGGCGTGGCTCGTGTACTGGAGTTTCTCGGCGACACCGTGATCCGTCAGAACCACGTCGGCGACTGGGGCACCCAGTTCGGCATGCTGATGGCTTATCTCCAGGAAAACCCGATCACCAGTGACGAGCTGTCGGACCTGGAAAATTTCTACCGTGCGGCCAAGCAACGCTTCGACGAATCCGAAGAGTTCGCCGACCGTGCCCGTGGTCTGGTGGTCAAGCTGCAAGCCGGCGACCCGGACTGCCTGGCGCTGTGGACCAAGTTCAAGGACATCTCGCTGTCCCACTGCCAGAAAATCTACGAGCTGTTGAACGTCAAGCTGACCATGGCCGACGTGATGGGTGAAAGCGCCTACAACGACGACCTGATCAACGTGGTCAACGACCTGAAGGCCGCCGGCATGCTGGTCGAAAGCAACGGCGCGCAGTGCGTTTTCCTCGACGAGTTCAAGAATGCCGATGGCGACCCGCTGCCGGTGATCATCGTCAAGGCTGACGGTGGCTACCTCTACGCGACCACCGACCTGGCGGCCGTGCGCTATCGCAGCAACGTACTGAAAGCCGATCGCGCACTGTATTTTGTCGATCAGCGCCAGGCCCTGCACTTCCAGCAGGTGTTCGCCGTGGCCCGCAAGGCAGGCTTCGTGACGCACCCGATGGAAATGGAACACATGGGCTTCGGCACCATGAACGGCGCTGACGGCCGTCCGTTCAAGACCCGTGACGGCGGCACCGTGAAGCTGATCGATCTGCTGATCGAAGCCCAGGAGCGCGCCTATACCCTGGTCAAGGACAAGAACCCCGAGCTGGCCGAAGCCGAGCTGCGCAACATCGCCAAGGTCGTAGGCATCGACGCGGTCAAATACGCTGATCTGTCCAAGCACCGCACCAGCGATTACAGCTTCAACTTCGATCTGATGCTGAATTTCGAAGGCAATACTGCGCCGTATCTGTTGTACGCCTACACCCGTGTGGCCGGCGTGTTCCGCAAACTCGGCAAGGATTTCAGCGAAGTCGAAGGCCAGATCGTTCTGGAAGCGGAGCACGAGCACGAACTGGCGGCCAAACTGGCGCAGTTCGGTGAAGTCCTGAACAACGTTTCCGACAAAGGCACGCCGCACATTCTGTGCACGTACCTGTACGATGTGGCGGGCTTGTTCTCCAGCTTCTACGAGAACTGCCCGATCCTCAGTGCCGACACCCCGGCGCAAATGCAAAGCCGCCTGCGCCTCGCCGCGCTGACCGGTCGCACTCTCAAGCAAGGCCTGGAACTCTTGGGTCTGGAAACTCTGGAGCGTATGTAAGTTGGCTGCCAAGAAAAAACCTGCACCCAAGCGTGGCGCCAGCCGTTACCAAGCTCCTGCGAAGCAACCGATTCCGGGTTGGCTGTGGATGGCCATCGGCCTGACGGTCGGCGCGTTCATCGTGTTTCTGATGAAGCTGGAGCCTGGCAAGGGCAGCGAGAGCGTCAAGCGCGAGAAGATCGAGCAGCAGAAAGCCACGAAGATCGCCGAGGCCAACAAGACCCCGCCGAGCCCGACCCAACCGGTGAAGCCGAAGTACGACTTCTACACGTTGCTGCCGGAATCGGAAGTCATCGTGCCGCCGGATGCTGTCCCGGAGAAAACCCTGCCGACGCCGCAAGTGCCAGCGATTCCGACAACGCCGGTGACGCCTGAGCAAGCCGCGAAGATCGACACGGCACGGGCACAGGCGGCACTGGCCGGGATCACTCCACCGCCTGCGCCTCCGGTCTCCAAGGCGGCGCCAGTGACCAAGTTCTTCCTGCAAGCCGGTTCGTTCCGCAAAGAGGCTGACGCGGACAAGGTTCGGGCGCAGATCATCCTGCTGGGTCAAGCCGTAGCGGTTGAGTCCGGCACGGTGAAGGACGAGACCTGGTACCGCGTGTTGGTCGGGCCGTTCAGCAACCGCGAACAGCTGACCACCGCTCAGAAACAACTGGCGGGCAGCGGGTTTAGCAATCTGTTGTTACAACAACGCCAGAGCCGCTGAATCCGCGGTCTCTTGTGGCGAAGGGATTTATTGTGGCGAGGGGATTCATCCCCGCTGGGCTGCGAAGCGGCCCCGAAACCTGTGGTCGCGGTAGATCAGGTACACCGTAGCCATTGGTTTAACGGCTGCTTTGCAGTCGAACGGGGATGAATCCCCTCGCCACGGTCATTACAAGCCATTCGTCCACCTTAGTGGCCTCGAGTTGAAAAACCCGTCACCACCCCCATATGAGTTTGCATAAGGCATTTTCGCCCCGCTGCGTGGAGACTCTCCCTTGACCACCATCGTTTCAGTTCGCCGCCACGGCAAAGTCGTCATGGGCGGCGACGGCCAGGTTTCTCTCGGCAATACCGTGATGAAAGGCAACGCGAAGAAAGTTCGCCGCCTGTACCACGGTCAGGTTATCGCCGGTTTTGCCGGGGCCACGGCTGACGCTTTCACTCTCTTCGAGCGTTTTGAAGGCCAGCTTGAAAAACATCAGGGCCACCTGGTTCGCGCTGCCGTTGAACTCGCCAAAGAATGGCGCACCGACCGCTCCCTCAGCCGCCTCGAAGCCATGCTCGCGGTCGCCAACAAAGACGCTTCCCTGATCATTACCGGCAATGGTGACGTGGTCGAACCCGAAGGAGGTTTGATCGCCATGGGTTCAGGGGGTGGTTACGCCCAGGCCGCCGCCAGCGCGCTGATGAAGAAAACCGATCTGTCGGCTCGGGAAATCGTCGAAACCGCCTTGGGTATCGCCGGCGACATCTGTGTATTCACCAACCACACCCTGACCATTGAGGAGCAGGACTGCGCCGAGTAAGCCTGTTTAGGCCTTTGTGCCACGGCTCATTCTTGCTTGAGGTCCGCCAAATACTATGTCCATGACTCCCCGTGAAATCGTCCACGAACTCAATCGCCATATCATCGGCCAGGACGATGCCAAACGCGCCGTCGCCATCGCGCTGCGTAACCGCTGGCGCCGGATGCAGCTGCCTGAAGAGCTGCGCGTTGAAGTAACACCGAAGAACATCCTGATGATCGGCCCGACCGGTGTCGGCAAAACCGAAATCGCCCGTCGTCTGGCCAAACTCGCCAACGCGCCGTTCATCAAAGTCGAAGCGACCAAATTCACCGAGGTCGGCTATGTCGGTCGCGACGTTGAATCGATCATCCGTGACCTGGCAGATGCGGCTATCAAGCTGCTGCGCGAACAGGAAATGACCAAGGTGCGCCATCGCGCCGAAGACGCTGCCGAAGACCGTATTCTTGACGCCCTGCTGCCTCCGGCACGCGCGGGTTTCAACAGCGATGACACGGTAACGTCGGCCGACTCCAACACCCGCCAGCTGTTCCGCAAGCGTCTGCGCGAAGGTCAGCTGGATGACAAGGAAATCGAAATCGAAGTCGCCGAAGTGGCCGGCGTCGATATTTCCGCGCCGCCAGGCATGGAAGAAATGACCAACCAGTTGCAGAGCCTGTTTGCCAACATGGGCAAAGGCAAAAAGAAAAGCCGCAAGCTCAAGGTCAAGGAAGCGCTGAAGCTGGTCCGCGATGAAGAAGCCGGTCGACTGGTCAACGAAGAAGAGTTGAAGGCCAAGGCGCTGGAAGCGGTCGAGCAGCACGGCATCGTGTTCATCGACGAAATCGACAAGGTCGCCAAGCGCGGCAATTCCGGTGGTGTCGACGTGTCCCGTGAAGGCGTGCAGCGTGACTTGCTGCCGCTGATCGAAGGCTGCACCGTCAACACCAAGCTGGGCATGGTCAAGACCGACCACATCCTGTTCATTGCATCCGGCGCGTTCCACCTCAGCAAGCCAAGCGATCTGGTGCCTGAACTGCAAGGTCGTCTGCCGATCCGTGTCGAACTGAAGGCGCTGACGCCTGAAGACTTCGAGCGCATCCTCAGCGAACCCCATGCATCGCTGACCGAGCAATATTGCGCCCTGTTGAAAACCGAAGGGCTGGGCATCGAGTTCATGCCGGACGGCATCAAGCGCATTGCCGAGATTGCCTGGCAGGTTAACGAAAAGACCGAGAACATCGGTGCCCGTCGTTTGCACACGTTGCTTGAGCGCCTGCTTGAAGAGGTGTCGTTCAGTGCCGGCGACCTGGCCAGCAGCCACGACGGCAAGGTGATCCTGATCGACGCGGAATACGTCAACAGCCACTTGGGCGAATTGGCGCAGAACGAAGACCTGTCCCGTTATATCCTGTAGGTCATACTTACAGGCGAGCGTAGACCTGTGAGAGCGGGCTTATGTGGTGAGGGGATTTATCCCCGTTCGACCGCGAAGCAGTCGTGAATTGAATGCATGCGGCGTATCTGATACGCCGCAGTTGCAGATTTCAGGATCGCTTCGCGACCCAACGGGGATAAATCCCCTCGCCACAAAACCTGCTCCACATGTAGGTCACGCACCTACAACGGAACTTAGGTCATGACCCAGATCCCCACCGACATCAAACTCCACAAAGCCTCGAAAACCCTGTCGCTGAAATACGCGTCCGGCGAAGAACATCACCTGCCCGCCGAGTTCCTGCGCGTGCATTCTCCCTCCGCTGAAGTCCAGGGCCATGGCAAACCTATCCTGCAATTTGGCAAGATCGGCGTAGGACTGACCAAGGTTGAACCGGCCGGTCAGTACGCACTGAAATTGACCTTCGACGACGGGCACGACAGCGGCCTGTTCACCTGGGAATACCTGTACCAGCTGGGTGTGCGTCAGGCGGATCTCTGGAGCGATTATCTTGCCGAGCTCAAAGCGGCAGGAAAAACCCGCGACCCGAACGAATCCATCGTCAAGCTGATGCTCTAGCCCGCGCCTCTTGCTCATTAGTGGGCATTTTCTAATTTCATCTGTTTGAATGCTCCGCTTCAGGGCCGACGATTGGCCCGCTTGCGAAAAAAATTAAACTCGGGTAACCAATGGAGCTGGCAAGTTCCCTGCAGTGCTCTCTGCATAAAAAAGCAGTGGTGCAGATTATCGGTCACCCGAGCAGTAGTACCTGACGCGTGCTGTGCGACTGAACAGCGGAACAGGTACTCGTCTCAGGACAATGGAGCGTCGTAGATGAGTAACAAGAATAACGATGACCTGAAATCTCAGGCCTCGGAAAATACCTTGGGGCTGAATCCTGTCGTTGGACTGCGTGGAAAGGATCTGTTGGCGTCTGCTCGAATGGTGCTCAGGCAGGCCATCAAACAACCGATTCACAGTGCCAAGCACGTCGCCCATTTCGGGCTTGAGCTCAAGAACGTTTTGTTTGGCAAATCCGCGTTGCAACCGGGTGGTGATGACCGTCGTTTCGCCGATCCGGCCTGGAGCCAGAACCCGCTCTACAAACGCTACCTGCAAACCTACCTGGCGTGGCGCAAGGAACTCCACGACTGGATTGACGACAGTAACCTCGAGCCCAAGGACGTCGCTCGAGGGCATTTCGTGATCAACCTCATGACCGAAGCCATGGCCCCGACCAACAGTGCGGCCAACCCGGCGGCGGTCAAACGCTTCTTCGAAACCGGCGGCAAGAGCCTGCTCGACGGCCTCTCGCATCTGGCCAAGGACATGGTGCACAACGGCGGCATGCCAAGCCAGGTAAACATGGGTGCGTTCGAGGTGGGCAAGAGCCTGGGCGTAACGGAAGGCGCAGTCGTGTTTCGCAACGATGTGCTGGAGCTGATCCAGTACCGGCCGATCACCGAGCAAGTGCATGAGCGCCCGCTGCTGGTGGTGCCGCCACAGATCAACAAGTTCTACGTATTCGACCTGAGCCCGGACAAGAGCCTGGCGCGTTTCTGCCTGCGCAACAATGTGCAGACCTTCATCGTCAGCTGGCGCAACCCGACCAAGGAACAGCGCGAGTGGGGCCTGTCGACCTACATCGAAGCCCTGAAGGAAGCCGTGGACGTGGTCACCGCGATCACCGGCAGCAAAGACGTGAACATGCTGGGCGCGTGCTCCGGCGGCATTACCTGCACCGCGCTGCTGGGCCACTACGCGGCGATCGGCGAGAAGAAGGTCAATGCACTGACGCTGCTGGTCAGCGTGCTGGACACCACCCTGGACAGCGACGTGGCCCTGTTCGTCGACGAGCAGACCCTCGAGGCCGCCAAGCGTCACTCTTACCAAGCCGGGGTGCTGGAAGGCCGCGACATGGCGAAGGTCTTCGCCTGGATGCGTCCCAACGATCTGATATGGAACTACTGGGTGAACAACTACCTGCTGGGCAACGAGCCGCCGGTGTTCGACATCCTGTTCTGGAACAACGACACCACTCGATTGCCAGCCGCGTTCCACGGCGACCTGATCGAGATGTTCAAAAGTAATCCACTGATCCGCCCCAATGCACTGGAAGTGTGCGGTACGCCGATCGACCTGAAGCAGGTCACTGCCGACATCTTCTCGCTGGCCGGCACCAACGACCACATCACGCCGTGGAAGTCCTGCTACAAGTCGGCGCAACTGTTTGGCGGCAAGGTCGAGTTCGTACTGTCGAGCAGCGGCCACATCCAAAGCATTCTGAACCCGCCGGGTAATCCGAAGTCACGTTACATGACCAGTGTCGACATGGCCGCCAACGCCGAGCAGTGGCAAGAAAACTCCACAAAGCACACCGACTCCTGGTGGTTGCACTGGCAAGCGTGGCAGGCGGAGCGCTCGGGCAAGCTGAAGAAATCGCCGACCGCTCTGGGAAACAAAACCTATGTCGCGGGCGAAGCTGCACCGGGCACTTATGTACATGAGCGGTAACTGACACACCTCGCCCCTACTCCTGTAGGAGCGAGCTTTTGTGATGAGGGAATTTATCCCCGTTCGACTGCGAAGCAGTCGCAAAACCAACGCATCGGTGTCATTGATCAGACCCGCGATAACAGGTTCTGGGGCGGCTTCGCCACCCAACGGGAATAAAGCCCCTCGCCACAAAAGCTCGCTCCTACAGGGGATCGGGGATGAATTCACCCACAGGGCCTGAAGCATGCCGCAACCGTTCGTTTTTCGTACCGTCGACCTGGATGGCCAGACCCTCCGGACCGCGGTACGCCCCGGCAAGCCTCATTTGACGCCCTTGCTGATTTTCAACGGCATCGGCGCCAACCTGGAGCTGGTATTTCCGTTTGTCGCGGCGCTGGACCCGGACCTGGAAGTCATCGCTTTCGATGTTCCCGGGGTCGGCGGTTCGTCGACACCCAATCGGCCGTATCGCTTTCCGGGTCTGGCAAAACTCACGGCGCGGATGCTCGACTACCTGGACTACGGGCAAGTCAACGTGATCGGCGTGTCCTGGGGGGGCGCCCTCGCCCAGCAGTTCGCCTACGACTATCCCGAGCGTTGCAAAAAACTCGTCCTGGCGGCGACAGCGGCCGGCGCAGTCATGGTGCCGGGCAAACCGAAGGTGCTGTGGATGATGGCCAGTCCCCGACGCTACATTCAGCCTTCTCACGTCATTCGTATTGCGCCGATGATCTATGGTGGCTCGTTCCGTCGCGACCCCACACTGGCGGCCAGCCATGCGGCGAAAGTGCGGTCGGCTGGCAAGCTCGGTTACTACTGGCAGCTGTTCGCCGGCCTTGGCTGGACCAGCATTCATTGGCTGCACAAGATCCATCAGCCGACGCTGGTATTGGCTGGTGATGATGATCCGCTGATCCCGTTGATCAACATGCGCTTGCTGGCATGGCGAATTCCCAACGCTCAATTGCACGTCATCGATGACGGGCATCTGTTCCTCATTACCCGGGCCGAAGCGGTGGCCCCGATCATTATGAAATTCCTCGAGGAAGAACGGCAGCGCGCGGTGATGCACCCGCACCCGGCGCCATTGGGCGGTTAAGCCTCCCCATCGTCGGTCGGCAGGATGCCGCACCGCGCAACAACCCGTTGCAGCGTCTATGGTGTTCTGGTTCGGTACGTTTGTTTTTGGCCTGAAGACGAAGGAGTGTTGAGTCATGCGCGACAAACCAGTGAGGGATTCCTTACCCACTCCCGCCGCGTTCATCAACGCACAGAGTGCGATTACCGGCCTGCGTGGCCGTGATCTGTTTTCGACCTTGCGCAGTGTGGCCGCCCATGGCTTGCGCAATCCCGTGCACAGCGCCCGACACGCCTTGAGACTCGGCGGTCAACTGGGCCGCGTGTTGCTGGGAGAGACCTTGCACCCCACCAACCCGCAGGACAATCGGTTTGCCGATCCGGCGTGGAGCCTCAACCCTTTTTACCGCCGCAGTCTGCAGGCTTACCTGAGCTGGCAGAAACAGGTCAAAAGCTGGATCGACGAGAGCAACATGAACCCGGATGATCGCGCTCGCGCGCACTTCGCGTTCGCTTTGCTCAATGACGCCGTGGCGCCCTCCAACAGCTTGCTCAATCCGCTGGCCATCAAGGAAATTTTCAACTCCGGCGGCAACAGCCTCGTGCGCGGGGCCAGCCATCTGATCGACGATTTTCTGCACAACGACGGCCTGCCAAGGCAAGTCACCAAACAAGCTTTCGAAGTCGGCAAAACCGTCGCCACGACCACCGGCTCCGTGGTGTTTCGCAATGACATGCTGGAGCTGATCCAGTACAAGCCGATGAGCGAAAAACAGTATTCCAAACCCCTGCTGGTGGTGCCGCCCCAGATCAACAAGTACTACATTTTTGACCTGAGCCCGAGTAACAGCTTCGTCCAGTTCGCCCTGAAAAACGGTTTGCAGACGTTCATGATCAGCTGGCGCAATCCTGATGTGCGACATCGCGAATGGGGTCTGTCGTCCTACGTTGAAGCCGTGGAAGAAGCCATGAACGTGTGCCGGGCCATCACCGGCGCCCGCGAGGTCAACCTGATGGGCGCCTGCGCTGGCGGGCTGACCATCGCCGCGCTGCAGGGTCATTTGCAGGCCAAACGACAACTGCGTCGTGTCTCCAGCGCGACGTACCTGGTGAGCCTGCTCGACAGTCAGATGGACTCGCCAGCCACCCTGTTCGCCGATGAGCAGACGCTGGAAGCCGCCAAGCGTCGTTCCTATCAGAAAGGTGTGCTGGACGGGCGTGACATGGCAAAGGTGTTCGCCTGGATGCGCCCCAACGATTTGATCTGGAGCTACTTCGTCAACAATTACCTGTTGGGCAAAGAGCCGCCAGCGTTCGACATCCTCTATTGGAACAACGACAACACACGGCTGCCGGCAGCGTTGCACGGTGATCTGCTGGATTTCTTCAAACACAATCCACTGAGTCACCCAGGCGGTCTTGAAGTGTGCGGTACGCCGATAGACCTGCAAAAAGTCACGGTCGACAGCTTCAGCGTGGCCGGTATCAACGACCACATCACGCCCTGGGACGCGGTGTATCGCTCAACCTTGTTGTTAGGGGGTGACCGGCGTTTCGTGCTGTCCAACAGCGGCCATGTACAAAGCATCCTGAACCCGCCGAGCAACCCGAAAGCCAACTACATCGAAGGCGCCAAGCTGAGCAGCGACCCACGCGCCTGGTATTACGACGCAAAGCAAGTCGACGGCAGCTGGTGGACCCAATGGCTGAGCTGGATTCAGGAACGTTCGGGCGCGCAAAAAGAAACACACATGGCACTTGGCAACCAGAACTATCCACCGATGGAGGCAGCACCTGGCACCTATGTGCGCGTGCGCTGACGCTCAACGAACCATTAAGAAGACTGGATGAAAACCCGCGACCGGATTCTCGAATGTGCTTTGCAGTTGTTCAATCAGAAGGGCGAACCGAACGTTTCCACGATGGAAGTGGCCAACGAAATGGGCATCAGCCCTGGCAACCTCTACTACCATTTTCACGGCAAGGAACCGCTCATCCTAGGGTTATTCGAGCGCTTTCAAGCCGAGCTGGCACCGTTGCTCGATCCACCTGCGGATGTGGAACTGGCGCCGGAGGATTACTGGCTATTCCTGCACTTGATCGTCGAGCGGCTGGCGCATTACCGGTTTCTGTTCCAGGACTTGTCGAACCTTGCCGGACGCTTGCCGAAACTCGCCAAAGGCATCCGCAACCTGCTCAACGCGCTCAAGCGCACGCTGGCTTCGTTGTTGGCGCGTTTGAAGGCTCAGGGTCAGTTGGTCAGTGATACCCAGGCGTTGGGGCAACTGGTGGAGCAGATCACCATGACGCTGTTGTTCTCACTGGACTATCAGCGAATTCTGGATCGCGAGGGTGAAGTGAAGCTGGTGGTGTATCAGATCATGATGCTGGTGGCACCGCATTTGTTGCCGCCGATCAAGGTTGCAACGGAGCACATGGCGATGCAGTACCTGGAAGAACACGAATAACCCTGTCACTGGATACACATATTTCACTGTAGGAGTGAGCCTGCTCGCGATGGCGTGGGGCCAGTCAATATCAATGTTGAATGACACACCGCAATCGCGAGCAAGCTCACTCCTACAGGGGATCTGCGGTGACTCTTAAAATGTTTTCACAAACAAAAACGCCCGACCTTTGCAGGCCGGGCGTTTTTTTGAGCCCTGAAATCAGGACTGACTGGTTGGCGTCGATGGGGCTGGCGCGACAGTCGGGGTGGCAGCAGGGGTCGGCGCGGCAGCAGAGTTCGATGTGCTGGCCGCAGGTGCCGGGGTTGCCGGTTTGGCGGCAGCCACTGCTGGTTTTGGTGCTGCGGCTTTCGGTGCCGCCGGTTTTTTCACTGCTGGCTTTTTGGCTGCGGCAGGTTTTGCCGCTGGCTTGGCTGCAGGTTTGGCTGCTGCCGTTTTCGCTGCGGGCTTGGCCGCAGGTTTAGCAGCCGGTTTGGCGGCGGCTTTTGCGGCGACCGGTTTGGCCGCGGCCTTGGCTACCGCTTTGGCTGCCGGTTTTGCGGCAGCGGTTTTAGCGGCGACTTTGGCGGCTGGTTTGGCCACTGCTTTAGCAGCTGCCTTGACCAGTGGCTTGGCAGCCGTTTTGGCCGCGGGTTTAGCCGCTGCCGTTTTAGCTGCAGGTTTTGCCGCTGCGGTTTTCGTCGCAACAGGCGCAACCTTGGCACCGGTGAGTCTTTCGATCTGCTTGGTCAGGGTATCGACCTTGCTGTGCAGGGCTTTGACTTCATTGCGGCTTGGAACGCCCAAGCGCGAAATGGCACTGTTCAGGCGCTTGTCAAAAGCACCTTCCAGCTCGTCCCACTTGCCCAGCGCACGATCTTTAACACCGGTAATGCGCGACTTGGCCGAGGTAGCGGAGTCCTTGGCAGCGTCGACTTTCTTGCCGACTGCGTTCTTGGTGAGCTTCTCGGCTTTCTCGCCGTCTTTGACCAATGTATCGAAGAGCTTGCCGCCGTCATTGTCGATCTTCGAGTACACGCCTAAACCAGCCAGCCAGATTTTGCGGGAGTAGTCTTCGACTTTCCCGATCCACGAGCTGCCTTCTTTTTCGGTGTTCTTTTTACCAGCCATCCCGTTCTCCTTAAGATTTACGCGCGACGCGTTCGAGCAATGCCGTCAACTCATCGAGCTTAGCAGACAGCGTCTCAACGTCATGTTTAGACGGAATGCCGATACGATTCAAGGCACTTGCGACACGCGAGTCAAAAGCCTTCTCGACTTTGTCGAGTTGAACGTCGACCTTGCCTTTGAAAGTGCTGACTTCGCTCTTCGCTTCTTCGATCTCGGTGTTGGCTGCTTCAAGTTTCTCAGCAACTACCTTTTTGCCTTTCTTTTCAACAGTTTGACCTTCTTTGATCAACTCTTGAAAGTACTCGCTACCTTCTTGTCCGACCTTGGTGTAGGCACCCAGGCCTGCCAGCCAGATCTTGCGGGCATAGGATTTGACGTCGCCCAGAGCAGTGGTCGTAACGTCGATTTTTTTCTTCAAAATAACTTTGGCCATGGTGCACCTCACGCGCAGAAGGTTTGAGGAACTGCCCGCGAAAGAGTCGGGCTCAGGCACAAAGTAGTGAGAATAATTAGAAACGGCACCCTAACAACTGACATAAATCTCTGGCTTCACCACAAAACAAATGTAGGAGTGAGCCTGCTCGCGATAGCGGCCTATCAGTCGAAACTAATGTTGACTGACAGACCGCTATCGCGAGCAGGCTCACTCCTACAGGGGGAAGGGATTTCAATCCGGAATCAGACCAACGCTTTATCCAGGGCCTTCTCGATTTCCGATTTGATCGTGCCGCTCATGGCCGACATCAGCATGCCCAGCTCCACATCCACCTTGATCGAGTCCTCGCCGACCTGCACCGTGCCTTTTACGCCCGAGCGTTTGAGGTTCAGGGTGTCGCCGGACCATTGCGGCTCCAGGCCATATTGGTCGGACAGTTTCTGCGCCAGCTTTTCAGCCTTCTCGCGGGCCGCTTCCTTACCCAGGCCGTGGGCACGTTCAACACTAATACGGGCCATCGAATGACTCCTGCTTGATGAATACTTCCTGAAGCATCTTGACCGCCGCTGCGGCAAAACGTCCCGGTGTTTCCTTATCTTACCTTTACCCACTCCAAGACAAAGCAGGCCACCGGGATTAGAATGTCCCGCATTCTCTTCTGGTGACAGCGATATGACTGATCAGCGCAAAGGCAGCGATGCCGAACCCACCACTCACTTCGGTTTCAAAAACGTTCCGGAAAGCCAAAAAGCGGAAAAAGTCGCTGAGGTTTTTCACTCGGTAGCCGCCAAGTACGACCTGATGAACGACCTCCTGTCGGGCGGCATGCACCGTCTGTGGAAGCGCTTCGCAATCGAACTGTCGGGCGTGCGCACCGGTAATCGCGTGCTGGACATCGCGGGTGGCACCGGCGACCTGACCAAAAAATTCTCGCACCTCGTTGGCCCGACCGGCCAGGTCGTGCTGGCCGATATCAACGAATCCATGCTCAAGGTCGGTCGTGACCGCCTGCTGGACCTCGGTGTTGCCGGCAACGTTGAGTTCGTCCAGGCAGACGCTGAAAAGCTGCCGTTCCCGGACAACCATTTCGACTGCGTGACCATCGCTTTCGGCCTGCGCAACGTCACGCACAAAGAAGACGCCCTGCGTTCGATGTTGCGCGTATTGAAACCGGGCGGCCGTCTGCTGGTGCTGGAATTCTCCAAACCGACCAACGCGCTGATGTCCAAGGCCTACGACGCTTATTCCTTCGCTTTCATGCCGCTGATGGGCAAGCTGATCACCAACGACTCGGAGAGCTATCGCTACCTGGCCGAATCGATCCGCATGCACCCGAATCAGGAAACCCTGAAATCGATGATGGTCGAGGCCGGTTTCGACCGCGTGACCTATCACAACATGACCGCAGGCATCGTTGCCTTGCACCGCGGCATCAAACCCTGATGTTGCTCGCCGGTCTGCTCGCCAGCGTTGAACTCGGTCTGAACCGGGTGCTGCGTCTCGACAGCACGGCACTGCCACGGCTCGCGCATTTGAGTGGCAGGGTGATTGCCGTCGATTGCCGCAGCCCGGCCTTCCAGCTGTACATCCTGCCCAGTGACGAAGGCCTGATGCTCGCTTCCCAGTGGGAAACCGGCGCCGACTGCACTTTGCGTGCACCCGCCTCAAGCCTGCTGAAACTGGCGATGAGCAAAGACAAGACCGCGGTGCTGCATGGCCCCGAAGTCGAGCTCGACGGTGACAGCGGTGTGCTGCTGGAACTGGCGGCGATCCTTCAGGACCTCGAACTGGATTGGGAGTACGAACTCTCGCGCTGGCTGGGACCGGTGGCCACACAACTGGTTGGCGGTCATCTGCGCAGCCGCGCACGTTGGTACCAGCAAGGATTCACAAGCCTGGGGCAGAACCTGGGTGAATACCTGGCCGAAGAATCGCGAACCCTCGTCGGTCAGCGCGAAGCCGAAGCCCGTTTCAGTGAACTGGACCAGATCAAACTCGATCTGGAACGTCTCGAGGCGCGTTTCGAGCGCCTTTCCCGATCCCTCGACCCAAGCGATAACGCATGAAGCTGCTTGCCGTCCGCCGTTTGTTGCGCATCCAGCGCGTTGTGATTCGCTACCGCCTCGATGACCTTCTCTTCGCCCTGCCGCTGCCCTGGTTTCTGCTGGCGCTGCGCTATGCCTTGCCGTGGCGCTGGTTCCCGCGCAAAACCCTGGACCTGACCCGAGGCGCACGTTTGCGTCTGGCATTACAGGACCTGGGGCCGATCTTCATCAAGTTCGGACAGATACTGTCCACCCGTCGTGATCTGCTTCCCGAAGACATTGCCGATGAGCTGATGAAGCTTCAGGACCGGGTGCCTCCGTTCGATTCGCAAGTGTCGGTCAAGCTGATCGAAGAACAGCTCGGCAAAAAGATCAGCGAAGTGTTCAGTCGCTTTGACGTTGAGCCCCTGGCCTCGGCTTCGGTGGCGCAGGTGCATGCCGCGCAACTGAAAACCGGCGAAGAAGTCGTGGTCAAGGTTATCCGCCCGGGCCTGAAGCCGATCATTGCGCAGGATCTGGCCTGGCTGTTCATCCTCGCCCGAGCTGCAGAAAAGCTATCGGCCGACGCCCGCCTGCTACACCCGGTGGACGTGGTCCTGGACTACGAAAAAACCATCTACGACGAACTCGACCTGCTGCGCGAAGCTGCGAATGCCAGTCAGTTGAAACGCAACTTCGAAGGCTCGCCACTGCTCTACGTCCCCCAGGTCTATTGGGATTGGTGCCGGCCGAAAGTGCTGGTGATGGAGCGTATCTACGGCATTCAGGTCACTGATCTGGCCACCCTCGCTGACCAGCGCACCGACATGAAAATGCTCGCCGAGCGCGGCGTGGAGATCTTCTTCACCCAAGTGTTCCGCGACAGTTTCTTCCACGCCGACATGCACCCGGGCAACATTTTCGTCAGCACCGTGAACCCGTGGAGCCCGCAATACATTGCCATCGACTGCGGCATCGTCGGCAGCCTGACTCCGGAAGATCAGGATTACCTGGCGCGCAACCTGTTCGCGTTTTTCAAGCGTGACTACCGGCGAGTCGCCCAACTGCACATCGATTCAGGATGGGTACCGGCAGAGACCAAACTGAATGAATTCGAGGCAGCGATTCGCACCGTATGCGAACCGATTTTCGAAAAACCGTTAAAAGATATTTCCTTCGGACAGGTCCTGATGCGCCTGTTCCAGACCGCTCGGCGCTTCAACATGGAAGTGCAGCCGCAGCTGGTGCTGCTGCAGAAAACCCTGTTGAACATCGAAGGCCTGGGCCGTCAGCTGTACCCGGACCTGGACCTGTGGAACACCGCCCAGCCGTTCCTCGAACGCTGGATGCGTGAGCGCGTCAGCCCGAAAGCCTTGATTGGCAACGTTCAGAGCCAGTTTGAGCAATTGCCGCACCTGGCGAATATGGCTCGCGACCTGCTCGAACGCATGTCCCAACCCCACGCCTACGACCCACCGCCGCCGTGGCACAAACGCAAGGACGACTGGTTCCTGCGGCTGCTCGGCTGCGCTCACCTGGCCGGTGGCGCTATTTTGCTTGCCGGTGGACCGCTGGGTGAAATGGGTCATTGGCCGGCCGGAATCATGGTGGCTGTCGGTTTGTATCTGGTCGTTCGCCGATAGCCAGTCGCGCAACACGCTGGCACACTGTTTCAACGCTGAATTTCACGTGGGCCTCGATTCATGAAGTGAGAGCCTGCATCGGAGTCGAAGATGAAAAACTGGCTGGACGAAATCAAGTGGGACGCCGATGGCCTGGTGCCCGCGATTGCCCAGGATCACAAGACCGGGCGCGTCCTGATGATGGCCTGGATGAACCGTGAAGCGCTGGAGCTGACCGCCGCCGAGAACCGCGCCATTTACTGGTCCCGGTCCCGGGGCAAGCTATGGCGCAAGGGCGAAGAGTCCGGTCACGTGCAGACCCTGCATGAGATGCGCCTGGACTGTGACGCCGACGTGATCATCCTGATGGTCGAGCAAGTCGGCGACATCGCCTGTCATACCGGACGCCAGAGCTGCTTTTATCGTGTCTTCGAGAACGGCGACTGGACAACCGTCGACCCGGTCCTGAAAGACCCGCATGCCATTTATTCCGCAGGACACAAACATGAGTGACACTCTGACCCGTCTGGCCCAGGTGCTGGAAGAGCGCAAAGGCGCCGCCGCCGATAGCTCGTATGTCGCCAGCCTGTACCACAAGGGCTTGAACAAGATTCTGGAAAAAGTCGGCGAAGAGTCGGTCGAAACGATCATTGCCGCCAAGGATGCCGCCATCAGCGGTGACTGCAGCGATGTGATTTACGAAACCGCCGACCTGTGGTTCCACAGCATGGTTATGCTCGCCCAACTGGGGCAGCATCCTCAGGCTGTACTCGATGAACTGGACCGTCGCTTCGGTCTGTCCGGACACGCCGAGAAAGCCTCGCGTCCGTCCGCCTGAACAACTATTAGAGAGGAGCAGCAACATGGGCATTTTTGACTGGAAACACTGGATCGTCATCCTGGTTGTTGTCGTTTTGGTATTCGGCACCAAGAAACTGAAAAACCTCGGGACTGACGTCGGCGAGTCCATCAAGGGCTTTCGCAAAGCCATGAACGATGATGAAAAACCGGCTGATCCAACCGTGACTCCGGCCCAACCGGTTCCGCCCGTTCAGCCTCAGACCACACCGGTAAACCAGCCGCACACCATCGATGTGCAGGCACAAAAAGTCGAAGAACCAATCCGCAAAGACGTGTGAGCACAGACTAATGTTCGGTATCAGCTTCTCTGAACTGCTGCTCGTCGGCCTCGTCGCCCTGCTGGTATTGGGCCCCGAGCGCCTGCCGGGTGCTGCGCGTACGGCTGGCCTGTGGGTCGGGCGTCTGAAGCGCAGCTTCAACGCGATCAAACAGGAAGTTGAACGTGAAATCGGTGCTGACGAGATTCGTCGGCAACTGCACAACGAGCACATTCTGTCGCTGGAGCAGGAGGCGCGGAAGATCTTCTCGCCGACCCAGCAGGAGGCCACACCGGTTCAGCCTGCCGAACCGGTGACGACGCCAACGATCCATGCTCCGACGACGGAAGCTGCGCCCGCCACTGCGCCGACGGAAGCGGTGAAAGCCGTTGAACCGGCACCGGTCATGGCTCCCGCCGAACCCGTTGCTCCTGCCGCCGCGCCGACAATCACGGCGCCTCACGACACCCCATTGCCGCCGCGAGCCCCATGAGCGACCTTCCTGAAAATGACCAGCACATGCCGCTGGTTTCGCACCTCACCGAGTTGCGTACCCGTCTGCTGCGCTGTGTAGCGGCGATCTTCATCGTCTTTGCCGGTTTGTTCGCCTTTACCCAGCAGATCTATACCTTCGTCTCCACGCCGCTGCGGCAATACCTGCCAGTCGGCGCGACGATGATCGCCACCGACGTCTCGTCACCGTTCCTGACACCGCTGAAGCTCACCATGATGGTCTCGCTGTTCCTGGCGATCCCGGTGATCCTGCATCAGATCTGGGGCTTCATCGCACCAGGCCTTTACAAGCATGAGAAGCGCATCGCGGTGCCTTTGCTGGTCTCCAGCATTCTGTTGTTCTACGCCGGCATGGCGTTCGCCTATTACCTGGTATTCCCGCTGATCTTCAAATTCTTCGCCGCCGCCACCCCGGCTGGCGTGGAAATGATGACGGACATCAGCAGCTACCTCGACTTCGTCATGACGCTGTTCTTCGCATTTGGCGTAGCGTTCGAAATCCCGGTCGCCGTGGTACTGCTGGTGTGGATCGGCGTGGTCGACGTCAAATACCTGAAGAAAATCCGTCCGTACGTGATCATCGGCTGCTTCGTGGTCGGCATGATCCTGACGCCGCCGGACATCTTCTCGCAGACGTTGCTGGCCGTTCCAATGTGGCTGTTGTTCGAGATTGGCATCCTGTTTGGCAGCCTGATCAGCAAACGTGGCGAGCACCCGGACGACCAGCCGGTTGACGATCACAACGACCAGCCGCCAGCGACCCAGCCGTGAACCTGCTGCTACTTGAAGAAGCTGATTTCATTGCAGCCGACCGGGCGATCCTGCGCGATCGCCGGTTGACCCATATGCAGGAAGTCCACCGCTCTGAAGTCGGTGATAGCTTGCGTGTCGGCCGCATTGGCGGATTGATGGGTTCTGCCGAACTGCTGCGCCTGGACGCGGATGAAGCCGAATTGCGGGTCACCCTTGACCAGCCGCCACCGACCAAGCTGCCATTGACCCTGATTTTGGCCCTGCCACGCCCGAAAATGCTCCGCAGGGTGTTTCAGACCGTAGCGGCCATGGGTGTGCCGCGGATCATCCTGGTGAACAGCTATCGCGTCGAGAAGAGCTTCTGGCAAACGCCGTTCCTGGAGCCCGAGGCGATTCGCGAGCAGTTGATCCTGGGGCTGGAACAGGCCCGAGACACCGTGTTGCCGGAGATCGTCATCGAGAAACGCTTCAAGCCGTTCGTCGAAGACCGCCTGCCGGCCATCAGCGAAGGTACCCTCGGGTTGGTGGGCCATCCCGGCAACTACCCCGCCTGTCCTCGCGGTCTCGAAGAACCGGTGACCCTGGCCATCGGCCCGGAAGGTGGCTGGATCCCTTACGAAATAGACCTCCTGGGCAAGTCCGGTCTGCAACCGGTACAGCTCGGCGAACGCATTCTTCGGGTCGAAACAGCCGTCACTGCGCTGCTCGCACGCCTTTTCTGACACTCCCCCATACACCGCCAGCTGCTACAGAGAATGCGAAGGTCTTCAGGTCATTTCTCACGACTTCAGTATCCGGCACACCTGCCGATAAAACTCCCATAAAACCTATGAGTGGTTCGAGGGAGTTTCAGCATGTACCAATGGCTAGCCGATAAACTGGGAAACGTCAGCGTCAATCGCAAGCTGGGGGTGGGTTTCGGCCTCGTTTTGCTGCTGACGATGTTGATCACCCTCACCGGCTGGACCGGCCTGAGCGGCGTGCTGAGTCGCGGTGACAAGCTGGGTTTCATTTCCAGCCTGATCGAGCTGAGCCAGGACCTGCGCATTGCCCGAATGAACTACGACATGCGTCGCGGCGAGCAAGGGCCGGGCGCGGTCAACGAAGTGCTGGGCGAACTCGACACCCGCCTGAAAACGGCACGTACGATGATTGAGCAACCTGCTGATGCCGCCATGGTCGACCAGCAAATCGCCGCCGTCGACGAGTATAAGCGCGCCTTTGCCGACATGGCCCAAGCCACCGTTAAGCGTGAAGATGCCCGCAGCAAACTCGGGGCGACCGCCGACAATGCCGTGGCTCAGGTCGCCACGGTCGAGAAGTCCATGCTGCAAGGCGAAAACGTTGCCGATTACAGCAACGTGATCGAGCTGAGCAAGCTGCTCCAGCAGGCGCGTTATCAGGTCCGCGGCTACACCTACAGCGGTAAGGCCGAAGCAGAACAGCCCGCGCTGGACGCTATTGACAAGGCCCTGGAAAGCCTGGGAACACTCTCCTCCAAAGTGCCGGAACAGCACCTCACCAACCTCCAACAAGCCACTGAATCGCTAACGGCTTACCGCGCTGCCGTCAGCCAGTTCCGAGACTCGCAGACAGCAAACGCCACTGCTCTGAAACACATGGCCGCACAAGGCGAAATCCTGATCGACCTCAGCAAAAAACTGACGGCGTCGCAAACCGTCGTACGTGACACCGATGCCGCGCATGCCAAAAACATGCTGCTGCTGGCCACCCTCCTGGCCCTGGCGTTTGGCTTGCTAGCGGCCTGGGCCATTACTCGTCAGATCGTGATTCCTCTCAACCAGACTCTAAAAGTCGCCGAGCGCATCGCGGCGGGTGACCTGACCCACAGCCTCATCTCCCAGCGCCAGGACGAACTTGGGCAACTGCAGCGCGCCATCCAGAGCATGACGCAAGGGCTGCGCGAACTGATCAGCGGCATCAGCGATGGTGTAACGCAAATCGCCAGCGCTGCCGAAGAACTGTCCGCAGTCACCGAACAGACCAGCGCCGGGGTTAACAGCCAGAAGGTTGAAACCGACCAGGTAGCAACCGCCATGAACGAAATGACCGCCACCGTGCAGGAAGTTGCACGCAACGCTGAAGAAGCCTCGGAAGCCGCCGTTGCCGCCGACCAGCAAGCCCGTGAAGGTGACAAAGTGGTCGGTGAAGCCATCGCCCAGATCGAGCGCCTGGCCCTCGAGGTTGGCAACTCCACCGAAGCCATGGGTCATCTCAAGCGCGAAAGCGACAAAATCGGCAGCGTGCTCGACGTGATCAAGTCCGTGGCCCAGCAAACCAACCTGCTTGCCCTCAACGCCGCCATCGAAGCTGCCCGCGCCGGTGAGGCAGGACGGGGTTTCGCAGTGGTCGCCGACGAAGTTCGCAGCCTCGCTCAGCGCACCCAGAAGTCCACCGAAGAAATCGAAGAGTTGATCGTCGGCCTGCAAACCGGCACCCAGCACGTCGCCACTATCATGGACAACAGCCGCACCCTGACCGACAGCAGCGTCGAACTGACCCGCCGAGCTGGAGGTTCGCTGACCAACATCACCCGCACCGTGTCGGCGATCCAGTCGATGAACCAGCAGATTGCTGCGGCAGCCGAGCAACAGAGCGCCGTGGCTGAAGAGATCAACCGCAGCGTACTGAACGTGCGCGATGTGTCCGAGCAGACCTCGGCAGCGAGTGAAGAGACGGCGGCGTCCAGTGTTGAGCTGGCGCGGCTGGGGACGCATTTGCAGATGCTGGTGGGGCGGTTCAGGGTTTGAGGTGATGGCCTGATCTCGGTGCACTCGGCACCGAGGCGATGCCATCGCCAGCAGGCTGGCTCCCACAGTGGATTTGTGGTGTTCACACCTAACCCGGTGGGAGCTAGCCTGCTAGCGATGACCGGCCCTCAAGGCCGCCGCAGTTAGAGAACCTGGCGCAAAAACGCCTGCGCCCGCGGATCCTTCGGCGCATCGAAGAACTCTGCTGGCGAGGCATCTTCCAGCAGTTTCCCGTGATCGAAGAACAGCACCCGGTCCGCCACTTCCCGCGCAAAACCCATTTCATGAGTAACGCAGACCATGGTCATGCCTTCCACGGCCAGGGTTTTCATTACGTCCAGGACTTCACCGACCATTTCCGGGTCGAGCGCCGAGGTCGGCTCATCGAACAGCATGACCTTGGGTTCCATCGCCAGCGCGCGGGCAATCGCCACGCGTTGCTGCTGGCCGCCGGACAGACGTGATGGAAATTCGTGGGCCTTCTGCGCGATGCCGACCTTTTCCAGCAGCGCCAACGCCTTGGCCTCGCGCTCCTTCTTGCCGCGCTTGCGCACAACTTTCTGGGCCAGGCAGAGGTTCTCCAGCACGGTCATGTGCGGGAACAGGTTGAAATGCTGGAACACCATGCCGACTTCGCGGCGGTAAGCGTTGACGTCGGTTCTCGGGTCGGCCAGTTGCAGGCCGTCGATGCTCACCGACCCCGAGTCGAATTCTTCCAGGCCATTGAGGCAACGCAGGAAGGTCGACTTGCCGGAGCCAGACGGGCCGATCACCACCAGCACCTCGCCCCGCTTCACGTGCGTCGTGACGTTATCCACAGCACGAACCACCTGGCCACGGGTGTCGAAGACTTTTACCAGATCGCGAACTTCAATCACTTTGCGCGAGCCTCCGCTCAAGCCGGCTGGCGATTTTCGACAGCGGCAGGTTGATCAACAGATAAAGACCGGCCACGCAGAACAGGATTTCGAACGGCGAAAATGAGGTGGTGATGACTTCACGGCCGCTTTTTAGCAGCTCGGTGATCGCGATCACCGACACCAGCGAGGTGTCTTTCACCAGGCTGATGAACTGCCCTGCCAAGGGTGGCAGGACGCGTTTCAATGCCTGGGGCATCACGACATGGCGCATCGATTGGCCCGCGCTCAGGCCCAATGAACGCGCCGCTTCGTTTTGGCCGCGGGCGATCGACTGCACACCGGACCGAATGATCTCCGCAACATAAGCGCCAGTGAACAGCGAAAGCGCGGCGATCCCGGCGAATTCCCGGGACAGGTTCATCACGGTGCCGATGAAGAAGTAGAAAATGAAAATTTGTACCAGCAGCGGCGTGCCGCGCACCAGTTCGACGTAGATCGTCGAGAGGTCGCGCAATGTCGGGTTGTTCGACAGACGGCACAGGCCGGTGGCGAGGCCGATCAACAAACCGAGCACACCCGACACCACCGACAGCCACAAGGTCGTCCAAAGGCCCCACAACAGCGGACCTGCGGCCCAATGACGGGTGACACCAATGACATCGCCTTCAGCGACATCATCGCCTTGAGCGACTTGCAGGCTGTTGTCGTCCACGATCAGACGCTGTTCATCGCCAGCATCGTTGCGCAGGGTGACTTCAGCCTTGTCGCCCTTTCGCACCAGTTCGCTGACGGTGGAGATATCGGCAGCGCGCTGGGACTCTTCGGCGTGATAGGCGAAGTATTGCGGCACACGGTTCCAGCGCCATTCGTATGACATCAGCGAGGTGGCGTAATACAACGCGCCGGCCAGGCCGATCAGCACGAGCACGGTTAGAACGTGCCATGGCCATTGGGATTTTCTTTGTTTCATTTGTCAGCAGTTTCCAGAATTCGTGTCGCCAGGAACGGCGTCATCGAGCCAGTTCGCGGTCCTGTAGCAGCTGCCGAGGTACGAGGCTGCGTTGCGTGTCCGCACGACCGCCCCAAAGGGCCGCTACGCAGCCCAGCGCAGCCTCGTACCTCGGCAGCTGCTACAGGGGGCGAGGCTGCTCGCGATTGGTGCTGAAGCCTTATTCCATATCCTTGAGCCAAGCGGTGTCTTTGAACCACTTGTCATGGATGCGATCGTAGGTGCCGTCTTCGTGGATCTGGTGCAGGAAGTTGTTGATGAAGTTGATGCTGTCGTAGTCACCCTTCTTCAAACCAAAGGCCAGCGGCTCGTAGGTGAACGGCTTGTCGAGGAACACCAGCTTGCCGGCACCCACTTTGTTCACCGCTACAACGTTGTACGGCGCGTCGTAGATGAACGCGTCGGCCTTGCCGTTGACCACGTCAAGCACGGCTTCCTGCTCGTTGTCGTAGCCGTGGTATTTGGCTTTGGAGATCAGCTTTTTGGCGACCATTTCGCCGGTGGTGCCTAGCTTGGAGGTGATGCGATAGTCGGCGGTGTTCAGGTCTTTATAGGACTTGATGGTGCCTTCGAGCTCCTTGCGGATCAGCAGGGTCTGGCCGACCACGATGAAGGGGTCGCTGAAGTTCAGGCGCAGGTTGCGTTCCTGGGTGAGGGTCATGCCACTGCCGATCATGTCGAACTTGTCGGTCATCAGGGCCGGGATGATGCCGTCGTAGCCGGTGGACACCAGCTCCAGCTTGACGCCCATGGCCTTGGTCATGGCTTTGAGGATGTCGACTTCGAAACCGATGATTTCGCCGCGCTTGTTGGTCATTTCGAACGGCATGTAGGTCGGGTCCATCCCGACTTTCAGCGTGCCGCGCTTGACCGCGTCATCGATGGCACCGGCCTGCGCCGTGTTGATTGCAACCAAAGCCGTGACGCCGACCAGCAGCATCGAAAGATACTTCTTCATCATCAAGTCCCCAAAACCATTGCGGTGTGAGGCACGCAATCGGCGGTTTTCCCTGGAAAACCGGCAGATACGAACAGAAAGCTGTCCGGGCGCACCAATTCGGGGACGGATGCTAACGTACTCGGCCGTTTGCACAAGGGTTTAAGCAGGATTTGTTGGCTCGTACCGAGGCCGATCGTTTCCACGCTCTGCGTGGGAATGCCTCAACGGACATGCTTCGTTGCTCTTGGGATGCGGAGCGTCCACAGCTGCATTCCCACGCAGAGAGTGGGAATGATCAAATCATCAACAAAAAAACCCCGCTTTCGCGGGGTTTTTCATTAAGCCAACTGAGGCTGTACGCTCAGCGGTTTGAGCGGGAGCAACGGTGCATGGGGATCGGCTTTCACCGATTTACGCCAGGCTTCCAGCCACTCGGGGTGACCTTCGTTCCAGATTTGCTCATGCAGACGACCCAATGCCACAGGGTCACTGAGCAACTGCAAGCGCTCGTTGTTGTTCAGACCTGCGGGCCCGACCTTCAACGCGTGGCGCACACGCTCGACGCGCAGCCACTCAATCGGCTCGGCCTGACCGTGACGGGAGGTCGCCAGCGAGCACGCCAAGGCGTTCTGCTGTGGATCGACTACCGACCGGATGAAGCCGTCGTTCAGCGCGTGATAACGGTTTTCATGGGTGTACTGGTCCGTTGCCACCAGCGCCTGCGGCGGATTGTATTCCTCAGGGATCAGGAACAGGCTCTCGTCACGGGACTTGAGGCCCAGGCCGACACGACTGGAAATCACCGACACCGGAATCGACAACATCAACGAACCGACGATCGGCACCAGCCACCACAGGAAGCTCGGGTTCAGCCAGATCACCAGCAGCGCCCAGAAGAAGCCCAGCAAGGTCTGCGGACCATGGCGTTTTAACGCTTCGCTCCACGGCGTGGAGTCATCGTCACGTTGTGGCGAGTTCCAGGTCGCGGCCCAGCCGAGGAACGCAGCCAGGACGAAACGGGTGTGGAAAATCATCCGCACCGGCGCCAGCAGCATGGAGAACAGCATCTCCAGCAGCATCGACATCGTCACCTTGAACTTGCCACCGAACTCTTTCGCGCCCTTGGCCCAGATCAGGATGATGCTCAACAGCTTCGGCAGGAACAACAGCACGACTGTGGTCGAGAAAAGCGCGACCGCCTTGTCCGGATGCCATTGCGGCCATAGCGGATAGAGCTGCCGCGGTTCCATGAAGTACTGCGGTTCCATCAGCGTGTTGACCGCCAGCAGCGCCGTCGACAGCACCAGGAAGAAGAACCACAGAGGCGCCGACAGGTAAGACATCACGCCTGTCAGGAACACCGCGCGGTGAACCGGGTGCATGCCCTTGACCAGGAACAACCGGAAGTTCATCAGGTTGCCGTGGCACCAACGACGGTCACGCTTGAGTTCGTCCAACAGGTTGGGCGGCAGTTCTTCGTAGCTACCCGGCAGATCGTAGGCAATCCACACGCCCCAGCCGGCACGGCGCATCAGCGCGGCTTCAACGAAGTCGTGGGACAGGATCGCACCAGCAAATGCGCCTTTACCGGGCAATGGCGCCAGTGCGCAATGCTCGATGAACGGCTTCATGCGGATGATCGCGTTGTGACCCCAGTAGTGGGATTCGCCCAACTGCCAGAAGTGCAGACCGGCGGTAAAAAGCGGGCCGTAAACACGGGTGGCGAACTGCTGCATGCGTGCATACAGCGTGTCCATGCCCGATGCACGCGGCGCGGTCTGGATAATCCCGGCGTCCGGCGTGGCTTCCATCAAGCGCACCAGACTGGTCAGGCATTCACCGCTCATCACGGAGTCCGCGTCGAGCACGACCATGTACTTGTAGTCACCGCCCCAGCGACGGCAGAAGTCGTCGAGGTTGCCGCTTTTGCGTTTGACGCGACGGCGACGGCGGCGGTAGAAAATCTTGCCGAAGCCTTTTGCTTCACGGCAGACGTCCAGCCAGGCTTGCTGTTCGGCGACGCAGATGTCTGCATCGTTACTGTCGCTGAGTACGAAGAAGTCGAAGCGGTCCAGGTCACCCGTGGCGGCTACCGACTCGAACGTTGCTCGCAGGCCGGCGAAAACCCGCGGCACATCTTCGTTGCAGATCGGCATCACCAACGCGGTGCGCGCGTCCTTGGCGATCGGCTCATTGCCAGCACTTTTACCGGAGATACGGTATTTATCGTGACCGGTGAGCAACTCGAGGAAGCCCATCAGTGCTGTCCAGAAACCGGCCGATACCCAGCAAAACAGAATCCCGAACAGAATCAGGATGCTGGTTTGCAGTGCATACGGCAGTACTTGCGTGGCCGTTTGCAACAGCGGTTGATGCAGCACTTCGTTGAGGTCGACAAACGACCAGCCCTGGTACGGCATGATGCCTTTCATGTACCAGCCAGCGACGATCGTCTGGCCGAGCATCAGCACCAGCAATATGTAACGACGGATCGATCCCACCGTGCGCCAGCGTGCAGCCGGCAGCACACGTTCATCCTTCGGCGGAGCCGGCGGATTGGTGCGACCGGTGAGGCGACGCCAGCCACGCACCAGAATATTGGTGCGCCATGGCTCTGGCACGACTTTGGTTCGACGAATCGGCGGGGTTGCCTTGAGGCATACCCGGCCACTGGCATCCAGCACCAGCATTTCCGCGTCTTGCAGTTCTTCAGCGGTGCTCAAGGTCAGGCGCTTGCCGACCGAGGCCTGGGCGGCCTCGCTCGGTGCGTCGAATGTCGAGGACGACAGGCGTTGATGCAGTTCACTGAACGACTGGCAACCCGCGAGTTCCGCGCGCTGCTCGTCGGTCATCGGCAGATGCGCCAGATACTCTGCAAGAGTCTCCGGCTGTACTTGAGAATTACTCATCGGCAGGCAACTGGTAGCTCCAGGTCTCGGTCAGGACTTGTTCAGTCGGTGCCGATTCCGGTGTGGCTGGGGCCGCGTCGGCAGCTGCAGGCTGCTTGGCGTCTTTGTTGTCCTTGTTCTGGGTATCCGTTGCCGGCTTGGCATCGGCCGGTTTGGCCTCTGCCTGCTTGGCTTCTTTAGCTTCCTTGTCCGCCTTCTCCTGCTGCTTGGCGGCAACCTTGTCGGCCTTGGCCACAGAAGAGTTGGAGACCGGGAGCGACGTCTTGGCAAGATCGGCAGGCACGATGTTCTGCACCAGGGCCGCACGCATCTCGGTGGACTTGCTCGGATCCTTGATCTTCATGCGCAGCGTCAGGCGCCAGCCCTTGGTTTCAGGGTTGTAGCGCACGCTGTTCTCGACCAGCTCGGCGTTATCGCCAACGCTGACCTGACTGCGAACGTCGGTATCCGGCGACAAAGCCGCCAAGGATGGACCTTCAAAATCCACCAGGTAAGCAACGCTGCCATCCGGCTGACGGATCAGGTTGGACTGCTTGACGTCACCCGTGGAGCGCAAGGTCTGGCTGACCCAGGCGCTGTCCGGTGCGTGCAGCGCGGCTTCGTCGATGGTCCAGTGCATGCGATAAGCGACGTCCAGCGGTTGGCCAGGCTCAGGCAGCTTTTCCGGGCTCCAGAACGCAACGATGTTGTCGTTGGTTTCATCGGCCGTCGGGATTTCCACCAGGTCTACAGAACCCTTGCCCCAATCGCCTTTTGGCTCGATCCAGGCACTTGGGCGTTTGTCGTAACGGTCATCCAGGTCTTCATAGTGGCTGAAGTCGCGGCCACGTTGCAGCAAGCCAAAACCACGCGGGTTTTCGACTGCGAAGTTGCTCACGGCCAGGTGTTTAGGGTTGTTCAGCGGACGCCAGATCCATTCGCCATTGCCGGCGTGGATAGCCAGACCGCTTGAATCGTGCAGCTCGCGACGGTAATTCAGCACTTTGGAGGGCTGGTTGGCACCGAAGAGGAACATGCTCGTCAGCGGAGCGATACCCAGCTTGGTAACCTTGTCACGCAGGAACATTTGCGCCTTGACGTCGACAACGGTGTCGCTGCCCGGACGCAGGGTCAGGCGGTAGGCACCGGTCGCTCGCGGCGAATCCAGCAGCGCGAAAATCACCAGGTGCTTGTCGCCCGGCTTCGGCTGTTCAATCCAGAATTCGGTGAAACGCGGAAACTCTTCGCCGGACGGCAAAGCGGTATCGATGGCCATGCCGCGAGCGGACAAGCCATAGGTGTGACCTTTGCCGACAACGCGGAAATAGCTCGCGCCCAGCATGGTCATGATTTCGTCTTGCTTGTCGGCTTTGTTGATCGGGTACAGCACACGGAAACCGGCATAACCCAGTTGTTCAGTGGCCTTAGGATCAAACTTCACATCGCCGAAATCGAAACGACTTGGGTCGTATTTGATCTCTTCGACGGTATTAGCCGTGATTTCGTTGATTTTCACCGGCGTATCGAAATGCATACCCTGGTGATAAAAGGACAGCTTGAACGGGGTTTTTTGATCGGCCCATTCGGCTTTTTCGGTGCGGAAACGAATTTTTTGATAGTCCGCGAATTTCATCTCGCGGAATTCGTTCGGCAGATTACTGCGCGGGGCTTCGTATTTCTGCCCGGCCAACTCTTTTGCCTTGGCCGATACATCATCCAGACTGAAAGCCCAAAGCTGACCGGCGCTGAGCAGGCAGAGCAGTGCAGAGCCCGCTACCAGAGCGCTTCGGAACCGTTTGGCAGACAATTTTGGAGCATTACAGGGACTAACAATCACGAGCAACCCTCGCCGAAAACAGATCAAAAAACCAACGGCCAGTTAAAGTGCTTGCACGGTGTACGGTATCGAAAACCCGACCCTGCGAACGACTCTTGCCAAGTTGGCGAGCATTGTTCCGACTCCTATGGGGCAAAATGATTCCCCAAGAGGTCCAGGACAAGTCTCTACCTAAGTCAAAAATGGGCCAACGAACGCTGATCCCCGTAGCGCGCGATTATCTAGCAGGCCGCGTTACAACGCATCAGGGGTAACAAAGTATTTATCGCGGAAAACCCCTGCTTTCAGTCGAAAAGGGCTTAAAAAGTTGTTTCAAGCGCTTTCAGGTCTGTAACAGGAAGGTGACCGGGCCATCATTGACCAGGTGCACCTGCATATCCGCGCCGAATCTACCTGATGCCACAGTGCCATGCACTTGTTTCGCTTTGTTTAATAGATAGTCGAAAAGCTCTTCACCCAAGGCCGGAGGGGCGGCGGTCGAAAAACCCGGGCGCAACCCGCTGCGTGTGTCGGCGGCGAGGGTGAACTGAGAGACCAGCAGCAGCCCGCCACCGACATCGGCCAAGGACAAATTCATTTTGCCTTCAGCGTCACTGAACACCCGATAGTTAAGCAGCTTATGGAGAAGTTTGTCGGCGCTGGCCCGCGTATCGTCGGGTTCGACCGCCACCAGAACCAACAAACCCTGGTCGACCGCGCCGACCACCTCGCCTTCTACTTCGACTCGCGCGCCTCGCACGCGCTGCAGCAGACCCTTCATGCTTCTTCCGGCGCCAGGTCAAGCATACGCCGCGCCATCAGGTCGGCGGCACGTACCAGAGCATCGGTGATCCCCGGCTCGGAGGCCGCATGGCCGGCGTCACGGATGACTTGCAGTTCGCTGTTGGGCCAGTTCTGGTGCAATTCCCAGGCGTTATCCAATGGGCAGATAACGTCGTAGCGGCCATGGACGATCACGCCAGGCAAGTGGGCGATCTTGCCCATGTCACGAATCAGCTGGTTCGGTTCAAGAAACGCATTGTTGGTGAAATAGTGACATTCGATACGGGCGATCGACAAGGCGCGTTGCGGCTCGGAGAAACGATCGACGACCAGCGGGTTCGGACGCAAGGTCGCGGTCCGCCCTTCCCATGTGGACCAGGCCTTGGCCGCGTGCATCTGGGCGATCTGATCGTTGCCGGTCAGGCGTTTGTGGAATGCCGTGAGCAAGTCGCCGCGCTCGTCCATCGGGATCGGCGCGATGTAGTCCTGCCAGTAATCCGGGAACAGACGGCTGGCGCCAGCCTGGTAGAACCACTCGATTTCTTGCGGACGGCAGAGAAAAATCCCGCGCAGGATCAGACCGTGCACGCGCTCCGGGTGGGTCTGCGCGTAAGCCAGCGCCAGCGTCGAACCCCAGGAACCGCCGAACAGTACCCATTTCTCGATACCCAGGTGTTTACGGATTCGCTCAAGATCGGCGACCAGATCCCAGGTGGTGTTGTTTTCCAGGCTGGCGTGGGGCGTGGAGCGACCGCAGCCGCGCTGGTCGAAGGTGACAATGCGATACAGGTTCGGATCGAAGTAACGACGGCTCTGGGCATCACATCCGGCGCCGGGACCGCCGTGGATGAACACCACCGGCAAACCTTCCGGTGAACCGCTTTCGTCAACGTAGAGTGTGTGGGTTTCATCGACGGCCAGATCGTGCCGGGCGTGGGGTTTGATCTGCGGGTACAAAGTCTGCATTGCGCGCTCCGTAAGGGGTCGAGGTCATCCCTGGGGGGACTACTATTATTCTGCCGTGAGGCATCATAAACCCGAATTACGTGAATGAGCATGTCCCGGCGTAAGCGCGGCCTATTCCTGAAAAATCCAGCCCCCGTAGGAGCTGACGAAGGCTGCGATCTTTTGATGTTGCTTACCAAGATCAAAAGATCGAAGCCTTCGGCAGCTCCTACAGGAATCAAACCCGCCGCAGGTTAGCCGCCGTAGCGCTGCTGCCCCCAATCCAGCAACCCTTGCAGCAATTCCTTCAGCACCACCTGAGTCGGTGCCGCGAGATCAGGCCGGTAACGGAACGGCTCGAACTCTTCCATGTACGTGCACTGCCCCAGTTCAAGCTGCACCGCATGAATGTTCTCGGCCGGGTTGCCGTAGTTTCGGGTGATGTGGCCGCCCTTGAAGCGGCCGTTCAGCACATGGCTGTACTCGCCGTGGCGCGCACAGATCGCCTCCAGCTGCGACGCCAATTGCGCATCGCAACTGGCACCATTGAAGGTGCCCAGGTTGAAGTCCGGCAGCTTGCCGTCGAACAGGTGCGGGATGATCGAGCGAATCGAATGCGCATCGAACAGCAACGCATAGCCGAATTCGGCTTTGAGTCGAGCCAGCTCGTTCTGCAAGGTGCTGTGATACGGCGTCCAGATCTGATCCAGGTAGGTCGCCCGCTCTGCCGCCGACGGCTCCATGCCTTCACGGAACAACGGAATGCCGTCGAACAGCGTCGCGGGATACAGACCGGTCGTGGCACCCGCATATAAAGGCTTGTCATCGGACGGACGGTTCAGGTCGATGACAAATCGCGAGTACTCGGCAGCCAGGGTACTGGCACCCAGTTCAGCGGCAAATTCATAAAGCGTGGGGATATGCCAGTCGGTGTCCGGCAAGCTGCGCGCATCGGGGATTAACCCGGCTTCGACCGCAGGTGTCAGGCGCAAGCCGGCGTGAGGCATGCTGATCAGCAGCGGCACACGGCCTTGTTTGAAGTTCAGAACCTTATCCACAACTGTTCTCCTAAACGCTCGTTTCGACGCCGTGACGCACGACGCGTTTTTCCAGATCACCGCCCAGCCAGTACGAAAGGTCGGCAGGACGATCGATTTGCCAGGCAACAAAGTCCGCAACCTTGCCGACCTCCAGCGAACCGTGGGTGTCCGCCATACCCAAAGCGGTGGCGGCATGAATCGTCGCGCCAGCCAGGGCTTCTTCCGGGGTCATGCGGAAACAGGTGCAGGCCATGTTCAGCATCAGGCGCAACGACAGCCCAGGCGAAGTGCCGGGGTTCAGATCGCTGGCAATGGCGATTTTCACACCGTGTTTGCGCAAGGCGTCCATTGGTGGCAACTGGGTTTCACGCAGGAAGTAGAACGCCCCCGGCAGCAGTACCGCGACGGTGCCGGACTTCGCCATGGCGATGGCATCGTCTTCGGTCATGAATTCCAGATGATCGGCAGACAGGGCGTGGTACCGCGCGGCCAGACTCGAGCCATGCAGCGACGATAGTTGTTCGGCATGCAGCTTCACCGGCAATCCGAGTTCCTGTGCGGCAATGAATACCCGCTCGACCTGCTCCGGAGAAAACGCCAGGTATTCGCAGAAGGCATCCACCGCATCCACCAAACCTTCGGCGGCCAGCGCCGGAAGCATATCGGCACAGATGTGATCGATGTAGGCGTCGGCGCGATCCACGTATTCCGGCGGCAGGGCGTGAGCGGCCAGGCAGGTGGTGCGCACGCTGACCGGCAGTTCGGCGCCAAGGCGCCGGGCCACGCGCAGCATCTTGCGCTCGTTGTCCAGGTTCAGGCCGTAGCCGGATTTGATTTCGATGCTGGTGACGCCATCGCGCATCAGGCTTTTCAGACGCTTGGCGGCGCTGGCGAACAGTTCGTCTTCGGTTGCGGCGCGGGTGGCGCGAACGGTGCTGGCGATACCCCCCCCTTTGGCGGCGATTTCCGAGTAGCTGACGCCTTGCAGGCGCTGTTCGAATTCGCCGCTGCGGTTACCGCCGAACACCGTGTGGGTGTGGCAGTCGATCAGGCCCGGAGTGACCCAGGCCCCTTTCAAATCGTTGACCGCCGGGTACTCGCCGGACGGCAATTCGCTGCGCGGGCCAACCCACTCAATGTGCGCACCGGACGTCACGATGGCCGCATCCTCGATGATCGAGTAGACGCCTTGCGCCATGGTTGCGACGTGGCAGTGTTGCCAGAGAGTTTTCATCCCGAATCTCCATCAAATTCAAAATCGAATCGCTGGCAAGCCAGCTCCCACAGTGGATCTTCAGTGTTCACACGATCCCTGTGAGAGCTGGCTTGCCAGCGATGGGGCCATTACAGGCTCGGCAGCAGCTTGGTCGACACCAGCTCGTTCAAGCAACGGGTCGCCAACAACTCAGTCGCGGCATTAATGTCCGGCGCGAAGAAACGGTCTTTCTCATAGAACGGCACTTCTTTACGCAGAATCCCACGTGCCTGTTCCAGCTTCGCCGAAGTCTTCAAGCCTTCACGCAAGTCCAGCCCCTGGCACGCTGCCAGCCATTCCACCGCAAGAACACCGCGGGTGTTTTCGGCCATCTCCCACAGACGCTTGCCTGCAGCGGGCGCCATGGACACGTGGTCTTCCTGGTTGGCCGAGGTCGGCAAGCTGTCCACGGAATGCGGATGGGACAATGCCTTGTTCTCGCTGGCCAATGCGGCAGCCGTCACCTGGGCGATCATGAAACCGGAGTTCACGCCGCCATTGGCCACCAGGAACGGCGGCAGTTGCGACATGTGCTTGTCCATCATCAGCGAAATACGACGCTCGCTCAGGGAGCCGATTTCCGCGATCGCCAACGCCATGTTGTCAGCGGCCATGGCCACTGGCTCGGCGTGGAAGTTACCGCCAGAAATCACATCGCCTTCAGCCGCGAACACCAGCGGATTATCCGAGACTGCGTTGGCTTCGATGGCGAGCACTTCGGCGGCCTGACGGAACTGGGTCAGGCAGGCGCCCATGACTTGTGGCTGGCAGCGCAGGGAGTACGGGTCCTGAACCTTCTCGCAGTTCTGATGCGAATCGGACACTTCGCTGCGCTCGCCGAGCAGATCGCGGTAAGCGGCCGCGGCGTCGATCTGGCCTTTCTGGCCACGCGCGGCATGGATACGGGCGTCGAACGGTGAGCGCGAACCCAGCACGGCTTCCACCGTCAACGCACCCAGCGCAACAGCACCAGCGAACAGGTCTTCACCTTCGAACAGACCACGCAGCGCATAAGCGGTGGACACCTGAGTACCGTTGAGCAGCGCCAGACCTTCTTTCGCCGCCAACGTCAGCGGGGTCAGGCCGGCCACTTTCAGCGCTTCGGTCGCCTCCAGCCATTCGCCTTTGTAGCGCGCCTTGCCTTCGCCCAGCAGCACCAGCGACATATGCGCCAACGGCGCCAGATCACCCGAGGCGCCGACGGAGCCCTTCAATGGAATGTGGGGATAAACCTCGGCGTTGATCAGGGCGATCAACGCGTCGATCACCACCCGGCGAATGCCGGAGAAGCCACGGCTCAGGCTGTTGACCTTGAGCACCATGACCAGACGCACCAGTGCGTCGCTGATCGGTTCGCCAACACCGGCGGCGTGGGACAGCACCAGCGAGCGCTGCAGGTTTTCCAGGTCTTCGCTGGCGATGCGGGTCGAGGCCAGCAGGCCAAACCCGGTGTTGATGCCGTAGGCAGTACGGTTCTCGGCGAGAATCTGTTCCACGCACGCGACACTGGCTTCGATCTGGGCCGAAGCGCTGCTGTCGAGTGTCAGTTGCACGGGCTGCTGATAGATATCACGCAGTTGGGCGAGGCTCAGCTGGCCGGGAATCAGGTTTAGGGCTGTCATTTTGTGCTCCTTTTGAGAGTTGTAAATGCTCTCTGTTTAGAGAGGCAGACCAGACGCTCCGGAAATGTCCGTTGTCCGTCGCTTCCCCCTTTTTGAGGGGGCTGGCGCCTTGGCACGCTGGTTTTGGATAAAAATCAGTTCAGATTGGGCAAAGCCTTGTGCAGCAAATTCGGTTCTTTCAGCACACTGGCCGCAGCGGCAATGTCCGGCGCCAACCAGCGATCCTGATCGTAAGCCGGGACACGTTCGCGCAGCAGACGCCACGCCGCATCGGTGCCAGCACCAAAGCGCTGTTCTTTCAAGAACTCGAATGCCTGGGCCGCCAGCAAGTACTCGATGGCGAGAATCTGCGTGCAGTTTTCCAGGGCGCGGTGCAGCTTCAGCGCCGCATTGGTGCCAAGGCTCAGGTGATCTTCCTGCAGGCCGGAGGTGACGTAGTTATCGAGCACGGCCGGTTGCGCCAGTTGGCGGTTTTCCGCGCACAGCGAAGCGGCGACGTATTGCACGATCATCATCCCGGAGTTCACGCCCGGGTTGGCCACCAAGAAAGCCGGCAGGCCGCTGACGTGCGGGTTGATCAAGCGATCCAGGCGACGCTCGGCGATGGAGCCGATCTCCGCCATGGCAATGGCCAGCAGGTCTGCCGCCATGGCTACAGATTGGCCATGCGGGTTGGCCTGGGACACCACGCGGTAGTTGTCCGCAGTGCCCAGCACCAGCGGATTGTCGGTGGCGCTGTTGAGTTCGGTTTCGATCTGACGGCTCGCGTGCACCAGTTGGTCGCGTGCGGCGCCGTGCACTTGCGGGATGGAACGAATGCTCAGGGCGTCCTGAGTCCGAATGCCTTTGCTCTGGGCAATCACTTCGCTGCCGTCGAGCAAGGCGCGCAGGTTGATACCGACCTGCTGCATACCCGGATGCGGCTTGAGCGCGATGATTTCGGCGTCAAAAGCGTCGATCTGCCCGCGCTGGGCTTCGAAGCTCATGGCCCCAATCACGTCGGCCCACTGCAACAGATGCTCGGCGTCGGCAATGGCCAGGCAGCTCAGGCCAGTCATGCACGGCGTGCCGTTGACCAGGCACAGACCATCTTTGGCACCCAGTTTGACCGGCTGCAGCCCTTCTTCCGCCAAGGCCTGCTGCGCGGAGACGATGTGCCCACGGTAGCTGACATTGCCGACACCCAGCAGCGCGATGCCGATGTGCGCCATGTGGGTCAAATAGCCCACGGAGCCCTGGGACGGCACTTGCGGGGTGATGCCACGGTTGAGCAACGCCAGCAGCGCTTCAACTACCTGCCGGTGCAGGCCGGATTTGCCGTGGCTGTAGTTGATGACCGCGGCGCACATGATCGAGCGAGTCTGCTCGTCGGCCAGCGGCGCGCCAACGCCACAGGCGTGGCTGAGCAAGGTGTTGCGCGACAACTGGCTGAGTTGTTCATCCTGCAGCGGGACGTTGCACAGCGCGCCCAGGCCGGTGTTGATGCCATAGGCGCGTTCGCCACTGGTGACGATGCGCTGGACGATCGCCTGAGCATTCTCGATCCGCGCCCAGATCGGCGCCGACAGTTCAAGTTGTGCGCCATGCCGAGCGACGGCGACGACGTTCTGCCAAGTGACTTGCGCTTCGGTGATAACGATTTTTTCAGCCTGGGACATCATTGACCTCAATCCGGAATATTGATGCAGCTTCATTGACGCTATCGCGAGCAGGCTCACTCCTACAGGGGTACGCATTTCAACTGTAGGAGTGAGCCTGCTCGCGATGGGGCCAGCCCAGCCAACACAAATGATCTAAACCACCGCAGCCCGACGCTGCACGAACCGGTCGACATACTCATCCGCTGGCGAATGCAGGATCTCGCGCGGCGTGCCGACCTGGATCAGGCGGCCGTCCTTGAGGATCGCAATGCGATTGCCGATGCGCACGGCCTCGTCGAGGTCGTGGGTGATGAAAACGATGGTCTTGTGCAAGGTCTTTTGCAGCTCCAGCAACTGGTCCTGCATCTCCGCACGGATCAGCGGATCGAGGGCGCTGAAGGCTTCGTCCATCAGGATGATGTCAGTGTCCGCCGCCAAGGCGCGGGCCAGGCCCACACGCTGGCGCATGCCGCCCGAGAGCTGGTGCGGGTATTTGTTTTCGTAGCCTTTGAGGCCCACGGTGTTGATCCAGTGCAGGGCACGCTCGGTGCACATCTGCTTGCTCTCGCCGCGCACTTTCAGGCCGTAGGCGACGTTGTCCACCACGGTCTTGTGCGGCAGCAGGCCGAAGCTCTGGAACACCATGCTGATCTTGTGCCGACGAAATTCGCGCAAGGCTTCCATGTCGTATTGCAGGATGTCCACGCCGTCCACCAGGATCGCGCCGCTGGTGGGATCGATCAGGCGATTGAAGTGGCGAACCAGCGTCGACTTGCCGGAGCCCGAGAGGCCCATGATCACGAAGATCTCACCGGTTCCGATGCTCAACGACAAGTCGTTCACACCCACCACGCAGCCGGTTTCGGACAGCACCTGATCCTTGGTCTTGCCTTGGCCAACCATGGCCAGCGCATCCTTGGAACGGTTGCCGAAAATCTTGAAGACGTTTTTGACTTCGATCTTGCTGATGGCTTCGTTGCTCATTTGCTCACCTCATGCCGTGGCCGACCATACGCCTGAGTAATGCGGTCGATGACCACTGCCAGAATCACGATCGCCAGACCGGCTTCCAGGCCTCGTCCAACGTTGAGGGTCTGAATCCCCACCAACACATCTTCACCCAGGCCACGGGCACCGATCATCGAGGCAATCACCACCATCGACAGGGCCATCATGGTGGTCTGGTTGATCCCGGCCATGATGCTTGGCAGGGCCAGCGGCAGTTGCACGCCGAACAGTTGTTGCCAGCGGTTGGCACCGAAGGCGTTGATGGCCTCCATCACTTCTCCGTCGACCTGGCGAATGCCCAGATCGGTCAGGCGGATCAGCGGCGGCGCGGCGTAAATCACGGTCGCGAAAATCGCCGGCACCTTGCCCAGGCCGAACAGCATCAACACCGGGATCAGGTACACGAAACTTGGCATGGTCTGCATGATGTCGAGCAACGGCATCAGTACCGAACGCAGGCGATTGCTGCGCGCCGAGAGGATGCCCAGCGGAATGCCGATCAGCACCGAAATCACCGTCGCGACCATCATCAGAGCGAGCGTCTGCATCAGCTTGTCCCAGAGGCCAACCGCCCCTACCAGGAACAACAAGCCGACAATGACAGCGGTGGTCACGATCTTGCGGGTCGCGTGCCAGGCCACACCTGCAACGATTGCCAGCATCAGCCACCAGGGCGCCGCACGCAGCAGGCCTTCAAGGTTGACGATGGCCCACAACAGGGTGTCTGAGATGTGTCGGAACACATCGCCGTAATTGGTCACCAGCGAATCGACCCAACCGTTGACCCAGTCGGCGATGGAAAAGGTAAAGCTTTCGGGAAACATAAGAGACTCTCAATCAAGGGGTTGCGATGCAGCACCCGACTGCCGTCGCCGGCAGTCGAAGAAGCTGGACCTACAAAGCCGCGTCGATCTTCTTGGCTGCGTCTTCGCTTACCCACGCATGCCAGACTTCAGGATGTTCCTTGAGGAAGATTTTCGCCAGCTTCGGCGAAGCAATCCGCTCCTTCGCCATGCGCCCCAGGTTCTGGTTCAGCAGGTCGATCGGCAGGTTGACCTTTTCCAGCACGGCCACCAGTTCCGGGGCCTCGTCGTGGAAGGTTTTGGACAGGCCGACCTTGATGGTCACGCTCTTGTCCACGCCCGGTTTCTCTTCAAGCTTGACCAGATCGACCTGCCCCATCAGCGGCGTCGGCGACCAGTAGTAGAACAGGATCGGCTCGCCACGCTTGTAGCTCGACAGCACCGCTGCATCCAGCGCCGGGCCGGTGCCTGGGCGGAAGTTGGTGTAGGTGCTTTCCAGGCCGTAGCTCTTCAGCATCTCGCTGTTGTCCAGCTCACAGGTCCAGCCGGCCGGGCAATTGTAGAACCGGCCTTTGGACGGTTCTTCCTGATCCTTGAACACGCTGGCGTACTTGGCCAGATCAGCAATGTTTTTAAGGTCCGGCGCCTTGGCTTCCAGCTTGCGATTGGCATCGCCTTCGATCACGTAGCGCGGTACGTACCAGCCTTCGACAGCGCCCGTAATCGGAGCGCCCACACCGACGACCTTGCCGGCCTTCTCGGCCTTGTTCCAGACTTCACTACGCCCCACCCATTCTTCGGCGAAGACTTGAATGTCGTTGCTGCTCAGGGCGTTTTCCATGGTGATGGAGTTGCCTGGCAAGCTGTCGGTCTTGCAGTCGTAGCCTTTCTCCAACACGACTTGCAGCACGTCGGTCAGGAGCATGCCGCTTTCCCAGTTGAGGCCGGCGAACTTCACCGGTTTACCGGATTCGCACCAACCGGCTGCCTGGCTGGCGCCGGCGCTGGCGAGCAGGCCCATGGAAATCAATGTAGTCAGCAGGGTCTTGTTCGATTTCATTGTTGTGACGCTCCTAATCATGAGTTGGCTTACGGCAGTCAAGAGGCATCCAGCCCTGTCCTCGTCCAATCAGGCCCGCGCCGCAGCGCGACTGGCCCCGCTCGTTACTGGTTGTACAACACTGTCCTGCTCGACCGGCAGAATCAGTTGATCGGGCACTGAGCCGTGCCATTTTTTCGCACACACGTAATACAGGGCTGCAGGAAGCACCAGACCAATGATCCAGGAGATATCCACATCACCCAGGGCCGCTACCAGCGGACCGGTATAGAACTTGGTGGAGATGAACGGTAGCTGCACCAGTACACCGAAAACATAGACGCTGATACCCAATGGGTTCCAACGGCCGTAGCGACCTTTCGGATCGGACAGCGCTGGCACGTCATAACGCTCGCGAGTGATGCAGTAGTAGTCCACCAGGTTGATCGCGCTCCATGGCGTAAAGAACGCCAGCAGGAACAGGATGAAGGACTTGAATGCACCGAGGAACGAGTGCTGGCCGAGCAATGCCATCAGGGTCGCAGCACCGACGATGACCAGCACGAAGACCAGACGCTGCAAGCGCGTGACCTTCAGCTCACCACGGAAGCCGCTGATGATGGTCGCAATGCACATGAAGCTGCCGTAGGAATTGAGCGTGGAGATGGTGACCTTGCCGAAGGCGATGCTGAAGTACAGCAGCGCGGCGGTGGCACCGGTGCCGCCCAGACCCACGATGTAGGCGACTTCGTGACCGACGAACTGGCCGTTGGCCGATGCAGCGGCGAACACACCGAGGATCATTGCCACCTGTGCACCAATGACCGAACCCGCGCCAGCGGCGAAAAAGGTCTTCACCGAGGAAGTCTTGCTTGGAAGGTAGCGCGAATAGTCAGCCACGTAAGGGCCGAAGGCGATCTGCCAGGACGCCGCGAGTGATACAGCCAGCAGGAAGCTGCTCCAGCTGAAGTGGCGGATTTCCAGCAGTGCGCCAACGTCCGTCTGGCTCATGAGACGGCTGAACAGGAAAACGAAAGCAATCACGCCAATGACACTGGCGACGCGGCCAATCCAATGGATCACCCGATAGCCGAGCACCGTGACCAGCACGATGACACTGGCAAAAATGAGGATACCGACGCTGTCGCTGACGCCGAACAACTGGCCCAGCGCCTGGCCGGAAAGTACGGTGCCCGTGGCGGTGAAACCGAGGTACATCAAGCAGACCAGTACGATCGGGATGGCCGCGCCATAAACACCGAACTGTACCCGGCTGGAAATCATCTGTGGCAGGCCAAGCTTGGGCCCTTGCGCCGCATGCAACGCCATCACCCCGCCCCCCAGCAGTTGACCGATCAACAGACCGATCAACGACCAGAACACATCACCACCCAGCACCACGGCCAAGGCCCCGGTGACAATCGCAGTGATTTGCAGGTTGGCCCCCATCCACAGGGTGAACTGACTCAATAGACGACCGTGTCTTTCCGCTTCCGGGATGTAGTCGATCGAACGTTTCTCGATCAACGGTTTGTTGCCTGCACGATCGTTGTTTACAGCCATGATTCAACCTCTGTGGATTGTTATTGTAGGTTTACGCAATCCCTGTAGCAGCTGCCGCAGGCTGCGTTGGGTTGCGAAGCGACCCCGGCACTCCAATGTGGAGCGAAGGTCCTTCGGCCCTTAACGCAGCCTTCGGCAGCTGCTACATGGGTTGTCTATTTACCGGTGATCATCGGCAGGTTCAGGCCTTGTTCCTTGGCGCAGTCGATCGCGATCTGGTAACCCGCATCGGCGTGGCGCATGACCCCGGTCGCCGGGTCGTTGTGCAGCACGCGAGCGATGCGTTCGGCCGCTTCGTCGGTGCCGTCGCAGACGATGACCATGCCCGAGTGCTGGGAAAAGCCCATGCCGACGCCGCCGCCGTGGTGCAGCGACACCCAGGTCGCGCCGCTTGCGGTGTTCAGCAGGGCGTTGAGCAGTGGCCAGTCGGACACGGCGTCGGAACCGTCCTGCATCGATTCGGTTTCACGGTTCGGGCTGGCCACGGAACCGGAGTCCAGGTGGTCACGGCCGATGACGATCGGCGCGGACAACTCACCGCTGCGCACCATTTCGTTGAACGCCAGACCCAGCTTGGCGCGCAGGCCCAGGCCGACCCAGCAGATACGCGCCGGCAGACCCTGAAAGCTGATGCGCTCGCGGGCCATGTCCAGCCAGTTGTGCAGGTGCGCGTCGTCCGGGATCAGTTCTTTGACCTTGGCGTCGGTTTTGTAGATGTCTTGCGGATCGCCCGACAGTGCAGCCCAACGGAACGGGCCGATGCCACGGCAGAACAACGGGCGGATGTAGGCCGGCACGAATCCCGGGAAGTCGAACGCGTTTTCCACGCCTTCTTCCTGCGCCATCTGACGGATGTTGTTGCCGTAGTCGAAGGTCGGAATGCCCATTTTCTGGAATTCGAGCATCGCTTTAACGTGCACGGCCATCGATTGCTTGGCGGCTTTCACCACGGCAGCCGGCTCTGTCTTGGCGCGGGCGCGGTATTCGTCCCAGGTCCAGCCAGCGGGCAGGTAGCCGTTGAGTGGGTCGTGGGCGCTGGTCTGGTCGGTGACCATGTCCGGACGCACGCCACGCTTGACCAGTTCCGGCAGGATTTCAGCGGCGTTACCCAGCAGCGCGATGGAAATCGCCTTGCCTTCCTTGGTGTATTTGTCGATGCGCGCCAGTGCGTCGTCGAGGTCTTTGGCTTGCTCGTCGACGTAGCGGCTGTTGAGGCGGAAATCGATGCTGACCTGCTGGCATTCAATGTTCAGCGAGCAAGCACCGGCCAGGGTCGCGGCCAGTGGCTGAGCACCGCCCATGCCCCCGAGGCCTGCGGTCAGGACCCAGCGACCTTTGAGGTCATCGTTGTAATGCTGGCGACCGGCTTCGACGAAGGTTTCGTAGGTGCCCTGGACGATGCCTTGGCTGCCGATGTAGATCCAGCTGCCTGCGGTCATCTGGCCGTACATGGCCAGGCCTTTGGCGTCGAGTTCGTTGAAGTGTTCCCAGCTCGCCCAGTGCGGCACCAGGTTGGAGTTGGCAATCAGTACGCGCGGGGCATTGGTGTGGGTCTTGAACACGCCGACCGGCTTGCCGGATTGCACCAGCAGGGTCTCGTCGTCGTTCAGATTGGTCAGGCTCTCGACGATCTTGTCGTAGCACTCCCAGTTACGTGCCGCACGCCCGATACCACCGTAAACCACCAGTTCTTTAGGGTTCTCGGCGACTTCCGGGTCGAGGTTGTTCATCAACATGCGCAGCGGCGCTTCAGTCAGCCAGCTTTTGGCGGTCAGCGTGTTACCGCGGGCGGCACGGATTTCAACGTCACGGTACTTCGTAGGTTTATTGTCAGTCACGAAAAAGACTCCTCAGCGATCAATTCAAACCAACCCTGGCAGTGGGCAAGCCAGCCTGTGCGCATCGTTGCGCCACAAGCGAATCAGTGGACGCTGCGGAGAGTCTCGAATGACTCATACGCATACGTCTTTACTTGTACATACAAGCATATGCAATCAAGCGGCCAACTTGCTGGATGGTTGTTCAAGAAAAATGCTGAAACGCTTTGAAACACTGGTAGAGCAAGGGCTGGGAGGGAAATGAAATTTTTGCGGAGGGCTTTTGAGCGCAGGGGGATGGCTGTTACTTGGACGAGGTTTTGCGCCACGCTGGGGCGTTCGGTAACAAAGTGGTGCGCGGAGGGGAACGGTATGAGTACCGCTTTTGTGGTGGTGAAGGGATCTTCTTGTGGCGAGGGGATCTTCTTGTGGCGAGGGGATTTATCCCCGTTGGACTGCGCAGCAGTCCCATATCTTTAGGGCCGCTTCGCAGCCCAACGGGGCGGTGCGACGTTTCGCTAAATCCCCTCGCCACACAGATAAACCCCCTCACCACAGGTTTAGCGTGCAGTCAGTTCGATCACGCAGCATGGACCGTTGCTGGAGATTTCCAGCAGGCCGGCGTTACCGTTGAGCTGCAGGCAATCATGACGACCCAACTGTGCGTCGCTTTGATCGACCTTCACCTCCAGGCCATCGGCAACACTGAACACCAGTACTGTGCCGGCCGAGCTGAAAAACCGTTGATCGCCATCCAGCCACTGCAATCGTGCGTCGTAACGCTGCGGCGCATAGATCAGGTTGAAGTCGCGAATCGGGCCACCCACCAATGCACAGGAAACCTGGCTCTCGCCGCTGAAGGAAAACGGGTCCAACGGTAACAATGTTCGCGTGTCCTGACCGTCAACCCGCAAGGTCATGCCGTCGCCCTGCAGCACGGTGATCACTCGATGATACCCGGCAAAGGTGGAAAACCCGCCCGACTCGCCGATGTCGGCAATCGACAGGCGCCAGCCGAAGCCATCAAGACCGGTGCCGGCGTCGCGAGTGATTTCTTCAGTACTGCCGCCGCCGTTTTTCCACGGCATGCGAGGGTAATCCTTGGCGCGTAGAACGTTCATTTCTTTCATTTATGGAACCGACCTTCCAGACGATGACGGGAACCGGGGTGGATCAGGCGAGCGGCTGTTACCGGCTGGCGGCCAGACCAGGTGCGACGACGAATCAGCAGGCAGGGCTCGCCCTTTTCAATCTGCAGCAGTTTGCATTCGGTCGCTTCAGCCAGTATCGCCTCGACCACGTGCTCGCCTTCAGTCAGCGGCGCCACCTGGTTCAGATAGGCATAGGGCGTTTGCAGGGTGAAATCCTGTTTGAGGTAGTCCGGCGCCACCAGTGCGTTGACGAAACGATCCTCGATTTGCACCGGGATATCGTTTTCAAAATGCACGATCAGCGAGTGGAAGACTTTCTGGCCTTCGCGCATGTCCAGCGCCAGGGCACGCTCGGAACCGGCCGCCTCTTCTTCGAGGGTGATGACCTTGCAGGTGTGACGATGACCGCGAGAGGCGATTTCGTCGGCGATGTTGTGCACTTCAAACAAAGCGGACTGACTTTTCGGCTCGGCGACGAACGTGCCGACACCTTGCATGCGCACCAAAAGACCGTCGGCGGTCATCTCGCGTAGCGCGCGGTTGATGGTCATGCGGCTGAAACCCAACTGGCTGACCAGCTCGCTTTCCGACGGAACGCGGTAGTGAGGCGGCCAATTACCGCTGTCGATTTGCTGGGTAATCATCTGTTTAACGCGGGCGTACAGGGGCGCCGGACTGTCGCCCATGTTCGCGGCCAACGGAGAGACTGCAGGCGGAGTCGGCACGGTTAATCCTTTGTTCGTCTGGATGAGATTGCTAGCTTGCCGGAGTTTACCGAGCAGGCAAACGTCTGTATATGTATATACAAATAACACACGATGGGGTGCTGAACCATGTCCGCTTTCTTTGCCGAGCGCGCGCTTCTGCCTAACGGATGGGCCAATAACGTACGTCTTGAGGTCAGCGCCGATGGCGTATTGACTCATGTCCAGGCTGATTCCACTGCAGATGGCGCCGAAAGGCTGAGTGGCCCGCTACTTCCGGGCATGCCGAATTTGCACTCCCATGCGTTCCAGCGGGCAATGGCCGGGCTCGCCGAAGTGGCGGGCAATCCGAACGATAGTTTCTGGACCTGGCGCGATTTGATGTACCGCCTCGTCGGAAAAATCAGTCCGGACCAACTCGGCGTCATTGCCCGTCAGCTGTACATCGAAATGCTCAAGGCGGGCTACACGTCCGTCGCTGAATTTCATTACGTGCATCACGACCTCAACGGCCAGCCTTACGCAGACCCTGCCGAGCTGGCTCTGCGCGTCAGCCAGGCCGCCGCCTCTGCCGGCATCGGCCTGACGGTGTTGCCGGTGCTCTACAGCCACTCCGGGTTCGGCGGCCAGGCACCAAATGAGGGTCAGCGCCGTTTTATAAACAGCACCGAGAACTACCTCAAGCTGCAGTCGCGCTTGCAGCCGATCCTGGCGCAACAACCGGCGCAATCCCTTGGTTTGTGCTTCCACTCGTTGCGAGCGGTCACCCCGCAGCAGATCAGCGAAGTGCTCGCCGCCAGCGACAAGCAATGCCCCGTGCACATCCACATCGCCGAGCAGCAAAAGGAAGTCGATGACTGCGTGAGCTGGAGCGGTCGCCGTCCGCTGCAATGGTTGTACGAAAACACTGAAGTCGATCAGCGCTGGTGCCTGGTCCACGCCACCCACGCCAACCCGGAAGAAGTCACGCTGATGGCCAAGAGTCGCGCCATCGCCGGGCTGTGCCTGACCACCGAAGCCAACCTCGGCGACGGGATCTTTCCGGCGGTGGATTTTCTCGCGCAGGGCGGGCGCATGGGCATCGGTTCCGATAGCCATGTGTCATTGAGCGTGGTGGAAGAGTTGCGCTGGCTGGAATATGGCCAGCGACTACGCGATCAGCGGCGTAACCGGTTGTATGGCGCGGATCAGCCGATGGTCGGCCGTACGTTATACGACGCGGCACTGGACGGCGGCGCGCAGGCGCTGGGCCAGCCGATTGGCGCTCTGGAAGTGGGCAAGCGCGCTGACTGGCTGGTGCTGGACGGCAATGATCCGTACCTGGCCACAGCCAGTGGCGACGGGATTCTGAACCGTTGGCTGTTTGCCGGTGGCGATCGTCAAGTGCGTGATGTACTGGTCAACGGCCAGTGGGTCGTGCGTAACGGACGTCATGCGCACGAGGAAGAAAGCAACCGGGCGTTCACCCGGGTCCTGCGAGAGTTGCTCGGTTAAAAGCAAAAGATCGCAGCCTGCGCCAGCTCCTACAGGGTCCAGGTTGATCCGCATTATTGCGATCAACCGGATCAATGTAGGAGCTGCCGCAGGCTCGGGCCGCGTTCGGACGATCTTTTTTTAAGCCGCGCTGCTAATTCGAGGTCTTGGCCATCTGCGTATCCGACGCCCGCCAGATCAGCCGCGTGGTGTCGTAACCTTGCTGACGCGCCTTGCTCAGCAGTTCTTCACGCACTACACCATTGACCGAAGGCGTCCGGGACAGCAGCCAGAGATACCGACGACTTGGATCGCCGACGATGGCGGTCTTGTAGTCGTCGCTGACGTACAACACCCAGTATTGCCCTTTCGCTACACCCGGCAGCAATCGCGAAAACCAGGTATCAAACTCGACCCACAACTTGTCGGTCTTGCCCGGCACCTGTGGATAAGCCGTGCCCTTGGCTTCTTCCCATTGCCAGTCCGCCGTCAGGCAACGGTTGAGCACCAATACATTACCGTCGGGCTTGAGCGTGTAATGGGCTTCGGATTGCGCGCAGTTGCGCTGGAAATACATCGGCAGGCGCGCCAACTCATACCAGGTGCCCTGATACTTCTTGAGGTTGACGCTGTTGACGGTTTTCGGCGCCAACGGATCTTCGCCAGAAGTGGCGCAGCCGGCCAATACCAGGCCCGCTAAAAGTACAAAAATTAACCGCTTCATTGTTTTTCTCCCGTGGGCGCGTAGCCCCGGTTTACTTCAGGCCTTGGCCAGAAAACATCAACACTTTGTCACCGGCGTATTGCACGCTGATAAAGCTGTTCTTGTCGCCCCAAGTGCAACTGGACATGCCCAGCGCGCCCGAACAATCGGCGGGTTTACCCAGCAGGTTTTCAACCTCGGCCTTGGGCATACCGGCAGACAACTTCGAGTAGTTTTCCTGATTGACCTTGCTGCATGCGGCCAACAACACGCAGAACGAAAGCAGGGCGATAGAGCGCAGCGACATGGTGTAGCTCCTGGGGCGAAGGGGGTTGGCATGGCTGCCAAGCAGAAGCTTAGAAGAGAAAACCCCTATCTGGTTCCCCGCATGACCGGCTATTTATCAGGCCGCTCGTCTGCCATTTGCCGAAGAATCAGCGACTTTCTCGCGCCAATGAACATTTCGTCGATTTTCGACAAAGACGCCTAATCTTTGGCGCCGACCGGTCGACATAGAAGCAGCGCAAGCCCCCCTGTTGATCAGCCCCTCCGCGGTAGCTCATTTAATGACCAGAAACATGAAGTTCAGCCACAAGATCCTGTTGGCTGCTGCCCTCGTGGTGGCCGTTGCATTTGCCTGTTTCATCCTGTTCAACGACTACCGCCAGCGCCAGACCTTGCGCAGCAGTACCGAAGCGTCGATGCAGGAACTCGGCAGCCTGACCTCCAGCAACATTCAGACCTGGCTGGAAAGCCGCATTCAGTTGCTGCAATCGCTGTCCCAGCAGATCGCCGCGGACGGCAGCGCCCCGGCCAGCCTCAAGCGGGTTATCGACCTTCCGGCCTACACCAGCAATTTCCAGCTGAGCTACTTCGGCGGCAGCGACGGCGTGATGTTCTCGGTTCCGGCCGGCAATCGCGCTGCGGACTACGATCCTCGCGCCCGTGGCTGGTATAAGGCGGCCAACAGCGCGCAACAGACCATCGTCACCGAACCGTACATCGCTGCGTCCTCCGGCAAGCTGGTAATCACCGTGGCCACTCCGGTTCAGCGCCAGGGCCAGATGATCGGCGTTGCAGGTGCGGACATCGACCTGTCCAGCGTCAGCGCGATCATCAACTCCCTGAATTTCGGCGGCCACGGTCACGCGTTCATCGTCGGTGCTGATGGCAAGATTCTGATTCATCCAGACAGCAAACTGGTGCTCAAGAGCCTGGCCGACGCCTACCCGAACGGTGCGCCAAACGTCAGCCCTGGCATGAAAGAAGTCGAGATCGATGGCACAAGCCAGTTCATCTCCTTCACCCACGTCAACGGCGTGCCGTCGGCGGACTGGTACGTGGCGCTGGTGCTCGATCAGGAAACCGCGTTCTCGATGCTGAGCGAATTTCGCACGTCGGCGATCATCGCCATGGTCATCGCGGTGGTCATCATCATCGCGCTGCTGGGCATGCTGATCAGCTTCCTGATGCAGCCGCTGCTGACCATGGGCCGCGCCATGCACGACATCGCCGAAGGCGAAGGTGACCTGACGAAACGCCTGACCATCCACGGCCATGATGAATTCGGCGCCCTGGGGACTTCGTTCAACCGCTTTGTGGAACGTATTCACACATCAATCAGCGAAGTGGCTTCGGCAACGGGTCAGGTCAACGAAGTGGCGCTACGTGTGGTGGCTGCCTCGAATTCGTCGATGTTCAATTCCGACCAGCAAGCCTCACGCACCAGCAGCGTGGCGGCGGCGATCAACGAACTGGGTGCCGCCGCGCAGGAAATCGCGCAGAACGCCGCCCTCGCCTCTCAGCATTCGAGCGACGCCCGCGCCCTGGCGGAAGACGGTCAGCAGGTGGTCGACAAGACCATCGCCGCGATGCAGCAACTGTCAGCGAAGATCAGTGATTCGTGCGGCAACATCGAAACGCTCAACAGCAACACCGTGAACATCGGGCAGATCCTGGAAGTGATCACCAGCATCTCGCAGCAGACCAATTTGCTGGCGTTGAACGCCGCCATCGAAGCGGCCCGTGCCGGCGAAGCAGGTCGTGGTTTCGCCGTGGTGGCTGACGAGGTGCGCAACCTTGCGCATCGCACTCAGGATTCTGCGCAGCAAGTGCAGAAGATGATCGAGGAATTGCAGGTCGGTGCGCGTGAAGCGGTCAGCACCATGACCGACAGCCAGCGCCAGAGTGAAAGCAGCGTTGGCATTGCCAATCAGGCTGGTGAACGGCTCGGTAGCGTGACTCAGCGTATCGGTGAGATCGACGGGATGAACCAGTCGGTGGCCACGGCAACGGAAGAACAGACGGCCGTGGTGGAGTCGATCAACGTCGACATTACCGAGATCAACACGTTGAACCAGGAAGGCGTGGAGAACCTGCAGTCGACTTTACGCGCGTGTGCAGACCTTGAGCAGCAGGCGGCGCGGTTGAAGCAGCTGGTCGGCAGCTTCCGGATCTGAGCCAGATTTACAGGCCCCTTCGCTGGCAAGCCAGCTCCCACAATTATCTGTGGCGGACACGCATCAAGTGTACGGCACAGCCCCCTGTGGGAGCTGCGGTGCGACGATTCGACTTGCCAGCGATGACGGCATCAGCCGCAATTAAAATCTAAAACCTGGAACCAGGCTTCGAAAGAAACTCCAACTCCTCAGCTGTAGACTCCCGCCCCAACACCGCATTGCGATGCGGAAACCGCCCGAACTGCGCGATCACCTTCTGATGCTTCTCGGCGTAATCCAGGTAATCGGCAAACAGCGCCCGGTCGTCTTCAGGCTGTTGCGCCACCAGATCGATGTAGCGCGAGATGCACTCGTTCTGCACCGCCAGATTCTCGCAGTGCTCAAACACCAGATAGATGAACACCCGCTGGATCGGCCGCAATTGCCGATCGAAATCCGCAGCAATGCCCTGCGCTACCAGTGCCTGAGCCCTTGGATCGCCTGAAAAGGATCTTGGAGTGTCGCGAAAGATCATTCGCGGAACTTGATCGAGCAACAACACCAGGGCCAGCCAACCTTCGGGACGTTGCGTCCACTCGGTCAATCCGCCGGCCAGTGCCTGCTCGACCCAGTCCCCGAAACGCTCGCGCGCTTCGAGGTCCTGGCTGTCACGCTTGCCGAACCACAACTTGCCCTTCTGTGCCGCCACCTCGGTGGATGATTCGCAATCTCCGAACCACCATTCAAGCAACGGCTGCCAGGGCGCGGTCATGTTTATTCCTTGTGGTAAGCCGTGACGCGTTCAACTTCTTCTTTCGAGCCGAGGAACACCGCTACGCGCTGGTGCAGGCCTTCAGGCTGAATGTCGAGGATGCGCTGGTGGCCGTCGGTGGAAGCGCCGCCAGCCTGTTCAACCAGGAACGACATCGGGTTGGCTTCGTACATCAAGCGCAGCTTGCCCGGCTTCGACGGCTCGCGGCTGTCACGTGGGTACATGAACAGACCACCACGGGTCAGGATACGGTGCACATCGGCGACCATCGCGGCGACCCAGCGCATGTTGTAGTTCTTTTTCAGCGGGCCTTCATCGCCAGCCAGCAGTTCGCCGACGTAGCGCTGTACCGGCGCTTCCCAGTGACGCTGGTTGGAAGCGTTGATCGCGAATTCCTGAGTGGACTCCGGGATCGTGATGTCTTCGTGAGTCAGTACGAAGCTGCCCATTTCACGGTCCAGGGTAAAGCCTTTCACGCCGTCGCCGAGGGTCAGCACCAGCATGGTTTGCGGACCGTAGATGGCATAACCGGCAGCAACCTGCTCGGTGCCTGGCTGCAGGAAGGCTTTTTCGTTCAGCGCTTCGTTCTGGCTCAGGTATTCGCTCGGGCAACGCAGTACCGAAAAGATGGTACCGACCGGTGCGTTGATGTCGATGTTCGACGAACCGTCCAGCGGGTCGAATACCAACAGGTAGGCGCCTTTCGGGTATTTGCCCGGGATCTGGTAGGCATTGTCCATTTCTTCGGACGCCATGCCGGCCAGGTGACCGCCCCATTCGTTGGCTTCGAGCAGGATCTCGTTGGAGATGACGTCGAGTTTCTTCTGCACTTCGCCTTGGACGTTTTCGGTGCCCATGCTGCCCAGAACACCGCCCAGGGCGCCTTTGGAAACGGCGTGGCTGATTTCTTTACAGGCGCGCGCCACCACTTCGATCAGGAAACGCAGATCGGCAGGCGTGTTGTTGCTACGGGTCTGCTCAATCAGATAGCGACTCAGGGTAACGCGGGACATGGAAGGCTCCGGTGGAATGGGGGACTGAAAACCCGCGCAGTTTAACGCGAGTCGGGGCGCATTTCCTCCTATCAGACGTGAGATGCCGAATAGAGTTCATGCGCGGGGTTTAGCGTAGTTCGAAACGGGCATTTTTACCGACCATTGAACCGCTATCGCGAGCAGGCTCGCTCCTACAGTGTCACGCGTACTCATTGTGGGAGTGAGCCTGCTCGCGATGGTGCGCAGCACCGGTCTTCACGGCTTGACGGGCGGTTTACGCAGCAAACTGAACGCCATTGCCGCCAGAAACAACACGCTCAACAGCAACACCGCCCACAACCCGAACTTCTTCCAGTTCATGTCCGTCGTAGCGGCCGCTGTCACCGTGGAAGTAGTACTCACCACGGCTGCGCCTTCAACCGACGCCTTGCCCAACGCCACCCATTTCGCCGCCTTGTAATCCGGGATCAACGTCGACAACGGCAGGTTCGCCGCCTTCGCCGTCGCACTGCCCAGCACCAGTGTGTAAGGCCCGGTGCCGCGCGCCAGGAACACTAACTGCGTCGATCGTACGGCGAAACGGATCGTCGGCGCTTGCGCTCCCAAACCACCACCACGTTCGTCCACCACAAGCTTCAACTGCTGCACGGTTTGCCCCGGCAGTTGCAGCTCGTTTTGCATCACGTCCTGGCCATTCTGGGTCAGGCGATAGAGCAAACCGGTGCTTAATGCTTGCCACGGCAGACTGCTTTCCCGACGGCCGGACACAATGGCTGGCGCCAGACTGTTGGGCTGACTCAACTCGATCTGAACGCGCTCGACATTCAATCCCATCGGTAATTGCCAGGTGTATTCACCCGCCTTCACGCTGCTGCCCGCCAACGGTTGCGACCAGACCAACGGCTGCGGCACGTTGCGCGCACTGACGCTTTCGATTTGTGCCGAGGTCAAGGCAGGTGCCGATTGTGGTGAGCTCCAGAGCAGGCGCAGGTAACGCGCCGTCTGCCCCGGCAAACTGACTTCACGTTGCTCGACCCGTTCGTCGGCAAACGTCAGGCGCGCGACTTGCCCGTCGCCCCAGGATTGCCAGTGCTGCAGATCATCGCTGGCTTCGATGCTGAATCGCTGGAAGCCGTCGCGATCGCTGGTCCAGTCGAGGATCAATTGCTGCAACGGCGCTTTGATGGCGCTGGCGTCCAGCAACCAGCCACGCAGCACTTCTTCGCCGGCCTCGAGTTGGCTGGATGGCTGCACTTCGACCAGCGTGCCGTTGGCGGTCGATTGCACCCGCACACCCGGCGCGCGTTCGGTGGAATCGGCGGCGCTGTACAGCGGGAACCATTTCACATCGGACAGCACACGTTGCTCGCTGGATTGCGCCGACGCCCGAACCAAGGCGTAGGCCTGTGGCTCACCGGCAGCGTTGAAGACGCGCACATCGCTAAGATCTGTCTGGCGTGCATTCAATTGCACACTCAACGGCAGCTCAAGGCGATACCACGGCCCTTCCCCGCTCACCGACAAGGGCACCTGCGTGGTGAAATCCGCCGGTTTTTCCTGAGCATTGGCCGTGAGCGCCACACCCAACGCAACGGCACCCAACCATCCCAGGTTCAGCTTCTGACTCAAGACGACACTCCTTCGGTTTGCGGGGCGGGCTTATCCGCCTCCGGCGCAGCTTCGGCACGCTTGGGTGGCAGCGGGGCGAAATAGCCGACCACCAACAGCAACACACCCACGCCGATGAACGACACGATCCGCGCCAGTCCGCCGCGGTTACTCAATTCGACAAAGAACAGTTTGGCGACCACGACGCCGATCAGCGCCGCACCGATCAGCCAGACTTCGCGGCGATGACGCAGATGGCCGCCAATCATCAAGCTCAACGCCATCAAGGTCCACACGATCGACAGCCCCGCCTGCACCAGCATGGATGCCAGCAGCGCATCCAGCTCGAATGGAACACCACCCCAATGATGAGCGGTGCGCATCACCAGCGCGGTAAAGAAGGCAAACAGCGAGATACCTGCGACCAGTTGGCTGGCGAGATCAACGAAAGGCTTGCGGATCGCCAGTTGCGTCACGGCGTATCGGGACCAGACGAACACGCCGAACAACGCGAACAGCAGCCCCAACTCCAGCGGGTTGATCAGCGGCGCATAGGGCAAGGGCTCGGCGGTGCCGTCGCTGACAATATTCGCCAGCCAGAACCAGCCGAGCATCAGCAACGCCAGAGGCGCCGCCGCGTAGAGACGGTATTCACGAGGATAGGCGGACACCGGCCATGGCCAATTGCGCGGCGCGGCCATCAGCACCAGGTACAGGCTTGGCAGAATCGCCCAGCCCAGCCAGCGCCAGGCGTTGTATTGCTCGGACAACAGCAGCAAGCCGTAACGCAACTCCAGGGCCAGCACGCCGATCAACAGCCAGCCGCCCAGCACATGCGCCGCGCTGATCGCACGGGGCGCCAGCATGGGCGCCAGGCGCCGCACAGAGATGAAGTGGACGGTGAACACAGCTGCCCACGCCAGCCAGCCGACATTGGCAGCCGGGTGGAAACGGGCGTACAAGGCGTCGAGCAGCACCAGACCAGCCGCCGGTATCAGCGAGAGACAGAGCAAGCCCAGCGATGACCATTCAAGGCGCAACGCCAACCACGTCCACAACGCAACGCTCACTGCCGTGGCGACCAGCAGCAAAGTCGCCTGCAGGTCCACCGGCGCAAACCGCAGGATTTCCAGCCCCCACGCCAACGCCCACCAACCCGCGCCCCACACCAGCAACACCTGGGACAAACGCTGCAAGCTGAGCGAATCGAACGCCGAGGCATGGGTGCCAAGTTGCAAGCGCCAAGCGCCGATCAATGCCGCCAGACCCAAGACCAGTGGCGTCCAGAAACCGCCGTGTGCCAGGGGTCGCAGACCCTCGCTGGCCAATGCACCGAACAGCTGCGGACCCGACAGCAAAAACGCCGTGCCGCCGATCACCTGCAGCAGCAGACCGAAGATAAAACTCACTCGCTGCGTCAGATACAGGCTCAGCCAGATGATGAACAGCCCGCTGGCCGCCCACACGGCGCTCGCTGTTTGCCAAGGCAGAACGAACAGCACCGCCAGGTTGATCAGCACCAGACCCGCCAGCAACACCACCGACAAACCGCGCAACAGCCGCGGATCACTGCGCACCATTTCGTCCCTTGCCGCCAGCAACATCCCGGCAATCAGCGCCAGGCCGATCAACGACGCGCTGAGCAAGCCGCTCCAACCGGCGCTGAATACGGCGCCTGTCTCGCCACTCGAACCTTGCAGCCGCATCAGGAACAACGCGCCTCCCAGCAACTGCACGGCAAATGCGCTGAACAGGAAGGTGCGTGATTGCAGGCGCAGCCCGACGAACAAGGTGGCCAGACCGGCGAGCGCCCAACTGATCGTCGTGCCTTGTGTGAAGAAGAACAACGGCGCCAACAGATAGAGGAACGTCAAACCCAGGCACGCCAACACAGGCAGCCCTTTGCGTTCCCATTCCGAGATCTGTTCCGGCGTCGCTTTGCGCAATTGGTAGAAGCTGAACAGCAGCGCCACGCCGAGCATCAATGCACCGAGCGGTGCCCCATCGAGCAGGCTACTTTCGCCGCCGCGCAGCTCGCTGAGAAATGCCGCTGCCGCGCCCAATTGCAGCAGCAAGGCAAAGGCACGAGCCAACGGTCGTTGTTGACGCAGGCCGAGCCAGAAGATGCCCGCACCTTCCACGGCCCAAGCGGCCGAGGTCCAGCGAGCGTCGAGCCCCAACGGAATCGCCAGGCTGGTAAAAATCACGCCGAGTGCCAGGCAGGTTTCCGCTAACAGCAACGCCCGTCCACCACTGAGCAAACGCGCCAGCCCCATGTAGATCATGCCCAGCGCCAGCGCGCTGAAAGCCGCCGCGAACTCCAGATGCTGGATCAGTGCGAACTGCAAACCAAAGCCCACCAATGGCGGACCAAACAGCATCGTACCGTCAACGTAATCACCCTTGCGCGCCGACCAGCGCAACAGCGCCTCGCGACTGTCATCCTCGGGCGCGTCGCTCATCTCCAGCAGTTTGCGCCGGGCAAACAGCAAGCCGATGGCCAGGTACATCAGGAAGAACAGGACAAGAAACGGCTCGGTGCTCCACAGCAGTTCCGGCGTATAGGAGCGCAATCCCCAGGCGAAACCGATGCCGAAGGTGCTGACGAAGCCAATCAGGTTCAGCAGTCGCCAGGCCTTGAACCAGGCAATGCCGAGAATGCCGGCGTTGAGTAACGCGAAGTAGCTGAACAGGGCGACATGGTTACCTGCGCCAGTCGACGTCAGAATCGGCGCGGCGAAACCGCCGAGTGCCGCAACAGCGGCCAGGCCCAATGCATCCTGAGTGATGGCGAGGATCGCCGAGAACACCGTCACTGCCACCAGCAATCCCAATGCGGCACCAGGGTCGAGCAACGGGTGCAAGCGCATCGCGGCAAATACTGTCAGGTACAACACCGCGATCCCGGTGCCTTGCAACATGAGCGCGTATTGCCTGTTGCGCGTGCGCAGCCACCAACCTAAACCCAGCAAGCCCAAGGCAGCGCCAGCTACCCCGGCATAACGCAGTTCGATCGGCACCACCATGCCTTCAGTGGCATAGCGCAGCAGAAACGCCAGCCCGAGAAACAACAGCACCACGCCAACGCGCAGCACGGTGTTGCCGCCGAACAACCAGGCTCGAGCACCGTTGATGGCGCGCTCGATGAAGTTGGGGCCGCGTGGGGCGGCAGGCTCCTGGGGCTCGCGGGAGACCGGTTCTGGCTTCCAGGCGTCCACAGGCAGGGGTCGACTGGCTTCAGTGAACGCGGCGGTGACGGGTTCGAGTTCGGGAGGTAGCTCCCAGATCAGCTCTGGAGACTCAACAGGGATTTCATCGAGAATGAATTCAGGCGCCGGTTCGCTGCGTTCAGGCGCTTTGACGCCAGACGTCTCCAGCCATGCCAGCCGCTGCTGAACCGAAGTCAACGTGGCCTGCGTTTGCTCGAGCAACAGATGCTGGGCGGCGGTTTGCGAATCCAGACGGTTGATACGGATGGCTTGACCCATACCCAGACCGAGCAACGCACCCAGCAGCGCATCGCTGAACGACTCGTCGAGTATCCAGCCGAGCACCAGCCCTATCAGCATGAAAATCCATTGCATGGTCGATATCCCTAAGCGCATTGGCCAATCCGGGAAGATTAGCGCAGCCCGACACTAAAAGATCGCAGCCTTCGGCAGCTCCTACAAAGGCGTGGCAAGACGCGATCCTGTAGAAGCTGCCGAAGGCTGCGATCTTTTCCGGCACGCCAGTATATCGAGCCAGGCGAAGACTTACTCCAGCGCTTTCCAGATTTCCGTGGCGTACTCGCGAATCGTCCGGTCGGAAGAGAACCAGCCCATCCGCGACGTGTTCAGCACCGCCGAGCGCCACCATTCTTTGGAATCGTGCCAATGCGCTTCGACCCGCATCTGCGCGTCCCAGTAGGAATCGAAATCGGCGCAGACCAGGAAGCGGTCGTAGTCGATCAACGAATCAATCAAACCTGCATAACGGGACGGATCATCCGGCGAGAACACCCCGCCGCGAATCGCCTGCAGCACGTCGTTGAGTCGGTGAGACGCCGCGATGTCCGGTGTCGCATTGAACTCGTGGTTCTGTTTGCGCGCTTCCACCTGCTGGGCGCTTAGGCCGAAGATGAACATATGCTCGGCACCAATGCGCTCGCACATTTCCACGTTGGCGCCATCCAGAGTACCGATCGTCAACGCGCCGTTAAGGCCGAATTTCATGTTGCTGGTGCCCGACGCTTCGAAGCCGGCGGTGGAGATCTGCTCCGACAGATCCGCGGCCGGAATAATGCTCTCCGCCAGGCTGACGTTGTAGTTGGGCAGGAACACCACTTTGAGCAAGCCGCGCACGGTCGGGTCGTTGTTGACCACCCGGGCGATGTCGTTGGTCAATTTGATGATCAGCTTGGCCTGGTGATAACTGGCTGCCGCTTTGCCGGCGAAAATCTTCACACGCGGCACCCAGTCGATTTCAGGCTCGGCACGAATCGCCTGATAGAGCGCCACGGTGTGCAGCAGGTTGAGCAGCTGGCGTTTGTATTCGTGGATCCGTTTGACCTGCACGTCGAACATGGCGGCCGGGTTGACTGCCACTCCGAGTCGCTCATGAATGATGTACGCCAGGGCTTTTTTGCTGTGCAGGCGCTGCTCGGCGAAGGCCTTGAGGAACGCCGGTTTCTCGGAGAAAGGTTCCAGGTCGAGCAGGCGCTCTTCCGGGTTATCCAGCAAGTCGGGGCCCAATGCGTCGACCAGCATGGACGTGAGCTCGGAGTTGGCCTGGTAGAGCCAGCGGCGGAAGGTGATGCCGTTGGTCTTGTTGTTGATCCGCTCCGGGTAGAGCTTGTGCAGTTCGGAGAACACGGTTTTGCGCATCAGCTGGGTGTGCAGGCCCGACACGCCGTTGACGCTGTGGGAGCCGAGGAATGCGAGGTTGCCCATGCGCACACGGCGGCCGTTGTCTTCCTCGATCAGCGACACCGCGCGCAAAACGTCGAAGTCGTGAATGCCTTTGGCCCGTAGCGAGTCGATGTGCTGGGCGTTGATCAGGTAAATGATCTGCATGTGCCGTGGCAGCATGCGTTCCATCAGGCCGACCGGCCAGGTTTCCAGCGCTTCCGGCAGCAGCGTGTGGTTGGTGTACGAGAGCGTATCCACCGTGACCTGCCACGCAGCATCCCAGGCGACGTCATAGACGTCGACCAGTTGCCGCATCAGCTCGGCCACCGCAATCGAGGGGTGGGTATCGTTGAGCTGGATCGCCGCATGGTCGCCCAGGGTCAGCACCGAGGTGTGCATGTTACGGTGGCGCCGCAGAAGATCCTGCAAGGACGCGGCGACGAAGAAATACTCCTGACGCAGGCGCAGCTCCTGACCGGCTTCAGTGCTGTCTGCGGGGTAGAGCACGCGGGAAATACTTTCCGCCCGGGCGACTTCGGCGACGGCGCCCAAGTGGTCACCGGCGTTGAAACGTTCCAGGTGCAAATCTTCCATGGCACGGGCACGCCACAGGCGCAGCGTGTTGACGCTCGCCCCGCGCCAGCCGACTACAGGTGTGTCGTACGCAATGGCGCGAACGGTTTCCACTGGCGTCCACACCTGCTTGGACTTGCCGGCCTCGTCGGTGACGGTCTCAACGCTGCCACCGAAGCCGATGGGGTACACCACTTCCGGCCGTTCGAACTCCCATGGGTTACCGAAATCGAGCCAGTGTTCGGTTTGCTCTTGTTGCCAGCCATCGACGATGGCCTGGCGGAACAAGCCGTGCTCGTAACGAATACCATAGCCATGTCCGGCAATGCCGAGGGTCGACATGCTTTCCATGAAGCACGCTGCCAGACGGCCCAGGCCACCGTTGCCGAGGGCTGCGTCGGGTTCCAGCAAACGAATGCGTTCAATGTCGACGCCGAGTTCGGTCATGGCTTCGCGGGCAACGTCGAGCAGGCCGAGGTTGCTCAGGCTGTCGTAGAGCAGACGGCCGATAAGAAATTCAAGGGAGAGGTAATAAACGCGCTTCTGACCTTTGCGGTAGATCTGCCGCGTGTGATCCATCCAGTGCTCGACCATGTGATCGCGCGCGGCCAGGGCAATGGCTTCGAACCAGTCGTGGTCGAAGGCGTGATCGGGGTCTTTGCCCACCGCGTAGGTGAGTTTGGTCAAGACGGCGTCGCGAAATGCGGCCACCTCTGCTTCGCGAACAAGTGGTTCTTGAGTCATCGATAGGACCTCGAGCGAGCGTGGAGTAGTTGAGCCTAGACGGTCTGACAGGTCGTTGGAACTCTGGTTCGGCAGTTTTTCCCGTTAGTGCGAGATAGGTCGACATTAAAGAGTCATGTGCTGGAAATAATGCAGGGCCCGTGCCGAAATATGGCGGTTGAGAAGCGATAAGCGAAAAAATCTGGCGAAAGGTTGTTCAAAAATCCACCAGTCCCGGTATGATCGCGCGCCCTGATGCACACGCTGGTAACAACCGATGATGAAGTCCAATCTGATCGCCGCTGCTGAGATCGATCGCCTCGATACCTGGGCCAAGTACTCTGCGCCGATGTGCGGTTCGTGCGTATCCAGCTGCTGCACCCTGCCGGTCGAGGTCAAGATCAAGGATCTGATCCGTATCGGCATCGTCGACGAGTTCGAGCGCGGCGAACCGGCGAAGAACATCGCCAAGCGTTTGCAGAAGGAAGGGATCGTCGAGCGCTACAACCAGAAGTCCGAGATCTTCACCCTCCAGCGCATGAGCAATAACGATTGCCTGTACCTGGATCGTAAGAGTCGTCTGTGCACTATTTATGAAAAGCGCCCGGATACTTGCCGCAATCACCCAAAAATCGGCCCGCGGCCGGGCTATTGCGCTTACAAGCCCAAAGAAGTGGCGCGTGAAACCAGCAACAGCCGCAGGACTCTCGAAAAGTTTTAACACCCCCTGATCATTCCCACGCTCCGCGTGGGAATGCCTCAACGGACGCTCCGCGTCTGCTTTAGGGACGCGGAGCGTCCCGGGCTGTATTCCCGCGCAGAGCGTGAGAACAATCATCAAACCCCAGACAAACAAAAACGCCCCCGACCTTGCGGTCGGGGGCGTTTTTTTTGTCAGCTAACTAAATGACTTAGTTACCGGACTTCTTGGCAGCGCGGGTACGCTCGCTTTCGCCCAGGATCTTCTTACGAAGACGGATGGACTTAGGAGTCACTTCGCACAATTCGTCTTCTTGAACGAATTCCAGAGCTTGTTCCAGGGTGAAACGGATAGGCGGAACCAGAGCGATGGTTTCGTCTTTACCCGAGGCACGCATGTTGTCGAGCTTCTTGCCTTTGGTTGGGTTAACGCCCAGGTCGTTGTCGCGGCTGTTGATGCCGACGATTTGACCTTCGTACACGTCTTCACCGTGACCCAGGAACAATTTGCCGCGAGCTTGCAGGGTTTCCAGCGAGTAAGTCAGAGCCTTACCGGTAGCAACCGAAACCAGCACGCCGTTCTGACGGCCGGACATGTCGCCGGACTTCATCACGTCGTAACGGTCGAAGATCGAGGTCAGGATGCCTGCACCGGAGGTCAGGGTCAGGAACTCGTTACGGAAACCGATCAAGCCACGAGCCGGGATGTTGTACTCAAGGCGCACACGGCCCTTGCCATCCGGAACCATGTTGGTCAGGTCGCCTTTACGGATACCGATCTGCTCCATGATCGAACCTTGCGATTCTTCTGGCAGGTCGATGGTCACGTTTTCGTACGGTTCGTGCTTGACGCCATCAACCATGCGGATGATCACTTCCGGACGACCAACACCCATTTCGAAGCCTTCGCGACGCATGGTTTCGATCAGTACCGAGAGGTGCAGCTCACCACGGCCGGAGACTTTGAACTTGTCGGCGGTGTCGCCTTCTTCAACGCGCAGGGCAACGTTGTAGAGCAGTTCTTTGTCCAGACGCTCTTTGATGTTACGGCTGGTGACGAACTTGCCTTCACGGCCGCAGAACGGCGAGTCGTTAACCTGGAAGGTCATCGAAACGGTTGGTTCGTCAACGGTCAGCGGCTTCATCGCTTCGACGTTCAGTGGGTCGCACAGAGTGTCGGAGATGAACAACTGGTCGAAGCCGCTGATGCAGACGATATCGCCGGCAGCTGCTTCTTCAACGTCGATACGGTGCAGACCGTGGTGACCCATCAGCTTCAGGATACGACCGTTACGGCGCTTGCCGTCTGCATCGATCGCAACAACCTGGGTGTTCGGCTTGACGCGACCACGAGCGATACGGCCAACGCCGATGATGCCCAGGAAGCTGTTGTAGTCCAGTGCCGAGATTTGCATCTGGAACGGACCGTCACGGTCAACTTTCGGTGCTGGTACGTTGTCGACGATCGACTGGTACAGCGGGGTCATGTCTTCAGCCATGTCGGTGTGTTCCAGACCGGCAATGCCGTTCAGGGCCGAGGCGTAGACGACTTTGAAGTCCAGCTGTTCTTCGGTAGCACCGAGGTTGTCGAACAGGTCGAAGATCTGGTCCAGAACCCAGTCCGGACGTGCGCCTGGACGGTCAACCTTGTTGATGACCACGATTGGACGCAGGCCGGCTTCGAAAGCCTTCTTGGTCACGAAACGGGTTTGCGGCATAGGGCCGTCTTGAGCGTCAACCAGCAGCAGAACGGAGTCAACCATCGACATTACGCGTTCAACTTCGCCGCCGAAGTCGGCGTGGCCCGGGGTGTCCACGATGTTGATGTGGTAGCCGTTCCAGTTGATGGCGGTGTTTTTCGCCAGAATGGTAATACCGCGCTCTTTCTCCTGGTCGTTGGAGTCCATCACGCGCTCGTCGTTGAGCTCGTTGCGCTCCAGGGTGCCGGATTGACGCAAGAGTTTGTCTACCAGGGTGGTCTTACCATGGTCAACGTGAGCAATGATGGCGATGTTGCGTAGATTTTCGATCACTTGTGTATCTCGATCAGAGGATTCGGTGTGCTGACAAGTCTTGGCAGCGATTTACAGTAGAGTCAGGCCTTGCCGTTACAGCTTGACGGCAGAGTCGGGGGGCCGGTGACGCAGGCCACAGGCATACAGCCCCGGGCTCTTAGCTCGGTCGATAAACGCGCACATTGGCATGCCCCTCACTGAGCAAATGGTGGGCATGCAGGCGACTCATCACGCCTTTGTCGCAATACAGCAGGTACTGGCGAGTAGGGTCCAGTTCCTTGAAACGAGCGTTCAATGCATAAAACGGCATCGTCTGTACCTCAATGCCAGCAATTGCCATCGGGTCGTCTTCAGCGGCATCCGGGTGACGGATGTCGATGATGATCTGGCCCGCCAGTGCTTCGCTGACTTCTTCGATCTGCAAGTCCTGGCCCAATTCGTCGATTACGCGATCGATCGGTACCAGTTTGGCGTTCTCGAGCGCACGCTCAAGGACCGCCATGTCGAATTCTTTCTCTTCATGCTCCACGCGCGGACGCTTGGCGTGGGTCTTGGGGTTCACCGAGATGACCCCGCAGTATTCCGGCATGTGCTTGGCGAAATCGGCGGTACCGATTTCGTTGGCCAGATCAATGATGTCCTGCTTGTGACTGGCGATCAGCGGACGCAAGACCAGCTTGTCGGTCACACAGTCGATCACGGACAGGTTCGGCAGTGTCTGGCTCGATACCTGGGAAATCGCTTCACCGGTAACCAGCGCCTCGATCTCCAGCCGATCAGCGATTCGGGATGCAGCGCGCAACATCATACGCTTCAAAACCACACCCATATGACTGTTATCGACTTTCCCGAGAATTTCTCCCAGTACTTCCTCGAACGGCACACTGACAAATAACACGCGCTGGGAGCTTCCGTACTTCTTCCAGATGAAGTGCGCGACTTCCATCACGCCCAGCTCATGGGCCCTTCCGCCCAGGTTGAAGAAGCAGAAATGGCTCATCAGCCCGCGGCGCATGATCTGGTACGCGGCCACGGTGGAGTCAAAGCCGCCGGACATCAGTACAAGTGTCTGTTCCAGGGCACCCAGCGGATAACCGCCGATGCTGTTGTGCTGGTTGTGGATCACGAACAACCGTTTGTCGCGAATTTCGATGCGAACTTCGATTTCCGGCTCTTTCAGCGAGATTCCGGCAGCGCCGCACTGACGACGCAGCTGGCTGCCGACGTATTTCTCGACGTCCATCGAGCTGAATTCATGCTTGCCGGCACGCTTGCAGCGCACCGAAAAAATCTTCCCTGCCAGCGCGTCGCCGAAGTGCTGTTTGCACTTGGCAACGATGTCGTCGAAGTCGCCCAAAGGGTACTCGTCGACCTGCAGGAAATGCGCGATACCCGGCATGCAGCTCAGGCGCTCGGTCATCTCCTTCAGTACTTTGGGCTCGGCTACGCGGGTTTCAAGCTCGAGATTGTCCCACACACCGTTCACCACCACGGCCGGGTCCAGGTCGCGGAGCACGGTGCGGATGTTTTTGGCCAACTGGCGGATGAAACGCATCCGTACCGGGCGGCTCTTGATGGTGATCTCGGGGAAGACTTTTACGATTAGTTTCATGAAAACAGCGCGCGCTGGGCCAGCCGAAAAAGGGGGGCGCGGATTATAGCGGAAATTGCTCAAGGTTTAACCAGTTAATGTGCAGAAGGTTTTGCGCGCACCAAAACAGGTCATTTACTGAAAGCAGCGCCACATTACAGGGCGATATTTTTCAGTAAACGTATTATCAAGCCTTTATAAGCGTGAATTTGGGGCAAAAAACCCACGGTGGGGCACTGGCATGCAATTTGCTCCCTTGTGAGGCAGGTTGCCTTGGCAGAGTATTCGCGCCGGCATCACCCACATTCTAAGGGCATCCACTACTTAAGCCCGAAGCCACCCGGAGGACACTATGTCGAAGTCGGTTCAACTCATCAAAGATCATGACGTCAAGTGGATTGATCTGCGCTTCACGGACACCAAAGGCACTCAGCACCACGTGACCATGCCGGCTCGCGACGCGCTGGATGACGCTTTCTTCGAAGAAGGCAAAATGTTCGACGGTTCCTCCATCGCTGGCTGGAAAGGCATCGAAGCTTCCGACATGATCCTGCTGCCGGATGACAGCACTGCCGTTCTCGATCCGTTCACCGAAGACCCAACGCTGATCATCGTGTGCGACGTCATCGAGCCGTCGACCATGCAGGGCTACGACCGTGACCCACGTGCGATCGCCAAGCGTGCCGAGGAATACCTGAAGTCGACCGGTATCGGCGATACCGTTTTCGTTGGCCCGGAGCCAGAGTTCTTCATCTTCGACCAAGTGAAATTCAAGTCGGACATCTCCGGCTCGATGTTCAAAATCATCTCCGAACAAGGTTCGTGGATGTCTGACCAGGACGTCGAAGGCGGCAACCACGGCCACCGTCCAGGCATCAAAGGCGGCTACTTCCCGGTTCCACCGTTTGACCACGACCACGAAATCCGTACCTCCATGTGCAACGCCATGGAAGAAATGGGCCTGGTCATCGAAGTTCACCACCACGAAGTGGCAACTGCTGGCCAGAACGAAATCGGTGTGAAGTTCAACACCCTGGTCGCCAAGGCTGACGAAGTTCAGACCCTGAAGTATTGCGTACACAACGTGGCTGTTGCTTACGGCCGTACTGCTACCTTCATGCCTAAGCCTCTGTACGGCGATAACGGTTCGGGTATGCACGTTCACCTGTCCATCGCTAAAGAAGGCAAGAACACCTTCGCTGGCGAAGGCTATGCCGGCCTGTCCGACACCGCCCTGTTCTTCATCGGCGGCATCATCAAGCACGGTAAGGCACTGAACGGCTTCACCAACCCGTCGACCAACTCCTACAAGCGTCTGGTTCCAGGTTTCGAAGCGCCAGTGATGCTGGCTTACTCGGCTCGCAACCGTTCCGCTTCGATCCGTATTCCTTACGTGTCCAGCCCTCGCGCTCGCCGTATCGAAGCTCGCTTCCCGGATCCGGCAGCCAACCCGTACCTGGCCTTCGCTGCTTTGGTAATGGCTGGCCTGGACGGTATCCAGAACAAGATCCACCCTGGCGATGCAGCCGACAAAAACCTGTACGACCTGCCGCCTGAAGAGGCGAAAGAGATTCCACAAGTTTGCGGCAGCCTGAAAGAAGCCCTGGAAGAGCTGGACAAAGGTCGTGCGTTCCTGACCAAAGGCGGCGTTTTCAGCGACGACTTCATCGACGCTTACATCGCTCTGAAAAGCGAAGAAGAAATCAAGGTCCGTACCTTCGTACACCCACTGGAATACGAGCTGTACTACAGCTGCTGATCCGGTAGCGCCTGCGCAAGCGGCGTGACAAAAAGAGGCCTCCTTCGGGAGGCCTTTTTTGTGGGCAAAGTCAAAAGATCGCAGCCTTCGGCAGCTCCTACTTTGGAACGCGTACAACCTGTAGGAGCTGCCGAAGGCTGCGATCTTTTGATCTCGCTTTTATGCACCCGAATGTTAACAACTTGGGTCAACCGCCAGCCCTGACCTATGCTGCACCCCAACGCTTTCGTTTCTGGTCGATTTTATGGGTCGTGGTTTTCTATTGATGTTGCTGCTGATCGCGCTGCCTGCCGCAGCGCAGATCTATAAGTACACCGACGCCGCCGGCAATACCGCGTACAGCAATCAGCCGCCCGATGGCGTGCAGGCGCAACCTGTCGACTTGCCACCCCTGAACAGCGTCGAGCGACAGGCCCCTCCTGCACCAGCTGCCGAAGCCAGTAACCGTCAGCAGCCACTGAGCGCCTATGAGGTGCTTGAGCTGACCAACTTGCCCACCACCGAAGCCCTGCGCGCCAACAACGGCACGTTCACGGTCAATGTGCAGATCAAACCTCGCCTGCAAGGACCTCATCTGTTCAGGCTGTTGCTGGATGATCAACCTTACGGCCAGCCGAGCAACGTACCGATCCTGCAACTGGTCAACATCGACCGCGGTGAACACAGCCTCGCCGTTCAGGTCATCGATGGAGAAAGCATCATTCAGCAAAGCCCGACCATCACCTTCACTGTGCAACGGGTCCATAAACCGTGAGGGCGTGGCTGCTGCTGCCCTGCCTGATCGCGCTGCCCGTGGCAGCCGAGGTCTTCACCTATACCGACGCCCAGGGCAATCGGGTCTTCACCGATCAACCCGGCACGGGCAACGCCAAACGTGTGCCGATGGCGCCGAGCAATCGGATGTCCGCCAACCCGACCGGCGCAGTACCCGTCATTATCGGGAAGAAAACGGCAACACCACCGCCGTTTCATTACGACATGCTGAGAGTGCTGATACCGGAACCCGACGCCACGGTCCGCAGCAGCGCCGGTGAACTGATTGTCAGCGTCACCAGCGAACCCGGCCTGCAACGAGGTCACCGCTATCGCCTGCTGGTGGACGGCCAGCCCACGTCCGAACCCGGACGGAGCCCGGTGTTTGCCCTGAACAACCTCGACCGCGGCTCCCACAACCTGTCGGTGGAAATCATTGACGAGCAGGGCCGCACCGTCGAGCGCACTGCCAACCAGCCCTTCCACATGCTGCGTATTTCCCTCGCGCAAAAACGCCAGGTCAAACCCTGCTTGCTGACCGATTACGGTCAGCGACCCGAATGCCCGCTCAAAGACAAACCCGAAGAAGAAAAAAATCCCTTCCTGCGATTCTTTTAATTGTCACTTACGATTGCGCACTGTATTGGTGCGAATCGCGCCATCGTTCCCAACTTCCATCCCATTTTGGTTCGAAAGTACCCGTGATAGCTGGCAGAACGCCACGTAAATGAGCGTCAAACGCCCGTTTCAGGCCTTAAACGCTTCTTTTCGGAGCCTTGGTTTGGTTTTTGCATTTTCCCCGCATCAGCGCTTTATTCATGCGCGCGCCCTGCTCCAAAAGAGGTCCTGATGACCATTAGCGACGCACTGCATCGATTGCTACTCGACAACCTCACCACCGCCACCATCCTGCTCGACGCCGAGCTGCGCCTCGAGTACATGAACCCGGCGGCTGAAATGCTGCTGGCCATCAGCGGCCAGCGTAGCCATGGGCAGTTCATCAGCGAGTTGTTCACCGAGTCCACCGAAGCACTGAATTCTCTGCGCCAGGCAGTCGAGCAGGCCCATCCGTTCACCAAGCGCGAAGCGATGCTTACTGCCCTCACCGGCCAGACGCTGACCGTCGATTACGCGGTGACTCCGATCCTCGCCAACGGCGCCACCATGCTGCTGCTGGAAGTCCATCCCCGTGATCGCTTGCTGCGGATCACCAAGGAAGAGGCACAGCTGTCGAAGCAGGAAACCAGCAAGATGCTGGTGCGCGGCCTCGCTCATGAAATCAAGAATCCGCTCGGCGGGATTCGTGGGGCCGCACAATTGCTCGCCCGTGAACTGCCGGAAGAAAGCCTGCGCGATTACACCAACGTGATCATCGAAGAAGCCGATCGCCTGCGTAACCTCGTCGATCGCATGCTCGGCTCCAACAAGCTGCCGTCACTGGCCATGTGCAACATTCACGAAGTGCTGGAGCGCGTCTGCCACCTGGTCGAGGCCGAAAGCCAGGGTTGCATTACCTTGGTGCGCGATTACGACCCAAGCATTCCGGACGTCCTGATCGACCGTGAACAGATGATTCAGGCGGTGTTGAACATCGTGCGCAACGCGATGCAGGCCATCAGTAGCCAGAACGAGCTGCGCCTGGGCCGCATCAGCCTGCGTACGCGCGCCATGCGCCAGTTCACCATCGGCCATGTGCGCCATCGACTGGTGACCAAGATCGAAATCATCGACAACGGTCCCGGTATTCCAGCGGAACTGCAGGAAACCATCTTCTTTCCCATGGTCAGCGGCCGTCCGGACGGTACCGGGCTGGGCCTGGCCATTACCCAGAACATCATCAGCCAGCACCAGGGCCTGATCGAATGTGACAGCCATCCAGGCCACACAACCTTCTCGATCTTTCTGCCACTGGAACAAGGAGCCACATCGACATGAGCCGTAGTGAAACCGTGTGGATCGTCGATGACGACCGATCAATCCGTTGGGTTCTGGAAAAAGCCTTGCAACAGGAAGGCATGACCACGCAAAGCTTCGACAGCGCCGATGGCGTGATGAGCCGCCTGGCGCGCCAGCAGCCGGACGTGATCATCTCCGACATCCGCATGCCGGGCGCCAGCGGTCTGGACCTCCTGGCGCGGATTCGCGAGCAACACCCACGGCTGCCGGTCATCATCATGACCGCGCACTCCGACCTGGACAGCGCTGTCGCGTCCTATCAGGGCGGCGCATTCGAATACCTGCCCAAGCCGTTCGACGTCGACGAAGCCGTGTCCCTGGTCAAGCGTGCCAACCAGCATGCTCAGGAACAGCAAGGCCTGGAAGTGCCAGTCGCCCTGACCCGCACCCCGGAAATCATCGGCGAAGCGCCGGCGATGCAGGAAGTGTTTCGCGCCATCGGGCGCTTGAGCCACTCCAACATCACCGTGTTGATCAATGGTGAATCCGGGACCGGCAAAGAGCTGGTGGCGCATGCCCTGCACCGCCACAGCCCTCGTGCGGCGTCGCCATTTATTGCGCTGAACATGGCGGCAATTCCGAAAGACTTGATGGAATCCGAGCTGTTCGGTCACGAGAAGGGCGCGTTTACCGGCGCAGCCAACCTTCGTCGCGGGCGTTTTGAACAGGCTGATGGCGGCACGTTGTTCCTCGACGAAATCGGCGACATGCCGGCGGATACGCAAACCCGCTTGCTGCGCGTGCTGGCGGACGGCGAGTTCTACCGCGTTGGCGGTCATACGCCGGTCAAGGTGGATGTGCGAATCATCGCCGCGACGCACCAGAACCTCGAAACCCTGGTGCACGCGGGGAAATTCCGTGAGGACTTGTTCCATCGCCTCAACGTGATCCGCATTCACATCCCGCGCCTGTCAGATCGTCGCGAAGACATCCCGACCCTCGCCAAACACTTCCTCAGCCGCGCCGCGCAAGAACTCGCGGTTGAGCCGAAGCTGCTGAAAAGTGAAACCGAGGAATACCTGAAGAACCTGCCGTGGGGCGGCAACGTGCGCCAGCTGGAGAACACCTGCCGCTGGATCACGGTGATGGCTTCCGGCCGCGAAGTGCACATCAGCGACTTGCCGCCAGAGTTGCTGAACCTGCCGCAGGATTCGGCGCCGGTCACCAACTGGGAACAAGCATTGCGCCAGTGGGCAGACCAGGCGCTGGCTCGCGGTCAGTCGAGCTTGCTTGACAGCGCCGTGCCGGCCTTTGAGCGAATCATGATTGAAACCGCCCTGAAACACACCGCTGGCCGCCGCCGCGATGCTGCGGTTTTGTTGGGCTGGGGACGAAATACCCTGACTCGCAAGATCAAGGAACTGGGGATGAAAGTTGATGGTGGGGATGATGATGAAGGGGAAGAGGGCTAATCAGCCTGTAGATCTTCGCTGATCGTTAGATCCATTCGCGGGCAAGCCCGCTCCCACAGTGATCTTTGGTGCTTTCACAATTTTGTGTACACCGCTGAATACTGTGGGAGCGGGCTTGCCCGCGATGCTTTTGGGGGTTCGGTGCACCGACTGAAGGCACCGTGAACCGCAATCGCGCACAAACACTGCCTTCAAATCCCACCTTTTTTCGCAATCGAACACCCACCGAAAAAACACGAAAGCCCCGCAATACGGGGCTTTCAGCATTCAACGACGACTTTCTGTTTCAACTTGTTAAAAGCTGGCACGCCCCCTGCAATAGTCCCTTCAGTGATTCGATTCACTACCCAGTTTCGGGGACCTTGGTACAGGCAGGCCGGGGATTCCCCTCTTTACACCGGGCTCATACCGCACTTGCGACGAGCCACGCAGTTTTGGGGCCCTTGATACAGGCAGGTCAGGGGTTCCTTCTTTACACCGGGTTCACGAGGCAACGCGTGATCCCTCCCGTTTTGGGGACCTTGGTACAGGCAGGCCGGGGATTCCCTCTTTTATTGCTCTCGGAGATGGATCTCCAGTCGCCAGCGGTCGTCGACCTCGCTACCGGCCCAGTCGCCCTGAAGCGGTCGGGCCGCCACCACCGTCAGCAACAACCCCCCATCACTCAAACGTACACGCCAGTTCACGCCTTTGTCGTTGAGCTTGAGCTGACCGTTCTGCGCCTTGCCTTCGGCACTGAACAACAGCGCCACACTGCCGTCCACGATCTCGCCATGGACCTTGGGTTCGTTGTTGAACCACAGCACCAGGCCATCGCTCGTCACGTCGACCTGCTGCAAAGTGCTGGGATCCGGCGTGGTCAGGCGACCGATCATCAATCCCACCATAACCCCGACAATCGCCAGCGAACCCATCACCCGTGGGAATAGTTTCGAACGCTTGTCCGCTTGCGGCGTAGAATGCCGGTCATCTTTACCTTCGGAGCCGTGCATGTTTCACGTCATCCTTTTCCAACCAGAAATTCCGCCGAATACCGGCAACGTTATCAGGCTGTGCGCCAACAGTGGCTGCCACCTGCATTTGATCGAACCGCTGGGTTTCGAGATGGACGACAAGCGCCTGCGCAGGGCCGGCCTCGACTATCACGAATACGCCACCCTGCAACGCCACGCCGACCTTGCCAGTTGCCTGGAAAGCCTTGGCCACCCACGCCTGTTCGCCTTTACCACCAAGGGCTCGCGGCCGTTCCACGATGCCAGCTTTGCAGAAGGCGATGCGTTCCTCTTCGGTCCGGAAAGCCGCGGCCTGCCCGCTGACGTACTGGACGCCCTGCCCGGCGAGCAACGCCTGCGGCTACCGATGCGCGAAGGCTGCCGCAGCCTGAACCTGTCGAACACCGTGGCGGTGGCCGTTTACGAAGCGTGGCGGCAAAACGGCTTCAAATAACCCGAAGATCTTTTTCGTCTGACATAAACAATCGCGGGCAAGCCCGCTCCCACAGGTTTTGCACGATCCTGTGGGAGCGGGCTTGCCCGCGATTTTCAACAGCGCTGCTTATTGAACGGTCGGAGTTTCGCCAGCCGCCTGCATGCGTTGCAGTTCTTGTGCGTACAGCGCGTCGAAGTTCACTGGAGCCAGCATCAGAGCAGGGAACGAACCACGGGTAACCAGGCTATCCAGGGTTTCGCGAGCGTACGGGAACAGGATGTTCGGGCAGAACGCGCCCAGGGTATGGCTCATCGAAGCGTCGTCCAGGTTCTTGATCAGGAAGATCCCGGCCTGTTGCACTTCAGCGATGAACGCCACTTCGCCGTTTTCGCCGTTCTTCACGGTCACCGACAGGGTCAGCACCACTTCGTGGAAGTCAGCTTCCAAAGCCTTTTGACGGGTATTCAGATCCAGGCCAACGCTCGGTTCCCACTGCTGGCGGAAGATCGCTGGGCTTTTCGGGGCTTCGAAAGACAAGTCACGTACGTAGATGCGCTGCAAAGAGAATTGCGGCGAGGTGTCTTCTTCGCTAGCTGCTGTGTTCTGTTGGTCAGTCATCTCAGATCCTTTCTGATCTTGGGGAAGGAATTAGGCCTTGAGCATCGCGTCGAGCTTGCCGGCGCGCTCCAGGGCAAACAAATCATCACAGCCACCAATGTGGCGCTCACCGATCCAGATCTGCGGCACGGACGTACGCCCGGCTTTCTGGGCCATGGCGGCACGCACCTGCGGCTTGCCATCGACCTTGATCTCTTCGAAGGCCACGCCTTTGTTCTCGAGCAGGTACTTGGCTCGCGAGCAGTAAGGGCAGTAATCGCTGGAATAGACGACGACGTTGCTCATATCACTTCACCAGCGGCAGGTTGTCGCCTTTCCAGCTGGAAATCCCGCCGGACAGCTTGGCCGCAGTGAAGCCCGATTTCATCAATTCGCGAGCGTGAGTGCCAGCGGTCTGGCCCATGGCGTCAACCAGGATGATGGTCTTGGACTTGTGCTTCTCCAACTCACCGACGCGAGCGGTCAGCTTGTCGTGAGGAATGTTCAACGCGCCAACAATGTGACCGGCGGCGAAGTCCTTGGTCGGACGAATATCGATCACCACGCCCTCGTCCTTGTTGACCAGCCCGGTCAGTTCACCGGTGCTCAGGCTACGGCCGCCGCCTTTCATCTCATGGGCGATCAGCAGAGCCAGCAGAACGGCGAAGATACCGACGAGCAGATAGTGGGTGGTGGCAAATGCAATCAGGTGATCAACCATTGAAGGAGGTTCCAGGGCGTTAAAATGTCGGCCAGTATACACAGCCCCTATGGTGGGCCAAACCCCGTCCGGCGGTGACGCAGCCGGAACTTAGCTTTAAACTCCTACTCCCTTTTCCATCGCCCTCTTTTAACTCAGCCACGAGTGGAATCCATGACTACCACGCCTAAACCTTTGGTCCTGATTATTCTCGACGGCTTCGGTCACAGCGACAGCCCTGAATCCAACGCCGTGTTCGCGGCCAAGAAGCCCGTACTGGACCGTTTGACTGCCACCGTGCCAAACGGCCTGATCTCGGGCAGCGGCATGGATGTCGGTCTGCCGGATGGCCAGATGGGCAATTCAGAAGTCGGTCACATGAACCTTGGTGCCGGCCGCGTGGTGTATCAGGATTTCACGCGCGTCACCAAATCGATCCGTGATGGCGAATTCTTCGAGAACCCGACCATTTGCGCCGCCGTGGATAAAGCAGTCGCTGCCGGCAAAGCCGTGCACTTCATGGGCCTGCTGTCCGATGGCGGCGTTCACAGCCACCAGGATCACCTGGTTGCCATGGCTGAACTGGCCTTCAAACGCGGCGCCGAAAAAATCTACCTCCACGCCTTCCTCGACGGTCGCGACACCCCGCCAAAAAGCGCTCAGTCGTCTATCGAACTGCTCGATGCAACGTTCGAGGCTCTCGGTAAAGGCCGGATCGCCAGCATTGTTGGCCGTTATTTCGCCATGGACCGCGATAATCGTTGGGACCGTGTATCGCAGGCTTACAACCTGATTGTCGACGGCAACGGCGAATTCAACGCTGCCACTGCCCAAGAAGGTCTGCAAGCAGCCTACGACCGTGGCGAGAGCGATGAATTCGTTAAAGCCACCTCCATCGGCGAGCCGGTCAAAGTCGAAGACGGCGATGCCGTCGTATTCATGAACTTCCGTGCCGACCGCGCCCGCGAACTGACTCGCGTGTTCGTCGAAGACGATTTCAAGGAATTCGAACGCGCCCGCCAGCCGAAACTGGCCGGCTTCGTAATGCTGACCCAATACGCCGCCAGCATTCCTGCCCCCTCGGCGTTTGCCGCCGGCAGCCTGGAAAACGTGTTGGGCGACTACCTGGCGAAAAACGGTAAAACCCAGCTGCGCATCGCTGAAACCGAGAAATACGCCCACGTCACCTTCTTCTTCTCCGGCGGTCGCGAAGAACCGTTCCCGGGCGAAGAACGTATCCTGATCCCGTCGCCAAAAGTCGCCACCTATGACTTGCAGCCCGAGATGAGCGCCCCGGAAGTGACCGATCGCATCGTCGACGCTATCGAAAACCAGCGTTACGACGTGATCGTGGTCAACTACGCCAACGGCGACATGGTCGGCCACAGCGGCGTGTTCGATGCGGCGGTCAAAGCCGTTGAATGCCTGGACCTGTGTGTCGGCCGTATCGTCGACGCGCTGGACAAGGTTGGCGGCGAAGCGCTGATCACGGCTGACCATGGCAACGTCGAGCAAATGGCCGACGAATCCACCGGCCAGGCTCACACCGCCCACACCACCGAGCCTGTGCCGTTCATTTATGTCGGCAAACGCGACTTCAAGGTGCGCAATGGCGGCGTGTTGGCGGATGTGGCGCCGACCATGCTGATGCTGCTGGGGATGGAAAAACCGGAAGAAATGACGGGTACTTCGATCCTCGTGTAACCCGCCGGTCAAATCACCACCAAACCCTGTGGGAGCTGGCTTGCCAGCGATAGCAATCTGACAGCCAACATCACTGTTGAATGTTAAGACGCCATCGCGGGCAAGCCCGCTCCCACAGTGGTTTGTGGTGGTTTCAAAGATTAATCACACCCACTTGCCAGCCCGGTTATCACACAACCCCAATTGGGCGTTTTTTTTGCGGCGCTTGGCGGGCATACTAGGCCGTCCCTTTCCCTGGTGTCGCCCGCCTCTATGCTTCGCGTCCTGATAGCCCTTGCTCTGACTTGCCTGCTCCAACCGGCCTTCGCTGACGAGCGCGCGCAAACCCAACAACAGTTGGACGCCACGCGTCAGGACATTGCCGAGCTGAAGAAACTGCTGGGCAAGATTCAGGAAGAAAGGTCCGGTGTGCAAAAAGACCTGAAGGGCACCGAAACCGAGATGGGCAAGCTCGAAAAGCAGGTCGATGCCCTGCAAAAAGAGCTGAAGAAAAGCGAATCCGAGCTGCAACGACTCGATGCGGAGAAAAAAAAACTCCAGAGCGCGCGCACTGAACAGCAACGACTGATCGCCATTCAGGCCCGTGCGGCCTATCAGAACGGTCGTCAGGAGTATCTGAAATTGCTGCTCAACCAGCAGAATCCGGAAAAATTCGCCCGTACCCTCACCTATTACGACTACCTGAGCCAGGCCCGCCTGGAACAGCTGAAAAATTTCAACGAAACCCTGCGCCAACTGGCCAATGTCGAAAAAGACATCGACATGCAGCAGGCGCAGTTACTCGTTCAGAAAAGTAGCCTCGACAGTCAGCGCGACGAACTCGACAAGGTCCGCAAAGAGCGCCAGCAAGCCTTGGCCAAGCTCAATGAAGACGTAAAGGCTCGCGATCAAAAACTGGCGTCCCGCGAGCAGGATCAGGCAGACCTGTCTAAAGTCCTTAAAACCATTGAAGAAACCTTGGCCCGCCAGGCCCGTGAGGCAGAAGAAGCGCGGCGAAAAGCGCTGATCGCCCAGCAGGAAGCCGAAAAAAAGCGTTTACGTGAGGCCCAGGCAGCAGCAGACGCGGCAGATACGACCGACGCCCCACGCAAACCTGTCAAATCGACACCCGGCGCCCTTGTTTCAAGTTCAGGCGAGACCTTCGGTGGCGCGTTTGCTTCAACTCGGGGAAAACTTCCTTGGCCTGTTGATGGTCGACTGCTGGCGCGATTTGGCGAATCCCGTGGCGACGACGCTCGTACCAAATGGGACGGCGTGATGATCAGTGCGTCCGCCGGCAGTCAGGTACATGCCGTTCACGGCGGCCGCGTGGTATTTGCCGACTGGTTGCGTGGTGCCGGCCTGCTGGTGATTCTCGATCACGGCAACGGTTTCTTGAGTCTTTATGGTCACAACCAGACGCTGCTGAAGTCTGCGGGTGATGTGGTTAAAGCCGGTGAGTCCATCTCCACTGTCGGTAGCAGTGGCGGGCAGGACACACCAGCGCTGTATTTCGCAATTCGTCAGCAGGGTCACCCGAGTGATCCGGCACAATGGTGTCGCGCGCAAGGATAAGCGCCTTACCTAATTCAGGAGTTCGTTCGACATGCTGCATCTGTCCCGCCTTACCTCGCTGGCCCTGACGATCGCTCTGGTGATCGGCGCGCCTCTGGCGTTCGCCGCTCAACCTGCGCCAGCGGTTGCACCTGCGGGCACTGCTGCGACCACCAAGGCACCATTGCCTCTGGAAGAGTTGCGCACATTTGCCGAGGTCATGGACCGGATCAAAGCCGCATATGTCGAACCGGTAGACGACAAGACCCTGCTGGAAAATGCCATCAAAGGCATGCTCAGCAACCTCGACCCGCACTCCGCCTACCTTGGCCCGGAAGATTTCGCGGAGTTGCAGGAAAGCACCAGCGGCGAGTTTGGTGGCCTGGGTATCGAAGTGGGCGCCGAAGACGGTTTCATCAAGGTGGTATCGCCAATCGATGACACCCCGGCGTCCAAGGCCGGCATTCAGGCGGGCGACTTCATCGTCAAGATCAACGGCCAACCGACTCGCGGCCAGAGCATGACTGAAGCCGTGGACAAGATGCGCGGCAAGATCGGTCAGAAAATCACCCTGACCCTGGTACGTGACGGCGGCACACCGTTTGACGTGACCCTCGCACGCGCCATCATCCAGGTGAAGAGCGTGAAGGCTCAGTTGCTCGAGTCGGGCTACGGCTATATCCGCATCACCCAATTCCAGGTCAAGACCGGCGAAGAGGTCTCCAAGGCCCTGGCCAAGCTGCGCAAGGACAATGGCAAGAAACTCAAAGGTGTCATCCTTGACCTGCGCAACAATCCGGGCGGCGTGCTGCAAGCAGCGGTGGAAGTGGTCGACCACTTCATCACCAAGGGCTTGATCGTCTACACCAAGGGTCGCATCGCCAACTCCGAATTGCGCTTCTCGGCCACTGGAAAGGATGAAAGTGAAGCGGTGCCAATGGTCGTGTTGATCAACGGCGGCAGCGCCTCAGCCTCGGAAATTGTCGCCGGCGCCTTGCAGGATCAGAAACGCGCAGTGGTCATGGGCACCACAAGCTTCGGTAAGGGCTCGGTCCAAACCGTACTGCCGCTGAACAACGACCGCGCACTGAAGATCACCACTGCGCTGTATTACACGCCGAATGGCCGCTCGATCCAGGCCCAGGGCATCGTCCCGGACATCGAAGTGCGCAAGGCCAAGATCACCAGCGAGCAGGATGGCGAGTACTTCAAGGAAGCCGATCTGCAAGGGCACCTGGGTAATGGCAATGGCGGCGAAGACAAGCCGACCGGCTCGGGCGCCAAACCCAAGGTAATGCCGCAGGACGACGATTACCAATTGGCCCAGGCGCTGAGCCTGCTTAAAGGGCTGAGCATCACCTCCGGCCGCTGAGATGCGCCTGCGGTTAGCCCTCGGCCTGCTGTGCTGTCTGATGGGTGTTGCGCACGCAACGCCCGCCAAGCCGGCTCCGTAAAAGGCTTACCTGAGCCTGATCATCGATGACCTGGGGCAGAACCTGCCTCGGGATCGCCGCGTGCTCGCCCTGCCCGGCCCGGTCACGGCTGCGATCATGCCTGATACGCCCCACGCCACTGAATTCGCCCGCGAAGCCCATCGCGCCGGCAAGATAGTCATCCTGCACATGCCTATGGACCCGGCTACCGGCCCGTTCGCCTGGCACCCTGACTTACCTCTCGACGAGCTGGAAAAACGCCTGAACGCGGCATTCAAAATGGTCCCCTACACCGCAGGCATCAACAACCACATGGGCAGCCGCATGACCTCGCAACCGGCTGCAATGGCCTGGTTGATGGCGCACTTGCAGCGCAGGCACAAATTCTTCGTCGACAGCCGTACCAGCGCGCAGACAGTAGCGGCTGCCGAGGCGCAGAAGATTGGATTGGCAAGCGTATCCCGGGACGTTTTTCTGGATGACGAGCGCACTGAAGCGGCGATCTTCACCCAGTTACAGACGGCCATCAGCCTGGCGCGTAAACAGGGTTCGGCAGTGATGATCGGGCATCCATATCCGCAAACGCTGGCGGTACTGGAGCGTGAGTTGCCGAAACTCAAAGGACAGGGTATCGACTGGATTGATATCAAGCTGATGATCAGCGTGCGTGGAAACCGTGCGACAGCGGCTCATGGCAAAGACGGTATTTATCGGTAATACCCCGCCGCACTCACCCATAAATAATTACCGCCGAACGCTTCGCCTAATTCCAGATAGTGACGTGAACCTTGTTGCGACGACGCCCAAGTCGCCTGTCAAACTATCAGGAACCATCATGCCCACCAATGAAACAGCCGCACCGGCCGCGAGGCCTCTGGCATCGATCCAGGTTGACAATCTGCTGATCAACTTCACGACGCAATTCAACCGGATCTGGGATAGCGCGGGCTCTGGTTCGAAAAAAGGGAGCTTTTGGCGCCCTTCACCTTCCGCAGATTTGTTGCCTGGATATTTCCCGCTGGGGGACGTCGTTTCGCCTGGCTTCGAGAACATAAACGAAAGCAATATCGTGGCAGTTGTCTGCGAAGGCGTTCCGGAGAATGGAGACACCTCGAAAGGCAAAGCCCTCGGCGTCCCGATCGACTTCGAACAAGTCTGGAAAGATTCAGGTTCCGGAGCCAAAGCTGACATCACTATCTGGTGCCCGATACCCCCGGACGGTTATGTGGCGCTGGGCATGGTTTGCTCCAACGGCCGCGACAAGCCGTTGCGCAATACCGTCCGTTGCGTGCGCGCGGACCTGGTGATCGCTTCGCCCGCTAACCGCATGATCTGGGACGACCGCGGGAGTGGCGCCAAGAAAAACTTTTCAGCCTGGAGTACCTCCCCTCCAAGTGCGCCTGCTGGAGAAATCTGCTTTTCACCCGGCACTTTTGTTGGCATCAACAACCATACAAGACCGACAGGCGACGTCGCTTACTCATTACGCATGAAAATCGCCATGCGGACCCGTTCTTCGATCGTTGCGCCTGTTCTTACAGGATATGAGCCCCCTGCCGCCGATGAGGCAACCACAGTCACGAAGATTGCCTACCTTCCATGGTTCACCGTTATAGACCCTGACCTGAATGCTGTGGAGCAATTGCGGACATCAGCATTTTACCGCCTGGAAAGATCTGACCAGTATGAGTTTCTGGGGTACGGCCACAACACTGGCGCTATCAGCAAAACCTTCCAGTGGTCTGCGTCCAAGGTCCAAAGCGCTGAAATGCTGTCTGAGTTTACCGGCATCACCAGTATCAGAACCGAAACCGAATGGCCCTTGATTCATTTGGCACACGTGAGCACCGTAAATCACTTGTGGACCGCTTCAATCCAGTTTTCGGCGAGACTGGAAAAAAGCTTTACTCATACCGAGAAATCATCCGACGGTTGGAGCCGCGTGACACCGGTGGAAGTCGTCGCTATCGCACCAAAGCGCAAGCTGATCGTGGTTTATCGTCTGAAAAGTGTTTACAGGCTCTTTCGTGAAGACGGCACTCAAGTAGCGTCACCTATCAATTACTGCGATCTCGATAGCCTGTATGTGGCCGAGTTTCCGCCGGAACAAGGCGACAACATTTGCGCCGCAGAGAATCACAGTGATGCCCGAATAGTGGGCACCTCAATTTCATAACCAAGGAATGGACGTGAAATACCTTAAGTATCTTTACCTGTCAGTCATGATCAGCTTGATAGGCACTGCTTCCGTGCAAGCGCGCGACCTCGGAGAGGGTGCTGTTAATGGCTCAGATTCGAGAGCATTGCAAAACAGCGGACGCCTTTACGAAATATGGAGTGGCATTGGGCAATTGACCCTGCAATCGGGAGAATCCTGTAGTGCCGTCCTGCTAAATACGCGAAACAGGCAAGGTAAGGCCACCGGACCTGGCTATCTGCTCACCAGTGGGCATTGCGTACTGTTCCAGTACGGTTCGGCACGGATCAATCTGCCGATGGAAGCGACGGTAACTTTCAAATACTTTTATGACACGCCCGAGCGGCACAGCCAATTTTCAGTTCGGACCGCCCGATGGACCAGTCTCTCCGGAACTGATCTTGCCGTACTTGAAGTAGACGCCACCTTGGCCTCGTTAATTCAGGCCGGCATCAACCCGCTTAACCTGGCATCCCACCAAATCAATGAGAGCCACGACTCACTTAACGTTGGCTCGCCACAGGGCTTTAGCGAAAGCGGGCTTCGATTGAGCGCTTGCGACGAACAAACTGCAGGTACATTCATCGATCACCCTGGGGTATTCCCTCTGGCAATGCGAAACCGATGCGACCTTCATGCCGGCAACTCTGGCAGTCCGATGCTCAACCGTCGAACAAATGAAATCACCGGCATCGTCAGTAAGATCGCTGACTCGCGCGCAATACCAGAGCCCGAAGGTTGCGAGGACTCCTCATCCTGCAAGGCCGCCCGTTTCAACTACAGCTACCCAGCCAACTTTCTGGCCGCATGCTTTATTGACGGTGTATTCACCAGCAATGGACCGGCCTGTGCCTTGAAGCCTGTCGAATTGACCGTTACTGAGCCATGGAAACTCAAGACATACGTTGATAGATCGCGTAACACAGCCGGGCAGCTTGCACTGCCAACATGGGATTTCAGGTTCTCGTTAGACGCGCCGTTCTATCGCTTTAAAGCAGTCCGTGACGCCAAAGAATGCAAGGTGCCTCACAACTACAGCGCAGCCATTAGTACTGAAGATGCGCATATCAATACTGAAATAGGTCCATCAAATGGAGTGCACGCACTTTGCATTATTGGTGTTGACTCCGCGCAACAAAGACTGACGGTGGCAACATTGAACAATGTGTTCACGAGCGCCGTGTATTTGAACCCGCCGCCGCGGGTTCCGCCGCAAGCCCAGTAAGATAGCTGCTAGAGATACCGCGCCATGATCTCGTCGACCACGCCTTCCTTGCGTAACTGATCGAGCGCGGCTTGCAACTTGGCGACGGTCTCATCTGGCACTTCTTTGTTCAGTGCCAGATACAACTCTGCGCTGTTGAATCGCAACACCGTCTTGAGCCCGATCACGCCATCCTGGCGCGCCAGATAACGCCCGGCAGGGTCACCTGTGGCCCACAAATCGATCTGACCGCTTGTGAGTTTCTTCGCGTTGTCCTGATCCCGCAGCACGACAATCGGCTTCAACCCTTGCTTGGCTAATGTCTCGGCAATCGCATCGCCCTTGTACGCGCCGATCCTGTACTTGCGCGCATCATCCAGACTTTCCAGGTTGATCTTGCTGTCGGCCTTGGCCAGCATGATCCAGTCGTCCGGGCCGATCGGGCCGACCCACTTGAAGAGCTTTTCACGATCAGGCAACCGCGCCATCACGAACACGCCATAACCGGGTTTCTCGAGGGCGATCTTGTAGATCCGCTCCCAAGGGAAACGCAGCGTAAGGCTGTAAGTGATGTTGGCGCGTTTGAACATCTCGCGGACGATGTCCACGGCAATGCCATTGATGTTTTCGTCTTGAGCGAAATTCTTGCCGTTCCTCGCCATGTTGTAGGGCGGGAAATTTTCCGTCAGCAACACCAGATCGGCGGCGGGGTTTTCTGCAGCCTGTGCTCCATTGATGAGCAATAAAGAAGCGCTGGCAAGGGCAAGTAGAAGGCGTTTAAGCATGTCTGGCTACCGAAATCCATGGCGTTCCCAAGAGTGCCCTGAGCCCGCCATGATGTCCACTGGCCTGTATCGGATTGTTCAGCGCATCACGATTCCGCGATGGGCCATGTAGGCTTTGGCTTCCTGCACGGTGTATTCACCGAAGTGGAAAATACTCGCTGCCAACACTGCACTGGCGTGGCCTTCGATGATGCCGTCGGCCAAGTGCTGCAGGTTGCCGACGCCGCCAGAGGCAATCACCGGGATACCCAAGGCATCGCTGATGGCGCGAGTGACGCCCAGATCGAAACCGTTTTTCATGCCGTCCTGATCCATGCTGGTCAGCAGGATTTCACCGGCACCCAGGCTTTCCATCTTCTTCGCCCACTCCACCGCGTCCAGGCCTGTCGGCTTGCGACCGCCGTGGGTGAAGATTTCCCAGCGAGGCGTTTCACCCGGCCCGGAAACCTTCTTGGCGTCGATGGCGACGACGATGCATTGCGAACCGAAATGCTGCGCCGCTTCGCCGACAAATTCCGGATTGAACACGGCGGCGGTGTTGATCGACACCTTGTCCGCGCCCGCGTTGAGCAAGTTACGAATGTCCTGCACGGTGCGAACGCCACCGCCGACGGTCAGCGGAATGAACACCTGGCTGGCCATGCGCTCGACGGTATGCAGCGTGGTATCGCGGCCATCGACGCTGGCGGTGATGTCAAGAAAGGTAATCTCGTCAGCACCCTGCTCGTCGTAGCGACGAGCGATTTCCACCGGATCGCCGGCGTCGCGGATGTTTTCGAACTTCACACCCTTGACGACCCGACCGTTGTCCACGTCCAGGCAAGGGATGATGCGTTTGGCCAGCGCCATGGTCAGTCCTCAGCCTTTGTACGAATCGCAGAAAGCTTGCGCTTCAGCGACGTCGAGGGTGCCTTCGTAGATCGCCCGGCCGGTGATCGCGCCGATGATGCCTGGCGCTCTGGCGTCGAGCAGCGACTTGATGTCACCCAGGTTGTGGATGCCGCCGGAGGCGATCACCGGGATCTTCGTGGCAGCGGCCAGTGCAGCGGTAAACGGAACGTTGCAACCCTGCATCATGCCGTCTTTGGCGATGTCGGTATAAACGATCGCGGACACGCCGTCGGCTTCAAATTGCTTGGCCAGATCGATCACTTGAACGGTGCTGATTTCAGCCCAGCCGTCGGTGGCAACGAAGCCATCTTTGGCATCCAGACCGACGATCACCTTGCCCGGAAACGCGCGGCAGGCTTCAGCGACGAAGGCCGGATCTTTGACGGCTTTGGTGCCGATGATCACGTAGCTCACGCCGGCTTTCACGTAGTGCTCGATGGTTTCCAGGGAGCGGATACCGCCGCCAATCTGGATCGGCAGGTTCGGGTAACGCTTGGCGATGGCAGTGACGACTTCACCATTGACCGGCTGGCCTTCGAAAGCGCCGTTCAGATCGACCAGATGCAGACGACGGCAACCGCCCTCCACCCACTTGGCAGCCATGCTCACCGGGTCATCGGAGAACACTGTGGAATCTTCCATGCGGCCCTGGCGCAGACGAACACAGGCACCGTCCTTGAGATCGATAGCGGGAATAATCAGCATCTGGCAAACCTTCAAATTCGAGTATTCAGCTTCGCTCGGAAATCAGTTTTTCTCGAGCGCCCACAAGTCGCTTTCGATGCTTTCAAACCTCTCTTTGAGGTGCGTCTGCACATCGAAAATCGCCCTGTTGTAATAATGCGGAGCAATTTCACGGGTAAACAGCTCAAGGATTTCGGCCGCTTCGAACGAACCCAGGTCGAGTTCGAAGCGATCCTCCATGAAGCGTTTGATCTTCTGATTGGCCTCGTTCTCCTGTTCGGGAGTGAGGGTCAGGATCGGCGGCTTCTTTTTGGCAGCCATTTACCAGCGACCATCCCACGCGGCGAAGTTCTGCAGCAATTGCAGGCCATGGGTATGGCTCTTCTCCGGGTGAAACTGCACGGCGAAACGCGAGCCCTCGGCCAGCGCTGCGGCGAAATCGACACCGTAGTGACCGCCACCCACCACCTGGCGCGCGTTGGCGGCAGCGATGTAGTAGCTGTGCACGAAGTAAAAACGCGCGAGGTCCGGAATGTTGTGCCACAGCGGGTGCGTCACCGTCTGCTTCACTTCGTTCCAGCCCATGTGCGGGACTTTCAGGTGCTCGCCGTCTTCATGCAGGCCTTTGCCGAAGAACTTTACTTCGCCCGCAAACAAACCGATGCAGTCGACGCCGTCGTTCTCTTCACTGCTGTCGAGCAAGGCTTGCATGCCGACGCAGATGCCAAGGAACGGGCGATCCTGGCTGACTTCACGCACCAGCGAGTCAAAGCCCAGGCGACGGATCTCAGCCATGCAATCGCGAATCGCGCCGACGCCGGGGAAAACCACCCGGTCGGCTTCGCGAATGACGTTGGCATCACTGGTGATCAGGACCTTGCCGGCACCGACGTGCTCGAGGGCCTTGGCCACCGAGTGCAGGTTGCCCATGCCGTAATCGATAACCGCGACCGTCTGCATTACAGAACGCCTTTGGTCGACGGCATCTGGCCGGCCATGCGGTCATCGAGCTCTACAGCCATGCGCAGCGCGCGGCCGAAAGCCTTGAACACGGTTTCGATCTGGTGGTGGGTGTTGGTGCCACGCAGGTTGTCGATGTGCAGGCTGACGAGCGCATGGTTGACGAAGCCCTGGAAGAATTCCTGGAACAGGTCAACGTCGAAGCCGCCGACGGTGGCGCGGGTGTAGGGAACATGCATCTGCAAGCCAGGACGACCGGAAAAGTCGATCACGACACGCGACAGCGCTTCATCGAGCGGCACATAGGCGTGGCCGTAGCGACGGATGCCTTTCTTGTCGCCGATGGCTTTGGCGAAGGCCTGACCCAGGGTGATACCGACGTCTTCCACGGTGTGGTGGTCGTCGATATGCAGGTCGCCCTTGCTGACAATATCCAGGTCGATCAGCCCGTGACGGGCGATCTGGTCCAGCATGTGCTCAAGAAAAGGAACACCGATATCAAATCGGGCCTTTCCGGTGCCATCCAGGTTGATCGAGGCTTTGATCTGGGTTTCCAGAGTGTCGCGCTCGACTGACGCCTTACGTTCGGCCATCACCAGCTCCGCAAAATCATTGGGCGAAAAAGGCAGCCATTATAGGGGCGCGGGCGGGAAACAGAAACATGAGAGGTGATATCACTGACGGATAGAACCCCGTGCTGTCGGGGATAGACATGTCCATACAACTCATTTTGGAGACTCCAAAACAATTGCAGGAGTGAGCCTGCTCGCGATGGGACCCTCACATTCAACATTTCTGTCGACTGTCAGACCGCTATCGCGAGCAGGCTCACTCCTACAGGGGTACTGCGTTTACTTAATGAAACAGCACTGCCGTCTTCTGCAGCGTCACCCAGACACCCCACGCCAACGGAATACCCACCGCCAGCCACGCAGCGATCGCCAGAGGCTTGCTGCCCGGCGCCGCTTTCCACTCCAGCACGGTGCTGCTGTCAGCACCTTTGTCGTGGCCCAGCGCCTGTTCGGCGGCCAGCTCTGCGTCAGTCATGAAGTATTTGTCAGCCACCGGCCGTACCAGCAGGTTGCAGAGGAAACCCAGCACCAGCAGGCCCGCAAGGATATACAGCGTGATGTCATATGCCGCGGCGCGTTCTACGCCGATGCTCAGCTGATACTCACGCAGGTAATTCACCAATACCGGCCCCAGAACGCCAGCCGCTGCCCATGCAGTCAGCAGCCGACCGTGAATCGCGCCGACCATTTGCGTACCAAACAGATCCGCCAGGTAAGCCGGCACCGTCGCGAAACCACCGCCGTACATCGACAGAATGATGCAGAACGCCGCCACGAACAGCGCAACGTTACCCAGGTGACCAAGGTTCGGGATAAGCGCGTACAGGGCAAAACCCAGTGCAAAGAACACGAAGTACGTGTTTTTGCGACCCAGATAGTCGGAGAACGAGGCCCAGAAGAAGCGCCCGCCGATGTTGAACAGGCTCAGCAAACCGGTAAAGCCGGCAGCAATGGCGGCGATGGAGGCCAGTTGACCAGCGTCCAGTTGACCAAATGGCAGGTCAACACCGATCAGTTTGCCGCCAAAAACCTCCTGCAACAGCGGCGACGCCATGCCCAGGATGCCGATACCCGCCGATACGTTCAGGCACAGCACCAGCCACACCAGGCAAAATTGCGGGGTTTTCCACGCCACGTTCACGTGAACGTGACGGTGCGTGATCATCGAGTTCGACGCTTTTTTCGCCGGCGCGGTCCAGCCTTCAGGCTTCCACCCGGTTGGCGGAACGCGATAAGACAATGCGCCGCCGATCATGAACACGAAGTAAATCGCAGCCATCACCAGGAAGCTCTGCCATACGCCAACGCCGGTTGGCGAACCGAAATGACCCATCAGAGCCGCCGCCAGCGGAGCCCCCACCATCGCGCCACCGCCGAAACCCATGATCGCCATGCCGGTCGCCATGCCGCGCTTGTCCGGAAACCATTTGATCAGGGTCGAAACCGGTGAGATGTAGCCCAGGCCGAGGCCGATACCGCCAATGACGCCGGAGCCCACCCACATCAGCCAGATCTGATGGGTATAAATACCCAACGCCGAAATCAGCAGACCACCGCACCAGCACAGCGCCGAGACAACGCCAGCCTTGCGTGGACCGGCATGTTCCAGCCAGCCGCCCCAGATCGCCGCAGAGCAACCCAGAAAGATGAAGAACAGGGTGTAGATCCAGCCGAGCATCGAGATCGGCCAGTCGCATTGGGACGAGAAGACTTGCGAAATGAAGCTCATGTCCGGCGCGCAAGCCACCGGAGCGGTCACGCCCAGGGCTTTGGAAAGCGGCAGCCAGAACACCGAAAAGCCGTAGGCCATGCCAATGCAAAGGTGGATGGCCAGCGCGGCCGGTGGTACCAGCCAGCGGTTGAAACCCGGCTTGGCGATGATGCGCTCCTTGGACAGGAACGCAGGCTGGTCGGCAATGCCGTCAGCCGTGATGCTCGTGGTCATTGTGTATCCCCCAATTATTAGTATGGTTCGCCAGCCACTCCTCACTCTCAGCCTTAATGCACGCAGGCATGACCGTTTTTTGAATGAAGCTCCATTTGATGCGACATCAAGTCGCAGAAGGACGAGCGAACGGGCAAAGGTTACCATTTGTGTGTAGCAGAAAAATCATACTGATATCACCTTTCGGCAAGCCGTCTGATCTCGACCCCGTGAAGGCTGCCACAGGCCAATACCGTAACGAAATCATTGGCGCCGCCATGCCGTTCGTTTTCGTGCCAATGAACGGGCTCAGGCGCTGGCAGCCAAGCTCAAATTACCGCTGGACTGACGGGTGAGGTGATCGCTGACCGGTCATCCGTTTGGGAGCGCTATACTCCCCGGCTAAATTTCGAATTCGACTAACTACAAGGACTCGCCCATGAAAGCGTTCGGCAAAATCCTGGGTCTGGTACTTCTCGGGCTGTTGCTGATCATTGTGGCCTTGGGTTTTGCCCTGACCCACCTCTTTGATCCCAACGACTATAAAGAAGAGATTCGCCAGATTGCCCGCGACAAGGCTCATATCGAGCTGACGCTCAATGGCGATATCGGCTGGAGCCTGTTCCCCTGGCTAGGCCTGGAACTGCACGAAGCCAGTGTTGCGACCCTGGCCAAACCCACCGAACCGTTCGCTGACCTGCAGATGCTCGGCCTGTCCGTTCGCGTGTTGCCGCTGCTGCGCCGCGAAGTGCAGATGAGCGACGTGCGCGTCGAAGGCTTGAATTTGCGCTTGAACCGCGACAAGGACGGCCACGGCAACTGGGAAGATATCGGCAAGGTGCCGGTAGCGGCCAATTCGACTACTGCACCCGTCACCCCGGGCGAACCGGCGCCAGACACCACAGTCCAGGTCGAGAAACCGGCCCAGCCGATCCGCCTGGATATCGACAGCCTGACCGTCAATAACGCCCGCGTTGAATACAACGACGAAAAAACCGGCAAGCAATTCAGCGCGGAAAGCATTCAGCTGAGCACCGGCGCCGTGCACGACTCGACCAATATCCCGGTCAAACTGACGGCGTTCCTGGGCACCAACCAGCCGGTCTTGCGTGTGCGCACCGAGCTCAACGGCGAGCTGCGCTTCGAACGCGCGCTGCAACGCTACAAATTCGAAGACATGAAACTCTCCGGCGAAGTGGCGGGTGATCCGCTGCAAGGCAAGACGATGACTTTCGCCGCCCAGGGTCAGCTTCTGCTGGATAAAGCTGCGAACGTCGCCGAATGGACCGGCATCAAGATCTCTGCCAACCAACTGCGTGCGCTGGGCGAACTCAAGGTCAACGACCTCGACAAGACGCCGCAAATCAACGGCGCCCTGTCGATCGCCCAGTTTGACCTGGCGAAATTCATCGACAGCATTGGCCAAACCCTTCCAGCCATGGCTGAAGGCAGTCTGAGCAAAGTCGAACTGGTCACCCGCCTTGCCGGTACGCCGAGTAGCGTTTCGTTCGACAACATCAATCTGAAAATCGATGACAGCAGCTTCAACGGTCGCATCGCGGTCGAGGATTTCGCCAAGCAGTCGCTGCGTGCCGTGCTGAAGGCTGACACCTTCAACGTCGACCGATACCTGAAGCCGAAATCGGCTGAAGCCAACAGCGCGACTCAAGTGCGTCAGGCCGAGGTGGCCAGCACCGAAGCCAATGCCATGGCGGGCGCGGGCAGCACTCCGCTGCCAGATGCGCCGACCAAAACCGCATGGAGCTCCGATCGCCTGCTGCCGGTCGAGCGCCTGAGCAAACTCGACGTCGACGCCGACCTGACCTTCGGCCAGCTGACACTCGACAAACTGCCCATCCAGAATGCCGCGCTCAAGGCCACTGGCCAAGGCGGCCTGCTGACCCTGGAAAACCTTCGAGGCGACCTGTACGACGGCAGCTTCGAGGCCAAAGGTACCCTCGACGTGCGCCAACAGGTGCCGGCGCTGAACATGCAGACGCAGCTCAACAAAGTCCCGGTTGAGAAAATCCTCGAAAGCCTGGGCAAGAATCCACCGGTCAAAGGTCTGGTCACACTCAACAGCAACCTGACAGGCAGCGGCAATAGCCAGAAAGCGCTGATCGACAGCCTCAACGGCAACGCCAGTTTCGTGATCAACAACGGCGTGCTGCTCAACGCCAACCTCGAACAGCAACTGTGCAAGGGCATTGCCACCCTCAACCGCAAAACCCTCAGCGGCGAACCACGAGGCAAGGACACGCCATTCCAGGAACTCAAGGGCAACCTGACCTTCCGTAACGGCGTGGCCAGCAACCCTGACCTGAAAGTGCGCATCCCGGGCATGACCATCAACGGTGACGGCGACGTCGACCTGCGAGTGCTGGGGATGGATTATCGCGTCGGCATCATCGTCGAAGGCGACAAGAGTGACATGCCGGACCCGGCTTGCCAGGTCGGCGAGAAGTTTGTCGGCATCGAGTGGCCACTGCGCTGCCGCGGCCCGCTGGAACTCGGCGCCAAAGCCTGCCGCCTGGACAATGAGCGCATGGGCCAGGTCGCGAGCAAGCTGGCGGGCGACAAACTCAGCGAAAAAATCGACGAGAAGCTGGGTGACAAGGTCAGTCCTGAATTGAAAAACGCACTGAAGGGTTTGTTCAAGCGATGAGATCCGAGCAATTTTCATCGGCAGTACTGGACTGGTACGACCGCCACGGCCGCCACGATTTGCCTTGGCAACAGGGCATCACCCCGTATCGGGTGTGGGTCTCGGAGATCATGCTGCAGCAGACCCAGGTCAGCACCGTGCTGAACTACTTCGATAGCTTCATGGCGTCGCTGCCAACGGTCGAAGTCTTGGCCTCTGCGCCGGAAGACGAAGTGCTGCACTTGTGGACAGGCCTTGGTTACTACACCCGCGCGCGCAATTTGCAGAAGACCGCAAAGATCGTCGTGGCGGAGTACGGCGGCGAGTTTCCGCGCGACGTTGAGAAACTGGTGGAGCTGCCAGGTATCGGATTATCCACAGCCGGGGCCATTGCCAGCCTGAGCATGGGCCTGCGGGCGCCGATCCTTGATGGCAACGTCAAACGGGTCCTGGCGCGTTTTACCGCGCAAGAGGGTTATCCAGGCGAGCCGAAGGTCGCCAAACAGCTGTGGGCGAACGCTGAGCGCTTCACACCGCATGATCGGGTCAACGCCTACACCCAGGCGATGATGGATCTGGGTGCCACGTTATGCACTCGCAGCAAACCGAGCTGCCTTCTGTGCCCGCTGGAAAAAAGCTGTGAAGCGCACATGCTTGGCCTGGAAACCCGCTACCCGATCCCCAAACCGCGTAAAGCCGTGCCCCAGAAGCGTACGCTGATGCCGATGCTCGCCAACGGCGAAGGCGCGATCCTGCTTTACCGTCGCCCTTCCACGGGCTTGTGGGGCGGACTCTGGAGCCTGCCGGAACTCGACGACCTCGACGACCTGCAACATCTGGCGGCCCAGCACTCGCTGGAACTGGGCACTCAGCAAGCCTTGCCAAGCCTTGTTCACACCTTCAGCCACTTTCAGTTGTCCATCGAACCCTGGTTAGTTCAGGTCCAGGAGGCCGGCCATCACGTGGCCGAGGCCGACTGGCTCTGGTATAACCTCGCCACCCCGCCGCGCCTGGGCCTTGCCGCCCCGGTCAAAACCTTGCTCGAACGCGCGGCCGCCGTATTGAACGCAGGAGAGTCGTCATGACCCGCACCATCATGTGCCGCAAGTACAAAGAAGAATTGCCCGCCCTGGAGCGCGCTCCGTTCCCGGGCGCTAAAGGCCAGGACATTTTTGACCACGTCTCGGCGAAGGCCTGGGCGGACTGGCAGAAACACCAGACCCTGCTGATCAACGAAAAACGCCTGAACATGATGAACGCCGAAGACCGCAAATATCTTCAGGGCGAGATGGACAAGTACTTCTCCGGCGAGGAATACGCCAAGGCTGACGGCTACGTTCCGCCGGCTGAATAATCCCGTTTTCTCGGGGGTCGGTACGTAAGCGACGGTAATAATTAAATATTTTTTGAAAACTTGCTTGACGACCCCCTGAAAAACCAGTTTAATGCGCCCCGTTGCCCAGATAGCTCAGTCGGTAGAGCAGGGGATTGAAAATCCCCGTGTCGGCGGTTCGATTCCGTCTCTGGGCACCAAATACCGAGAAACCCCAAGGAACAATGTGTCCTTGGGGTTTTTTATTGCCTGCGATTTAATGGCCTCTGGACCATTTCTGGACCAAGGCGCTTCGGCAGTGTGATTGAAAGGCGTCCAACGGACTTTCGGTACCGGACCAAAAACTGAATAGTTTTAATCTGATTTAAATTGTCAGGCTGAGAGCCTCACTCAGACAAGCTGAGACGTCGGCAATACAGTCCGCCCCAGCGCAGCCCTTCCGCTCCCCCTGGCACGCCACAGGGCCTCTGAGCACTTTTTACCACCTGCCACTCAAAACACTTACAAGTCACGCGGTATGCGCGGTGGGAGGAGGCTCCAGTGCACGTAAAAAACCGAGAACCAAGGCTAGCAAGCGGCTCTCCATCTAAAATGAAAAGCCCAATAGCGCTGACTCTCCTTTTTAGCTCAAGCCTATAGCCCCCCTCAAACAACAAAACCCCCCTGCCTCGAATACTTCATTTTTGTTGATGCCTCGAGGCAAACGGTGTCGCCAATAAGGCGTTCCAGCTTGATGTCGAACTGCGCCCCGACCCGGTCAATCATGATCTTGGTGCTCGCGACGTCGGCCGTGCGATGAGCCGGTGTGGGCTCCACATCCTTTATTGCGCTTAGGTGAAAGGAGGAGGAGAAAAATCTCCAACGGTCTGTGCGAACTCAAAAGCAGCTGCGCTCCGCCCTCCTCCTTTCAAGTCCTACCATACAAGCAGCTTCAGCAGCGCACTGCGCCCCCTTTCCAAGGTTAAAATCAGCACCCCTCAAAAAAAGCCAAAATATGGCTTTTAATTCATCTTTTAAATGGCTATATTGTCAGTCATCAACACAACACGAGTGATGACGACATGCACACCGCGCATCTGCAAAATCGAATGAGGCAACGTGGCATTTCAGAAGCCATGATCGGGGCGATTCTCACCCTTGGTGACTGGAATGCCCGGGGAGACAGACTTGTACTCCCGGAGCGCGCCATTGCCCCCTTGCTCCAACAGAAACGTGAAGAACTGAAAATGCTCGAGCAGCTGGCACGGCGTGGTGGTGCATCGCTTGTCATCGAGGGCGAGACCCTGATCACCGTCTACTCCAATACTAAGAGAACACATTCATGAGTCCTGAAAACGCCAGAAGCTTTTCGGTAAGCAAAGGGTCGATCCTCGATGGTGATTACTGCCTTGAGATACACCCCGACGCCTTTGCCGATACAGCCACCCCCGAGTCGCTTCAACGGGTAAAAAGCGAGCGCAAATACAATGTGCGTATCAAGCAACACGACCTGTATCTGCTCGATGCCCTGACAGAGCAAGAAGGCGTCTCACGCTCAATGCTGATTAATAAGCTCCTGCATGACGTGTTGCTCGATGAGTTGATGAGCATTCCTGATCGAGACGCGCGGGCGCTGCTGGCCAAAACCGCCGATGAGCGCGCTGCTTACGATGCGTTGTCCCGACCTTGGGTATTCGATGCCATCGGTTCTGAATGCCAGCACCTGTTGAAGAACATCCTGGCGTTCAACGTGCCGTATGAAATGATGCCGGATCCCAGCGCGCCTGAAGATGCCTACAACAGCGAAACATTCATTGGAATCAAAAAAAAGCTGGCAGGGGTGAAAAAATGAGCATCGGTATTCTTTCGACCGTCATCCAGACTATTGGCGAAGCCCAGATAGAAGCACGGGCAGAACAACACACCATGGTCAATGTACGCCCCGGCGAAAAAGTCTCAGCTATGCTGGATCTAGTGGCTGAACTGTCCGGAAAAAGTGCCACTGGGCTTGTCGCCGAAGTCCTCTCATCGCGTCTGCAGGCCTATGTGGCCTCCACCTTCGAGTATGCCGATTCGATCATGGATGCCGCTGAACAGGCACTCAAGCAGGATTGCATGTTCCAACCTGGGTGCGCGTTGGATCTGTTGGCAAAGGCGAACGTGATCACTGTACAAACCGGGCTGCAGAACAAGCGTCCTGCGCTTTAAATACACCACTGGCCATAGGCATAGCGCAATGAATTGGCAGATTCAAGGAGGGGACGTGGAAGTCAAAGGAGCACAGGTTTACCTGACCAACAGCAGCATGGGTGCATTGAAACATCTCTATTTCGAATCGATCGACCAAGTGGATGAGCACGTCAGAAAGGCGGTCTATAAAGAAGACCTGGCCTGGATACTTTCAACGATAGAGTTGAAGTCGTTGTATGCCGAGTTGCTGGTGGCGTCCGGGATTGAACAATTCAGGATCTCGGGCACCAAGGCAAAACGAAATGATGGCAGGCATCTGTTCAGAAGTAATGGGCCGCTGAAATATCACTTCGACAGCTCCTGCGACTACCTGAAGTCGGACTATTTGAATTTCACCATTCCGCCGGAAATCGAAGCCAAAGGCCCCGACGAGATCGAAAAATTCCGAGTGTTTGCAGAGGTAAACAAACACCTGCTGCAGGGTGATCAGGAAAAATTCCTGAACTCATTAGAAGCCCAGTTCTTGCTCAAGAACAGACCGCAAAGGATTGAGTACATTAATTCCGGCCAGAGCGAATTCAGTCTGCTTACTCTGGCGGCCATGGAACAGGCACTGGAAGCACACCTTCGCGAGGCCAAGGCATTTCAGGCGGCGCACCCTGAACTCAAAAAACGGACCTTTGCGCCAAGGCGCGTGGTTGATAGCACCCAGGCTAGTGACCTGGACAGGGAATGGCATAATGCCTACAAACGGGTATTGAAATCCATGTTAAGCCAGTATTACCGGAAAAGTCATGATCGATCTCAACAGGAGAGCTTTCTGAAATCGTTGGGCTTCGAAGCTTGCAAGGTGTGCTTGAAAGCCACCACCAGGCGCCTGTAGACGTCGAGATGAACGCGATCGAAGATATGGCTCTCGCCTCAGAGCTGTTCTGACGCCGAATGCCAAACACTCGTACGGATACTACACATTGGCTCTGGAAAGCTCTGGAGGAGTGTTCAGGCTGCTTTCGAGCTATCCCGAGTCATCGATGCCCACTATGTGAATACCTATGTAGCCCCGGGCGGGAGGTGTATCTCCGCTTGCGCCCCAATTGTTTTCATTGCTGGACGAGAGCATGTAGCCGTTCCTGGGTCATACCTCGGGTTTCATGGCTGCTTTAACGCACAAACCAGGAGTATCGAGACTCTATGCAAGGAAGCGATTGCTGAACACGCCATAGCCCATGGAATTGCATACGGTGCAGTGATGGCTTTTATCGAGAAAATCCCATCCGACGAAGTTATCTGGATTAGCAGCCTCGAAGCTGATTGCAGGGGGAATTAACCGGTATGACATCAGTCCGGAACCTGTGAACTACTTGCAGTGCGTCAGGAAGGGGGTCCGTCGATGAACAAGCACGCCGCATTCGATTGGCGGGCTTCGCCCGCCTACTGGGCGCCGGTCAACTCCGACGTTAGTCGTCACAGGCACGCGCCAGCGTGCCGTTCACTAGTCGTCCCCAAATGTGTGTTTCTACGTCATGGATGAAAAACTGATAGCCGCCATCATTGGGTTTTTTCTGGCGCCCTGGGAACACTCATCGCTGCCGAGGTTTGAGTTGAGTGCCTCAATCGAGATAAAAAGCTCCGGCCAAACAGACAAATCGTAAGCAAACCTACACGAAGTCGATCCCCTATCAGAGCGAGGTAAAGCGGATGCCGGTTGTGTGGGTGATGGAGGCAACGTGAATCAGGTGTCGGAATTGGCTTGGTATTACCTTACGTTTCCTGCATTGACACTGCCAACGCAACCGGAATTCCTATATAAAGCCGCTATGCTGGCAATTTCCGATTGACCGTCAACCCCCCCTGGATTGACACAAATCGACGCTAATCAAGAACTGTTTTCAGGCATAGCTGAGAAGATCGGTTCCACCACCGCGAAAAGATTGACAGCCTGGTCCAAGATGCGATTACAACCGGCATACCATGATCTGACCGATGGCTGATGAAGGACGCTCAACACCTAACTGGGGAACATCTGAAAAAGTCAATTCTCGAAACCCATCCCAGCAACCATACAAGTTGTAGGAGGGTGACTTCGTGAACGCAGGGCTTTTTAAGAGCTCACTTAACATGGTTATTGTGCCTATACGCCCACCCCGGCCCGAATAAACCCAAGGACCCCGACCATCCGATGACCCACAAAAAGGACTTATCAGAGCGTGACATCTGCACCAAGTTCATTACACCAGCGCTGGAACAGGCTGGCTGGGACATGCAGAAGCAGGTTCGTGAAGAAGTGAGCTTTACCGATGGCCGCATCTATGTGAAGGGCAACCTGACAACCCGTGGCAAGCGCAAGCGGGCGGATTACGTTCTTTACTATAAGCCGAACATTCCGGTCGCCATCATCGAGGCCAAAGACAACAGGCAAACGGTGATGGCAGGCATTCAGCAGGGGCTGGATTACGCCACCATTCTTGATATTCCCACGGTTTACAGCAGTAACGGCGATGGTTTCTACGAGCATGACCGCACCGCCGCCAGCGGCAGCGTTGAGCGTGAAATTTCGTTGAATGAATTTCCCACCCCGGAACAACTCTGGGAGCGCTATAAGCGCTATAAAGGCATCGCCACACCAGAGGCTGAGCGTATCAGCGCACAGGATTACTTCTTTGACGGCACAAGCCGGAGCCCGCGTTACTACCAGCAAATCGCCATCAACCGCACAGTGGAGGCCGTCGCCAATGGCCAGCAGCGTGCCTTGCTGACCATGGCCACCGGCACCGGCAAAACCTACACAGCCTTCCAGATCATTCACCGCCTGTGGAAAGCTGGCGCAAAAAAACGCATCCTGTTTCTGGCGGACCGCAACGCCTTGATTGACCAAACCCGCCGTGGCGACTTCCGGCATTTCAAAGACAAAATGACGGTCATCAAAAACAAGAAAATCGATAAATCCTACGAAATCTATCTGGCGCTATATCAAGGGCTCACCAATTACAATGAGGACAAGGATGCTTTCCGAGAATTCAGCCCCGATTTCTTTGATCTGATCGTCATCGACGAGTGCCACCGTGGCAGCGCCTCGGATGACAGCGCCTGGCGCGAAATCCTCGATTATTTCAAAACCGCCACCCACATTGGCTTGACAGCAACGCCCAAGGAAACCGAAACCGTTTCCAGCACTGAATACTTTGGCGATCCAATTTATACCTATTCACTCAAGCAAGGCATACAGGATGGCTTTCTGGCCCCCTACAAGGTACTACGCGTTGGCCTCAATGTAGATCTTGAAGGCTGGCGGCCTGAGGCGGGCAAAACAGATAAAAGCGGCCATTTGGTGGATGACCGCATATACAACCGCAAGGATTTCGACAAAAACCTTGTGATCGACGAACGCACGGATGCAGTGGCCCACAAGATCAGTGAGTATCTGAAAAAAACTAACCGCTTCGACAAAGCCATCGTGTTCTGCGTGGATATTGACCACGCTCAGCGCATGCGCTCCGCCCTGGCCAATGCCAACAGCGACCTGATGGCGCAGAACCCCAAGTACATAATGCAGATCACCGGTGATAATGACGAAGGCAAGCGCGAACTGGATAACTTCATCAATCCCGAAGAGCGCTACCCGGTGATTGCCACCACATCCAAATTGATGACTACCGGCGTCGATGCGCAAACCTGCAAGTTGATCGTGCTCGATAGCAATATCGGCTCCATGACCGAGTTCAAGCAGATCATCGGGCGCGGCACCCGCATCAACGAAGAGTTCGGCAAAACCTTTTTTACCATTCTCGATTTCCGTAATGTCACCGACTTGTTTGCCGACCCGGACTTCGACGGTGATCCGGTGCGCGTCAAAGAGCTGGGCGAGGATGACGAATTTGAAACCCCGGAAGACGAATTGGCCGAAGGCGATACCATCACCGATGACGAAGGCAAGGAGATCATCTTTGAACCGCCAACCGAACCACCAGAAATCATCGACGGCGGCGACATCATCAGCGAACCTCGACGCAAACTCTATGTTAACGGCGTTAATGTCTCCATTCTCAACGAGCGTATTCAGTACATGGATGGCAACGGTAAGTTAATTACCGGCAGTCTGAGAGACTACACCCGTCAAAAGGTTCGTGAGCAATACCAGTCACTGAATGATTTTCTTAGCAAATGGCACAGTGCAGACAAAAAGCAGGCCATCGTCGACGAGCTCACCGAGCAGGGAATCGTGCTGGAAAACCTCAAAGATGCCATCGGCAAGGAAATGGACATCTTCGACATGATCTGCCACACAGCATTTGATCAGCCGCCATTCACCCGTGCCGAACGCGCCAAGCAGGTCAGAAAGCGTGATGTATTCAGCAAATACGGCGAGCAGGCGCGCAAGGTGCTCGACGCCCTGCTTGATAAATATGCCGATGAAGGCATAGAAAATATTGAGGACATCAAGGTGCTAAAGGTCAACCCATTCGACCGGTTCGGCACCCCAACCGAAATCATCAATCTGTTTGGCGGCAAACAGAATTACTTACAGGCATTAACTCAGCTAGAACAAGCCCTTTATCAAGCGGCTTGAATCGCTAACACGAGAGCAGTGAATCAATGGCAAATGTATCAGGCATAGTAAAATCTGCCCGTAAAATCATGCGGCAAGATACCGGCACCGGCAGCGACGAGCTGCGTATCCTGCAACTGGGCTGGATGTTGTTTCTGAAAATCTTCAGCGATAAAGACAAAGAGCTTGAGCTGATGGACGATAACTACATATCACCCATTCCCGCCGACTTGCACTGGGACCAATGGGCAGGGGATGACGAAGGCATGACCGGCGACGAGTTGTTGCAGTTTGTCGACCGCAAACTCTTCCCTACCCTGTCGGAGATTGACCTATCCAACGCCAAGCGCCGCGCGGTGCTGGTGCATGAAGTCTTCGCCAACAACTACAACTACATGAAATCCGGCATTCACCTACGCCAAGTCATCAACAAGCTAAACGAAATCGACTTCAACAACAGCAAAGATCTGCACCTATTCGGCCAAATTTACGAGACTTTTTTGAGCGAGCTTCAAAGCGCCGGTACTTTGGGCGAGTTCTACACCCCCCGAGCCATCACCCAGTTTATGACCGAGATGGTAAACCCCGTGCACGGCGAAACCATACTCGACCCTGCATGCGGCACCGGCGGCTTTTTAACCGCCGTGATCGAGCACCTAAAGACCACCGCCAGCAATGTAGCTGAGAGCGAAGCCATTGGTCACAACGTGCGTGGCTGGGAGTACAAACCGCTACCCTATATCCTGGCCAATACCAACCTGATTCTGCATGACATTGTTACGCCCAATATTCAGTTTGGCGACTCCCTGCAAAGGCCTTTGAGCGAGTACACCCGGAAGGACCGGGTGGAGGTGATTATCGCCAACCCGCCTTTTGGTGGTGTGGTTTCCAACAATAACGAAAACAACTTCCCGCAGACTTACCGCACCAAGGAATCGGCGGATTTGTTTTTGATCCTGATGATTCACCTGCTCAACAACGGAGGCCGTGCCGCTATTGTGCTTCCCGATGGCTCCCTTACCGGCGACGGCGTGAAGCAGCGCATTCGCCAGAAGCTGCTGGAAGACTGCAATCTGCACACAATCGTGCGCCTGCCCAACTCTGTGTTTCAGCCCTACGCCTCTGTGGCCACCAACCTACTGTTTTTCACCAAGGGCGAGCCAACAAAAAGCATTTGGTTTTACGAACACAAGCTGCCAGAAGGCTACAAGGCTTACTCCAAAACCAAGCCGATCCAACTGGCCGAGTTCGACGCTCTGAAAGCCTGGTGGATCAACCGGGAAGCAAACGAGCAGGCCTGGCAGGTCGATATCGACACCATCAAGGCAGACGGCTACAACCTCGACATAAATAACCCACACCGCGCCGAGGAAGAAAAGCAGTACAGCAGCACTGAATTGCTCGACCTCCTGCATCAATCCTTTGCCAATGGGGATCAATTGCTGGATCAACTGCGTAGGGAGCTCGTGTAGTGAAGTTTGTAAAGCTCAAAGCCCTGTGCGAGTTTGAAAAAGGTTCGACAGGATTGGCCAAGGCGGAACCAGGCGATTACTCTCTGGTAACTACCGGCGCGGAACGAAAAACCTGCAACACCTATCAGTTTGATACCAAGGCCGTCTGTATTCCTCTTGTATCTTCAACGGGTCACGGTCATGCGAGCCTAAAGAATGTGCATTATCAAGAAGGAAAATTCGCACTGGGCTCCATTTTGGTAGCACTGACCAGCAAAGATGAAAACAAGTTGGATATTCAGTTCCTTCATTTGTATTTGTCGCAATTGAAAGATCGTGTTCTGGTACCACTGATGAGTGGTGCTGCTAATGTGGCGTTATCTGTAAAAAAAATTCAGGATATTGAAATTCCTCTGCCATCTATCGGAAGGCAGCGTGAAATTGTTGTGAAATTTAAGTCGATAGTTATTGAAGATGGCGAGCTAAAATCTGAACTCACCCATCAACAAGCCCTGTTGAAAAAACTGCGCCAACAGATTTTGCAGGAAGCCATTGAAGGAAAGCTCACGGTTGACTGGCGTGCGCAAAACCCTGATGTGGAACCAGCTAGCGAACTGCTCCAACGCATCGGCGCTGAACAGGCGGAACGGGTCAAAGAGAGGAAAAGCAACGCACAGAAACCGCTGCCCCCGATTGATGGCGAGGAAAAACCGTTTGAGCTGCCCCATGGGTGGGCGTGGTGTCGGCTGGGGGATTTAATCAGCATTAGCTCTGGAGATGGTTTGATATCTTCACAAATGAATGGTGGTGACATTCCCGTATTTGGTGGAAATGGCATCAATGGGTATCACGACACATATAATACAAATGAAGCAACAGTTACTATTGGGAGAGTTGGAGCATATTGCGGTGCAGTCCACTTAACCCCAGAGCACTCCTGGATAACGGACAACTGCTTCAGAGTTTACTTTAGTAGAAAAAACATCGACACAAATTATATATTGCTACATTTAAAGCAAATGGACCTGGGAAAATCCTCATATAAAGGCGCCCAGCCTGTAATTAGTGGGAAAAGAGTTTATCCACTGTTAACCCAGCTACCCCCATATCGTGAGCAACAAGCCATAGTCACAAAAGTAGAAAAGTTCCTAAACCTTTGCGACCAACTGGAAACTCAAATCAGCCAGAACCAGACCTACGCCAAAAGTCTGATGCAAACAGTGTTAAAAGAGGCCTTCAGCCACCACAGCGAGTCCGAACCATCTATGGCTACCGCCATGCTTACCCGGGTCGCGCGGATGGATCGCAGTGCGGAGGCCATTCGCGCCAAGGACGTAACTAACATCACCGAGTAGAAGGTAGTGATCGGCCTCGGCTTGGTGCTGATCGGCGGCGAGTCATCCACGTCAAATATTGATCGTGGGCATTTCCCATACTGAGCGCTCGTGGCCTCTTTATTTGGCTGAGCAGCATCGGCCCCACGGGGAGCAACCTGATTCGCCCCTTTGGTCGTAGAAAGTTTCAAGCTTCAACTTCAAGGGTGGAGTCTACAGCTGGGGGTGATAGCCTTCGGGAAAGGGCGCTGGTAACAACGCCCTTTAATCTTGTGCCTATATCCATTTAGACCAGGATATCTGCGTAAGCTCGCGCACCTCCAGCTATCAAGGGTTCCTCATGCTCCCGCCACAGTTCGAGCAGCATCTCCTGGTGCTCGCTGTCACAATGCCAATACGGCTTTGTGTATGAGTGAAGCCCCATACTGTACAAATGCGCCGCTCAAGAAAATACCAACTTTTTGCCCAAACACACCGCAGTTTTGAAAAACCGAATGCTCTGGAGAGCTATACTTTGAGCAGGACTATCGGTTGCGCTCTGGTAGGCTGTCTTTTAGCTTGGATTTAGGTTTCTTGGCTTCCTGAACAGCCTTAAACGCCTCCCACACTTCTTCTTTCCAAAGCATGGCGGATGCAATATTTTCCTGGGAGAGCATTATCGCCCCCTCACCGGAATTCGCATAATCAGTGGTCATCTCAACCTGCATCGTGTCCTTGTCACGGTACCCGCTCAAAAAAGGGATGAGAAGGAAATGCTGATCTACACCTTGAGCCTCTGTGGCCTTTCCTATATCGATCACGCTGCCCACATAGACTTTCCTGTCCTCCATCGTGAACAGGTACTTTCTTTTCGGATGGAGCATCGATGTCAGCAGCAGATCAAGGCAAGGATTGCCGGCTACAAAAACTGAAAGTAATTGAGTATCCAATTCTGCACGCGTCTTGAGGTTGTATGCGTACTTCAAGCGCCATACTTCATAGTTAGTCCAAAGCTTAGGCACTATGAGGCACAAGATTGCTGCTTGAACAAGGAAGGCACCAATATCAGCATTCTTTACAGTCGCCATTTCATGATTGATCAACCACCGCTCAATCAGAGAAAGGTAATCCAGGGTAATGGGATAAAACCCTGAGCAGCCGGGCACGGTAAATGAGACGTAACTGAGCAGCCCCAGAACGGCACTGAATGCGGCAGCAATCAGAAAGCAGCGAATGCCCTCACGAGCAACCAGCAGATATAACAACTGGCCTTCGTACTTGTGGAAACTTAGAGCAATGCGGGGATGGTTGAGGCAGATCCAATAACCGCTCACCAGGAACGGCAAAAGAAGAAGAATTCCCATTCAAGCACTCAGTAGGCGGCGCGCTTCTTTGCGCTCCTTGATGAATTCGGCAGTCACCACTTCTGAGGCGTCGATCGACACACGACCTTCGACCACGTTCAGACTTTTGAGCTTTCTGATAGATTCTGAGATCTCTCGGTCTTTCTGGCTCATGCCTTCACCCGGAGCACCGAAGAAGAAGTTCAGAATTTTCATGGCTGTAGCCTCTCTCGGTTGTTTCAATATGCGCTCAATGAAACGATGGCATATGTATACCATAGCCGAGTGCGATAGACAATTTGAGCCGCGCCCTTGCGGGCGCGCGTACATCATGCCGTAGCCACCGGACGCTGGCATGTCTGGCCTCTTTGCGACGATTCTCATGCTGATGTGCGACACCTTCGACGTCAACCTTGCGAATGATCAGATCGAGGGCAGGCACCAATGCAGTGCTCTGCCCGGCTGCCTCATTCGCAATCCTGTAACGCAGAAGACAGGCATCATGATCCGTCGAAACGACATGGGCTCGATGCATCACGGTTTAATTGTCGCAAACAAAACTCAGACTTCAGTGTATTGCTCGTAACAGAAGGCAAGCCGCTTCTTCCCTTTTGCCCGTCGAAACAGTTGATTACTTGACGCATGGTCTCTTGACTCGTATTGGCGCATCGCCAACCGGCACAATGCAGGCATCCTCTTGGCCAGCGATCGCCCTAGTTGTCGCAGTCTTGCAGAGCGGTCCGTGGCAGCCTCCGCCGGTAACGAAAAGCCGTAGAAGCTTTCGAACACTGCTATTTCCTTAGCCTCTGGGAAAGCGTTAGCCACACACTGAGTAATAGTCCGCTCTTGTGATATCAGATTCACCTCTTCTCGTGCCAAGGAATCAACCAACTCGTAAAAAAGAACTTCAACATCCATAGAAACCTCCAAAATTTCAGGGCCTAGAAATTAAGCCCCTATATATATATTTTGCTTTTTCGATTCATTCGAATCACCCATAAAGTTTCAGGGCATAAGCACTTCACACCTAATAAGCCTTATAGATCCTTGCCTTCACCGCATTAACAGAAGAATCAAGCAGATATTATCTTAATGAACTCAATACGAATTGGGTCCTAACAAGGAGATAATCATGTGCATTTGCAAAAAAAACTGGATATCCAGCACTATTGACGTATGCCGAACAATTCCCGACGCGCGAGTTCAAGCCGCTGTGAGCACTTACGACCTACTTTGTAGATTTTGCGATTGAAAGTAGCCATTGCAGAAGTTCTTGCAGTCTTGGCTAACGACTTCACCCAAAGCGCTACCCCTTCACCCAAGACCTTTGTGTCTCTGATTTTAGAACCCTCCTATTTACCTCACTGGATTAACAAAGACCACTAAGAAGTGGCCTTTCTCGCTTGGAGAATTAATATGAGTAAACGCGAATCCGTTGTGCCGGTCCTACTGGATCTGCTAGTCGTAAAAGAAGGCTTGGCGCCGAAGCTCAGTTCAAATGCCGAAGGAAAAATCACCTACCAACTAGCACTATCCAACGACAAAAAACAGATCTTCATCGCTTTGGTCGATAGTGGAAGCCAGGGCTACTTCAGTCGCGAGTGGATTAACACTGATTCTATTCTCGTAATCTTGGAAGGTCTGGGTCAACGAGCAGAAGCATTCCCCAGCAAGGTACTACAGCCCGTCTTTGTGGGACGCTCTAGCAATAACGCCCCGTTCCTTGCCGCCGCTTTGCTGGCTGAAAAATTACTGGGGCGAGATGGGAAGCATGAAACCAAACTACGGGTAACTGACGATGGTGCTACATGGAGAAAAGGTGTTCTTACGCTTAAAGGTAAGTCTATTCGTGTTCGGCTCGATGGAAAGCCAATCGTGTCTACCACCCAGGTGAGTAGTCCAGCATCTGAGCCAAGCAACGAGCAACGGCAAATCGAGGAGGCAGACCATGCTGCTGATTCGCCAGAGTGAAGCTACCGTTCAAATCCAGGACAGAGGCATACGCCAGTGGGTAGAGGACCAGTATCAGGTGCTGCGGGAGTATGGCTCTCAGTGGCTACCTGATGAGCTCGGATGGTTTGCAGTCTGGGGCGAAGGAGACGACCCCTACGACAAAGGGCTTTTCCTCGGCGTCAGAAACCTTTTACAAAGTCCCTATGATCCAAATATTTCATTTGAGATCGTCGAAGATCACGGTCACTTCTATGAGGTCGTGATCCTGCTTTCCGACCTGCTCTCGGTGGCCGTGCTCATTCCAAAAGGCTTAACCCTTCAACCGGAAATGAACAGGATACTCGCGCAGTGGATTTCACCTTGATTTAGCGCTGCTATTTCCCATCCGTATATCAACGGATGACCGTCGCAGGCAACAACAGCTTCCGCTGCTGTTGGCATTTCCGGCATTGACACCGAAAGCACCGGAAATGAACCGGAGCGACGGACGTAATCAACAGTCTCAAGTTCACCAATCCATCAACCCAACAACCATGACCGCTGATGGCTACCCTGGCTCAGCTTTCTGAGCTGACTCAGGGATAGTCCAAACTCGTGTCGCTAAAAGGTGCCCTATGAGCAAGCTCATCCGCTTTTCCAAGCGTGTGATTGATGCACTGCCACCGCAACCCGCAACTGCCAAAGCGAGAGAGTGCGAATATTCAGATACAGAAGTCTCGGGCCTCAAACTCCTGATCAATCGACAGGGTCGAAAGTTCTTCTATCTGCGCTACCGACATGCTGGGCGTCAGCGAAGCATGAAGCTCGGAAATTATGGTGAGTTAGACGTTAGCGAAGCCCGTTTACTCGCTCTGAAGCACCGGGCCCAGCTTTCGAGTGGAATTGATCCGCAAGAAATCGTAACCGAGTCAGGCATGACGTTTCGCCGCTTCATTGATGACCACTACCTGCCGCACGCGTATGCAAGCAAACGCAGTGCAAACAGCGATGATTCAAAATTCAAAACTCACCTATTTGATATGTTTGGCATACGACTTTTAGCCTCTATCACCAGACAAGAGATCCAGCGCTACCATGACGAATTAATCAGCAGGCGGGCTCCTGCAACTGCTAACCGACATCTCGCCCTTCTGAAGCGGTGTTTCAACCTCGCCATCTTATGGGGCTACATGGATAGCAACCCGGCGACCGGCATTCGTATGCACACGGAGAACAACCAATCCCAGCGCTTCTTAAGCATTGATGAAGCTAAGCGACTATGGAAGGTGCTGAGCACTGAGCAAAACCAAATAGCAGCAACCGCTATCAAATTAATGCTACTAACCGGGGTCCGTCGCGAAGAAGCGTTACAAGCGCGCTGGGAGGATATTGATCACGAAAGACTACTTTGGAGTCTGCCTATGACTAAAAGTGGTCGCCAGCGCTTCGTCATGCTCAGCGAAACGGCGCTATCATTACTAAGCGAACTACCAAATAAAGGAGGCGCTAGTTATCTCTTCCCTGGGAGTAAGCCAGGCAAGCCGCTGAATAACGCTCGAAAATGCTTCCAGCGAGCACTAAAAGCGGCTGGCCTTGCTCATCTTCGGATCCATGATTTACGTCACACGTTTGCCTCGTTGGCAATCAATAACGGTGCAACCCTGTATGAGGTGCAGCATTTGTTAGGGCATGCAAGTAATACGACGACCCAACGATACGCTCACTTGGCATCTGATAACCTGAGAAAGGCGTCGGCACGGGTTGGCGCGCTTGTTGTACCAACTGACTGAACTGCATCATCCAACACTTCGCCAGCGACATACCTCTTTTTAAAGAAGCGCACTAACCAACTAATGAAAAATTAAAGTAGTGTGACAACAGAGTAAAATAATTGGCTAGCACGTGTTGCGACAACTTAAAAACCCAGCCACCGGTGGGTTTTTTTTGGCCCATCTGTACGGTCCAGCTCGACCGTCAGAGTAGCTCCCATGACCTGTGCACTTTTGGCGTTTCAGTCGTCATCCGACGCCACCTCTACGAAGCGCTCCAAATCCTCTGACCATTCAATGCCATGATCTTTCACCCACTCCGTCCGCAGGTGATAGTGAGGGGTTTTCCCAACTGTATTGCGACCCGCGTCGGCCCGAACAAGCAACCCATCATCTTTAAATCGCTTGCCGATAACTTCCACTTCCTCCGCCCCCGCAAAGACCTTCTGAAGGAACTCTTTGGTGATCATGAGCGTGGGCATATCACCACTGTCTTCATGATGACGGTAGAGCGGTAAGCCAAACCTCGGCGCACTTTCAGGTATCCGTTTCTGCTCAATTAAGGCCGCAGACAAACGTTCCAGGTAATGCCAACGTGTATTGATCCAGCGTTCAGCACAGGCGGCCACACCATTGAACAAAGTAATCTCGTCGACAAAATCCTCGCTAAACACCTTGTTTCTCAGGGCAATCCTGCCCGCCAACACCGCTAAAGCAAACCGAGTTAAAACTCGGACCGGTCCATCATTGCTCACGTAGCCTGGGCAAGCATCGACAAGCTGTTGCCTTATTTCGTCAAGTTCCGCTTTCCAGTTTTGACCGTCCATCTCAGACAAAATGGCTTTGATGTAGGCTGGAGCCACAGTACCGTACTGATGCGGGATCGCCGCAGAGACGGCTTTTTTTACCCCTTCAGACAGAAAGGCGTGCTCTTCAGCGACTTGACCGTTAAAGCCTATCCTCCCACTGCCGATATTGATGTCCACCCCCCGATCCAACACGCCCTGTTGCGCGTTACGGCTCAACAGCAAGCCAATCGGAACTTCGCCTGTGGTCATAGAGAACAAGGCCTTCGGCGGCGACTCTTGGACATCTCCGTTACTGCTTAGTCGAGTACGGCTGTTGCCATTACCGGTCACATAAATGAACTTGTCTAGTGCACCGTAATTGTTACTGCCGATTTCATCGATCAGCATGGGGCCTAACGAGGTTGCCTGTCCCTTGGCTTGAAGCGCGAGTTCGGTAGAGGCGAAGGTCTCAATGATTGATCGCCCATTGCGACCGGCACTGCCATGCCCAGGCGCGGTCGTGTTTCCGAACAGACTGGCCACCGTCGATAGCAGTAATGTTTTGCCACGGCCCGCACCTCCGAAGAAGTTGAACGTGCAAGAAGAAACGCCAGGTACCAGATCGAGCATGGTTGCCGCTAAGCCAATCTGTAGCGCGCCAGTAAGAATATGGCTCTTACTTACCGGGACGAGGACCTCTTGATTCCAGCGCTCAAGCGTGCCCGATTGCGCAAGCCTCGGTGCGGCGATATCAACGTAAAATTGCTGCGCGTCGGCACCTGGGGCGAGTAACAATTCCTGACTGCAAACGCAGCCCTCGATGTTGGAATCAATACTTCGAATCCATCCTTCACTTCTTATCCAAATCTGGCTGTCAATTGTATCAAAGGCATGTCGGAGCAGCTCTTTTACCAACTCCCCTAAGCCTTTACGATCGACCACACAGGGCACCATTGAAACCACCCACTCCGTGAGTTTGTTGGTGTCCTGCATGGTGCCATTGGCAATGACTTGCGATGTCACCCGCCACTTCATTCCCGTACGGCTCAGAATATTAATGCGGGTCGATATGTGCCCGGTCTGCGGATCCTGCAGGATCTTATCAATCCAGAGAGCCGGTGCAACTTCTTCAACATTATCTTTCTTGCGGCGGCGTACCTTATCCAGTGAAAACTCAAAGTTTCCAAGGGTACTGAATCCATACATCTCTTCAATCAAGCCTATCTCACGCGCTGCAATCACGTCCAAAAAATCGAACGGATGCGACTTGGGCATCTCTCCATTTGCAGGAATCAACCACTGGCCATGCGCCGCTGGTTGCTGGTCGACACCCACGTCTAGATGTAACCTGATACCGGCCAAGGACTTCTGTAAAAAAACCTGCAATTTATCGTCTTGGATATAGTTTTTGGACAGCGGCACGAACAGCTCTTTACTCGTTTGAAAAACCAGAAAGTGCTTCAACAAAATTTGCCGGATATTGCTGTACTCTGAATGAATGTTCGCTATCGAGAAGATCACCGTCTTCTCATCAAACTGTAAACTCTTGACACCCGACAGGGAGTCCCTGTCTCCGTCGACTGCCGTCGCACCAGCCCGTACTGCTGCATCGATAACATCCGGTGATAAAATATGGCTTGAGTAAAATCGTTTCATTACGCCCCCTCCATCCAGAAGCCAAGGGTACTGGACAGACGACAGCTGGCTCTTAGTAAGTCCTCGGAGGCGAGCGCGGAGTACCGCTCAGTCATCCTGATTGATGAGTGGCCTAGCAACCCTTGTACCGTGTAGAGCGGGATCCCCTCTTTCACACATACCGACGCAAATATATGACGCAGGTCATGAAAGCGTAACGACAGCGGAAGCCCCACCGCCTGGCACGCTTGCTTCCAGGGTCGAACTGGCCTTGTCATGTGCGAATTGCCACGTGACGACGGAAACAGCCAACCCCATGAGCAGTCGGCCGTCATCTCGACCCGCCGAGCCAGGAGCGTCAGACAGTCATCACTGATGGGGACATGCCTAGCTTTTCCGCTTTTGGTCAGCCTGAGGGTGATTTGCCGAGTCGAAAAGTTAACATCACTCCACTGCAACGGCAGCACCTCGCCTATTCGCATGCCAGTATGCAGTAGCAATTCGACAAGACACGCGGTACTTGGATCGTTTTTTTCTAACCAGCGCACCGCGTCACGCAGACGGCCGACGAACTCATCAGTGACCTCATACAGCTTTACCGGCACCTCTCTGCGCAACTTGATGCTGCGACTCGGGTCCTTGTCGCTAAATCCCTGCGCAATGGAGAATCGGAAAATTGACCGTAACATGGCCAAGTATCGATTCCGGGTCGCATCACTCAACGATGAGTTCAAGGCAGCCATGACAGCTTGCACGTCCGTTACGTTAATGGCTCTGATACTTTTGCTGCCCAGTATGGGTTCAACCAATTTTTCAAAGCGCTTGCGTTCCCGGCTTATCGAGCGCTTGCCGCTGTACTCGCCAGACCTCGCATACGCCTCAAATACCTGAGCCAGCGTCAACGAACATGGACTGTATTCGGCGCTCAGTACCTCAGCAGCTTTTCGTCGTGCCTGCTTGAGGGTCAAGTCGCTGGAAGTTCCCAACTTAATACGCCGGCGACTTTTCGTCGCTTCACGAACATAATACGTCGAGTTCCCTGTCGCAGGGTATCTGATGACAATCAGGCCCTCCACAACGGAATCTCTGACTTCGACTTGCTTTAAAGGCTTTGAAGCAGACATTTTAATTCCTTATATAATTTCGAGTTTGTTGTTGCCATACTTACATATGTAAGCAAGCGCTTTATGCGCTGACATTCCAAGACCTAAATAAAGCGCCAAGCGCACTATCTAGCGCTGCCAGCGCCACACAACTATGATATATAGAACCTTGCTGAGGCTATATCAAAGTCTCCAACCTTAAATTATTAAAGAGCGGTAGCCTTACTGAATTTAGGATGCAGATTGCCCGGACCTGTTGGCCCACAACCTGTATCAGCTAAGTACTTATTCAGACAATTGCGTACAGATATTGCGACGGGCAAATTGCAACTGACACTTGACCGCTTGAGACCAATACTATCAAGCCGATTAACTTTTACAAGGGGGCTAATTTGCCAGCCAGTACATCAAACACTAACTTTCAGCCACTTTTAATAGAAGCGAAACTGGTTCTCTCCAGGACTTATAGGCTGAAAACCATCTTTTACGGAAAACCCCTATAACTCCTGGGCAGGATGAATTCATCTTGTTTGCCCCTGGAGCTATAGGGCGAAATTGAACGCACTCTTGCTGATATCGAACGAAAAAAAATCCAAAATATTTTTTCGAAAAGGCGAATATCGTCCTGAAAATTGCCCACTGACCCCGAAGAGGCGTTCCCAATGCCCTCAAGTCAGCGTCAGCGCAGAGGTGGACGTGATGACCGATTGCGAATCCACCGCCAGGGTTCCAACGCTGTCGTCGCGACGGAAATCGGAGTTGACTCATTCTGCCCAGGAGCTATAGGCGAAAAGACGGTACGCATCTTCGATTTCTAATTCCAAAATTGAATTAAAATAATAATTTAAATTCTAAATAATCATACTAATAATGACTGCTATTTTTCGTCTCCCAAGATCCGAACTCAACTCGATGCCCGACGCGTGACTCTGGCGTACCCACGTAGAGCTATTGGCTTTATGTTTTGTGGAGATCACGATCAATCGAGTCTTGGCCGCCATAGACGACCAGATGGCACTGGGCTATCGTCGCACCTTGCGGAGTGGGGAGGTCTGGAAAAATACCTCCTTATGGATTATTGGCGGTTTGACGCCCAGGAATAAATCTACGATTAAGGAAATTGATTTGGAAAATTTAGAGAAGTACGCAGAACTAACACGTAAAGCAGACTGGGAGGCCATTTGCGAACTAAACGACGTAAGACTTGATTCGTTTGGAACAAAAAAAGAAATAAAGGTGCTAACCAACCATCTTGAAGCTGAGGAGGTTGTGTTCGCACTAACATCTGGGATCGTCAAGCACTCAGATAGCTCTAACTCGTCCGACTTTGGCAGCAATACTTGGCTGGCTGTTCTCACCGATCAGCGGTTTCTATTCTTGGATTGCGCTATGCTGACCAACTCAGTAGATACTCAAAGCATCCGCCACGATCGCGTTCAAGCTGTTTCCTCATCCCAGGGGTTTCTGCTAGGAAAGATCATGGTTGACTTAGGTAGTAGAGTTCTCACAATTGACAATTGCCAGAAAGCAACCGTTTCTGTAATGGCCACGCTTGCTAACCGGTGGTTACAGGAACTCAACACACAACGCCAATCATCATCCTCTCGGGTAGAAGTTCAGCAAGAGTCCCCGCTAGATACGCTCACCAAGCTCGCAAACCTACGTGCGATGGGAGCCCTCACCGACGAAGAATTTAATACGGTGAAGGCCAAAATCATCGCTCAGTTTTAGTCGATCTCGGCCGCCGCGAAGGCATGTGGCAAAAGTAGTCGGATTCGGTGGGGGAATGCTGATGAGAATGTGCCCTTTACAAGCGCCTAGCGCGGTACGACCACTGGAAAGCATTTCTTGCTTGCTCAAATGTCACGCGGTACGCGCGGCGTGTCGCCCCCACCCGTTCCGGTACTCCTCCGGTATCCTCGGCACGGTGTTATCGCTAAGGTGCGCATGAATTGAAGAGTGAGCTTTATGGGTAAATTATTGAGTATCCGAGATGTAAAGATTTCCCTTGAAAGACGCGGATTTTTCCATGTAAAGCAGAGTGTCTCTGATGGCAAGGTCATGCGTTTTGATCATGTGCTAGCACCTTATCCGGTTTATTTGAAGCAGAGTGTTAGTCTGAATCCGATTCAAAAAGTCCCTTTGATCATCCATCCAAGTTTTTCTGACCAGCTTGCAGAGCTAAGAACAATTGCTGGCGTTTTTTTTGGTAAGTACCTTCTGGCCTTCAGTAGCAACATGGAGGCGTTTCCTAAAAAAATAAATGATCAACCTCGGAATGGCCGAAAGCCAGGCCAGGTGCCCGAACCCCATGGTATCGAGCTAGGTTTTGAGCATGAAGCAGCGCTCGATGAGTTTGTGGACTGGCTTACGGCACAACGGTCGTTTGATTCCGCAAGTAACGCAACGTCGGTGGCTGGTAGGCAAGCGGCCCCCACGCAGGACTCACTGCTTCCGCTAACCGAAACAGAGCGTGAAGCCATAATCAAGGCACGTATTGGCCAAGGCATGTACCGCGCTGCCCTGATTGATTATTGGGGCAGTTGCTCAGTTACAGGTTGCGCAAATCTGAATATGCTCCGTGCCTCCCACGCTAAGCCTTGGTTTGCAGCCACATCATATGAACGACTCGATCCATTTAACGGGCTGCTGTTAACCCCAAACCTCGATCTAGCCTTCGACCAAGGGCTGATCAGCTTCAACGACGACGGCCAAATTCTCATCAGCAACCAACTAGACGAGCAAAGTTGCAGTGCACTTAATGTGTCGCCACATCTACGCTTGCGCCAAATAGAACCGCGCCATCGTGTTTACCTTGCCTGGCACCGTGACTATTTATTCAAGAAGTAAGCTTGTAGGAGCCCGAGAGGGGGATGGATAGCGCGTTGCGAATACGCCCACCCCTCATCTCACCAGCGTGCTTCTGGGGTCGACCTGCCACCTTCTCTCCATGTGAGTCGCCGAATGAAAGTCACGCGACATACTCGGCCCTCACCTGGCCTCAAAACTCCACATCTGTTCAAATCATGGCTCAGGAAGACAAGGAGGAAACGTTGAATAATCTGTTCATGTACGCCGCGAAGGAACTCAGCACGGATGCTTTTCTAGCTTGGTTTTTCAAGGAATTGGAAGTCAACCCAGACATCGCGGGTTACCGTTCCCAGGTATTTCAAGCTCTGGGGCTCATTGCCGAAGGCGAAACGCCCGTAAAAATTGAACCGGTGCTCCAATCTGGCAACGTCGATTTAATCTTGAGCTTTGAAGTCAACAACACAGCCCGTAGCATTCTGTTCGAGAACAAAACCTCATCCACCTTTCATTCTGATCAACTCAATCGTTATCGGGAGCGCTTCCCGGATTGCGACAAGTACATCTACTTTAAAATCGGCTATATCGACACCTGGGAGCGGCAGAACCTACAGGGCTATCAGCTGATATCTGCCCATGATTTCCATCAAGCGATTGGCTTTTTAGCGCCATACCACCCAATCATCGATCAGTACTGCGCGTTCCTGAAAGACGCCTGGATTTCTCGGGAAGAAAAGGTATTCGAGAGTTTAGCCATCTCCTGCCCAACCGCGTTTCAAAGCGCTATAGGTCAACGGCACCTCATCGGTGAGCTCTACGACCAGCTCAAGAACAGTGACCCTTTTTTGAAATTCAAGAAAGGCGTCAACATGAACGGCACACCGTGGACTCAGCTAGATATTTGTCGGCGTGAGGGTTACTACGAAGGCAAAAACGAGACATTATTTTGGAGAGTGGATTCGCGCGCAGGGAGAACCTATCTGCGAGTCAACCAGTACGCGGCCATTCCCATGGATCGACCTGACACCGTTGCCCATAAAAAGCGACGCCTACAAGCGTTGCGCCAGCTAGCAGCCGATATCAGTACGAATTACGATTTGAAACCCGGCAAGCTTTCTAACAAGGGCGTCAGAGAAAGCGAAGTGATCATTTTTTTCTTTGACGAGAACCCGTACGGAGATCTAAAACAGCTCCTGCCAGAGCTCAGCATTAAGCTCCAATCGGTTTACTACGGATTGGACTAGCCATTTTTTAAATGGGCAAATTCACCAATGCCTTTCAGCTCTAGCCATGAACTTGCGTACAAAGTGTGCGCGTTAGTAAGGCAATCGACCTGTTCGGGATACGATGCCCGTGGGGCTTTATCATTTTGATTTCGACATTGGAGCAGGGAATGACTGGTGGAGTTGAGACAACACTGAAGGCCATCGAGAGTCTCAAAGCCATACCCGCATGGCTCCTAGCAGGCATTTGCCTTTCTATTGCAATGGTATGGTTCGTTCCTGATTTTCAAGGATTGCTACCGTCAAACCTGAAGCCTTGGCTACCGCTAGGCTTTTTTGTTGTGTCAGTACTACTGCTATGTCTGCTCACCAGCCAGTTGATCGCGGTGGTCATCGCAAACCGGATCCGCACCGCTGAGCGAGAAAAACTAAAGTACAACCATCTCTATGGCCCTCTCCGAACGCTATTACTCGATTGCCACATCTCCACAGTGACAGGAGTCGGTGCCCGTCGCTTCAGTCAAAGACTGAAAAATGCATTCGAAGAACTCAGTGCATACAAGCGATACAAAACCGGCATACGCATGGCATTCCGTGCTCTTTTCGACAAGCAAGAGTTTCAGAGCTCGGAGGTTGAGTATGGTGATGATTTCCCACTCTCCAAAATCTCAAAACTAGCAATAGAACAAATTCAGTACGCAGACGAAGGGTTGCTCAATGCTATTAAGAGGGCTAAGAGATCGCAGTATGAGGACCCGAGTGAAGGATCACTGTTAACCGAGGCCGAGTACGCGCTTTCGGTATGGATCTACGAACAATATCGCCGCCTTTCTCGAAAATTTGACTGACGAATAAAATACTCTCTCTTTGTCACGCGGTACGCGCGGTGCGTCAAAAGCTAGCCTCAATCGCCCACCACGCTCCGGTGCTCCTCCGGAGCGTCCGGAGGGTTTTGAAGCCATCTGGCCCGTTTCTGGCCGGAAATGACCGCCCCGCTTTTCAGATCGGGCCAGGAACTCCAGGCGTTTCTCCAATGCGGCAGGGCTTTCACAGGTTTTGAAAATCCCCGTGTCGGCGGTTCGATTCCGTCTCTGGGCACCACCTTTCGTTTCCAGGTGATGCCAAGCACACCCGGAAGCACACAAGAAGCCCGCCTCGTGCGGGCTTTTTGCTTTCTACGGTTCCCAACCGTTCCCTTGTAAGCCCAAACATATGTGAGTAGATTCGTGAGTAGATCCAGTTCGGTCTACAAATCTACTCACACCTCCGCGGCAAAAGCCCGGCTGGTGCGGCCTGCAAGGAGGCTGCGTGCCACTCTCAGATACCACCATCCGCACCGCCAAGCCGAAGGACAAGCTTTACCGGCTGACCGACGCCAATGGCCTATGCCTTGAAGTAACCACGACCGGCTCCAAGCTGTGGCGTTATCGTTACCGCTTCAACGGCAGCGCGAAGATGTTGGCGCTCGGCGCATACCCTGCGGTCACCCTTCTGAAAGCCCGTCAGCTTCGCGATGGAGCGCGCCAGCTACTGATTGAGGGCACCGACCCCGGCGAGCAGAAGAAAACGGCCAAGCAAGCGCAGAAGGTCGAGGGGCTGACTTTCGAGACGCTGGCGCGAGAGTGGTTTGCCTACAATGCTCCCCGCTGGGCTGAGAGCACTACCTACAAGGCCAAGCTGTATCTGGAGAATGATTTGATTCCGGGTATTGGGGCCCGCCCGGTAAAAGCAATCACCCGGCCCGATCTGGTGGAGCTGGTGCGCAAGGTGGAAGCCAGGGGCACACTGAATGCCGCCGGCAAGATCCGCCAATGGCTACACCAGATATTTCGGTATGGGCTGGCTAAGGGCGTCGTAGAGGTCAATCCGGCCACCGACCTCAACGTGGTAGCTGCGCCAACGAAAGCTGCCCGTCATCACCCGCACATCACTTTTGCCGAATTGCCCGAGCTCTTGGCCAAGAGCGAAGCCGCGAACATCCATTCACTGACCCGGCACTCCATTCGCTTGCTGGCACTAACGGCCGTTCGCCCTGGCGAACTTCGCCAAGCACCCTGGGCAGAGTTCGACCTGGATGCCGCTCTGTGGACAATTCCTGCCGAACGCATGAAAGCCCGCCGCCCTCATATCGTCCCTCTACCCCGCCAAGCCGTTGCCATTCTCCGCCAGCTCCAAGAGCTCACCGGGCGCTATTCATTGGTCTTTGCGGGCGCCAACCCTGATCGCCCTATGAGCGAAAACACGGTGAACAAAGCACTGCGAGTGATGGGCTACGAAGGCCGGCAGACCGGCCATGGTTTCCGCCATTTGCTCAGCACCGAGTTAAATGGCCGCGGGTACAACAAGGATTGGATCGAGCGCCAGCTGGCCCACGGTGACAGCGACGAAATACGCGGCACTTACAATCATGCGGCCTATGTGTCACAGCGGAGTGAAATGATGCAGGCGTGGGCCGACTCAATCGACGCCCTGTGCGCCGGCGCCAATGTAGTCAGCATCAAACGGGCAAAATCATGACGTATGACCATTCCGAATGGGAAAAGGATAGGCAGTGGTGTAAGAAGAAAGCCAAGGAGGTTTGCAACCTGAGCCCTCAAGACTTTGCCTTTATCGACAATCGAATCAGCGAGCACTTAAAAGAAAAACTCAGACATTGGGCAGCTCATGAGTGGTGGAGCTTGTTCGGCTCACAGGGACACGATCTGAGCACCCCAGAGCACGAGTCGAAATTTATCGAAACCCTAGACAAGATTTTCGTTTACCCCGCTCCCAGTAGCTTTTTAAATCCCCCCTCCCACAATCGACAAAAATATGTTGTCACCGGAATCGCAAAGCGCGGAGGAGCTCGCCAAAAGATCGAGTTTAATGCTCCCCCGGTCGGACGTCTTTTGGAACTCATGCTCTATGGATTCTTTAACTTTGAGGGGCGATGGGTTTTTCTTAGTCGCCTTGATCAACTACCAAATGAAACGAAAAAACCACAGCGGTGGCATGTACTTGAAGAAGGTATTCAGCCGACAGACAGACTGGGCGTTCGCATAACCGTAAAAACCGGCTGGAAGGGACGCCACCACCCCCCACCAAATGCTGCATTCTCAAGCCTACCTAATGCGAGTAAAGAGTATGCGGCGACCGATCACGGCTCACCAGGCACCCACCAAGAGTGGATGGAAGGTCTGGCAGACGATCTTTGCAAAGGCTCACCCTACTCAGAGCCGACGATCAGCCTAGAGCTTGCAGGCGAATATCCGATGGAGAGCTATCCGCTTGCTGACCTCATCGCCAACGGAAAGCGCGTAAGTGGCATGCGTGTAGAACCAATCAACGGCGACCACTTCGACTGCCGTCCAGAAAACCTCATTTCCCGATCAAGTCGTGGACGCAAGATGCTTTGTAATTCCTGCCACAAGCAAACAACAGCTAAAGACTCTGGTCGAGTGAAAGACTCCACCGGTTCGACATTTAGAATTTGTCGAGCGTGCCAGGCGTGGGCAGCGCGCAGGTGAAAACGATCAAATCGGCCTCAGTAAAAAGACAGCAGGGGAGGAACGGGAAGAATAGGTATTGCATGGGATGTAGGGTTTAGAGTATTTTTGGCCCTAGTGTGTGGTAATTGCATCAAAGAGATAGACAACCGGCCTTTAAGCCGGTTTTTTTTCGCCTGAACAATTCCACTGACACCAATAACCCCGCCATTGTGAGCGGGGTTTTTCATTTCTAGCCCGCCACCGTGCGGGCTTTTTTGTGTCTGGAGAAAAGCCCATGAGTGTTAACACCCTTCGTCGCTTTATCAAACTGGCCGAAGTCAAAGCCCTTACCACACTCTCAACTTCGGAGATTTATCGACGCATAGCCGCTGACGCCTTCCCTAAACAGGTGGTGCTGGGACCGAAGTCGGTTGTCTGGATCGAGGCTGAGATTTTGGGCTGGTGCGAAGCGCGCATCGCGGAAAGCCGAGTGGAGGCTGCATAAAATGCAGACAAAAAAAATGGCTGACCAACAGGCCAACCAAGAAAATACTCACGTAGAGAATACCAGCGGATCGGCACAACGCGCTCGACTATTGGAGCGCCTGCAAGCCGGCCCGATTGACACCTTCACCGCCATGCGCGAGCTGAACATAGTTCGACCAGGTGCTCGTATCAATGAGCTGCGCGATATGGGCCACCGAATCATGACGCAGCGCCTCACGCTCACTGACGATCAAGGCCGCTCGCATCGTGGCATGGCTCTCTACTACCTCAGCACTAACCCACCGGCCGAGGTGACAGCATGAGTTCGAAAATAATTCCCTTCGACTACCAGGGCCAAGCCGTCACCTTCAACGCCGACGGCTGGATCAATGCAACTGAAGCAGCCACTCGATTCGGTAAAGAGCCGGCGCAATGGCTTCGCCTCGAGTCGACCAAGGAATACTTAGATCGGCTTACCGAGCGCATGGAAAAAAGTAATGTGGGGAAATCACACATTACTCTGGTAACGACACGACGCGGCAATACCGCATTCAGCGGTACCTGGCTGCATCCAAAGTTGGCGGTGAAGTTCGCCCGTTGGCTCTCTGTCGACTTTGAGATTTGGTGTGATGAACAGATCGACGCACTAATACGTGGCGACCAAGGCGCATGGCAACACGCTCGTCAGCAATCAGCCGTCGGCTACCGCGGTCTTTGCGACGCCCTGTCGATCACCATCGCGGCCAAGGGCAAGACACCCCAGCGGCATCACTTCATGAACGAGGCCCGGCTAATTAACGAGGTCATCACAGGGGTGTTCGCCGGCAGGAACCGTGACCAGCTCAACGACACGGAGCTGGCTTTGGTGACACTGGTTGAGGTTCGCGACGTGCTGCTTATTGGCCAAGGCAAGGACTTCGCCACCCGCAAGGCTGAGCTGCTGGCCTACGTCCGTGAACTGCAAGACAAACGCATTGGAGGGCAGGCCGCATGACCAATCCACCCATGGTTACCGCTGGCAGGTCGATAACTACCCTTGCAAGCAATCGTAGGGGCCGGTATGGTTTGCCTGTCGCTGCAAATTCAGCGACCGGGTTTTGCAGCCCGAACATCGTTAGGCGCATAAGCGCCACCGTCTCGAAAGCTGGCGCTTTTTTCATGGCTGCTATTTCGTTTTATGGTGGCTGTGCGTGGGGCGCTTTCGAGCGCGCCGGGTTCCTAACGTCCCGGTCTGCAAACCTGCGCACAGCCGCCACCCAACTCTGTTTTGCAGCAGGTAGTGGCGGCTCCTCAACGTTAGGAGCCGTACCCGTGAAACACGCCCTCATTCCGTCCGCAATTCGCGCCTTTGCCCACCGCCGTATGGCCCTGAGCGCTCTCCGCGCAAACTCGTCCCTTTCTGTTCGTCTCGCCCGTTACAACGCCCACATGGCCATCGTCCGCATTCTGGAATCTGTCGGAGGTGCCGCATGACTGCCGCCGCCCGTTCCGCGCATCGAGTTGCCAGTGATGCCTTCGAGCATCTGAGGGGCTGTCAGGAGGTTTTTCAGCAACTTGAAGCACTGCTGATCGCCCTCAAAGAAACCTCCCCGCAGCACTCTAACCAGTCGCGCCTCGCCTCACTTGGCGCATTCGTTGCCATGGATCACGCCAACTCGGTGGATTGTTTCATTGAGGACTATGAGCACCTGCTGGTTGAAGGGGACGTGCAATGAATATGCAAACTCTGCCTGCCGCAGTGTTCATCGAGGGCGAGGTGCTGCGTGACGCCGTTCTGAATGCTCAAGAAATGTGTTCGATGAATTTCGCCCGGGAGGAGTTCGACAAGCTGGTGCGAATTCTGGTGCCGCTGATCGATCCGATGATGTGTCGTGAGGAAAATGGTGTTGCTTCCGATATTGCTCGACACATCGAGCAGATCCGCATCTTCAGTGGCAATTTCTGCTGGCGTCATCGTCACCTGGGCGCCTCCTATGGGGTAGTTGGCAAACGGAGCGGAACAGACAGCGGGGGTGCGCAATGACTATCGCTAATGCCTCTCTCCTCGCCACGACACCCCTTGTGCTTACTGAAACGCAACGCGCTTTGTTGGCGGAGTTGATCATCGATGAGCAACGCCACGCGAGCCGCTGGTGGACGCACTTGAACGAAATGCGGTGGCGTAACGAGCTGCCCGAATGGGCGAATGCTGCGGGAGCGGGCGGCCACCCTGAGTACGGCCTGTGGTGTGAGAGCAGGAAGGCATTGAATCAGGCTCTTTTCGGCTCAGACGACCCGGGCGCCGATCGGGATGTTCGGGAGATCGCGCTATGAGTCGGCCAAGCCTGTACGTCCGCGATCTCGTTGATCGTCTCGACTTTTCCCTGCTCACCGTCACCCAGCTATCGCAGATCCTGATGGACAACGGCTCCTACAAAGGCGCCAGCGATCTGGATGAAGCCCCGCAAATTGACGACCTCGGCGAATCCGCGATTCAGTCCGCAATCCATCTGATTGCTGATATGGCGAGACGTGATCTGCATGAACTGGTTTCTGATTTGGAAATTCCAGCATGACGTTTTCAAACCACCCGCGCAGTGCGCCGACGCCCTGACCTAAGAGGTTAAGCATGAAAATTCAAAACGGCGCATTTGCGTCGACGGAATCGGCTTGCCCGAAAAAAGCCACCGAACTGTTTTACGTCACTCACCCGAAGGTGCCCAAGGCGCTGCTGGGGCCATTCTTGACCGAGGCCGACGCCGAGTGCGGGCGCGTAGTTATGCGTAGTGCTGGCGCCCAAGTGACGGCCTGCCTGGTTGATTCAATCGACGACATTACCCACTGGCACGGCGTGAACAATGGCCAGGTCTGCCGAGCCTTTGCCGACGCTAATCGCCGGGAGGTCCACCATGGGTAACGTGACCCCGATCAAGCGCAAAGGTAGCGGCGTGCCGCCCACCACAGGCGCGCACATCGATAGCGCCAGCTATGCGCTGCTGGTGGAAACCCTGATTGGCTTTCTGGAGCTGCGCATCAAGGAAGGCGACCAGGGCCGCCACTGCGATGAACTGGAGCGTTTGAACCAGAAACTGGAAGGCTTGGCCAAGCGGTTCACCCCACCGAAGGGGGCCGCATGACTGACGCCACGATCCTGTTCCGTGACGCACTTCAGGCCGTGTATGGCCAGCTCGACTGGCTTCCTCTGGCCGACGGCACTATCCACCGGTTCCGTGTGCCGGAGGATAAGCCCGGCTCCCTCAACGGTTGGTATGTGCTGTATCTGGACGGCATTGCATCCGGCGCATTCGGCAGTTGGAAAGCCGGTGGCGCCAGCACTTGGTGTAGTCGTGAACCGGTGGACGCTCGCGAGGCCGCGCAGGTCCGCGAGCGAGTTGATCAGGCCCGGCGCCAGCGCGAGGCCGAGCAACACCGGCGCCAGCAGCAGGCCGCCGAGAAGGCCAACCACTGGTGGCGCAATGCTCGCCGCGCTGCGCCAGACCACCCATACCTCGCAGCCAAAGGAGTTCGCTCCCACGGCTTACGCCAGCGCGGCGCCGATCTGCTGATCCCGCTGTACCTGGATGGGCGCTTGGTCAACCTGCAACGAATTGCCCCGGACGGCGCCAAGCGTTTCTTGCCCGGTGGCCGCGTGAAGGGCACCTACTCGCCGCTGGGCATCATCGAGCCGGGTTCTGTGCTTTGCATCTGCGAAGGGTGGGCGACGGCTGCCAGCCTCCACCAGCACGGCGGCTACGTCGTTGCGGCAGCCATGAACGCCGGCAACCTGATCCCGGCTGCGATGGGCCTTCGCACTCGCTACCCGGGCCAGCCAATCGTCATCGCCGGCGACGACGACCGCCTCACCAACGGCAACCCAGGACGCAAAGCGGCAAACGCTGCGGCGGCAGCCGTGGGCGGTCAAGTGGCTTTCCCTGAGTGGCCAGAAGGCGTGCCCGATGACCTCACCGACTTTAACGACCTCGCCAGCTGGAAACTCGCCAATGTCCAAGCCTGACACCAACGTGATCAACCTTCGGCCAGATGCCGCGACCATTGCGCCTGATCGTCCCTGCTGGGCGGTGTACGAGCATTGGGTGACCAATGAGAAAGGCCGCAAGCTGCGCCCGGGTGTCTATTGGCACAGCTTCAAACGCGCCGCCGCCGACCAAGACGACGCCGAGGGCGATACAGGCGACCGGCCTATCACTGATGAATGGATCTCCAGCCCCGTCACGGTTGTGGCCCGCACCACCAATAGCGACGACGGCAACGAGGGACGGCTCCTGCGCCTAGTCACTGAGGGCGGTATCAAGGAATGGATCATCGCCATGGAGGTTTTCGGCGGCAGCGGCGAGGACGCCCGGCGAGCCCTGTTCGGCATGGGCGTCATTATCGCCCTCAAGAAGCGCGGCACCTTCATGGAGTACCTACTCGACCAGCACCCCGCCGAGGTGTTCGCCACTACCTGCCGGCCGGGCTGGCATGAGTCGGGAGCGTTCGTGCTACCCGGGCGGACGATAGGCAGTGCCAATGTTCGGTACCAGGCCAGCAACAAAGCCCAGGTGCTGTTCAGTCGCCGCGGCGAGCTGGCGCTGTGGCAGTCGGAGGTGGCGGCCAAGTGCGCGGGCAATCCGGTACTGACACTGGCGATCGGCTGCTCGCTGGCCGGCCCACTGCTGAGTTTGGTCGGCGTACTGGGTGGCGGTGTTCACCTGGTGGGCGACAGCTCGAGCGGCAAGTCGCTGGCGCAACTGATCGGCTCGTCGGTGTGGGGTGACCCGGGCGTGTTCGCCGCCAGTTGGGACATGACTAAGGGCGGGCTTGAGATCGAAGCGTCGAGCCGTAACGACACCATCCTGCCCTTGGACGAGATCAAGCGCGCCGACCCCAAGCGGGTACAGGAGATGGCCTACTCGCTCGCCAACGGCCAGGGTAAAGGCACCATGACGCGCGAGCGAGAAGCCCGGGGCAAATTGAGCTGGCGCCTGCTAACACTCTCCAGCGGCGAGCGCTCCCTCTCCGAACACGCCGCCATTTCCGGTAATGCCGCCCACGCTGGCGCCGAGTTGCGCATGGTCGATGTGAACGCCGGTACCCGTACACACCGGGCCTTTGACGAATTGCACGGACTTGAGGGAGCGGACTTTCACCGGCAGCTCACCGTGGCCGTCGGCACCCACCATGGCCACCTTGGGCCAGCGTTCGTGGAGCGCCTGGTCGCCGCCGACGATAAGCCCGGCCTGCTCAATGACTTTGACGGCATCCGCGCCCAGTTCGTCGAGGACAACGCCCAGGCCGGCCGCGTGGCTGACCGGTTCGCCGTGATCGCGCTGGCGGGCGAGATGGCCATCGCCTACGGCCTGCTGCCTTGGGAGCCGGGCACCGCCCTCGCCGACTGCCGTTTGCTCTATGGCGAATGGCTCTCCCGTGTGGGTGGCGGTAACGCAGAAGACCGCCAGATCCTGGCCGGCATCATCGACTTTATCGACAAGCACGGCAGCAGCCGATTCTCCGATGTCGACGCCACGGAGGTGGACGCCAAGGTGTTCAACCGCGCCGGTTATTGGGAGCTGGTGGCCGGCAAGCGGCTCTATCTGTTCAACAAGTCCGCGCTGATCGAGGCAGCCCACGGGTTCGGCCTAACCCGCGTGGTCAAGGCGCTTGAGGTGGGTGGAGCCCTGGCCAAGCGCGACACCGACCGCGATAGCCGCAAAACCAAAAAGTACCGCATCCCCGCCGGCGGATCGGCGCGCCTGTACGTGATCGACCCAGAAGCCATGGACAGCGAAGGGGGCGGCGTATGACGACCCTCTCCACCAGCTACGAATGCCCAAGTTCACAGGAACCTATAAACGTGGGGAACAGGGGGAACGGGGGAACAGCCAGTAAAGCCGTGGCCTGTAGCTGTTCCCCCTTTTTGAATGTATGGGGAACAGGGGGAACACAAACATGTTTTTGAATATAAGCGGCTCCCCGTTTCTGAGCATTTGGTTATCACTGTTCCCCACAAAAAAACGTGGGGAACAGAATCCCCCTCTGAAAGCCCCGGAAACATTGGCTGTTCCCACTGTTCCCCCGTTCCCCCGATTTTTTTCTAGAGACACATATTGGCAATGGAGCAATCAGGCCGAGGTGGCGCGATGAGTCTGCTTTCCGGCCTGCTCGATCACATGCCGCCAGCCGTTACCGGTACAGACTCGCCAAAAGTGGATAGTCGGCCTCGCCCGCGCCTGGTGCTGGCCAACCGTGCCGAGTTCCCTCCTCAGTTCGTGGCCGGCCCGCACGCGAGCGCCGCCACCGCCTCATCTGAATGGCGCCACGCCCGCGACCAATACCTCAACCACATCATGGTTTGCCGTTCCTGCTACGCGCCCACCGGCCGCCATTGCACGGCTGGCGCCCACCTGCGCGACAGCTACGACAACACACCTATGGAGGCTCGCCCATGAGCACCAGTCTCGTTATCGACCTGCTGGACATTGCCAGGAAGCCTGGCGCCAGCATGAGCACCAGCTTGATCACCACACGGAGGATCTGCCGCATCTTCGGGGCGCGGGTTGATTCGATCCGCATCGAGCGCCGGGCAATACGCCGCGAGGCCGGCAAGTTGCGCCACTACGTACCCTTCACTGCCGCCAAGATTTACGAGATTCAGCAGCAAGCCACCGAACACCGCCGCACCGAGTGGGAAGACCTGCGCACGGTACTCGCCGCATTCGGGCGATCGCTGGTGCTGGACACCGAGGGACTGGCCAACGGCCTGGGGTTTGATCGTCTGTGCGATCTGCTCGCGATCAACACCGTGGAGCGGGAGACGGCGCGCAAGGAGGGTTTGGCCAGCCTTGCCGACCTGGTGTTCGCCTATGCGCTCGAGGATAGCGCCGCCCGCCGAGGCCAGGAATGGAACGACGGCCCACTGTTCAACGCCTGCCAACTCGCGACCGCGAATTTCATCAGGGAATGCCCGGAGCACCTGCTGCCCGATCCGTTCGCACCTGGTGCCCCGTTCGGCCCGAAGTTGCCGCCCACCCTGAGCATCGTAGGCAAGTAAGCGACCTATTCCGCGACACGTTTTCGTTATTCGCAAAACGTGTCGCGACATTGAGCAACAGCACCGGGCACCAGCCCATCAATGGCGCCAAGGCGTCGAAGGAGGAAACACATGTCACACCACATACGCTTCGCCGCAGCGTGCAAGACCACGGATTTCACTACTGACCCCGGGACAATTGGCGGGTATGTCGTGTGGAACGTTCAGCGCGTGCGGGACGGTGAAAGGGTTGATATCGAGGGGCCTTTCTTCACTGAGGACGAGGCCCGGATCTCGGCCGAACTCATGCGCATCGAATACCGCGGCGCACGGGCTTACCAGTCGACGCACTGCTCGGCCTGGAATCCAGACGTGAAGCGAGAAATCGCGATCCGAGACGATGCAATGGCCGCACGCATGATCCTAGCTGGTCAGCTCGGCATGGAAACTCCAAAACACAGCGCCCAAGGCGCCCAGGGGTAACGTATGGCAATGGCAACAGATTTTGGTGACAAAACCCGTGTTCTGCTCGGAGGGTCAGCGGGAAAGCTGTTCGGTCGCGAACACTTTTTCGAGCTATCCACCGGCGATGTACGCGAAGCAGTCAAGGCGGTCGACGTCAATCACCCGGGGTTTGCGAAATACCTCGCTGATGCCAAAAGGAAAGGTCTCGAATTCGCGATTTTCCGGAATCGCCGGAATATTGGGGGGAAAGAGCTCGCGATGGGAGGGGCCGCGGAGATTCGCATTGTCCCGGTGATCGCCGGCAGTAAGCGAGCAGGCTCATTGCAAACGATCATAGGAGTTGCGCTCATATTGGTTGCCACTATTGCAACAGGAGGCGTCGGAGGATTCGCCGCCGGCGGCGCCTGGGGAGCGGTGGGAGCGGCGGGCGCCTCCATGGCCATTGGCGGCGTAATCCAAATGATTAGCCCGCAACAGGGCGGACTGGCCAAGAGCTCATCCCCCGAAAACGCACCCTCATACGCCTTCGGGAGCGCTCGAAACACGACAGCCAGCGGTAACCCCGTCCCGATCTGCATCGGCGAGCGAACCTGGGGCGGCATGATCATTTCCGCATCAATCTACGCGGAGGACAAAGCATGAGCAGCTGTCTTAATCCGCCGATCAGAACCGTAAAGCTCTATGGTCAGTTGCGGCAGTTCGGGAAATCGTACCCGCTCGCTGTGCGCACGCCTGCTGAAGCCATCAAGGCGCTTTGCGTGCAAATCCCGGGCTTCGAGCGGTTCATATCCAACGCGAAATCTCGAGGCCTTGTGTTCGCTGTTTTTCTGGGCAAGAAGAACATCAGCGAGGCCGAGCTCTGCTATCAAGGTGCTGGCGACATCATCATTGCGCCCGTGATCGAGGGCAGTAAGCGCGCCGGTATGATGCAGACGATTATCGGTGTCGCGCTGATAATTGTTGCAACCATCGCCACGGGAGGTGTCGGCGGGTTCGCCGCGGGTGGGGCGTGGGGCGCCGTTGGCGCGGCAGGCGCATCGATGGCTATCGGCGGCGTAATTCAGATGCTGAGCCCTCAAGCCGGGGGGCTAAGGACCAGCGCAGCACCAGAAAATCAGCCTGGCTACGCGTTCGGCAGCGCCAGGAACACTACGGCATCCGGTAACCCGGTACCGCTCTGTATCGGCAAGCGTCGGTGGGGTGGCGCGATCATTAGTGCCGCCATTTACGCCGAAGACCAGATGTAGCCCAGCCGGTGATACATTCGCCCATTTCCAGGAGAAGAAAATGCAAAGGATTATCGCAGTCGGCGTGATCGTGATGGCACTGGGCGGATGTACCACCTCACCCCAGGAGATGAGGACAGAGGGGCCGCTGAAGTCCTTCACCACTTCTAAACCAGAACAGCAGGTGGCAGAGTGCATTCTATACGCTTGGCAAAATGAATCACTGGCTGGGGCTCATTACAACGTAAGTCTTCAGCCGAGGCCGAGCGGCGGCAAGTCAGTGGTGAGCGCAAACAACAGAGAAATGGCAGACGTGATCGGCAGCAAGGAGTCAACAAAGGTCCAGTTCTTTTCCAGCAGCAGCATGAGCTGGATTTCAGACCGCCGCGTGGCGAGTCTCAAACCCTGCTTGTAGCTGGTAAAGGCACCCCCCGACAGAGACCATATGATCCCACTGAGACTATATGGTCTGTATCACCGAAAGGATTTCGTGCAAGCGATTGCTCCACTTAAGCCGGTATCGCAGGCAGATTGGTAAGAACCTCGACCAAAACAAAGTTCGTTTGTTCACGGAGAACACCATGTCGATGATGAAAAATGCGGTCGATTCGATTTGGATCGGTATGGAAGACTTCCACGACGACGATCCTCGACGAGCCGTCTCGGCCATCCGTAACTTTTATGCTGGCATCCTCCTGCTCTTCAAATGCAAGCTGCAAGAGCTAAGCCCCGAGGGTTCAGAAGAGGTGCTCCTAAAGAAGAATATCCTTCCAGTAATCAACCCAGCGACAGGAGAAACGACATGGATCGGATCGGGAAACAACACTGTCGAGGTTAGGGACATCAGAGATCGGCTGAAGTCTCTAGGGGTCGAGGGCATCGAATGGCATCGCTTGGAGAACCTTCAGAAGATTCGAAATAATATCGAGCACTACTACAGCAAAGATCCCGTTGAACGAATGAAGGAGGCTATTGCAAGCGCGCTTCATTTGATTATTCAGTTCTGCAAGCCTCATCTGGGAAAAGATCCGGTACAAGTCTTAGGCCAAGAGTGCTGGGATTTGCTTCTCGGAGTGGCGTCTCTCTATGAGGCGGAGCTAAAAGCCGCAAAGGAAAGCCTTGAGTCTGTTGATTGGCCATACCCCGAAGTCGAGGACGCCATTGATTATATGAGGTGTCCTGACTGCGACTCACAGCTCATCAAGGTTGTAGACCCCACAGCTCTTGGCGCTGCCATCGAACTCGTTTGTAGCAGTTGTGGGTCAAACTCTTCATATGAAACCGTCATCACCGCAGCCTTACCTGAAAGCATGGAAGGTGCCAACTATGTGAGCGTCAAGGATGGAGGCGACTCACTTATAGAGGCCTGTCCTATGTGCGGAGAGGAAACATTCCTAGTCGAGCAAGGGGAATGTGCCGTGTGCTTTTCAGAATTGGAATACCAATCATGCAAAGTATGTGAAACGGGTTTGAGCGTGGATGAACAACATTTCGAGGGTCTGTGCTCATACTGTAATTACAAACACGACAAGATGATGGCGGAATAGATGCCACCGCTGGTAACCATCCGGTAACCAGCGGTGGTAACCAATCAAGGAAGTTGAAAATGAGTGCGGATGAAAGAAGTGTTCAGCTCCACAAAAGCGCGAGCACTGAGACTGCGAACTTTGATCGATTCGTTCTGGGTGCCTCAATGGCCGCTTGCGCCTATCTCGCGCAGACCATGCCCTTCGGACCTATTGGCGTGAACGTGTCCACGATGTACCTGGCAACCCTATTTATGATGGCGCTGAGCGCAGTATTCGGATTCCTCCGGATTGAGGCGACGATCACCACGACAAACGCCAACTCAAGCTATCTACACATGATAGAGATGGGGCAGTTAAACGACGCCTCCATGCGCCGGCTTGCGCATGCGGCAGTTGAAAAAGTGGCTGATCGAACAAAGACGATGTACGTGCTGCGTAACCTCACGATGCTGTTTTCGTTCGTCTGTTACATCGCAACAAAGGTCTATGCCACGTACCCCGCGTGACGTCCCTTGCTCCCACAGTGACCACTGTTAACAGGCAGTCAGCCTGATCTCGAGCATCTATTAACTGGTGACATCGCGCCACTTCAAGCCAACCAACGAGAACAGAATGAGCACAGAAACACATACATCAGTCCGTTTAACACTTTTCAAGCATAGCGCTGGGTCATTCTTGGCAGCCTTAGATGAGGCCCAAATCCCCCACGGGCCCATCCATATGTTTTCAACCACTCCCCAAGGTTCGGGACTGGTTGAAGCGATCACTGCCCTATCAGAAGCTATGCCTTGGAATGCTATAGCGAAAGTTGCGGTTGCGTGGATTGAGGCAAGAAAAAGCCGAGAAATAATCATTCATACAGAGACCGGTGAATCGATCCAGGCAAAAGGCTATTCGGCTTCTGAAGTTCAAAAACTCCTGCAAAAATCGACGAACGTTATCGTCATTGATACGAAGCCTGTAGATGAGTCATAGCAAGCCGGTTAACGTAGGCTCGTGCGTTAGAAGGGGCTTTGTCACGAAGTCACTCGCCGCTCACCACCCCTGACAATTGTTAACAGAGTGGCGAATTGGTAGGTCGCTCAATAGCATTCAAGCCACAGCCAGCAGCATTAAATACCTAGGCGACGCCGCTCATCATCTGACAATGGATTTGTTAGCGCTTCACGATATGCCGCTTCGCACTTTTCGAAGAAAGCACGATGAAATACCTGGAGCGCAATTCCGGCCATCGCACCGAACCTAACCCAAAATATATAGCGAACCGCGCCTAGCGTAAGTGAACTTCGGAAGCTTGCAGGAAGCTGTGTTTTTGAATCTACAGGCACGATAAGTCCTCCGTGCCCAGCGTACTTATGCTCACCGAACTGTTCATGGAAGGTTTCATACGTTGGATCTGCATCAATGTGCAAAAATACGGTATTCCTATCTGCTCGGCCTACGGCGAATTCACTTACAGCTAATGGGCGCGGGCCGCCCGACTCTGCAACGTGACAACACAGGAGTTTGGCAAAGTATCGGAATACGTTGAGGTACGGCGCGGAGTGCAGATCATATTGTGGCAAGCTGAATACTGATTCCGGAGCCTTTCCTTGCGAAAGCAACTCGGAGACCAAGGCGTGAAACCGGTCAAACTCGTGATCAGGGGCTTGGGTTTGAGTACTGTTACACGAGGCGCAAATGCGAGCCGCGAAATGAAAAGCTTGGGACTTTGGACCTTGCGCGCTACGAGGAGTGCTTGTGCCATCAAAACTGCCGATGACCATAGAATCTTTCCCAAAAATATTTCGCAAAACAGAAGCTTTTACCTTGTGTTCTCCCGTTAGGGATTCAGAGGAACCACACAGGCAACAGCGGTCAGCTTGGTATGGCTCGAAAAAAATTCCCATCGGAAGGCTCCTATCTAGAGAGATTTGGGGTTGTCAAAGATTCAAGCCGCCCCCTAGGAAGCGCCATGATAGCCTCAGTGGAAGCATTTGAAATTTGTCCCGTAACTGGCAGCAAAGACCAATCACCAACTCCTTGACCTCACTGTAGTACGCTTCCCGGCAATCACTCTTGCGGCGACTCGCCGGTATTCTCCTCGATTCCCGCTGCCATCCTCCACGACCCAATGTCAGGTTTTGTCGCGCCGATCCGATGTTGAGTTTTGATAAGTTGCTGGCGCTGACCAGATCGAGCGGTATCCACTCAGGTATCCACGGTTTGGCTATGCGAATTGCAATTTCCTGTTAAAGCAAAGCTAGGGCGTTACGCTCCCCGCTTTAGATCAAAAGCCTTGTTATGAACGCGCAAAAAAGTGCCAATTTCTCTCGAATCGGAAGGTTTCATTTCCCCTAACTCAAGCCTCCTTTTTTTTAGTTGAAAATGCTTGTCCAACATTGCCGCATACTTCGGATTAACCTCCAAGGAAAATCCACTCACACTTTCCCGAAAGGTTATTAGATGACTATCAAAAAGTTTGTCGATGTGACTGGCCAAAAGAATGCCGTTGCAGCCATTTCGGTGCTCCCCGTCTTCACATTCGGCCCATGGTTTGATGTGTGAGGCGATCAACATCTCGGGCACGTCGATGCCAGTTAGAGCACAAGCCTTACTCCCCCAAACTCTCATGACGTTTTTCTTGAACTCACCTTGGCCTAGCCGACACATCACCTCTCTTGCAACCGACGCATCTCTAGATTCGTCGCGAGTCATTTCTTCAATGTCTTTCTCTAAGGACGATCTGTACTGATCACTAGTAGCTATCATCTCGTCGTAGAGCGCTTTGTAATCGTCCCACACAAGCTCTAAAGAGGTGATTTGGCTTCCAATGAAGGTGTTAAATGTATGCCCCTCAGGAAGCATTGTTTTTGTAATTTCTAGCGGTGGCACGAGGGGAATAAACGCCTCGATCAAATATTTACGCCGCCCCGGCTTATCGGTTTCCTCCTCCTTCGTATATCGATAAATTCCGTGAAAAAAATAACGTTGCTTCTTATCTGCGCTTCCAGAAACCACATGTATCAGGTCTCCGGTGCTGATGGTAGTTGGCCTTGCGGAGTACATCGCGACCCCGTTGAACTCGCCAAACTCACTTAACGCATCTTTGTTGTAAAGGTGTCTGTTCGCCATAGACTTCTGTCCTTCCATAAGAGTGGCCCGCGTGATGGCATGCTCGCGGCTCCTGAAACCGAGCATGGCACGCGTGACGGCAGCATGACGACAATCAGTTACACGTGACAATACAAAACCGCTCCGGATCTTCAGCACCATGACCACTATCCCTTAGTCACTGACGCATCTAATGCCCCTTTGCGAAAAAAACCCACGGAAGGCCCGCTCCAACTGTCTACCGGCATGTTTTCGCACAGTGTTTCGCGCACGTCCGTCGCGCACCTGGTCAATGCGCGAAGCCATCGCCCAGCAAGGTTTCACGCAGTGTCTTCACGCACCTGGAGTGCGCGAACGTTCCGTGGCAGAGAGCTGTGTGCCGATGGTACGCAGCCAGGTACGTACGATCGGTAAGCGCCCGCCGATGCGTACCATCACCAAGTTCGCACTGAGGTTCGCACTTCTGGTTCGCACCCTCTTACGCGAAGCTGGTGCGAACCCGGCCAGTGTTTACCACGCTGGTTACCACGGAAAGTTACCAGTGCAAGCGGTTGCCAGTCGCTGGTTTCCACTCTGGTATCCACGGTTTGGGATTTGCGAAATGGATACATACAGGGAGGCACCACCGGTACCGCTATAGCTTGCTTTGGTAAAACGCCCACCATGCGACTGATTCGCTGAGCAGACCCTGCAAATCAGCTTCTGAAGACATCCCAGATTTCAATGAGGCTCGAAGCTCTTGAAACGTGTTGAACGACAAGGCGCCTAATTTTGCCTGGTCATTCATCATCTGCTCCATCTGGTGTTTTGTCGCTGCTGAGGCGTGTTCCATATTTCTCAGCATATCCAATGCCACTGCAAGCGATATAGCAGGATCTCTATTCCACAAGCTCTTGCGTTCCATAAAATCTTCAATAGCAGGCCCGATCTTGGCCTCACAGAAAAAAATCACCACGGTCAAAAAAGGCGAGAACCGTATAAAGCTCTTTCCGCCAATCGCTGTAAGCGTTGGGGGAGCCAGCGGACAAATCGTGCCATTTACTTCGACACCAGCACCCGTAATGTCTGCGCCTCTATGAATCATCGCGTGGCGTAGGAGCCGAAGGTACTGAAAGTTATTCTTACCCGATTGCCCTCCGTATCCATCAAGTGCGATTTCGATACAATCATTGAATGATTTGTCAAAATCGCTCAGAAGTTCGATTGCGCTGACAAGATATAAGAAATACTCACCATAATATCGGCGGGCGTTGCCGCTGAAACTCGCGGCGTTTAACGATTCAAAACCTCGATAAGCTTCTACTTTTCGAGACCAATACCAATCGAGGCCATCAAGTAATTCGCCGTGCTTATCGTTCATCCAGAGAACCTCCTTAGGGGATTGGTGCTACTTCGTCACGACCATCGTAGATGATTGGAGAACCAAGCAGTGAATGGCACCCCGCCTATTTGCGAAACAACCTCATGGACGGTTCGCGTCAAGTAGTGGGTCGACGCGTATTCGCGCAGTCTTTCGCGCACGCCCGTCGCGCACCTGGTCAATGCGCTAAGCCCTCCCCCAGAAAGATTTAACGCAACTCTTCACGAGTGTCTTCACGCACCTGGAGTGCGCGAATATTCGTGGGAGCGAGCTGTGTGCCGATGGTACGCAATCAGGTACGCACGATCGGTACGCGCCCGCCGATGCGTACCAGCAGCAAGCTCGCATCCGAGGTTCGCACCAATGGTTCGCAACCATCGACGCGCGAACCTAGCACCGTCGTATTGGCTGGCTGTTTAAAGACGTGCCCGCATCCGGCTTGTAACCTTCTTCAGATCGAAACTCCTCAATCGACACTCTTCGAGAAACTCCGCGAACTGATCCAAGTACAACATCGCTGTTGCTTCTGACGGTTTGGGGCCACCAATCAAAGCGATCGAGGTCATCTGGCTCATGACTTTACAGCCGTACTGTATGAACTCAGCCTCCGTCAGTCCCTCAAGGTACCGATTTTGCCGGTATCGATGCTCAATATGCTCTTGCCTAGTTTGCGGTGGAGGTGCCGGGGGCTGGTCAGGCTCGAACTTTAGGGTCTGGACATTTTGTGCGGTGGTGTAGCGGTGCCCCTGCGACTGCGCCCACGACTCAATAAACTCGTGTATTTCGTTTTCTACTAGATGGTGGCGATGGGGGTTGCACTCATTGTAAATAATGAACGCAGGAACCATTCGGTCTTGCCGGTCCTTGACGCGATAAGTCGTCTGGATGAGCACAACGAAATCAATTTGTGAAAATCGGTCTGATCGTTTCTCGCTGCCCCCTTCGAGCCAGAAGTTAAAGCGATCCACTAGCTGAGCGACCGGGATGCTTTCAATGGCCTCGTTCAGCACGAGTAAGATGCCTGGCGTCTCTGGGTCGAGGCCAAGGTGCTTCTTAGTCGATTCGATCTGATCTCGTGCTTGGCGGCAAACGCCTTCAACCACCGTTGTGGCCTTTGCGAAAATCCTATTTATGGTCGCCTGGCCGTCTGGCATCGCCTTGATAGCCGCGTCCAGATCGTAGTCGCCAAAGATAAGCGGAAAGTCATCTGAATCCATCGCCGGCTTAGCTTGGCTGAAGATCTTTTCTTTTGGATCAATCTTGAGTGTCTTCAGCTCAGTTACAGCTCGACCGTGAAAGAACAGGTAATCAGCCATTTTCACGTTCGTTGGCTGGTCGACATGGCCATCCAATGGTCGCACATGATCCTGCGTTTCCAGGAAACTGATCATGCGAGATTCTATGTCCATCGTCTTATCCATGCTTCTTCCTTGTTCAATGTTGCCAGACTCTAGTTCATACGAGAGAGGTTGGTACGCATCCATGATGTGCCCAGGACGCATTTTCGGTTCGCAATACCGCTTTGCTGGCGCCATCTTGGGCGACCTACATGTTGAGAAATATTGAGATTGCCAATCGCTGGTTTCCACTGTGGTTTCCAGGGTTTTGCAGTGGTTTCCACTGGCAACCTGGGTAATACCGGAACAAACCAGGAGTCGCGGAGGACGGGCTTGCCAGCTCATTTGCGGAACACCCCATGCAATCGCATTATTGTCAGGTTCTGACTCTGCGGAATCCCGCTAAAAGAATGCCGGCTTAACGCGCACGCCCCAAAACAAGAAGGGTTCCAAGGATGAAATTGATAACGGACTTCAAAAGCGATTGGCACGAATTACTGAAAAGCGTAATGACGTATAAATGGGATATGGACACGTCTGGTTTGGATAAGGACATACCGGTTCACTACTTCAATGCTCAGCAGAGACGCATACCGGCTCGACCGAGGCAGATATCCATAGCTGACATTTTCGCATGCCCTCCTGAGCATCAAGCCGGGTGGAACTCTTTACAGCAGAAAATCACTCAAGGTCAGGACCTGTCGCCTCATTTGAGCAAGTTCATTGATGATGTCGGTAAAACGGACCTGATGCTAAGCGATTGGGGGGTGTACCACTTACATCTCGGCACGAAGTTGAAGGGCCGGTACACAAACCGAACAGGACCACTCCTATTCGCTCGAGTAACCGGAGACAGTTTTTACGCGATCAGCGTTTACACCCATGATGATTGGACGGACGCTGAGATTGTGGAGGCAATACACAGGAATTGGCCTGAGTCGATTGCATGTTGGGCTCTCCAAGGAATGCAACCGGTAGAAAAATTGACATCAGAGCAGCGCAAAGCACTGCGCGAAAAACGCTACAACTCATTCGTTCAAGTTAAAGATGGCACGACATATGCCCCTGTTGGCGGGGGGTACATGTTCTCTGGGCACAGTATTTTCGCGATCACTGAAATGGACAAAGAACATGATTTTCTCGAATGCCTGGAGCGCCTGATTCCTGATCTGATGCCAAAACTGCTTCCCGAACTTGAGAAACGCGGCTATTCAGATGCCTCTGATATCAGAGTCAGTCTGGTGCTCACCGATCTCGCTTACTTCGCTCACTTCACTGAATACGGCATCGCCACCGAGCTCCAGAAGCGACACCCTGGGCCATGGAGAGATGTTGTTTCGAAAAATGCACAAGACTTGAGGTAAATGATCAGAGGGAACGGTCCACACTACTCTGCCTCTTTGACCACACTTTGACGGAATGTGAGACAGGCATGAGACGAAACCGGCGCCGGGTGGGCGTCAGAGGATTATCCCGTGCGGGGGCCGTCAAAGAAGCCGACTTTACCGTCTCATACCCCTGACAAACCCCAGACGAATTCTGGACAGGCTCTGGACGGATTGTGACCCTCCCCGGTAGATCGAGCACCCGGAAAGCAGCGACCCACCTGGCGTGCAGGCGGCTGGGCCGGATCAGAGCAGCGCACCCCCGTCCAAAATGGCTAGAACCTTGACCAGCCTTGACGGAATTTTTGACAGGTTAAGACGGATTCCCACGACGACACTACCGACCGGCGCGCTGTAAGCCAGGCGGAATAAGGCTTTGGGAGCATTCGAGTAGCTTGGCCAGCAGCACCCACGTCAAAAATCCTGGAGGGCGTCGTCAAGGTAAATGCTTGATCAATCGACAGCACCAGGCCGGCGGAATAAGGTGGTGAAATACCGGGGCATGCAATACTTAGCGCGCCAAGAAATACTAGACAGGCACTAGACGGATTTCCGTCGACAGATACCGTCAGAATCGTCCGAAGCCCAAGCACCGCGCCGCCTCCAGGGTGATAGCTGCGCGCTGGCGCTTGATACTCATCAAGTATTAACTGGGGCGCCTGACGACCTGACAGCAGGCCGGAACAGGTAACATCTGCCGGTCATAGCTGGCGCTACCAAACAGCACCAGCTTCAGCCGCACACCAAGGACTGAGCCGTGTCCGCGATCAACTGTGACTACCTGCCCGCCAACAAGGTGGTGTTTCCGCCGGAGCTGGCGCTGCTGATTATCAGGAAGGCCAGCGCAATGGCAGCGGCATTCGAGGAGCAAGCGCTCGACCAGCTGACCAAGGACGCCCGGCGCGCTCTCGCTCGAGGTTCTGATCCGCGGCGAGTCATCAGGGAAATGCGTTTGTAGGTACTAGGTATATTTCTGGCATCTGTCAGGTAGGCCTCTACACCGCCATCAAGACAAGGCACTAAAACTCAAATGAAAGCAGTTGCTCGTGACAACAGCAAAGCCATGGCATCACAACTGTCCCTCAACGATACGCTCACCAAATGCTACGACGTAATGATGTACGCATCTAAAAACGGGGTCTTCAACTCGACCGCCGTCCGGGGAATCTATACGCACATTATCGGGCCTGGGCTGAAACGCCGGATTTGTATGTTCACTGGCAAGGTCTCGCGTGCCGCGCTGGCCAACCTGGAAGGCGAGCTTGTGTTAGAGCATTTTCACAGGCTTCAGCACGAACTGACCAAATTAGTCGCGCGCCACATGATGAAAGGGGAAAACTGTCAGGAGTTCATCGACGCGATATACCTCATGGAGAAGGTTCACATCGTGACTAAGCGAGAAAACTACGACGCGATGAAAGCCAAGGGTTGCTATACAACCGCCAACATAGAACTGCTCGATTGGAGTGAGCTATCGCCCGAGGCAAAAGGTTTTCTGCGGAAACGAATGCTGAGCAGCCGAGTGGCCAATATTGCTGAGTTCATCTAAGCGGCCGCTTAACCATAGGTGACTCCCATAGCTGATCGCTTTCTGACCAACTCTGATCATCGCGGCACCTGCCCTACCAAAATGGGAGGTCAGGCCAATGGTGCGTGTCCCCGAGTTGCCACTCCGGATGCTCAGCTACAATTTCTCTGTAATCGAAAAAATGCTAAACCACTCAAGGTCCAGTCAGCATTCACATTGCCCGACTGTTCTCAGACGTCCACGTTAGGGAAAACTGATGGCAAACCATCCATATGCAGAATTCTATGTTCCGGTTTTACTGCTTATCGCGACACCGCTTGCCGCGTTTGGCCTACCGGCTTTGGTTACTTGGATCTCCCCGACTCTCGCGTTGATATTGGCGGCAATAATCTTTGTTGTTTCAGGTGTGCTCGCATACCGGGTGATCAAAACCAAAGCTGTACAAGGGCGCGGGGGTCAGGGAGGAACTGCGACAAGCATTGGTGATGACAACGAAGCATTAGGCGGGGACGGAGGTGCTGCGAATGGGGGTACTGGTGGCGCCGGGGGAAATGCAACCGTCCGAGGGACAAGATCGGTTGCAAAGGGTGGCCATGGCGGCGCGGGCTAGATCATTGCAGTTGGCTTGCTCGGATCATCCGTTGGCTTAGCAAAATGTTCGAGAAGCACTCGAGCGAGTTCCGCGGCAACGCTTGGCGAAAGAGTCACAGCATGAGTGAAAACCGGAGAGCGCTCACCTTCACCGGTGTAAGGACCACTATTCCCAAAGCCGATTCGAACTTGCTCATTCGTTTCTCCCGAAAACATGAATGTCGAAGCTGCAAATTCTTGTATCCCCGGACGGAATAATGCCTCCCATTGAGCCAGCGACAGTCCTTGTACGATTTTCAATTTATCAGTCATATTGCCCTCAGAATGTCGAGCCGAAGCTATGAAAAAAATAACGCAAGGAACCGGTGGAACCGGCGGCCAAGCTGAAGTCGAAGGTGATGATAGCACCGCCCTCGGAGGCCACGGCGGCGAAGCGGTCATCGGAGATGGCGGCCCGGGAGGTAAGGCTCGCGTAAAGGGTGACAGGAGCACGGGAGTGGGTGGCAAAGGTGGACGCGGAGGCGTGGGGCCAGGTCAGCCCGGTGGCGATGTCCTAATCGAGCAGGACGATGTATTCATGGCAGGCGGGCAAGGTGGCGAATCAAGCCAAATTGATGGCAGAGGTGGACGTGGTGGCCAATCCTACGGGGCTCATCTTTTTGGTTTCACTACTCGCGCGCACATAAAACCACCCTATGGGCATCCTCAAAATGAGCCTGGACGTGGTGGAGATGCTCCAGATACTCCGCAATACATGGCACGCAAGCTACTAGTCATGGGACTAAAGGAAAGATATTTCATCGAAAAATCGATCACACCATGCGATCTAGAGGCGGTCTGGTACGACCGGACAATTGTCGATCTCAACTGGTTAAATGAAACACTGCGCATCCGCGGGTACCGCTGGCAAGTTTCAACTGTCGATGATGAGTACGAGTTTTCAGATATCGCTAACTGAGCAGCCATAGAAGAATCCCTTGAATAACCACTCCCCTGATCCGGGGTGGTGGTAAGAGCGCCTCAGCGTGGCGGGATTGATCCAGGGCGTCGTTGTGACCGCACCATTGCACCTTCGATGATTGCGGCAATGTGGGTTTACCGTTCGTCGGGGATTGGCAGAGTAAATCAGCCCCATTTCGGCCACCGCAGGCGTCCTCAATTCGGAGCAGCATTTCAAAAAGAGAGTAGATTTGTGAGTAGATTCACGCAATATAACTGCTAAAGCCCTTTAAATTCGAGCTCTACAGCCAACTGTTCGATTCCGTCTCTGGCACCAAATACCGAAAACCCTGAATCGCAAGATTCAGGGTTTTTTTATGCCTGGGATTTGGCAAGACGCTGTTTCAGCCTCCATCGAGGCGTTAAACCAGACATAGCCTCCGTCACGGATCTGTAGGAGCGCTCCGTCTGCTTTACCGGAAAGGGACGACATACACTGATTTGCGGATTGGGCAGAATCGGGAAAGGAGCTTCCGCATAACCGGGAGCAGATACACGACAGGGATGTAAACAATGACTGACGCCATCAGTCCAGACGTCGAAGCCGCTGGATTTTTTACCGAACAAGAAATCAGAACGTTCAATTTTGATAGGCAGCAATCAACAGCGCTTCACAGCTGCGCCGAGGAACTGGCCGCCCTCGGCGGGCCGCAGGCTCAAGGAGCCCGATTCAAAGCGGCACTGGCGGCCACTGAATTAAAGCGTTCGTTTTCCAAGGATCAATGCGAACTGCTGGACGCCTACTCCGATGGACTGGTGTGCGTTCTGATCTTTGAAGGTCTGCAAAAAATCACTTCTGTCAGCCCTCCAAATGAACTGCCGGACCTGACATGCCTGAAGAATAATCACGACGTCCTTTGCATGGCTGCCCGTAAACAGATCTTGTTGAAACTGGTCGATAACAGCGCCTTCGCCTACGACATGGACAATGAAGGACAGCTGGTTCGATTGGTGGCCAACTTCAAGGGCGGCGGAATCGTAAAAATCAGCGCCGAGCCAGACGTCAAAGAGCTGAGTTCGCGTTCCGGCCTCGCCCTGGGCCCTCATACCGAGGCACCTTACTGGTGCGCCGTGAATGCAAAAGACGGACATTCGCCCTCCCCGTCCTCACTCATACTCTCAGCCTTGTGGAATCCTGCCGAGGAACCTACGCGGGTCATTCCACTGACTTCCATACTCGAAAAAATCGGCTTCACCCACTGCCTTGCACTGACCTCCGGCAACTTCCATTTCACTCGTAGCGACTCCTTTGTCAGTGGCAAAGGGGAGGACGGTCACAACGTTTCGATTTTGGAGTTCGACGACAAGGCTGGCTTCGCAGCGCGCTTTAACGCCTACCGCTTTTCGGTCAATGACACCGCCTCGCCTTTTGTAAAAGCGGCTTACAGCGCCCTCTGCTAAGGCGTGAGCGAAGCAGCTCCCTGCGAATACACACTGGCCCAGGAATCCGCCATGGTCATCAATAACACCCGGACCCTGCACTGCCGCGATGTCATCAGAGACAACCGACGAGTCCTGGTACGCCTCTTCGGTCTTTCAAAATTTTCTTCCCCAATCGTTCTGTCAGAGGACCCGTTGCTCTTGCAGGGCTGATTTATTCATCCGCTTGAACGACCCGTCGCGTGAGCACTGGGCCAATAACTACATAGAGGGAATCGAATGTCTTGGGATGTCATTGGCATATTGGCGCTCGTCGCATTTTGCGCAGGTTTTTTCGACGCGATAGCAGGTGGCGGCGGCCTGATTACGTTGCCCGCATTGGTTCTGGCCGGTCTGGACCCGATCAGCGCGATCGCAACGAACAAATTTCAGGCCGCCTCGGCAACTGTTTCAGCAACTGCAACCTTTGCTCGTAAAGGAATGATCGAATGGCGCGAAGGCCGTTATCTGGTTATTTGCGGATTTTTGGGCGGTGCTGGCGGTGCGCTGCTGGTCAGTTACATTGATAAGCACTATCTGGAAGTGTGCGTGCCGATCATGCTGATTCTGGTGGCCATGTATTTTGCGTTCTCTCCCAAGCTGGCCAATCAGGATCGACGCAAGAGAATAGGCATTCTGCTGTTTTCGTTTACCGTCGCGCCGATCCTGGGTTTTTACGACGGTATATTCGGCCCCGGGGTCGGCTCGTTCTTCATCGTCGGATTTGTCCTGCTCTGCGGCTTGGGCATGATGCGAGCCATGAGCTTTACCAAACTCGCCAACGCCTCGTGCAATCTGGGCTCTCTGTCTGTTTTCATCACCAAAGGCGTGATTGTCTGGCCGATTGCTATAGCCATGGCGTTGGCGGCGTTCATCGGTGCTCAGCTGGGTGCACGAGCGGCCGTACATGTTGGGCCACGATTGATTAAACCCATGCTGATCGTGGTCTGTTGCGCCTTGGCCATTAAGCTGTTGAGCATGGAAACCAACCCTCTGCGCATTGCAATCATCGATTCCCTGGCGTCGTTATGATTGCCGCTCCCTACTCACCGCCATTCCAGTGAAAAACCAGATTGCGTGCAGCACCGCTGCCAACATCTGTGGTGTCACGCCGCTCTTCACCATTTCTCGTCGCGGCCACCGTGTACTTGCCAGGTGGCAGCTGGACATAAACCAGCGGACCGGCCTGCGTCAGGGTCAACACGGTTTGCGCCTGAGCGTTATGAATAACCACATCAACGTCCGGGACGTACTTGTTCTCCACGCCGATAGAAAATGTCATGTGCAGGTTGTAGCCAGTGGCTTGCTGGATCGCCTTAGCCTCGTCCTCGCCAATACCGCCAGACAGATAGGCAACGCCATTCTGGTCCTGCCGCTGAACTTGCACACCTGAGCTGTCGACAGGTTCCAGACTGGCAGCCTGCAGCGCCACCGGGAACATCGATAGGCAGACGAGCACAAGAATCAATGAGTATCCGTGTTTCATGATGGCAACTCCCGAGCTCCGTAGAGCTCAATCATTACCCTTGTTAGATTTGTCGCTAAACGTTCAGGTTCCAGATTGATTAGTGCTTGGGCTCACTGCGAATTGGACTACAAGTCGAATTCCGAAACTGTGCCAAGTCGTCGGATCGATCCTGCAACCCCCTCAGTCCCTTCGTTCACATTTACCAGCCGCGCCCGGCATCGATCTCTGCTCCTGCCCTGCGATTCTTTTACGCCCGCTCATCAGCCTCGGAAGAATCCATGAAAGCGCCCCGTCAGGACATGATTCAAGACCCAAATGTAACCTCCCTCCTGAGCAATCTCGGCGAAGTGATTCGGGAGGCACGCCAGAAGGTCCTGCGAACGGTTGACACGGTTCAGGTACAGACCTGCTGGCAGATCGGGCGGCATATTGTCGAGTTCGAGCAAGGCGGCGCTCAACGAGCCGCCTATGGCAAACATCTACTGGCATCGCTTGCAAAGGTGCTGACGGCAGAGTTCGGGAAAGGATTCGATGAGCGTAATCTGAGATACATGCGGGACTTCTATCAGACCTTTCCAATTTGGAACGCAGTGCGTTCCGAATTGAGCTGGACGCACTACCGCAGACTCCTGAGGGTCGACAGTGAACCCGCCCGACACTGGTACATGAAAGAGTCCGCCGTACAAAACTGGTCATCGCGAGCATTGGAACGCCAGATCAATACGCTCTACTACGAACGCTTGTTGGCGAGCAGGGATCGCCCTGCCGTCATGCAGGAAGCCGCCTCGAACATCCAGCAGTTGAACGCCAGCCCTCGAGACTTCATCAGGGATCCAGTTGTATTGGAGCTCCTCGGCCTGCCTGATGCAGGCCTGGTGATGGAAAGCGAGCTCGAGCAAGCGTTGATCAACCAACTGCAATCGTTTCTGCTGGAGCTCGGAAAAGGCTTTGCCTTCATCGCTCGCCAACAACGTATCAGCACCGACAGCAAAGATTTCTATATCGATCTGGTGTTCTACAACTACTTGCTTAAATGCTTTGTCATCTTTGATTTGAAACGCGGAGAACTGACACACCAGGACGTCGGGCAGATGGACATGTATGTACGCATGTACGATGACCTCAGATGCGGCCCGGAGGATGGCCCGACTGTCGGCATCATCCTTTGCGCGCAAAAAGACGAGTCTGTGGTGCGTTATTCGGTTCTGGAAGGCAACGAGCAACTGTTCGCCAGCAAATACAGACTGGTGTTGCCAAGCGAAGAAGAACTTCGAGCCGAACTGGACCGCGAGCGCGCGTTGCTTGAGGAGCGGTTGCTTCATATTCAACCACCGAATAGCTGACGGATTGTCCATCCGCTGCGCGAAGACTATCGTTGGTTGCTTCTCGCCAAGGTCCGATACCGATGAATCTGCAGCAGGACATGCCCCCGGCCTCCACCCAAATCGAGCGGCCCCCGACGGCGGCCCAGCCGTTCAAGGAGGCCGCCGCAGACGGCTATATCCTCGGCGGATTCATCTGGCGGCATGCTATTCCTGACGCGATGCGCCCTGTCGTCATCATCAATGCCGCCACTTCCGTCCGCTGCCGCCATTACTCGCGCTTCGCCGACTACCTCTGCGCCCATGGCTTCGACGTCATGACCTTCGATTACCGCGGCATCGGTGAATCACGACCCGAGTCACTGAAAGGACTGAAGGCCTCATGGTCCGACTGGGGCGCCCTGGACTTTGAGGCGATGCTCAAGCGCGCTCAGCGCGAATTCCCCGGCCAGCCCATCGACGTCGTCGCCCACAGCTTTGGAGGCTGTGCAGCGGGCCTGGGAGCGTCTGGCCATCTCATTCGACGCATGGTGACCGTCGGCGCGCAATTCGCCTACTGGCGCGACTACGCGCCCGCTCATCGCTGGCGAATGTTCGGCAAGTGGCATCTGGTCATGCCGTTAGTGACAATGCTGTGCGGTTATTTCCCCGGAAAACGGCTTGGCTGGCTGGAAGACACGCCGGCCGGCGTCGTCCGCGACTGGAGCACGCCCACTGCTCGTTACGAGAAGCGCCCCAGCGGTCAGGACAGCCACGTAAGGGCCTTTGGCCGCGTCACTGCAAAAACACTGGCCATCAGCATCACCGACGATCCCTATGGCACGATCCCGGCTATCGAACGACTGCTGGGCTACTTCACCCAAAGCACAAACACCCACCTGCGAATCGCCCCCGAAGACATCGGCCAGACAGAAGTCGGACATTTCGCCTTTTTTCGCAGCGCATACCAAGCCACACTATGGCCCATTGCATTGTCCTGGCTGCAAATCGGCGAACTGGCCGCTGACACTCCGGGACGGCTAGTGCCCCGCCACTGACCAATGCGCCCCTTCAACGAAATACGGAACGACGCCCATGGCCTCCGCCAACAAGCAGCAAAAACGCGCCACCCGCGCCAAAGCCAAGGCCAAGCAGAACCGCACCCAACGGGCGGTCGCGCCGGTCGAACTGGATCCGAATGACGATAGAATCGACTTCGAATCGGTAGACCTGACCGAACTGTTCAAAGAAATGATCGACGCCCAGAAGATCAGCCAGCAAGCCATGTGCACCGTGTTCCTGGAACACCCGTTGCTCGCGCTGGTGCTGGAGCAGGAAGGCGAAGAAACCGCGACAGACTTCATCATCGCCGCGCTGATCGAGTATCGCCAATGGTCCACCGAAGTGGACGAAGCCGGTGCCTTGGCGTGGATCGAATCCCCGGATTTCCAGATTGACTACGTGGCGGCATCCGAAGCCATCGCGGCCCAAAACCCACAGACACCGAACTGAGTTCCCATGGCCTCCCTGAACAAGCAACAAAAACGCGCCAAGCGCGCCAAGATCAAAGCCAAGCAAATCAATATCCACGGACGAAAACCCGCCGCGCTGGACGACGACCTGGACAATGACCTGGACGAACCGGGCGAGCCGATCCCGGAATACACCCTGGCCATGTTCAGCAAAATGCGCGACGCAGAAGCCGTCAGCCGCAACGATATGCTGCTGGCCCTGCTGACCGACCTCGCCGGCATCATCACCGACCATCCCGACCTGCTCGACATGGAAAACGCCGACAACGAAGCCATGGCTGCCACCCACCTGGCCGCCGACATGCTGATCGACTATCGCATGTGGGCTGACGGCATGGACCACGATGCCGCCCAGGCCTGGCTGACGGACCCGCAGTTCATCACAGACTTCGGCACAGCACTGGACAGCTATCGCAAGTCGCTGGATGCAGAGGAAGAAAAGGGCGAGTAATTCACCCTTTTCAAAAATCAAAAACGGCCGCTCGTCATCACTGACAGCGGCCGTTTTTGTGAGAGGCAATTAAACCAGTTACCTCCTGTCAGCGGTGACGTATATCCCGTTGACATATCCCAATAGAAAACTATTCTTGGGCTCTATATACCCGCAGATCCAAGGAGGCCGGAATGGAACAAACAACGCTCTTCATGAGCAATCGAAGCCAGGCTGTTCGTCTTCCCAAAGCCGTTGCGATGCCCAGCGACGTAAAACGAGTCAACGTAGTCGCCATCGGCCGGGCTCGAATCATTACCCCTGCCGACGAGACCTGGGACAGCTGGTTCGACGGAGATAACACCAGTGCAGACTTTATGACTGATCGCGACGAACCCACCGACCAGGAGCGCGAGTCGTTCTGATGATCAAATACATGCTTGATACCAACATTTGCATCTTCACCATCAAGAACAAGCCCCAGATCGTTAGAGAAGCCTTCAATCGCCATAATGGGCAGCTGTGTATCAGTGCGGTCACGCTGATGGAATTGATCTACGGTGCCGAAAAATCAGCAGCTCCCGAAAAAAACCTCGCGGTAGTTGAGGGTTTGGCCGCTCGCCTTGAGATTTTGCCTTTCGACAATGAGGCTGCTGCACATACTGGAATGATCCGCTCAGAGCTAGCGAAGGCTGGAACACCTATCGGGCCTTACGACCACATGATTGCCGGCCATGCGCGTTCACGCGGGTTCATTGTCGTCACTAACAATCTGCGGGAATTCGAAAGGGTGCCAGGGCTACGCGTAGAGGATTGGGTTCATCCCTGATCAGCTCTTACAACAGCCACAAACAAAAACGGCCGCTCGTCATCACTGACAGCGGCCGTTTTAGGTTACGCGGCGCGAATCAGGTCAACACCACTGCACCAAGCTTCTGCAGCTTGCGACGGCGAGACACAAACAAACCGGCCGCTACCACCAACAGGCTCAGGAAACCGGTGGCGAGAATCTCCACGCGATGCGCTTCCTGGAACAGCATGATGGTCAGGGCCACCACGATGAAGATGATCACCGCGTAAGTCAGGCCCGGAAACAGCCACATGCTGAAGGCAATTTTCTCACCGCGAGCCATACGCTGCTTGCGCATGCGCAGTTGCGAAAAGGCGATCACCAGGTAAACCAGCAGTGCGATGGCGCCGGAGCTGGCCAGCAGGAATTCGAACACGGCAGCCGGGGCCACGTAGTTGGCGAACACCGCCAGGAAAGCCGCTGCCGTGGACAGGATAACGGCCCAATACGGCGTGCCACTTTTGTTGGTGCGCTGGGAAATGGCCGGTGCATCACCACGTTTACCCAACGAGAACATCATGCGCGAGGCGGTGTACAGCGCCGAATTCAGGCAGCTGGTTACCGCAACCAGAACCACGATGTCGACGATCAGCTTGGCATTCGGGATGCCCATGCGCTCAAGCACTGTCTGGTACGAACCTACCGCTGCCAGCACCGGGTCATTCCAAGGCACCAGGGCCACGACGATGAAGATCGACACGAGATAGAACAAACCGATCCGCCAGATCACCGAATTGGTGGCCTTGGAAATCTGTTGACCTGGGTTCTTCGATTCCGCAGCCGCAATGGTCACGATCTCGGTACCCATGAAGGAGAACATCGTTGTCAGAATCGCGCCCAACACCGCGCCCATGCCATTCGGCAGGAAACCCTGGGTGTCGAACAGATGTGAAACGCCGCTGACCTGGCTATTCGGCAAAAAGCCAAAAATCGCCGCAACACCAAGCGCGATAAAACCGATGATCGCGATGACTTTGATCAGGGCGAACCAGAATTCGAACTCACCGTAATTTTTTACGCTGAACAGGTTAGTCACTGTCAGCAGCAGGGTGATGACCAGCGTAAACGCCCAGATCGCCACATTCGGGAACCAGGCATGCAGGATGGTCGCGGCAGCGTTCGCTTCCAGCGGAATCACCAACACCCAGAACCACCAATACAGCCAGCCGATAGTGAAACCGGCCCAGTGACCGATCGCGCGATCGGCATAGGTGGAGAAGGAGCCCGTGTCTGGCGAAGCAACAGCCATCTCACCGAGCATGCGCATCACCAGCACCACCAGGGTACCGGCGGCGGCGTAGGCCAGAAGCACGGCAGGGCCGGCGGCAGCAATGGCGTGGCCGGAACCGACGAACAGCCCGGCGCCGATAACCCCGGCGATCGACAGCATGGTCACATGACGCGGTTTGAGCCCCTGTTCGAGGCCATTGGAGCTTGGGGTACTGCTCATTGAAACTACCTTTGTAAGGAGAAGCGATTACGTCCACCCCGCCGTGGCATTCCTTTCTCGTAAAAAGAAACCAACAGGGCGTTCCGTATTCTGCACGCAATAATTGCGCCAAAATGTAACAAAGTCTTCAACCACGGGCCCTGTGGAGTGACCGGACAGTCATCGCAAGTTATTGAGATTAATGGCAATTCGCCAGAACGTTACCCACCGACTCACTTTAGAAACGAATCGGCGCACCAGAAACACACTAAAAAAATGCTGGGCGCACGATAAAAGTGCAGATCAGGAACGTTTGTCCGATCAACGCTTCCAACACCCCGCCAAAGCTGGCAACATCGCGCCCTTTTTTGGGACAGCTACCGCGTTTTTTATCGACAGGCCGTGTTCAAACGGCTGTTCGGTTGATAGCAGCGCGACAGTCTGCTGTACCGATGCGACAACCTGCCACACGACATCCGTTTACCGCCCGTAGCGCTGTTGGCTGCCATTCAGACGCTATGCTAGCTTGGCCGCCTCGCCAGGAAGGCCGCCAACAGCAGGAGCAACACACTATGAGGAACGCACATGGCTGAGGCCGCGCCCGCGCTTGAAATCCGCAACTTGCACAAACGCTACGGTTCGCTGGAGGTGCTCAAAGGTATCTCGCTGACCGCCCGCGACGGCGATGTGATCTCGATCCTCGGTTCCTCCGGTTCCGGCAAGTCCACGTTCCTGCGTTGCATCAATCTGCTGGAAAACCCGCATCAGGGACAGATCCTGGTGGCCGGCGAAGAACTCAAGCTCAAAGCCGCCAAGAACGGCGAACTGGTTGCCGCTGATGGCAAACAGATCAACCGCCTGCGCAGCGAGATTGGTTTTGTGTTTCAAAACTTTAATCTCTGGCCGCACATGAGCGTGCTCGACAACATCATCGAAGCCCCGCGCCGCGTGCTCGGCCAAAGTAAAGCCGAGGCCATCGAAGTCGCCGAAGCCCTGCTGGCCAAGGTCGGCATCGCCGAAAAGCGCCACGCCTACCCGGCAGAACTGTCCGGCGGACAGCAGCAGCGCGCGGCAATTGCCCGCACGCTGGCGATGCAACCCAAGGTGATTCTGTTCGACGAACCCACCTCCGCCCTTGACCCGGAAATGGTCCAGGAAGTACTTAATGTCATCCGCGCATTGGCCGAGGAAGGCCGCACCATGTTGCTGGTTACCCACGAAATGGGCTTCGCCCGTCAGGTGTCCAGCGAAGTGGTGTTCCTTCACCAAGGCCTGGTAGAAGAGCAAGGATCGCCACAGCAGGTGTTCGAAAACCCGCTTTCGGCGCGCTGCAAACAATTCATGTCCAGCAACCGCTAACGGAGCTACCCGCATGCAGAACTACAAAAAGGTCTTCCTGGCTGCCGCCGTCACCCTGGCGTTCAGCGCCGGTGCCATGGCCGAAACCCTGAAGATGGGCATCGAAGCGGCCTACCCGCCGTTCAACAACAAAGATGCCAGCGGCAACGTGGTCGGCTTCGACAAGGAAATCGGCGACGCCCTGTGCGCCAAGATGAAAGTCGATTGCACCGTGGTCACGTCCGATTGGGACGGCATCATCCCGGCCCTGAACGCCAAGAAGTTCGACTTCCTGATCTCCTCGATGTCGATCACCGACGAACGCAAGCAAGCCGTCGACTTCACCGACCCGTACTACTCCAACAAGCTGCAGTTCATCGCACCTAAAGACAAAGAGTTCAAAACCGACAAGGCTTCCCTGCAAGGCAAAGTGATCGGCGCACAACGTGCGACCCTCGCCGGCACCTGGATGGAAGACAACATGGAAGGCGTCGAAGTCAAACTCTACGACACTCAGGAAAACGCTTACCTGGACCTGACCTCCGGTCGTCTGGACGGCATCCTGGCTGACAAATACGTCAACTACGAATGGCTGAAAAGCGACGCCGGCCGCAGTTACGAGTTCAAAGGCGACCCGGTGGAAGAAAGCGACAAGATCGGAATCGCAGTGCGTAAAAACGATCCGATTCGCGAGAGACTGAACGTCGCACTAAAAGAAATCGTGGCTGACGGCACCTACAAGAAGATCAACGACAAGTACTTCCCGTTCAGCATCTATTGATCCTGACCTGCCGGACCGACGCCGCCCTCTGACGGCGCCGGTCCCCGGCCTTGCCTGCCGCGATTTGAAAAGAAATCCATGATTATCGACCTCTACGGATTCGGCCCGGCGCTCGCCGCTGGCGCGCTGATGACTGTGAAACTGGCACTCTCGGCCCTGTGCCTGGGGCTGGTACTCGGTCTGCTCGGCGCCTTGGCCAAGACTTCCCCGTACAAGCCGTTGCAATGGCTTGGCGGTACTTATTCGACCCTGGTGCGCGGCATCCCGGAATTGCTCTGGGTGCTGTTGATCTACTTCGGTACGGTCAACCTGATGCGCGCTCTGGGCGAGTTCTTCGGCAATCCCGACCTTGAACTCAACGCATTCGCCGCCGGTGTGATTGCCCTTGGGCTGTGCTTCGGCGCTTACGCCACGGAAGTATTTCGCGGCGCGATCCTCGCAATCCCCAAAGGTCACCGCGAAGCTGGCGTAGCCCTGGGCCTGTCAAAATGGCGCATCTTCACCAAGCTGATCATGCCGCAGATGTGGCGCATCGCCCTGCCGGGCCTTGGCAACCTGTTCATGATCCTGATGAAAGACACCGCACTGGTCTCCGTCATCGGCCTGGAAGAAATCATGCGTCACGCGCAAATCGGCGTGACCGTGTCCAAGCAACCCTTCACCTTCTATATGGTGGCTGCGTTCATGTATCTGGGCCTGACGATTCTCGCCATGACCGGCATGCACTTTATGGAACGACGCGCCAGTCGCGGCTTCGCAAGGAGCACCCAATGAACTGGGAAGTCATCATCAAGTGGCTGCCGAAGCTGGCCCAAGGCGCCACCCTGACCCTGGAACTGGTCGCCATTGCCGTCATTGCCGGTTTGTTGCTGGCGATTCCGCTGGGCATCGCGCGCTCGTCGCGCCACTGGTACGTGCGCGCATTTCCCTACGCCTACATCTTCTTTTTCCGCGGCACGCCGTTGCTGGTTCAACTGTTCCTGGTCTACTACGGGCTGGCGCAGTTCGATGCCGTACGCAACAGCTCGATGTGGCCGTACCTGCGCGATCCATTCTGGTGCGCCACCGCCACCATGACCCTGCACACGGCGGCGTACATCGCCGAGATCCTGCGCGGCTCGATCCAGGCGATTCCAAAGGGTGAGATCGAAGCCGCCCGGGCGCTGGGCATGTCCCGCGCCAAAGCGATGTTCTACATCATCCTGCCCCGTGCGGCGCGTATCGGCCTGCCGGCCTACAGCAACGAAGTGATCCTGATGCTCAAGGCCAGCGCCCTGGCCAGCACCGTGACCCTGCTGGAACTGACCGGCATGGCGCGCACCATCATTGCCCGGACGTACTTGCCGGTGGAGATCTTCTTGGCCGCAGGCATGTTCTATCTGCTGATGGCTTACGTGCTGGTTCGCGGCTTCAAGCTGCTGGAGCGCTGGCTGCGCGTCGATGCCTGCCAAGGGCGCTGATCGCGAAGTGCTGACGGGCGAGGACCTACTCGCCCGCTTCACGGCGCTGGATGCTTTTCTGATCGAGCATCAAGCGCTATGGAAGCCCCGACCGTTTACCCATCTTGAGCTTCCTTGGGAAACGTCCTACCCGGAACTCGCGCATTGGCTACGCGAGCGATCCCTGGACGAAGCGGAACACGCACACAACCACCCTGCTCTTCTCGATGCCCCCGAACCGTTCGCCTCGTTAGCCGCGAAGTCACTGGAACTGAGCGCCGTGGCCGAATTGCCGGCTCGAGCATTGGCAGAGGCCGGGCATCGGCTGAACGTCGATGTACCGGGGCGTAAATGGCAGCAAATCGAGGCGTTCGCCAGTCGATTAACGTTCGCGCAAACGCCCACACATTGGCTGGACTGGTGCTCAGGCAAAGGGCATCTGGGACGACGCCTGCTGCAAGCCGGGCAACAACTCACCTGCCTGGAATACGACCCGGCACTGGTCATCAGCGGCCAGGCACTCAGCCAGCGTCATCAACTGCATGCGCTGCACGTTGAACGCGATGTACTCGACCCTGATACCGCGTCTCTACTTGATCGGTCCCACACACCCGTTGCGCTACACGCCTGCGGCGATCTGCACGTCCGACTGATCCAGCTCGCCAGCGCGATGGGCTGCAAACAATTGGCCGTTGCACCGTGCTGCTATAACCGGATCAACCTTCCGACTTACAAGGCAATGTCCTCGGCGGCCAGCCAATCCAGCCTGCGGCTCTCCCTCGACGACCTGTCACTGCCCGCCAGCGAAACCGTTACCGCTGGCGCGCGCGTGCGCCGCCAGCGCGACACATCCATGGCCCGCCGTCTGGCCTTCGACCTGCTGCAACGGCAACTGCGCGGCATTGATGAATACCTGCCCACTCCCTCGCTGCCTGCTGCATGGCTGGATAAATCCTTCCCTGAGTACTGCCATCATTTGGCCGCCTTAAAGGAGTTATCCACAATCGGCGATCAGGACTGGTCCGCTTTGGAGGCCACCGGATGGCAGCGCCTCTCTCACGTGCGCAACCTGGAGCTGTTGCGCGGACTTTTCCGACGGCCACTGGAGCTTTGGCTGGTGCTCGACCGGGCACTTTTCCTTTTCGAGCAAGGCTACTCCGTCAGGCTCGGAACCTTCTGCGAAAGCGCCCTCACACCGCGTAACTTCCTGTTGCTTGGTGAACGCTCTTAACCTGTGCAGCCTGTGGATAACTCTGTTGATGGAATATTCGTGGATCCAATATATACGGCTGTTTCGGGGTTGAAACACCACTGTACAATTTTCGTACACATGAATAAAAAACCCGTAAAACAGTCATTTGCGATCAAATGAGAACGGGTCCACAGAAACAGTAATGAGCACCGGCGCGGGACAAGCCAGTTGTGCATAAGCAATTGGTGAAAAGGACATAACCGCCGAAAACAGGACCTCATCAACAGGAAATTGCGCCTACCCGCTCCCCTTGCTATACAAGCAACCAGGCGCCGACATCGCAGCCAAAAAACAAGAAAACCAACTGGCAGGAGGCGACAGTGACGTTTATTTCCTACGCACAGAATTTCGAAGACATTCGCCTGTGGCGCGCGCTCAGAAACATAGAGAACGGCTTCTACATGACATCGGCGCCAATGACCCTGCCCATGACTCCGTGACCAAAGCCTTCTACGACAATGGCTGGACCGGCATCAATGTCGAGCCAATGCCCAATTACTACGAAGCGCTTTGCGAACAGCGCCCCAAAGACATCAACCTGCAATGCGTCGCCGGTGAAAACGCGCAAGACCTGACCTTCTACGGCATCGCCGGCACCGGCCTGTCGACCCTGGAACCGGCCATGGCGCAACTGCACAAAGACGCCGGCATGGACGTTCGAACCCACACCGTGAAATCCCGCACGCTGTCGTCCATTTGCGAAGAACACGCACATGGCCGGCCAATCCACTTTTTGAAAATAGACGTCGAAGGCCACGAAGAAACCGTCCTGCGCGGCATGGACTTCACCCAATGGCGACCGTGGATCATCCTCATCGAAACGCCCTGGGAGCGAAACCAGACCTGGGAAACCCTCGTCACCGATGCCGGCTACCACGCCATCCTGTTCGACGGCATCAACACCTACTACCTGGCCGACGAACACCTGAACCTCAAACCCGCTTTCGATATCCCGCCCTGCAACCTGGACAACTTCCAGTTATGCCGCGGCCACAAGTTCAGCCACCCCGTCAGCGACGCCGAACACCACCTCGCCGCCGCTCTGGCACGCGCCGAACAGGCCGAAGCGCAGCTGCACGCCATCCAAAACAGCCGCACCTGGAAAGCCCTGCATAAACTCAAGAAAGCACTGCGCCGAGCCTGACACGAAGCATGTGCAAAAATAGTCTGAATTCAGGGGTTTACAGAACCAATCCAATCGCTATAATCGTCGCCCAACACGCCGGTATAGCTCAGTTGGTAGAGCAACTGACTTGTAATCAGTAGGTCCCGGGTTCGACTCCTGGTGCCGGCACCATACAAAACAAGGGCTTGCAGCGATGCAGGCCCTTGTCGTTTCTGCCGGGGTAACATCTGGGGTAACAAACCCTCGTTTTTGCTACCCTGAGCCAATCTCTCAGCATTGCTTGGCAGTGGTGCACTGGGGTTATTTCAAACCCAACGAATCCAGATGAGCGGCAATCCTTGCCCAGCGCTTCCGTTGTTTCAGACGGTGCACAGTGGTGCCTTCATCGGGCGCGCTCACTCCTTGAAGTGAACACGCCAAAGCTCGACCCTTGGTGCCATCAGGCTGCGACGTTCCAATGCCGCTTCACAGTGGCAAGGCTGATGCCCAGCGCAGTTGCTGCCTGCGACTGACTCACGCCAGCGGCCTTCTGAGCCTGCACAGCCGACGTGGTGCCGGTAGCCGCAGGTCGGCCTAGAGTCTTGCCCTCTGCCTTTGCACGCTCAAGCCCAGCGTGTGTACGCTCAATCAGCAGGTCACGTTCGAACTCAGCGACAGCAGCGAGCACCTGCATCGTCATCTTGCCCGCTGCGCTGGTCAGGTCTACACCGCCCAAGGCGAGGCAGTGCACACGGACACCCATCGCATCCAGTCGCTCTACTGTGCTGCGCACGTCCATGGCGTTGCGGCCTAGACGGTCGAGCTTAGTCACGATGAGCACGTCTGTGCTCTCCATACGCTCTAGCAGCTTCATGAACCCCGGACGCTCAGCAGCAGAAGTGCTACCCGAGATCGTCTCTTGTACGACACGCTGGGGCTGTACGTCGAACCCAGCGCTGCGCACTTCCAGCACTTGGTTAGCAGTGGTCTGGTCAGTGGTCGATACCCGGGCATACAGGAATGTGCGGCTCATGCTATGTCTCCAGTGCTGGTGTCATCTAATGTGGTGTCACGGTACAGCGGTGTCATTTACTCGTCAAGCAGGTTTTATGACACCAGCTACAGACACCGACAGGCGGTAGCACTTAACGGACGTTATATGACACTGGGTAAAACATCAGCCCATCAGCCCAGCAGTTCAGCGCACGCGTCCGCGCACGCCCGCGATCAACACCGCACGCCCGCGCAGGATCAGTACGTGCACGCGCACCTGAGCCCGCGCGTTAAGGAGCGTCCAGACCCACCCTATGGGGGCAATGGCGATGCTTTCAGTGGAGGGACCCCCTCGGGTGGATACAATATTTTTAGGTCGCAGCCCGGAGCCGAAAAAGGGAAGCAGCCGTTAGGCCACTTCCATCTGCTGCTGTACGTGCTGCTCCAGCAACTGGATCTGCTGCTCTCGCTCGTAGTGTTCCAGCAGGATTTCACGGACAACGCCAGCAGGGACAGTTTCGAGCTGCATATCCCACGTCGTGAATCCGCCAAGGTCTTCGCCTTCCCAGCCGACGATCACCGACACGCAGTAATTCCGGGGCCAGATGCAGTGCCGCGCCATGCTCTTATCATGAGGCCAAGTCGGCTCACTCGGGCAGCCAGCCAGCACGCTGGGTGTACCGTTCACCAGAAGCCGCAGGCCGCTGGGCGAGGTGTCCGACAGCATGAACTCCTCATGCCAAGGCTTGATCTCCGGCATCTTGCTCCGGGCGCGGCTCATACCGACACCACAGCGGTGCGATGCTGGGCGCGGTGCAGTGCAAGCAGAACGTCCGCAGCCAGGTACTTGCTGCCCTCCAATGTGACGACGTACGTGCCGGAGTTTGTGCAGCTACCAGCCACGTCGCCAGCTTCACGGCTACGGGTGCCTGTAGTGCCGTTCCAGCGGTTCCAGCGCAGTCCGCTAGGGCTGGACAGGTCAGGGCTGAATGCGTCCTTGAATGCGGTCAGGACGGACTTTGTAATTCGTGCTTTCATTTGGTTCTCCAATGGGTGCGGCCCGCCCAGTGGGCAGGCTCTAAGGTCGATTCATTTCAGGTGCCGCAAGGGCTTGGGCGACGGTGCGAACGCACAGCGCCAGTTCGCGGTCTTGCTGGATAAGCGGTTCGATTGCAGCGCGGGACTGCTCAGGATCACCAGACAACAGGGCATCGACGGCGAGCATCAGCGGTTCGGTGTCGAGCGCCACAGACCCGGCACGCATCACGCATCCACCAGCGAGGCAGTACCGACCAACAACGACAGACCCCAAGCGGTTCAGGATCGCTTTCTGATCTAGTAGCCGTTGGGTTCTGAGGTGCCGTTGCTGCCAGTTATCCGAGGCGTTCTCATCCTTGGGCACGTACACGATCTGCCCGTTCGGCAGTGTCTTGAACACGCTAGGAACCCGAGCACCGTTGCAGGCCCGACACGTCAGGTTCCGGGTGTGCCGCTCATTCCCTCCGCACTCTGTGCAATTCCAGCCTTCATCGAGAAAGGTCTTGGCACCGGACATGACAGCGGCGTACCGGGCAGGCTTCATCGCACGCATGCTCTGTAGCCTCGCCTCATACCCCTGATACCCGAGACGCATCTTTATGAGGTCGTCGGCGGATGGGTGCTGCCCGCGCCGGAGCGCAGGCTTATGAGTGCTCACACCAAGCCCCGGAGCTTGTCAGCGAAGCCCGCGCCAATTACCGGAGCAGGACGTGCTGCGCTGGCGCAATCGCGAGCTATACGGCGACGCTCAGCAACCGCACGGTCTTGACCAGCGGAGCAGGCTTCAACCGGCACCCAAGTCTGCCCGACGTATTTACTCAATACCCAACCCAGACCGGGTTGGACTTCGACGTTGTAAGAGCAGCCAGCAGTTGCAGTGCCCGGTCCCTCGAATGCAACGGTCCCTCGGGACTGGCAGGCATCTGCCCACTCCCCGGCAATCACACGCCAATCTTGGGTTCTGCCAGCAACCAGCGCGGGGACATTCACGGCAGGGCCTGCAAGGTTCTGGGCCATGCCCGCCCGCCCGGTGTCTACTAGCTCCAACAGAAACTGGAATTCCTCACTGCTCAGATGCTGACCCGCGTCGATGGCAGCCAGCTCCCCGACAGCGGCAATCCGCAAGCGGTCCTGCCAGTTGGTGTGGATCGTTTCCGCAGCGGTGCGTTCACGGAAAGCCAGATCACTGCGCCGGTTCAACAGGAGGCTGTTCAAGGCGTGAGCGGCCAGCACCCGCAAGGCGTACTCAAGATCATCGGCGGACTTAATATGCTCACCAGCCGCGGTGCGCAAAGCCTCGCTCAAGCGTCCGCCAGTGGCACGCATGCTTGGGGAAACAGTCTCGCCAGCCGGGACGCCAGAGATGCGGGCGGTGCGTGCTGGTAGATCAGCGGCTACTGAAATGTCCTGCACCTTGCGTGCCTGAGCCAGCAGCGCTTCCAAGGCCGGAACCTCAGGGACACCGCCTAGGCGCTCGGCAGGAACTGGTGCAAGTACAGGTGACGGGACGGGGGCTGCACCGTCGAAGGTCAGCGGGGCCATTAGATCGTCATCGGACAGGTTCGCCAGTGCGGCGAGCTGTGCAGCGGTAGGATTAAAAGCGGTCATGGTCAATCTCCTTTCAGGGGTGGAATTACGGAGTGGGGGTCTCGCGGTACGCTTGGGCGAATGCGTCCGACACGTCGACAGATTCAGGATCAGTTCCTGAATTCTTCAGGTAGTACGCGGTCAAGGCGTAATCGCTTCGGGTCAGTTCTTTGCCTTCCAGAATCTTCATCAGCTCGTCTTCATAGCGGGCCTTCACAGAGGGTCGCGCTGAGCTGCGCAGGTGGCTGGTGAGGAACTCGATGCGACGGCGCTCGGTGTAGTTCAGGCTGGATTTAGCGGCCATAGGTGGGCCTCCTTATCAGGTGATTTGTTCGGGATTGGTTTGGTACAGCAGAGGTTGGCCAGTCGGCTGTAAGAGTGAGAGCCGGGGCCAGGGTGAATCGGTGACGGTCAGTCTTGCGTATCCAGTTCCACGGCAATCTCAAGCAGCACGCCGACGTGGGCGAACAGGGGCCACGTCGGGTTCTGATCCACGAACGCACGGAACGAGCGACACCCCGTTACGGCGTACACGTCACGGATGGTCAGGCCGAGTCGCTCAGCGAATCGACCGAGGCGGCCACCGGTGACGTACCATGCAGGGAGATGAATGCCACGGGCACCCGCCAGCTCTCGCCAGTGCGTCTTGTCAGCGAAGTCGAGTTTCAGGTTCTCACGGGCGTAGTCCTGAGCTCTTTGCCGTGCGGCATTGGCGAGGCAGGTATCAAGGTTCTGCCGGCGATTCACGGAGTACGTGACAGTGAATCGGGATGGGGTTTGGATTCTTGCAGCGGGGACGGCACAGCCGGTTGTGTAGTGCATTCTGTTACCTCGTAATTATGGGTAGTTACTGGCCCTCACAGCACGATTAGACGCGCTGACTCGTAGGACATAGATAGGTACATCAGGGGTTTACAGCGCAGCAGGCTGTGCAGCGACAGCCGGGAACTGGGGTGTTTCGATCAATCGGCGGGGTATACGTCAGGCGTATTCAGCGATTGGGATCAAGCAGGTGGTCAGGGCGAACAGGAAGCCGCGTTGGCTTCCGTGCGAATAGGTGCCAGAGCCCGCGAAGGAGTACGCGTCTCTGGCGGCTACATCCGACGACCAATCGGATATAGCGGAGAAAGGGTGCCGGTCAGCCTTTGGCCTTGAATGGGATGAACCCGGCTTTACGCTCCGTGAAGTACTCCACAGCGGTTTCAACCGAGCAGCCTAAGGCAGACTGCAACTCGGTGATGCTCAGGCCGTCAGCGATGAGTCGCCGGGCTTGGGCATCCTGTGAGATACCCGAGTCGTCAATGATTACTACGGGTGTACGTTTCATACGTTTGCTCCAGTGGATGCTAAGCGGCGGTTCCGTACAGGGCGACCAGCTCAGCATTGGCAACTTCATTCAGGTCGAACAGGTACGCGTTTGAGTTCTGGACTTCACGGGCTGTCATCCCCGGTCCTGCACTAGCCCATACAGCTCTGTCCCGCTCACACAGGATCGCAGTTAGGTGCTCGTACTGCGCATCCATGCATTCCGCAGAGACGCACCCCTCTTGCTCCATCGAGTGAATCAGGACGGCTAGCGGCTGGGCAAGGCTGGTAAGGCTTTCGGCATAATCGTGTGCAAGGCTTTGGCGGGTGTTCATTCGGTATCCTCGGGTCAGGGAAGTGAGTTCTGCTCTTGTTCTTTACAATGAAACTCGACGGTTTTGGGGTGTGACAAGTGTGACAGCGTCACACCTTGGCACGACTCAGATGCTTGCGAACAGTGGCCGGATTCTGGCCCAGCGCCCGACCAATCTCAGACGCGTTCCTTCCTGTCGCCTTCAACCGTAAAGCCTCGGTCTTCCAGTCGATACCATCCTCGACCATCTCGATACGCTTATCATGGCTAGCGAGCTTTGCTTTCAAATCGGCAACTTCAGCGGCCATGCGTTTCTGCTCGGCTTGAATCGCGGCCAGCACACCTAGACCAGCGTGATAGCAGTCGCGGACTTTGCCAAGGCAGCTTGCCGTGGTGCCGTGGTGCATGCCTGCTGCTGCCTGCATTCCAGTTTCGACTGTCTTCATAACGTCATGCCCTTTCAGCGACTCAAGCGCGGTTTCATTCATGGCGGTACGGTCGTACCGGGCGATTGCTCTGGCGTCATCAGCGGATACGCCGACTCGCTCAAGGTAATGGTTCGTGCGCAGGCGGGTGCCCGCTTGAATGTCGTCCAAGCCTTGGCTGATAACTCGGGTGTGGGCTTCCTGACTCAACCACGGGCGGCGCTTCAATCCGAAGTCAGCCGCGTCTTGCTTGTTCTCGGCGCTGCGCTGGCGTACACGCTCTTGGCGGCGCTGCCAGTACGTCTGCCCGTTGTGCATTGCCTTGCCCGACTCACCGGCGAACAGATCCACGGCTCGCTTGTACTCAGGCGACTGTGACAGGAGCTGCATGTTGATTGCTTTGCCTTGTACTAGCTCATTCCAGAACAGCGTTTCCATGTAGTTCAGTCCGTCCGGCGGTGCGGACGCCTCGAACATCGGGTCATCTGCAAACATCGGCTCCAGGTCGTTCGTGTTTAATTCGGTCAATTCTTCGGTCTCCTTGCGTTGGTCTTCCTCTCGGTCGGTGGTTCTTGCAGAGGGTGGGCCGCAGCGCAGTGCAGTCGCTTTCTCTGGGACGTTGAGTGCGGATCTATTGCTTGCGGATCGAACGAAGCGGTTACTAGCCTTCTCTCCCTTCAAGGCACTAGCTATTGCAGAGTCGTTGCTAGCCTCTCCCTTCCACTAAGTAACTAGGCAAACGACAAAACGGCTATAGCCCTTGTAATACGTGTCTTGTAGCTGCCTCGTCATCCTTCCCTTTCCACTAAATGCGATTCTATTGCTAGCCTTCTCCCCACTGCGGAGTGTCCTTCTATTGCGAAGGCTCTAGACCGGTGCGTTGCTGGGTGTGCACCCTCAGCTTGGGATCAGCGCCCGCACCTTCTCCAGCAGCTCACGCGGTGTCCTACGCGGGCAGCATCCGGCGCCACTCATCCACGAACCGATACTCGGTGAGCTCCTGCCCAGTGTCCTTGTCATACCCATGCATCGGGTCTTGAGTCGCGTACAGCATCTCGCCCCATCGCGTCAGGGCTTCGCGTTTCTCTTGATCGTAGCTGTACCGGTCGTACACCGCCGAGACGGACGGGTCAGTGTGATTCAGCACTTTCATCAGGATCAGACGGGGATACCCAAGGCATGACAATGCAGTCGCTACGGTGCGGCGCAGGTCGTGTGGGGTGAATGGCGCCAAGTTATTGAAGAACCGATCAGGGGCGAACTCATCGCGGAGGGCGTGCGCGGGGGCAGTGTCGATGACCGGGCTACCGGGCTTGCGCAGGCTCTCGAACACGGGGCCGGTTTTACCCGTCTCGGGCTTTCCGATCAGATCCAGTACCAGGTTATCGAGTGGTACGCGGTGTGTTCTTCTGTTCTTTGCTACAGCGGCGGGGATAGTCCACCAGTACCCATCGGATTCATTTGAAATATCCTCCCACCGCATCGCCAGCACTTCACCCTTACGCTGCCCGGTGAGAAGCATCACGCCAAGGGATTTCCGCACCGGGGGAGTCGCCTTAATCCAGTCAGTCGCGGTTACAGCAGCGTAGAACGTTTGGATTTCCTCGAATGAAAGCACGCGCTCTCGGCTACGTTCCCGATGCTGACGGCTAACGCCAGCGACCGGCGATTCATTCAACTCGCCCCGCTCCACTGCCCATGCAAACATCTTGCGCACCACGGCCAATAACCGGTTAGCCGCTACCCCGGCCCCGGCGTCCACCTTCTTGTCTATCAGCGCGACAATCTCACGCCGTTGAACATTCTTCGCCAGCGTGCGCCCCAGCGTGGGCACCACGTCGCGCAGTAGTTGCCGTTCATCCTCACGCCACGAACGTTTACGCGGCTTCGCGTACCGTTCTATGTAGCTGGTGCACAACTCCTGAACTGTCAGCGCCTCCTTGTTCTCGACTCGAAGCGCTATCTTTGCGGCGGCGGGGTCCCTGCCGTCTTTCACCGCCTCAGCGGCCTTCGCGTACGCGAGCCTCGCCTCCCGGCAACTCATTCCGGGGAACTTCCCGAGGGTCAAACGCCGCACCCGGCCCTCATGGCGATACATGTAACACCAGCTAATGACCTTGGAAACGCGCACGCCCAGACCGGTATTGCCCTCATCCCAAATATCGAACCGCGTTTCTGCTGGCTTTACCGTCCTCAGAAACGCATCTGTAAGCACCTTTTTAACACCTGCCACGGCACTATCTCCTGTTACCCCGAATTATCTCAGGGTAACACTGGAAGCACCGTAAACACTAAGGGATACAGGAAGGGATAGAGCAAACACTGGGAATACGCCCGACTCCCGCGACTTGTAATCAGTAGGTCCCGGGTTCGACTCCTGGTGCCGGCACCATACAAAACGAAGCCCCTGCAGAAATGCAGGGGCTTTGTTGTTTCTGGAATATCAATTTCTATCCACCCACGCGCCCCTGTAGGAGTGAGCCTGCTCGCGATGAGGCCATCAAACCCACCGCCAATCTGCCGACCAAAACACTGGTTTACCCTACCCAAGACACCTGGAACAAACCAACCTCAACCAAACAGCACCTTTTGCCAATGATCCTCACCCACAATGGCAATCGAAGCCCCCGCCTCCCGTAACTCCACAGCCTTCATGATCTTCGTCCCGTAAGTGCTATGGCGCCACTGCTCATTACCCACGCTACCCACCACCAGGTAATGCACCTTTTTACTCACACCTCCCCCAATCACCCCCCCTCGTTCTTCGACCAGCGCCTGACAATCCTTACGCGGCCCATAGGCCATGACGCCAGTGAAGACAAACACCCGGCTGTCCCACACCAAATCGGGGATTGGGGAGTTGAACGGCTTTTCCGTCATCCCCTGGCGTACGGTCTGTCAGTGAATGGCGACCGGGTTAATGTTGACCTGGGTCGAACCCTTGTACAGTGGCTGGCCGAGGACAAACATGAACTCCCAAACCTTGTCTTTCACCAGCGCGCGGCTGTCGATGAGTTCCAGGTTGTAGATGCCGTTCTTGGCCAGCATGTACTGGTTGACCGGGAATTCCTGGCCGTCTTTGGCCGGGTAGATTTCTGAGGCCCAAGTGTCACCACCGAACGCGACGATCTGCTTATCCACCAGCCATTTGGCGGCTGCCATGCCGATGCCCGGCTCTACGGCGAGGAATTTTTTGTTGTCCTTGCCCAGCAGTTCCAGCCAGCCGGTGTTGAACAACACCACATCGCCCTTCTGGATGGTAATGCCTTGCAGGTCGAGCGCTTTCTGGATGTCGGCAACGGTGAATTCGGTTTTCTCCGGCACGATTGGCGTGCCGTACACGGCGGTCATATCCAGCACCACGCCACGTGTAACGATGGGCGGGACCTTCTCGATGCCGAGTTTTGTCACGCCTTCTACGGTCACGAAATCGGCGGCGCGATTGCCGTTGTAATAGACGTAGTCGATGCCTATATGGCCGATGCCGTTGAGCTGGGTGCCAACGCCTGTCCAGCCCACCACCAGTTCATCATTGAAGGTGAATTTGTTCGGGCCCATTGTCGTGCCGCCCGCCTCGCCCGGCTGGACGTTAGTCAGGTTGAAACTACGATGGCGGAAGGCAGGGAGAGTCTTGTCAATGGGTACGGCCAGCGGATAAGTCTTGCCGGTCTTGATCAATTTGGCGGCGTTAAGCACCGAGTCGGCGTTCAGCAGGTTAAGCGCGCCGATTTCATCATTGGCTCCGTATTTCGACGGGTACCACTTTTCGGCATCCGCGGCCTGGGCAGCACTGACGGTGAAGAGCAAAGCAAAAGGCAATATCAAACGATTGAGCATGGGGGCGTCCTCATGGGGTTGCAGTGCATCCAACGTACACAACCTGTTTGTGGGGAAACAGAGAGTTGGGGGCAATACATTTGTTCTGGATAGTCACGAGTAACGCGAGTGCTATAGGAGCGGCTTCGGAAGGTGTGTTCCCGGAACGCTTACGCAGAGATTAAAACGCGACACTCAATCCATAATCTGGAAAATCAAAAAACGTAGGAAGTTTCTTTATTAGTTGTCAGAAATGTTCGCCGAGTTTCTCAAATGACATATCTACCGCGCGATTAGCGCAGTTTGTTTAATCCCGCCCCCCGTCACTTCCAGAAAGCTACAAAACCTTGCGGCATTGCTTACGGTTACTCCAGAATCCGCCGGCTTGTGCGGCTATACCCCGAGTTCTATCGTTGACCTGCCGCTGCTCATCAGTGGTCGGGCTTAGCGGCTCGCGGTATTTCGCTTGCACGTGCATCCATCCCAAAGGTGTTCCACATACCTGCGGTTTGATGGTGGCTGTACGCAGGGCGCCTTCGGGCGCACCGGCTTTGCGAAGTTCCCCGGTCCGCTAACCTGCGTGCAGCTGCCACCCTTTTCTCTTAGCGGAAGAAAAGGCATGGCACCCTTTATGGAACTTTGAAATGCGCAAGCTGACACCTGATCCCCCGAATAACAGCAACGCCTCCGAGCCCGAAAACCCCAAATCTGAAACGCTCGAACAAGCCCCTTACTGCAATTGCAATGAACGACACTCCTGCGTCGCCAATATCAAAGCCACACCGCGCACACCTTCCACGATGTTAATCGTCAACCCGGATATCGACGTCCAAACCCTTTTGGGCTGCGTGAGCGAGTCACTGGCATCCGCCAGCGTCATCACCATGGATGTTGCAGACCGTGAGACCGGGACAAGTCGCAACTCTCTGCTGGGTGTTCACCAGATCCTGATGGTTGCAGAACTCTCAGTGAATCGGGCGCTCGACCAACTCGACCCTATTGATTAAAACGCCGCAAACAAAAGCGACAGCTCTCTTTTCAACCCTACAAAAACGAAGCCCTCGCAAAACGACGAGGGCTTCACAGTTTCGACCCCACGCTTGCCCCTCCAGCATTCGGAACCGCATCCCCCCACCCGCATTCACAGAACAGTTCCACCGCTTTTCTGCATATCACAGTGCCATCACCACTCAATTCCGAAGTATCATGCCCAAGGAAGCTTCGCCCCACCCCAAAGGCTTTCCCGCTTCACCCGATACGTCGCACGCTGAGCGACACCAAAAGACACGGATGTGTCACGGCGTCATGCCTGTACTTATATGGATATTCCCGACATGGGCTTTCGCCTCGCAAAAAATCTCATTCCTGCGCCTGGAGCCGTGCTAATCGCACACCGCTCGGGCTTCTGCTTGCCTGTAATTCCATGGAAGTTGCCAGATGCTTTTGAATCGTGTCTTGAGACCCACTGCGCTCGCCGTTGCGATTGCTGTTGGCCTTAGTGGTTGCGCGCACGTCGATAATTACATGGGTCAGTCCTCGGGGACGAGTGCCTGTGTGGCCGGTGGCGCTGTCGGTGCCGTGTTGGGTGTGGCCGTTGCTGCCTTGAGCAAAGGTGACGCCAACGCCTATGCCAAAGGCGCGTTGATCGGCGCGGGTGCGGGTTGTGGCGTTGCGCTGCTGTACCGCGATCGCGTGCAGAAGCTGCAGGCAGTGGCTAAAGAAGAAGGCCTGGTGATGCAGGTCAACGAGCTGAATGCCAACGTCGCCGCCACGCCTACTGCCGCGCCAAGCATGCAAGCCGTTGGTGTCGAAGCGCAGGTGCAGTCTTCCGAAATGTTTGCCGTGGGGTCGGCCGAGCTGACACCCGATGGTCGTCGGAAACTGACTCGCCTGGCTGCCACGTTAGCCGACAAGCAACCAGGCTCAGCGCCACAAACGCCTAAGGCGCTGAAGAAAATCCTGGTAGTTGGGCATACCGACGCGACAGGTGCTGCTGAATTCAACCAGAAACTCTCCGAGCAACGCGCTCGTGCAGTGGGCCAGATCCTGGCCGATGCGGGCATCGCTCGTCAGGACATCTATTACCAGGGCGCCGGTGCGTCCCGCCCGCTTGCCAGCAACGCCACGGAACAAGGTCGTACCGAGAACCGTCGTGTCGAGTTTGTCGAAGTCGACAACGAAAAACTGCTGGTCGAGCGCGTCCGCAGTGAGCGCAGCAACGCCAAGTACCTGGCTCACGGCACAGCCCCGGTGACCTCAGTCAAACCTGCGGTGGCTAAAGCGCCAGCGACCAAGAAGCCTGTGATCGTCGCCAGCAAGAAACCTGCGGTAGACGCACAGGAACCGGTTGCTCAGGCCCCTGAAACAAAAACACCTGCGTCCATTACATCGCCCGCTGTTCCACTGGACGGCAAAGGTGGTGTCGACTTCGGCGGCAGTGCTGTGACCACCACGCGCTCGGTTCTGGCGATGGGGATTACTCCGAAAAGCTCACCGTTCGCGCTGATCGGTACGGCTAACGCTGCTGCGCCGTTGAGCTCGTGTGTTGCTGATCTGCCCCGCATCGAGGGCCAAGTGAAGAGCCTGGCCGATGACAAGCCGCTGAACGAGTTCGCCACCAACGAGTTCTTTCCAGGCCTGACCGGCAAGCCGTGGGCCACTGCGGTTAACGGGCACTCCGTCACCGTCGGCCCGATCGCTGTGTTGCGTGATGACGCCAAAGTCGCTCAAGCGCCAAAAATGCAGTTCATCACCGACTACGCCACACCGCAGAAGAAGCAAAGCCAGGCCTTCGCCTCTGTCGCTAACACTTACGAAGGTGAGACCCAGATCCTGTACCGCGTGTTTGCTGTCGACCAGAACAAGTCGCCGGTGACGTGCATGGACATCGTTTTCGACAAGCGCGCTGGTAGCGCCGTCGCAGGCGAAATTTATTACCCGAAACAGGGTGACGCTTACGTCGCTCAGTTCACACCCAAGCGCCGTTAAGCCTAGAGGTACACACAATGCTCGAAATTTTCCGCTCGTTTTTCACGGCGTACTGGTACGTGATCATCCCGGTGGTCTTTACCGTCCTGCTTTCAATCCCGGTGATTGTTTACTGGTCGTCCTTTAAATACTGGTTGATGAAGGTCCGTATTCGACTGCCGGTGTTTGGCCGAATCAGACACTGGGTCAAGCATCCTGGCGAGAAAGAAAAGCCAAGCGAAAACAACACCCGGCCTATCGGTTTTCTTTCGTCCGAACGTGAGTTGTGCTCGTTCTACGACAAGTACTACCGGGACCACCAGCCTTCGGAAGCCAACTTCCGGCGCTGTCAGAATTACCTCGGCAAGGTCCAGGAAGCGGATCGCCGGGAAAAAGGCCTGGGCCTTTGGGCACTGATTATTGTGTTGATGCTGATCGAGGCCACGGCGTTCGGTTTCGCACTGGCACCGTTCGCCCTGACGCTGGCCACTCCGAACACCGCATTGGCGGGTGCTTTCGCGATCGGTCTGGTGATCTCGATTATTGGTTTGTTCCTGTCCGAATTCGCCGGGCGCGCGCTCTACAAGAACCACATGGTCGATAACATCATGTCGTACGAAAACCTGCGCCGTAATGGTTCGGGCGGCGACATGATCAGCACTCACATCATCACCATCGACAACACCAATGACGATGACGGTGATGCGCCTTATCAGCAGTTGCTGAACCGCATGAAAGTGAATAAAAACGGCGACATGCCGGCCAAGCGTTACACCATGCTGATTGGCTATGGCATTTTCATCGTTGGTTTGGCAGTCGCTGCGTTCTGGGTCCGGACCGAAACACTCAACGCCCAAGAGTCTGATCTGATCGCCAACCCGCCTGCGCAGGTCCAGTCGGCTGACGACTTCCCGGCAGCGGACGGCGTACCGATTCCCGATGACATGCAAGCCCTGTCCGACAGTGCTGCCGGCAAATCGGCCCAGGATCAGATCGATGCGTTGCACCGCGCATCCCTCGTGACCTTCGCTGTATTGAGCGGCCTGTTTATCTTCATCCAGGCGAGCTCGACCTACCTGGCGTTCATCTTCGGTTTTGCCGGCACACATTCACGCAAAGCCTGGGAACGGACACACAAGTTCTCCAGCGCCGACGACTTCATGCGCTACCACGCCAGCAAGGCGCGCGATGTGGCCAACGATGCACAAGCGTCCTTGGGCATGCTTCAAGGTTTGCAGATGAAAGTATTCCGGGTTGGCGGCAATGATCTGGATGCGTTGCGTTCGGATTTGCTGAACCGAACCTTCGAATCGTACATCGCTCAGGAAGACAACAAGGCCAGGGGCAAAAAGAGCCGCGACGTCATCGAGACTTACTTCAAGAAACTCATGGCCGACCTGTCTGCCGCCATTGAAGCGGGCGACAACGCCAAGATCAACGAACTGATCTCGGTCGCCACCCCGCGCTTTAATCAAATCGACACCAACGACCCTACGCTGGCCGATTTCAAAACGCAGTTCGCCAGCCTGAGCATCTTCCACACCAAACCGACGGCTGCACCAGCACCAACACCCGTCGTGACACGGGTCGAAGCATCCGTCATCGAAGTGGCCGTTGCCGTTGAGCCAGCTCCGGCTCCAGTGCCGGCGCCAGCTCCAGCTCCAGCTCCAGCACCAGCACCAATCGTCGCCCCGACCCAGGCGGCCGCCTTCGATCACAACGCCTTCGGTGATCTGACCGGATACGAAGAGGACGACATCGACTACGTTGCCGGCAAAAAAGGCGTGGACGCTGCGATCATCCGCCGTGCCCGCAAACTCCAGCTGCTCGATAAGTCGGAGGCCTGATGAAGTTCAAGAGCCTGATCCTGGCTCTGGCATTTGCCCCCGCTGCCCTCATGGCAGCGGAGCGCAACGACGTGCCGAGCTGCTACGCCCAAGCCAAGATCGAAGCGTTTCGCAGCGCGCCCTCCGGCCGCATGCTGACCGTCGTCGTGGACCAGACAACACCCTTGACCCCCGACCTGCAAAAGACCGCCTGGGGCCACATCAAGCGCTTCATGCAACCGGGTGACAAGCTGCGCCTGTACTCTTTCAGCGCTTATCTGGAAGGCCACTACACGCGCCTGCAATTCGCTGGCGAACTTGAGAAACCCATCGACCCTGCGGTCCTGGGCGATGTGCCGATGATGGCCAGCCGTAAGTTCGACGGGTGCTTGAGAGGCCAGTCCGCGGCACTGTTTCAGCGGTTCGGAAAAGCCTTTTCAAGTGCGATGGGTAAATCGAGTTCGGACATTCCCCGCAGTGAAATCCTGTTCAGCCTGAAGTCGATCGGTGATGACATCAAGACCGCTGAAGGTGTCAACGAGCAGGTCATTTTGCTGATGTCCGACATGCTGGAATACAGCGATTTCGGCAGCTTCTACACCAACAACGGCATACGTGAAATCAACCCTGGCGTCGAACTGGCCAAGGTCGAAAAGCAGAACCTGCTGGCCGATTTCTCCGGCGCTCGGGTCTACGTTCACGGGGCGGCATTCGTGCCGACCCAAATCAAGAACGGCTACCGCAGCGGCAAGATGATCCAGAACCTGGAAGGTTTCTGGCGTCTCTATTTTGAGAAGTCGAACGCGCAACTCAAGGGGTTCGGCAACCCTGAGTTGACCATCGCAGTCGAGTGATTGATGGGCCGCCCGAGGGCGGCCTTTTCATGGGTGAGTAATAAGGAGCGAACATGAGTCTCTGGGGCGACCTTAAGCAAAAAGCCATAGATGCCAACCCTGAACTGGCCTCCAAGGCCGCACAGGCCCTGAACAAAGCCAAGGACCTGGCGATTGAAGCCGGTCAGAAGGCCGCGCCGGTGTTGAAAGAGGCTGGCGAGAAAGCCGCTGCCTACGCTCAGGAAAAAACGCCGATCGTTAAGGCTCAAGCCCTGAAGGCGATCGAAGACGCAAAGATCCGTCGGGCCGAACTTCAGGTGCAAGCAAAGAACGATAAAGCCGCACGTGATGAAATGATCCGCACGATGTATGACATCAGCCTGTCTCCCGAGGATGAACTGTTCATCGATGAACCCTTCAACCATTACGGGCGTCAATTCAACTTTTTCATCATCACTGGTGAAGTACTGGACAGCCAGAAGCGTAACCAGGTGCACTTGCATGCCGGTCACTCTCATAGTTCTGGTGGCGGGTACATCAGCAATGGCAGCGGTTATGTGGGCGGCGGTTCATCGTCGTCTTACGTCAGTAGCCGTAATGTCGAAGAACACGAGTTCTGGGTCAGGCTGCAAGACGGTAAAGAGTCCTGCTTTCAGTTCGCCGACAAGAACGTTCGCATCCGCGAAGGCCAGATGATTTCAATGCTCTTCATGCGGCCGGCTGATAACGATACCGGGCAAATGGTCTCGCTCTACAACCACAACGCCGACCAGTACCACATCATCTTTTCCCCGGCGCAGATCAACCAGATGTTCAACCTTTATACGGTTGAGCCCGGGTTCTTCAACAAGAACGAGGTGTTGACGACACGTAGCCGACTGCTGCTTGCGCTTGATCAGCGGCTGGAACAACTAAAGGGCTACATTGCCCGGTATGAAAAGCCCGTCATGATGATCCAGGCGCAAGAGCGCCAGGAATAGTTTTCAAGATGCGTTTTTATAACAAAGCCCTCGACATCAGGCGTGCGTTCCATCGACGTGTCGTTGCGGACGACATGTTCACAACACATGTTCTCGAAATGCGATTTCGGCGACATGACATATTCAAACGACAATGGAGCGCCCTGAAACAAAAAACCCCGAACCAGTCGGGGTTTTCTTCAAGCTGAAAAACTCAAATCAGCATCAGAAGATGTTGATCGGGTAATCCACGAACACACGCACTTCGTTACCGCTGACGTTGTACTCACTCGATTTCTGCGAAACACGCAGGATCGAGCTGCGCAGTTTCACGCTGAGGTCTTTGGCCGGGCCGCTTTGTACGACGTATTTGAACTGGTTGAAGATTTCGCGCTCGGTACCGCCTTCGCTGGTGGAAGTGGTGATGTTGTCGCCACGCACGTAGGCGAAGTTGTAGCTCAGGCCAGGCACGCCGAAGCTGCCGAAATCGAGGCCGTAGCCCAGCTGCCAGCTGCGTTCGTCTTCAGCGTTGAAGTCGGACCAGTAGGAGTTCGCCAGGTAGATGGTGTTGCCGCCATCGCCGACGCGACCTTGATCCTTCTGATAGCCGCCGTAGGCATAACCCAGGTTGCTGTCGCCGGTGCTGCGCTGGTGAGCGAGGGTGAACGAGTGCGGGCCGGTGGCGAAGGTAGCTGCCAGGCTCCAGATCTTGTTGTCGTCGCCGGTGGCGCCGCTTTCGCGGACGTAGGAATCGTCCAGCTTGGTGCGGTAGCCGTTGAAGTCCAGGGTCAGGGACTGATCTTTATCGATCGGGAACACGTAGTTGGCGTTGAGGTACTGTTTCTTCAACACGTCTTCAACGTCGGACGCGTAAACGGCCGCTTTGAATTGTTCGGTGAACTGGTAGCTACCGCCCAATACATTGATCGACTTCAAGCCACCACTGTCACGGCCTTCAGCGCTTTTGCGCGATTCAGCGGTGAAGCGACCGGCGTTCAGCTCCAGGCCTTTGATCTCCTTGGAGGTGATCAGGGTGCCGGTGTAGCTTTCTGGCAGCAGGCGGGAGTTGTCGTAGTTCAGAACCGGCAGGGCCGGCATCTGGTCGCCGTAGGTCAGCGTAGTGCTGGACAGACGGAATTTGACCGCTGCGCCGCCCTTCGACAGGTCATCAGCCGCGTTGCCGCTGTCACCTTGCTTGAAGAAATCGATACCACCGGCGCCACTGCGGCCTTTGCCGCCATCCAGACGCAGTGCGTACAGGCCAAAGGCGTCCACACCCACACCGACGGTGCCTTGGGTGAAGCCGGACGAGAACGTACCGATGGCCGCTTGGCCCCACTCGGCTTTGTCCGGGTTGCCGTCTTTGTAATCACGATTGATGTAGGCGTTGCGCAACAGCACTTTGAGGCTGCTGTCTTCAACAAAACCCTTGGATTCGGCCTGGTCGTTAGCCATGGCCTGTGTAGCACTCAACATCCCCAGAGCGATCAGGCTGATTCGCTTATTCAACATTTTGTTCTTTTCCTTATTACCGGTTGATACGCGCTGTGCCGGACGGCTGAAATGGCGCTATTGCGCTCTTTTTTCACCGCAAAATAAAAAGGCCCGCCCACGAGAAATCGAGGCGGGCCTTTTATTATTTTGTGAGTCATGGCGGTTGGCCACAGGCGTTGGGGCGAATCCTATCCGCGCGCTTAACAATGTGTCAATTTCAAGAATCATCTGTAAATAGGCGAAAAAAATCTAAGGAATCATCTGTGTATCGTTTTTGACATGATTAGAAACAATCAAAGCGAGGTACTTTTCAGGAATAATTAACGGAAGTAAATAGCAAGCATTATCATTCGCACCCCCTCACAAGAAACATCCTACAAATCCTACGGACGCGCCCCTTCAAATGCCTGCCCCATTTCGTCTTGTGCCCTTCAGTTTTGGGCTCTCTGCTGTGCTTTCTGCCGGTTTTTCCTATGCTGCGCCCACCACATTGCCGGCAACGTCGATCAGCGCCGAAGCGGATGCCGACGATCCGCGCGTGAAAGAAACCAGTACCGCCACTCGCACAGCGACGCCAGTTCGCTATGTGCCGCAGGCCATTGATTCGGTCAAAACCTCGAACGTAATGGATTACGGCACCAACGATTTGGGCACGGCACTCAGCGGTATGCCGAACGTCAGCAGTGGCGCCGACACACGCTTCGATAGCCTGCGAATCCGTGGGTTTGACGCCAGCAACGACTTTTATCTCGACGGTATTCGTGACGACAGTCAGTACGTGCGCGACTTGCACAACATCGAGCGAATTGAAGTCCTCAAGGGCCCCGCAGCCGTTTTGTATGGCCGTGGCAGCCAGGGCGGGATCGTCAACCGCGTCAGCAAGCTACCGGAATCTGGTCGTCGCTCAACCATTGAAGCCCAGGGCGGTAGCGAAGATTTGCGCAGCCTGTATGCCGACTTGAGCACCGACCCGAGCGAGAACATCAGCCTGCGCCTGAACATGGGCAACATGGATGAAAACAGCTTCCGCGATGGTGTCAGCGGCAACCGACAGTTGTTCGCGCCGTCGATGAGCTGGCAGCTCTCGCCGGACCTGAACTGGCTGGTGCAGTACGAATACAGCCGCTACAACCGCACCCCGGATCGCGGTATTCCCGGTGTGAACGGGCGCCCGACGGATGTGGGGCGTGACACGACCTACGGCAACGATCACGATTTCATCGACGACAAGTCGCAATCACTGCGTTCGAAACTCAGCTATGAACTCAGCGATAACTGGCAACTGCGCCACACCTTGGGCGTGTTCAAGCTCAACAGTGATTTCGATAACACCTACCAGACCGGATTCAACCCGACGACCAACCAGGTTCTGCGCCAGCACTGGCAGCAGGACCTGACCACTCGCAACGTCTTCAACAACGTCGAGATGGAAGGTGGTTTCGACACCTTCGGCCTGGAGCATCGCCTGCTGACCGGTATCGAAATCGGCAGCCAGCGCCGCGACCCGACGCTGTATAACGCCGCCACTTCGGGTCCAGGCAGCTCACCGGTGCCGTCTGTGGATTTGTACAACCCCAATCGGGATTTGCGCCACACCGGACGCATGCAGGTGTCGAGCAACAACCACACGGAAGTGGAAAGCCGCGCGGTCTATGTTCAGGATCAACTGCGCCTGAACGATCAATGGCAAGTCCTGGCCGGTCTGCGCTACGACACCTTCGACATCGAGTCGACCAACCAGATACGCAATATTTCCGAAGACCGTGACAGCCACAGCACCAGCCCCCGTGTCGGCGTGGTCTGGACACCGTTGCAGAATCACTCCTTCTACGCCTCCTGGACCAAGACCTTTTCGCCTGTCGGCGGTGGCTTGATCGGGATCACGCCTGGGGCCGCCGGGAACAGCAACGACCTGAGCCCGGAGCTGACCAGGCAGAAAGAAATCGGCGTGAAAAGCGATTGGCTCGACGACCGCCTGAGCACCACCTTGACGATCTACGAACTGGAACTCTACAACCGGCGCACCAGCGATCCACTGGACCCGACCATCACCCTGCTGACCGGCAAGCAACGCTCCCGCGGGATCGAGTTGACCGGTACCGGCAAGATCGTGGGTAACTGGTATGTGCGCGGGGGCGTGGGTCTACAGGATGCAACGGTCGAGGAAGACAACAACGGCTTTGAGGGCAAGCGCATCAGTGATGTGGCCAAGCACAACGGCAGTCTGTTCCTGACCTGGAAACCGGAGATGGGCTGGTATGCGGAAACGGGCCTGACGTTGGTGGGCGATCGTTACGCCGACAACCTCAACACCGTGGTATTGCCAGGTTATGGCCGCTGGGATGCGTTGGCCGGGTTCCGCCAGAAGGACTGGGATTTGCGTGCAGCGCTGAACAACATCACGGACAAAGGCTATTACGAATCGGCCACCAGCCAGTTCCAGATTCAACCGGGAGCACCGCGCAGCCTGGTAGTGACCGGGACGTACAGCTTCTAAACAACACACACAAACTTGTAGCAGCTGCCGAAGGCTGCGTTCGACTGCGAAGCAGTCGTAAATTCACACACACCGAGCTGCCTGATTTCGCGACTGCTTCGCAGTCGAACGCAGCCTTCGGCAGCTGCTACAGGGTTGGGGTCTCTTCATTAAAATGCGGGCGAAAAAAAAGCGCCGCCATCCCGGCAGCGCTTTATCAATCCGTTGTTTTACTTCTTATCCTTCCATCACATCCCACAACGCTTCCAGTTCCGCTTCGCTGAACAAACCAGCGGGGTAGCGCTCGATCATCATCCGGCGCGGATCAGGTTCCCTGATCTGACGCGTTCCATTGGATTTCAACCAGTGCGCCAGGATCTGGAGCGATTCGTTATTGACTGCCAGGGGATGCAACGCCTGCTCGCTCACTACATTCACTTCGGCGTTCATTTCCTCGCTCTCTCCTGGGTGTGTGAGCGGCTAACTTATCCAAGGTTTATGACAGAACAGCACAGTTCTCCCCTCCCTGTTTAACGCCATGACCGATACAAGAGCTGTGCCAATCTGTCCGGGTTGTCGATATGCGGATACAAAAAAGCCCGCGGTCCTGATGGATCGCGGGCTTCTCGTAAAGTACGAGGGGAAAACCGTGGGTCAGAATTTTTTCTGAACCAACTCAACCTGTTACAACTGCACTCACTCTTTGTGCGGCGCCGGCTGTTGTTGGGTAAGGCAGTGAATGTTGCCGCCGCCCAGTAACAGTTCACGACCCGGCACCATGACCACTTCATGTTGCGGGAACAGGTTCTGCAAGATTTCCTTGGCCGGACCATCCAATGGATCGTCGAAGCTCGGCGCGATGATGCCGCCATTGACGATCAGGAAATTCACGTAGGAACCGGCCAGGCGAACCGTAGGATTTCGCTCCTGTGTACCGTCCACCGGATCCACACCCGCGCATTCTTCCTCGGTCGCATACAACGGACCCGGGATCGGCATTTTGTGCACTGTGAACGGGCGACCTTTGGCATCGGTGCTGCTTTCCAGCACTTTCATCGCCGCCTGGCAGCGCGGGTAATTCGGGTCTTGCGGATCATCGGTCCAGGCCAACAGCACTTCACCCGGACGCACGTAGCAGCAGAAGTTATCCACATGCCCATCGGTTTCGTCGTTGAACAAACCGTCCGGCAACCAGATGATTTTATCCACAGCCAGATTGGCGCTTAACACCTCTTCGATGGCTGCGCGGTCCAGGTGAGGATTGCGATTGCGGTTGAGCAGGCATTCTTCAGTGGTGATCAGCGTGCCTTCGCCATCCACGTGGATCGAACCGCCTTCGAGCACAAAGCCCTCGGTGCGATAGCGCGGGCTGCGCTCGATCTCGAGGATCTTGCCGCCGACCTGAGAGTCGCGGTTCCACGGCGAATACAGCCCGCCGTCGAAACCGCCCCACGCGTTGAAATCCCAGTTCACGCCGCGGACTTCGCCGTTGTTATTGATGACAAACGTCGGGCCGGTGTCCCGCACCCAGGCATCGTCGCTGGACATCTCGACGACGCGAATATTGGGCACGTCGAGGCGGGCACGGGCGTTTTCGTATTGGCCGGCGGACACCGCTACGGTCACTGGTTCGAAACGGGCGATGGCTTTGGCCACTGCGACGTGCGCGGCTTGCGCCGGTTTGCCGCCCAGGCGCCAGTTATCAGGACGCTCCGGCCAGATCATCCAGGTTTGGGTTTGTGGCGCCCATTCGGCTGGCATGTGGAAGCCATCGGCGCGGGGCGTGCTGTTTAAAGTGGTCATGACGATCAGGACTCCAGAGAACCGTCGAGGGTTTTGATAGCACCATACAGGTTCGGGCGGCGGTCACGGAAGGAGCCCCAGGCACTGCGAATGTGTTCCAGCTGATCGAGATCGAAACGTTGCACCAGTACACCCTCTTCGGTTTCGTTGAGTTCCTGAACCTTCTCGCCGAACTGGTTGGCAATGAACGACGAGCCATAAAACGTGATGTCGTAGCCGTCCTGCTCTTCGTTGCCGATGCGGTTGCTGGCGATCAGCGGCATCAGGTTGGCGCCGGCATGGCCTTGCTGCACACGTTGCCAGTGATCGCGGGACGAGATGCTCTTGTCGTGTGGTTCGCTGCCGATGGCGGTCGGGTAGAACAGAATCTCTGCGCCTTGCAACGCCATGCTGCGGGCGCATTCGGGGAACCACTGATCCCAGCAGATGCCCACGCCGATTTTTGCGTAGCGGGTATTCCAGACTTTGAAACCGGTATCGCCCGGGTTGAAGTAGTACTTCTCGTGATAGCCAGGGCCGTCCGGGATGTGGCTTTTACGATAAATCCCGAGGTTGCTGCCGTCGGCATCGATGATCGCGATGCTGTTGAAACGCGCGCGGCCGCCCAATTCGTAGAAGCTGATGGGCAACACCACTTGCAGCTCTTTGGCGACTTTCTGGAAGTGCTTGATGGCGACGTTGTCTTCGACCGTCGTAGCCAGTTGCAGGTAGTCCGGGTTGGGTTTCTGGCAGAAGTACGGGGCTTCGAACAGTTCCTGAATCAGGATGATTTGCGCGCCTTTGGCCGCAGCCTCACGGACCAGCTTCTCGGCGGTCTCGATGTTGGCTTCAAGGTCCCAGGAACAAGCCATCTGGGTAGCGGCGACGGTAACGATACGACTCATGAATCATCTCCTGGGACAGAAAGGAAAAAGCCCAGGCGAAGTCGACCACGCCGAGGCAGTGGCGACTTTATAGCCGATAAATATCGGCTATAAAAGCAATTATTCACACAATAAGACAAATTTCAGCATTAAAACCAGATAACAATCGGTATTAGAGTGCCTCTGTAGGAGCTGCCAAGTGAAACGAGGCTGCGATCTTTTGATTTTTAAAAACAACATCAAAAGATCGCAGCCTCGTTTCACTTGGCAGCTCCTACAAGGGTCTGGCTGTGCCGTTTACAGGCCTTCGCTGAGGACTTTGGAGAGCATCTCCACAAAGAAATCCACACTCCGACGCGACGTCACCATCGGCGGTTTGATTTTGAGGATGTTCAGGTCATCGCCCGTCGGCTGCATGAAAATGCCCAGTTCACGCAGGCGATCACACAAGGCGGTGGTCTCCTGCGTCGCTGGCTCCAGGGTCTCGCGGTTGCGGATCAGCTCCACGCCCAAATAGAAACCGGAGCCATGCACCGCGCCCACAAGCGGATGAATATCGATCAACGCTTCAAGCCGCTGTTTGAAATACCCGCCCACGACCTGAGCGTTCTCCCAGAGTTTTTCCTCTTCCATCACATCGAGTACTGCCATGCCGATCTGGCAACTTACCGGACTGCCGCCAGCCGACGAGAAGAAATAACCCTCGGCCTCGAGCGCTTCGGCGATTTCCCGGCGAGTGATGACCGCACCCAGTGGCTGACCATTGCCCATGCCCTTGGCCATGGTGATGATGTCCGGCACCACGCCCTGCTCCTCAAATCCCCAAAAGAAACGGCCCATGCGGCCATAGCCGACCTGCACTTCATCGGCGATGCACACCCCGCCCTGGGCGCGAACCAGTGCGTAGACCTGCTTCAGATAGCCCGGCGGCAACGAGATCCCGCCCGCATTGCCGTACACCGGTTCGCAAATAAACCCGGCGAGCTGGCGTTTCTGCTCGGCGATTTTCGCCAGGTTGTGTTCGACGCTACGCACGTAATCCGGCCCACTGTCCTGGCCACGAAACTCGCCGCGATAGATGTTCGGCGCGGTCACCGGGTGCACCCAATCGGGACGGCTGCTCAAGGCCTGGGGATTGTCGGCAATCGAGGTCGACACCGCATCGGCGCCCACCGTCCAGCCGTGATAGGCCTCCAGCACGCTGACCATGTCGCGCCCGCCGCTATAAGCCCACGCCAGACGAATCGCCAGGTCGTTGGCCTCGCTGCCGCTGTTGACCAGAAACACGCGGTCCATGGAGTCCGGCGACAGCTTCAGCAGCCGCTCGGAAAACTCGGCAACCGCGGCGTAGTTGAAGCGTGAGTTGGTGTTGAGCAGCGACCACTGGCGACTGGCAACCGCTGCCATGCGCGGATGTCCGTGGCCCAGCACCGCGACGTTGTTGAGCATGTCGAGATAGGAACGACCCTGCATGTCGATCAGGTGATTGCGCCAGCCACGTTCGATGCGCGGCGGGTCGACGTAATAGTGTTTTTGGGTACGGGCGAAACTGGCCTCGCGACGCGCCAGCAATGCTTGCGAATCCAGCTCCTGCTCCGCATCGCAGGCCAGCCCCAACAACGTTGCCGGGGATGGGCACAACGCTTGCCAGGCGGCCGCTCGGGACGGCGTGCAAAACAGCGGCGCATCCAGCGAAGCACCTCGGCACAGCTGCACCACTAACGGGCCGCTGACCGCACCCAGCACCTGGCCTTTCACCAGTGCCGCACCCGTGTGCAGCGATGGCGTCACGCCCCACAGCCGCAGGCTCAGTTGCGGGCCGTCGAGTTGCAGAACGCCCGCCGACCGTTGATGGACCATGCCGGCAAATGGCGATTCGACCGCCGTGCCGTGGGGTACCCGCAACTCCACGTGCAAGGGACAGGTCTCGGGTTCGGACGGAATGTCCGGCTGAGTGCGGGACAGGCGATACTGCCCGTAACGACTGGCCGCCAGACCATGCGCCGCTGACGCTTCGTCCAGCAGACGCTGATCGATCCCCTCTTGCTCCCAGTTACCGGCCTCGAAATGCGGACTGAGCACCCCCAGGTCGATCAAGGCAAACTCTCGCCCGACCAGGCTTGGCAGCAGCGGCGCAAAACCCTCACTGCCAATGCTCGTCAGGCTCTGGCCCACAGAACTCAGGATCGCCGCTTCCATCAACGCCAACGGCACCGACGTCGCAACGCGGAAGATCTCCCACTCATGGGTGAGGTTATCGCGACTGTAGTCATTGCCCGGATCGACGCTGACCTGCTGTTCACCACTGAGCACCAGCACCGCTGAACGCGCAACGATCAACGGCCACAGCGCCAGCAGCTCCGCTGGCTGTAACGGATTGACCGCGTGGTACGCCTGGACCGCCGGCAAGATACAAAAGGGATCGCCCTCGGCGTGGTGCAGCAACGCCGCGCAGGTCACCGAAAGATCAGTGATGCGCCAGGTACTAATCAGGTCGCCGAAATCGATCACGCCCTGCAGTTGCCATACGCGTTGCGCATCACGCTGCCAGACTACGTTGTCATCGGTGATGTCCATATGAATCGCCTGCACAGGCAGCTGATCCACCAACGGCAGCAAATGGCGCTCGGCACGTTCGGCCACTTCGGCGATCTGCTGGCGCTGCTGGTCATCCTTGATAACCGGCAGCAAATGCGCGATCAACGCGTTGGCGTGACGGGCGTCCCATTGCAACGTACGCGCCAGCCCTGGGTGATCGAAGTCAGCCAGGGCCAGATCCATTTCGCCACAAAGGCGTCCGAAACCCGCCACCACAGAACCGGGCAGATGACCCAGGTGAGTCAGCGGCTGGCCTTCGATGTAATCGAGCAATCGCACATGCACCATCTGCCCATCCACTTCCAGCGACAGCAGATCAGCGCCGTTCTTGGCGAGTATCACCCGAGGCACCTGCACATCGGGGTGATCGGCAAGGTGTTTGAGCCCCGCGTGCTGGGCTTGCAGCTCCTGCACCGCATAGTCACCGCGACAGATTTTCAGGACGAAACGCCCTTGGTCACTGTCGACGCGATAATTAAGATCCTGCTGACTGCCAAGCGCCTGCAACCTGCCACTCAACCCGTAATGCTTTTCGAGCAGCGCTGACGCTTGCTCCGCAGACACCTGCGGGCTGGGCAAACTGGCGCGATGAATCAACGTGGCGAGCGGCATACAAGACCCCTGAGAAAGTATTCAGGCGCTTATATCGCCACTGGTTGGGGCGATACGCAACCCCCTCCACCAGAAGACTATCCGCTCCTGCTCAACGCGACCTTGATAAGTCCTGCGCCAGCGAAACTTCCCACACTAATCTCAGGTTGCCTTGCACTTGCCTGACCGGCAGCCTCCGACCCGACGAGTCCCCGTCTCCGAGGAAAAACCCTGACCATGTCCAAGCGCCGACTTGCACTTTCAAACAAAAAAATTCGAAACATTCCACGTCGCCTGAAATCCCTGGCGAGATGGGCATCTACTTTCGAGGGGTATTTCCCCGACGACCTCACGCTGGAAGACAAGTACTGCAACTGGAAAATTCCTGTTCTCACAACACTGGTCGAAGGAAAACAGGCGACCGATGCCATACGCAAAGAATGTGCTCAACAGATGATCATCGCGGCCAGTCACCTGCTTCAAGCCAGAACGGCAGAGGCAGTTGACAGCCGCATCGTCGCGAACATCTGCATTCCTGACATGTTTTCCAGTGAGATCTGCATCTACACCCAACTGGATTACCATCGCTGCCACATTCCGCCTGCCCATGATGAGAGCTGCATCATCGACAAAAGCCTTGCGGCAGAATGGGGACTCGTCCTGCCCAAAGGCATGAAGGAAAGAGGGATATCCTTTTCAGTAGAAGACGACGATGGCGAGATATTTGTGCTTGAACGGTGGAATTTCGGCGAAGTCGATTGATGGATAAAGCTATCTGTCGAAACCATGTCGCATTACGTATTTAGATCAGAGCCGCAGCTTTCGGCCAAGCCTCTCGTTGCCATCTGATCCAACGACGCTGACGTCTTTTCCCGAGCGTGGGCATAATGCGCCTGTACTTTCAGGCGCTCGATGCTCATGACTCCGACCCTTCCCCGCAGACCCCGCTGGCGCAGCCTCGCACTGCTTGCGCTGTGCCTGGCACCTTTGCTGTGGCCGCTGGAGCATCTGGCCGAGCGTTATTACCGCAGCGAACTGGCTGGGCAGAATCGCCAGACCCTCGATCTGTATGTGGCCAACCTGCTGGGCACGCTGCACCGGTACGAGGTGTTACCGCAGATCCTCGGTGATCTTCCGGCCCTGCGCGCGGTGCTGGGCGCGCCGGACGATAGCGTCACGCAAGGCAACGCCAACCGGTTGCTGAAGAACATCAGCGCCCAGACCGGTGCCGAGGTGATGTACCTGATGGACACCACGGGCAAGACGCTGGCGGCGTCCAACTGGGATAAAAACGACAGCTTTGTCGGGCGCAATTTTTCCTTCAGGCCGTATTTCAGCGAAGCCATGGCCGGACGGCTCGGGCGCTTTTTTGGCTTGGGTACGACGTCCGCCAAGCGTGGCTACTTTTTTGCTGCGGCCGTGCGGCACGGCGAGAAAATCATCGGCGTGCTGGTGGTGAAGGTCGATCTGGACCACACCGAAAGCTTGTGGGGCAAGACCCCAGAGCAATTGCTGGCGACCGACCACAATGGCGTGGTTATTCTGACGTCGCGACCAGAATGGCGCTTCCGCTCGACCCGAGCGTTGAGCGAAGAAGAGAACAAGGCCATTACTGCGATTCAGCCCTATCCAACCCGCGATCCCAAACCGCTGAAACTCAATCCGAATGCGTGGCTGACGCAATCCCGACAAATTGAAGAAACCGGCTGGACCGTCAACATTCTCGCGCCGCGCACCCTGATCGACCGCCCCGTTCGCACCGTGGTCGCCATCGGCGGCGCCACTTTGCTGGTATTGATGCTGTTGCTCGGGCTGATGATGCAGCGTCGGCGCCATTACCTCGAACGCATCGCTTTCGAAGCCAAGGCGCGCCGTGAACTGGAAGGGCGTGTCGCCGAGCGAACCAGTGATCTGGAAGGTCTCAACCGACGCCTCAAGGAAGAAGTGCTGGAGCGCGAACAGGCCCAGCAGGAACTGGTGCGCGCCCAGGATGATCTGGTGCAGGCTGGCAAACTCTCGGCGCTGGGGACGATGTCGGCCAGCATCAGCCACGAACTGAACCAGCCGCTGGCAGCAATCCGCAGCTACGCGGAAAACGCCGAAATACTGCTCGATCACCAGCGCACCGACGATGCGCGTGGCAACCTCAAGTTGATCAGCGAGTTGACCGCGCGGATGGCCTCGATCATTGCTCACCTGCGCGCCTTCGCCCGGCGCGATCGACACGCCCCTGAAAGCGTTGCCCTGCAACCGGCGCTGGATGACGCGCTGGCCCTGCTCGCCAAGCGTCGGCGCAGCATGGAAGTCGAGCTGATTCGCGATTTGCCCGCCGCCACTTTGTGGGTCGAAGCGGGGGAAACCCGTTTGCGCCAAGTGCTCGGCAACCTGCTGGCGAATGCCCTGGACGCCCTCACGGAAAAAGGTCCGCCGCGTAAACTCTGGCTGAGTGCCCAATCCACCGCTGATGGCGTCACCTTGTACATTCGCGATAATGGCCCGGGCTTCTGCATGGAAGCCCTCGGACGCGCCAGCGAGCCCTTCTACACCACCAAGACCCGCACCCAAGGGCTTGGACTGGGGCTGGCCATTTGCGAAACCCTGATGCGTGCCTTCGGCGGTGAACTGTTGTTCTCCAACCACAAGGAAGGCGGCGCCCTGATTACCCTGAAGCTGCGCCCAGGCGCACCGGGCGTGAGCCTGCAACCGTCCGAGGACCGAAGTGCATGACCATCGACAACCGCATCCAGGTCGTGCTGATCGACGACGATCCCCATCTTCGCCAGGCGTTGAGCCAGACGCTGGACCTTGCCGGCCTGAAGATCTTGTCGCTGGCGGAAGCCAAAGGCCTCGCCGCACAGTTGGAACGCGACTGGCCAGGCGTGGTGGTCAGCGACATCCGCATGCCAGGCATGGACGGCCTCGAACTGCTGACCGAATTGCATGCTCAAGATCCGGAGCTGCCGGTGCTGTTGATCACGGGTCACGGCGATGTACCGCTGGCGGTGCAGGCGATGCGCGCCGGGGCCTATGATTTTCTCGAAAAGCCCTTCGCCAGCGATGCGTTGCTCGACAGCGTGCGTCGCGCATTGGCTCTGCGCCGACTGGTGCTGGACAACCGCAGCCTGCGTCTGGCCCTGAGCGACCGCAATGAATTGAGCGCCCGGCTGGTCGGCCAGTCGGCGCCGATGTTGCGCCTGCGCGAGCAGATCGGCGCGTTGGCCGCCACCAAGGCCGATGTGCTGATCCTCGGTGAAACCGGGGCCGGTAAAGAAGTCGTCGCCCGCGCCCTGCACGATTTATCAAATCGGCGAAACGGTCCGTTCGTGGCGATCAACGCCGGAGCGCTGGCCGAATCGGTGGTGGAAAGCGAACTGTTCGGTCACGAGCCGGGGGCGTTCACCGGCGCGCAGAAACGTCGCATCGGCAAGTTCGAGTTTGCTAACGGCGGCACGCTGTTTCTCGATGAAATCGAAAGCATGAGCCTGGATGTGCAGGTGAAGTTGCTGCGCTTGCTGCAAGAGCGCGTGGTGGAGCGTCTGGGGGGTAATCAGCAGATCCCGCTGGACATCCGCATCATCGCCGCGACCAAGGAAGACCTGCGCCAGTCTGCTGATCAGGGACGCTTTCGCGCCGACTTGTATTACCGCCTGAACGTCGCGCCGTTGCGCATTCCACCTCTGCGCGAGCGCGGTGAAGATGCGCTGGTGTTGTTTCAGCATTTCGCCGATGAGGCCAGTGCCCGTCACGGTTTACCGCCCCACGAATTGCAACCGGGGCAACGCGCCCTGTTGCTGCGTCACACCTGGCCGGGCAATGTGCGGGAGCTGCAAAATGCGGCGGAGCGCTTTGCGTTGGGACTGGAGCTGGCGCTGGACAACAGCACACCCGATGGTGTGTCCGGAACCACCGTCGATGCCTTCAGCGGAGGTTTGAGCGAGCAAGTGGAGCATTTCGAAAAGAGCCTGATCGCGGCTGAACTCGCACGCTCCCACAGCTCGGTTCGCAGCCTGGCTGAAGCACTCGGCGTCCCGCGTAAAACCCTGCACGACAAACTTCGCAAGCATGGGTTGAATTTCGCTGACAGCAGCGCCAACACCTCCACCGACGAGCTCGATTGAGCCACCGTCCAATCATCCACCTGAAAGCAAGAGAGCATTCATGAGCCGCAACAGTCGCTATCTGGAATCCATCCTCCATCACGACATCCCCCTGACGCGGGACATGGGCCTCAAGGTGCTCGACTGGCACGACCATCAGTTGCGCCTGCACTTGCCGCTGGAAGCCAACGTCAACCACAAGAGCACCATGTTTGGCGGCAGCCTGTATTGCGCCGCCGTGTTGGCGGGCTGGGGCTGGCTGCATTTGCGTTTGCGTGAAGAAGGGATTGAAGACGGGCACATCGTGATTCAGGAAGGGCAAATCAGCTATCCGTTACCCGTGACGATGGATGCGGTGTCGATTTGTCAGGCACCGAGTGCCGCGGTCTGGAAGAAGTTTCTGGCGATGTATCAGCGATACGGTCGGGCCCGGATTACACTGCATTCGCAGATTGTGAATGCTGACAGTGATGACGATGCGGTGACGTTTACCGGGCAGTATGTGTTGCATCGGTGAAGTAAAAGATCTTCACACCCGAGCCAATTCCAGCAATTTTTCCCGCCAGGCCGCTTTCGCCGGCAGTGCCAGAAAGAAACCGTTCAACAACGATTCCCGCGCCGGATAACTGAACGACGCTCCGCTCAACTCCAGCACCTCACCGCCCGCCCCTTCCAGCACGCCTTGGGCGGCCGCCGTATCCCACTGCGATGTCGGCGCCAGGCGTGGATAACAATCCGCCGAACCTTCCGCCAACAAGCAAAACTTCAACGAGCTGCCGATATTGGCCAGTTTCAGTTCACCCAGACTGGCACTCAAACCCGCCAGCAAGCACTCCTGCTCGGGGCTCGAATGCCGCCGGCTCGCGACGACAGTAAAAGCCTGCCCTGCAGGCGGCACCGTGCGAACCTGGATCGGCGATGGCGGAGTATCTTTATCACCACGCCAGGCCCCCAACCCTGCGCCACCGACATAAAAACATCCGCTGGTCGGCATCGAAACCACACCAAAAACAACCTGACCCTGCTCGATCAACGCGATGTTGACGGTGAACTCTTCACTCCCCGAGATAAACTCCTTGGTCCCGTCCAACGGATCGACCAGCCACCAACGCTGCCATCCGGCACGCACGGATTGGGGAATGTTGGCGTCCTCTTCGGACAGCACCGGAATGTTCGGATCGAGCGCCGTCAGGCCATCCAGGATCAAATGGTGCGCCGCCAGGTCAGCGGCAGTCACTGGAGAATCGTCGGCCTTGGCAGTCACAGCCGTGCCCGTGCGCCAGAACGGCAGGATCGCGTCACCCGCTTGCAACGCCAACGCGACGACGGGTGCCATCAATGGGTGTGGAAAATTCATGGCAGAAACACCCCGCGCTGAGTCAGCAGGTCACGGGCCAGATACAGCGCCGCCAAGGCACGACCCTCGGTGAACTGCGGGTTTTGCGCCAGCGCCGACAGCTCGCGCAGGTTGACCTTGCTCACGCCCATCGGCTCGGGCTCATCACCCTCCAGGCTTTCCTCGTACAGATCGGTAGCAAGCACCACCTGGATCTTCTGGCTCATGTAACCTGGCGACAACGACAACTCGGTCAGATGCTCCAGTTGCCGTGCGCCATACCCCGCCTCTTCCTTGAGCTCGCGCTCGGCCGCGGCCAGTACATCTTCGCCCGGTTCGATCAAACCTTTGGGCAGCGACATTTCGTATTCATCAGTGCCGCCGCAATACTCTTCGACCAGCACCGCATGGTCCGAATCGAGCATCGCCACAATCATCACCGCGCCATAGCCGGCGCCCTTGCCGACCAATCGCTCATAGGTGCGCTCCACGCCGTTGGAAAAGCGCAACTTGAGCTCTTCGACGCAGAACAAGCGACTGGTGGCGACGATCTCGCGGGCGAGGATGGTGGGTTTCTGGCGCATGAGCGGCTCCTTGGCGATAGCGGGTTACTATACCCGGCCTATCCTCATTGTTGATCCCGGATATCCTTTTCACCGCTGGAGAAGTTTTTTATGTCCCTGCTGCCCTGGCACGACATCGACACCGTTCTGTTGGACATGGACGGCACGCTGCTGGACCTGCACTTCGACAACCATTTCTGGCTGGAGCACTTGCCCCAGCGCTACGCCGAGTTGCACGGGGTGAGCCGGGCCATGGCCGAAATGGAATTGCAGCCGCTGTTTGAGCGTAACGCCGGCCAGTTGCAGTGGTACTGCCTGGACTTCTGGAGCGCGGAACTCAAGCTGCCGGTGCGTGAACTGAAACTGGAAACCGCGCACCTGATCGCCCTGCGCCCTGATGCGGATACCTTCCTGGCGGCGATCAAGCGAGCAGGCAAACGCGTGGTGCTGATCACCAATGCGCACCGTGATTCGCTGTCATTGAAGCTGGAGCGAATAGAGCTGGCGCCTTACTTCGAGCGTCTGATCAGCTCTCACGATTACGGTTTCCCCAAGGAAAACCCGCAATTCTGGGACGCCTTGCAGGCGGACATCAGTTTCGACCCGGCGCGCAGCCTGTTTATCGACGACACCTTGCCGATCCTGCGCAGTGCGAGGGATTTTGGCGTGGCGCATTTGCTGGCGGTGCGCGAGCCGGACAGCCGCAAAGGGCCGAAGGACACGGCGGAGTTTGCGGCAGTTGGGGACTATCGGGAATTGATTGCCGGGCTTTGAAACCGCGTCGCCTGCATCGCTGGCAAGCCAGGCTCCCACATAACCCTTGTGGGAGCCTGGCTTTTGCCAGCGATGGCCATCACACCGTTTTACGCCTTACTCAGGAATCCGCAGCGACTGCCCCGGATAGATCTTGTTCACATCCTTGAGCATTGGCTTATTGGCCTCAAAGATTTTTTGATACTTGTTGGCATCGCCGTACACGCGCAGGGAAATCGCGCTGAGGGTGTCGCCTTTCTCGACCACGACGAACTTCGCGGCGACGACAACGGGGCCGGTGACGGTGATCTGGTCTTCTACGCCACTGACACCTGCGACGTTGCCCAGCGACAGCAGGATTTTTTCTTTCTCCTCCTGGGTCGCGGCCTCGCCACTGGCGATGACCTTGTCACCCTCAACCTTGACCTGAATCTTGGAAGTGTCGATACCTGTCAGGGCATCCTTCACGTGCTTGGTCAGCGCTTCGCTATTGGCTTCGGCCTTATCCGGTGTCAGCGCACCGAGGATTTTTTCACCGGCTTCTTTGAGAAAACTGAAAAGGCTCATCGTGTGCTCTCCATAGGAATAAATGGGTCCAGACGCAAAAGCCTAGACCAAGCTTGCCAAGTGCGGATCCAACCCGACCAATGACGCCGATTCCCCCAGGCGCTAGAATCCCAACCTTCCCGCGCCCTGGAGCGAAGATGGACATCAAGCAGCTGAAATTCCTCATCGCCCTCGACGAAACCCGCCATTTCGGTCAGGCGGCCGCCCGGTGTCACATCACCCAGCCCACCCTCTCGATGCGCCTGCGCAGCCTCGAAGAAGAGCTGGAGTTGCCGCTGGTCAACCGCGGTCAACGCTTCGAAGGCTTTACCGCTCCGGGTGAACGGGTTCTGGCGTGGGCGCGCACGGTGCTGGCGGCCTATGACGGTCTGCAAGCCGAAGCGGCGGCCTGTCGCGGTAACCTGGTCGGTACGCTACGGCTGGGTGTGGTGCCGCTGTCGAGCTTCGACCCGCTGCCGCTGATGCAGCGCTTGCATGCCGAACACCCGAACCTGCGCTTCGAACTCTCAGCCCTCAGTTCCGAACAGATCCTCGAACAGCTGGCGAACAATCGACTGGACCTCGGCGTTTCCTACCTCGAACGCCTGGATGGCGAGCGCTTCGATTCCCTGGCGTTCAGCGAAACCCGCATGGGCTTGCTCTACGATCAACGCTTCTTCAATTTCGGTGAGACGCCGCTGAGTTGGGAGTCGCTGATCGAATTGCCGCTGGGCATGCTCACCAGCGGCATGCACTTTCGTCAGTCGATCGACCATAACTTCCACAGCCGTGGCCTCACACCTCAGCCGCTGTTGCAAACCGACGCCGTGCATCAACTGTTACAAGCTGTGCACGGCGGCCTGTGCTGCGCCGTTATGCCGCTGGACGGTGGCTTGGAAAATCTCACTGATCACTTGCGCCTGCAGCCCATCGAAAACGCCCAGACCCTTGCCCGGCTAGGGCTCATCATGCGTCGCAGCGCCCCGCGCTCGGCGCTGGCAGAGGCCTGTTTTGCGATTTATCAGAAATCGCCGACGGGTGCTTGATCGACGCCATCTATCAGCGCATCAGTATTAGCGATTAGACGCGACCCTTTGACGCGCCTAGGCTTAAAGCTGATCAATCCGTGGTGATGCCATGAACGCCAAGCGCCCATCCAGCGCGGCGCCTGCCCTCGAAACGCCCGCGCCCGCTGCGAGTCAGACCTACAGCTACAGCAACCTTGAAAACACCGAGTCGGACAGCACTGCGCTGGCCGAGGAAGTCGCGTTGGCGATTGCATATAACGGCATCAGCCAGGCCGTGATGCTGGTGACGCCGACCGATCTGGAAGACTTTATCGTTGGTTTCAGCCTGGGCAGCGGCATCATCGAGGACGCCACCGACATCTATGACCTGCAACTCACCGGTTCGGGCTCCGCACAATACGCCCAAGTGACCATCGCCAATCGCGCCTTCTGGAACCTCAAGCAGCAACGTCGGCAAATGGCCGGCACCAGCGGTTGCGGTCTGTGCGGCGTGGAAGCGGTCGAACAGGCACTGCCCGACCTCAAGGTTTTGCCTGGCGCCCCACTGCCTCCGGCCGAATGGCTCGACGGCCTGCGCCAGCGCATCGGCGCATTTCAGCCCTTGGGCCAACATTGCGGCGCGGTGCATGCGGCGGTGTTCATGAACGACCAGGGCGAGTTGCTGATGGGCCGCGAAGACATCGGACGGCATAACGCCCTCGACAAGCTGATCGGCGGGCTGATTCGCCAACGCATCCCGATGACCGGCGGACTGGCGATCGTCACCAGCCGATGCAGCCTCGAATTGATCCAGAAAGTGCTGCGGGCAGGCATCCAGACCCTCGTCAGCCTGTCGTCGCCCACCGGCCTTGCCGTGCAATGGGCCCGTCGCCACAACCTCAATCTCATCCACCTGCCGCAAAAAAGTGCGCCGCGGGTCTACAGCCCTGCGTTGGAGAATCAAGCGTGAGTCAACACAATCAAGCCGACCAGAAACCCGTTCCGCGCTACAAGCCTTACAAAGGCCCGGCCGGTGGCTGGGGCGCGTTGGCCAGCGTTGCCCGTGCCTGGTTGACCAGTGACAACGCGCTGAAAAATCTGCGCATGATGCTTAAAACCAACAAGAACGGCGGATTCGACTGCCCCGGTTGCGCCTGGGGCGATTCCAACGAAGCCGGCATGGTGGCGTTCTGCGAGAACGGCGCCAAAGCCGTGAACTGGGAAGCGACCAAGCGGCGTGTCGATGGCGCGTTCTTCGCCAAGCACAGTGTGAGTTCGTTGCTGGAGCAAAGTGATTACTGGCTCGAGTACCAGGGCCGACTGACCGAGCCAATGAGCTACGACGCACAAACCGATCGCTACAAGCCGATCAGCTGGGAAGACGCCTTCGCCTTGATCGGCAAACACCTGCAAGGGCTGTCGAGCCCGAACCAGGCCGAGTTCTATACCTCGGGCCGCGCCAGCAACGAAGCCGCGTTCCTCTATCAGTTGTTCGTGCGCGCCTACGGCACCAACAACTTCCCCGACTGCTCGAACATGTGCCACGAGGCAAGCGGCGTGGCGTTGTCGCAAAGTGTCGGCGTCGGCAAAGGCACCGTGACGTTCGACGACTTCGAACATGCCGATGCGATTTTCGTCTGGGGCCAGAACCCCGGGACCAACCACCCACGAATGCTCGAACCGCTGCGCGAAGCGGTGAAACGGGGTGCGCAGGTGGTGTGTATCAATCCGCTGAAAGAGCGCGGCCTTGAGCGCTTCCAGCACCCGCAGCACCCGATCGAAATGCTCACCAACGGTGACAAGCCAACCAACACCGCGTACTTCCGTCCGGCACTGGGCGGCGACATGGCGATCATGCGCGGCATGGCCAAGTTCCTGCTGCAATGGGAGCGTGATGCGCAGAAGGCAGGCGAGCCTGCCGTGTTCGACCACGACTTCCTGAATGAACACAGCGTCAACGTGCTGGAGTATCTGGGCACCGTCGACGACACCTCATGGGAGCAGATCGTCGAGCAATCCGGCCTGCCCCTGGTGGAGATCGAGCAAGCCGCGCGGATGTACGCCAAAGGCAAGAACGTAATCATGTGCTGGGCGATGGGCATCACCCAGCATCGCCATTCGGTGGCGACCATCCAGGAAATCGCGAACCTGATGCTGCTGCGCGGCAACATCGGGCGGCCAGGTGCAGGGCTCTGCCCGGTGCGTGGTCACAGCAACGTGCAGGGCGACCGGACCATGGGCATCAACGAGCGTCCGCCGGTGGCGTTCCTTGATTCGCTGGAGCGTCGTTTCCAGTTCAAGGTGCCGCGCGAAAACGGCCATAACGTGGTCGAGGCGATTCACGCCATGGCCGAGGGTCGCGCGAAAGTCTTCATCGGCCTGGGCGGAAACTTCGCTCAAGCGACGCCCGACAGCCCACGCACGTTCCAGGCGTTGAGCAATTGCGACCTGACGGTGCAAATCAGTACGAAGCTCAACCGTAGCCATTTGGCCCATGGCAAAGTCGCCCTGATCCTGCCGTGCCTGGGGCGCACCGACATTGACATCCAGACCGAAGGCCCGCAGGCGGTGACCGTTGAAGATTCGTTCAGCATGGTCCACGCGTCAAACGGTCAACTGCAGGCGCTGTCGAAGCAGATGCGTTCCGAGCCGGCGATCATCGCCGGCATCGCTGCCGCGACTCTGGGGAGCAAGCCGGTGGACTGGAATTGGCTGGTGGCCGACTACGATCGCATTCGCGACCTGATCGCCGACACGATTCCAGGCTTTCGCGACTTCAACGTGAAGGTCAAGCACCCAGGTGGCTTCTACCTCGGCAACAGCGCGGGTGCGCGCAAGTGGAACACGGCATCGGGCCGCGCCAATTTTCGACCAAACGTTCTGCCCAAAGACCTTGTGCATGAGCGCACACGCGCGACCGGCGTGCTGCCGGATTTGATCATGCAGTCGTTGCGTTCCCACGATCAGTACAACACCACGATCTATGGGCTTGATGACCGTTACCGTGGGGTGAAAGGCCAGCGTGATGTGCTGTTCGTGAACGAGGCCGACATCATTCGCCTGGGCTTCAAACCGGGTCAGAAAGCGGACATCGTTTCGATTTGGGATGATGGCCGTGAGCGTCGGGTGAAGGGGTTTACACTGCTGGCATTTGATATTCCGGCAGGTCAGGCAGCGGCTTACTATCCGGAAGTGAACCCACTGGTGCCGCTGGAAAGCACTGGGGATGGCAGCCATACGCCGACGTCGAAATTTGTGGCGATACGGTTGGAAGCGGCGAGTGAAACTGGATTGATCATGGCCAGGTCGGCCTGACATGGATCGTGGATCGTCCCATGCTCTGCGTCGGAACGATCTTAACTTTTCAGCGGCAATTCACTTTCCAATCGCCCACAAAAAAGGCCGTTTTTTCACAAAAACGGCCTATCCGAAGTAACTAAAGACCGGCGAAAAACACTTAAGTTCCGTCGATAAAACAGTAACTTATAGAATTGTGTACAAGTCGTGTTACTCGTCGGATTTCGATTGTAACCACCACGACACAGCCTCAGGATCGCGCCGTCATCCCCTTGAGGTTCCTCTATGAAGTTCTCCTCGATTCTCTTGTTGTCCCTTGGCCTGGTCAGTGGCTTCGCTTCTGCCGGAGGCACCACCGAAGCAGGTGTGGGCGGCGCATTGGGCGGGGTTCTTGGCTCGGTCGTCGGACAGTCGTTAGGCGGCAACACAGGTTCAACCATTGGCGCAGCCCTGGGTGGCGCGGGTGGTAGCGCAGTCGGCGCAGACAAACGCAGCCGTGGCGAAGCAGCCATTGGCGGCGCGTTGGGTGCGGCAGGCGGTAACGTGGTAGGTCGCAGCGTGGGCGGCACCACTGGCAGCCTGATCGGCTCTGCAGCAGGCGGCGGCGCAGGTGGTGCACTGGGCAACTACATGGGTAACAAGAGTGACGACGATGATGATCGTCATTCCAGTCGCGGCCGTGACGATCGCCGTTACTACCGTGATGGTCACCCTGGACGCGGTCACGCCTATGGCCATCGCAAGCATCACAAACACAATCGTCATCGTTGATTGCTAGACGATAAAAAGATCGCAGCTTCCAGCAGCACCTGCATCGGTTAGTGAACCTGCAGAGCTGTCGGAGGCTGCGATTTTTCGTTTCAGATCACCAACCGCTCCAATGCCGTGCGTAACGGGCCAGGGATCGTCACCGGCTCATTGGACGCACGGTCCACGAACACGTGAACAAAACGCCCCGCCGCGCAGGCTTCATCTTCGCCGGCTTTGAACACTGCCAATTCATACTGCACCGAACTGTTGCCCAGCTTGCCCACGCGCAATCCGATCTCGATCCGATCAGGGAAGGCAATGGACGCAAAATAGTCGCAGGCTGAACTCACCACGAAGCCCACCACGTCACCTTCATGAATATCGAGTCCGCCGACTTCGATCAGGTAGGTATTCACCGCCGTGTCGAAGAAGCTGTAGTAGGTGACGTTGTTGACGTGACCGTAGGCGTCGTTGTCATGCCAGCGCATGGTGATGGGCTGGAAGTGCGGGTATTCGGTGCGTTGAGGCATCGGCATCGGTTCCTTGAATGTGAGGGGCAGTCTAATGCGAAAACCGTGTCGTATTCATCGCCAGCAGGCTAGCTCCCACAGAGGGCCTTCAACGTGCACAAACTGTGTGCCCGACGCAGATCCAAAGTAGGAGCCAGCCTGCTGGTGATGAGGCTGGTGCTGTCACCCAATTATCGTTCAGCAAATCCCTGGCCTGTCGCCGCCAGCTCCCCTATCAAACGAGCCGGCTGCCAGTGATCGCCCTGCCGGGTCTCAAGCGCCAACAAGCGTTGATGGATATCCGCCAACCCTTGCTGATCCGCCCAGGCCATTGGACCGCCCTTGTCCGCCGGGAAGCCATAACCGTTGAGATAAACCAGATCGATGTCGTGCGCGGAGCCGGCGATGCCTTCCTGAAGAATCTTCGCCCCTTCGTTGACCAGTGCCAGCAAGCAGCGCTCGAGGATCTCCTCAGGCCCGATCTCCCGGCGCTGGAAGCCCAACCCTTCGCTGACCTGCAGAACCAGCGCATCGACCTCCACATCGTGCTCAGCCTGACGACTGCCCGGTTCGTAGTGGTAGTAACCGTTGCCACTTTTTTGCCCGAAGCGCCCCAGCTCACACAAACGGTTGTCCACTTGAACTTCTGGTGCATCCTGTCCCGTGCCCGCCAACTCCCGAGCGCGCCACTGCAGGTCGATCCCGACCACGTCGAACATGCGGAACGGTCCCATCGCGAAACCGAAACCTTGCAGCGCCGCATCCACCTGATAAGGATAGGCACCTTCCAGCAGCATCTTGCGGGCTTCGAGCACGTAGGTATTGAGCATGCGGTTGCCGATAAAACCATCGCAATTGCCGGAGACAACACTGACCTTGCCCATGCGCTTGCCTAGCGCCAGCGCGGCATCCAGAACCGCTGGCGCAGTCCTGGCGCCACGGACGATTTCCAGCAGTTTCATGATGTGCGCCGGGCTGAAGAAATGCAGGCCCAGGACTTGCTCTGGCCGTCGGGTTGCCGCGGCAATGGCGTCGATATCCAGCGCCGAGGTGTTGCTGGCCAGAATGGCTTCAGGCTTGAGCAGACCATCCAGTTCGCGGAAGATTTTTTGCTTGAGCTCGAGGTTCTCGTAAACCGCCTCAATGACCAGATCGACGTCGCGAATCGCTGCGTAGTCAGGAGCCGTTGTAACTCGAGCAATGCGTGCGTCCGCTTCGGCCTGGTCGATACGCCCCTGGCGCACGTTGTGCGCACAAGTCTGCGCGACTGCGTCCAGCGCCTGTTCAAGCATCTGCGGATTGTTGTCGACCCATTGCACCGGCACTCCGGCGTTGGCCAGGCACATCACAATGCCCCGGCCCATGGTGCCCGCGCCGATAACGGCTGCGCGCTGAATATTGAACGGTGTCTGGCTCATGGTTGTTCTCTTGTTGGCGATCCAAAGACAGCCCTCACCATAGTCAGCCACCGCGTATTTTTGAAATTTATTCCTGTGATGAGCAACATTCAGCGGATGGATGAGCCTGTGTCAGAGGCGCGTTTCAACCCAAGCCCGCACGTCGCCATAGGGATAATCCTCCAGCACCGCATACCCCGACATGGCACGCGCTTTTAACTTGGTGAACAACGGCACACTGATCCCGCATAGAAACCGAGTGACGCGTTCAGCCGAGGGAGCGCTGCCGGTCTGCGCTTCGTGCTTGTGGATAAAGTCACTACACAGCGCTTCGAAAGACTTATCCACAAGTGCGGGGAGCTCTGGCGGCGACGGCAACCGTGCTATGTCCCCATGGCACACCGAACAATGCCCGCACCGCTGCGGCGCATTTTCATCGCCGAAGTACTCGGCCAGTCGATAACCGAGGCATTGTTCAGTGGCAAAAAGGTCCAGCATGGCGTGAATCCGGGCGATCTCGGTGCGTTCATGCTGTGTGAAGTAAGCATGCAGTTCTGCGCCCAGTGCCTGACTGTCAAAATCCGTCTGCAATACGCTGTAGACCTCGGTCATGAGCTTGCTCTCCAGCTCGATCCAACCCTTTTCCTGGAAGTAATCCAGCGCCTTCACTACCCGACCGCGCTCGGCTTGATATTGGTCGTAAAGCGCGTCGAAACTCACCGTCGCCCAGGCGCGCGCACGCTTGGAAGTCTGGATAATCGCGGCGACGAAATCCTTCCGCTCGCCCTCGAAACGGGCAAGTAAAACCTCGGGCTCCTGCACATACTTGAAGCGGTATTCGGCGTAATAGGCATAACGCGGGGCGATGATCCTGCGCAGTTCCAGCTGTACCAACAACGTCTTGAGCGGGAGCTGCCGAATGTTGCTCTGATCTGCCAACGGGCCCAGCAAAAACTCCCATTGTCCTTCCGGCGCTGCCGCTCGCAATTCGTCGAGCACATGCCGGATACCGTCCAACTCAGGGGTGTCGCCGTAAACCAAGTTCTCCAGCACGTTGAGGCTGTCACGGTTGGCCAGGACCAGGCAGTCCGACGGCTGCCCGTCACGTCCGGCGCGACCGATTTCCTGGCTGTAGTTCTCGATCGATTTAGGCAGGTCAAAGTGCACCACATTGCGGATGTCACTCTTGTCGATGCCCATGCCGAACGCGATGGTGGCAACGATGCAGTTGGACTGACCGCCCATGAAGCGTTTCTGGATGGCTTCCCGCTGCTCGTGGGGCAAACCTGCGTGATACGCCTCGGCCTGGATACCGTTGCGCTCCAGGTGCTCGGCAATGTGTTCAGCGGTTTTCTGCAAGGTGACATAAACGATGCTGGGCTGGCCCGGCCGCTGGCTCATCCACTCGACGAGTCGTCGGCGCTTGTCCTGACCCCGTACCGGTTCCACCAGCAGGTTGAGGTTGGGGCGGTAGAACCCCGTGGTTACCACGTCTTCAGGCGCAATGGCGAACTTGGCCTGCATGTCCGCGATCACCTTGGGGGTCGCCGTAGCGGTCAGTAGCAGCACCTGCGGGATGTTGAACTGATGCTGGTAGTCCGGAAGCTTGAGGTAATCGGGTCGGAAGTTATGACCCCATTCGGAAATACAATGCGCCTCGTCCACCACCAGCAAGGAAATCGGTACCTGCTGCAAAAAATTGCGAAAGCGTTCGTTTTTCAGGCGCTCTACCGAAATCATCAAAATCTTCAGCTCGCCAGACTTGGCGCGAGCCATCACATCACTGGCCTCATCACGACTTTGGGCCGAATCGATACTGCCTGCCGAGATGCCATGGCGCTGCAGGAATACGAGTTGATCCTGCATCAGCGCGAGCAGCGGTGACACCACCAGTGTCAGGTGCGGCAGCAACAAGGCAGACAATTGGTAGCAGATGGACTTGCCCGATCCCGTAGGGAAAATCGCTGCGGCTGAACGACCGGCCAACACGGCGCTGATCGCTGCTTCCTGGCCGGGACGAAACTGTGAGAAACCGAAAACCTGTTCCAGGGTGTTGTGCATAAGCTGTCACTCCGTTGACCGCTGCGAAGCCCAAAGCCTAGCTGGCGATTGCAGCGAGTCGAGAAAAGGTCGGGGGTAAAACGATACGGGATGATACAGCGGATGGCGGAATGATCAGGACGGTTTGTCGTTATCGCGTCTGACGAAACCGTGGGAAATTTCTTCTTTATCGGTGTCTTTCACAAAACGTGTAGGGCCAATCCGAAAGGGCAGTAAAGCCCCTACACACCCTGTCGATTGAGGCTGTATTGCACACACAGGTCGGCATCGTCATAGTTTTCGCCGCGGCTGAAAATACTTGTCGGCCAGCCGGAGCGACCTCCGAATTCATCAAGGACAGGCTTCAATGAATCAGATCAATCCGCCTACAGAACGCTACCGACCGCTGAAGACCAGCTACAGCGAAACGCCCGTGCTAGTCATCGACTCGGAAGCCGATCCGCACGAAATACTCGACGCCGCCCGACAACGCATCCGCGCTGCCAGTGACCTGCTTGAAACGCTTTACTGTCAATGTTTTGAACAAGCCGAAGCCAGTGACATCCCCAAAATCATCAGCGCGCTATACCTGCTGACACAGGACGGTCACGAGTTGCTTGAAGTCGCTCGACAACGGATACCGAAATTTTCCATCACATGATGTCCCCCCGCTGCCGGACCTGCCCGCATTAGGTGACAACGCAGTAAAACTGACAAAAAACGATGTATCCGATAATTTGTGCAGCATAAAAATACCGGTCTATCGATCAGATCGTTTGAGCTACACGTGGGTATTGCACAAAGAGACAGGTGTCATGAGCGAACTGACTTTTCAGCAAAAACAAGATTATTACGACAAAGTACGTCGTTCGAATTACCTGGCGAGCTTGCGTCTTGAAGGCTTCGACACCTCACGTGCCGATGCTGAAAAGCCGCTCCCAACGCGGGAGTCGGTACTCAACAAATATCGTCAGACTCCAGTTAATGGTGGATAAATACGGGGTCGGCCAAGACCCCTATTGCTACCCTGGCAGCGTCGTTCTGCGCAATTTGCTCAACATTCGTAATGAAGAGCAACTACAAAAAGCGGAACGAGAACTCTCAGAAATCGCCGTCAGTAAACTCCGCCTACTCCCCCCGCCCTGCAACCTCTGCCTTTTCCAACACATTCATAAGTCTCTATTTTGCGACGTGTACGAGTGGGCTGGGCAATTGAGGTCAGTGAACATCCAGAAAGGCGATACTCTTTTTTGTACAGCAGAACGAATAGCCCCCGAAGCCGAGAAAATTTTTCGCGTCATGGAAAGTGCAGCATGGTTCGCTGGCACCCTTAAAGCGGAGCTTGTAGCTAAGGTTGCAGAGACCTACGGCGATCTAACGTCGTTCACCCTTTTCGAGAGGGCAACGGTCGAGCTCAGCGGATCCTGTTTGAACAGATCATCATCAATGCAGGGTTCGCGGTTGATTGGTGGCTGGTCAAAGACACTGCATGGATACCCGCGAATATTGATGCGGTAACGTGCGATTACCGAGCCCTTGAATCCATATTCGAGCGTTGTATCGGCGACCAGTTGAATATGTCAGATCAATAAGATTGACCGTTTGTGTCCTTTCTACCGGATAACCCCGCAATGAATCTCGCCTCCGACTTGCCCGACGATCACGACATGCAGCTGCTGATGCAGTTGCTGCACGAAGAACTTGGCCTGCCCGAACGTAAAACCGTCAGCCTCGCCACCTCGATCAACGTCGACCTCGGTTGCGACGGCGCTGATGCGCGAATTCTGATGGAGGTGCTGGAAGAACAGTTCGACATCGACTTCGTCGATTATGACGCCTATCGCTACTTCCACCCCGAAGGCTACGATGTGTTCCTTAAACGCAGGGCCAAAGGACGTGGCGACAAGGTTCCGCTGACCGTTGGCATGCTCTACCGGGCTATCAAGGCCCTCTGCTGGGATACTCAGGCGCTGGAAAGCCTCTGACGTCCGCAGCGCAATCTATAAGGACATAGAGTGGACGTACTGATGGGATTGCTAGCCGCCGTGATGTGGGGCGGTACGGATTTCCTGGTGGGTTTGAATGCCCGCGCAGTGGGTGTTAAACGCGCCGTTTATTTCGGTCAGGCGTTGGGTTTCTGCATCATGAGCCTGCTGCTGATCGCTTTCCCCGCCTTTATCCTCAAGTCGATGTCGGCATCGCTCCAAGTGTGGCTGATCGGCATGGGTGCCGCCGTGCTGACCGTTTCCGGCGCACTCGCGCTGTCAAAAGCGTTCGCCCTTGGCAAAGCGTCTATCGTCGCGCCGTTGGTGACTTCCTATGGCGTGGTGACGACGTTGTTGTCATGGGCCGCAGGTGAGCAGATCAGTCTGATCCAGCTGTTTTGCATTGCCCTGTGTGTGCTCGGGGTCATCCTCTCGAGCATTCATTCCGACTCGAAGATTCCACACACGACTCAAGCCGGCAGCTCGATTGCCTACGCACTGCTTGCAGCTGTTTTTTATGGCACCAGTTTCTGGCTGCAAGGCCACTACGTGTTGCCAGTACTCGGGCCAGTGACGATGCTCTGGCTGGCGTACCTGGTCGGACTTATGGTGCTGATAGTCATCGTCCTGAGAATTGAGGACGGCCTGAAAATCCCACCTCTGAAAAACTGTATGACACTCACTGGCGCCAGCCTGATGAACCTCGGCGGGTTTTCGTCGTTCGCCTGGGGCGCGGTGGCAGGATCGGTCTCGGTGGTGACGGTGATCAGCACGCTTTCCGGAGGAATCGCGGCGATTTTGGGGTATGTATTTTTCAAAGAGAGACTGGCGAAGATACAAATTCTTGGGGTTGTCCTGGTTTTACTCGGCGCATTTGTCCTGCACCTCAAAACCTGAAAAAACAGCGCCCATAAAAAAGCCGCCCCTAAAGGCGGCTTTTTCATGGCTTCAAACCAACACTTACAACTTCGGACCAGCAGCCTTGATGGCATCGCTCACGTCGAACTTCTTGAAGTTCTCAACGAACAGACCAGCCAGTGCTTTAGCCGATTCATCGTAAGCGGCTTTGTCAGCCCAGGTGTTACGTGGGTTCAACAGGCCAGTTTCAACGCCCGGCACGGCCAGTGGCACGTCGAGGTTAATGGTGTCGAGGTGTTCGGTTTCAGCACCGATCAACGCGCCGCTCTGAATCGCTGCGATGACGCCGCGAGTGGTCGGAATGTTGAAGCGCTTGCCGACGCCGTAGCCACCGCCGGTCCAGCCGGTGTTGACCAGGTATACCTTGGAGCCGAAGCCGCGGATGCGCTTGATCAGCAACTCTGCGTATTCGCCAGCTGGGCGCGGGAAGAACGGTGCGCCGAAGCAGGTGGAGAAGGTCGACTTGATGCCGCTGCCGGAACCCATTTCGGTCGACCCCACCAGAGCGGTGTAGCCGGACAGGAAGTGGTAGGCCGCTTGCTCTTCGCTGAGGATCGACACTGGCGGCAGTACGCCGGTCAGGTCGCAAGTCAGGAAGATCACAGCATTCGGCTCGCCACCGAGGTTCTTCTCGGAACGCTTGGCAACGTGCTCCAGCGGGTAGGCGGCACGGCTGTTCTGGGTCAGGCTGACATCGGCGTAGTCGGCGTGCTTGGCATCATCGATGACGACGTTTTCCAGTACTGCACCGTGCTTGATGGCTTTCCAGATGACCGGCTCGTTCTTCTCGGACAAGTCGATGCACTTGGCGTAGCAGCCGCCTTCAATGTTGAACACAACGCCTTCGCCCCAGCCGTGCTCGTCGTCACCGATCAGGTAACGGCTTTCATCAGCGGACAGGGTGGTTTTACCGGTGCCGGACAGACCGAAAAACAGGGTCACATCGCCTGCTTCGCCAATGTTGGCAGCGCAGTGCATTGGCAGTACGTCGGCGGCCGGCAGCAGGAAGTTCTGCACCGAGAACATGGCTTTCTTCATCTCACCGGCGTAACGCATGCCGGCGATCAGCACTTTTTTCTGCGCGAAGTTGAGGATCACGCAACCGTCGGAGTTGGTGCCGTCACGCTCTGGAACGCATTCGAAGTTGGCAACGTTCAGAACCTGCCACTCTTCACGACCAGCAGGGTTGTACTGGGCCGGGTTGATGAACAGGCAGCGACCGAACAGATTCTGCCAGGCAGTCTGAGTGGTCATCTTCACGGCCAGGTAGTGATCTTCCGACGCACCTACATGCACATGGGAAACGAAGTGCTCTTGCGCGTTGTTGAAAGCCTCAACGCGGTCCCACAGGGCGTCGAACTTGTCGGCCGGGAACTTGCGGTTGATTGGGCCCCAGGCAATGGCTGCCTGAGTGGTTGGCTCTTCAACAATGAAACGGTCAACTGGCGAGCGGCCGGTGCGATGACCGGTGCGAACCACCAGCGCGCCGGTATCGGCAAGCTCGCCTTCACCGCGATTCAGAGCTTCTTTAACCAGATCATCAACACTCAGATCGGTGTACACGGCGTTATTGGCTTGCGTCATGAGATTCCCCGTCGGCCAGTGGCCGAGTGTGCTCCAAACGTTTTGTAGTAGAAAGTCGTGCACTACTACCGCGACAAAAAGTGGGCCGGATTATGCCAGAAACGCCCAAAAATAGTAGGGCCCTCCCGTCGTAACGGCGTTATTCCGGCGCAAAGCAGTGAATTTACCTGCGCTGAACCGTTTTAGTGCCGGGTATCTGACGGAGTATCTACGCCCGCTCCAGCGAACAATTGAGTGATATCTGCGGCATCAAAGAGGTAGCGCTGGTTGCAGAACTGGCAATCGATTTCGATGTTGCCACCGTGTTCGATGACCAGTTCCTGCGCATCCTCCAGACCCAGACTCACCAGAGCATTGGCCGAACGTTCGCGGGAGCAACTGCAACGGAAGCGCAGTTTTTGCACATCGAAGAGTCGAACCTGTTCTTCGTGGTAAAGACGATGGAGCACGGTTTCATTGTCCAGGCTCAGCAATTCATCGGCGGTCAGCGTGCTGCCCAGCGCGGTGATGTGCTGCCAGCTGTCGGCGCGTTCTTCTTCGTCCTTGAGACGGTCGGCGGGCAATTGCTGCAACAGCAAGCCGCGAGCACGACGGCCATCCGCGTACAGCCAGAAACGCGTGCCCACTTGCTGGGACATGACGAAATAGTTGGTGAAGCACTCGGATAACGTTTCGCCGTCCAGGTCGACGATACCCTGGTAACGCTGACCCTGTTTCGGGTCGACCGTCAGCGCCAATACGCCATTGGGCATAAGGTCGGCGAGAGTCGCATCGGGGGCAATCCGGTCAGCTTCATAACGTGCCAGGCCACGGATTTCACGCTCGCTGGAACACTCGATCATCAACAGCGGGATCGGGCCGTCGGACCGGGCCTGGAGGATCAGCAGACCATCAAATTTCAAAGTGCCCACCAGCAGCGACGCGGCCGCCATCAACTCGCCCAGCAACTGCGCGACTGGCTCCGGGTAGGCGTGTTTTGCCAAGACTTCGGCGTAGCTGAGTTCCAACGAAACCAGTTCGCCGCGGGTATCGCTGTCATCGAAGATGAAGCGTTGGGTGTAGTCGGTATCCGTTAGATCGGTCATAGGTCTGGGTATCTGAATTAATGACAAAGTGATTTCAAAAAGTGAGAATCTTGCTTATTCGGCACCGTTTTGGTGCGAAATGTTCAGCCATGGGAGGCATTTTATGAACAATCCGGGTTTGTTCCAAGCAAGGTGGAACCTGCGCCGGTTGGCTCTGTGCAACTTGGTACCGCTGGCGCTGCTGGCCTTCTGGTTATGGCCTACAGGGCAGATGGTGTGTGTGATTTTCGACGAGTGGCTTTTTTACCGCCTCAATTCGCCACTGGCGACTAACCCGATATGGCTGCACATCTGGGCGATTGCAAGTCTGCGCCCCTTCGACGCGGTGGTCGGCGTGATTCTTTTGACCCTGCTGATCAAAGGCGATTGGGTATTCAAAGCCAATGAAGTGCGCCAGGCGTTTTTCGGGTTTGTCTCGACACTGCTGTTGCTGCTGTTGATCCGGATGCTGTTTTCAAAACTGGCCGTGCATATGGACTGGCAGCACAGCAGTCCGTCGATGATGATCGACAGCGCCGTCCGCATGAGCGACTACTTTCCGGGTCTTGAAAAAGCCTGGGAACTGAAGGACCGATCGAGTCAGAGTTTTCCGGGAGACCATGCGTCAGTACTACTGATCTGGGCGCTGTTCATGACGGTGTTCAGTCGCTCCACCTGGCAGACAGCGGTGATCTGGAGTCTTGCGCTGCTGTTCATGATGCCGCGCCTGGTGGCGGGCGCCCACTGGGGTCAGGACGATTACATTGGCGGTGTGATGCTGGCGGTGTGGGCGCTGGGTTGGGGTTACTACACGCCGCTTGCCTATTATGTTTCAGAGTTTTTCCTGAAGGTAACGGCGCCGGTGTTTGAACTGCTGAGCAGATTGCCAGTGGTTTCGCGGATGAGTGTGGTGCGAGCTACAAGTTAATGCCTTGATGCCTATGTGGCGAGGGAGCTTGCTCCCGCTCGGTTGCGCAGCAGCCGCAAAGCCAGACGACCGTGTTCTTGCTGGAAGAATGCAGTTGTCAGGATCTGGAGTCCTTCGGCCTCCAACGGGAGCAAGCCCACTCGCCACAAAACAATGACTTACTGGTCGTTGCTGCTGCCACGAAACTTGAACAAATCCCGCCGCTGCTTCTTGCTCGGCTTGCCGTCCGTGCTCACGCCCAACGAGCCCGCTTTTCGCATGGCTGCAGCAGCTTCGCGTTTAGCGATACTGGCTTCGGTTTCGGCGTACAGTGTCTGTGCTTGCGGCGCGCCACCGCGCACGCTCGACAGCGCCTTGACCACCACCGTGCGCTCATCGAAACCGGCGCGAATCTGAAATTCGTCACCGACCCGGGGCTCCTTTCCCGGTTTGCAGCGCTCGCCACGACAATGCACCTTGCCGCTTTCAATGGCCGCTTTGGCCAGGGCACGCGTTTTATAAAAGCGTGCAGCCCACAACCACTTATCGAGACGGACCTTGTCGTCCTCTTCCTGTTTTTGTGCCACTGGAATTCCTCTTTCAGACAATAGTCGGAACTGTACTACCGTTTCTGTCGGGCGCAAGAACCCGGCCCTCCAGATAGAATGAGATCTTGGCCGGCTCAACGCCGTGGAGTGATCGAGTGACTATATTTCCGTCTTCATTGACTGCGCCCAAGGTCGGGTGTCAGGGATGTCAGCAAAGCGAGCCCTTGGGGTTCGATTTTGCCTTTGCTTACCAACCCATCGTCGACCTGCGAGATCACTCCATTTTCGCTCATGAAGCCTTGGTGCGAGGAGTGGACGGTCAAGGCGCGATGTCCGTGCTTGATCAGGTTACCGATCAAAACCGCTATCGTTTCGACCAGCTCTGCCGGACCCGAGCCATTGAAGGTGCGGCGCATTTGGGGATGCAAACGAACCTGTCGATCAACTTCATGCCAAACGCCGTTTACCGCCCCGAGCTGTGTATTCGAAGCACGCTGGAAGCTGCACAAAAGTACAACTTCCCGATCAATCAGCTGATTTTTGAAACACTGGAAAGCGAGCACGTAGATAACTATCGCCATTTGACCAATATTCTGCGTGAATACCGCGAATTCGGCTTCAAGACCGCCATCGACGATTTCGGGGCGGGCTACTCGGGGCTCAATCTGCTCGCCGATTTCCAACCGGACCTGATCAAGCTCGACATGGCGCTCATCCGCGATGTCGACCGCGATCGCGTTCGTCAGGCTATCGTTCGAGGGATTGTCACAATCTGTGCGGAGTTGAACGTTACAGTCATTGCCGAAGGCATCGAAAGCGCCGGGGAAAGGGATTTTCTGGCGGACTGTGGAATTTTTCTGATGCAGGGTTACTGGTTCGCCAAACCTGCATTCAAAGCGTTGGCCCAGGTAACACCTGGGGCCTGGACGCGTTAATCGCTGGTTTATCCCTATTGAAGACATTTGACCATTTGACCGTTGTCGGTCTGCGCGAGTGGATAGCGCTCCCGGATCTGGGAGTCGCCGGACTTCGCGCAAAAATTGACACCGGTGCCAGCACCTCCAGCCTGCATGCCACCGACATCGAACCGTTCGAACGCGATGGTGAGCAGTGGGTGCGCTTTACCGCGCACCTCGGGACGGTGGTGCAACTGCGTCACAGGCGCTGCGAAGCACCGCTGGTGACGATGAAAACCATTAAAAGCTCCAATGGTCACGCGCAAATGCGATACGTGGTCAGCACTACCCTGGCCCTTGGTGATCGGGTCTGGCGGGTCGAGTTCACCCTCGCCTGCCGCAAATCCATGCGCTATCGCCTGCTACTCGGCTCCAAAGCCCTGATCGATGGCCAATTGGTGGTCAATCCGGGCATTAAATACGTACAAGACAAGCCGGTGTTCCCGGTATCTACCTCCTCCACAGGTGTTGCATGAAGATCGCTGTGCTGTCGCGTAACCCGCGTCTGTATTCCACTCGTCGTCTGGTCGAAGCCGGAACCGAGCGTGGCCATGAAATGGTGGTGGTCGACACCCTGCGCGCCTACATGAACATCGCCAGCCACAAACCGCAGATTCACTATCGCGGCAAGCCGCTGGAGGGCTTCGACGCAGTCATTCCGCGGATCGGCGCGTCGGTGACGTTTTATGGCTGCGCCGTGTTGCGTCAGTTCGAAATGATGGGGGTTTTTCCGCTTAACGAGTCGGTGGCCATCGCGCGTTCGCGAGACAAGCTGCGCTCGCTGCAACTGCTCTCGCGTCGCGGTATCGGTTTGCCAGTCACCGGGTTTGCTCACTCGCCGGATGACATTCCCGATTTGATTGAAATGGTCAACGGTGCACCACTGGTCATCAAGGTACTGGAAGGCACTCAAGGCATTGGCGTGGTGCTTTGCGAAACCGCAACGGCGGCGGAGTCGGTGATCGAGGCATTTATGGGCCTCAAGCAAAACATCATGGTTCAGGAGTACATCAAGGAAGCCGGTGGCGCGGACATTCGATGCTTTGTGGTCGGCGACAAAGTGATCGCGGCGATGAAGCGGCAGGCCAAACCCGGGGAGTTTCGTTCCAACCTGCATCGCGGAGGGAGTGCAAGCCTGATCAAGATCACGCCGGAAGAGCGCATGACTGCGTTACGTGCGGCGAAGGTGATGGGCCTTGCGGTAGCGGGTGTGGACATCCTGCGCTCCAATCACGGGCCGCTGGTGATGGAGGTCAATTCGTCGCCGGGCCTGGAAGGGATTGAAACCACCACCGGGAAGAATGTGGCAGGGATCATCATCGAGCATCTGGAGAAGAATGGCGGACCGAACATGACCCGGACCAAAGGCAAAGGGTAAAGCCCAAAGATCAAAAGATCGCAGCCAGCGGCAGCTCCTGCATGGGAATGCGTTCCCTGTAGGAGCTGCCGCAGGCTGCGATCTTTTCAGTGGTTAAACCGCATCTCGCGGCAGCATCAACCCCAGCGGCAACCGCACCCGCGCTTCCAGCCCGCCACCGTCTCTGTTGCGCAGCTCAACATTACCGCCATGCATCGACGCGATCCGCTTCACGATCGCCAGCCCCAAACCAGTCCCTTTACCGCCACGAGCACGATCACCGCGGGTAAACGGATTGAAGATCGCTTCCAATTCCGAAGGATCAATCCCCGCCCCTCGGTCCATCACACTCAGTACCACATACGGGGCGCTGGTATCTCCAGACACGTAAGCCGCGACCTCGACACCGCTGCCAGCGTGATGCAGCGCATTGCCGATCAGGTTGTTCAGCAGTCGTTTCATCGACACCCGACGCAACGGGAATGGCTGGATCGGCTCCAGGCGCAGTCTTACTTTTTCTTCATTCTGGTTGTAAGGAGCGGCGACTTCGCGCACCAGATCGATCAAGTCGACCTCTTCCACCGACTCGTCGCGACCATCGCGGATAAACGCCAGGAACTGGTCGAGAATCGCATCCATGTCTTCGATGTCGCGCACCATGTCATCGGTGAGGTCGCTGCGGTCGCCCATCAATTCCAGAGACAAACGCAAGCGGGTCAGCGGAGTCCGCAAGTCGTGGGAGACGCCGGCCAACATCAGCTCGCGCTCGCGACCGGCCTGTTCGACGTCTTCAGCCATCTGGTTGAACGCGCGGTACACCTCGGTCATCTCGCTCGGCGTATCACTGATCGGCAGGCGCACGCTGCGACCCTGGCCGAGTTGCCTTGCGGCAAAGACCAGACGTTTCAAGGGCTGGTTGAGTTGGCTGACAAAGATCCAGGCTGAAGCAGTCGACAGCAAGCCGATGGCCAGGAACCAGCCGAGTACGTTCCAGATTTTTTGACCGCGCAATGGGTGCGGGTAAAGCGGCACTTTCAGCCAGCCGTCACCCAGACTTGGTGCCCGGACCCATAACGCCGGCGGCGAATGCATGCGTAATCGGACTTCGGTGTCGGCCCCCAGCTCAGCCTGCATCTGGCGCTGATAGATCTCGCTGTATGGCCAATGCTGTTCGCCTTCTGGCACACCGGTGCCCACCACACGAATCAACGTCGCGGCTTCGGCAATTTTGTCGCGGTTATTTTCATCCGCCGCCCAATAGGCGCGAAGTGTCAGGGCGACGCCGTGGCTGTATTGCCGGTCCACCAGCACATCCTCGTTCATCAATAGATAAACCAGGGTCAGTGCCTTGGAGAACAGAACGACAATCAGCACCAACCAAAGGGTGCGGGAGAAGAAGCTTTGGGGAAACCAGATCGGGGTTTTCATGAATAGCCGTTACACGCTTGCAGGAGCGAGGATGCTCGCATATTGCGGATCGCGAGTCTGCGGACAACATCGTCCGCAAGACCCGCTCCTACAAAACGCCGATCACTTGGTGGCGGCGCCATCCGGAACGAACACGTAACCCACGCCCCAGACAGTCTGGATATAACGCGGTTTGGATGGATCGGGTTCAATCATTCGGCGCAGACGGGAAATCTGTACGTCGATGGAGCGCTCCAGAGCATCCCACTCACGGCCGCGAGCCAGGTTCATCAGTTTGTCGCGGGTCAGAGGCTGACGCGCGTTCATGACCAGGGCTTTCAGCACCGCAAACTCACCGGTAGTGAGCATGTGCACTTCATCACCGCGCTTCAGCTCACGGGTGGCCAGCGACAGCTCGTAGTCACCGAAGGTCACGCTTTCGTCTTCGCTGCCCGGTGCGCCCGGCACAGGAGTGGACTGACGACGCAACACGGCTTTGACGCGAGCCATCAGCTCATCCGGGTTGAACGGCTTGGCCAGGTAGTCGTCGGCGCCCAGTTCGAGGCCTTTGATACGGCTCAGCTCGTCGCCCTTGGCGGTGAGCATGATGATCGGGATCTGATTGTTAGCGGTGCGCAGGCGGCGGCAAGCAGTCAAGCCGTCTTCGCCAGGCAGCATCAGGTCGAGAACAACCAGGTTGAACACTTCGCGCGCCAGCAGGCGGTCCATTTGTTCAGTGTTCGGTACGGCACGGGCTCGATAGCCTTTGCTGACGAAAAAGCGTTCCAGCAGGCTGCTGAGCCCTGGATCGTCGTCAACAATAAGAATTTTTTCGCCTTCAGCAATGTTTGCAGTGCTGCTCATTAGATGCTCCTTTTAGCTCGGCGCGCATTATGGCGTAGCTGCCGTTATACGCACCGTGTGCATTGTTAGCAGATTTTTCCTTCACCGCCAGCACGCCGGGCGTTATCCCCAAGGTCGGTGATGCCCCCGAATGATCGAACGCTGGGTATAATGCGCGGCGTTTTGTGTCAGGCAACGTCTGATCGTTTACCCCGGCGACCGCTTTTTATTTTCATGGCGCCGGCAGTAATTGTTCGATTTCACGGGTCAACGGAATGCCTGTTGATCCAGGTAGCGGCGCAGGCCAGGCCGCTCAACCAGACTCGCCGAGCCCTTATCTCTGCGCCTGCGAGCCTGCTTTCACAATTTGTCAGGTGGTTTTATGGACAGCATCAACAGCCGCATCGCCGAGGAACTCGGCGTACGCCCACAACAGGTCGAAGCGGCCGTCGCGCTACTCGATGAGGGCTCAACCGTTCCCTTCATCGCCCGCTACCGGAAAGAAGTGACCGGCAGCCTCGATGACATCCAGCTGCGCCACCTTGAAGAACGTCTGCGCTACCTGCGAGAACTCGACGAACGGCGCATCAGCATCCTGGCCAGCATCCAGGAACAGGGAAAGCTGACCCCGCAGCTGGAACGCGATATCAAGCTCGCCGACACCAAGACCCGTCTCGAAGATTTGTACCTGCCGTACAAGCAGAAACGCCGCACCAAGGGCCAGATCGCCCTGGAAGCCGGCCTCGGCGAGCTGGCTGACGGCCTGTTCAACGACCCTACCCTGGCGCCGGACGCCGAAGCTGCGCGCTTCATCGACGCCGAAAAAGGCGTGGCCGACGTGAAGGCCGCCCTCGAAGGCGCCAAGTACATCCTCATGGAGCGTTTCGCCGAAGACGCCGGTCTGCTCGACAAACTGCGCAGCTACCTGAAGCAGGAAGCCACCCTGAGTGCCCGTGTCATCGCCGGGAAGGAAGAGGAAGGCGCCAAGTTCCGCGACTACTTCGAACACGACGAACCCCTGAAAAGCATGCCATCGCACCGTGCCCTGGCGATTTTCCGTGGTCGCAACGAAGGCATTCTCAGCTCCGCGCTGAAGGTCGGCGACGAACTCCCGGGCACCATGCATCCGTGCGAAGGCATGATCGGCCAGCAGTTCGGCATCCAGAACCAGAACCGCGCCGCCGACAAATGGCTGGGCGAAGTGGTGCGCTGGACCTGGAAGGTCAAGCTCTACACCCACCTCGAAACCGACTTGCTCGGCGAACTGCGCGACGGTGCTGAAACCGAAGCGATCAACGTGTTCGCACACAACCTGCACGACTTGCTGCTGTCGGCACCCGCCGGCCCACGTGCCACCCTGGGCCTCGACCCTGGCCTGCGCACCGGCTGCAAGGTCGCCGTAGTCGACTCCACCGGCAAGCTGCTGGACCACGCCACGGTGTACCCGCACGTACCGCACAACAAGTGGGACCAGACCCTCGCCGTGCTCGCCGCCCTGTGCGCCAAGCACTCGGTGGACCTGATCGCCATCGGCAACGGCACCGCCAGCCGGGAAACCGACAAGCTCGCCGCTGAACTGATCAAAAAGTATCCAGCCATGAAAATGACCAAAGTAATGGTCTCCGAGGCCGGTGCATCGGTTTACTCGGCTTCGGAACTGGCTTCCAAGGAATTTCCGGACCTCGACGTGTCGATCCGTGGCGCGGTGTCCATTGCCCGTCGTCTGCAGGATCCGCTGGCAGAACTGGTGAAGATCGATCCGAAATCCATCGGTGTCGGCCAGTACCAGCACGATGTGTCGCAGCTGAAACTGGCGCGCGGCCTGGACGCTGTGGTCGAGGACTGCGTGAACGCCGTCGGCGTCGACGTCAACACGGCCTCTGTGGCGCTGCTGGCCCGTATCTCCGGCCTCAACGCGACGCTGGCACAGAACATCGTCAGCCATCGCGACGAGCACGGCGCCTTCAAAACCCGCGCCGCACTGAAGAAAGTGGCACGCCTGGGCGAAAAAACCTTCGAACAGGCTGCCGGCTTCCTGCGGGTCATGAATGGCGACAACCCGCTGGATTCGTCCGCGGTTCACCCGGAAGCCTATCCGTTGGTGCAGCGTATCGCCGCCGAGACTGACCGCGATATCCGCTCGCTGATCGGCGATGCCAGCTTCCTCAAGCGTCTTGATCCGAAGAAGTACACCGACGAAACCTTCGGTTTGCCGACGGTCACCGACATTCTGCAAGAGCTTGAAAAGCCTGGTCGCGACCCACGTCCCGAGTTTAAGACCGCCGAGTTCCAGGAAGGCGTCGAGGATCTCAAGGACCTGCAACTGGGCATGATCCTCGAAGGTGTCGTCACCAACGTGACGAACTTTGGCGCGTTCGTCGACATCGGCGTGCATCAGGACGGTTTGGTGCACATCTCTGCGCTTTCGGAGAAGTTCATCAAGGATCCTCGCGAAGCGGTGAAGGCCGGTGACGTGGTGAAAGTGAAGGTCATGGAAATCGACATTCCGCGTAAACGCGTTGGCCTGTCGATGCGCATGAGCGACACACCGGGTGAGAAAATCGACGGCGCCCGTGGTGCACGTCCGGGTTCCGCTCCGCGCCAGTCCCAGAACACCGCTCCACGCAAGGAAACCACGGCAGCGGCGCCGGCCAACAACGCCATGGCTTCACTGTTCGCTAACGCCAAGCAGTTGAAGAAACGCTGATGGACGTCCCTGCCGGGTACACCGAAAGCGCATTTTTCAAGCTGCTGGGGTGCCGTTTGCATAGCCTGGAAACCGGGGTGGCGCAGGTCGCCCTGTTGCTCGAGCCAGAGCTGCGCAATCGGGCGAACAAGCTGCACGGCGGGGCATTGTTCAGTCTGGTGGACATCGCCATGGGGCTGGCCTGTTCCAGCACCCACGGCTTTGACCAGCAGAGCGCGACCATCGAATGCAAGATCAACTACATTCGCGCCGTGTCCGACGGTGAAGTGATGTGCACGGCACGGGTGATTCACCCGGGCCGTCGCACGCTGGTGGTCGAAGCTGACGTGATGCAAGGCGAAAAATTAGTCGCAAAAGCACAAGGCACGTTCGCTGTCCTGTAGATGAATGCCATCATTTTGAGTTAATTTCAGCGCAACGAATCTGTAGGAGTGAGCCTGCTCGCGATAGCGGTATGTCAGGCAACATAAGCGTCGTCTGACACATCGCTATCGCGAGCAGGCTCACGCCTACAGGGATTGTGCAGTTCTTTACTAACCGGCATGGCTTGCGCGGTTGCAAAAACCAGGCGAAAACGCCAGTTTCTACTTCACCCTTGTAGACCGTCTTGCCCACCCCCATATTGGGGCGACTGACGCGTGAAGGAATCCAACTTGAGCGAACTTCTCAACCGCCGCCTGGCTCTGCTCGGCGAGCGCGCTAACCTCTCTCTGCTCGAACAGTGCCTTCACGGCATCGAACGTGAATGCCTGCGCGTGACCAGCGAAGGTCGCCTGGCGCAAACGCCGCACCCGGAAGAATTGGGTTCCGCGCTGACCAACGAACAAATCACCACTGACTATTCCGAGTCGCTGCTGGAGTTCATCACGCCAGCCCTGCCCGACCCGGCCGACACGCTGGCGAGCCTGGACAGCATTCACCGCTTTGCCTACAGCAAGCTCGGCAACGAGTTTCTGTGGAGTCCGTCGATGCCGTGCCCTTTGCCGGCCGAGGAAGATATCCCGATTGCCTACTACGGCACGTCCAACATCGGGCAGCTCAAGTATGTGTACCGCAAGGGCCTGGCCCTGCGTTACGGCAAGACCATGCAGTGCATCGCCGGGATTCACTACAATTTTTCCCTGCCGGAAAAACTCTGGCCCCTACTCAAAGAGGCTGAAGGTTTTGTCGGCACCGACCGCGATTATCAGTCGTCGGCCTACATCGCGCTGATCCGTAACTTCCGTCGCTACAGCTGGCTGCTGATGTACCTGTTCGGTGCCTCGCCAGCGCTCGACGCCGGTTTCCTGCGCGGGCGTTCGCACCAGCTCGAGCAGTTGGACCCGGACACCTTGTACCTGCCCTACGCCACCAGCCTGCGCATGAGCGACCTGGGTTACCAGAGCAACGCCCAGGCCGGCTTGACGCCGTGCTACAACGACCTGGCGAGCTACACCGACAGCTTGCGCAAAGCGGTGGCGACACCTTATGCGCCGTATGTCGAAATCGGCACGCATCAGGATGGTGAGTGGGTTCAGCTCAACACCAACATCCTGCAGATCGAAAACGAGTACTACTCCAACATCCGTCCCAAGCGCGTGACCTACACCGGCGAGCGACCGATCCAGGCGCTGGTGGCCCGTGGCATTCAGTACGTTGAAGTGCGCTGCCTGGACATCAACCCGTTCCTGCCGATGGGCATCGATCTTACCGAGTCGCGCTTCTTCGACGCCTTCCTGCTGTACTGCGCGCTCAACGAAAGCCCTCTGCTGACCAACAGCAGCTGTGGCAATGCGACCTCGAACTTCCTCAGCGTGGTCAAGGAAGGTCGCCGCCCAGGCTTGCAACTGCAGCGCGACGGTCAACCGGTGGACATGAAGGAATGGGCTGCCGAGCTGCTGGAGAAGATTGCACCGCTGGCCGCACTGCTTGATCAAAGCCATGGCGGCGATGCTCACAGCAAGGCGCTGGACGTGCAGATGGAGAAGATCAAGGACCCGTCCCGGACGCCGTCAGCCATGGTCTTGGCGTCGATGGCCGAGCATAAGGAAAGCTTCGCCCAGTTCTCCCTGCGCCAGAGCCGCGCACATGCGGAGTATTTCCGTAGCGAGCCGCTGTCAGCCGAAGCCCAGGCGACGTTTGAAAACCGTGCGCGCACTTCGCTGGCCGAACAGGTGGAGCTGGAGCAGAACGAGGTCGGTGATTTCGACGTGTTCGTCGGGTCGTATCAGGCGAGTATTCTGGCGATCAGTAACTGAGTCACTACGGCCCTTTATCGCAAGCAAGCAGCTCCTGTGGATCAGACATAGCAACTCACTGTGGCGAGGGGATTTATCCCCGTTCGACTGCGAAGCAGTCGCAAGATCCTTTTAATGGGGGCTGCTTCGCAGCCCAACGGGGATAAATCCCCTCGCCACAGTAGATCCCCTCGCCACAGTAAATTTTCTCGCCACAGCAAATCCTCTCGCCACAAAGCCCCTCACCTCATGCATTCCCAACTTTTCCACTCATAAGCTAATTCGAAAAAGTTATTTATTTACGGATTCTTAGATCATTTAGTCTCCTCACACGCCAACTCTCGGCCGCCTGTTGAGGAGCTTCTCCATGAAACTGCATCTCCCCCTTCGCCTCCTGGCGGGCGTTTCGCTGGCTGCGGCGAGTTTCTTTGTTCAGGCAGCCGACGTGACCGTCGCCTACCAGACCACCGTTGACCCGGCGAAAGTCGCCCAGGCCGACGGCGCCTACGAAAAAGCCACCAACGCCAAGATTGACTGGCGCAAATTCGACAACGGCGCCGACATCATCGCCGCCATTGCCTCCGGCGATGTCCAGATCGGCTACCTGGGTTCCAGCCCCCTGACCGCCGCGATCACCCGCAAAGTCCCGGTAGAAACCTTCCTCATTGCCACTCAGATCGGCGCCGCCGAAGCCCTGGTAGCTCGCGATGGTTCCGGCATCAAGACCCCACAAGACTTGATCGGCAAAAAAATCGCCGTACCTTTTGTCTCCACCGGCCACTACAGCCTGCTGGCGGCGTTGAAGCACTGGAACATCGACCCGTCGAAAGTCACCGTCCTCAACCTCGCCCCGCCCGCGATCATTGCTGCATGGAAACGCGGTGATATCGACGCCACTTACGTGTGGGACCCGGCCCTGGGCGTCGCCAAGGAAAACGGCAAAGTACTGATCACCTCGGGTGAATTGGCCAAGTTCGGCGCACCGACGTTCGATGCCTGGATCGTGCGCAAAGACTTCGCCGAAAAACACCCGGAAATCGTCACCGCGTTCGCCAAAGTCACCCTCGACGCCTACGCCGAATATCGCAAAGACCCTCAAGCCTGGCTCGCTAATCAATCCAACGTCGACAAGCTGGTGAAACTCTCCGGCGCCAAGGCCAGCGACATTCCGTTGCTGCTGCAAGGCAACGTCTACCCGCTGGCGGCTGATCAGGTGATCACCCTTGGCGCACCGACCACCAAAGCGATCACTGACACCGCCACCTTCCTCAAGGAACAGGGCAAGGTCGACGCTGTACTGCCGGACTACGCGCCTTACGTCAGCGCCAAGTTCATCACTCACTGATCGGGAGTTCATTGCGATGGCTTTGCTACAGCTGGAGCGCATCAGCGCACAGTACCCCGGTAGCCCGGAACCGGTGCTGGCGGATATTTCCTTGAGCCTCGGGCCTCAGCAATTGCTGGTGGCTCTCGGCCCGTCCGGCAGTGGCAAGACCTCGCTGTTGAACCTGATTGCCGGTTTCGTCGAGCCCAGCGCCGGGCGTATCACGCTGGACGGCGTACCGGTCAAAGGGCCAAGCGCCGAACGTGGTGTGGTGTTCCAGGACGATGCCCTGCTGCCTTGGCAGGATGTGCTGGCCAACGTCGGCTTCGGTCTGGAGCTGGCGGGCGTATCTCGTGAAATACGTGAAAGCCGCGCCAAAGAAATGCTCGCGCTGGTGGACCTTTCCGGTTTCGAAAACCGCCGGATCTGGCAACTCTCGGGCGGACAGAAACAGCGCGTCGGCCTGGCCCGCGCACTGGCTGCCGACCCTCGTGTATTGCTGATGGACGAACCTTTCGGTGCCCTCGACGCGTTCACCCGCGAACAGATGCAAGAGCTCTTGCTGCAAGTCTGGCAGCGCACCGCCAAACCGGTTTTTCTGATTACCCACGACATCGAAGAAGCCGTATTTCTCGCTACTGACCTGATTCTTCTGGCGCCTGATCCTGGGCAAATCGTCGAGCGCTTGAGTCTTGATTTCGGTCAGCGCTATGCCGCTGGCGAATCGGCACGGGCGATCAAATCCGACCCACGCTTTATCGAAACCCGCGAACACGTCCTCGCCAAGGTGTTCTCCCAACGCAGCGCCGCCCAGCGGCAGGAGCGCGCATGAGCAGCTATGAGATTCCGGCCGTCACGGTAAAAACCCCTTCGACGGTGATACCTGTACGGCGCAGCTTGAGCACACGCTGGATCAGTGTCCTGACACTGGTCGCGTTGGTGGCGCTGTGGTGGGCGGTGACGGCTACCGGCATGATCGAACCGCTGTTCCTGCCGCCTCCGTCCGCCGTCCTGCAAAAGGGCTGGTTGCTGGTGACCACCGGCTACATGGACTCCACCTTGTGGCAGCACTTGGGCGCCAGTTTGAGTCGCATCGGGCTGGGCCTGGGCTTCGCGGTATTGACGGCGGTACCGGTCGGCATCGCCATCGGCCACAACCGCATTGCTCGCGGCATCCTCGATCCGCTGATCGAGTTCTACCGCCCTATTCCACCGTTGGCCTACCTGCCGCTGATCGTGATCTGGTGCGGCATCGGTGAGCTGTCCAAAGTTCTGCTGATCTACCTCGCGATTTTTGCGCCCATCGCCATCGCCACGGCCACGGGTGTGCGCACCGTCGACCCCGCCAAGCTGCGTGCAGCACAGTCGCTGGGCGCAACACGGGCGCAGCTGATACGCCATGTCATTCTGCCAAGCGCCTTGCCGGACATTTTGACCGGCGTGCGCATTGGTCTCGGTGTGGGTTGGTCGACCCTGGTCGCCGCCGAATTGATCGCCGCCACCAGCGGTTTGGGCTTCATGGTGCAATCGGCCGCGCAGTTCCTGGTCACCGATGTGGTGGTACTGGGGATTCTGGTCATCGCGCTGATTGCCTTCGCCATGGAAATGGGCCTGCGTGCCCTGCAACGCAAGCTGGTGCCGTGGCACGGCCAGGCTCACTGAATATGGCTGCCTCGGTTGCCGCCCCCCGAATTGAAGAGAACCACCATGAGTAACCTGACCATCGTCCCCCTAAGCTCGGCCCTCGGCGCGCAGATCAGCGGCGTCGACGTGAGCCAGCCGCTGAACCTGGAACAACTCGATGCTATCGAGCAGGCGTTGCTCAAGCACCAAGTGTTGTTCTTCCGCGACCAGCCGATCACGCCTCAGCAGCAGGCGCGGTTCGCCTCCTATTTTGGCGACCTGCACATCCACCCGATCTACCCCAACGTCCCCGAACAACCGCAGGTGCTGATCCTTGATACCGCCGTCACCGACGTGCGCGACAACGCGATCTGGCACACCGACGTGACCTTCCTGCCGACACCGGCGATGGGCGCCGTGCTCAGTGCCAAGCTGTTGCCGGAGTTTGGCGGCGACACGCTGTGGGCCAGCGGCATTGCTGCGTATGAAGCGCTGTCTGCGCCGATGAAAAACCTGCTCGAAGGCCTGACCGCCACCCACGATTTCACTCGCTCGTTTCCATTGGAACGCTACGGCAACACGCCAGAAGCGCTGGTTCAATGGGAAGAAGCCCGCCGCAAAAACCCACCGTTGTCGCACCCTGTGATCCGCACACACCCCGTGAGTGGGCGCCGGTCATTGTTCGTCAATGAAGGGTTCACATCGAAGATCAACGAGCTGTCGGAAACGGAAAGCGAGGCCATTCTGAAGCTGCTGTTCGCCCATGCGACGCGCCCGGAGTTCACCATCCGCTGGCGTTGGCAGAAAGACGACGTGGCGTTCTGGGACAACCGCGTGACGCAGCATTACGCAGTAGACGACTACCGCCCTGCACGGCGGGTGATGCAGCGCGCGACGGTGTTGGGGGATGTACCGTTTTTTCGGTGAGACCTGACTTTCGTCATTGCCTCAAATACCGCTATCGCGGGCAAGCCCGCTCCCACAGGTATATCAGTTGGCCGCAGAATGTTGGTTCAACACATAACCCTGGGGGAGCGGGCTTGCCCGCGATAGCGGTATTGCAGGCGCCGGAAAAACCAGCGCCGAAAGCTTACTCAGCCGAGGATGGCTTCTCCCAAAGATTGATCCCACCCTCCTGGGCAAACCCATCAATCTCCGCCAGCTCTTGCGCACTGAAGCTCAAATTCTTCAACGCCCCGACGTTCTCGATTATCTGCTCCGGACGACTCGCACCGATCAGCGCCGAGGTCACGCGTGGATCTCGCAGCGTCCAGGCCAGCGCCAACTGCGCCAGGCTCTGACCACGACGCTTGGCGATCTCGTTCAGCGCGCGAACGTGAGCGATGTTGGCCTCGGACAAATGCGAAGCCTGCAACGAGCCACCCCCCGGACGATTCACCCGCGCATCCGCCGGCACGCCGTTGAGGTACTTGTCAGTCAGGAGTCCCTGGGCCAGTGGTGTAAATGCAATCACCCCGGTGCCGAGCTCATCGGTGACATCCAGCAGGTCTTTTTCTACCCAACGATTGAGCAGGTTGTAGGCCGGCTGATGAATCAACAGCGGCACTTTCCACTCCTTCAGCAGCGCGGCCATTTCACGGGTTTTCACCCCGGAATAAGACGAGATGCCAATGTACAAAGCCTTGCCCTGCTGCACGGCGGTGGCCAGTGCGCTGGCGGTTTCTTCCAGCGGCGTGTCCGGGTCGAAGCGGTGAGAATAGAAGATGTCGACGTAGTCCAGGCCCAGGCGCTGCAAGCTCTGGTCGAGGCTGGCGAGCACGTATTTGCGCGAACCTCCGCCCTGGCCGTAAGGGCCGGGCCACATGTCCCAGCCCGCCTTGCTCGAGATGATCAGTTCGTCGCGGTACTGCTTGAAGTCTTCACGCAGCAAACGGCCGAAATTGATCTCGGCGCTGCCATACGGCGGGCCATAGTTGTTGGCGAGGTCGAAGTGGTTGATCCCCAGATCGAACGCCGTGCGCAACAACGAGCGCTGGGTTTCGATTGGCGTGCTGTCGCCAAAGTTGTGCCACAGGCCCAACGACAGCGCCGGCAACACCAGCCCGCTGCGGCCTACACGGCGGTACGGGATGGCGTCATAGCGGTTTTCGGCAGCGGTGTAAGTCATCGAATCCTCTCTTGTCTGGGTAAACATTCATTGAGATGAGTACATTAATATCCAAACATGGCATCAGACCATTACCTGTGAGAGCAAAGCTTGGTCCGGGCGGCGTTCCGACGATGAAGCCCTCCAAGCCAACCCACACCCGAGGAATGTACTCACCATGCACACCACCATCATCATCACCTTCGGCCTGATCCTCCTGGCGCTGATGCTGTTCATCGGTGAGAAAATCGGCTTCAGCCGCCAGACCCTGACCTACAGCTTCGTCGCCTTGTGGCTGGCGCTGACCGTCATCAACGGTGCCATCGGTGTGGTCACTGCCGGCCAGTCCGTGAGTTCGGAAATGGTGGTCGGCAGCCTGGTGTTCAGCGTCCCGGTGGCCGCACTGGTGTTGTTCATGGTGATGACTCAAGCCTGAGCCATCACCCATTGATCAACGCACCAAATGCAGGAACTGCATGTGCCGCTCGTACTGGTCGAGGATGTCGTTGATGATCTGCTCCTTGGTGTAGCCCACCAGATCGTAGTCCTGACTGCCCTCGGCCAAATGCACTTCAGCCCGATAGTAACGGCGATTGTTGAGCTCCTTGGAACCCATGCCGCCACGGGCGAAAGACGGTGTGAAGTAGCCACGCATCTGCACCTGATAGATGAACGGATGCTGTTCGCCATGACCGATTTCCAGGCTGACACTGTCATTGGCCGGGTCAGGCTGAGTGACCACGTTCAAACCCTTCTCGACGAATACGGCGGTCACCTCTTCAATCGCAGGGCGCACCGTCGTGTCGAGGAAGCGATAGACCTCATCCCGCGAGGGGAAGTGCACGGCCTGACTCAGCCGCTGACGCCAGCCACCACGCCGCGAACCGGACACCGGTGCCAGGGAATGCAGTTGCGCGATCTGCTTCTGCGACTCCAGGTAGAACGCCTTGTGCAGCCCCCACATCATCAACAGCAAAATCATCGAGAACGGCAGCGAGGTCAGCACCACGGCTGACTTCAGCGCATCGATGCTGCCGGAGAACAGCAGCGCACTGGTCACCAATGCAGTCATCGCGCCCCAGAACACCCGCAGCCATTTCGGCCCGTCTTCATCCGGATTGCCGCCCTTGGCAGACAGCGTCGACAGCACCACGGTACCGGAGTCGGCCGAGGTGACGAAGAACACGAAGCTGATGAACACCGTGACCGCGATAACGGTTTTGCTCCACGGGTAGGTTTCCAGCAACAGGTAAAGCGTCATCGAGGGGTTGTCGATGGCCGACATTCCCAGCGCGCTCATGCCGTGGTTGAGGACTTGATCGATGGCGCTGTTGCCGAAGATCGACATCCACGCCAGGGTGAAACCAAGCGGGATCAGCAATACGCCAAAAACGAATTCGCGGATGGTCCGACCACGGGAAATCCGTGCGATGAACAGGCCAACGAACGGCGACCATGCAATCCACCAGGCCCAGTAGAACACTGTCCAGCCGCCCAACCAGTCGCTGGGTTTGTCATAGGCGTACAGGTCAAAACTCTTCATCGGCAAGGCGCCGAGATAGTCGCCGATGTTCTGGATCAGGGTGTTGAGCAGATGCTGCGTAGGGCCGGCGAACAACACGAACAACAGCAGCGCACACGCCAGCAGCATGTTGATGTCGGACATCACCCGCACGCCTTTGTCGACGCCGGATACCGCGACGATGATTGCCGCGCCCATCATCAGCGTGATCAGGCCCACCTGAACCCACTGGGTGTGTGCAACACCGAACAGATAGTCGAGGCCGGAGTTGAGGTGCAACACGCCAAAGCCCATGTCGGCACCGAGGCCAAACACCGTGGCGATGATGCCGAAGCCGTCCACCGCATAACCGATCGGACCGTTGATGCGCTTACCGATCAGCGGGTAAAGCGCCGAGCGTAACGCCAGTGGCAGGTTATGGCGGTAGGCGAAGTAGGCCAGCGCCATGCCGACAAAGGCGAACACGCCCCAGCCATGCAGGCCCCAGTGCAGGAACAGAATCTGCATCGCCTGTCGCGCCGCATCCGCCGTGCCGGCATCGCCCTGGGGCGGTTGCGCGAGGTGGGTCAGCGGCTCGGATACACAAAAGAAAAACAGCGTGATGCTGATCCCGGCGGCGAACAGCATGCCGGCCCAGGACAGGTAACTGAACTCGGGTTCGTCGTGGTCGGCACCGAGCTTGATCTTGCCGTAGCCGGATAAGGCGGTGACCACCACGAAGACCAGGTACAGGGTCATCGCGAGCATGTAGTACCAGCCGACCGTATTGGCCGCCCAGTTTTGTGCCGCCAGCAACCAGGCCCCGGCTTGCTCGGGCATCGCGATAACCACGATGCCGAACAACAGAATGAAACTCGCCGAGAAGTAGAACACCGGCGGATTCATGCGGACCTGGCCGCTTGGTGGGAGAGAAGATGCACTCATGAAACATGCACCTCTAAGGTAGGCAATGTGGCTGTGAAAATCAGACTCAGCAAAGGCAAGCCTCCTGTTGTGAGCGGGCAGCGAACCGGCGTTTTAACTTGAATGAGCGTTCAAGTTAAACATGGATAGGGCGCTAAGGACTAATCGCAGGGCTCGGCGGTACTGTGTGTACGCTAGCTCAAGGAAGGGTATGAGGTGGGATTTGGTGGTTTGGTTCACTGGATAATTGGCTGAATGCCATTATCTCGGTTCGGATTGAAATCATTCGCGGGCAAGCCACGCTCCCACAGGTATCGTGTCGTACAGTAACTGTGCGAACGACATCGATCCTGTGGGAGCGGGGCTTGCCCGCGAAGGCGTTAGCAAGATCACTGAAGATTTCAGCCCTTACTTCTGCGTCCCATCATCATGCTGCAGATTCGCCTGGGTCAGGTTGCACCCTGCCGGCACGCTGCGGGTCAGCCAGACATTACCGCCGATGGTCGAGCCCTTGCCGATAGTAATCCGCCCCAGAATCGTCGCACCGGCGTAAATCACCACGTCATCCTCGACAATCGGATGCCGCGGATGGCCCTTCTGCAATTGCCCGTCTTCATCCGCCGGAAAACGCTTGGCACCCAGGGTCACGGCCTGATAGATCCGCACACGCTCGCCGATGATGGCGGTCTCGCCAATCACCACACCCGTCCCATGATCGATAAAGAAGCTGCGACCGATCTGCGCCCCAGGGTGAATATCGATGCCCGTGGCCGAGTGCGCGATTTCCGCGCTGATCCGCGCCAGCAGCGGCAACCCGGCGCGATAGAGATGGTGCGCCAGGCGATGGTGAATCACCGCCAGAATCCCGGGGTAGCACAGCAGCACCTCATCAACACTGCGCGCCGCTGGATCACCGTGGTAGGCCGCCAGCACATCGGTGTCCAGCAAACTGCGCAGCCCCGGCAACGCGAGGGCGAAATCCTGGATGATCTGAATGGTCCTGGCCTCGACTTCGGTGTCGGCCTGGGCGCTATGGCGCGCGGCGTAACGCAGTTCGAGTCGCGCTTGAGCCAGCAATGCGTTCAGCGCCACGTCCAGCGTGTGGCCGACGTAGAAATCTTCACTCTCCTCACGCAGGTCGACCGGCCCCAGACGCATCGGAAACAGCGCGCCACAGAGCGCTTCAAGAATATCGGCCATCGCCGCTCGAGAAGGCAACTCGCGACCGCCCTGCTCGCCACTGGCGCGACCGTTTTGGGCACGCCATTGATCACGCGCGGTACGCAGTTGGCTGACGATGGTCTGCAATTGCCAATGGCTGGATCGCTCGCTCACTGTAGAAACTCCTCACCGGCAGCCGGACGGTCTGGCTACCTTGACGGCGATTACTTTACGGCAAGGTCTTCAAGCCGAATTAAGAACCAATAGTGCTGAACTCAATACTTTTGGCTATAAGCGATTGGCGGTTGCCCCTGGATTTTGGCGTGCCTATAGTCCGGACATCTTTCCCTGCCAGTGCGTAACCATGATCAAACAACAGCTCGCCCGTTTTGACCGCCTCGAATTGCTCAGCCACCCGACGCCGCTGGAAAAACTCGAGCGCCTGTCGACCTGGCTGGGCCGCGATGTATACGTCAAACGCGATGACCTGACGCCACTGGCGATGGGCGGCAACAAGCTGCGCAAGCTCGAATACCTGGCGGCAGATGCGCTGGCCCAAGGCGCCGACACGTTCATCACCGCAGGCGCGCTGCAGTCCAACCACGTTCGCCAGACCGCTGCCCTGGCCGCCAAACTGGGCCTGGGTTGCATCGCCCTGCTGGAAAATCCGCTGGGCACTGACGACAGCAACTACGTCGCCAATGGCAATCGGCTGCTGCTCGACCTGTTCGATGCCAAGGTCGAACTGGTGGAAAACCTCGACAACGCCGACGAACAATTGCAGGCCCTGGCTGACCGACTGCGCAACAACGGCAAAAAACCCTACATCGTGCCGATTGGCGGCTCCAACGCTTTGGGCGCGCTCGGTTATGTGCGCGCCGGGCTGGAACTGGCCGAACAGATCAAGGACACCGGTCTGACTTTTGCTGCCGTGGTATTGGCCTCAGGCAGTGCAGGAACCCATAGCGGCCTGGCGCTGGCATTGAATGAAGCACTGCCGGAATTGCCAGTGATCGGCGTCACGGTATCGCGCAGTGATGAAGATCAACGCCCCAAGGTTCAGGGCCTGGCCGAGCGCACAGCGGAGCTGCTGGGCGTGACTCTGCCAGCGAGTTTCAAAGTCGAATTGTGGGACGAATATTTCGGCCCGCGTTACGGCGAACCGAACGCCGGCACGCTCTCAGCGGTGAAGCTGGTGGCCAGTCAGGAAGGGTTGTTGCTCGACCCGGTGTACACCGGTAAGGCCATGGCGGGTCTGCTGGATGGCATCGGGCGTCAGCGCTTCAATGAGGGGCCGATTATTTTCCTGCACACCGGTGGAGCACCGGCGTTGTTTGCTTATAAAGATTTTCTCTGAGCGATCATTCCCACGCTCAGCGTGGGAACGCCTCAAGGGACGCTCTGCGTCCAGTGACACGGAGCGTTCCGGTTGCGTACCCAAGCAGGACACTGGAAACGATCCTATGTTTGATATTCATTTAAAGCATAACAATCTTAATATTTATTATTTTCCAATCTAAGAAAGCCATCATATAGTCGCGCCGCAGGCGAATTTGCAACGAGACGAATATGCTGCTTTAGGGCAGGATATCGCAGACGTTTAAATCCCGAATTTGCCAACCTTCTCACTACGTCTTCCATAAGAAAACACAGGGGCTTGTCATGAATTTTTCCGCACTACGTCGAAATCTGCTGGTAGGTTCGCTGGGCCTGGCGCTGAGCGCCGGTCTGATCGGTCAGGCCGTTGCCGGTGAGCAACTGCAAAAAATCAAAACCGCCGGCGTGATCAACGTCGGCCTGGAAGGCACCTACCCACCGTTCAGCTTCGTCGACGCCGACGGCAAACTGGCCGGCTTCGAAGTCGAGTTCTCCGAAGCCCTGGCCAAAGAGCTGGGCGTGAAAGTGAAACTGCAACCGACCAAATGGGATGGCATCCTCGCGGCACTGGAATCCAAGCGTCTGGACGCGGTGATCAACCAAGTGACCATTTCCGAAGAGCGCAAGAAGAAGTACGACTTCTCCGAGCCTTACACCGTCTCCGGTATTCAGGCGCTTGTTCTGACCAAGAACAAAGACACCATCAAGACCGCCGCCGATCTGGATGGCAAGAAAGTCGGTGTAGGCCTGGGCACCAACTATGAGCAATGGCTCAAGGAGAACCAGCCTAAAGCCATTATCAAGACCTATGACGATGATCCGACCAAGTTCCAGGACCTGCGCGTAGGCCGTATCGACGCCATCCTGATCGACCGTCTCGCCGCACTGGAATACGCCAAGAAGGCCAAGGACACTGTCGCCGCCGGAGAAGCGTTCTCCCGCCAGGAAGCCGGTATTGCCCTGCGCAAAGGCGAGCCTGAGCTGCTGGCCGCAGTGAACAAGGCCATCGACAAGCTGCGCGCAGACGGTACGCTGAAAAAGCTCTCGGAGAAATACTTCAGCGCTGACGTCACTCAATAATGGAAGAAGCTTTCCAACTCGCACTGGATTCCCTGCCTTTCCTGCTCAAGGGGGCCTACTACACGGTCATCTTGAGCCTGGGCGGGATGTTTTTCGGCCTCATGCTGGGCTTCGGCCTGGCACTGATGCGCCTGTCGCGCTTCAAGCTGGTGAGCTGGATCGCCCGCATCTACGTGTCGTTTTTTCGCGGCACGCCGTTGCTGGTGCAACTGTTCGTGATCTATTACGGCTTGCCGCAATTGGGCATGGAACTCGATCCGCTGCCGGCGGCCCTGATCGGCTTCTCGCTGAACATGGCCGCTTACGCCTGTGAAATCCTCCGGTCCGCGATCAGCTCAATCGAGCGCGGCCAGTGGGAAGCTGCCGCCAGCATCGGCATGACCCGAGCGCAAACCCTGCGACGGGCCATCATCCCGCAGGCAATGCGCACCGCATTGCCGCCGCTTGGCAACAGCTTCATTTCGCTGGTCAAGGACACCGCGCTGGCCGCCACCATCCAGGTGCCGGAGTTGTTCCGCCAGGCGCAGCTGATCACAGCACGCACCTTCGAAGTGTTCACCATGTACCTTGCCGCCGCACTGATCTACTGGATTCTGGCCACGGTGTTGTCGCACCTGCAGAACAAGTTGGAAGAGCGGGTCAATCGGCACGACCAGGAGTCCTGACCCATGATTGTCGTGGAAAAACTGACAAAGCAGTTCAAGGGTCAAGTGGTGCTCAATGGCATCGATCTGGAAGTAAAGGAAGGCGAGGTTGTGGCCATTATCGGGCCCAGCGGCTCGGGTAAAACCACCTTCCTGCGCTGCCTGAATTTTCTGGAAGAACCCACCAGCGGCCGGATCAAGGTTGGTGACATCGAAATCGATGGCAGCCGACCACTGAACCAGCAGCAAAGCCTGGTGCGCCGCTTGCGTCAGCACGTGGGTTTCGTGTTCCAGAGCTTCAATCTGTTCCCCCATCGCACGGCCCTGGAAAACGTGATCGAGGGGCCGATCGTGGTGAAAAAGATCCCCCGCGCCGATGCCATTGCCCTGGGCAAAAAACTGTTGGCCCGAGTCGGGTTGGCGGGCAAGGAGGACGCGTATCCGCGACGTCTTTCAGGCGGCCAGCAACAGCGCGTGGCGATCGCCCGGGCATTGGCCATGGAGCCGGAAGTCATTCTGTTCGACGAGCCTACCTCGGCCCTCGATCCGGAGCTGGTGGGTGAAGTGCTGGCAACTATCCGCAGCCTGGCTGAAGAGAAACGCACCATGGTGATCGTCACCCACGAAATGAGCTTTGCCCGGGACGTGGCCAATCGCGTGGTGTTTTTCGACAAAGGAGTGATCGTCGAGCAAGGTGAAGCCAAGGCGTTGTTTGCCAACCCTAAAGAAGAGCGGACGAAACAGTTCCTCAGCAAGTTTACAAACAACACACACCACTAAACACCCCCGCAATACGGTTTAACTTCCACGGATGGAAGTCCCCCTCCCCTTCTATAAACACCCTCTTCGCTCAATTAAATATCACTGCCTGCCCTACAACTTTTTTGTCGAAGCGCGCGGTACATATATAGCCCGTAGAAACCATTTTGCCTTCGCCAGTATGCTTAATACTCAAGCAGTGCTTAGCTGTCGCTATCGCTAAACAGCGCAGTAAAACCCAGCATTTATTGAGCAATATTCGACAGCACCATGGGGCTTACTGCCTCCTGCACGTAGGAACCTTCTGAATAACACGCGCTCGCCAACTTAACTAACTCACTCTATTGACAGTCATTCATCCGCACTTTTATCTGTGACTACGGACGACACTCATCACACTCAATCATTATTTTAACTTCAAGTAATGAACGGTTTTGCTGTTCGACATCCGCGTTTTTTTTCAGAAACGGAATTCGTTGCAAGACTTCAAGGAGAATCCATGAAAAGCATCTCGACCACACTTCAATTGGCGGTGCCGACGCTGGCGCAATCAGACAAGGACAGCATCAACATCAGCTCGGCGGCGCACCTGCTGATCGACGTCGCGCCATACGCCGGCATGGATAAAGGCGATCTGATCGAACTGTTCTGGGATGACTGCTACGTGGCGTCCAAAGTGTTGGCTGCCAGGGACGTGTGCAAGACCGTCAGCCTGCGAGTACCGGAAAGCTTTATTGCCAGTGGCGCTTCGAGCGTTCGCTACCGGGTCATGCAGATCGGTCAGGAACCGGCCCTGTCGCCCGCCATGCAGGTACACGTCAAACTGGATTGCCCAGGCGGACAGCCACCACCGGTGTGCGGCGATGAAAACCAGAATCTGGCGCTGGTTAACCTCCCCGAGGCTATTCAACGAAAGGGCGTCAATTCGAGGCAGATAAAACGCGGCGTGCCGTTGACCATTGAGCCGTACCTGAACATGGACGTCGACGACGAGATCACTCTGCGTTGGGGGGACGCTCGAATGGATCTGCCCAGGCTAAAACCCTGTGATATCGGACAGCCGATTCGGGTTTGGGTACCTTCGGCGATCATTCTCGAAGCGGGCGAGGATCTGCGACTGGAAGTAACGTATTGCGTCCTCGACCGGGCAGGCAACAACTCTCGCTGGGCGCCAGTGCGCAGGCTGAAGATCGGCTGCGCCAACGCCTACCTCAAAGTACCGCTGAAGCGAGCAAAGCGCTGAGCCCCCTCTGCAACTCACCCCAATCCCTTTACCAGCTGGCGATCTGTGGCGAGGGGATTCATCCCCGCTGGGTCGCGCAGCGGCCCCAAAATCTTTACGACTGCTGCGCAGCCGAACGGGGATGAATCCCCTCGCCACAGGTCGCCAGCTGCTACACAGGGTATCTGTCTTCCCCCACAACACCCTTCTATGCATATTCCTAAAAGTTAGTTTATTAATTTTTTATACATGTTTAGGGTATATGAACCGGACCACCGGACATTCTTGTTTTCGTTCGCCGCCTTTCCCGCGGCGTTTCCATGAGATGTGAGGTAGGTATGGTCCGGAACACAATCACCCCAGTGCAGATCGCCAGGGCATTGCGTGCAGCCAAGGAGTGGCGCTGATGTCCAGTCTGGCAGACGCACTTGTCCAGAGTGATCTGGATATCGCCCCGTTGTTGTTGCCCGCGCAGGTCTTGCGCAACGATGCTCAAGCCATCAAGGCCGCCCATGAGCTGGCACAGGTCGCTCGCCTGCAAGCGGCCAAACGTGACCAGCAGCGCAAGCTGCCGTGGTCGGAAGTCGAACAATTCACCCGCAGCGGCCTGGGCAGCATCGCCATCCCGCGCGAATACGGCGGTCCACAGGTTTCATTCGTCACCCTTGCTGAAGTCTTCGCGATCATTTCCGCGGCTGATCCGGCCTTGGGGCAGATCCCGCAAAACCAGTTTGGCATCCTCAATCTAGTGCTCGGCAGCGCGACCGAAGCGCAGAAAAAACGGCTGTTCAAAAGCGTGCTTGAAGGCTGGCGCATCGGCAATGCAGGCCCGGAGCGCGGCACCAAAAACACCCTCGAACTGAAAGCGCAAATCACCGCCGACGGCGATGGTTTCGTGATCAATGGCCAGAAGTTCTATTCCACCGGCGCGTTGTTCGCTCATTGGGTCGCCGTCAAAGCGCTGAACGATGACGGCAAGCAGGTAATGGCCTTCGTCCGCCGTGGCACGCCCGGTTTGCGCATCGTTGATGACTGGTCGGGTTTTGGCCAACGCACCACTGCCAGCGGCACCGTCTTGCTCAACAACGTGCGGGTCGACGCCGAACTGGTGGTGGATAACTGGACGATCAATGACAAGCCAAACATCCAGGGTGCCGTCTCACAGCTGATTCAAGCGGCTATCGACGCCGGCATTGCCCGAGGCGCAATCGACGACGCCATCGAATTCGTGAAGACCCGTGCACGGCCATGGATCGACGCCAATGTTGAACGGGCCAGCGACGACCTCTATGTCATCGCCGACATCGGCAAACTGAAAATTGAACTGCACGCGGCTGAAGCTCTACTGCGCAAGGCCGGGCAAGTGCTCGACCAGGTCAACGCCGCGCCGCTCACTGCCGAGTCCGCTGCCCGCGCCTCGATTGCCGTGGCCGAAGCCAAAGTGCTGACCACCGAAATCTCGTTGCTGGCCAGCGAAAAGCTCTTCGAACTCGCCGGCAGCCGCGCCACCCTCGCCGAATTCAATCTCGACCGTCACTGGCGTAACGCCCGCGTGCACACGCTGCACGATCCGGTGCGCTGGAAGTATCACGCTGTTGGCACGTATCACTTGAACGGCACGTTGCCCGCTCGTCATTCCTGGATTTAACGACCAGACACTTTTGACCAGATCTCTGGAGAAGCACATGCCTCTTTCTCACCACGTCGCGGTCATAACCAGCGATGAGCAAGCTCTGATCGTCGCCAGTGACCTGGCCGATGACTTCAAACGCGACAGCGCCCTGCGCGACCGCGAACGCCGTTTGCCACATCCGGAGCTGGAAGTGTTTTCCCGCTCGGGCCTATGGGGTATCAGCGTGCCAAAGGAATACGGTGGCGCGGGCGTTTCAAACGTCACCCTGGCCAAGGTCATCGCCTTGATCGCGCAGGCAGACGGCTCTCTCGGACAGATCCCCCAAAACCATTTCTACGCCCTCGAAGTGCTGCGAGTGAATGGCAGTGCCGAGCAGAAAAAACGCCTGTACGCCGAAGTCCTGGCCGGTCAGCGCTTCGGCAATGCCCTGGCAGAACTGGGCACCAAAACCGCCCACGACCGTGTCACCCGCCTGACCCGCGAAAGCGATGGTTATCGCATCAACGGCCGCAAGTTCTACGCCACCGGTGCCATCTACGCCCAACGCATCCCGACGTCAGTCATTGATGAAAACGGCGTGCAGCAACTGGCGTTTGTGCCGCGCAACAGCAAAGGCCTGACGGTCATCGACGACTGGAGCGGCTTTGGCCAGCGCACCACGGGCAGCGGCTCGGTGGTGTTCGAAGACGTCTACGTCGGGGCCGAAGACGTGATCCCTTTTCAAAGCGCTTTCGAACGTCCGACACCGGTTGGCCCGTTGGCGCAGATTCTTCATGCCGCCATCGACACCGGCATCGCCCGCGCGGCGTATGAAGATGCCCTGCACTTCGTGCGCACCAAAACACGGCCGTGGATTGATGCTACCCATGAGAAAGCCACCGAAGACCCGCTGACCCTCAAGAGCTTCGGCCACCTGAGCATCCGTCTGCATGCCACTGAAGCCTTGCTTGAACGTGCTGGCGAATACCTCGACAAGGCCCAGGCCGACACCAACGCCGAGACCGTCGCGGCGGCGTCCATTGCCATCGCCGAGGCCCGCGCCATCAGTACCGAAATCTCCCTCGCCGCGGGCAGCACGCTGTTTGAACTGGCTGGCAGCCAGGCGACCCTGATCGAACACGGTCTGGATCGCCATTGGCGCAACGCGCGCGTGCACACGCTGCACGACCCGGTGCGCTGGAAGTACCACGCTGTGGGCAACTACTACCTCAACGATGAAAAACCGCCACTGCGGGGGACCATCTGATGAGCGCCAGCAAGAAGAAAATCCTGCTCAACGCGTTCAACATGAACTGCATCGGTCACATCAACCATGGCCTGTGGACGCATCCACGGGACAACTCCACTCAATACAAAACCATCGAATACTGGACCGAACTGGCGCAACTGCTGGAGCGCGGACTCTTTGACGGGTTGTTCATCGCCGACATCGTCGGGGTGTATGACGTCTACCAGAACGCGGTGGATGTGCCGCTCAAAGAGTCGATCCAGCTGCCGGTCAACGACCCGCTGCTCCTGGTGTCGGCCATGGCCGCCGTGACCCGAAACCTTGGTTTCGGCCTCACCGCCAACCTTACCTACGAGCCGCCGTATCTGTTCGCCCGACGCATGTCGACACTCGATCACCTGAGTCGCGGTCGAGTGGGCTGGAACATCGTCACCGGTTACCTCGACAGTGCCGCCAAGGCGATGGGCCTGAGTGAACAGGTCGAACACGACCGCCGCTATGACCAGGCTGACGAGTACCTCGAAGTGCTCTACAAACTCTGGGAAGGCAGTTGGGAAAACGGCGCGGTGCTCAACGATCCGCAGCAGCGAATCTATGCGCAGCCGGAAAAGGTGCACAAGGTCGAGCACAAGGGCGAGTTCTATCAGGTCGAGGGCTATCACCTTTGCGAACCGTCGCCGCAACGCACGCCGGTGCTGTTCCAGGCCGGCAGCTCGGACCGTGGATTGTTGTTCGCCGGGCGTCACGCCGAGTGTGTGTTCATCAGCGGCCAGAACAAACCATCGACCAAAGTTCAGGTGGACAAGGTGCGCGCCAGCGCCGTTGAAGCCGGTCGAAACCCTGAGGACATCAAGGTGTTCATGGGGCTGAACGTAATTGTCGGCGCCACCGAAGAGCTCGCTTGGGCCAAGCATGCCGAGTACCTGAGCTACGCCAGCGCCGAAGCCGGCGTGGCGCATTTCTCGGCCTCGACCGGGATCGATTTTTCCGAGTACGAGATCGACGAGCCGATCCAGTACGTGAAGAGCAACGCCATCCAGTCCGCGACCAAGAATCTGCAGAACAACGACTGGACCCGCCGCAAATTGCTGGAGCAACACGCCCTCGGCGGTCGTTACATCACCGTGGTGGGCTCGCCTGAGCAAGTGGCGGATGAGCTGGAATCGTGGATCGCCGAAACCGGTCTGGACGGCTTTAACCTCACGCGCATCGTCACGCCGGAAAGCTATGTGGATTTCATTGAGCGGGTGATCCCGGAATTGCAGCGCCGAGGGTCGTACAAGACCGCTTATGACAACGGCTCCTTCAGGGAAAAGCTGTTTCACGAAGGGGCGCATTTGCCTGAGCAACATACGGGTTCGGCGTTCCGCCGTTAAAAGCATCGCGGGCAAGCCCGCTCCCACAGGGATTGTGTGAACAGCCGAGAACACTGTGGGAGCGGGCTTGCCCGCGATGAGATCCGAACAAACACCAAAAATTTGATGCACTGACTGGAAATCTCATCATGACCAAGAAACTTCTCTCTCACCCAGTCAAAGCACTGGCCCTGGCCCTCGGCCTCTTCAGCTCCGCTACCTTCGCCGCCGACCCGACGCTCAAGGTCGGCACCACCGCCGCCTTCGCGATTCCTCTGGAAGCGGCCGTCGAAGAAGCCAACAAACAAGGCCTGAAGGTTGAACTGGTTGAGTTCAGCGACTGGATCGCCCCCAACGTCAGCCTCGCTGCCGGCGACATCGACGTGAATTACTTCCAGCACATCCCGTTCCTGGAAAACGCCAAGGCCGCCGCCGGTTTTGACCTGGTGCCGTTTGCTCCGGGGATCATCAACAACGTCGGCCTGTATTCGAAGAAATACAAAAGCTTCGACGAGCTGCCAGAGGGCGCTACCGTCGCCATCGCCAATGACCCGATCAACAGCGGCCGCGGCCTGCAGCTCCTGGCCAAGTCCGGCCTGATCACGCTCAAACCCGGTGTGGGCTACAAGGCCACCGAAGAAGACATCGTCAGCAACCCAAAGAAAATCAAAATTCTCCAGGTTGAAGCCGTGCAACTGGTGCGCGCTTATGACGACGCCGATCTGGTGCAGGGCTACCCGGCCTACATTCGCTTGTCCAATACCTTCGATGCCGGCTCTGCCCTGCTGTTCGATGGCCTCGATCACAAGGAATACGTGATCCAGTTCGTGATTCAGCCCAAGAGCAAAACCGATCCTCGCCTTATCAAATTCGTCGACATTTACCAGCATTCGCCGGCGGTTCGCGCTGCGCTGGATAAAGCCCACGGCAAGCTCTACCAAGCCGGTTGGGAAAGCTGAGAATGACAGCTGCCACGCAACTGCGACTGGAAATTCCAGAGCAACGTCAGGCCCAAAAAGCCGAACTGCATCCTGACCTGAACCGCGCTCATGTGCGTTTTATCGGCCTGGGCAAAACCTACAACGGCCAGCAAGGTCCGGTCGCCGCCCTGCACGGCATCGACCTGGCGATTCAGCGCGGCGAAGTGTTCGGCATCATCGGTCGCAGCGGCGCCGGCAAGTCGTCGCTGATCCGCACCATCAACCGACTTGAACAGCCGAGCAGCGGTCGCGTGTTGATCGATCAGGTGGACATTGGCGAGTTCGATGAAGACCGCTTGGTCGCGCTGCGTCGACGCATCGGCATGATCTTTCAGCATTTCAATTTGATGTCGGCCAAGACGGTTTGGCAGAACGTCGAATTGCCGCTGAAAGTGGCGGGTGTCCCGAAGGAAAAACGCGAGCAGAAAGTACGTGAATTACTGGAACTGGTGGGGCTTGAAGGCAAACACAAGGCCTATCCGGCGCAGCTCTCCGGCGGCCAGAAACAACGCGTCGGCATCGCTCGCGCGCTGGTCCACGACCCGGCGATTCTGTTGTGCGACGAAGCCACTTCAGCGCTCGACCCGGAGACCACGCAATCGATCCTCGGGCTGCTGCGCGAGATCAACCAACGGCTCGGCCTGACCATCGTGCTGATCACTCACGAAATGGCGGTCATCCGCGATATCTGTGACCGGGTCGTGGTGCTTGAGCACGGTCGGATCGTCGAGCAAGGGCCAGTCTGGGAAGTGTTCGGCGACCCGCAGCATGAGGTCAGCAAGACCTTGCTCGCGCCATTGCAGCACGCACTGCCGCAAGAGCTGCAAAGCCGCTTGCACGCGCAGCCTCCCAAGCAGGATGCCGCCGTCGTATTGCGCCTGCAATTCACCGGTAGCGCCACCGACGAACCCGATCTGGCCGCGTTGTTCAGTGCCCTTGGCGGTCGCGTGCGGCTGCTGCAAGGTGGCGTGGAGCGGATTCAGGGGCATGCGCTTGGACAACTGCTGTTGGCGGTGACGGGTTCATCTTTGAGCGCGGAAGAACTGCGCCAGCGTGCCGGCCAATGGGCACAACAGGTGGAGGTGTTGGGTTATGTGGTTTGATCGCTTGCTGCAGGGCTTCATCGACACTTTCCTGATGGTTGGCGTGTCATCGCTGATTGCGTTACTGGCGGGCATACCGCTGGCGGTGATTCTGGTCACCAGTTCCAAGGGCGGCATCTACGAAGCACCCGCGCTGAACCGCGCACTGGGTGCGTTCGTGAACCTGTTTCGATCTATACCGTTTCTGATTCTGATGGTGGCGCTGATCCCGTTCACTCGCCTGATCGTCGGCACCACCTATGGCGTGTGGGCAGCGGTGGTCCCCCTGACCATCGCCGCTACACCGTTCTTTGCGCGTATCGCCGAGGTCAGCTTGCGTGAGGTCGATCATGGGCTCATCGAAGCAGCACAGGCGATGGGATGCCGGCGCTGGCACATCGTCTGGCATGTGCTGTTGCCGGAAGCGCTGCCGGGGATTGTCGGCGGTTTCACCATTACCCTGGTCACCATGATCAACTCCTCGGCCATGGCGGGAGCGATTGGTGCTGGTGGGCTGGGGGACATTGCGTATCGGTACGGCTATCAGCGATTCGATAGCCAGATCATGCTGACGGTGATCGTGTTGCTGGTGGTGTTGGTGGCGATTATCCAGCTGGGTGGGGATCGATTGGCGCGGGGTCTTAACAAACGCTGAATCAAGATCAAAAGATCGCAGCCTTCGGCAGCGCCTACAGGTGTCCACCGATCCACTGTAGGCGCTGCCGAAGGCTGCGATCTTTGCTGTAGGAAACCCACTACAAAAACTGCCGTTTTCTCACAGAAAAATCAGCGCTCCTACATAGCAAATCCCTTCCCTTTGCAGGACGTTTCCTAGATTATTTCGCACGCTTGCGCCTGCAGAATTCCGTGCCTAACCTCCGTCCGTCACTGCTCATCAGTGATCGGGTTTAGTAGCCCGGATCAATAGGTGCATAGCGTTCTAATACTCATGCCCGGCAACTTTGCCGGGTGCTGAATATGGTAGCTGTGCGTGGGGCATCTTCGGATGCACCGGGTTTCCTATTGACCGGCCTACTAACCCGCGCACAGCTGCCACCCATCGTTTAGTAGGCGAGAAGTGTCGGCTCCCACGTAGCAATAGGAGCAACACAGATGAAAAAACCAGTCCCTGATCCACCCTCCAATAAAACCAAAAACGATGAAAGACTCAGAGATCGCTCCGCGCTCTATCGTGCGATCGATTTCTACCTGACCGGCGAACAACCCTCTGCACCGGATGAGCTACGGTTCTACAACGTCAGCAACGACGTGAGCTTCGAAGACACCCAACTTTATATCGCTGATTTGCTGCGTTGCGCTTCGGTCACGGCGTACCAGTGCGGGGACCATCTCAAAGGCGCCGACAGGGCCATGGTGTTTTCCATCTGGCATTTGCTGGAGATCGCCAAAGCCATGGTGGATCGGTCGATTGATTGCCTGGGGATGAAGGACGCCGAGGACTGATTCAGGTTTTTGGTGATTGTTGAGACCGCCATCGCGAGCAGGCTCACTCCTACAATAGATCGTCAGCGGACACGAAATGTGTGTACCACGCGATCCACTGTGGGAGTGAGCCTGCTCGCGATTGACTGCGCTGCAGGCACCGGCTTCATGGCGTATATTCGGCACACTCACATCACCCGCGCAGCCCACCATGAAACAAACCCCGGACGACCTCGAAAAAATCACCTCCACGACCTTGGGCCATTACAACTCGGTGGCCGAAGGCTTTCGTGAAGGGACGCGTGATCACGATGTCAGCCAGAACATCGATGCACTGCTGCGGCATATTCAGGGGAAGGCACCGTTCAATATCCTCGACTTCGGCTGCGGTCCGGGGCGCGATTTGCAAACCTTCACACGCCTGGGTCATACCGCAGTCGGGCTTGATGGCTCAGAGAAGTTCGCGCAGATGGCGCGTGAAGACAGTGGCTGTGAAGTCTTGCAGCAAGACTTTCTCAAGCTGGATCTGCCAGACCAACGCTTCGACGGCATTTTTGCCAACGCCGTACTGTTTCATATCCCGCGCCAGGAATTGCCTCGGGTGCTGAAGCAGTTGCACGGTACGTTGAAGCCGGGTGGCGTGTTGTTCAGTTCCAATCCCCGTGGCGAAAACCAGGAAGGCTGGAACGGGCCGCGTTATGGCGCGTATCACGACTTGCAGGCGTGGCAGGCGCTGTTGACCGAGGCGGGGTTTGTCGAGCTGGAGCATTACTATCGGCCAGCCGGATTGCCGCGGGAGCAGCAGCCTTGGTTGGCAAGTGTCTGGCGTAAGCCGGTGTAGTCAGGCAGGACGCCATCGCGAGCAAGCTTGCTCCTACAGAAAACCGCGTCCGTCTGGACGACGCGGTCATCTGTGGGAGCGTGACTTGCCCGCGATGAGCGCGAAGCGCTCGCCTTACTGCACTTCTTTCTTCGGTTCCCGAATCTTGTACCAGGCCACATACAGCGCCGGCAAAAACAGCAGCGTCAGCAAGGTCGCGATAATAATCCCGCCAATCATCGCGTAGGCCATTGGCCCCCAGAACACTTCCCGGGCAATCGGGATCATCCCCAGACTCGCCGCCGCCGCCGTCAGCAAGATCGGCCTGCGTCGATGTTCCGTGGCTTGCACCACCGACTCCCACGGTGAATAACCGTCCTTCTCGAACGCTTCGATCTGCGTCACCAGAATCACCGAGTTGCGGATGATGATGCCGATCAGCGCCAGAATCCCCAGGATCGCCACGAAGCCCATAGGCGTGCCCGTCGGGATCAGCGCCAGCACCACGCCAATCAACCCGAGCGGCGCGACGCTGGCCACCAGGAACAGCTTCTGCACACTGTGCAGCTGGATCATCAGGAAGGTCGCCATCAGGAACAGCATCAGTGGCACGACCTTGGCGATCGGCCCCTGGGCCTTGCCGCTTTCCTCAACCGTACCGCCAGTGGCGACCTTGTAGCCCACTGGCAGAGTAGCGGCGAACTGGTCGATGGCCGGCTTGAGTTGTTTCACCAGGTCAGTCGGCTGAATCTCGTCACGCACGGCAGCCTTGATGGTGATGGTCGGTTTGCGGTCTCGACGCCACACCAGCGGCTGTTCGAGTTCATAGCGCACGGTGGCGAATGACAACAGCGGAATCGACGTCCCGCCCGGCGTGACGATCTGCAGGTTCTGCAAAGTTTGCGGAGTTCCGCGCTCGGCATCCACCGCACGGCCGACGACGTTGATCAGATAGATATCGTCATCCACCTGCGTCACCGGCGCGCCGACGACGATGCTGTTCATCAGGTTGGCCACGTCTTCCGACGACAGCCCCAGTTGCCGTGCCTTGTCCTGGGCGATGTCGATCCGCAGAACTTTGCCCGGCTCGTTCCAGTCGTAAATGATCTCGCCGATGTGAGCGTTCTTATCCAGCTCGGTCGCCAATGCAATGGCGTGCTTGCGCACTTGATCGATGTCCTTGCCACTGACCCGGTACTGAATAGGCCGACCCACGGGCGGACCCATTTCCAGCGCCTGGACGTAGCTGCCGATGCCGACGAATTCTTTGCGCAGACGCTCACGCAAGCGCTGGCTCAGGGCCTCTCGCGACTCCAGGCCTTTGCTGACGATGATCAGTTGCGCGTAGTACGGGTTTTGCAATTGCTGGTCGAGGGGCAGGTAGAAACGGATCGCACCTTCGCCAATGTAGGTGCTCCAGCGCACGATGTCCGGATCGCCCTTGAGCGTTTCCTCGAGCTTGTTCACGGCCTTGCGGGTTTCGGCAATCGAGGCGTTTTGCGGCAGGTTCAAGTCGACAAGAATTTCCGGGCGGTCCGACGACGGGAAGAACTGGTTCTGCACGAATTGCATGGAAAACACCGACGCCACGAACAGCGCAATCGTGATGCCGATGGCCCACCAGCGATTGCGCATCGCCCACAGCATGCCGCCGTTGAACGCCCGCCCCACGCGGCCAGGCTCTGCATTGTGCGGCTTCACGTTGGCGCTGAGGATGTGCACACCGATCACCGGGGCAAACAACACCGCGACCACCCATGACACCAACATAGCCACCGCGATCACCGCAAACAGCGTGAAGGTGTATTCACCCGCCGAGCTCGCGTTGAGGCCAATCGGCACGAAACCGGCGACGGTCACCAGCGTACCGGTGAGCATCGGGAAGGCGGTCGAGGTGTAGGCGAACGTCGCCGCCTGCTCCTTGGTTTCGCCCATCTCCAGGCGCGTGACCATCATCTCCACCGTGATCATCGCGTCGTCCACCAGCAGACCGAGGGCGATGATCAGCGCGCCGAGCGAGATCCGCTGCATGGTGATGCCGCTGTATTCCATGAACACAAACACCATCGCCAGCACCAGCGGGATCGAGCACGCCACCACCAGCCCGGCACGCACGCCAAGGCTGATGAAGCTGACGATCAAGACGATGACCACGGCTTCGAACAACGCGCTGGTGAAACCGCCGACGGCTTTTTCCACCACTTCGGCCTGGTCGGAAACGCTGTGCACGCCCACGCCCACCGGCAAGTCGGCAGTCAGCTCTTCCATGCGTTGATGCAAGGCCTTGCCGAACTCCTGGATGTTGCCGCCCTTCTTCATCGCGATGGCCAGGCCGATGGCGGTCTGGCCGTTGAAGCGAAATTCAGGCGTCGACGGATCGACATAGCCACGGCTGATTTCAGCGATGTCCGCCAGGCGATAGAAGCGATCGTTGAGCTTCAGATTGACGTTGGCCAGGTCTTTTTCAGACTCGAACTGACCCGATGTGCGCACCGAAATCCGCTCGGGACCTGCCTCGATCACCCCGGCCGGGGTCACCGCATTCTGGGATTGCAGGCTTTGCACCACCTGGCGCTGATCCAGCCCCAGGGCGGCAAGTTTGCGCGTGGAGAAGTTCAGGTAGATCACTTCGTCCTGCTCGCCGATCATCTCGACCTTGCCCAGCCCCGGCACATCACGGATCTCTGCCCGGACCTGTTCGACGTAATCGCGTAGCTGGCGCAGCGACATGCCATCCGCCGTGAAGGCGTAGACCGAGCCATACACGTCACCGAACTCGTCGTTGAACCCCGGCCCTTGCAAGCCTTGAGGGAAATCACCGCGAATGTCGTTGATCTTCTTGCGCACCTGGTACCAGATTTCCGGGATGTCCTCGGCACTGGTGGTGTCGCGCAAATAGACGAACACGGTGGATTCGCCGGGTCGGGTGTAGCTTTTCACGTAGTCGAGGGAGTCGAGCTCTTCGAGTTTTTTCTCGATGCGGTCAGTGACCTGCTTGAGGGTCTCTTCCTGGGTTGCGCCCGGCCAGCGGGTCTGGATAACCATGGTCTTGATGGTGAACGACGGGTCTTCCTCGCGGCCCAGGTTCATGTACGAGAACACACCCATCAACAGCGCGACGAACATCAAATACCAGACAAACGACTGATGTTTGAGGGCCCATTCGGATAAATTGAAACTCCCTTTCATTGTGGGCTTTCCTCGTCGATTTTCACTTTTTGCCCTGGTTTCAGGCTGTTCACGCCGGCGCTGACCACGCGCTCGCCAGACTTCACGCCATCCGCCAGCACCACGGTGTCATCTGTGCGGCTGATCAAACGAACGTCTCGCGGGGAAACGGTTTGGGTTTGTGCATCGATCACCCAGATTCGCTGCTTGCCTTCCGCTTCCTGCAACGCGGTAACGGGCAATTCAATGCGCGGCTTGATCGCCGAACTGAGGGTCACGCTGATGGCCGTGCCGAGGCGAAAGCCCGGTGGTGTATCCGTCAGCGTCAGGCGTGCCCGGCGAGTGCGGGTCGCGCTCTGTGCCTGAGGCTCGATTTCTCGAATGATGGCGGTGGTGGTGATGCTCGGGTCCAGTTGCGCGGCGACCTGGAACACCACGTCCGCCGGCAACTGATCAACCAGGGTGTCCGGCAGGTCGATCACCGCTTCCTTGATGTCCGGCTGCGCCAGGGTCACGACTTGCTGGCCGGCCGTGACGACTTGCCCGGCTTCGGCATTCCACGCGGTGACGATAGCCTTGTGATCGGTGCGCAGTTCGACGTAGCCCAGTTGATCCTTGGCCTGGCCGACCGCGGCCTTGGCTTGATCGAGGGAGGCCTGGGTGGTTTTCAGGTCGGTCTGGGCAGCGTCCAGTTGCGCCTGGGCGCCCACACCACGATTGAACAGTTCCTGCTGGCGTCGGGCATTGGCCTGGGCGTTGATGAATTGCGCCTGGATTTTCGCCAGATCGCCCTGGGCAGAACGCAACTGGTTCTGCTGATCCGTGGGATCAAGGGTGGCTAGCAAGGCGCCCTTCTCGACCTCGGCGCCCACATCGACGACACGACGAGCAATGCGCCCCGGCACGCGGAACCCGACATTGCTTTCATAACGCGCCTGGATACTGCCGGCGAATCGGCCGAGGTTTTCTTCGTCCAGGGCCAGGACCTTGATCGACAGCACAGGGCGTATCGGCTCCGGTGGCGGCTCTTTTTTCGAGCAGGCCGCCAGCATGACAGCGGCTAAAACCAGCCATAGGCGCTTCATGGCTGATTCCCCACTTCCAGATCCTTGTATGTGTTTTCGGCCACTTCCACTTTTACACCGGGGTGCAGTAACTGGCCGCCGGCGATGATCACTTTGTCGCCGGCGTTCAAGCCGCCGCTGATGACGACTTTACCGGTGAGGTAACGGCCGACGGTGACGGTATGCAGTTCGGCTTTGCCTTCGCCGTCTACCCGCCACACGGCGGGTTCGCTGATGTTTTTGGTCAGGGCTGACCACGGCAGGACGACGGCGGATTTGCCCGGCGTCTTCGCGGTGGCGCTCACCACTGAGCCCAGTTGCATGCCCTCCGGCAAACTGCTGAGTGAAACTTTGACTTGTACCGTGCCGGTCTGCGCAGATACAGCCGGGGTAATCTCGCGGACGGTGCCGGTGGTTTTGATGGCCGGATTGTCGAGCAAGCTCACAACCACTGTTTTATCTTCCGGCGCCTCGGCCAGCAGCGACTCGTAGATGTTGAATACGGCGTCGCGCTCGCCATCCCGGGCCAGGCTGAAAATCGGCACCGTAGCCTGTACCACCTGGCCGACTTCAGCCTGGCGCGCGGTAATCACGCCCGGCGCGTCGGCAATCAGCGAGGTGTAGCTCAGTTGCTCGCGGGCATTGGCCAGTTGCGCCTTGGCGGCCGTCAGCGCGCTTTGGCTGCTGCGCAAGGCGGCTTGGGCAGAATCGTATTCGCTTTGGCTGGTGTAACCCTTGGGCAGGAGTTTTTGCTGGCGGACAAAGGACGCGGCGGTCTGTGTGACCCGGGCCTGTTCGGCGGTGACCTGGGCCTGCGCCGAGTCGACATTGGTTTGCAGGTCTTTGGGATCAAGCTTGGCCAGCACTTGCTTGGCCGACACACGATCACCGACATCGACCATGCGCTGAATAATCTTGCCCCCGACACGAAACGACAATTCGGTCTGAACCCGCGCCTGGACATCGCCCGTGAGGGTCACCGTCGCCGCGTAATCGGCCAGCTTGACCTCTTGCACGAACACCCGCGGACGTTCCTTTTCAACCTGTTTTTTTTCGCCGCAGGCGGTCAGCAAAGCCAGGAGGCTCAACCCAACCACTAGTTTCAATCCGGGACCAGCCATGCAGACTCCTTTGCGTTGAACAGGCGTGCGATTCTCGATACGACTGTGAGCTTAGAACAGGGTTCAACAGGCACCTCTGATGCCCGCCAAATAAAGCGATAACATCATAATCTCAGGGCAACCCCTACCGGAATCATGTCGCGGTCCTGTAGCAGCTGGCGAAGCCTGCGTTCGGCTGCGAAGCAGTCGTAAAATCAGTACTCGCGGTGCAACAGGCGGACCGTGCAAGCCGGGCTGCTACAGGGATCGTGGCGCAGCGGGTGCTACAGGTATCACCGTGTTGCGGACAATAAGGCAAACTGGTGCACCACGCAGCTGGAAGCTTCTCAATGCTTAAAACTCTCGCAGTGGCCAATTATCGCTCGATCAACAAACTGGTCATCCCGCTGGGGCGCCTGAACCTCATTACCGGCCCCAACGGCAGTGGCAAATCCAACCTCTATCGAGCGTTGCGCCTGCTGGCGGAAACCGCTCAGGGCGGTGTGGTCAATGCATTGGCTCGAGAGGGTGGGCTGGATTCAACCTTTTGGGCCGGTCCGGAGAACATCTCCCGGCGCATGCGCAACGGCGAAGTACCGGTCCAGGCAAACGTGCAACACGGCCCAAAACGCCTGCGCCTGGGGTTTGCAGGCGAGGACTTCAGCTATTCGATTGCACTGGGCTTGCCGGTACCAACCCGTACTGAGTTCTACCTCGATCCTGAAATCAAAAAGGAATGCATCTGGTCTGGCCCGTTCTACCGTCCCGCCAGCCTGCTTGTGGATCGCGCCGGGCCGATGATTCGCGTCCGCGACGGTCGAGGCTGGGAAGTACTCGCCCAGCACACGCCGAATTTCGACAGCCTGTTCGATCAGGTCGGCAGTTTTCGCACCACGGCGGAAGTCTCGCAGCTGCGTGAATTCATTCGTCGCTGGCGCTTTTATGATCACTTTCGCAGCGATGCCGACGCGCCGGTTCGCCAACCGCAATTGGGCACGCGCACACCGGTGTTGCACCACGACGGTCGTGATCTGGCGGCGGCGTTGCAGACCATTCGTGAAATCGGTGATCCCGACGCCTTGCAAGCGGCCGTCAGCGATGCGTTTCCCGGCGCGAGATTGAACATCGCACCGCTGCAAGGGGGGCGGTTTGCCATCGAGTTTTATCAGGAAGGGTTGTTGCGACCGTTATCGGCGGCCGAATTGTCTGACGGAACGTTGCGCTATTTATTGCTGGTGGCCGCATTGCTGACGCCGAGACCGCCATCGCTGATGGTGCTGAACGAACCGGAAACCAGTCTGCATCCGGACCTGTTGCCAGCACTGGCACGATTGATTATTCGGGCGTCCGAGCAGTGCCAGGTGTGGGTGGTGTCCCATGCTCGGCGGTTGATTTCGGCGTTGCAGCAAGCGCCTGAGTGCAATTGCGTCGTGCTGGAAAAGACGCTGGGCCAGACCGGGATTGTCGGGCAGCGGGTGCTGGATGAGCCGGCGTGGTATTGGCCGGATTAGGGCTTTTTGATAGGACTCTAGGCCCTACGAATTTTTTTATTCGATTTCAAGAGTTCCCGCTGGCGTCTGGCCTCCAGAATTGGCCGATCAAAGTCCAGTTCATGCATTTTGTCGTATGTTCGTTTCCCGCCCACGGTCACCGGGGCTGAACTGAACGTACCTGGTGATGGCGGTGGAGCCGAGGGCGGTGTCGCCTGCCCCTTGTTCTGCACAAAACTTTTCAAGGCAGCTTCAGTCCCTGGTTTGCTCACAGACCAGTAAGTCCCCACTCTCGACGTTATCGCAAACGCTGTCAGCCCTAAAGCCACATACCCCAGTATTGTGGCTGCCTCAGGTTCCTTGGCGATTGCCGCAACGGCACTGGCAACCCCAACCATCCCTGTGGCGAGTATCGCTCCACTGGCCGAGACTGTGCTTACTGCTGCAAAGGCCTGTCGCGCAGGTAGTTTCCTCACTGCACCCAATCTCAAGGCATCCTTGGCCAAGTTAAAGGCAGGGATGGCCCGAGACATGCCCAGTCCCGTATTCGACACACTCATGACACTTGTGAGCAACCGGGCAATATCGGCAAACCGCCCCGTCGAATCACTGAAATTCACCGGATCCCCCAGACAATACGCATACGGGTTCAACCCGCCCCGACCAAACGGACTCAACCGGTCAGGGCTGTTGAAACGCATCAGCACCGGGTTGAACGCCCGATGCCCGTTCCCCAGCAGATAATGTCCAGTCAGCTGGTCGCGGCGTTCGCCGTTAAAGCCGAGAAGGCTGCTCAGACCACTTTCGGCCGAATGATGACCATAAGGGGTGTAGATCTGCGGCGACGACCCCATCGAATCCAACAATTGCAAAACGGAGCGTTGTTGATCAGTGGCCAGCAGTTGGCACTCGAGGCTGCCGTCGTCCTCGCGCGATTGCATGGCGAGCAGTTGCTCACCCTGCTGGAACACGGAATGGCTGGACTGTCCTTGCAGCTCCGTCACTAGATGCTGGTGACGGTAGAAACGTTGGAGACTTGCCTGCCCAGCGGTTTCTGAACCTGTGAGTAGATCCAGTGCGTCGTAACGATACCGACACACATCAGCGGGTAACGATGTCATGTGCGAAACCTCCTGCTCGAATGTCTAGTTTGCACCGAACCTGAGGGACTGGGCACCTGACAGAAATGCCAGGTACCCCAGGCCACGCCCTTAAGCCCTGCCACTTCCCGACCTCGAAATCTCGCTCTCAGGCTGGGTGTTCTCATTCGACTCCTTGCGCACGGAGCGCGTCGTACAGGCGCACTCATTCCTACTTTCAGCGTCTACTATTTCCCCTAGCGTTGTAGGAAGCATCTCTTTTTCGGTAGGAGTCTTCAGGGATGGACATCTTTTGGCCAGACTCCCGGCCGAACCTTCACAAGGAAGCGAAAAATGGCAGATGAAAAAACGCCGCAGCCAATGGACACACAAGATCTATTGAAGCTGCTGCTGGCGTTGCGCAAGGCGTTGAAAGCCAAGACGGCCTAAGCCTCCAGGGGCAAAAAACTCTCAATGTGCTCGCGTAGCTTTCTGTAGCAGCTGCCGAGCCTGCGAGGCTGCGTCGGGCTGCGGAGCAGCCCCAAGGCCCGCAACGTAGCCTCGTGCCTCGGCCGCAGCTACAAGGCTTCGCGAGCAGGCTCACGCCCAAATAAAAAACGCCGACGGTGTATCAGCCGTCGGCGCTTGAAACCGTGAAGGGTTTACCGCATCAATCAGAACGCCGGCAGTACCGCACCGCTGTATTTCTTCTCGATGAAAGCCTTCACTTCAGGACTGGTCAACGCCTTGGCCAGTTTCTGGATGGCAACGCTGTCCTTGTTGTCCGGACGTGCCACCAGGAAGTTCACGTAAGGCGAATCGGCACCTTCGATGATCAGCGCGTCTTTAGCCGGGTTCAGACCTGCTTCCAGCGCGTAGTTGGTGTTGATCATGTCCAGGTCGACCTGGTCCAGAACACGCGGCAGCATGGCCGACTCAAGTTCTTTGAACTTGAAGTTGTGCGGGTTCTTGGCGATGTCTTTCGGAGTCGCCAAAGCGTTTTTCGGGTCTTTCAACTCGATCAGCCCAGCCTTCTGCAGCAGGATCAGGGCACGGCCGCTGTTGCTGCCTTCGTTCGGGATGGCGATGGTCGCGCCGTCTTTGAGCTCAGCCAGGGTTTTGACTTTCTTGGAGTAGCCGCCGAACGGTTCTACGTGAACGCCAATGACGGTCACCAGATTGGTGCCTTTACCTTCGTTGAAGCTGTTCAGGTACGGCAGGGTCTGGAAGTAGTTGGCGTCCAGACGCTTCTGGTCAACCTGAACGTTCGGCTGAACGTAGTCGGTGAATACTTTGATTTCCAGGTCCACGCCTTCTTTGGCGAGGGTTGGTTTGATCAGTTCAAGAATCTCGGCGTGGGGAACCGGAGTCGCCGCTACTACCAGTTTTTCGCCAGCCTGGGCCAAGCCCGCGGTCAGGGCAGCCGCCAATGCGGTGAACAACAGAACCTTTTTCATGCAGTGTCCTTATCGAAAATCACGGTCGTCATCGACGACGGCTTCAAGTGAGGTGCCAGTGAAGTGCTATCGCTGGCGTGACGCGGACAATACCGGGATTTTTTATTCCCGAACAATATCTTTTATTCACTTTCATATTCCATTTTGTTCATACAGACGAGCAGGCCTTTGTAGCAGCTGCCGAAGGCTGCGGTCGGGCGCGCTGCGGCCGCAAATCCAGCGCTGCGGTCTTTCAGTAATACCTTGTTGTGCCGTTTTACGATTACTGCGCAATCGAACGCAGCCTTCGGCAGCTGCTACACAATCAGCGCAAGGCGCTCGAACAAGTGCCTCAATCCGGATCGTTCTGAAGGGGAGCCGTTCTTAATAAGCCGAGCCACCTCCTGCTCAATGTGCTCGAGAGGCGCAGGCACCGACGGCAAATTCAGATGCTCAGGCAAAATCTCGTCGCCAGTGCTGACCAACAGCGCAAAGTGAATGACGTTTTCCAGCTCTCGGGTGTTGCCTGGCCAGGAGTGCTGTTCCAGCACCTGCTGCGCCGCCTCGCTGATCAGCGGCACGGGCAGGTCCAGCCGCTGGCTGTAGATGCCGAGAAAATACTCGGACAGCGACAGAATATCGCCCACCCGTTCGCGCAACGCTGGCAGTTCGAGTTGGCCTTCGCTGAGGTAATGATAAAGACGTTCATTGAATTTTCCGGCAGCCACGGCCTGCGCCAGATCAATGCTGGTGGCCGCGACCAGACGTACATCCACCGGGCTCGGCTGATGGGCGCCGACGCGGGTGACTTCATGATTTTCCAGGGCCGCGAGCAACTTGATCTGAATCGGCAGCGGCAGGTCACCGATCTCGTCCAGATACAGCGTGCCGCCATTGGCCGAACCAAACCATCCAGCTCGACTGCTCGCCGCACCGCTGTAGCTACCCGCGGCATAGCCGAACAACTCGGCGTCGGCATAAGTCGGGCTGATCGCACCGCAATTGACCGACACGAACAAACCACCACGATCGCTTGCACGGTGGATATGACGCGCGAGCAATTCCTTGCCGCTGCCGGTTTCGCCGCGGATCAATACGCTGATGGCGCGCGGTGCCAGATTCTCCAGGTCCTGGCGCAACTGCCGCGAGCGCGGATCGACGAACACCAGCGCTTTGGCGCGGATGCTCAGGGGGCTTTTCTCGGCGTCGGGAAAGGTCAGCAGCGGCTGACCGTAGGTTTCAAAGCTCATGGCAGACTCCCGCCCAAAACCGCCGGGAGGCGGGGGCCTATTCAAAAAGAAAGCGAAAAAAGAAAAATTCAGGCGCGACGCAGAGCGTGATGTTCCATGCGGTTTTGCAGGCGATAGAGGTATGCAAAACCCTGCTCCCAACGCTGGTGACCGGACTTCACGTTGATGTGCCCCGCCCCCGCCAGAATCCCCGCCTCAGCCCCCCAGTTTCGCGCCAGCTCCAGTGCTCGCGTTGCGCTGACGGCGCTGTCGTTATCGGAGCTGACGACCTGGCTCGGGAAGGGCAAAAGGTCCACAGGAATCGGCGCAAAGTTGCGCAAGGCCGGTGCGCAGGCTGGACGCTCGACGTCCGCTGGCGCGACCAGCAAGGCACCGCGCACCTGACGCAGAAATTGCACGGGCGCGGTGGCGGCCCAATGGGCAACGGTGATGCAACCCAGGCTATGGGCGATCAGGATGACCGGCGTGCTGTCCGCGGCAATCGCTTCAGCCAGCGCGGCCACCCAATCTTCACGACGCGGGGTCAGCCAGTCGGCCTGCTCCACCCGGGCGCTATTCGGCAAACTGTTCTGCCAGTGGCTTTGCCAATGATCTTCTGGCGATCCTTGCCAGCCCGGCACAATCAGGTAGCGAATTGATTCGTTGCGCATGGGGGAGCTCTCCTGCTGCGTGTCTGTTCCTGGGCGAGTATAGGGAGCGAATTTATATCCGTTAAGGAATAAGAAGCTATTTATTAAGATCTATAAAGAATATGAGAATCAAGAAATCCCAGCCTGAAGCCGCCGCGACAGGCTGAGATTCACCAAGGCAAGCGTTGATTCAGGCGGGATACCCGAGCGAATCCCGCAATCGGTACCAACTGATCGCCAGTGCAGCACCCAGTTGACGGGCCGGGTACAACGGCAGGCGGGAGACCGGTGTCACGGGAAATTCCAGTTGCGCCTCATCGCAACCCTGTACGGCCTGTGCGAGCACACGTCCCAGCGCCGTTCCCATCGCCACACCGCGACCGCAATAACCGAAGGCCGTCCACACGCCATCCGCCAGTCGGTGCAAGCGTGGCAAATCATCAATGGTCATGCCCACCCGGCACGCCCAGCCGTGCACCCAGGCCACGCCCGCCAGTTCTGGAAAGCGCTCGATGGCCGCCGCGATGAGTTGCGCGCGTGTGGAGGGATCAAGCGTGTCGGCAGAATGCCCGCGGCCGCCGATGACGAATCGTCCGTCCGGATCGATACGGCAGTAGTAGGTGATTTTGCGTGTCTCGGACACGCCCGCTCCGCGCGCCATGATGCGCTCGCGCAAGGCCACCGGAAGAGGGTCGGTCGCAATCTGCGCGCTCGACACCGTGACATAGGATTGCGCAACGGCAGGCCACAGCCGGTCGGTGTATGCATCCGTGGCCAGGATCACCTGCTTTGCACGAACCTGATGGCCATTCACGGTCAGCTCGACGCCGCCTGCCACGGGCGTCATTGCACTGACGTGCGAGTGCTCATGAATGGCTGCACCGCAAGCGAGAGCAGCGTCTGCGAGCCCGCGAGCATAGGCCAGCGGATGCACCGCGCCGGCACGCCGCTCGAGCAGGCCGGCCGGCCAGAATGCCGATCCGGTCGCCTCGGCCATCGCGTCACGGTCAAGGTAAAGGGCGTCCCCGCCGTGATGGTTGATAGCCCGTGCCCGCGTCTGGAGATACCGCGCCGATGCTTCGGAGAATGCGCCCTGGATCCAGCCATCGCGGGTCGGCGAACAATCAATCTTGTGACGCTCGACAAGCTCGAACAGCTCATCAGCACTGCGATACCCAAACCGCATCATGCGCGTCGCGGTCTCGGCGCCAAACCGTTTGATCAGCGCCTGCGGTGTCGGTTTAAAGCCCGGCACCACTTGACCGCCGTTTCGACCGGAGGCCCGGTGGGCGATTTCGGACGCCTCGAACAGGGCGACGTGGACACCCGACTCAGCAAGATGGAGCGCGGCGGACAAGCCGGTGAAGCCGCCACCGATCACGGCGACATCGACGTTCAGGGGCCCGGTGATCGGAGGTGTGGTGCGACGTGCAGCAGTGGTCGCCGCCCACAGCGTGGACGTTGGGAAGTGCATATTCGCTGTCATGAAAAAGCCTATACGGGTCTGCAGGTACGGAGACGGCAAGTGCCGCGTTGCGGCTTAACTGGCGTGCGTGACTCGGCGCAGGAAATCGCGCATCCGTTCATTGCTCGGTGCAGTCAATACCTCTCTGGACGGCCCTTGCTCGGCAATGCGTCCGCCATCGAGAAACAGCACGCGGTCGGAGACGTCGCGGGCGAAGCCCATCTCGTGGGTGACGATGATCATGGTCATGCCTTTCTCGGCCAGCCCGCGCATCACCGCCAACACCTCGCCGACCAGTTCCGGGTCAAGCGCCGAGGTCGGTTCGTCAAACAGGATGGCTTCGGGTTGCATGGCCAACGCGCGGGCAATGGCGACGCGCTGCTGCTGGCCCCCCGACAACTGATGAGGGAAGTGCTCGAATTTTTCCGCGAGGCCTACGCTGGCGAGCAGCTCGCGGCCCCGCTCGGTGGCCTCGCGGGGATCCTCGCCTTTCACATACACCGGACCTTCGATCACGTTCTCGAGCGCCGTGCGATGGGGGAACAGATTGAATCGCTGGAACACCATCCCGACACGTTGCCGCACCTGGCGAATGTCCGATCGCGCCGCGTCTACCCGCAGGCCTTCGACCGTCACGCTGCCGGCCTCATAGCGCTCAAGGCCATTGATGCAGCGCAGCAGCGTGGACTTGCCGGAGCCCGAAGGTCCGATCAGGCACACCACTTCGCCAGCGTTGATTTCAGCGTTGATACCGCTTAGCACATGGTGGGTGCCGAATGACTTGCTCAGGTTCTCGATCTTGATCATTTCTGGGTCCCCATGCGTTTTTCGAGACGGCCGATCGCAAACATCATTGGCAAGCTCATCGCGAGGTACATCAGCGCGACAAGGGTAAAGACCGTCGAACTCTGGAAGGTGGCGGCAGCGATCAGTTTGCTTTGCATCGACAGCTCGACCACGGTGATGACAGCGGTTTGGGAAGAGTCCTTGAGCATCATCACCACGTTGTTGCCATAGGGCGGCAAGGCGATGCGCAACGCTTGCGGCAGCACCACCCGGCGCATCAACTTCGCGCGTGACATGCCAATCGACTGGGCGGCCTCGAACTGCCCGACATCCACGGCATCGATGCCGGCGCGAAACACTTCGGCCATGTACGAGGAATAGGCGATGCCCAGGCCCAGGGAACCGGCCTGAAACGCGGTCAGGCTGATGCCGATTTCCGGGATCACGAAGTACATGTAGAACAGCACCACGATGATCGGGATGCCTCGGATAACGTTGGTCAGCACGCGGCTGGCATGCGCAAGCGGCGCGATACCGCTCACCCGCAACAGGGCCCAGAACAAGCCAAGCACGGTAGCGATCACCAGCGCGGTAACGGTGATGTAGATGGTGGTCAGTGCGCCCTGCAACAGCATGGGCAGGTAGTCCACCGCATCAGTCAGGAAGGAATCGAACATCAGCAACCTCCGGAGCGTGTGCACGCGCCATCCCGGACTCAGGGACCGCGTGCGGGTTGGGAGAAAAAACGATCAGGAGGCGACGGCCCACTTCGCAAGAATGGTGCGCAATGTGCCGTCCTGGCGGAGCTTGTCGATGGCTGCGTTGAGCTTCGCGAGGGTCTCGCTGTCACCCTTCTTCACCGCCAACGCAATGTCGGTGGCGATGACCGATTTATAGGTGTCGACCAGACGCACCTTCGCGCCGACCTGGCGTACCTGATAAGCGACGACCGGACCGTCACCGAACGCAGCGTCCAGGCGACCAAGGGCAATGTCGCGAACCATGTCGGCCATGGTGTCGTAGAGCTTCACTTCCTTGAAGCCACCCACCGCCGTGATCGGTTCGACATAAGACGTACCGACCTGCACGCCGATGACCTTGCCGTTGAGGTCCGCAAAACTGAGGTAGGCCGTGGTGTCCTTGGCGGGGACGATCAAGCCCTCGCCATAGCTCACGACGATGCTGGAAAAGTCGACCACTTCGGCGCGGGCCGGCGTGCGGGCGAACGCGGAGGCAATGATCTGGATCTTGCCGGTTTGCAAGGCGGGGACGAGGGACGTAAACGGAATCGGCATGATTTCGGGGGTAAAGCCGACCTCTTTACCGACGGCATCGGCGATGTCGATCATCAGGCCTTTGAGCGTGTTGCTCTGCGGATCAAGGAAGTTGAACGGCACCGCGCTGGGTGTGGCACCGACCTTCAGCACTGGCATTTCAGCGTGCGCGGTCGACAGCAAGGCAACGGTGGAAACGACGGCGACCAACGATTTTATTGTTTTGTGCAGCATGTGGAATCCCCTTGTGAACCGCCTCTGGTAGCGCGCGGACCGTACCGACGAAGATCGGTCAGCACGGAATATCAAGCCTCTAGCCTTATCGCATAGCGATATGCATGTATTGCATGCAGATTCGATCCTGCATCAGCAACGCATTAGCGTCAATAGTCAAAAATGCGAGGGCTCAGGGAGATATCCACAACCCACAGGTTTCATATGGAACCGCATATACGGGATGGAAGATCTTTATCGGGGAGGCTTCACGAAGGATTTAGCGGCGACTTGACGCACTTCTTCTATCGCTATACGGTCGCTTCTTATCGCGATGCAGTTTCTTTCCACTGACAATCGGACGGCGTTGTCGCCAAGCCACGGACCACCCATGAACCCTTCAGAATCGACGCTCTATGTGCAATCTCTCGCCACCGGAATCGCGGTGCTGGATGCCTTCGATCCGCAGCATGCGTCGATGAGTCTGCCGGAGATCGCCGTAGCTGCCGGCATCAGCCGTAGCGCTGCGCAGCGATTCGCCTTCACGCTGGAGGCCCTTGGCCTGTTGATCAAAGACCCGGTCAGCAAGCGCTATTCGTTATCGTCGCGCACCCTGGATGCAGGCTGTCACTACTTGCAGTCGCACTCGCTGCTGGACCGGGCCAACCCCTACCTCCTCGACCTGAATCGAAACGCGGGAGAAACGGTCAACCTCGCGGAGCCGGTGGGGACGGACATGATCTACATCGGCCGGTTTCCAAGCCCCACGCGCCTGTTGGTGCACATGCCGGTGGGGCGTCGCATTCCAATGTATTGCTCTTCAACCGGACGCGCCTATCTCTCGTCGTTGCCTGAAGAGCACGCCATCGAAATCCTGGAAAGCACCCAGCGGATTCGCTTTACGCCCAACACCGTTGTCGATTTGCAAGAACTGCTCGGCCGCCTGCAACTGGCGCGAGAGGAAGGTTACGCGTACTGCAATGAGGAATATTACCGAGGCGACCTTGCGCTGGCCGTACCGGTGTTCGACCTCAATCACCAGGTGGTCGCCAGCCTGCAGATGTCCTTGCCGGTGTCGAAGTGGACACTCAAGAAAGCGGTGTCGCGCTTCGTCCCGATGATGCAGGACACGGCACGATTGATCTCAACCACGCCACCCACCCAACGGCCGCTGAATTCATTCCTCGGCCCGAACATCGAACAGCCGTAACGACGACCCAGCCACCCGCCAGGTCTGGCGAAGAGATAAAAAAAGGGCCGCACCCTGCCAAGGAGACGGCCCCGGAAAAACGACATTTTTTAACGCGCGGTAATCACCGACAACTTGGTAATGCCTGCCCGCTCGATCGACGCCATGGCTCGCGCCACTTCGCCATAATTCACTCCGTCGTCCGCCTGCAATTGCACGCGCACCTGCGGGTCCTTGGCCTTCGCCGACTTGAGGTTGAACTCCAGCAGGTCCGGCTGGATTTCATCCTTGTTGATAAACAGTTTCCCGGCCCCGTCGATGCTCACCACCAGCGGATCCTTCTGCTCGACCGGCGCCACGGCTTCGGTCTTGGGCAAGTTGATCGGTATAGCATTGGTCAGCAGCGGTGCGGTGACGATGAACACCACCAGCAGCACCAGCATGACGTCCACCAGCGGTGTCACGTTTATCTCGCTCAGTACCTCGTCACTGTCTTGCGTGGAGAAGGCCATATCAGGACGCCTCCTTCACTTTTTGCGCGTTGCCCGAGGCCGCGGTTTTATGCGCCGTCGGGTGAATCAGCACGCGGAACGAACTCTTCTGCGCCAGGCTGTAGAAGTCATGGGCGAAGTCATCCAGGTCCGCCGCCGTCAGTTTCAGACGACGCAAAAAGTAGTTGTAAACCAGCACTGCCGGCACCGCGACCGCGATCCCCACACCCGTGGCGACGAGTGCAGCACCAATCGGTCCGGCGACCGTTTCCAGACTCGCCGAGCCTGCCGCGCTGATACCCTTCAACGCTTCCATGATTCCCCACACCGTGCCGAACAACCCAATGAACGGCGACGTACTGCCAATACTGGCGACCACTGCCAATCCGGTTTCCAGCGAACGGCGCTCCCGCACGATCTGCTGACGCAAGGCTCGCTCGAGGCGATCCTGATGATTGATCGCCTGGCTCAAATCCGCCGCGTGTGGCGCTTCACCGACCTGGATTGCCGCGTAGCCGGCTTGCGCCACCCGCGCCGCAGCGCCTGGCTGGGTTTCAGCCAATTCCGCCGCCGAATCCAGACTCGATGCAGCCCAAAACTTTTTATGAAACTTGCGATCCTGAGCTTTCAGACGGCCGAACTGCACGCCCTTGAGCAACGCCAGTCCCCAGGTCGCAACGGAAAAAACCACCAGCAGCCAGATCACCGCGCTTTCGATGGATTCAAGTGGAGATGCCAGTAACGTCATGGTGGATTCCTCGTGTAAACGTTTCGCGTGAAATAGGTTTCTGTTTAATGAATTTTGAAATCGATGGGCACGCTGACCCAGCCGTCCTGGGCGACATCACCCTGCTTGGCGGGCACAAAACTCCAGCGCTTCACCGCGCTCAGGGCGGCATCGTCGAGGGCCTCGCGACCGCTGCTTTTCTGAATCTGAATCTCGCCCGGCTTGCCGCTGGCGAGCACATGGACCCGTAACAACACCGTCCCTTCCCAACCGCGTCGCTGGGCCAACGACGGGTATTGCGGCGCAGGGTTTTTCAGGTAGCCGGCGTTGGCCGAGGCCGGTGTCACTGGAGCAGGCGCGGGTGGAGCGGGTGGCGCTGGAGCGGCAACAGGCGCGGCCGGTTGTGGTGGTGCTGGCGGTTTCTCAACGGCTTTGGGCACCGGTTTTGGAACAAGTTTGGCGACCGGTTTCGGCTTGGGAATCGGTTTTGGCGGCGGCGGTTTTACCGCCAGTTCGTCCTCCACCGGCGGCGGTGGCTCGACCACGGGCTGAACAGGCTCCGGTGGTGGAGGCTCGACAACCGGCGGTGCCGGTTGCGAAAACTCGATGGTCATCGGTGGAATTTCCGGCGGCACGATCGGCAACACGGCGGTCGGCTGTTGGTTGACCCAATAGATCACCGCACCGTGTACCAGCAGCGCCAGCACACCCAGCAGAATCGTTTCCCGGCGACTGAGAATGCCCTTGGGCGCACGCTGCAAACGCAGCTGCCCCAACGGCACGCGATGTACCCGGCCGAGGTCGACCAACTCGCCACCCGGCCCCTGGCGCCACAGCACCTCTTGTGCGCTGGCGGCGGTCTGGACATTACCCATTGATTTACTCCTGCGGTCTCTTTGCGAATAACCCGATAGGCCGGACCCGACATCCCCCGTACGACGTATCGATAGGTGAATCATTGGGCTAGACGCTTATCTCTGAAAGTAATCTTTGAGGTTATGGATAGACCTAAAACGAATATGAAAAATGTTCGATTCTCTGGGGCCCTTATCCTTCAAGGGGTCTGGCCATGAGGCTGACAACGCATGCTTTTGCGGCATGGAAAATATTCACGGCAGGCATGGATTCCTGGGTGTTTTTGCACACGCAGTCTTCTGGCCACACGAGCCACCAATGCTTACGGTTCCGGCACATCGAAACAACGCTCTATCTATATTCAATACAGATCTAATAAATGTGCAGATGCCTCGTTGACGGAATAAGCGCTTGCATTTAAACCTCCAGCACTCCTCGTCGCAGATGCCTTCGAGCTATTCTCAGGATGCCGGAAAAGCATATGGATCTTCGCCAGTTGCGTTACTTCATCGCCCTCAACGAGCACCGCAGTTTTGTCCGCGCGGCCGACGCCATGGGCATTACTCAACCGGCGTTCAGCCGCAGTATTCAGGGGCTTGAGCAAGAGTTCGGCTGCGTGCTGGTGGACCGGGGCAACAAGGAGCTGCGCCCGACACCCGAGGGCCAGGTAGTGCTGCAACATGCGTTGACGCTGGTGCAGGGCGCCGCGCTGTTGAGTGCGCAAGTCACGCAGATGACCAAGCTCGACGCCGGCGAATTGCGTTTTGGCTGCGGCCCGGCGCCGGCGGTCAAGCTGGTGCCGGATGCGGTGGCGCAATTCATCCATGCTCACCCGAAAGTGCGCACCTGTTTCCAGGTGGATAGTTGGGAAAAACTCAGCCGTGCGCTGAGCCGCGAGGAGATCGAATTCTTCATCGCGGACATCCGACATTTCGAAGCCGACCCCAACTTCCAGACTCAGGCACTGACGCCCAGGCGAGGGGTGTTCTTCTGCAGACCGGGTCATCCGTTGTTGGCGAAGGAGAGCCTGTCGACCAACGACATGTTCGACTACCCGCTGGCGACCACGCTGATCCCGCCGGGCGTTCGCAAGCTGTTGGCGAACCTCAGCGGGCGAACCGATTTTTCTCCGAGTATCGAAACCGAGTATTTTCCGGCGCTGGTGAAGATCGTGCTGCAATCGGACGCCATTGGCGTGGGCACTCAGGAGGCGTTTGTCGAGGACATCGCCAAAGGGGCTCTGGTGCTGCTGCACTGGCGCAATCTGCCGCAGAACATTGAGACCATGAATGTACGGTGCGGGATTGTGAGTCGGACGGGATTTCGGTTGTCGCCGGCGGCGAGAGCGATGATTGAGACGTTGGTAGCGGTGGATAAGCAGGAGATGAGTGTTGCGGTTTAGGATCGCTATCGCGAGCAGGCTCACTCCTACAGTGGATCTCGGTTGTGCACGGATTTTGTGTTCACCACCGACCCACTGTGGGGGCCAGCCTGTTGGCGATGAGGCCATCAGACCCGCACACCCTCCACGCTCTGCCCCTGAATTTCTTCCTTGCGAACAAACCGGTTCGCCCGCCCAAACGTCCCGAAATCATTAAACCGAACGCCCATCTCGCGCATGATTTTATGCGCCACCGGCACGGTCATCTGGCGGATGTAAAACGGTTCCTTCACCACAAAATGGTGGATCCCGTGGCTGCTGCCAAAGTTGAAGCAGAACGCCTGCAACGGCCACATCCACCATGGGTTCAGCACCTGGGTCTGTTGAATCACATTGCCCGGTTCCACATCACCGTAGTAGTGCATGTTGGAACTGACGAAGTGCAAGCAGAACGTGCGCAGAACGTTCGGGCCGATGATCACGACGGCGGCGATATCGATCACCTGCATCACTGACAGCGTGGTCGCCGACCATTCAATCGGCGCCCCCAGCAGATGCGCGACACCGTTGGCGGCATGAAACCCGAGAAACACGTACCACACGCCCCAGTGCATCAACGCCAGCGGTGCGTACACCTTCAGCGTGCGTTTGATGATGCTGAATTTATGCGTCCAGGTTTTGGCCCGCAGCATGCGAATCAACGCCGACATGATGTTGTCGCCGATCATCAGGAATCGCGCAAAACCCCAAGGCTCGCCGTTGGTGATTGCCCGCTCCTCCATGTCGGCCTCCGTGCCGGACACCTTGTGGTGATTGAGGTGCAGATGGCGGCGGATCCACGGGTTGATCGTACTTGGCCGCGCCAGCCAGACCAGGCCCATCATCAGGTTGTGCGGCACGCGTTTTTTGCGGAAGTACATGCTATGTATCAGGTCGTGCTCGAGCTCGTGGGTCAGGGACGCGAAGAACGCGTTTAGCAACAGGCACACCCACCAGGCCATGTAACCGTTGATATAGAGCGCCGCCGAACCGATCATGCCGGCCAGCGCGAACGCCAGAATGCCCGCGCCCAACGCGTCCTGATGGTTGAGAATCGGGTAGCGCTGACGCAGTTCGACGCCCTTGGCCAGCACCACTTCGCGAATATGCGCTGATCGTTGAGATGCATTCAGTCGCTGGGGACTTGCAGAAGTACGGTCCATGCTTCCATCCTCTGGTTATTGATGTTCGCATCCTGCCCTGCGGACCCTCGCAAGGTGGTAGCCGTGAACGCCAACCTGTTGACCGGAAGCGCCAATCAGCATGACTGAACCGACCTCCCTCGCCAGCTGGACCCGCGCCCTGCGCAAGCAACTCGATGCATTGGGGCTGGACAGCACCGTCCTGTGTCAACAGGCGGGGCTCGACCCGCAGTTGATGGACGACCCTAACGCCCGTTACCCGTTGTCAGGCACCACGCGTCTGTGGGAAATCGCTGTGCAGGTCAGCGGCGACCCGGCGATTGGCTTGCGGGTGTCGCGCTTTGTCAGCCCGACCACCTTTCACGCGCTCGGGTATGCGCTGGTGGCCAGCGGCAGTTTGCGCGAGGTGTTCGAACGTATCGTGCGCTATCACCAGGTGGTCAGCGACGCCCTTGAGCTCGAATTGACCCGCACCGAAGATCGCTATCGCTTTCGCCTGAAGATTCCGCCCGGCAATCCGGCGCCGGCGTATGAAGCCATCGACGCCTTCACCGCGATTTACGTGCGCACCTGCCGCAATCGCCTGGGTCGCGAATATGCTCCGCTGGCGGTGTACCTGAGGCGCCCGGAACCTGCGGACGCGCACCAATGGCACAAGGTCTTTCGCTCCCCGGTGTACTTTGCCGCGGACGAAGATCGACTGGAATTTTCCCTGGTGGATTTCGACAGCCACCTGGACGATGCCAACCCGGAACTGGCCGAGCACAACGAAACCGTGCTCAAGCGCACCCTGGCGCAACTCAAACCGCTGACCTGGGAACGCAAGGTGCGCGACGCGATTGAAGAGCAGTTGCCCGAGGGCGAGCCCAGTGCCGAGCACATAGCCAAAGCCCTGCATCTGAGTTTGCGCAGCCTGCAGCGGCACCTGGCGGATGAAGGGTGTCGGTTCGATACGCTGCTCAATGAAAGCCGCGAGAACCTGGCGTTGCTGCATTTGCGGGACCCGCAATGCTCGCTGAGTGAAATCAGTTATTTGTTGGGGTTTGCGGATACGAGCAGTTTCAGTCGGGCGTTCAAGCGCTGGACAGGGATGACGCCGGGGCAGTTTCGGGATGGGGTGCGGTGACAGATCCGGGAGGTGGGTTGCCTGGACCGGCTTCATCGCGAGCAGGCTCGCTCCCACATTTGATCGTTAGCGAACACAAAATAGGTGGCTGGCCGAGATCCCTGTGGGAGCGAGCCTGCTCGCGATGAGGCCAGCTCAACCACCGCAAAAATACTTATCGCCCTCGATCCCGCCGCAACAACTTGCGCACCCGAGCCACCAGCTCGCTCACGGTAAACGGCTTGAGCAGGTAATCGTCTTCATGCAGCTCCAGCCCGCGCAGGCGATCCTCGATGCCGTCCTTTGTGGTGAGAAACAGTACCGGCGTCGCGCCCAGCTTGCGGACCTGTTGCTGCAACTGCCAGCCGTTAAGCCCGGGGAGCATCACATCAAGGATGATCAAGTCGTATTCGCCGGACTCGATGAAGCGGCGACCGTCCATCCCGTTCAGCGCCACATCGACGGAATAACTGGCTTCGCCAAGGCCGTTGGCCAGGAGTTTGGCGGTCTCCGGCTCGTCTTCTACTAACAGCACACGCATGGCACACCTCGATTGTCGTCTGCACAGGCTAGGCGCCTTTGTGGACAAAGCCCACCTTTAAAAGATCGCCAATGCCCGCAACCGACCGGCGTCGAGAATCTCGATCTCGCCGTACTTCAGGTTCACGATCCCCTGTCCCTGCAAGTCCTTGAGGAGTTGATTGGTGGTCTGGCGTGATAACGACAACATGGAAGCCAGCTGGTCTTGCGGGAGCTGCAGTACGCGGCGTGGAGGATTGAGCTCACCGTAGCTGTCGGCAATCATCAGCAAGCGGTGCGCCAGGCGCGCCGGTGCCGGCATCAGGCTCAGTTGTTCAAGGTTGATGAAGGTCAGGCGCAGTTTCTGGCTCATCAACAATGCCAGTTGTCGCCAGTACACCGGCTGTTCGTCGAGCAAGGCCAGCAGCGCGGTTTGCGGGATGTGCAGCAGGGTGCACTGGCCCAGAGAAAACGCATCATGGGTCCGCGCCTGCCCATCGAACAGGCAGATTTCGCCGAACCAGTGAGGTTGCTCGACCAGACTCAGCAGTGCCTCCTTCCCCTGCTCGTTGACGGCACCGATGCGCACGGCCCCTTCGAGCACGGCGTACAAACCGCAGGGCGGATCGCCGCGTTTGAACAATCGCTGCCCCGGCGACAAGCTTCGCAACCTGGCGGCGGACAGCAGACTATCCTGTAAGGACGCAGGTAGATGACTGAACCATTGGCCGCTCATCAGGCGCGAACGCCAGACCTGCATGTCCATGAAAACTCCTTGAGATTGTCGCCTGGCTGACAGAGCGAAAGATGAACCCGGGTCATGATCAAGCACCCTACAGGAGGAATAACAATGAAAAAAAGCCTGGTTGACCACCTCAGTCAATATGCCGCCTATCACCGTGATCCGAGAAACATCGCCAGTCACTTCATCGGCATTCCGTTGATTGTGGTCGCAGTGGCGGTATTGCTGTCCCGGCCGCAATGGGCGGGAGGCTGGCTGTCGCCGGCGGTACTGGTATCGCTGGCATCGGCCTGGTTCTACCTGCGCCTGGAACTGCGCCTCGGGGTCTTGATGACGGTGCTCCTCGGGCTGTGTGTCTGGGCCGGCCACGTGTTGGCGCAGCAAAGCACTCTGGTGTGGTTGAGCAGTGGCGTGGCGATGTTCGTGGTGGGCTGGGCGATTCAGTTCGTTGGCCATCACTACGAAGGACGCAAGCCGGCGTTTGTCGATGACGTGACGGGGCTGATTGTCGGGCCGCTGTTTGTGGTGGCCGAACTGGCATTTTTGCTGGGGATGCGACATGACCTGAAAGATCAGATCGAGGCGCGGGCGGGTGGGGTGCGTCTGCGTCAGAAAAACGCGGCGGCTTAGGCCGCTTTAAAAGATCGCAGCCTGCGGCAGCTTCTACAGTTGATTGGTGTTGAACACAAAATCTGTGACCAACCGAAAACCCTGTAGGAGCTGCCGCAGGCTGCGATCTTTTGATTTTAAATGTTGGCGACTTTCTGCCAGACCTTCGGCTTGAAGAACAAGGTTTCGCCCTTCGCCAATCCGGTCAGGCTGTCGTGATCCTTAACCACCTCAGCTTCGATCAACTCGCTCTGGCCTTCGACCTTCAGTGTCACCCGGGTCGTTGCGCCCAACGGACGGATATCCCGCACTTCGGCCGCATGGTGATCTTCCAGTTCATGGCGCGACAGCGACACTTCGTGCGGACGGAACAACACGTGGTTGTCCTCGCCCAGGTGCAATCGGTTCGAATCGCCCAGGAAGTGATAAACGAAATCGCTGGCCGGGTTCTCGTAAACGTCGCCCGGTGAACCGATCTGCTCGATCACACCCTTGTTCATCACCACGATGCGGTCGGCCACTTCCATGGCTTCTTCCTGGTCGTGGGTCACGAACACCGACGTCAGGTTGATGTCTTCGTGCAGGCGCGCCAACCAGCGACGCAGCTCTTTACGGACCTTGGCGTCAAGGGCGCCGAAAGGTTCGTCGAGCAGCAGCACTTTGGGCTCAACCGCCAGGGCGCGAGCCAACGCAATACGTTGGCGCTGACCACCGGAGAGCTGTTCCGGGTAACGATCGGACAGCCAGTCCAGCTGCACCATGTTCAGCAGTTCGTGAACCTTCACCGCGATCTGGCTTTCGCTTGGGCGCTGGTTTTTCGGTTTCATGCGCAGGCCGAACGCGACGTTGTCGAACACCGTCATGTGACGGAACAGCGCGTAGTGCTGGAACACGAAACCGACGTTGCGATCACGCACGTCGTGGCCCGAAACGTCCTCGCCGTGGAACACGATGTTGCCCTGATCCGGCGTTTCCAGGCCGGCGATAATCCGCAGCAGCGTGGTCTTGCCGCAACCCGACGGACCAAGCAGCGCGACGAGTTCGCCGCTATGAATGTCCAGGCTGATGTTGTCCAGCGCCTTGAACGCATTGAAATTCTTGCTGACGTTACGCACTTCGATCGACATGAATTATTCCTCCGCGGCGCTGGCGCGCAGGCGGTTAATACGGTTTTCGCTCCACTGCTTCAGCAGCAGGATGAAGAGCGCCATGATCAGCAACAGGCTCGCTACCGCGAACGCGGCCACGTGGTTGTATTCGTTGTAGAGGATCTCGACGTGCAACGGCAAGGTGTTGGTCACCCCGCGAATGTGCCCGGAAACCACCGACACCGCACCGAACTCACCCATGGCCCGCGCTGTACACAGCACCACGCCATAAATCAGGCCCCATTTGATGTTGGGAACGGTGATGTGCCAGAACATCTGCCAGCCATTGGCACCGAGCAGGCGCGCGGCCTCTTCTTCCTGAGTGCCCTGTTCCTGCATCAGCGGGATCAGTTCACGCGCCACGAACGGCACAGTAACGAAGATCGTGGCCAATACGATGCCCGGCAAGGCGAAGACGATCTGGATATCGTGATCCTGCAACCACGGTCCGAACAGACCCTGGGCGCCGAACATCAACACATAGACCAGGCCCGCGATCACCGGCGATACCGAGAACGGCAGGTCGATCAGGGTGACCAGCATGCTCTTGCCGCGGAACGAGTACTTACTGACGCACCACGCCGCGCTGACACCGAACACCACATTCAAGGGCACCGAAATCGCGACGGCGATCAGCGTGAGCTTCAGTGCGGAAATCGCATCCGGCTCAAAGATCGCGGTGAAGAACGCGCCAATCCCGAGTTTCAGCCCTTGGGACACAACGATTACCAGCGGCAACAGCAGGAAGAGTGCAAAAACCAGCCAGCCAAGGCCGATGAGGATGCGGCGTGAACTGGCGCTGCCACGGCGGGCAGCGTTGGAGGAAGCAGCAGCAATAGACGATTGGGACATGTGTGCGCCTCCTTATGGGGTTTCGATGCGCCGCTGCAGCAAGTTGATCAGCAGCAACAGGACAAAGGAAACCACCAGCATCAGTACGCCAATGGACGTGGCGCCGGTGTAATCGTACTGGTCGAGTTTGACCATGATCAGCAACGGCAGAATCTCGGTTTTCATCGGCATGTTGCCCGCGATGAAAATCACCGAACCGTACTCGCCAACCCCGCGAGCAAAGGCCAGCGCGAACCCTGTCAGCCAAGCGGGCAAGAGTGCGGGCACGAGGATATGGCGGAAAACCTGTAACGGTTTGGCACCCAGGCACGCCGCCGCCTCCTCCACTTCACGCGGGATATCGGCCAATACTGGCTGTACGGTACGTACCACGAATGGAAGCGTCACAAACGTCAGTGCGAGCGTGATGCCGATGGGGGTGTAGGCGATCTTGAACCCCAGGTCCGCCGCAAACTGGCCAACCCAGCCATTCGGCGCGTACAGCGCGGTCAACGCGATACCGGCCACAGCAGTGGGCAATGCGAAGGGCAGATCGATCATCGCATCGATGATCTTGCGACCCGGGAAGGTGTAGCGCACCAGCACCCAGGCCAACAGCGTGCCGATGACACCGTTGATGATCGCGGCATACAGCGCGGTGCCGAAGCTGAGCTTCATTGCCGCCAGCACGCGAGGCGCCGAAATGATTGCCCAGAACTGATCCCAGGTAAGTTGAGCGGCATGGATGAACATCGCCGCCAGCGGAATAAGCACAATCAGGCTGAGGTACACCAAGGTGTAGCCCAGCGTCAGCCCGAAGCCGGGTATGACGGGGGAGATACGACGCGACATAAAAGTCCCTGGTTGAGAACGCACAAAGCCCCGACGGTAAAATCGGGGCTCATTTATGACCTATTAGAGATTACTGCGCCTGATAAATCTGGTCGAACACGCCACCATCATTAAAGAATTTCGGTTGCGCTGTTTTCCAGCCGCCGAAGTCCTTGTCGATGGTCACCAGATCCAGGGTCGGGAACTGCTTGGAGTACTTGGCGGCCACGTCCTTGTCACGTGGACGATAGAAGTTCTTCGCCGCGATTTCCTGACCGGCAGGGCTGTACAGGTGCTTGAGGTACGCTTCGGCGATCTGCTCGTTGCCCTTTTTCTCGGCGTTTTTGTCGACTACAGCGACGGGAGGCTCAGCGAGGATCGACAGCGAAGGCACGACGATCTCGAACTTGTCGGCCCCGCCGTCTTCTTTCAGCGCCAGGAACGCCTCGTTTTCCCAGGCCAGCAACACGTCACCCTGACCGTTGTTGACGAAGGTAATGGTCGAACCGCGAGCACCGGTGTCCAGCACTGGAACGTGCTTGAACAAGGTCTGTACGTATTCTTTGGCCTTGGCTTCATTGCCGCCGTTGGCTTTCAGGCCATAGGCCCAGGCTGCGAGGAAGTTCCAGCGTGCACCACCGGAGGTTTTCGGGTTGGGTGTGATGACCGATACGTCGTTCTTGACCAGGTCGCCCCAATCCTTGATGCCTTTAGGGTTGCCCTTGCGCACCAGGAACACGATGGTCGAGGTGTAGGGCGTGCTCGCTTCCGGCAGACGCTTCTGCCAATCGGCTGGCAGGGATTTGCCGAGCTTGGCGATTTCGTCGATGTCGCCGGCCAGTGCCAGGGTCACTACGTCAGCACGCAGCCCGTCGATCACAGCGCGGCCTTGCTTGCCCGAACCACCGTGGGACTGCTGGATTTTCACGTTGTCGCCGGCGTGATCTGCCTGCCAGAACCTGACGAATTCGGCGTTGTAGTCCTGATACAGCTCACGGGTCGGGTCGTACGACACGTTGAGCAGTTCGTAGTCCTTGGCAACCGCGGAGCCAGCAAAAAGGGCACTGGCCAGGGCGGCCAAAGCGAAATGACGAATCGACGACATGGTGAAAGCTCCTGGAATTCTGAAATGTGTTGGCTTTTTCTTATGGGTTTCTGGAATCGCGGTGCCGTTCAAAGATCGCAGCCTTCGGCAGCTCCTACAGGGGCAATGCGTCTATCTGTAGGTGCTGCCGCAGGCTGCGAACTTTTGATCTTTTGCGTCAGCTCGGTTTGTTGCCAGGCTGCTGCAAACGGAATTTTTCCTTGCGTTCGATCTGCACGACTTGAGCGTTGTGCACGGTGATTTCCACCGCTCCGAAACGCAGGTCACGCAGTGCGCTCTGGATCTCGCGCAAGATGGTTGCTTCGTCCTGGCCGTCAACGCTACGTAGGGATGCGCTCATGGTGCTGCTCCTTCGACTGAGAGGTTGCCTGGCAGTGGCGGCACTGCTTGCGGCGTGAGGCCAATAGTAGATAGGTGCTGATATTCTTAAAAATACTATTTAAGAATGTTTATATAACCAGAAGTGATTATTTGAGAGTGCGAGGATTTGCGGGTGGGAACGCGGGGGAAAAGACCAAAGATCGCAGGCTGCGGCAGCGCCTACAGGGGTCTGCATGCAACGCGAACTGCGATCTAACGGATGACGGGCGTGTGTTTCCACTGCAGTTTTTCCGCCGGCACGGGGCGTCCAAACCAGTAGCCTTGCCCCAGATCGCAATCGTGCTCGACAAGGAAAACCGCTTGTTCGACTTGTTCGATCCCTTCGGCGTGAACCTGCATGCCCATGCTCTGGGCCAGCGCAATGATCACCCGCACGATGGCTGCATCGTCCTCATCCCATGGCAATCCGGCGACGAAGCCCTGGTCGATTTTCAGCTTCTGCACCGGCAGGCGCTTGAGCCGCAGCAGCGACGAGTACCCGGTACCGAAGTCATCGATGGCCAACCGCACGCCCAGCTCGCGTAATCGATGCATCTGTTCCAGCGCGACTTCCGGGTCGTCCATGACGGCGCTTTCAGTGACTTCGATCTCCAGATAGGCGGGGTCCAACCCGGTGTCGCGCAACACTTGCGCCACCTGCTGATACAGCTCGCGGCGAGCGAACAGGCGTGAAGACACATTCACTGCGACAAACGACAACGCCACGCCCGCCTGCTGCCACTCACACATCTGCTGACAGGCTTCGCGCATGACCCAGGCATCGATTTCGGCGATCAGCCCGGTGCGCTCGGCAATGGGGATGAACTCCGCAGGGGACACCAGCCCGCGCTGCGGATGCTCCCAGCGCACCAGTGCCTCGACGCCAACCAGGCGACGGGTCTTGAAGTCGTAAACCGGCTGGTAATACACCCGCAACTCTTTCTGCTCCAGTGCACGGCGCAATTCGAACGCGGTCTCGACCCGCTGTTGGGCCTGGGCGGTGAGCTCTTCGGTGTAGAGGGCGTAGTTGTCGCGACCGGCGCTTTTGGCCTTGAACAGCGCCGAATCGGCATTGTGCAGTAATTGCTCGGCACTCAAGGCGTCGCCAGGGAACAGACTGATCCCGACGCTGGCGTTGATAAAAAGCTGATTGCCGTCGAGATGGAACGGCTCCTTGAGGCCATCCAGGATTTTTTGCGCGAGTGCGGCAGCGTGAACCAATTGCGGACAGCTTTCGGCGAGTACGGCAAATTCGTCACCCCCCAGTCTCGCCAACGTGATTCCCGGCCCGAACATCGCTCGCAAGCGGTCAGCCACGGCCTTGAGCAACTGGTCGCCCATGGTATGACCGAGGCTGTCGTTGATCATTTTGAAGTGATCCAGATCGATCAGCAGCAAGGCGCAACCGCGCTTATGAGTTTGCGCCGAAGCCAGGGCCTGCTCGGCGCGGTCGGTGAACAACAGGCGATTGGGCAGGTCGGTCAGGGGATCGTGGTGGGCCAGGTGTGTGAGCTCGTGCTCGGAGTTCTTGATCGCACTGATGTCGGAAAACACCGCCACGTACTGACTCACTTGGCCTTGGTCGTCACGAAGGATGCGAATGGTCTGCCATTGCGGATAAATTTCGCCACTTTTTCGGCGGTTCCAGATCTCGCCGCTCCACTCGTCGTTGCTGCTGAGGGTCCCGAACATCGCCTGGTAGAACGCCGGTGGATGACGACCGGATTTGAACAGGCTGGGTGGCTGGCCCATCACTTCTTCACGCTGGTATCCGGTGATGTCCATGAAGGCGCGGTTCACATGAACGATCAGCCCTTTGTCATTGGTGACCAGCACACCCTCACGTGTGCAATCAAAAACCGCAGCGGCCTGTCGCAAATGCTCGCGCTCTGCAAGCCGCTCGCGGAGTTGCACATCGATCCCCAGACAACGTAACAATCGCGCCCGGGCAAAGAAAATCAACCCGGCACTGAGCACAACCCAGGCGTAACCGTTGATCAGTTGCCACTGCAAGCGTTCGGTGGAGCTATCGAAGAAACTGTTTAATAAATAACCACTGAATCCCAGCCAGACAACAGACAGCAACAGGTAAAGCAGCGCTGCACGCAAGGCATCGCGAGTGGTGGCAGACATTCGACCGTCCATGTCCCTACAAAAGGGTTCGAATTATAGAGCAAAGACACATCCAGCCACTCTTATCTGAAAGGGCGACTGGTTTTATCTGTGGGCTTAGTGATAATGCATCGGCTATTTTTTTATTTATCGAGGGCCCTACAGCCTATGTGGTACGAAGGTTTTCTTGGCTTGTCGCCCTGGTCACTGGTGGCAGTCACTCTGCTGATGACCCACGTCACAATCATCGGCGTCACGGTCTATCTGCACCGCTATTCAGCCCATCGCTCCCTGGAGCTCAATGCCGGCCTGAAACATTTCTTCCGCTTCTGGCTGTGGTTGACCACGGCGCAGAACACCCGCGAGTGGACAGCCATCCACCGCAAGCACCACGCCAAATGCGAAACCGTCGATGACCCGCACAGCCCGGTCGTCAAAGGTTTGTCCACCGTGCTTCGCAAAGGCGCCGAGCTGTACCGCGCCGAAGCGGAAAACCCCGAGACCTTGCGCATCTACGGCAAGAACTGCCCCGAAGACTGGATCGAGCGCAACCTTTATAGCCGCTTTCCGCTCTTGGGTGTGGCGATCATGGGCGTCATCGACCTGCTGCTGTTCGGCACCATCGGCATCACCATCTGGGCCATCCAGATGATGTGGATCCCGGTCTGGGCTGCCGGCGTTGTCAATGGCCTGGGCCATGCCATTGGCTACCGCAACTTCGAATGCCGCGACGCAGCGACCAACCTCGTACCGTGGGGCATCCTGATCGGCGGCGAAGAGTTGCACAACAACCATCACACCTACCCCAACTCGGCAAAACTGTCCGTGAAGAAGTGGGAATTCGATCTCGGCTGGGCCTGGATTCAAGTCTTCAGCTTCCTGCGCCTGGCCAAGGTCCAGCGGGTCGCACCGATTGCCCACCGCGTTGAAGGTAAAGGCAATCTGGACATGGACACTGCGATGGCGATTCTCAACAACCGCTTCCAGATCATGGCCCAGTACCGCAAGTTGGTGATCGCACCACTGGTCAAGCAAGAGCTCGAAAGAGCCGATCATTCGGTCCGCCACCAGTTCCATCGGGCCAAACGCCTGCTCTCGCGGGAAACCAGCCTGCTGGATGACAAACACCACGTGCGCATCCAGAACATGCTCGAGCACAGTCAGGCGCTGAAGGTCATCTACGAGAAACGCCTGGCCTTGCAGCAGATCTGGGTCAAGACCAGCTCAAACGGTCATGACATGCTGGCCGCCATCAAGGACTGGATCCACGAAGCCGAAGCCAGCGGAATCCATTCCCTGCGCGACTTCGCCAACCAGCTGAAAACCTACTCCCTGCGGCCAACCACTGCCTGACCGCTGCCAATAGGGCGACGCGTTTTTATCGAGAACGCGTCGCCCTTACCGCCCGGCGGGAGCCACTCTCTCTCCTGCGCAACCCGGGAACTAACCTCCAAATCCCCTATCTCACAAACACTTCGCCACCCTGGCGGGCTTCGTTGTGGCCGCTGTCGACTCGCGGCACGCTTTGAGATTTGTGTCGATGGTCGATAAAAAACTACAAGACTCATCCGCTCCCCAGTGGCCCGAGGCCGCGCAAACACTCATGGCGCTGATGCGTGCCCGAGGCGAAGTCGCCCGGCTTAGCGAGCGCGAACAGCTGCTCAATTCCCTGCTCGTGAGCGTCAATGCCGTGCTCTGGGCGTTCAACTGGGAAACCCGTCAGGTGCTCTACGTCAGCCCTGCCTACGAACGAATATCTGGCCGATCCAGCGACCTGCTGCTGTCGGACTATCACCAGTGGCGTGACAGCGTTTACCCCGACGATCTGGAGCATGCCGAGCGCAGCCTGGCCGAAGTGCTCGAAAAAGGCGCCGTTGAAGACCGTGAGTATCGAATCATCACCGCCGATGGCCAGGTACGCTGGCTGAGTGACAAGTGCTTCATGAACCGTCAGGCCGAGCCAGGGCAGCCCGTGATCATTGTCGGCATTGCCGAAGACATCACGGAAAAGAAGCAGCTGGAAACCGAGCTGCAGCGTCTGGCCACCACCGACGATTTAACGGAAAGCAGCAACCGCCGGTACTTTTTCGAATGCGCTAACCGCGAGTTCGAAAAGGCACGCGAGCAAGGCACCCCGCTGTCGTTCCTGATGCTGGACATCGATGACTTCAAAGCCATCAACGACACCTACGGCCATCAGGAAGGCGATAACGTGCTGCAACGTATCGCCGAGTGCGGTCGCGCGGCGCTACGCCGTGGGGACGTGTTCGGGCGCATTGGCGGAGAAGAGTTCGCGGCCGTATTTCCCGGCTGCGAACCAGCGGTGGCGTTGCTGGTAGCCGAGCGTCTGCAACGGGAGATTCAACAGCTGAATTTCAGCCACGACGATCAAACTTTCGGCATCACCATCAGCCAGGGGCTGACCAGCCTGATGGCCGAAGATGAAAGCCTCGACGACCTGTATGCGCGGGCGGATGCGGCGATGTATGAGGCGAAGCGACAGGGTAAGAACCGGATAATCACCGGCTGACGGCACCCACAGGAATTTCCATCGATATTTACTTTTTACGCAACCGCATCAATTCCGGCAGCCCTATCTTCAGCAAGCGCGCCGTCCGGCTCTTGGCTAACGCCTCAAGCCCCTCGTGCTCGCCCAGCCGCGCCAATTGCGCCGCCATGTTCATCACCAGCGCTTCGCGCGAATAAACCCCGCCACCGAACTGGTAGACCGCCGCAATCAGCTCTCGCAGCTCCAATGGCAGACGCCAGCGGGTTCGCAATGCCGATCCGTAGGCCGCCCCGAATTCAGCCAGCGCCTCGCCAACCTCCTCCAGGTCATCCAGCGCACCGCCAGACTGCTTCCATTCCTGCAGGCACCGCAGCAACGCCAGATCACCCAGGCGATGCAGCATGCCGGCGCAATAACAGCGTTCCTGATCCAGGTCCAGCAACCGCGCCAGGGTCCGTGCGTATTCAGCGGTGTGCAGCGACAGCTCCCAATAGCGCTCGGCGTAGTCCGCCAGACACGGATCACTGAGCCGGGCGCTTCGCTTGAGGGCCAACCCCAGAATCAGGTTCATGCTTTGTCCGGTACCAAGACGATGCAGCGCTTCCAGCAGGGTCTGCACGGGTGCGCCTTTGTGCTGGGCGGCGCTGTTGGCGGCAGCGATCAACACGGCGGTGACTTGCGGATCCGTTCTGGTTTCGTCGTGCAGCGCCGTCAGATCGAGACCCGTGGGATTGAGGCTGCGTTTGACTGCCAATTCCACGTCGGTCATCAAAGGCGCGCCATCGGCCTGCTCACGACGGCGCTCCAGGTACACCGACAAGGTCATGCCCGGCGCCAGTGTCGGTGCTTCGCACAAGACTTCTTCACCCACGTTCAACAGAAACGCCTGCAGACGCTGGGTCAGGCTCTCCATGTTCAGGGGCTTGGTCAGATACGCCGAGGGTGCCAAAGGCAACGCCTCGCGCACGCTGACGCTGTCATTACGGTTGCTCATCAGAATGAACGGCAGCGGCGGATTGCGTTTACGCTGGCGAATACTGCGCAAGACATTCAAACCATCGACGCCGGGCAGCTCCCAATCGGCAATCACCAGGTCGTAAGGGTTCTGCGACAACAGGTGCAGCGCTTCCTGACCGTTAGCGCACAGGTCAAGCCGTGCGTCGCACCGAACATTCAACAACACCTGCTTGAGCAGATCGCGGGACCAGGGATCGGCCTCGGCAATTAGCACACGCGGTGCCGCAGGCAAAACTACAACAGTCATCTGTACGCTCCGAAGACGATGCTCGCACCTTAGTTCAATGCTGGCCATTCGATACAGCACGTTGTGATTCACGGACACAAAAAAACCCGCCAAAGCGGGTTTTTTTGTTGATCAGCTCACACTTTCATACGAGCACTTTAGATCAAAGCTCCGAGAAGCACTCTTCGATGATTGCCAGACCTTTGTCCAATTGCTCGTCGGGCGAGGTCAGCGGTACGAGTACACGCAGAACGTTGCCGTAAGTACCGCAGGACAGCAGGATCAGGCCCTTGTCGCGCGCCTTGGCCACGACCGATGCCACAGCAGCGGCGTTCGGCTTGTGGCTGTCGCCATCAACGAACAGCTCGACGGCGATCATTGCGCCCAGGGCACGAACTTCGCCGATCACCGGGTACTTGGCCTGGATAGCTTTAAGGCCAGTCACCAGACGCTCGCCGACTGCCTTGCAGCGATCCAGCAGTTGCTCTTCTTCGAACACTTCCATCACGGCCAGGGCCGCGGCGCAAGCGATCGGGCTACCGGCGTAGGTACCGCCCAGGCCGCCTGGAGCAATGGCGTCCATGTATTCAGCCTTGCCGCACACACCGGCGAGCGGGAAGCCGCCAGCGATGGATTTGGCGAACGTGGTCAGGTCAGCGCTAACGCCCATCTGCTCCATCGCGAAGAAGGTGCCAGTACGGCCAGCGCCGGTCTGTACTTCGTCAGCGATCAACAGGATGCCGTGCTGGTCGCACAGGGCGCGCAGACGCTTCATGAACTCTTTAGGCGCGACGTAGAAACCGCCTTCGCCCTGAACCGGCTCGATGATGATCGCAGCGATATCACGCGGCTCGGCGTCGTTCTTGAAGATGCGTTCGATGCTGGCGATCGAATCGTCGACGCTCACACCGTGCAGTTCGTTCGGGTACAACGCGCGGAACACGCCGCCAGGCATCAAACCCATGCCAGCCGAGTAAGGGACGACTTTACCGGTCAGGCCCAGGGTCATCATGGTGCGACCGTGGTACGCGCCAGTGAAGGCGATCACGCCAGCACGGCCAGTGGCGGCACGGGCGATCTTCACAGCGTTTTCTACCGCTTCGGAACCGGTGGTGACCAACAGGGTTTTCTTGTCGAAATCACCTGGCACCTTGGCGTTGATTTTCTCGCACAGCTCTACGTACGGTTCGTACGCCAACACCTGGAAGCAGGTGTGAGTCAGCTTGTTCAGCTGCTCTGTCACGGCGGCGATGATTTTAGGGTGCACGTGGCCGGTGTTCAGCACGGCGATACCGCCGGCGAAGTCGATGAACTCGCGACCTTCAACGTCGGTCACGGTGGCGTTCTTCGCGGACTCGGCGAAGATCGGATGAATCTGGCCAACACCACGCGGTACAGCGGCTTCGCGGCGTTTCATCAAAGAAGCGTTAGTCTTGCTCATACATTCCTCATTCGCCGCTCATCGGTCGGCGTAGCTCAAGGATAAAGCGGCGGGGAGGCAACTACGGCAGCATGCGATGATCGACTGCCACAGCTTTCCCGGCCACCGAGAAAATTTCGGTTGAAACGCGCAAAGGAGCAGCGCTCTCGTGCCCTTTGCGCTTACTGCAGTTCCCGTCTTCCGAGCTTAGATGCCCAGGCAGAGGTATTTGATTTCCAGGTAATCTTCGATGCCGTACTTGGAGCCTTCACGGCCCAGGCCCGACGCCTTGATGCCGCCGAACGGCGCGACTTCGTTGGAGATCAACCCGGTGTTGACGCCGACCATGCCGTATTCCAGGGCTTCAGCCACACGGAACACACGACCCAGGTCACGGGCATAGAAGTACGACGCCAGACCAAACTCGGTGTCGTTCGACATCGCGATCACGTCGGCTTCGTCTTTGAAACGGAACAGCGGCGCCAACGGACCAAAGGTTTCTTCCTTGGCCACGGCTGCGTTGTTTGGCACGTTGGTCAGGATGGTCGGTTCGAAGAAGTTGCCTTCCATGCTCTTGCCACCGGACAGCACGGTCGCGCCTTTGCTGACGGCATCAGCGATGTGCTCTTGCACCTTGGCAACGGCTTTTTCATCGATCAGCGGACCCGTGGTGGTGCCGTCTTCCAGACCGTTGCCGATCTTGAGTTTGGACACAGCCACTTTCAGCTTCTCGGCGAACGCGTCGTAGACCGAATCCTGGATGTACAGACGGTTGGCGCAGACGCAGGTCTGGCCATTGTTGCGGTATTTGGAAATGATCGCGCCTTCAACGGCCTTATCCAGGTCCGCGTCGTCGAACACGATGAACGGCGCGTTACCGCCCAATTCCAGGGACACTTTCTTGATGTCCTTGGCGCATTCAGCCATCAGCTGACGACCGATTTCGGTCGAGCCAGTGAAGGACAGTTTGCGCACGATCGGGTTGCTGGTCAGCTCGCTGCCGATGTCGCCGGCGCTGCCGGACACAACGCTGAACACACCGGCAGGAATGCCGGCACGCTGAGCCAGTTCAGCCAACGCGAACGCGGAGAATGGAGTTTGCGAAGCCGGCTTGAGCACCATGGTGCAACCCGCGGCGAGTGCCGGGCCGGCTTTACGGGTGATCATCGCGGCCGGGAAGTTCCACGGCGTAATAGCAGCGGTCACACCGATTGGCTGCTTGATCACGATCAGGCGCTTGTCGGGTTGGTGACCAGGAATCACATCACCGTAGATGCGCTTGGCTTCTTCAGCGAACCACTCGATAAAGGAAGCGGCGTAAACGATCTCGCCCTTGGCTTCGGCCAATGGCTTGCCTTGCTCCAGTGTCATCAAGCGAGCCAGGTCATCCTGGTTCTCGATGATCAGTTCGAACCAGCGACGCAGCTTGTTCGCCCGATCCTTGGCGGTCAGTGCACGCCAGGCCGGCAGCGCTTTGTCAGCGGCTTCGATTGCACGACGGGTTTCGGCAGCGCCCATTTTCGGCACAGTGCCCAGAATTTCGCCCGTTGCCGGGTTATTGACCTTGATCGTCTGACCATTGTCCGCATCAACCCAAGCGCCATCGATGAAGGCTTGCTGGCGGAACAACTGGGTGTCTTTAAGCTGCATGTCGGCTTTCCTTAACAGCACCGCGACCAGCGCGGAGCGAATTATGATTGTAGAAAGGCGCCTTGGAGGCTGCCGTCAGGGAAATCATTCACCGGGCTGAAGCACATAAATAGCGCACGGATCGAACTCGTGCGGTTCAGCACCCAGACAAGAGCGTTTGAAATCTCAAACGAATCCTAGGATCAAAGGGGGTAAAGGACAATAGGTTGTTCGAAAAAAAGAACGAAAACGCCATATTCGCCTGTTTTTTCTGATCAACGTAGCGAACAGCCGTTCAGCGCGCGAAAAACGCAGGCGATTCAGCAGCATGGACGCGTGCAGTGCATATGAGTATCATGGCGCCCGCTTGCACCAGTAGCTCAGCTGGATAGAGTACTGCCCTCCGAAGGCAGTGGTCGTGGGTTCGAATCCCGCCTGGTGCACCATATAGTAGAAACGAAAAAGCCTCAGGCCTTAGGGTCTGGGGCTTTTTTGTGGGTGTTGTCGCGTCCTGAATAATAATTTCACCTTTTTCAAGGCTGGGCGGTGTTTCCTATGAACCGCGTTGCTTCGCTTCGATGCCCTCAAAAAGCATTTCAAGCTCGTCAAATACGGTTGCGGCAGCAACAGCGGGGCGAGGATCATCACGGCTTGCTGCAATAGCCATAACTACTTCGTCGGCCTGAACCGGGTCAAAAACCTGCTGCAAACACTGACCAGCTGAGCGGCTATGGCCAAGAACTGCAACAAACTGCGAATTCGGTTTTTTCATTCAGTCGTCCAATCAAACTCGTCATATTCCTCATCATCGCCCTCCTCCTCTTCGAACACCTCGTCATCAAGGTCATCCGCCAGAAGGGCCTGTTCCTTTTCCTGCGCCAACAGAAACTCTTTGCGACTCTCAGTCACTGCTCGCCGTAATTCCTCGCCCTTGACCGGGCAGTTGAGCATTTGGGCGATGCGGTCGATTTTTTTCGCCATGGCTTCCTCCAACGCATCGGCTATAGGCCGATAGTGCGCGCTTTCGGGTCTCGTTGCCAAATGGTCGACCGCCCCAGCCACTTAGTGTTTCTGCAGCTCCTTGAGTCGAGGGGCGAGGTTTTCCTTGGGAAAGCGTTTGTGCAATGTCGTCATCAGGTCGTCGGCTGCTTTGGTTTGACCGGCCTTTTGCAGGCGAATCACTTCACGTAATTGGTCGTCGATAAACTTCGACGGAGCCGCCCCTGGCGTTTTGCTGACCTTCGCTTCATCGGCCATTTCAGCATGGACCGATTCGCTCTGGGCCGGGGCGGCAACATCGGCCATGGGTGCTGCAGGTGCAGGCGCGGGCTTCGCGCCGGCCGGGGCAGCCATTGAGCGGGCAAGTGATGCCGGCGCTTCTGCGGATTCTTTCCTGGCCGCAAAAGACGAGGTTTTGGGTGCCGGGGTGGAATCGTAGGTTGGCGCGTGCTCGGGCGTGCGTTGGACCAGCGCCAGCATCAGCGCGACGCCGACCAGGCTGGCGAAGGCCACTTGCCAACGGGGTTTTTGGCAGGCTTGTACCCAGCGTTGCCAAACAGAGGGTTTCGGCGTCGGCGTTTCACGGCGTGCAGCGGACAGGATGAAGGCATCCAGATGCGCGGATGGCTCGCCGCTGGCGTGTTCTCGAAAGTGCTTCACCACTTCCTCTTCCGGTGTAGGACGGGCGTCAGTCATGTCAGTACCTCCTCGGCCAGCAGCCGACGCAGTTTTTGCTGGGCGTAACGCAAGCGGCTTTTAACGGTTTCCAGCGGGGCTTCGGTAAGGGTGGCGATCTGCGGCAAGTCGAGATCGCCGTGTGCGCGCAGCAGGAAGACTTCGCGCTGGTCCGCGGGCAAGGTGTGCAGCGCGTTTTCCAGGCGCTGGCTGTCGCGGCTCAGGCTCAGCAGTTGCTCGGGGTCGGCAGAGTCGTCGCTCAAGGCATGCACCTGTTCGTCATAGCTGTCGTGCAACGGGTTGCGGATGCCGTGTTTACGCCAATGATCAATCAGTCGGTTGCGGGCGATCTGATACAGCCATGTACGAAAATTCGCCCGACCTTGTGGCTGACTGGTGCTGCGGATCAGGCTGAGCCAGGTGTCTTGATAAACCTCTTCGGCCAGCTCGGATTTGCCGCTGAGCCCGAGCAGGAACCGATAAAGCCCCTGTCGATGACGGGCGTACAAGATCTCGAACGCCGGCCCGTCACCCGAGCGATATCGGGCCAGCAGGGATTCGTCGCTCGGTTCGGATGCAGACATGTCAGTGGTTGCCTCCTATCTGCGCCTGCTGGCCCGCGGTAGCGGGAAGTTGAAGGCTCTGCGCCAGTTCCACCAACTGCACGAATTCCGCGCGCAGGCCAAAACGGTCATCCCCCCTGGCACCCCGCGCCAGCACCTCGGTGTCCTTCAAACTGAAAGTGCCGGTGTAACGTCCATCCTTGAGCTGTTGAGAAAACGCCGCCACGGCCGCCGCGAATCGCAAGTCGTCGCTGGCTTTGCCTTCCGAACCCGCCGCAATCGGCCGCTCGATCAGGCGACTGTTCCCACCTTCCGGCAACTGATATCGCACACGCAGCATCGCCAATTCATCTGAACTCCCGGAGTTGGCGACGGTGGAGTCGCCATAACGCAACGGCTCAAGCCAACCCTTCTCACCCTTCGGAACAATTTCATACAAGGCCGTCACCGTATGCCCTGCACCGATCTCACCGGCATCGACCTTGTCATTGCTGAAATCCTCACGTTTCAACGCGCGATTCTCATAACCCAACAGCCGATATTCGCTGACTTGCGCCGGATTGAACTCCACTTGCAGCTTCACGTTTTTTGCCACGACGGCGAGGGTCGAGCCAAGCTGATCCACCAGCACTTTGCGCGCCTCGCGCAGGTTATCGATGTAGGCATAGTTCCCATCGCCGGCATCGGCCAGTTGCTCCATCAAGTGCTCATTGTAGTTATCCACACCAAAACCCAAGGTGGTCAGGGAGACTCCCGTTTTGCGTTTATCCACAGCCATTTGTTTGAGACTGTCGAAGTCGCTGACACCGACGTTGAAGTCACCGTCCGTGGCCAGCAGGATGCGGTTGATGCCTTTGGGGATGAAGGCCTGTTGCGCCAATTGATAGGCCAGCTCGATGCCGGACGCGCCAGCCGTCGAACCGCCCGCCGACAATTGATCGATGGCTGTGCGAATTTTCGCTTTTTCCCGTCCGGAAGTTGGTTCCAGCACCACCCGGGATTCGCCGGCATACACCACCAGCGACACGCGATCCTGTTCGCGCAACTGGTCGACCAGCAATTTCAGGGTGCTTTTAACCAGCGGCAAACCTTCGCGGCGGTCCATGGAGCCCGATACATCGACCAGAAACACCAGGTTCGCCGGGGCCAGCTCCGCTACCGCGCGGTCCGACGCTTTGATACCGATCCGCAACAAACGCGTCTGCGGGTTCCACGGTGAGGGTGCCAGTTCGGTGGTCACGCCAAAGGGCGAACCGTCCGTGGGCAGGGCGTAATCGTAGGGAAAGTAATTGACCATTTCTTCGAGTCGCACCGCGCCTTCGGGTGGCAGCCGCCCCTGATTGAGCAAGCGGCGGACGTTGGCATAAGCGCCAGTATCGACGTCGGCGCTGAAGGTCGACACCGGTGCCTGGGCAACACTGTGGATCGGGTTATCAGCAAGATTTTCATACTGCTCGCGCTGCTCATCCTGGTAGCCCGATGGGGGCGCTTCAGGCATCGGTGCAAACGGTGCCGCGCGAACAGCGCGCTTGGCCATTGTGGCGTCACCCAGCGCCAGCGCCTCTGTCTTCAACTCGGCTTGAGCCGGCGCCGACACGGAAACACGCGCCGGTTCCGTTTTGGACGAAGCGCCACATCCGGCAATCGACAGCAATAAGCCGGCGGCGAAACCCTGGGCGGCCGGGCGAAGGAAATGCAGAGGAAGGGACATGGGGGCTGACCTCAGGAGAATAATGATCCATTCATCCTCTGAGACGGGCAGCCCGGTCAGTTCGGGTTAAGTCATCCGAAAAAAACTTCAGCGGTGATAACGCCGCACCACGCTGCTGTTCCTGAGCACATGACCTTTGATTTTTTCCAGCAGTTGCACACGTGTCAGGCCGGCGGGCAAGGCATCCGGAGCGAGGTCCAGGGCATAGAGCTGGATGATGTAGTGATGCGCGCTGTCGCCGATCGGCGGGCAAGGACCGACGTAGGACGTGGTGCCTTTGCTGTTGGTGCCACCCACGCCTTCGAGGCCAGGCTTGGCGCCTGTACCCGCAGCGATTTGATGGGTGTTGGCCTTGATCCCGTAATGCACCCAGTGATCGACGCCCTGGCCTTTCTGACCATCCGGGTCGTGCATGACGATCGCATAGCTGAGCGTGCCTGGTGGGCCGGCGTTCCAGTTCAGCGCTGGAGAAAGATTGTGACCGCCACACCCTTCGGCATCGCTGGCGGCGGCAGCCGTGAAGAGTCGATCGTCGGTGACACCTGGAATGTTCAGGGTGAAACGCTCCTGGGCCTGTGCCGGAAACTGCACGCAGAAGGCGACTGCAAGGGCCGCCAGCCAAGGGGACAGAGAGGTCAATCGGGTCATTCCGGAGCACCTTGTGCGGATGGGGCCGTCGTCGGCTTGCGCACTATAGCTGTACCGTTCGTGCCGTGGCAGGGGGATTTGGCTGAACCTCGTGATCGGCAATTAACTCTTAACTGAAATGACTGCCCGGAGAGCGATGATGACCCTGCACCGCGCCGCCCGTTTCGCCGATGTGCCTGAACACCACGGCCTGGAGGTCCAGATTGCGGAGACGAACATTGTTTTGCTGCGGTTCGGCGATCAAATCCGCGCCTATCAGGGTGAATGCCCTCACGCTGGCGCACCGCTGGCAGAAGGCGCGGTGTGCAACGGGCGGTTGATTTGCCCGTGGCATAAAGCGGCGTATCGGATCGAAGACGGTGCCCTGTGTGAACCGCCCTCGCTCGACAGCCTGAAACGCTATCCGGTGGAAGTGCGCGACGACGAAGTCTGGGTGGATGATCGGGCACTGCCGGACGCCCATACTCCGCCTGCGGACGATGATCGGACATTTGTGATCATTGGCGCGGGGGCCGCAGGCACGGCGGGCGCTGCAGCGTTGAGGGAAAAGGGTTTCGGCGGTCGAATCCTGTTGATCGATCGAGAAACCGACGCGGGTTACGACCGTACGGTACTGAGCAAATTCGTGATCGGCGGAGAGATGCCACCGGAAGAAATCCCACCGCTGCGCGATGAACAGTTTTACCGCGAGCAACGCATCGAACGAATCACCGGTGAAGTCGCCCACCTTGATGCCCCGAACAAATCCCTCCAACTCAAGGACGGCCAGTCCCTGACCTACGACGCTGCATTGCTCGCCACCGGAGGCACACCCAACTCGCTCAAGCTGCCTGGCGCCGATTTGCCACAGGTCTTTTTGCTGCGCTCCAAACAGCACGCGCAGGAGATCCTGAAAACGGCAACACCAGGCCAGAAAGCCGTGATCATCGGCGACAGTTTCATTGCCCTGGAATCTGCGGGGGCACTGCGTCAATACGGCATGGACGTGACCGTGCTCGCCCGACATGCCGTGCCCTTCGCCGCTCAATTCGGCGACACCGTCGGCAAGGCCATCCGTGCCCGGCACGAAGCAAACGGCGTGCGCTTTCAGACCGAAGGCGAAGCCACGCACATCGAAGGCAGTGCAAAAGTTGAAGCCGTGCATCTGGACACCGGTCAGCGGTTGCCCGCAGATCTGGTGCTGGTGGGGATTGGTGTCAAACCCGCTACTGAAGTGTTCAGTGATTTGCCAAAGGAAAAGGATCAATCGCTCAAAGTCGACGGCGGCATGCGCGTGGCGGACGGACTTTGGGCGGTCGGCGACATCGCCACCTTCCCGCTCAACGGCCAGCCACAGCGAATCGAGCACTGGCGTCTGGCCCAGCAACACGCGCGCATCGCCGCGGCGAACATGCTGGGTGGCGACGAGCATTACCTCGACGTGCCGTATTTCTGGACCTGGCATTTCGGCAAAAACTACGACTACCTCGGTCATGCCGAGACGTGGGATGAAGTCGAGTTCAAAGGCGATCCGAACCATCCGCCGTTTATCGGGTTGTTTGGCAAGAACGGCGTGGTGGCGGCAGCGGTGGCGTGCGATGAAGAGCGGGCGATGGCGATGCTTGCCGAGCGGATGAAGCAGCCGTTGTCGGTGGATGAGGCGTGGCGGTTGATTCGGGATGTGGGGTGACCACTTCGACACTGCTCGATCTGTCTTTATGGAACCTTGCTCGTAATAGGGCCATGACCAACACAAAAAAGACACAGGTAGCAATGAGGCGAGAAAAGGGCAAAAAATCGCCTTCTTAGCCACCTTTTACCCGTTTTTACATTAACAATTTGGCTCAACTTTTCTTTATCGACATGTACTTGTCACGATACTTACCTCGTAAGTCCTCCAATGGCACTGGGAAAATACCTTCTTGATATAGTCTAGTATTCATTCTGATGTTACGACCTATACGATGACCGGCATCTTGTATTGCCAAGGTAAACATTGATACCGACTGCACACGCAGTGGGAGTGGTATCTCAGTTGGAACGTTCCGTGTCTGGTTAACCCAATCTTGAATATCTACGGAACGCCTTCCAGTAGGCATTCTTTCGGAATACCACACTGGACTAACGGAGTCAGCTTGAGCGTTTATTGGTGGCGATCTATGAGGAGTGGATGGGGCTACAGAAGTGCCGACACTGTTATACGATCGTACGCTTTCGTACCCGGATGATGGCCGTCCTGAAGAGCTTTGCGCGCCTGCACTCGAATAAATAGAAGCGGATACCGGTTCGGGTGCTGCCACAGGCGCTCTTGCAGAAAGTCCTTCCTGGGTTGTCTGTTTTGCAAATTTGTATGCTTGATCGGCTCGAGTCATACGCGAAGTTCTGCCAAATAAATTCAACAAACCTTTCCACGGATTCCCAAAATGCCCAGTCCGATCATCCTGATTTACCGGGTCCCCGTCACAATAAGCATACGCATTCAAACCACCCATTCCGAACGGACTCCAACTGTCCGGACTGTTAAACCGCATCAACACCGGGTTGAACGCCCGATAGCCATTACCCAACAAATAACACCCGGTCACCGGGTCCGGGCGTTCGCCGTTGAATCCGAGCAGGCTGAGTAAGCCGCTTTCGGATGGGCGGTGGCCATACGCTGTATAGGCGAGGGGATTGGGCGGGGTTGCGTCCAACACGTTCAACACCGAGCGCTGTTGGTCGGTGGCGAGTAGTCGGGTTGTTGCTTCGGCGCCGGTCTGGCGATTTTGTTGCGCCAGCAGTTGATCGTCGTGCTGCATGATCGAGCGCTGCACCACGCCTTGAACCTCAGTGGCGAGGCGGTTTTTTTGGTAAAAGCGCTGGATGCTCACCTGCTCTGTAACAGACAACGCGGAATCGGTGAGGCGATCCAGTGGGTCGTAGCGGTAGCGGCAGAGCAGGGTTTCGCGGTTGGATGGCATGGGGCGGGCTCCCTGAATGGTGCGTCGGTTCAGGGTTTTACTGTGGTGCATTTCGCGGGTATTGGGTACTAACAGAACTGCTAGGGTCACAGTGCCGCAAATCGAGTGTGCGAGCCTGATTGCAATGGTCTGTTTGCATCGCGATCAGGCTCGCTCCTGGAGCTGTCGAGTGAAACGAGGCTGCGATCTTTTGCCTTTCAAGATCAAAAGATCACAGCCTGCGGCAGCTCCTACAGGGGAGGATGTTTCTGCTGAAGGTGTGGGAAATATCCCGGGGCTGGTGTGCTTTAGTCAGGTTTTTGTGATTTGTGTGGGCTGTTCTGGCCCCATCGCGAGCAGGCTCGCTCCTACAGTTTGACCGTGTTTGTTGGGGTTTTCTGTCTGGCTGGGATATGGCTTTGGGCTTGCTGAGTTTCGTTTTAGATGGCCCTGTTTAATCGCCGTCAGCTTCACTTCTTGAAAGCTACATCACCTTGCGTGGATGCCTACAGGTACGCCAGAATCCGCCGGCTTGTGCGCCTTGGGGCGGGTCGGTAACTTCAGCCGGGTCACTGATTCGCAGTGATCGGGTTTAGTAGCCCGTGGTATTTGAAGGGTGCACAGGCGTCTGTCTTGTAGGTATTTCCATACCTGAACTTGATGGTGGCTGTGCGTAGGGCGTCCTTGGGCGCGCCGGCTTTCTTCATTTCCCCGGTCTACTAACCTGCGTACAGCCGCCACCCCTTGTATTAGTAGCGAGGAGTGGCAGCACCATCAGGAAATGAAAATCATGGTCAAACCAACACCAAATCCGCCAGGCGCCGACCCGGTAGAGCCCTCCCGCGATCCCGATTCAAATCCCTGCCATTCAGCACCCGAGCGCACCCCCTCGTTCGCCGACATTAAAGCCACCCCGCGCAAACGTTGCACCCTCTTCACCGTCAACCCCGAGGCCGATACCGAAACCCTGCTGGCTTATGCCTGCGAGTCACTCGCGTCGGCCAATGTGATGGCCACTGATCTGGCGGATCATCTGGAAGGGACGTCGCGTAATGCGCTGTTGGGCATTGCGCAGGTGATCATGCTGAGCGAGCTGACAGTCAATCGAGCGCTGGATCGGTTCGAACCGTCGGCGATCAAGTAAAAAACTGGCGCAAAACCCGGACAGCAAAACGCCCGGCGTCTGCAGTGTTCAGAGGCCGGGCGTTTTTTTGGGGGCTGCAGGTTTACTGGACTTCGACTTCGCCAGGACCGCCCACTTTACTCATCAGGAAGCCGATGAATTCTTCCACGGTCATTTTCTGGCCGTTGAATTCGACCTGATTATTGGCGTAGTGCAATTTGCTGACGATGTTGTTGCCGTCCAGTTTCGCAAACTGCGAACCGACCGCCATGCTGCTGAACATGTCGGCAGTGGCAGTGGCTTGATCGGCAATGAGCTTGGCGTCGGTCTGACCGTCGATTTGCGACTGCACGGTGAACAGGTCAACGAGCATCGGCTTGGAGACCTGAACATTGACGTCCAGCAGGGCAATCAGTTGGCGGGTCAGCTGATCTGCCGGCAAGTCCATGGATTGCGGCTTGGTCAGGTCGAGCACCAGGTTGGCGCGGCTTTCGCCGTTGGCGGTGTTGAGCGACAGGTTTTCCAGTGCCACCTGCGGGCCGGCAGCCAGCAGTTTTTCCAGACCGGTTTTGACCTGTGCTTCTTCAGCCGGGGTCAGGACCAGTTCTGGCGCGGGTTCACCGGCGGCGGCAGCTTCAGCGGCGGCTTTCTCGTACGGTTGCAGTTTGCTCTGGTAGATCTGCATCAACGACATCGTTGCCGGAATATCGAGGTTCTTCAGGCTCATGGCCATCTGCGCGGAGCCGATGGTCTTGCCGTTCAAGGACACTTCGCCCACCTTGTAATCGGCACGCCCCGAAGCGCTGGTGCCCGATTCTTCGGTCTTGTTCTTCATTTCGAATTTCTTCACGCCCAGGATCGACTGCTTGGCGCCGAAAGTGGTCTTGCTGTCGGTCAGTTCGACCGTGTTTTCGCCGGTGTAGTAACCGTACGTGCTCTTGGTCAGGTTGCTGGCGAAGGTCAGGCCGTTCATCTCGACTTTCACCGGGGTCTGATCTTCAGCCACTGTGCTCAGGGTCAGGCTGTCCATGTACCCGTCGGCCTTGACCTTTTGCGCCTGCGCGCTGGCAGCGACATCCATGTTCAGACCGGAAAATTTCAGGTGGGACTTGTCGTCCAGCGCCACGTCCAGCGGCAGCAATTGCAGCGTGCCGTTGGTGGCCTTGTCATAGCCGATGTTGACCACGCCGGTGAGCGGGGATTTGTCCTTGGCCGCCGCGAACCACTTCTCGGTGAGCGGCGTCTTTTCCAATTCGTAATGACTGGTGGCCATGACCGGCAGCCACTTCAGAGACACGAGTCGCGAGAACGGCAGCGGACCGTGTTCGATACGGTCTACGAACAGCAATTCAACCGGCGCCTCACCGAACATCTCGCCTTCGCCCTTGAGGCGATAGTGGGCGGTGCTGCTGAAGACGTTGCGTTCCAGCGAAACCAGCTCCAGCGAGGCAGTGCCGTTGGAGCCGACCAGCGCCGCTTGCAGTTCTTTGTTGGCATCAGCGATCGAGCTGTTCAGCACACCTTCCAGTTTGGTTCCGGTGTACCAGGCACCGCCGGCGCTGATTGCACCGATGGCCACGACAATTCCAAGAAGCACGCCTGCTGATTTATTCATGAATTACCCAATGTCCGTGATTTGAAGGTGTGGCCGTCTTCCCTGAACCCGTGCCGGGCTATGGATACGACTGCGCTGAAAGTGGGATGGAGATTAGCACCGGCCACGCCGGGCGACCCAATGATTAAAGGTGAAAGAGTGTCTATGGGACCGTGCGAGGGGAGTGAGAGTTTCGGCACACATGAAATCGCCATCGCTGCAGGAGCAAAGCTTGCTCTCGATGGCGATTTTCAATCACTTTGATGGTGAAGGTGTATTCGCAATGGCGAGCAAGCTTAGCTCCTACAGGGGAGTGGGGCCTGACTCAGGAATACTGAACCTCTATCTCATCCAGCTGATGATCAAAGCTTTTCAGCCGCGCGGTCCACGTATAGACCAGCACCTCAAAATCCCGATTGATCACCGCCCCGCCCGTCACGTCCGCGCGCGGGTCGCAGAAGTCCAGTTGATAACGTTCGCGGGCCATGGCGGTGGCGACGTCGGAGAGTTCACGGGCATTGTTGAGCCAGTGCCGCCCTTCGTCAGCGACTTGCCTGTCCAGTGCCAGGCATTGCTTCTTCAAGGCTTCGAGGCTTTTTTCCAGCGGCGTGCCGGTCAGTTCGCCCATGACTTCCTGAAACGTGCGCCCCGGTTGCCAGTAGCTGCCCCAGAAATAACGGTCGAACACCGTTTCCACCCGCCGCAACGCCACCTTGGTGTCCCAGATGAGCACCAGGGTTTTGCCTTGTTCGAGGTGTCTTTTCTTGATTCGGGTGCCCTGAACCGAAGCCCAGGCGACGACCACAATGGCCAACACCGCAATCAGCGCCGAGGCGCTGTCGAGGAACACCAGAGCCTTGTCGATCTGGTGGGCCAGCATGATGCCGTAGAAATAAGTGGCCGACAGCAGGACCAGCGCGGCAATAGCGCACCAGAAGCCGGGAGCATAAGGGTTTTTCATTATTTTTAATCCCCATGACCAACGCGAGCCTTGATCAGTGGACTGGCGTGGCTCGTGGCGCGTCAGCCCAACAATCAAAGCATAGCAACGGCCTCAGGGTTTGCTGGCGTTCGAGCCTTGCGTTCGTCCGCTTTCCCAACCGCCACCCAATGCGAGGAACAAATCGATCTGGCTCATGGCGACTTGAGTGTTGGCGGCAGCCAGTTGTGCCCGCACATCGGTGTAGGTCCGGGTGGCCTGCAAGTCCGCCAGGAATGACGCGCGGCCGGCCTGGAAGAAGCGGTGGGTCTGGTCTGCCGCCTGTTGCGCGGATTGCTCGGCATCGGCGAGGGCATCGCGTCGTTGCAGCAATGCCGAATACTGGGCCAGACCGGTCTGGGTCTCGCGGATGGCGTTGAGCACCACGCCATCGAAATGCGCCAGCGAGCCTTGGGTTGTCGCTTCGGCCTCACGAATGCGCGCCCGTGAGCCATTGGACGGGACGGTCCAGGTCAGCAATGGACCGAAACCCCAGCGATTGGTGGCCGGCTTGCCAAGGTTTTCCAGAATGCCGACGGTACCGACGGACGCGCCGATGCTGATGTCCGGGTACAACTCGCCGGTGGCAATGCCGATACCGGCGGTCGCGGCGGCGAGTCTGCGTTCGGCCTGGCGTACATCGGGGCGGCGCTTGAGCAAGGTCGCGCCGTCGCCCACCGGCAACAGCTGGGCAATTTTCGGCAGTTCGGCGCAGGTGGCGGTGCCGGCCGGCAGCTGGTCCACCGGTTTGGCCAACAGCATCGACAGACGGAACAAGCCGGCCTGGCGCGCAGCCTCATAACGCGGCATCTCGGCGCGCAGGGATTTGAACTGGGTTTGCGAGCGAGTGACCTGGGTTTCATCGCCACGCCCGGCGTCGCGCAACCGCTGGATCAACGTGGTGCCCTGGGCCTGCAAGTCGAGGGAATGCTGGGCGATTTCCCGCTCTTCATTGGCCGCGCAAACCTGGGTATAAGCCCGAACGACGTCGGCCACCAGGGTGATTCGTGCGGTATCGGCTGCGGCTTGTGTCGCATCGGCATTGGCTTTCGCCGCCTCGATACCGCGCTGCAACGTGCCGAACAGGTCGAACTGATACGAGGTGGTAATGCCGATGTCGCCAACGTTGGCCACGGGCACTTTTTCCGGCAGCAGAAACGCTTCGCCGGACTCCTGCAAACGCTGGGCGCCGATCTTCACGCCACCACTCCAGCCCCCGGCCGCTTCGGCTTCGTCGACTTGAGCTCGCGCCCTTAAAAGACTGGCCGCGGCGACGCGTAAATCGGTATTGGTGGCCATGGCTTGCTGGACCAACTGATCGAGGCGCGGGTCTTTGTACAACCGCCACCAATCACTGGGCACCGGCGCCGAAACAACGTTCTTGTCGTTCACCGCCAGCTCACCCTGAAAATCATCACGGTGCACCGCGGCTTCGTCAGGCAAATGGTAATCCGGCCCGACCACCTGACACGCTGACAGCAACAGGCCTAATCCGGCGACCGCCAAACCTGAGGCCCTGCTCATTTCGCGGGCTCCTGCTGATCGTCGATGATCGACACCGTCGCGGTCCGCCCGGCGATCATGCGGAAATCTGCCGGCACGTCGTCGAAGGCAATTCGTACCGGAATCCGCTGGGCCAGCCGCACCCAGCTGAACGCCGGATTGACGTTGGGCAGCAGGTTACTGCCGCTGCTGCGGTCACGGTCTTCAATACCCGCCACGATGCTTTCGACGTGCCCACGCAAACGAGCACGGTCGCCCACGACCCGAATATCGACGCTCTGACCGACGTGAATGCCGTCCAGTTTGGTCTCTTCGAAATACCCGTCGATGTGAAAAGAATTGCTGTCGACCACCGACAACACCGGACGTCCGGCCGTGACGAACTCCTGGGTGCGCGGGGCGCGATCGTTGACATAGCCGTCCACCGGGCTGCGAATGGTCGAGCGATCCAGGTTGAGCTGGGCGCTGTCCACCGCCACCTGAGCTTCCATCAGGGCCACTTCGGCGCGGGCTACGCGGGACTGGCTTTCTTCCAGTTGCTCGCCAGGCACCAGGTTGCCCAGGCCACGGTTACGCTTGTGCTCGCGTTGCGCCTGAGCCAGGGTTTCCTGGCGGTCGGCCACAGCGGCCTTGGCCTGGCGCAACGCCAGTTTGAAACGGTCCTGATCGATGCTGAACAGCACCTGACCCCGTTTCACCAACTGGTTGTCGCGCACTTCCACGGTCTGGATCAGCCCGGACACGTCCGGTGCGATCTGCACGATGTCGGCGCGGATGTGCCCGTCCCGGGTCCACGGGGCAAACATGTAGTACATCACCATGCGCCAGACCACGACGACAGCGAAGGTTACGATCAGCAGGGTCAGGACCACGCGACCGATAGTCAAAAAAGGTTTTTTCATGTCATCAGGTATCGACTGAGTGAATCCACGGCGCCGAGGAGCAGGGCGTAGAGAGCCACGTTAAACAATGCCCGGTGCCAGACCAGACGGTAAAAGTGCAGACGCGTCAGCAGCCCGTGCACCAGCAGGAAAATCACATACGTAATGCCCATCAGCACCAGCAGCGTAGGCAGGAACACTCCGCTGATATCCAGATCACCGATCATAAAGGCGCTCCATCGATGCCATGGGGAAGCGGTTCTTCGAGTTCGCCCGTGCCGACAAATTCCACCCCCGGCAACAACGCCAGGCGCAGCCCGCTCAAGGCATGCAGCAAGTGCAGTCGCGCGCCGTCATCGCACTCGGTGTTGAGTGCACGACGGGTGCGGTCGAGGGTCATCAACAAAGCACTCGACGCCGGCAGACGTTCACCAGCCTTGAGGCAGGCCTTGAAGTATTCGCCGACCTCGGCCACCACCTGATGCAGCAGCGTTTGCGGCACACCGGTGACGCGCGGCGTGTAGGCCAGCAGGTCGAGCAGGTTCAGCGCCACGCGCACTTCACGCAGCGCAATACCAGTGTCCTGGCCGATGATGGCCAGTCGCGGCAGGTGCTGCATCAGGCGATCGAGCATCTGCACACCCAGGTGACGATGCTCGGACAGCGTGGCCGGTTCGGTGAGGCTGACGATGTCGCGCCAGCTGAAACGGGTCAGGCGTTTGGCCGCCAGTTCCGCACCGAACGGACGGACGATCAGGGTCCAGACAAAAGCAAACAGCAAACCGACGGGGCCGGCCAGATTGGAGTTGGCGAAGCTCAGGAAGTCCGCGTCGTAAGCGCCCTGAATGCTGATGAAGGACGAGGTGTTGACCAGCGTCAGCAGCATGCCCAAATAGAACTGCGGCTTGACCGTCAGGGTGCCGATGCAAATGAACGGCACCGCAAAGGCCAGCACCAGCATCGGGAAGTCATGCAGGTTGGGCAGGACCAGAAACAGATAGAGGCTGGCGAACACGACCGACATCGCCGTCCAGAAAAAGAACCGGTAAATCTGCGGCGCCGGGTCGTCCATCGAGGCGAAGAAGCTGCACGCCACCGCCGCGAGAATCACCGCACTGCCGCCGTCGGTCCAGCCCAGCAAAATCCACAACACCGAGGCCACGATGATCGCGGTGACAGTGGACGCCGCCGAATACAGCATCAGCCCGCGATCCAGGAACGGCGACAGGCGACCCAGACGCCAGTGGCGGTACACCGCGCGCCAGCTGTCCTGGCTTTCGCACTGGATGGCGTATTGCAGGCTGCGACAGTCCTGCCACAAATCAATCCACTCACCGAGGCGATAGATCGCGTTGGAGAACAGCAACTGCTTGCGATCTTCCAGCTCATCGGCACTCGGCTGCAGGGCTTCGAGCTGATGTTTCAGCGCCTGCCAACGGTTGAGGTCGGCGTCTTTATGGTCGAGCCATTCGGTGGTCGCGGCGAGCAACGGAGCGAACCTGGCCACCAGCTCGGGCGTACGCCGTTCAAGGGCATACAGCGCGTCGTCGAGGGCGTCGATGACCGGCAACAGGTGAATCATCCGCCCGCGCAGCTCTTTGGTATTGCGCACGGTCTGAGGCCGCGCGCCTTCATGGGGCAACTGGCCGATCATCAATTCCAGGGAGTTGAAGGTGGTCACCATCGAGGAGCGCAATGCGCTGACTTCATCCGGCTGCACGTTCCGGCTGAGAAACCGCAGGCTGTAGGTCGAGGCATCGGTAAACCATTTGCTCACCGAATCGTTGAACACCGGCGCCAGCCTTCGCGGCCAGAACATGGCACCCATCACCGCCGCGACGGCGATGCCCAGAAAGATCTCTTCCGTGCGCGCCTCGGCCACGTCCCACACCGCAAGCGGGTTATCCACCACCGGCAGGGCGATCAGCGGCAAGGTGTAGCCGGCGAGCATTAGCGCATAGCTATTGGCGGTGCGCAGGTGCAGGGACAGGAACAGCAGCGTTCCGGTCCACAAGGCGATGACGACCACCAGCACATAAGGGCTCTGAACGAACATCGGCACGAAAAACACTGCCGCCATTGCCCCGAGAAAAGTACCAATGGCTCGGTACAGCGCCTTGGAACTGGTAGGGCCGACGAACGGGCTGGAGACGATATAAACCGTGGCCATCGCCCAATACGGACGAGGCATTTGCATGAGCATGGCGATGTACAGCGCGATCATCGACGCCGCAAACGTGCGCACACCGTAGAACCAGTCCCGTGCTGGGGGCATGCCGGTAAAAAATCCGTTCAAGAGGCGACCACCGACGGCGCATTCGCGCCTTCAAAGGCTCTCAGCACTCGCAGCGTCGCTTCCAGATCACTCTGGTCGATCCCTTCGAGTACTTCGTGGCGCAGGCGCACCAGCTCAATTTCGACCGCCTGTACCAGCTCCCGCCCACGCTCGGTGAGGCTCAAACATTTGGCGCGGCGATCATGGGCGTCGGCGGTTCGGCACACATAGCCAGAATGGCAAAGCTGATCGAGCAAACGCACCAGCGAAGGACTTTCCATCCCCGCTGCCTGCGCCACCGTGACCTGCCGCACACCCTCCCCCAGACGCCCGATCATCAACAACGGGACGGCGCAGGCTTCGGAGATTCCATAATTGACCAGCGTGGTCTGGCAGATCTTCCGCCAATGCCTGGCGGCCACCACCATGGCACTGCTGATGTTCATCTGGAGAGCGTCGAGGTTCTTCGGCACGAGGGAATGCACACACTGTTAGTTTGCTAACTATCAATATCGCATTTGAAGGGAAAGGCGGTCAAGTTTTGAAACAATTTACCGCTGAAGAACACGTGCTGTTTGTCGCCTGCCTCGATGTAAAGTCGGAAAAATTGCCCAATATTCCGACCTGGGATTACTAATGACTGATCTTTCTTGTTCGAATTCAGGCAATGACCTGCATTCTCCATCGGAGGATGAATACAGAAGCTTTTTGCAGGAAAAAGTGGCAATAGCGCAGTTATCGATGCTGGAAGGGCAAGGTATCAGCCACGAAGATATCGAACGCCGTTTTTCCCTTAGACGGGCTCTAGCCCGTCACACACCTCGCCCCTTCCTCAACAACACATTCAACTGATCCACCACCTCCGCCCAATCCGCGTCTTCGAGTATCTCGTCACGCAAAAATGCTGCCTGGCTTTCACTCCAGAAGAACGCGTCTGCCAGGTGCAGTTCTGGTTTGAGTGGCGAGTGAGTGGCGATGAATTGGTCGATGCTGACCGGGTCGTTTTCCAGGCCGAGTTGTTTGAACAGGGATGGGAGGCTGTGCGTTGGGGATTCCATGTTGGCTCCTTGGAAATGAATCGATTGGGAGGTGACTGCTGCGCAGTCAATCGCGGGCAAGCCATGCTCCCACAGAAATCGAGGTGCATGTGGGAGCGTGCGATGCGGCGACCTGACTTGCCCGCGATGGCGATTCCACTGACGCCGTAAACCTCAATGACTCAGCTCGCACACTTCAGCATGCGGCACCATTTTCAGAAACTCCGGCATGCTCATGTGCAGCAAGTTGTTGTGGTTGCCGGCCTCCAGGTAGATGTCTTTCTGCCGGGTCAGCAGCGGGTCAATGACCATGTCCAGCCCGTAGGATTCACCCAGCGCCGGCACTGCCCCACGCTCACAGTCGTTGAACAGATGCGCCAAAGTGCTTTCCCGGGTGATCTGCCATTCGCCGCTGCCGCGCACTTTGCTCAGGTCCAGATGACGGCTCGCTGGCAGTACCGCCATCAGGTAATGACCGTGGTGGTCGTCGAGGATCACCGATTTGGCTACCCGTTCGGCAGGAATGCCCGCGACCCGCGCCGTTTCGAGGCTGCTGGCCGAGTGAGGGTGGGTGACGATGTCAAATTCGCAGTTGGCTTTTTCCAGGCTGCTCTGCACGGTTCTTGCCATACGCATGATGCACCTCGGTGTCCGCAATGAAGATCGGCGGACGGTGGTTAAACCCGTCTCTCCCTTGAAAGTCTAGGCGGGCCTGGACCATCGCGCGGGAAATCTGCCCACTGGAACGCAGCCGGCAACTGAGCAAAATTCATACAACCCGAGCCTCGACTAAACTGAATACAGAGCCACCTGACGACTCTCCCGGAGGGTCACGTGATTACCCGTTGTTGTGCCGTTGCGCTGTTTTTGGCCGTGAGCGGTTCCGCTCTCGCGGCGGATCCGGTTGTGCTGTTGGTGCCCAACCCGATGGGCGCCTGGTTGATCGTCTTTGGCATCGCGTTTCTGATTGCCGAAGCGGCCTTGCCCAACTATGGCGTGATCGGTCTGGGCGGCATTGTGATGTTCGTGATCGGCGCGGTGATCCTGACCAACACTGACGTGCCCGTGCCGTTGATGATCGGCCTGGGATTGGTCAGTGCGCTGCTGCTGATCTTCCTGCTGATCCAAGCCCTGAAAACCCGACCGCGCCACAACGTCAGTGGCGATGCCGGGCTGATTGGTAGCGTCACCCCGGTCACTTCATTACAGGCTGGCAATGCCTTGACCGGATGGGTGCACCTGCAAGGCGAACAGTGGCAAGTACTCAGCGCCACACCGCTGCAACCGGGGCAACGTGTGCGAGTGGTGGCGCGCAAGGGATTACTGCTGCAAGTCGCCGCGGCTGACGCGGCACCGCCTGGAGAATAGTCATGGGCCTGCAATTGGGTTTTGCCGCGCTGCTGCTGTTGCTGATTGCACTGGCGGGTTCGACCTTTCGCATCCTGCGCGAATACGAACGCGGTGTGGTCTTCCAGCTCGGCCGTTTCTGGCAGGTCAAGGGGCCCGGTCTGATCCTGCTGATCCCGGTGGTCCAGCAGATGGTTCGCGTCGATCTGCGCACCGTGGTGCTCGATGTGCCGCCCCAGGACGTGATCACCCGCGACAACGTGTCGGTCAAGGTCAACGCCGTGCTGTATTTCCGTGTTCTCGATCCGCAGAAGGCAATCATTCAGGTCGAAGATTTCCTCATGGCCACCAGCCAATTGGCGCAGACCACGTTGCGCGCGGTCCTGGGCAAACATGAACTGGATGAATTGCTGGCCGAGCGCGAACGATTGAACATCGACATCCAGCAAGTGCTCGACGCCCAGACCGACGCCTGGGGCATCAAGGTCGCCAATGTCGAAATCAAGCACGTCGACCTCAACGAATCGATGGTCCGCGCCATCGCCAAGCAAGCCGAAGCCGAGCGCGAACGCCGGGCGAAAGTCATTCATGCCGAAGGCGAATTGCAGGCCTCGGAAAAACTCATGCAGGCGGCCGAAATGCTGGGCCGTCAGCCAGGTGCCATGCAATTGCGCTACATGCAGACGCTGAGTTCGATTGCCGGGGACAAGAGTTCAACCATTGTCTTCCCATTGCCCATCGAATTGCTCAAGGGCATGGCGGATCTGTCGTCGAAACCGTGAAGAAGAAATGCACATTTGTGGCGAGGGAGCTTGCTCCCTCGCCACGGTACTAGCGCGACTTACCAGTCGTAACTCACGCTCGACACCACCGTCCGTCCATCCCCGTAATAGCAATCCCATTGGCTGCGGCAACTGGCGACGTATTCCTTGTCAGCGAGGTTTTTCACGTTCAGCGCCAGTTTCACGCCTTTCAGTTTGAAGGCGGACATTCCCAGGTGATACGTCAGGCTAGCGTCGTAAACCGTGTAAGAATCAATCTGAAATGCGCCCTCGTAGTCATCGCCATAGCTGCCTCGGGCATAACGTGCGCCAACGCCTGCACCGACCCCTGCCAATGGCGTATCGCCGAGCACCGTGTAATTAACCCAAAGCGCGGCGGTCAGCGGCGGATTGCCCGCCGGATGACGGCCTTTGCGACCATCGTTGTCCTTGGTGTATTTGATGTCGTTGCGCGACGCCGAGGCAATCACGTCCAGCGCTTCGGTGAGCTCTGCCTTGGCTTCAAACTCGACGCCCTTGGAGCGAATCGCACCGCTTTGATTGCTGAACCCGGGGTTGCCGAGGTCGGTGGTCAGGATATTTTCCTGCTCCAGTTCGTAAGCGGAAATCTGCACGAAACTGTTCTGCCCCGGCGGTTGGTATTTCACGCCCGCCTCGTACTGCTTGCCGGTAGAAGGGTCGAACGCCTTGCCCTGCACGTTAGTGCCGCTGAGCGGCAGGAACGATTCCGAGTAGCTGATGAAAGGCGCCAGGCCGTTATCGAACAGGTAGACGATGCCACCGCGCCCGGTAAATTTCTCATCCTTGCTGCTGGTGTGAGCACCGCTCAGTGGTTGCTTGTTGTCGGTCTCGGCCCAGTCATAGCGGCCGCCGAGGACAAACACCCACTGATCCAGCTTGATCTGATCCTGGGCGTACAACCCGGTCTGGGTGATGGTGTTGTCCCAGCGGTAGTTGTTGCCGAAATTCAGTGGCTGACCATAGGTCGGTGTGAACAAGTCGATGATCGGCGGGTTGTAGTCATACAGACCGTCGAATTTCGAATTGAAGTGGTAGTAATCCAGCCCGACGATTGCCGTGTGGCTGAACGGACCGGTGTCGAACTCGGCCTGGGCAATGTTATCCACACCGAAGACTTTGTTGTCCTGTTGCCAGTCCACGCCGTAGCGAGTCTGGTAACGCTGGTCGTTTTGCCCGGTGATCGGGTTGGTGACGAACCGGTAGCCATGCAGCGGCGCGGTGTAGTGGTCATTGACCCGTGCGTAGCGCGCGTTCTGTTTCAGGGTCCAGACGTCGTTCAGCCGATGGGAAAACTCGTAGCCGAACGCGTATTGCTCACGGTGGTAATCGTTGACGTCGGGCTCACCGAGGAACAGGTCGCGGTCGATCTTGCCATTGGGGTTATCGAACAACGTGCCCACGGCCGGAAGCCCCTGCGCTTCGGGAACGCCCTTGTCTTTCTGGTACTGGGCAAAGAGCGTCAGGCTGGTGTCTTCACTCGGACGCCAGGTGAAACTGGGGGCGATGAACTGGCGTTTTTCCTCGACATAGTCGATCTCATCGTTGCTGTCGTTGGCCAGCGCGGTCAGGCGGTAGAGAAACTTGCCTTCATCGTCGAGCGGGCCACCGAGGTCGATGGCAGCGCTTTTATGGTCGTAGCTGCCGGCCTCGAATTTGATTTGATGCAAGGCGGTTTCGGTCGGACGCTTACTGACCAGATTCACGATACCGCCGGGCTGATTCTGGCCGTACAGCACCGACGCCGGGCCTTTGAGTACCTCGATACGCTCCAGCGAGTAGGGCTCGATTTGCAGCGCGCCACCGGTACTGCCGCCGCCATAAGGCAGGTGCAAGCCATCGAGGTAAATCGGCGTAGGCGAGAACCCTCGCGACGTCGGCTTATCGAAAATCTTCACGCGGTCGGAAAAGCCACCACCGGTAATGCCCGGCGTGTAGCGCAGGGCTTCGGTCACGCTTTGGGCGCTACGGGAACTGATCTCGGCGGCGGTGACGACGTTGATGGTTTGCGGAATTTCCACCAACGCCGCATCGGTCTTGGTGCCGGTGGCGCTGCGCTTGGCGACGATGCCGTCGACCGGGCCCCAGGCATTTTCAACCGCCTCGGTAGCGCTGACGCGTGTGGCGCCCAGTTGCAATGGACCGCCTCCCGCGATCGGCTGCAATGACCAGCCGCCTTGGGCGTAGACAGCCTGCAAGCCACTGCCGGCGAGCACCCGTTCAAGCCCTTGGGCCACGTCGAAACGCCCCTGTAGTCCGGTGCTGCGCTTGCCCTCGGTGAGTTGCGCATCCACCGACAGCAGAATTCCCGCGTCACTGGCAAAACGATTCAGAACCTGATCGAGATTACCCGCAGCGATGCTGTACTGACGCACCTGACTCACGCTGGCGCCATCCGCCCAGGCCAGGTTCGGCAGCAGTGGCGTGGTGGCCAGCAAAGTGGCGAACACGCCGCGGCGCAATACGCCATTGAACGGAAAAAACGTCTGTGTCGGATGATGTGGCATTCCGGAACTCCCCATGAGAATGCTTCTTGATTTGCTTTCAAGAGGTATCCCGGACGGGGCATGAAAACCGGACAAGCGCTTCTTAAATTTTTTTTAGATATCAGACGCGGCGTTTCACCGTCACCCAATAACGGGTCACCGACTCGACCCGCACGGGCAATGTGCGTTCGAGAGCGGCCAGGACGGTGTCTGTGTTGTCGAGTGGAAAAACGCCGGTCAGCAGCAAGTGCGAGACCGTGTCATCGCAGCGAATCCAGCCCGGTCGATAACGCGCCAGCTCGGCCAGGAACCGACCCAGCGGCTGACGCTCGGCCACCAGACGCCCTTGGCTCCAACTGCTGCCGTTCGGGTTCGCAGGCTTCATCGGGTCGGTGCCATTGGCGCTGAACCATACGCTGTTGCCTGCACTAATCAGCACCGGCGCTGCATGCCGAGGGCTGATGCGCAGTTGGCCTTCATACAGTTCGACACGGGCGCCGTCGTCCATTTCACGTACAGAGAACCGTGTTCCCAATGCCTGGACATCCCCACTGGCGGTTTCCACGATCAATGGGCGGACGGGGTCGTTTCCGCTGGTGAGCAGAATCTCGCCCCGGATCAGCTTTATCCGGCGCTCTTGCGCAGTAAAACGCAGGTCAATCGCACTGTTGCTGTTGAGGTCGAGCCGGGTGCCGTCGCTCAAGGTCATGTGGCGAATCTCGCCGGTGGCGGTGCGGTGTTCGGCAAAGGTTGCGCGCCAGGACACCTGGTTCTGCAGCAGATAGCCGCTGCCACCGGCAACCAGTAGAAGGCCCAGCATCTTCAAGGCGGCGCGGCGCTGTGGATCAGGGCTATCGCGCAGTACGGCCCGTGCACGACCGGCCGGCACCGCGCCGAAGGTTTCCTGCAACTGCTGCAATCGCTGCCAGGCGCGGCGGTGTTCCGGATGGGCCTGCTGCCAAAGCGTGAAGGCCTGACGCTTTTCTGCATCCAGGTCGCCGCCCCAGTGCAGCATCAACCATTCACTGGCTTGCTCGACGATGGCAGGCTCGATGGGCGCATCGTGGGCGCGGTTCATGATTCGTAGACCAGTTGATAGCAGGCCAGGATCGCGCGGGTCATGTACTTCTGCACCGAGCTGACGGTAACCCCGAGCCGCTCGGCAATTTGCGCATAACTCAGCCCTTCGAATTGCGAGAGCAGAAAAGCCTGGCGCACGTTATCCGGCATGCGATCGAGCATCGCATCGATCTGGGTCAGCGTTTCAAGGATCAAGGCCCGGGTTTCGAGCGACGGCGATTCGGGCTCCGGCAGATGCGCGATGCTCTCCAGATAAGCGCGCTCGATGCGCAGACGCCGCCACTGGTCGATCACCAGGTTGCGGGCAATCTGCGCGAGGTAGCTGCGACTCTCCTGCGGACCGGGCAAGCGCCCCGACACCAGCAGGCGCAGGAACGTCTCCTGCGCCACATCCGCCGCATGCTCACGATCACCCAGGCGCTTACGCAACCAGCCTTGCAACCAGCCATGGTTATCGCGGTAAAGACGATGAATCGAATCGTTGCCGTCAGTTGTTGCGTCCATGGGAGGTCTACGTGCGTGATTGATAGCAATTATCATTACACTTTACGCAGCGACTGGCAAAACGACATTGATCAGCGGCTATGCCGCCAAGGCAACGAATCCATTTCACGTGAAACGCCACATTCTACAACTGGAGATACAAAGCGAAAATCGACAGTCCCCATATGCATAAACCCAGCGCAACCCACACCCAATTAGAGAAAGTGAGCGAGGAATTGCTCGTGCCATCCGGGTCATTTTCAGAAAAATTGATTGCCCCTTGCACACGCAGCAAGAAGCACGTTTGCAGAAGTACAACCGTAAGGCTTATTGCAAAGCTGATACGAAAATCAGGCACCCATGCTCTCGCAATACCCACGCACGCGATTGTGATTACACCGACGGCGAGACTTCTCGGAAACCAGCGCAACTGACGATCTGAGGCCCTGATCTTCCGGTCGATTCTGACGAGTAGGGAGTAAATGAAAAAGACCCCGAAAATCGTACGCAATAAAGGCAGGACGTTGTTGCCGGCTGCCCGCTGTTGCTTCCAGTTTTTGTAAAACCAATAAGGTAAATAAAAGCCACAAGTAGATACGAACAACAGCGCGAATTTGCTTTTGCTCACCACATAAAAAGCGGGATTGCAGGTCGTAGTGTTTGACAGCTCAGAGGTCGGAGTCGCATACGGGTCGGCAGTCATAGGAGCGTATTTATCGTCAAAGAACAGGGGAGAAGATGCTAATCGCTCGAAGAGATCAATAATTCCCACAAAAATAAATCAAGACACATCCTACAAAACAGCTCCACCTCCTTTCACTCAACGCTGCACCGCCAGCGGATACACCGATTCCCATCCCCCGCCCAACGCCTTGTACAAACCGACCATCGCCAACGACACGCCGGTCGAGCTCTCTACCCACTGTTCCTGCGTGGCCAGCAATGCCCCTTGCACGGTGAGGACGTTGACGAAATCGACGACGCCTTCCACGTATTGATGTTGCGCGGTGCTCAGTGCGATCTGGTTCTGGCGCACGGCTTCGGCGAGGCTGTCGCGGCGCCGTTGGCTGGCGTTGAAGGCGCTCAGCTGATCGTCGATTTCATGCCAGGCGCGCAACACGGTTTGTTGGTAGGCGATGGCGGCTTCCTGTTGCTGCGCTTCACGCAGGTTAAGCACGCCACGCAGGCGCCCGCCATCGAACAGCGGCAGGCTGAATTGCGGGCCGATGCCAAAGGCACGCGACCCCCAGGAACCTAAATCGCTGAGTTGCATGGCTTGGGAGCCCACGTTGCCGGACAAGGTAATCCGCGGATAAAAATCCCCCTTGGCCACACCGATGTTCGCGGTGGCGGCATGCAGGCGCGCTTCGGCCTGGCGGATGTCAGGGCGACGCTCGGCCAGTTGCGATGGCAGGCCAATAGCGATTTGAGGCGGCGTTTGCGGCACCGGCGCATCGGTGGATAACTCAACGGACAGCGCGTGCGGCGGTTCACCCATCAACAAGCTGAGCGCGTTGATCAGCTGCGACTGGCGCTGCTCAAGCGCCGGCAGGCGGGATTCGATAGCGGCAACTTGCGCGGCGGCTTCAGCGACATCCAGGTCCGTGGCAACACCGTCGGCGAGGCGCAACTGTGAAAGCTTCAGGCTGTGGCGAGCGACATCGAGATTCTGCTCGGTGACTGCGCGAGTGCTTTGCACGCCACGCAGTTGAATGTAGTCCTGGGCGGTTTCGGCAAGGACCGACAGCAATACGCCGCGACGGTCGTTTTCGGCGACTTCGAGCGTGGCATCGGCGGCTTCGGTCTCGCGCCGTACACGCCCCCAGAAATCCAGTTCCCAGGACGCGGAGAAGCCGGCGTCCCACAGGTTGAACGCCGAGTCGCCATTGTGTCCGGACGGGTCGCTCAGGCCTTCGCCGCTGTTGCGTTTGCGCCCGTAACTGCCCGTGGCGGCAGTGTTCGGATAGCGCTCGGCAGTGATTACCTGACGTGCTGCGCGGCTTTGCTGCAAGCGGCTGCTGGCGAGTTTGAGGTCGAGGTTATCGGTCAAGGCGCGCTGGGTCAGGGCCGAAAGTTTGGGGTCGTGGAAGACGTCCCACCAGCGTTCGTCCATGGGTTCAGCAATGGCCTGGCTGGCGGCGGCTTTCTGTGGTGCTGACCATTCGGCGATCTGTTGTGGCTGTGGTTTTTGGAAATCGGGGCCGACGGTGCAGGCGCTCAACGACGACAAGCTCAGCACAAATGCGATTGAGCGAACGCAGACCTTGTGGCAAGGGGGCAAGTGGTGGCTGCTGTTCATCGCTGCGCTACCTCATGCTTGTCGGCACCGACAGTATCAATACTCGCCTCCACCGACATTCCCACCCGCAGCCGCTCGGCCAATGGCTGACCCGGATCGAGCACGATCTTCACCGGGATTCGCTGCACAACCTTGGTGAAATTCCCGGTCGCGTTATCCGGTTTGATCGACGCAAAGGTCACGCCCGTAGCCGGCGCGATGCTCTCGACACGCCCCCTCAGGGCCTGACCATCGAGGCTGTCGACAAGCACCTGAACGCTCTGCCCCGCTTGCACGTCAGCCAATTGAGTTTCCTGGAAATTGGCCACCACATACGCCTGCTCCAACGGCACCACGGCCAGAATTTTGCTGCCCGGCGTGACATACGCTCCAACCCGAACCGCCCGCTCGCCGACCATGCCGTCCTGCGGCGCGACGATGCGCGTGTAAGATAGCTCGTAGCTGGCCATTTCCAACGCCGCTTGCGCACGTTTAAGCCCGCCGTCCGCCGCGTCGCGCTGGGCGGTGAGGATATCGACTTGCTTGCGTTCCGCCGCCAATACCGCAGTCGCATTGGCCAACCGCGCGGTGGCCTGATCGATACGGGTCCGGGCTTGCTGAGCGTTTTGCACCGTGCCAGCGCCCACACCGGCGAGGTGGTTGTAGCGGTTCAATTCATGATCGGCGAAAGCCATTTCAGCCTTGGCAGAGACGACAGTCGCTTGTGCCTGAGCGATCACCGACGTCTGACGCTCCAGCGTCGCTCGGGCGTTTTGCAACTGAGCCCGGGCGACCAGTGTTTCGGCATCGGCGGCCTGCGCAGCGGCGCGCAAATCCCGGTCGTCAATCAGCGCCAGCAACTGCCCGGCCTTGACCTGCTGGTTGTCTTCCACCAGCACTTCCTTGATGAACCCGGCAACGCGAGGCGCCACAAGGGTGAAGTCCGCCGAGACAAAGGCGTCATTGGTGCTCTGCTGCGTGCGCTTGCCGAAAAGACCGGGCACCAACACGCAGATCAACACGCCAACGGCGACCACCGCGGCGACGCCAATGGCCACTTTTTTTCTGGATTGAGTTGTCATAAAAACCTTCTGTTTCAGTGGAGCATTCAGATCGGCGCACGGGGCGGATAAACCCGCGTCGGCAGCCAGAAAATCAACAGGATCATCGCGAGTGCAACGCCAGCCATGCACAGGTAAAGATCCGATGCGGTCAGCACCACGGCCTGTTCGTGCAGCCTGTGAGCAAGCCCCTCACTATCGCCGTCCACCCAAGGAGAGTTGCCGAGGCGATCGACCAGCATCGTCGAGTGAAAATGCAGCCGTGCGGTGGTCAGCGCCTCGATCACACCGGTTGCGATCACCGCCGACAGGCCTTTCACGGTGTTGAACCAGGCCGAAGCGTAGGGCCCTTCCATTGGACTGATGCTGCCGGTGGAAAGCATCAACAGCGGTAAAACAGCCATGGGCTGGCCGAAGATCTGCAGCAGTTGCAGCACGTAGAAATCATCGCGAATCCACACGGAAGTCAGCTGCGAACCGCCCACGCAGGACAGCGCCAGCATGCTCAGGCCAATGCCCAGCACCCAGCGACAATCAACCCGGCGCAAATTACATAGCGCCGCCACCAAAGGCAGTGCGATCAACTGGGGCAGCGCTGCCAGCAACGTGATCGGGGCGGTCTGCACCGGGCGGTAACCCTGCACCTGCGCCAGATAGCTGGACGGAATGATGATGACCGCCAGCAGCACCACCAAAACGCCGGCAAGGGTCAGCAAGGCGAATGACAGGTTGCGGATGCCGAGCATTTGCATCTTGAAAAAAGGAATCGGCTGCGACCATTCATTGATCAGAAACAGCACCAGCAGCAGTGACCCGCCACCGAGCAATGCACAGATCAGGCTCGACTCGAACCAGTCCAGCCGATTGCCTTGCAGGATCCCGATCACCAGCATGCAGATTGCGGGAAAACCCAGGAGCAAGCCGCGCCAGTTGAATTGCTTGAAACGCTCCAGGCGCAGCGGGTCCTGGGGCAAGCCGTACGCCACCGCCAGCATTGCCAGCAGACACGGCGCGATGATTTGCCAGAACGTCCAGTGCCAGCTCACATACTCGGTCCATAGCCCGGCCAGCGGCGTACCCAGGCCAGGGCCGAATGTCGCCGTCAGGGCATAATCCGCCAGGCCGTACAGCTTCACGTTGGCGGGTAAAAAGCGCAGCGCAACGGTCATCAACATTGGCGGCAACGCGCCACCCGCCAGGCCCTGCAACGTGCGCATCACCAGCAGGCTTTCGTAATTGGGGGCCAATGGGCAGAGCACGCCCAAGAGAGTGAAAACGCTGATGGCGCAGAGGGTGAACCGCCGCAGGGAAAACGTGACTGAACACCAGGGGGCGAACGCCATGGCCGCCACCGAGGTCGCGGTGTAACTGGCGACCAGCCAGGTGCCTTCGTCATAGCCGATGCCCATCGCGCCACGAATGTCGGCCAGGGCCACTTTGGTGACCATCTCGTTGAGGCCAGATACCAGCACGGCAATCAGCACGCCAACGAGGCCAATGATGATTCGCGGACCGAACACCGGCGGCGAGGCAGCGGCCGTGGCAAGCGGTGCCGAGACCGTGAGGGAAGTCATGTACTGCAGGCTCCGGGATTGAATACCGGAGCATTTTAAGAAGTGTGAGTGCTGACGAAAATCAACTTATCGGCAGGTTATAAGTGCGTTTGGTGCAGTAATGGTTGTCCAGATCCTGGGGTCCTTGAGGGAGCGAGTCTGCACGCGATAGCGATGGCCCCTGACAGCATGGAGGTGACTGATAGACCGCTATCGCGAGCAGGCTCACTCCTACAGGATCGGGGATAAATCTCAAGCAGGTTGCGCAGCCAGCCACGTTTCGTCGCAGCAGGACTTCAAGGTTTCGCGCATCCAGCGATGTGCCGGGTCCTTGTCAAATCGCGGGTGCCAGGCCTGGGTCAGCATGATGGTCGGCAGCGGAATCGGCAGGGTGAACGATCGCAGCTTCAGGCCCAGCCGACGGACGCTCAACAGCGCCTCCTTGGGCACCGGCAGGATCAAATCGGAATCAGGCAACGCAAACATCGCCGCATGAAAACTCGGCGCAATCACGGCCACCCGGCGCTCCAGCCCCAAGGCATTGAGCGCCGTATCGATGGGACCGCGCGCTATTCCGCGACGAGACATGCTGATATGGGAAAACCCGGCATAGCGTTCGGCGGTAATTTCTTCTTCGAACAGCGGATGATCCTCGCGCACGAGTCCGACAAAGTGAGTGGCGAAGAGGTTCTGCACCTTCACCTCTGGCATCACTGGGCGGTTGTTGCTGACACTCAAGTCGATGCGGCCTTCGCGCAAAGCTTCGTCGTCCCCATCGCCCTCGGGGACAAAGCGCAATTCACACTGCGGGGCCTGGCGCTCCATGGTGTCAAACAGCTTGCCGCCATAGACGCCCACGAAAAAATCGTTGGCCCGAATGCTGAAACGCCGGCGCAAGCTGCCCAGATCCACGTCATCGGCGGAGCGAAACAGCAGCGACGCTTGCTCCACGACATCGCGCACCTGCTCGCGCAACGCCAGCGCCTTGGGGGTCGGCACCAGACCACGACCGGCACGCACCAGAATCGGATCACCAATGGCTTCACGAATGCGCGTCAGGGTCCGGCTCATCGCCGCCGGGCTCAAATTCATCCGCCGCGCAGCACCCACCACACTGCCCTCGTCGAGCAGCGCGTCGAGGGCGACCAGAAGGTTCATGTCCGGGAGCTGCATGTCAGGCACTCTTCAGTGATCAGGATTGATGCTGACGCAATGCTAGCAAACATCTCGTGCCTGATGTAAAGGCAGGTCTGCCCCCTTCGCGGGCAAGTCTTGCTCCCACGGAGGCCTCAGCGGAGGCCGGTTCTGTGTACTACTCGACACCCTGAGGGAGCGAACTTGCTCCTTCAGGGAAAAGTGTCGCCCGTGGGTGCAAAGCTTGCTCGCGATGAGGCCATCAGCCCGACCGAAGACTACCGCTCGTGCAAAGCCTCAGCCCGCGCCCGGATAATCGGCTTCAGCAAATAGCTGAGAACCGTCTTCTTGCCGGTAATGATATCCACCGAAGCCACCATCCCCGGAATGATCAGCAACGGCTTCTCATCCGTCCCCAAATGGCTGCGATCGGTACGCAGCTTGATGACGTAGTAGGTGGTTTTCTTGTCTTCATCGGTGATGGTGTCCGCACCGATTTGCTCGAGCTTGGCCTTCAACCCGCCATAGATGGTGTAGTCATACGCGGTGAATTTCACCGTCGCCTCTTGCCCTGGGTGCAGGAAAGCGATGTCTTGCGGACGAATCTTTGCTTCCACCAGCAAGGTGTCGTCCAGAGGTACGATTTCGACCAGATCACTGCCCGGCTGGATCACGCCACCGATGGTATTCACCAGCAACTTGTTGACGATGCCACGCACGGGCGATGTCACCAGGGTCCGGCTGACACGGTCAGACAGTGCGCTGCCGGTGGCCTGGGCCTTGTTCAGGTCGGTGCGTGCTTCATTGAGCTGAGTCAGCGCTTCACTGCGGAATTTGCCACGGGTTTCGTCGATCTTGCGCGCCACTTCCTTGATCGCCGATTCTGCCCGCGGGATCGCCAGGGTGGTGGCGTCGAGCTGTCCACGGGTTTCAACTTCGGCGCGCTTGAGGCGCAACACTTCGACTGGCGATACCGCGCCCTGAGCCACCAACGGCTCGGACATGTTGATCTCCTGGCGCTGCAAGGCCAGGCCGTTGCGGTACTGGGACTGCTTGGAGGTGAACTCGCGCAATTCCTGCTGACGCTGGATCAACTGCTCCTGCAACCCACCGATTTCATCGCGCAATTGCTGACGGCGGCTGATGTACAGCGACTCTTCGCTGGCGGCCTGGCCAGGAACGGCTTTCAGCACGTCAGCGGGGAAATTCAGCGGACGGTCGTCCACTTCGGCGCTCAGGCGCTCCACTCGCAGCAACATCGAAAGCCGATCGGCTTCGGTCTCGCCCACGTTGGATGCGAAGCGGGTGTCGTCCAGGCGAATCAGCGGCGCACCCGCCTCAACAATCTGCCCTTCCGAGACGAACAGCTCAGAGACGATACCGCCTTCAAGGTTCTGGATTTTCTGGATCTTCGACGACGGGATCGCCTTGCCGTCGCCCTTGGTGACTTCATCGATCACCGCAAAGTTGGCCCACAGCATCAGGAACAGAAAGAAGCCGATGATTGCCCAGATTGTCAGCCGCACCACCCGTGGCGCGTCTTCAATGAGGGCTTTATTGACCTCGGGAAGTGGCTGGCCATGCAGTGAATCGGTGCCCTTGAAATAACGGCGAATGGAACCTTTGACCCCGGACTTAAGCAACACTGATCTGCCCCTTTTTCAATGCTTCCATCACCACAGCTTTCGGGCCATCGGCGAGTATCTGTCCACGGTCGATGACGATCAGGCGATCGACCAGAGACAACAGCGACGCACGGTGCGTCACCAGTACGACGGTCTTGTTTTCAATCACTGCAGCGAGGCGTTGCTTGAGGCGTTCTTCACCGGTGTTATCCATGGCGCTGGTCGGTTCGTCGAGCAGCAGGATCGGCGGGTTGAGCAAGAGTGCACGGGCCAGCGCGACGTTCTGGCGCTGACCGCCGGACAGGTTCTGCCCACGCTCGCCCACCTGAAGCTCGTAGCCTTGCGGGTGCAGACGGGCGAATTCGTGCACGCCGGCCAGTTCAGCGGCTTGCAGCACCATTTCGTCCTCGACGTAACGCGCACCCGAGACCAGGTTGTCGCGCAGGCTGCCGGCGAGCAGCTGGATGTCCTGAGGCACGTAGCCGATGTTGTGTCGCAGTTCGCTGACGTCTATCTGACGAATGTCGACGCCATCCACCAACAACGCGCCTTCGTCCGGCTGATAAAGGCCCACGACCAGTTTGGCGAGCGAACTTTTACCCGAGCCACTGCGACCGATGATGCCGATTTTTTCGCCGGGCTTGATGATCAGGTTGATGTTTTTGAGCGCCGGATTCTGCTGATCCGGGTAGGTGAAGTTCATCTGACGGCATTCGATGCCACCTTGCAGGACCTTGCGGCTCAGCGGGCGCTCTTCAAAATTGCGCTCCTGCGGCAACTCCATCATCTGGTCGACCGAGGTCATGGTGACCCGGGCTTGCTGATAGCGGGTCAGCAGGCCGGACAACGACGCCAGCGGGCTGAGTGCGCGGCCGCTGAGCATGTAACAGGCGATCAGGCCGCCCATGCTCAAGTTACCGGCGATGATCTGGTACACGCCGAAGACGATCATGATCACACCGGCCAATTGCTGAATCAGCAAGGTGATGTTCATCGCCAGGCCGGACAGCATTTTTACCCGCAACTCGAGGCGGCTGAGGGTGCCGATGGTCTGCTCCCACTGATACTGGCGCTCGCTCTCGGCGTTGTTGACCTTTACCGCGTCGAGGCCGGCAAGTGTTTCGATCAGACTCGACTGACGCTCGGCGCCCAGGGCCATGGTGCGCTCCATGGTGGCTACCAGCGGCTTCTGCAGCGCGTAGCCAATCAACAGGGCAATCGGGAACGCCAACATCGGAATCCATACCAGATGCCCGCCGAGGATCGCGATGACCAGGAAGATCAGGAGCGTAAACGGCAAGTCGATCAGGCTGGTGAGAGTCAGCGACGCGAGGAAATCGCGCAGGCTCTGAAACTCATGGATGTTCTGGGCAAAGCTGCCGACCCGGGCCGGGCGGTACTTCATCGACATGCCGACGATGCGCTCGAACAGCGTCGCCGAAATGATCAGGTCGGTTTTCTTCCCGGCCAGGTCCAGGCACAGACTGCGCAGGCTTTTGAGGATCAGGTCGAAAAAATAAGCGCCGGTGATACCGATGGCCAAGACCCACAGGGTCGATTCGGCCTGGTTGGGCACCACGCGGTCATAGACGTTCATCACGAACAATGGCGCGGCCATGGCGATGATGTTGATCAGGAAACTGGCAGCGATGGCGTCGGCATACAGCCAGCGCGAGCGCTTGAGGGTGTCACGGAACCACGACCGTGCGCGCGGGATCAGCGTGCCGTGATTGACGTCGAATTTATGCTGAGGCTGTGCGAAGAAGACTTTGCCAATGTAGTCGTCGGCCAGCAACTCGCGACTGACGAGGCTTTCGCCACCGTCACTTTCGCTGAGCAGTAGACGGGCCTGGTCTTCACCTTGCCAGCCAAGCAACACTGCGCTGCGACCATCCTTGAGCAGCAGTAACGCCGGCATCGCAATTTCTGGAATCTGCTCGAGTTTGCGCACCAGTACCCGCCCTTGCAGACCTGCGCGAGCGGCGGCACGTGGCAGCAACTCGACGCTCAGCCGCTGCTTTGGCAATGGCAAACCGGTGGTCAACATCGCAGCGCTGGCTGGCTTTTGATGCAGCGTGCAAAGGGCTAGCAGACCGTCCAGCAGCGGATCGTCATGCAACGCGCGTGGATCATGGATGAGATGAACTCGACTGACTTCTGATTCCACGCTCGGCACTCTTGGCTGACGATTGAACAATAAAGGTTCTGCTCAATTCATACCGGGCAGTTAGACCTTTGGCTTCACGTCGTTCTGCACGACGGATGCCAACGGTGCGACCACTCCCTGGCTCTTGAGCAACTCGCCCATGGTCGCCTTGATTCGGTATTGAGTAAATAACTGAATGTTTCTGATCCACGCAGATCACGGTTTGTTGACACATGGCTGCGAGACACGCCGCATACCCGGCGAAAACTTCGTTCAGCGCACATGAACGACATGCGCCGCGACTGAGAATCTGCGTGCAATCGTCAACGTCCATCCCCGATCAAAATGATGCGAAACGTGCGACCGGGGAAAATGCCCGGGACCGGATCCACGGAAATCCGCAGTTTGAATATTTGCCATTTTGTTGTCCTGAATCACTGCAAAACCTGCAACCACAGCGAATCCTGAGCAGACAAACGACCGTTTGTCGGAAAGTACAAAATGGGTACTGGATCACACGGTTCGACCCCCTTCGACTGCCGAATATCAATGTGACATTACTGGGGCGATTGTTTAGGATGGCAGCCACATGGTCAATAGTTTGGCATATAGTTTATAGCCAAAAAATATAGCCAGAATATTGACGCAAAAAAGCGTCAAAGTAGTAACTATTATTGTAGGAAAGAGCGTCCAGACTGATTGGCAACAATGCCTTCAGGTCCATGGAAGTCTACTGAACGTGACACCCGGAGAGTCTTCAATGAGCAGTGTTGTTGCCATCGTCAAAAGCATTGTTGGTCAAGTTTTCGTGGTGTCCCCAGAGGGCATCCGTCGTGTACTCGTTGAAGGCGACCGGCTGTTTGTTGGCGACCAGGTAGACACAGGTGTGGCAGGCGCTGTCACGCTCGAACTGGCCGACGGCCGGACCCTGGACCTGGGCCGCGACACTCAATGGAGCGGCAGCGCTCCGGACTCCAGCACCGACCTGGCAGAAGCCACCGCACAAGCAGCGCCATCGGTTGAAGAACTGCAGCAGGCCATCGTCGCCGGCGCTGACCCGACTAAAGACCTCGAAGCCACCGCAGCCGGCCCGACAGCCTCAGGCCAAGGCGGCGCAGCGGGCGGTGGTCATAGCTTCGTGATGCTCGATGCAACGGCTGGCCGGGTCGACCCGACCGTTGGCTTCCCAACCGCGGGTTTCGGCGCTGTGCCCCTGACCACTAACACCCAGAACACGAACAACAACGCGATTGTCGACGCCCCCCTCACCTCGACGCTGAGCCTCAGCGCAACCCCGACCATTACCGAGGCTGGCGGCGTACTGGTCTACACCGCGAACCTGAGCCAGGCGCCTCTGAGTGACCTGACCATTACGCTGTCCAATGGTGCGGTCATCATCGTTGCTGCGGGACAAACCACTGGCACCGTAAATGTGCCACTCGCGCCCAACGACACTGTTTATAACGACCCGAGCCAAATCGAAGTCACCGTCACCGGCACTACCGGCGGCGGGATGACAGTGGTACCTCCGACCGCTCCAGCGGTAACCCAGGTCACTGACACCGTCGATACCACCACCGTCACGCTGACCGCCGGCCCGACTGTTGTTGAAGGCGGCCCGATTACCTACACCGCGTCCCTGACCAACCCGGCCCAGACGCCGGTGACCGTGACCTTGAGCAACGGCTCGGTCATCACCATCGGCGCTGGCCAGACCACCGGCACCGTCGTGGTCGAGACTCCGGCGAATGACGTTTATGTGAACGGCAGCACTGTCAGCACCACGATCACCGGCGCGACTGGCGGCAATTTTGAAAATCTGGTGCCGAGCACCACGCCAGCGGTCACCACGATCACCGATTCGCAAGACACGACCGGCCTGACTCTCACTTCAACCGGCACTGTGGTTGAAGGCGGCCCGATCACCTACACCGCGACCCTGACCAACCCTGCTGGCACTCCGGTGACTGTGACCTTGAGCAACGGCTCGGTCATTACCATTGGCGCTGGCCAGACCACTGGCACCGTCGTGGTCGAGACCCCGGCGAATGACGTTTATGTGAACGGCAGCACTGTCAGCACCACGATCACCGGCGCGACTGGCGGCAATTTTGAGAACCTGGTGCCGAGCACCACGCCTGCTGTTACGACCATTACCGATTCGCAGGACACAACCGGCCTGACGCTTACTTCGACCGGAACCGTGGTTGAAGGCGGACCGATCACTTACACCGCGACCCTGACCAACCCTGCTGGCACTCCGGTGACTGTGACCTTGAGCAACGGCTCGGTCATCACCATCGGCGCTGGCCAGACCACTGGCACCGTCGTGGTCGAGACGCCGGCCAATGACGTTTATGTAAATGGCAGCACCGTCAGCACCACGATCACCGGTGCGACTGGCGGCAATTTTGAAAATCTGGTGCCGAGCACTACGCCTGCTGTTACCACGATCACCGACTCGGTCGATACCACTACCGTCACACTCACTGCAGGTTCGACTGTCGTTGAAGGCGGCCCGATCACCTACACCGCGACCCTGACCAACCCTGCTGGCACTCCGGTGACTGTGACCTTGAGCAACGGCTCGGTCATCACCATCGGCGCTGGCCAGACCACTGGCACCGTCGTGGTCGAGACGCCGGCCAATGACGTTTATGTAAATGGCAGCACCGTCAGCACCACGATCACCGGTGCGACTGGCGGCAACTTTGAAAACCTGGTGCCGAGCACCACGCCTGCTGTTACGACCATTACCGATTCGCAGGACGCAACGGGCCTGACCCTTACGTCGACCGGAACCGTGGTTGAAGGCGGTCCGATCACTTACACCGCAACCCTGACCAACCCTGCTGGCACTCCGGTGACTGTGACCTTGAGCAACGGCTCGGTCATCACCATCGGCGCTGGCCAGACCACTGGCACCGTCGTGGTCGAGACCCCGGCCAATGACGTTTATGTAAATGGCAGCACTGTCAGCACCACGATCACTGGTGCGACTGGCGGCAATTTTGAGAATCTGGTGCCGAGCACCACGCCTGCTGTTACGACCATTACCGATTCGCAGGACGCAACGGGCCTGACCCTCACTTCGACCGGTACTGTGGTTGAGGGCGGCCCGATCACTTACACCGCGACCCTGACCAACCCTGCCGGCACGCCGGTGACCGTGACCTTGAGCAATGGCTCAGTCATCACCATCGGCGCTGGCCAGACCACCGGCACCGTCGTGGTCGAGACTCCGGCCAATGATGTTTATGTAAACGGCAGCACTGTCAGCACCACGATCACCGGTGCGACTGGCGGCAATTTTGAGAATCTGGTGCCGAGCACCACGCCTGCTGTTACGACCATTACCGATTCGCAGGACGCAACGGGCCTGACGCTTACTTCGACCGGAACCGTGGTTGAAGGCGGTCCGATCACCTACACCGCAACCCTGACCAACCCTGCTGGCACTCCGGTGACTGTGACCTTGAGCAACGGCTCGGTCATCACCATCGGCGCTGGCCAGACCACTGGCACCGTCGTGGTCGAGACGCCGGCGAATGACGTTTATGTAAATGGCAGCACCGTCAGCACCACGATTACGGGCGCGACTGGCGGCAATTTTGAGAATCTGGTGCCGAGCACCACGCCTGCTGTTACGACCATTACCGATTCGCAGGACGCAACGGGCCTGACCCTTACGTCGACCGGTACTGTCGTTGAAGGCGGCCCGATCACCTACACCGCGACCCTGACCAACCCTGCCGGCACTCCGGTGACCGTGACCTTGAGCAATGGCTCAGTCATCACCATCGGCGCTGGCCAGACCACTGGCACCGTCGTGGTCGAGACTCCGGCGAATGACGTTTATGTGAACGGCAGCACTGTCAGCACCACGATCACCGGCGCGACTGGCGGCAATTTTGAAAATCTGGTGCCGAGCACTACGCCTGCAGTAACAACCATCACCGATTCGCAGGACACGACCGGCCTGACCCTTACCTCAACCGGAACCGTGGTTGAAGGCGGTCCGATCACTTACACCGCGACTTTGACCAACCCAGCCGGCACGCCGGTGACCGTGACCTTGAGCAACGGCTCGGTCATTACCATTGGCGCTGGCCAGACCACTGGCACTGTCGTGGTCGAGACCCCGGCGAATGACGTTTATGTGAACGGCAGCACTGTCAGCACCACGATCACCGGCGCGACTGGCGGCAATTTTGAGAACCTGGTGCCGAGCACCACGCCTGCTGTTACGACCATTACCGACCGCATCGATACTGTCACCGTGACCATCGAAAGCGCTGGCGACGTACTGGAAAACGCAGCACCGACCTTTACCATCAAAGTTGATCAGAAACTCGATCACGATCTGACGGTAACGCTGAGCAACGGCCAGACGGTAACCATCGCGGCAGGTGCTACAGAAACCAATTACACGCTGCCTGCTCAGGGCGACGACGTTTACAAAGATGGCGAGACCATCAAGCTGGGCATCACGGATGCAGCGGTAGAAGGGAAATCCTTCGAGAACCTGGTGATCGGCAAAGAAGCCGAAGTGACCATTGGCGATACCACCAGCGAGGTGATCGCGACACTGACCGTCGACAAGACCTCGGTCGTTGAGGGTGGCCAGGTCACCTATACCGTGACCCTGACCAACACTGCAGGCTTGCCGATCAACAACCACGGCGAGCTGACCTTCAAGCTCACCGATGGCACGACTATCACGGTTCCAGCCAATGGCACCAGCGGCTCGGCCACCATCGCAACGGTCAACGACATATTCACTGGCGGCCAGCCTTCGCTGGTCAACAAGCTGGAGTCTGTTACCGGCGGTGAGAAGTTTGAACAGCTGACGCTTGATCAGCAAACCCTGACCACCACCGTCACTGATCAACCGGCTGGTGAAGGCGACAAGGTCACCGTCACCATCGAAAGCGCTGGCGACGTGCTGGAAAACGCAGCACCGACCTTCACCATCAAGGTCGATCAAAAACTTGATCACGACTTGACCGTGACCTTGAGCAATGGCCAAACCGTGGTCATCTCTGCGGGTGCATTGCAGACCACTTACGCCCTGCCTGCTCAAGGCGACGACGTTTATAAAGACGGCAGCAGCGTTGAGCTGGGCGTTAGCGGCGCGACTGCCAATGGCAAGGCGCTGGAGAATCTGGTCCTGGGTAATCCGGCGACTGTGGTTATCGGCGATACGCTCAGCGAAGTGGTTGCGACCCTGACGGCGGATAAAACCACCGTGAATGAAGGTGGGCAGATCACTTACACCGTGACCCTGACCAACGCCGCCGGCTTGCCGATCAATAACCACGGTGAACTGTCGTTCACCCTGACTGACGGCACGGTTGTCACCGTCCCAGCTAACGGTACTTCCGGTTCGTTCACCATTACCGCCCCGGATGACATCCTGGTCGGTGGTCAACCGACGATCGTTAACAAACTGGAAAGTGTCGAAGGTGCGGGCAACTTCGAGCAACTGACCTTGGGTCAGAACTCGCTGAAAACCACCGTTACTGACGAACCATCGGGTCAAAATGATCCGGTCAACATCAGCATTGTTGGCAATGGTCCGGTCCTGGAAAACCAGGCACCGAGCTTCACCATCACGCTGGACAAGGCACAGTTGGTGCCGCTGACCGTGACGTTGAGCAACGGCCAGACCGTGACCTTCGCCGCCGGCGAAACCTCGAAAGTGCACTCGCTGACCGCACAAGGTGATGACGTCTACAAAGACGGCGAAACCGTTGTGCTGGGCGTTAGCAATGTCACCTCCGGTGGCACCGCGCTGGAAAATCTGGTGATTGGTAACCCAGGTTCGGTAGTCGTTAGTGACACCCCGAGCGAAGTGGTTGCGACCCTGACCGCCGATAAAACCACCGTCGCGGAAGGCGGTCAGATCACTTACACCGTGACCCTGACCAACGCCGCCGGCTTGCCGATCAACAATCACGGTGAACTGTCGTTCACCCTGACTGACGGCACGGTTGTCACCGTTC
>NZ_JACMYF010000040.1:0-1440 GCF_015351605.1 Pseudomonas sp. p50(2008)
GCTTTCAGGAACATCGGTGTTTAGGTGAACCTGCACCTTGGGTTGTTCTGGCGTCTGAGCTTGTCCAGTAGGCGCACTCTGGAAAGCCACGGCCTGCACTGGCGCCACTTGTTGGCCGTTTTCGTCGGTCACGATCACCCACGGGCCACTTTGTTGCTGTGAGGCTCTACGAGCGCGCACAGGTGCCTTGCTTGCCCCTTGCGACGGAACGGCCATGGCAATCGCCTCATCGCCTTCCAGCGCCTCTACAGCTGGCACAATTGGATCGGTGGCAGTGGGATTGAGAGCGCCGGTAACAACCTTTGCCACATACGATGGATCGCCTGGCTTGTCCGGCTGGTATCCACGGGTGCGATTGCCGCTGTAGTACATCGAAAACGAATCACGCAACGCTTCTTGCGGTTGAGCGCCCGAAGTCAGCGCTTTGGTGTAGTTCTTCACCATGAGATCGCTGATTGCCTTGAGGTTCTGGCAAGGCTCAAAGGCTTCGGCATAGGTCATGCCCATGGCGCGCATGTTGGTGACCAGGAGCTGGCCGATTCCCACCGAGAAACGCTGACCCTCCCGCTCCAGTCGTTCAGCGGTGGCCACCGCCTCGCGCAACGACTGGGGCTGACGCTCCAGCCGTCCACCTACAACCCCAATTGCATAGGGGTTGTAGGTCGATTCATTACCGATCAGGGACTTCAGCGTTTGCTGGTGAACTGTCGGTGCACACTTCGCCGCCAGTTCAGAGAAAGGCATAGGGGCAGACTCATCGGCCCAGGCCTGGCCGACCGTACAAGCCAGAGCCAGCATCGTTACCGCGAACTTAGGCAGCTTTTGCATATTGCACCTCCGAAATGTAGCGGCGGCCGTCGAAGCCGTATTCCCACTGAATGACTACATCGATCAGTTGCCGCGAATACTCGACCAGTTGGTTTTTGGTCATATCCGCACCACCTCGGGCAGCCATTGAGGCCAACCGGTCAAACATCATTTCCGGCGAGTCCGCGTGTATCGAGGACAGCGAGCCGCTGTGACCGGTGTTGAGCAATTCCAGAAACGGGAATGCCTCACCGCCGCGAATCTCGCCCATGATTGCCCGGTCGGGCGTCAGCCGGAGGATCGATTCAAGCAAGTCGAACGGCGTCACCTTGGCGCGGCCTTGGGCGCCGCGTGAATAGAGCAGGTGAACCGCGTTCCGGGCTGGTATACGGATCTCACGGGTGTCTTCAATCGTGACAATCCGCTCATGTGGATCAATGTGCTGCAGCATTCCGTTAAGCCAGGTGGTTTTACCGGCGTTGGTGCCTGCAGAAATCATGATGTTCTTGCGGGCCTTGATGATGCCGATGAAAAACTCTTTCCAGCGCTTGGCCCGGTACAGCTCTATCAAGTGATCGTCTGAATAGTCGGAGTGCGCCCGAGGTTTGTTGATGTGCTCGAACGCGCCAAATT
>NZ_JACMYF010000041.1:0-1387 GCF_015351605.1 Pseudomonas sp. p50(2008)
ACTTCGAGCAGCTGACCTTGGGTCAGAACTCGCTGGAAACGACTGTCACCGACGAACCATCGGGTCAAGGTGATGCGGTCAACATCAGCATCGTCGGCAACGGTCCAGTCCTGGAAAACCAGGCGCCAAGCTTCACCATCACGCTGGACAAGGCACAGTTGGTGCCGCTGACCGTGACCCTGAGCAACGGCCAGACCGTGACCTTCGCCGCTGGCGAAACCTCCAAAGTGCACTCGCTGACCGCGCAAGGTGATGACGTCTACAAAGACGGCGAAACCGTCGAACTGGGCGTTAGCAATGTCACCTCCGGTGGCACCGCGCTGGAAAACCTGGTGATCGGCAACCCAGGCTCAGTGGTCGTTAGCGACACCCCGAGTGAAGTGGTTGCGACCCTGACGGCCGACAAAACCACCGTGGCGGAAGGCGGGCAGATCACCTACACCGTGACCCTGACCAACGCCGCCGGCTTGCCGATCAACAATCACGGTGAGCTGTCGTTCACCCTGACTGACGGCACGGTCGTCACCGTTGCCGCGAACAGCACTTCGGGTTCGTTCACCATCACCGCGCCAGACGATGTTCTGGTCGGCGGTCAGCCGACCATCGTCAACAAGCTGGAATCGGTAACCGGTGCCGACAACTTCGAGCAGCTGACCCTGGGTCAGAACTCGCTGGAAACCACCGTTACTGACGAACCAGGTACCGGCACACCAACCGACAATCAGGGCGACAAAGTCGCTATCTCCATCGTTGGCAACGGTCCGGTCCTGGAAAACCAGGCACCGAGCTTCACCATTACCCTCGACAAGGCACAGTTGGTGCCGCTGACCGTGACGTTGAGCAACGGCCAGACCGTGACCTTCGCCGCCGGCGAAACCTCGAAAGTGCACTCGCTGACCGCGCAAGGCGATGACGTCTACAAAGACGGCGAAACCGTTGTGCTGGGCGTTAGCAATGTCACCTCCGGTGGCACCGCGCTGGAAAATCTGGTCATCGGCAACCCGGGCTCGGTGGTCGTCAGCGACACCCCGAGTGAAGTGGTCGCGACCCTGACCGCAGACAAAACCACCGTCGCGGAAGGCGGTCAGGTCACCTACACCGTGACCCTGACCACCAGCACCGGTCTGCCTTTGACCAACCATCCTGAGCTGACTTTCAAGCTCACGGACGGTACGTTGATTACCGTTCCAGCGAACAGCATCACTGGCCAAGCGACCATCACGGCAGCCGATGACATCGCGTTGGGTGGTCAACCAACCCTCGTCAACAAGCTGGAATCGGTGACCGGCGCAGACACCTACGAAAAACTGACCCTGGGTGAGAACGCCTTGGAAACCAAGGTCACTGACGAGCCAGGTTCGGGCACGCCAACTGATAATCAGGGCGA
>NZ_JACMYF010000042.1:0-1363 GCF_015351605.1 Pseudomonas sp. p50(2008)
CTGCATGAAACAGATTCAACTGCGCCCGGAAGAGCAAGAAGCCTTCGCCATGGCCGCACTGGCCTACCGTTACGACCCATCCGAAGGCCCGGCGCCTGTCACCCCTTCGCAGTTGCTGCGCGCACGCCGCAGCGAGGACAGGAGCAGCGACCTCTGGACGACCTTCAACCGCGTACAAGAAAACACCATCAAGGGCGGCTTGAGTGGCCGCAACAAGCAAGGACGCCGGACAACTACCCGCGCCGTGAATGGCATTGACCAGGACGTGAAATTGAATCGCGCCCTGTGGGTTCTGGCACAGGCTCTGCGCACTCAGCAGGCCGCATAACCAACCAGCCGGGCGCCAAGTGCGCCCGGTTTCATGTGGTAGGGAGATACAGCCATGTCCAAAGTTTTCTATGTACCGGGCCAACCTTCGATCATTGACTATGCCCGCGAGATCGGCCCGAACCAGTGGGCAACCCGCTGCAGAATGCTGATGCTGGCCGAGTTGCATATCTGCCATCCCGGCGCTGTTCTTGGCGATGAAGAATCGTTCTTGCTGGCCCAGGAAGCCGCGCTAGGAACGCAGCCCCAGGAGATCAGCGAAGCCCGCTATGAGTACGCGCTAACCCGCCTGCAGGTGCTGGACTTCGCCGCTGTCGGCAAAGACTTTTCGTTCAAGCTGGAAAAATTCGAGGTCGGGAACCTCACGCGCATTTATGCGCGTTGCAATGACCGGTATTGGACGTTTGTGGGCCTGGCCACCCTCACGCATCAAATGATTGTCCAGCGCGTCACCCTGAGCGCTGCAGGAGCCGGGCCGGAAGTTAGACAGGCTTACGCAACCCACTCACACTAGAAGCTAAAAGCGCCTGGTAGATCACCGGGCGCTTCACCCATGGAGAATATGAATGCAGCCAAAGTACACCGCCGATCAATGGGAAAAAGTATCCCCTGCCTTTCGCGGGTTGGCTGTCGGTACTGTCGAGATGGCCAAGGCCGTGTTGGTCGATGGCCAGCGCCCTGCAGATCTGGCGAGACAGGCCGACGTGTCGCGGCAGTTGGTCTATGCCGCCGTGAAGCGGGTTCGCAACATCCTAGAGGAACACGAGGCGCAAGAACTGGTGCCGGTCATGGTCTGGTTGCCGCCTGAGTTAGCCGAGCAGGTCAAGCAGATGGCCGCGCCATATGCTCAACCTGGAGGCAAGAAGTAAAGAGCGACGGCGTCGAGTGACGTTGCCGCCTTTCTCGCGTGCGAGAAATCAGGGGTGGACGTGTTGCCGTGTGGTCAGATCCAGGCCAACGGCGCGCATCACTGCGAGCATGGTTTTCAACGTAGGGTTGCCCTTGTCGCTGAACGAGCGGTAAAGCTGTTCGCGGG
>NZ_JACMYF010000043.1:0-1333 GCF_015351605.1 Pseudomonas sp. p50(2008)
GAGCCCTCGCTCTTGGATAACATTAGACGCTCGCGCGCAAAATTCCACCCATTCCGATAAGGCGGCGTATAGAGCCTTAGCGGCATCTGAGGTTGGCGCGTACTTATCTCTGTCGCAAGCCCATCTGGTGAACCGCTTCAGGGTATGCAGGCATCGTAGTCAGTGTCTGAGGGTCGGTTGAGGTCAATTTTGACTTCAAGAATCTAGACGTGGAGGGGAGGCCTCATGCCCGGCAAGACTTTAATTTCCATTGGCATGAGGCGCATGTTATTCGTGAACAGGCAAGATCCAAGTTTAAGCTTGTTTACTGATATTTTGCGGAGCCGATGAACTTAGAGAAACGCTCGCACCATATTTGGACCGTTGTAAACTCGTTGACGTTGACGCTTGCAGGAATGGTTTTCTTGAAATTCCCGAAGTTTTTCAATTCGCCAATCAGAATTGCTTCTTTCTTCATGTCCAAAAACGATTCTTTGTCGGTGGCTTGTTTCTTTGTCAGGTAAATTTTGTAGTCTGGACCAGGTGCTACATCACCTTTAAATACAATTTCGTTATCCGTAACAAAAAGTTGTCCATTCGCCCAGTGAAGGAAGTCGCTGCCTTTCTGATCTTTCTTGAACTCTCCGCTATACTTTGCCACCTTTTGCACTTCTTCAATTTCGGCGATGGTGGCGTTTTCTTGTGCTAACAAAATCGGAAGTATATAGATCCCTAGCCCAACTCCCGCGCCAAACAGAGCCAGGTGGGACGCGAGCAGAATTATTTTTAATTGCTTTTTCATGGGTTGCCTCATGCAGTGAGTTATTTGGTGTGTCCATCACAATCCATTAGTTCGAACAGGGTGCGGTATGTGCTGATAGCGATATTGTTAGTGGGGTGCTAGCTTAGCTACCATGACTGTGTTGGATGAATGACAGGTGTAAAAATAGATGTCTCTTACGGTAACTGTCAAGGTATCTGTCGCCCTGTTTGATTTTTATGCAGCTATTTTCTCTACCTCCCTAACTACTCGGCGCTCTGGGTTTAGCGATACTAATGTCACAGGATGCCAGTTGCGGGTGTCACCACTCCAGCGCTCAGGATGCGCAGCTCTGGCTGCAAGGTTGAGCGCATGTCTCTTGGCTAATATGGCTTTGTCTTCTCCTGTGTGGCGCTGCATCGGCGTCACGAAGCGGATAGCACTGTGGCGGTGCTCATAGTTGTACCACTGGACGAAGCCGTGCACCCAACGCTGGGCAGCTGATAGGTCAGCGAAGCCACTGACGGGGTAGTTCGGCACATACTTGCAGGTGCGGAACAGAGCCTCGGAGAAGGCGTTATCGTTGCTCACACG
>NZ_JACMYF010000044.1:0-1325 GCF_015351605.1 Pseudomonas sp. p50(2008)
GATCTTGTCGATGTGCTCGGGCAGTAGTTGGTTCTTCTTCTTACCTTTCTCGAAGTGCTCAGAGGCGATGATGAACAACACATCGTCTGGCTTCTTGCACTTCTTCAAAACCAAGATACACACGGGGATGCCCGTGGAAAAGAACAGGCTCGCTGGCAGGCCGATCACTGTGTCGATATGGCCGTCTTTCAGCAGCTTGGTGCGGATGCGTGCTTCTGAACCGCTCCTGAACAGCACTCCGTGCGGCAGGATGATGGCCATTACGCCGTCCTGCTTTAGAAAATTGAAGCCGTGCAACAAGAAGGCAAAATCCGCAGCTGACTTTGGTGCCAAGCCGTGGTTCTTGAAGCGCATATCTTGCTCCATTGCCTCGGATGGATCCCAGCGATAGCTGAAGGGCGGGTTGGCGACTACTGCATCAAACCTCGGCATCTTGGCCGGATTAGTTTCGCGCAGCATATCCCACTCGTTGAGTAGTGTGTCGCCATGGAATATCTCGAACTCAGAATCTTTCATCCCGTGCAGCAGCATGTTCATGCGCGCTAGGTTGTAAGTGGTGATGTTCTTTTCTTGGCCGTGAATCTTACCTATGCCGTTCGGCCCCATTCGCTTGCGAATATTCAGCAACAAAGAACCGGAACCGCAAGCAAAGTCCAGCACGCTATCCATATGCACGCGCTGTCCCGTCGCCGGTTCCTGACTGTCCAGAGTGACAATGGCGGAAAGGATGCTCGAAATGGGCTGTGGCGTGTAGAACTCCCCCGCCTTCTTGCCTGAGCCTGCCGCGAATTGGCCAATCAGGTACTCATAGGCGTCTCCCAAGGTGTCGCTGTCGGTAGAGAACTGTGTCAGACCCTTGGCAATCTCGGCGATGATCTTGCAGAGGCAGGCATTGCGCTCAGGATAGGTTTTGCCGAGCTTGTCGGATGCTAGGTTGATCTCTGAGAACAGCCCACGGAAGGTGCTGGCGAAGGACTCGTTTTCGATGTAAACAAAGCCGCTTTGCAAGGTGTTCAGGAGCATCGCATCCTGCGTGCGCGCCATCTCGGCAACGTTGCCCCACAGGAATTGAGGTTCGATCACATAGTGCACCTTGCGGCGCATCTGTTTTTCGAACTCAGGCACATCCTCCTGGTTGTTTTCATACCAGCGTTGCAGCGGCGTAGAGACCGAGCTATCGATCTTTTGAGGATAGTCCGACCCTAGCTCCTTTTTCGCAGCTGTCTCGTAATTATCGGATAGGTATCGCAGGAACAAAAATGCCAGCATGTAGTCGCGGAAGTCGTCCGCGTTCATGGCGCCGCGAAGTTGGTTGGCAATCGCCC
>NZ_JACMYF010000045.1:0-1267 GCF_015351605.1 Pseudomonas sp. p50(2008)
GGCGCGAGCGACTACGCCGAGGGCTTTAGCGATATGGCCAGCGTCACCGGTTTCAAAAGCATCGGCCATGAACAGGGCGATGGTTTCAGGATCGACCAGCGCAGCCGCTGGATCATAGTCATAGATTGGCTCTTTCATTCATCCTCACTCCACTGGCTGGCAAGCAGTTTGGCGGTTTCGATATCGCGGGCCTGGCTGCCTTTGTCGCCACCACACAGCAGCAATACAAGCTCGTTACCACGCTGCTGAAAATAAACCCGGTAGCCGGGGCCGTAGTGAATACGCAACTCGCTAACACCCTGGCCGACCGGCTCAACATCGCCCAATAGACCGTTGGCTACCCGGAAGACCCGCGCCGCGATGATCGCTTTTGCCCGCTGATCTCTCAGCTTGCGTTCCCACGTCATGTAAGTAGCGGTTTGTTTGATCGTTTTCATAGGAGCATTGTAGTTTATAAATCACGGCATGGCAATAACTATTTGTACAATATTATTTTACAAATAGTTGACGATCCGAAGGCCGTTTGAGATACTAAACCCGTCGAAGCAATACCGCTTCGACACCCGGAACCAGCGGCGGCAACCGCTCCGGGAAATCTGCGAAGGAGCTTCAAAATGACTCACGTACTTGGATTGTGTGTAGAACCTGAAGGCATGGATGTTGATTCCGAAGTGCTGGCCCAGGTCGAGCCGAAAGCGCAGCAGGACGCCATTGAAGATGGCCTGCCTCGTTTGGATTGGCTGACCACCGCTGATTTCCGCCGATTCACCCACGGCATCCGCCACGCAGCATAAACACTCACCCACCCCCCCGGCCAGGCGGCGGCAACCGCCCCGGGGGATCTCGAAGGAGCGAACCAATGTCTACCACTACCACCTCCCATGTTTTCTATCAGCCTGGCACGGGCTGGGTGCATGAGTACGCCGTCCAGCTCGACGGCGGCGAATGGGTAACACGCAGCGGCCGCACGCTCGATCAGTTGAAGGAAGGACAGCCCGACATGATCGTTTGCACTGAGGATGAGGCGTGGCAGCAGATCGAAGCCGCGGCTAAATCCGCGCCGGTTCTGATCGATCGTGAACAGTTTGAATACGCGCTGAATGTTCTGCCGCCTGCGGGCTGGGTTCGCGCTGGTGATTGCGAGTCGTTCAAGATGATCGAGCGCGACAACGGGCGAGTAACTCGGATCTATGTTCGCCTCGGCGAAAACTTCTTTCGGTTCGCCGACCTCTTTACCACTCCGCATGCAGACGCCGTGCGCCTGTTC
>NZ_JACMYF010000046.1:0-1113 GCF_015351605.1 Pseudomonas sp. p50(2008)
GGCGGTTGCAGGAGCTGAGTGCAACACGGTCATTGAATTGAAGCTGGAGCATCATGCCGCATAGCCATGGCCTTCTGCATCACCTCGCCCATAACTTCGATTGGGCATTTGAAGTCGAAGCGCTTACGCGGACGCATGTTCAGTTGCAGTGCGATGGCATTCAGTTCTTCCTGGCTGTGTACCGACAGGTCTGTGCCTTTGGGCAGGTACTGGCGGATCAGGCCATTGATGTTTTCGTTGCTACCGCGCTGCCAAGGGCTGTGCGGGTCGCAGAAGTAAATCGCCACCCCAGTCTGCTGGGTGATTTCAGCATGCCGCGCCATTTCTCGACCCTGGTCGTAGGTCATGCTCTTGCGCATCGCCAGCGGCATGCCATTGAGCGCTGCACTGAAGCCTTCCATCGCCGAGGTCGCCGTCGCGTCGTTCATCTTCACCAGCATCAGGTAGCCACTGGTTCGCTCCACCAGCGTGCCTACACACGAGGCGTTGGCTTTGCCCTTGATCAAGTCGCCTTCCCAATGCCCTGGCATTAGCCGGTCTTCGATCTCCGGTGGGCGCACATGGATGCTGACCATCTCGGGAATCTGGCCGCGCCGATCCACACCACCAGAGCGCGGTCGGCGTGTCGTCTTGCTTTGCCGCAGGCAGATGATCAGCTCCTTGCGCAGTTCACCGACCGGCAGGGCATAGATCGCGTTATAGATCGTCTCGCGACAGACGTAGGCATCTCTGAGGCTGGGAATGTTCATGCTGCGCAGCTTGCCGGCAATCTGCTCGGGAGACAAACGCTCACGGAGCATATGCGCCACCAACTCGAAGCGCTCACCACCCCGCAACAGCTTTCGCTTCGGTCGACACACCTGGCGGCGAGCCTGCATCTGCTGCTGGGCCGCGTGGGCCGAGTAGCCGCCACAGACATCTCGATTGCGGCGCAGCTCCCGGCTGATGGTCGAAGGGGATCGGTTGATCAAGCAGGCAATCCTACGCAGGCTGAAGCCTTGGGCATGACTGATTTGAATGGTGGCGCGCTCTTCAACGCTGAGTTCGGTATAAGACATAGGGGCAGCACCGTACCGGAAAGGTCAGGTGTTGCACTCAGTTTTTGCCGCCGCC
>NZ_JACMYF010000047.1:0-1020 GCF_015351605.1 Pseudomonas sp. p50(2008)
TCGCTCAACCTGTTCTATGTGGCGATCAGCCGGGCGCGGCTGGAGGCGCGTGTATACACCGACGCTATTGCCGGACTACCAGCGGCCATTGCCAAGCGCTACGACAAAACCACCGCTTTGAGCCTGCAGAAAGAGCGTGATGTGATGCGCCTGCAGAAACCGCACACACTCAAAACCATCGCGGATGGCGCAACCAATGAGCGCGCCCTGGAGCAGAAACAGCGAGTGCAGCCCGTGACACCAAGCGGGGGTAGAGAGCGTACAAAGTAGGATGAACAAAGCCCCGGAAGGGGCTTTTTTTCGCATGCGAGAATTTCTCGCCATGGCGCATGAGAGGAAATTTTCTAGGAATTTCAGTCAAAAACTCGCCTTTCGTGAACCAATAGATGAATCCTAAAGACTTTAATAAATCGTCTTAACAGTTTGTTTTTAAAGACTTTTATAAAATATTTTTTTTATTTATTGATCACCTTATTCTAGAGAGAGGTGTGCGAGATCGTTATAAAGACCACATCACAAGTCATTTGAGATCTGGCTAATGAACAGTTTTCGCAAAGCAGTAGAAGCATTGGAACGCCTCGCTACTAACGCAGATCGCTTAGTACCGCTGGTTCTGTCACTAGCAGTGTTCGCTGCTATCGTCGTCATCGGAATGCAGGGGGCTTGGAAATGAGATTGCTGCCTTGGGTGCGGATGCCCGCGATATGGATTAAGGAGGGAGGTCTGCGCGACTTTGGCTGGTCAAACCAAGCCAAGGCGTCTCGATCAACCGCGATTGCAGCATTGCAGCTGTACATCGCCCTGCTGACCCAGGCTGAAGAACAATGGAGGGGGAACGACTGCCTGCTAATAGCCGAGCTGACTTACACACGATTGATGGAAATTACAGATTTGAGCCGACAGCTCGTTGCTGCAGGCTTGGAAGGACTGGTTGTTACAGGCAGGATCAAAAGCGAAAAGGATGGCCGCAAATGCAGGTACATCCTTGTGGGTTACGACTCCACCGGCAACTGGTGCAAG
>NZ_JACMYF010000048.1:0-1007 GCF_015351605.1 Pseudomonas sp. p50(2008)
TGGTGCCGGTAATGGCTACGGCACCACGTTGCTGTGCTTTATCCAGCTTTTTATCGTCAGCAACCGCACGGACACTTGGTACTTCGCCAATAACAATGCACGTCACTTCAGCTTCAACGCTGACGAACGCTTCCTACCTGTTTACCAGTTCGCGAGCGAGGACAACAAGAAGGTTACGCACCTGGATAGCTTCGCTGAGAAGTTCTTGGCCAAGTGCACCTTGGGCCAGATGATCAGCCGTTACATGGTGTTGGTGGCTAGTGAGCAGAAGTTACTCATGATGCGGCCTTATCAGATCTATGCCGTCAAGGCCATCGTGGACTGCATCCACCAGAACTGCGGCAATGGTTACATCTGGCACACCACTGGCAGCGGCAAAACGCTCACCTCGTTCAAGGCTTCCACGCTGCTAAAGGACAACCCGGACATCGACAAATGCCTGTTCGTGGTGGACCGCAAAGATCTCGACCGTCAGACACGCGAGGAATTCAACCGTTTCCAGGAAGGCTGCGTCGAGGAGAACACCAATACCGAAACGTTGGTGCGCCGCCTACTGTCAGACGATTACGCCGACAAGGTAATCGTCACCACCATCCAAAAGTTAGGGTTAGCCCTCGACGGCACCAATAAGCGCAACTACAAGGAACGGTTGGAGCCACTGCGCAACCAGCGCATTGTGTTCATCTTTGACGAATGCCACCGCTCGCAATTCGGCGAAAACCACAAGGCTATTAAGGAGTTTTTTCCCAACGCCCAGTTGTTCGGTTTCACCGGCACACCCATTTTCGAGCAGAATGCCAACTATCAACAAATCGAAGGCCAGCAAGCCAGCTACCGCACCACGGATGATTTGTTCCAGCGTTGCCTGCACCAATACACCATCACTCATGCGATCGAAGACCGCAATGTTCTGCGCTTCCATGTAGATTACTTCAAGCCCGAAGGCAAGAATCCACCCAAACCCGGCGAAGGGTTGAAAAAGGACAAGGTCATCGAGACCATTCTTG